>NZ_JAJUFQ010000001.1 GCF_029263665.1 Halomonas sp.
ACGCTGGCGCAGATCGACGCGCGGTAGCGGCTGACGTTCAGGCAGTGCCGGGTCGATGCGCACATCCAGCCATTCGCCGGCACGCACCACCTGGGCAAACAGGCGTAGCTGGCCGCAGGTCCGGCCACGCTCACCTTCCAGGCGGGCGCGTGGCAGGCCCGATTCGGCCATGGCGCGCACGATCAGGTCATCGCCAATGGCCTCGATTTCATCGGCGATGGTTTCCAGAAAGGACGCACGCTGTTCGGGCCCGGTTTCGCGATAGGCATCGAAGGCCTGCCAAGCGAGTTCACAGGCACGCTCGACCTCGGCCGTGCCGCCGCCGGGATAGCCGGGCTCAAGGCGCTCGCCGGTGGCCGGGTTGATGCCATGGATGGGGCTGCCGGAAGCCACAACCGCCTGGCTGCCAATCAGTTGCTTGCCTTCGAGGTTCATGTTGCCTCCTGTAGTTAATAACCGAGTTAATAACCGAGTTAATTATCGAGCTAAGAACCAAGTTAATGACTGGGTTAATAACCGAGTTAATGTCCGAGTTGTTGAACGATTTAATGAACGAGGATCTGATTAACGAACAAGCGCTGGACGCTTGGGATCGAACTCCCAGCCGGGAATCAGAAACTGCATGGCCATGGCATCATTGCGTTGGGTCACATCTAATCCACGGTATTTCTCGTGGGCTTCCATCAACTTGGCATCGTCCAGCTCGACGCCCAGGCCAGGAGCATCGGGAACGCGCAGCTTGCCACCCTGAATCTTGAAGGGTTCCTTGGTGATACGCTGCCCGTCCTGCCAGATCCAGTGGGTATCAATGGCGGTGATCTGCCCCGGGCAGGCAGCAGCCACATGGGTCATCATCGCCAAGGAGATATCGAAGTGGTTGTTGCTGTGCGAGCCCCATGTCATGCCCCACTCGTTGCACAACTCACCGACTGCCACGGCCCCTTGCATGGTCCAGAAATGGCAATCCGCCAGCGGAATGTCCACGGCGTTGAGCTGTACCGCCAGCTTCAACTGCTGGTAGTCGGTAGCGATCATGTTGGTTGCCGTGGGCAGACCGGTGCGCTTCTTGAACTCGGCCATGGTCTCGCGACCGGAGTAGCCGCCCTCCTGACCGCAGGGGTCTTCGGCATAGCTGAGCAGATCCTTGATCGGCTCCAGTACGCGCACGGCTTCGTCCAGTTTCCAGGCGCCATTGGGGTCGAGAGTCAGACGTGCCTCGGGGAACGCCTCATGCAAGGCGCGAATGCAGTCCGCTTCTTCTTCCCCGCGCAACACGCCCCCTTTGAGCTTGAAGTCCTTGAAACCGTAGCGCTCATAGGCGGCCTTGGCCAGGTTGGCGACCGCTTCCGGGGTCAAGGCCTCGCGATAGCGCACTTCGTCCCAGGCATCCACCGGATTGGTGACTTTCGGATAAGGCAGGTCAGTCTTGTCCGGATCGCCGAGCAGGAACAGATAACCCAGCGCCTCGACCTCATCGCGTTGACGGCCATACTGTCCCAGCAGATCCGCCACCGGCATTCCCAGCGCCTGGCCGAACAGGTCGAACAGGGCGGATTCGATGGCAGTGATCACATGCACCGCCACGCGCAGGTCGAAGGTCTGGCGACCACGTTCTTCCGGGCCAATCTGTGACAGCGCCTGACGCACTCGGCTCAATACCTGCTTGACCTCATTGACCCGAGCGCCTTCCACCAGCGCACGGCACTGTTCCAAGCCCTTGAGAATGCCTGCACTAGAGGGAATCTCCCCGACGCCACGGTTGCCGGCATCATCTTCCAGTATTACGACACAGCGGATGAACCAGGGGGCATGCCCACCACTGAGATTGAGCAGGAAACCATCTTCACCAGCAACGGGCACGATCTTCATTTGCGTGATTTTCGGGAACATCGGTTGAGCCTCGGAAAAACAGAATCAGAAAAAACGGAAAGCACGATCACGTATGACACAGCCATCTATATCGAGCGCCGATGACAGACGCTTGCGATGGCGAGGCCTTTACGTCACCGGAGCAGGGTTGAACAGCACCAGGTCGTTGTAGAGCCCCAGCCGATCTGCCGCGACCTGCTTGCGACCGCTGGCCACATCAAGAATCAGGTGGAACAGCTCCCAGCCGATGTCTTCGATGGAAGCTTCTCCAGTGGCAATACGCCCGGCATCCAGATCAATGAGGTCATGCCAGCGTTGGCCAAGGGTCGAGTTGCTGGACACCTTGATCACAGGAGCCATGGACAGGTTGTAGGGCGTCCCTCGCCCGGTGGTGAACACCTGCAGGTTCATGCCTGCCGCCAATTGCAGGGTGCCGCAGACAAAGTCACTGGCTGGGGTCGCGGCAAAGGTCAGCCCCTTGCTGCGCAGGCGCTCTCCAGGACCGATGACGTCCGCTATCGGAGAATTGCCGGACTTGATGACTGAGCCCAGCGCTTTTTCCACCACATTGCTCAATCCCCCCTTCTTGTTGCCTGGGGATGGATTGGCACTGCGATCAGCCTGCCCCAGGGACAGATAGTCGTCGTACCAGGCCATCTGGTCGAGCAATGCCTGCCCCACTTCCGGGGTCACGGCTCGTGGCGTCAGCAAGTGGATGGCATCCCGAACCTCCGTGACTTCGGAGAACATCACGCTGCCGCCTGCCCGCAC
The DNA here is from genome assembly GCF_029263665.1 of Halomonas sp. Taxonomy (GTDB): domain Bacteria; phylum Pseudomonadota; class Gammaproteobacteria; order Pseudomonadales; family Halomonadaceae; genus Halomonas. Next base: position 2,641 of record NZ_JAJUFQ010000001.1, read on the forward strand.
GATGAGATCTGCCGCAAAACCGACAGCAGGGTTGGCCGTCACGCCAGAAAAGGCATCACTGCCGCCACACTGAGTCCCCACCACCAGATCGGAAACCGGGCAAGTCTCGCGGCGGCGACGGTTGAGGCGCTCCAGGTGGCGTTCGGCCATGGCCAGGATGCCGTCGATCATGTCGCCAAAGCCCTGGAAGGATTCATTCTGAAGGCTCAGCACATTGGCATCGGGATTCGCTGCCTCGGTGTTCTCGTAGATCTTGACCGGGCGATCGTCGATCAGTGTCGAAGGCTGCAGCTTCTCGCAGCCCAGACCGATGACCATCACTTCGTTGCCGAAATTGGGATTCAAGGCAATGTTCTTCAGGGTCCGAATCGGCACTATCGCCGCCGGAGCATTGATTGCCACCCCACAGCCATAGGCATGATTGAGCCCCACGACATCATCCACATTGGGGAAACGCGGCAGCAGTTCGCGCTTGATGCGCTGGACGACATGTTCCACGGTGCCCGCCACGCATTGCACGCTGGTGGAAATACCCAGCACGTTCTTGGTGCCGACACTGCCATCCGGGTTGCGAAAGCCTTCAAAGGTGTAACCTTCGAGCGGCTCTACGGGCGCTGCCTTGCGCGTCGCCAGCGGCAAGCTGTCGAGGGGCGGTGGTGTCGGCAAGCGCACATTGGTTTCATTGACGTGGCCACCCTTGGGAATGGCACAGGTGGCGGTGCCGATGACTTCGCCATAGCGAACCACTGTATCGCCCTCGGCCAGCTCGGTAAGTGCCACCTTGTGGCCTTGGGGAATGGCCGCAACCAGCACCACATCATCGGTAATGCGCGTGCCTTCGCTCAGGCCACCCGCCTCCACGACGATGGCCACGTTGTCATCAGGATGAACCTTGATGACATGCGTCTTGGGAGTCTGATTAAACTTCACTGAGCTGCCTCCAGGCGATGTTGTGCCCGCTTCTTGTATTCCATCACGATGGCAAAGATCACCGATGCGGCAATCAATCCCCACAGCACCATGGCAATGGGGCTCTTGGTAAAGAAGATGGAATAGGTGCCAAAGGATTCCAGGCTCTTGACGAAGTAGACCTCCGCCGAGCCGCCCAGGATGAAGCCGATGATCAAGGGGGCGACTTCAAGGCCGATCTTCTGCACCAGATATCCGACCACACCAAAGATCAACAGGGTCCAGACATCGAACATGATGCCGTAGTTGATGGCGTAGGCACCGACCACGCACATCATCACGATGATGGGATAGAGAATGTACTTGGGTACCAGTACCACCTTGGCAATGTGCTTGATGGCAAAGAACATCAAGAAGAACATCACGAAGTTGGCAAACACCAGCGCCACCATCATGACATACCAGGTCGCGGAGTTTTCCGGAATGAACAGCGGACCGACCTGAATCCCCTGTAGCGTGAAGGCTCCGATCAGTACTGCGGTGGTGGAGTCACCGGGAATCCCCAGGGAAAGCAGCGGAATCAGTGCCCCGCCGGTCAGTGCATTGTTGGCTGACTCGGAAGCAATCAGACCTTGCGGCGCTCCCTTGCCCATCTGGCTGGAGTCCTTGGCCAGGTTCTTTTCCTGGGTATAGGCCAGTACCGAGGCGGCACTGCCACCAACACCGGGCAACATGCCAACAAAGGTGCCGATGAAGGATGAACGCACCAGGTTTGTCAGCCGCCCCTTGAACATGCCCAGAGAAAAATGGCCTTCCTTGCCAACCTTCAGAGATTGGCCGGAAAGCCCACCTTTCACACCCTTTTCCGCCTCCAGCAGAATGGTGGAAATACCGAAGATCCCGATCAGAACCGGCAACAGGGCAAAGCCATCGACCAGATAGGGTTCGAGGAAATCGAACATCAGGCGCGTCTTGCCGTTGCCTCCGTCAGACAGGCTGTAGGTACCGATCAGGCTCAGCCAGATGCCGATCACTCCGCTGAATACCCCGACCAACATGTTGCTCGACAGTGAAGCAATGACCGTCAGCGCCAGCAGGATGATCAGGAACTTTTCCACGTAGGAGAACTTGATCGAGAAGTCCGCCAGCATGGGAGCAAACAGAAACAGTACCGCAGCACTGATCAGGCCACCCACCAGCGAGGCCACGATGCAGACTTTCAGCGCTCTCTCACCTTCGCCTTTCTGGGCCATGGGATAGCCATCGAAGGTCGTGGTGATCGAGGAAGGCGTCCCGGGGATATTGAGCAGAACGGCAGGCACCATGCCTCCGGAAATCCCGCCGACATAGAGCCCCAGCAACAACGCCAGGCCATGCTCCAGCCCCAAGGCATAGGTCAACGGCAAGCAGACAGCCACGGCCATGGTTGCGGTCATTCCAGGAATGGCACCGAAGATGATCCCGACCAGGGTCCCCAGGGCTGCCAGCAGGAAGAAGGAAAAATCGAGTGAAGCCAGAATATCCATGATGATAGCCGCCTCCGTCAGGGCAAGGTGATGTAGAACAGCTTGCCCAGAATGAACCAGGCCAGAGTGGGCGCGACGATGGCATTGACCAGAGCGGTGATAACCTTGCGCCTGGATTTTCTGCCCATGAACATCAACGACATGAGGAATACAAAGACAATCGAAGTGAACAGAAAGCCAAGCCCGGTGTACGGAAACAGCTCACCGACCACTCCCATCAGATAGAAATATGCCGCTATCAGAACCAGCGTTCCGATGAACAGGCCGACATGCATTGGCTCCCCGATGATGGGAAGCGTTCGCTCTCCACGCCTGACAGCGGCAAGGAAAGGCAGGACTTTCAGCACCAGGATGAAGGCAAACAGAATCGCCAGAATCCAGTGAATGATGTGCGGAAAAAACAAGTGCGAGGTCCCGAAATCAATCGAGACGTTGAACAGGGAAGACTGTGCGGATTCCATAGTGACTCCGGGAGGGCATCGACAGGGAAAAGCGCCGACCTAGGCCGCGCCTTTCCCGTACCAGAGAAGAGCCCCCGCTTACTTTTTGAGGCTGTCGATGATGTCTTCGTAGCGAGACGCCTTTTCCTTGAGATGGGCCAGGGCCTCATCTGAAGGCATGAAGTCCGGGATGAAGAAGGACTTCTTCTGCTCTTCCTGGATTTCCCCTTCGGCATAGATCTCTTCCAGCGTGGCGTCGATCTGCTCGACAATCGCCGGGTCCATGTCCTTGTTGTAGAGGAAGAAGAACTCCTTATCGAAGGTGAAGTCTTCATCGCCCATGGTCACGCTGACATTGGGTTCCACATACTGCAGCAGAGTCTCGCGGTCGGTTTCGCCGAGGCCGCTTTCCGGTGCCTGCTGGATAGTGTCGTTCCGGGCCGTCAGCCAGACGAAGCGCATGGCCTTCTGGTCGTCTTCCGGCAAGCGCGTGTACTGCTCGTTGGCCTGCACAGAACCATTGATCAGATCGGCCTGGTCATCGAACAGCAGCTGGTTCTTGTCCGCCTGAGAGCCGGTATTGACCGCCACCAGGTTGTCTTCCTTCCCAGGGTGCTCAATGCGAATGGCATTCTTGAGCGCGGTATAGCCGATTTCCGAGACACCGCCCGGTTGAATCGCGACACGAACTGTCGTGCCATTGCCCACCGCCTCGATAATGTCATCCAGCGTCTGGTAGGGAGAGTCCTTGGGAACCAGATAGGCATTGCCAGGATTGATGGCAATGGTCGGACCGATGATGTAGTTCTCGAAGGGGTCCTCATAGCCTTCCACGCCATAAAGGTTTCCGAGGTAGGACTGATCATGGAAGATCATCAGGGTATTGCCACGTGGATCACGATCCAGCGCACGATAGGCAGCACTCACCCCTACCGCATCGACCTTCATGCGAACCCCCAGCTTCTCGGCCAGCTTGTCCACCACGATGGAGGAGTTCTGGTAGGTATCGCCACCGGTGGAGCTGGAGCCGATCACGACACGTACATTACCGCGCAGAGGCCCATCTGCCGCCATGGCAACACCAGCCCCCAGGGCCAGTGTTGCAGCAAGCGCAGATGCGATCATGCCAAATGCAAAGGAATTCTTGGGCGTGCTCATCTTTCACCTCTCAGACCATCATTGTTATTGGTGTCGTTAATGATATGGGCCGTTACGCAGCACAGGTGCTCAGAAGCTCTTGGCACGCTCGATCAGCTGTGCAAGTCGAGCACTTTCTTCGGCATCAGGCATCTCCAGTGGAGCACGTACGCCACCGGAAGGACGGCCAATCAGCTTGGTGCCTTCCTTGATCAGACTCACGGCATAACCGGACTTGCTGTCGCGCAGATCGACAAAGGGCAGGAAGAACTCACGGGAAATCTTGCGCACCGTGTCGGCGTCTCCTGCACGTAGCGCCTTGTAGAACGTGACTGCCATATCGGGCACGAAGTTGAAGACGGCGGATGAGTAGGTATTCACGCCAACCGCGAGATAGGCTTCGGCCATGATCTCTGCCGTGGGTACTCCCCCGACATAGCTGAGCCGCTCACCAACGGACTTGATGATCCGGTTCAGGGCCTGCATGTCACCCTTGCCATCCTTGAGACCGATCAGGTTCGGGCAGGCATCGGCCAGGCGCTGCACGGAGCGTGCATTCATCACGCCATTGCCACGGTTGTAATAGATCACGCTGATGGAAGTGGAATCACAGATCTGACGGGCATACTCGACCAGACCATCCTGAGGACACTCGGTCAGATAAGGCGGCATCAGCAGGATGCCATCGGCGCCCTCTTCCTCGGCAATTCGGGCGAAGGTGGAACCGGTAGCGACGCTAAGGCCGGCACTGGCAATCACTGGAATCTTGCCAGCAACAGTCTTTACGGCCAGACGCACCACTTCACGGTAGTCATCGACAGACAGGCTGAAGAATTCCCCGGTACCCCCCGCAACGAACACGGCAGAAATGTCGTGGCTGATGAACCACTCCAGACGCTTGTGATAGCTGTCAGCGTCAAAGCGCCCTTGATCATCGAAATCTGTCACTGGAAATGACAGCAACCCATCGCCAATGGCCTTTTTGACTTGTTCGCGTGTGAAACTCACCTGATAGTCCTCATCTCACCTGATCTAGTGGGGACATGAAGCCGGGAGGAGACACGCGCATGAATGGTGGCGCGTCTCTTGGTAGCTCCAATGTCATACATCATACAAATGATAAACTAGACATCCTGAAACTGACTGACAAGAGACGATATGGTAGATTTAGACCAAAGTTTAACCACCACCCTGCCTTCCCGATCACTACTGACAGCATCTGGAATCGATCTCGTCAGGTCGTGAACAAAGAGGTCAGCCTTACCTCCAGGACAGCGGAATGTCGCTCCTCGATATCTTTCTCGCCACCCTCAATATCACCCTGCCGGTCTTTGCCATGGTCTTCATCGGTATCGGTCTCAAGCGTTTGAAGTGGATCGACCAGACCTTCGTCAACACCGCATCCAGACTGGTATTTCGTGGCACCCTGCCAACACTGATCTTCCTCAGCCTGCTGGATGCCGATCTCGATACGACGTTCAATCCCTGGCTATTGGGCTTCTTTGCCCTGGCCACACTGGCCAGCTTTCTGGCGTGTTGGGGCTGGGCCATTCTGCGAGTACAACGACCACTACGCGGCATCTATATCCAGGGGGCTTTTCGGGGCAATGCCGGCATTGTCGGCCTGGCACTGGCAGCGGGAATGTACGGTAACGAAGGCCTTTCGACAGGAGGCCTGCTGCTGGGGGTGGTGATACTGAGCTATAACGTGCTGTCGGTGATCGCCCTGGCCACTTACCAGGAACGCCAGGATGGCACTGGGGTGGACTGGGCCAGCATCTTTCGCCATATCCTGCATAATCCGTTGATTCTGTCTGTGCTGGCGGCCATCCCGCTGGCCATCCTTGATATCGACCTGCCCAAGTGGCTGCAAACCAGTGGCCATTACTTCGCCTCACTGACCCTGCCACTGGCCTTGATCTGCATCGGCGCCACTCTTTCCACTCGTGCCCTGCGCCAGGGGTATCGCACCACGTTCAGTGCCAGTATCGCCAAGATGGTGGTCATTCCGGCGGTCGCTACCTGGCTGGCCTGGGCGTGCGGTTTCGAAGGACGGGAGCTGGGCGTACTGTTCCTGTTCTTCGCCAGTCCCACCGCGGCCGCGGCCTTTGTCATGGCCAAGGCCATGGGGGGCGGCGAAACGCTCACTGCCAATATCATCGCCCTGACGACACTCATGGCCAGCATCACGGTAACGGCTGGGGTGTTTGTACTGCGGGTCAGTGGACTGATCTAGGCTGAGCTCCTGTCTTGGCGAGTCTCTGTCTCAGCCCCTGGATTCCGTTCCCACCACCACCTCGAACTGTTCCAGGCCGCCTCCTTCACGGGTGGCTTCCTTGGGCAGGGGGTTGGCATGGGCAAGCTTGAAATCTTCACTGCCGACCCAGGCACGAAAGGCCTCCTGGCTTTCCCATTCGGTTTCGACGACATAAGGGGCCTGGTTGCCCATTGGGCGCAATACGCGCATGGCAACAAAACCAGGCTGCTTGTCGATCTGGCCGACCCGGGCACGGAAGCGTGTTTCGAATTCTTCTTCGAAGCCAGAATTCACATAGATCCGGTTATTGACGATATAGCCCATCGGGTTCTCCTGTTCGCTGTGATTCATTTCAGCTGCGACGGCTCATTTCAACTGCGACGGTGACATCAGGCCAACAAGGCGCGAGCAACCGGCAGCACGTACATCGGCGTGTAACTCCGCAATGGCGGCCGTGGAAAAGCCGATGCCGGCATCACTGCGCCCTTCGATCAGCATACCGGTGAGTGCTGCGACCAGCGGCATATGGCTGACCAGCAGCAACGGACAATCGTCATCCTCGCCCAGCAGCCAATCGATGACGAGCTGGGGAGAATCATCCGGGGTGATCAGTTCAAGAGTGTCGATATCAGGTTCGCTCCCTGACCTGTCGGCCAGGGCATCCGCTACCAGGGCCGCGGTCTGCTGGGCACGCACGTATGGGCTGGCAACAAGGCGCAGACGTGCAATATCCAGGTCCTTGCGCTTGGCCAGCCAACGCCCCATGCGGCGGGCCTCTTTCTCACCTTTCCTGGACAGGCGTCGATCAGGATCAGGAAAACCAGGCTCCGCCTGACCATGGCGCATGATCAACAAGGGTTCAGCCATCGCTTCGCTCCCCGGGGTTTTCTGCCTGTCGCTGATCCTGCTGCACATGCTCGCGAGGCAGCACGAATTCCACATCACTGCTCTGCTCGCCACGCATCAGCAACTTTGCCATCTCTCGGGCTGGCACGCCCTCGAACAACACCTGAAAAAGCCCCTCGGCCAGCGGCATGTAGACATTGTCCTCGCGCGCCTTATCGCGCACCAGGCGAACCGTGTTGACGCCTTCCGCTACCTGCCCCAGGGATTCCACTGCCTCCTCCAGTGTCTTGCCCTGGCCCAGGGCGTAGCCGACCCGATAGTTGCGCGACAGTTGGGAAGAGCATGTCACGATCAGATCCCCTACCCCTGCCAGGCCAAGGAACGTCATGGGATTGGCGCCACGGGCCACGGCAAAACGGCTCATCTCGGCCAATGCCCGGGTCATCAACATGCTTCGTGTGTTTTCTCCCATGCCCAGAGCGGCTGCCATACCTGCTGCAATGGCATAGATATTCTTCAGTGCGCCACCCAGCTCGACACCATAGCGATCGTTGCTGGCATACACGCGAAAGTAATCACACCCCAAGGCAGCCTGGATGCGTGAACGCGTCGTGGCATCCTGGCTGGCGATTACCGTGGCGGTGAGCTGCTTGTCGGCCACTTCCGATGCCAGGTTGGGGCCAGACAACACACCGACATGGGAAAAGCCGGTTTCGTCCTCGAGAATCTGGCTCATCAGCTTGAAGCCATCTTCCTGAATTCCCTTGGTCGTACTGACCAGAGTCTGCTCCGGCTTGAGCCAGGGGCGCGCCTGTCGTACGACGTCAGCAAAAGCCTTCGATGGAATGGCCACCAGAACGACATCGGCGCCATCCAGTACCTTGCTCATGTCAGTCGAAGCCACCACCGCGGAATTGATGACGTAATCTGGCAGATAGCGCGGGTTGCGATGATCACGGTTGATGCTTTCCACCAGGGAGGCATCCCGCAACCATTGGTGCACTTCGCAACCATTGTCCGCGGCGATGCTGGCCAGCGCCGTGCCGAAGCTACCACCGCCCAGAACCGCTACCGTCATGCGCTCATCAGTCATACTGTCTCCAACCCAAGAATGTCCTGTACGGATTGTAACGAAAAACGCCCCTCGCAAGGGGCGTTTCCATCAGGACATGCTGCAATTGATGACGCGGGTATTCGTCGATCGACAGCAACTAGTCGATCAAGGACAGCAGAGAGTCGATACTCTCCCGCGCATCACCATAGAACATGCGGGTATTCTCCTTGTAGAACAGCGGGTTCTCGATACCGGAGTATCCCGTTCCCTGACCGCGCTTGCTCACGAACACCTGCTTGGCTTCCCACACTTTCAGGACCGGCATTCCCGCAATGGGACTGTTGGGGTCTTCCTGAGCGGCGGGGTTGACGATGTCGTTGGAGCCAATGACGATGACCACGTCCGTGGAGGCAAAGTCGTCGTTGATTTCATCCATTTCCAGCACGATGTCATACGGCACCCTGGCTTCGGCCAGCAGCACGTTCATGTGGCCAGGCAAGCGCCCCGCTACCGGGTGAATACCGAAACGCACTTCCTTGCCTGCCGCACGCAACTTGCGTACCAGGTCGCTGACAGCGTTCTGCGCCTGGGCCACGGCCATGCCGTATCCTGGAACGATGATGACACTGTCAGCATCATTCAGCGCAGCGGACACGCCTCCGGAGTCGATGGCAATCTGCTCGCCTTCGATCTCGGCTGCCGGGCCCTTGCTGCCACCAAAGCCACCCAGGATGACGTTGATGAACTTGCGGTTCATCGCCTTGCACATGATGTACGACAGAATTGCACCGGAAGAACCCACCAGGGCCCCGGTCACGATCAGCAGATCGTTGGACAGGGTAAAACCGATAGCCGCTGCTGCCCAACCGGAGTAACTGTTGAGCATCGACACCACCACCGGCATGTCAGCACCACCGATACCCTGAATCAGGTGCCAGCCGATGAAGAATGCCAGAACAGCAATCAGCAGCAGCGTCCAGAAGCCAGCGCCATTGAAGTAGGCAATGGCCAGCAGCACGGACAGTACCGCCGCACCGGCATTCAACCAATGACCACCCGGAAACTGCCTGGGCTTGCCATCGATCTTGCCTGCCAACTTGCCGAAAGCGATCACCGAACCAGTGAATGTCACCGCACCGATGAATACGCCCAGCACAACTTCGACCTGCAGGAAGGCCAGTTCTGCGGCTGTCTTGTGCGCCAATGTCCCGGCAAAGGCCGACAGGGAATCAAGCGATTCTCCGGCCGCGCGCATGGCCAGGACACGCTCGCGTTCAAGATCCGCGTTCCAGCCAACAAACACTGCCGCCAGGCCGACGAAGGAATGCAGGGCAGCAACCAATTGCGGCATCTCGGTCATTTCGACCTTTTTTGCCACCACCACACCGATGGCCGCACCGATGGCCATCATCGGCAGCATCAGCCAATAGCTGCCGATACCCGGCCCGAAGGCCGTAAAGAACACCGCCAGGCCCATGCCGACGATGCCATACCATACCGCTCGCTTGGCCTTTTCCTGGTTACTCAGTCCACCTAGCGAGAGGATGAACAGGACACTTGCCGCGATTGCCGCGGCAGTTACGAATTGATGTCCAAACATATCGTATCTCCGCGGTCAGGACTTCTGGAACATGGCCAGCATCCGGCGTGTCACCAGGAAGCCACCCACGATGTTGATGGATGCAATCAGCACCGCGATACCCGCCAGCAGCGTGACCAGCCAACTGCCCGATCCTACCTGGAGAACAGCACCGAGAACGATGATCCCGGAAATGGCATTGGTGACTGCCATTAGCGGTGTATGCAGTGAGTGACTGACGTTCCAGATCACCTGGAAGCCCACGAAGCATGACAGCGCGAAGACAATGAAATGTTGCATGAAAGAAGCCGGTGCCACCTGGCCCAGCAGTAGCATCAGCACACCACCAGCGGCAAGCATACCGACCTGGCGCTTGCTCTGAGCCACGAAGGAGGCATGTTCCGCGGCCTTCTTCTCTTCCGCGGTCAGCTCCTTTTCCTTGGGCTTGGGCTTCGCGGCTGCGATTGCCTGAACCTTGGGAGGCGGCGGCGGGAAAGTGATTTCGCCCTGGTAGGTAACCGTGGCACCACGAATGACGTCATCTTCCATGTCATGCACGATCTGACCGTCCTTTTCCGGCGTCAGATCGGTCAACATGTGGCGGATGTTGGTGGAATACAGCAGTGATGACTGGGTTGCCATGCGCGAAGGGAAGTCCGTGTAACCCACCACGACCACGCCATTGTCAGTGACAATGCGCTCGTTGGGCACGGTAGCATCGCAGTTACCGCCACGCTCAGCGGCCAGATCGACGACCACGGAGCCCGGCTTCATGGCCTTGACCATGTCATCCAGCCATAGCTTCGGCGCAGGACGGCCCGGAATCAGGGCGGTGGTAATGACAATGTCCACTTCCGAAGCCTGCTGACGGAACAGCTCCAGTTGCTTCTCGCGGAATTCAGGGCTGGAAGGCGCCGCATAGCCACCTGTCGCAGCGCCATCCTGGCTATCCTCGAAGTCCAGGAACAGGAACTCAGCGCCCATCGATTCGATCTGTTCCGCCACTTCCGGGCGCACATCGAAGGCACGTACCACAGCACCCAGGCTGGTCGCAGTGCCGATGGCCGCCAGACCGGCGACGCCGGCACCAATGACCAGCACCTTGGCTGGAGGCACCTTGCCCGCCGCTGTCACCTGTCCGGTGAAGAAGCGGCCAAACTGGTTGCCGGCTTCGATGACGGCACGATACCCGGAAATATTGGCCATGGAAGACAGGGCGTCCATCTTCTGGGCACGGGAGATCCGCGGCACCATGTCCATGGCAATGACATTGGCGCCCCTGTCCTTGCAACGCTCCAGCATCTCTTCATTCTGGCCTGGCCAGAAGAAGCTGATCAGGGTCTGGTCCTTGCGCAGCTGGTCAGCCTCTTGCTGACTCGGCTCACGCACCTTGACCACCACATCGGCCTGATCGAACAACGCCTGTGCGTTCGCCACCACGGTAACGCCCGCCTGTTCGTAAGTTTCATCAGAGAACCCAGCAAGCTCTCCGGCACCACTCTCAATCAGGCATTCATGGCCCAGTTTCTGAATCTGCCCAGCACTTTCGGGGGTCAACGCTACTCGCGCTTCCCCCTCGTACTTTTCCCTTAGTGCTCCAACTATCACTATGGATCTCCCATGTGGCCAACGTTATATGGACACGTGCGAACCTTCTCCGCCAATCATTGGCCGAGCAGTACGACAAGCTGCACGTTAATCTCACTTATTATGTTTCGCTTGCTATCTATTACTTTTTGTCGTTCCTATCAGTGTTACCTCTTGTGGATACCGACACAAGAGGTACATGTATTATTATTGTGCATAGCAACATAACCACAAATTACTGAATCCATTCAGAGAACCTTCTCTTCAGAATTCACATAAAAAAGGCCGACAATGATGTCAGCCTTCTTACAATGTTTATTATATCTCCCCGACTTGGTGTTATCTGATTTCGCTACACCTGTCATGAGAGACTTGGTTCAACCTGTTTAGTTGTATCAAGAGTTTCCCGATACCCGGCCTACCTCGAAGGTCTACCGAGTATCGTCTTGCCTGCCAACTCCGCTACTGATCAGCCAGAAAACGGGTTACGCAGCACAATGGTTTCGTTGCGATCGGGACCTGTGGAGATGATATCGATCGGTGTCCCTACCTGCTCCTCGAGGAAGCTGATATAAGCGCGGGCGCTGGCCGGCAGGTCCTCGACACGCTTGACACCCAGAGTGGACTCATTCCAACCCGGCAGGTCCTGGTAGACAGGCTCGACGGCCTCGTAACCTTCGGAATCCACAGGGTTGTCCAGCACTTCACCATCCTTGCTGCGATACCCCACACAGACACGGATGTTCTCCAAGCCATCGAGAACGTCCAGCTTGGTCAGACACAAGCCTGACACGGAGTTGATCTGCACCGCATGACGCAGAGCCACGGCATCGAACCAGCCGCAACGACGGGCACGTCCAGTGGTCGCACCGAACTCATGACCACGCTCAGCCAGGTGACGGCCATGCTCATCGAACAGCTCAGTGGGGAAAGGACCAGAACCGACACGCGTGGTGTAAGCCTTGGTGATACCCAGCACGTAATCCAGATACAGAGGACCGACACCAGAGCCTGTCGCGGTACCACCAGCCGTGGTGTTGGAGCTGGTCACATACGGGTAGGTACCGTGGTCAATATCCAGCAGAGAGCCCTGGGCTCCCTCGAACAGGATATTTTCGCCAGCCTTGCGCAGGTCGTGAACCAATCCCACGGTATCGGCGACCATGGGCCGCAACTCGTCAGCCATCTGCATGGCGCTGTCGAGAACGGACTGGAAGTCCACTGCCGGTTCGCCATGGTACTGAGTCAACACGAAGTTGTGATAATCCAGCACTTCCCCCAGCTTGGAGGCAAAACGTTCACGGTGAAGCATGTCGCCCAGACGCAGGCCGCGGCGCGCTACCTTGTCTTCATAGGCCGGGCCAATACCGCGACCGGTGGTACCGATCTTGGCGACACCACGAGCTTTCTCACGCGCCTGGTCGAGACGCACATGGTAATCCAGGATCAACGGACAGGCCGGCGACAGGCGCAGGCGCTCACGCACAGGCACGCCTTTGGCCTCCAGCTCGTGAATCTCCTTGAGCAGAGCTTCCGGGGAGAGCACGACACCATTACCGATCACACAGGTCTTGTCTTCGCGCAGGATGCCGGAAGGAATCAGATGCAGGACGGTCTTTTCGCCATCAATCACCAGGGTGTGACCCGCATTGTGACCGCCCTGGAAACGCACCACCGCAGAAGCAGACTCGGTCAGCAGGTCAACCACCTTGCCCTTGCCCTCATCGCCCCATTGGGTGCCCAGTACGACTACGTTCTTGCCCATTGCTTCTCATCTCTCCGTTTAGCGCCATGGCGCTGCGAAAATGTGCTGCGCCATGGCGCATCGGAAATGTCATGTGCGAAAGCGCACGAAATTAACGCTGCATGACCCGCACTGCAGGTCACGCCGTTCTTGATCAAGCAGACTCCGCCTTATCGAGGGGCGCCAATGTCCAGCCTTGCTTCGTATTGACCAGGCGCTCACAGCAGCCATGCTGCTCTGCTCCGGTACGCTGACCAGGCAGAGCGCGAACCACCCTGCGACCCTGCGCCCGCAAGGCCTGAATGGCCTCGCTCAAGCCCTCGGCGTCCTCGGCTGGCGCCCAGACAGCATCCTTGGCAGGTTCCTTCGGTGCCAGTGATGCCAGCACCTTGAGATCCATGGAGAACCCCGTAGCCGGACGGGCACGACCAAAAACCCGGCCGGTATCATCGTAGCGCCCCCCCTTGGCCAACGCCTGGCCATAGCCCGGCACATAGGCGGCAAACATCATGCCAGTGTGGTACTGATAGCCACGCAGTTCCGACAGATCGAAGTAGTAGGCAACCTCTGGGTGCTCGGCACTCACACCACGGTACAGGTCGCACAGCTTGTCGAGCGCATCGTTGACCGCTTGGGGCGCTTCGGCGAATACCTCACGAGCGCGTTCAAGCACTTCTGGCCCACCATGCAGATCCTCCAGTGCCCGGAACATGTCAGCCAGTGCTGGGTCACTGACATGACGCGTGACCTGCTCCTCCAGCTGGCCCGGCGACTTCAGCGCCAAGGCAGCGGAGAAAGCATCCTGGGCTTCCTGGCTCAGGTCCGCAGCCTGTACAAGATTACGATAGATACCCACATGCCCCAGAGCCAGGTGGATTTCGTGAGCACCGGCCACATCCAGACTCTCCAGGGCCAGGCGCAATATCTCGAGATCCGCAGCAAGGCTGGCATGTCCGAACAGCTCGACCCCGACCTGCACCGGGCTACGCCCCCCTTGATGCTGGTCAGCCTTGGCACGCAACACATTGGTGCAGTAGCACAGACGCACCGGCCCCTCGCGCTTGAGCGAGTGGGCGTCCATACGTGCTACCTGGGGAGTGACGTCAGCACTGACTCCCATCATGCGACCACTGAGTTGATCAGTGAGCTTGAAGGTCTGCAGATCAAGATCGGTGCCTATACCGGTAAGTAGAGAGTCGAGAAACTCTACCGGAGGCGGCATGACCTGGTCATAGCCCCATAGGTGATAAAGGTCGAGCAGCGCCCGGCGCAACTCCTCCATGCGACTGGCTTGAGGCGGCAGTACCTCGTCCATGCCGTCGGGCAAGAGCCAGCGGTCAGCGATGGTCATGTCTTATCCTGCTTGGACTGTGGGCCAAGCCTGCGCGCACGCGAAACCTCGCGCACTATCGGGGGCAGTATTTCCCCCAGCGTGCAGGCGATGAACGGAAGTGGCAGCACAAAAAAATCGCACAAAAAAACCGGGCCACGCCCGGTTGACAGATTCTATCAGCTTTATGGCTCGGGTACACCCCTGTACTGCACAGAGGTGTACCCATTACCTCAATTGGCGTCCGGACTCTTCAGATAACGGAAGAAGTCGCTGGACGGATCAAGCACCATCATGTTGCCATCGGAAGCTCCGAAGGTGTCACGATATGCATTGAGACTGCGCCAGAACGAGTAGAACTCGCGGTCCTGATCATATGCCTGGGCATAGATTGCCGCAGCCTCGGCATCGCCTTCACCACGCAAGGTCTCTGACCGTTCGTTGGCCTGAGCCAGCAATACCTGACGACGGCGATCCGCGTTGGCCTGGATGCGCTCGGCCTCTTCCTTCCCTTGAGCGCGCCACTCGCGAGCTTCGCGCTCACGTTCAGAGCGCATACGGTCATATACCGCCGAGGATACGTCCTCTGGCAGGTCGATGCGCTTGACGCGGATATCGAGGATTGCCACACCAAGCTCCTCACGCATCAATGCATCGAGATCCGCGGTAGGACCGGACATCAGTTCATCACGTTTTTCCGAGATGATCTGCTGCAGGCTGAGCTGACCGAACTCATTACGCAGACTCTCATCGACCCGCGGCTGAATCAGGCGTACTGCCATCAATTCATCGCCTGCCGTCGCCTCGTAGTAGCGTGTCGGATTGATCACCTGCCACTTGACGTAGGAGTCCACGATTACCGCTTTCTGCTCTCTGGTCAGATAGCGGCTGGCGTCGGTATCCAGCGTCAGCACACGAGTGTCGAACTTGCGGATGGTCTGGGTGATCGGCACCTTGGCATGCAGGCCCGGCTGGATATTTTCCTCGATGACCTCACCAAAGCGCAGCTTCACCGCACGCTGGGTCTCGTCGACCACGTACAGAGTGTTGCTGGCGAGCCAGGCCAGAGCTGCCAGGCCACCGACAATGATCAGAGACTTGTTATTGATCATTTAGCGACCCTCCCGCTGGATACCAGTACTACCGCCAGAGCTGCGAACACTGCTGCTGGATGTGCTGCTTTCGCCAGCTGCCCGTGATTCAGCTCGAATGCGCTCGAGCACCTTGGGATCCAGCTGATGGTCAGCGTCCGACGCTGCCGCACTGGAGCCACTGGAACGACTCAGCTTGTCCATGGGAAGAACCATCAACGGACTGTTCTGGCCTACATCCACCAGCACCTTGTTGGTCTGGCCAAGTACTTCACTGATCGCATCAAGATAGAGACGTTCGCGCATGATCTGCGGAGCATCACGATATTGCGCCAGCAAGGCAGAGAAACGGCTGGCCTGACCACGCGCCTCGGCGACCACAGACTCACGATACCCCTGGCCCTGCTCGACAACGCGTTGAGCCTGCCCCTGAGCAGCCGGAATGATGGCATTGGCGTAAGCCATGGCTTCGTTAATGGTGCGCTGACGATCCTCACGCGCACGGATGACGTCGTCGAAGGCATCCTGCACCGCATCAGGCGGCGAGGTCGACTCGACGTTCAAGGTCACCAGACTGATGCCCGTACCATAGCTGTCCATGTAGGACTGCAAGCGGTTGGATACAGCAGAGCCAAGAATCTCACGACCAGAGGTCAGGATATCGATCATGTCGGTGCCGCCGACGACATGGCGCAGGGCCGAGTCGAGAGCATTGGCCAGGGACAGTTCCGGGTCACGGACATTGAGGACATAGGCACGCGGATCGGCAACCTGATACTGAGCCGAGATTTCCACCGAGACGATGTTCTCATCCTGGGTCAGCATTGACTGCGTCTGGCTGACAGAACGCACACGGGTCACATTGACCATGCGTACATCATCAATCAGCGGCGGATTCCACTGCAGACCTGGCGAGACCACTTCCTGGAACTTGCCAAAGCGCAGAACCACGCCTCGTTCAGACTGGTCGACCAGATAAAAGCCACTGGCCGCCCATATTGCCAACGCAATGATGATCAGCAATCCCGGCAAGGTGAAGGGGTTACGCGAACGCCCTCCCCGGCCGCCACGACCACCCTTCCCGCCACGACTGCCACGGCCACCCAACATGTTGTTGAGCTTGTCCTGAAACTTCTTCAGCGCTTCATCGAGGTCTGGAGGTCCCCCTTGATTATCACCTCCGCCCTTGTTGCCGCCGCCACTACCGCCACGGCGCCCCCCGCCACTCCAGGGGTCATGCTGGTTGCCGTTGCCGCCACCAGGCTCATTCCAGGCCATACAATGTCTCCACTCTGGTGCTCCTCTCTGCAGAGGAGCATCGGTTGCGATCCTTGTCTTATATCCGAACCCACTCACGGCTCGCTACATTCTTGGCCATCCTGCGTTTCTATCGATCCTGGAAAACTCATCCAGAACACCTGATTTCTAGAATACCTGATTTTTAGAACCCTGATTTCTAGAGCACCAGTTGAGCCATTCGATATCAGCCTAGATGCAGCCCATGAGGTGTGCTCAAGCTTCCCAGGCTTCGCGTTCCCTGAGCGCCTCGGGAAGATAATCGTCAGCGCGCTCCCCCAGCCGCGCCATCAGTTGATTGAAATCACGCCGTGGCAGGCGGACCTTCAACTGAGTATGTCCTGCGTCATCGAAACCTTCCCCACGTACTGCCCCCAACTCGTGGAGCGCAGCGCGCATTTTCCCCTGCGCCGGCGACAATGTCAGAGAGAAGTCGATGATGTCATCCGACAGACGCTCGGATAATGCCTGCTTCAGCAGATCGAGACCACGACCTTCTCGTGCCGACAACCATACGACCTGAGGGACTCCGTGCTCGTCCCGCTCGATGCGTGGCGCACTATCGAACACATCGATCTTGTTCATCACCTTGAGGGTCGGTACCTTCAGGGCACCGATTTCCTCCAGCACCGCGTTGACCTGAGCCACGTTGAGATCACGGTCAGGGTCAGCGGCATCTATCACATGCACCAGTAATGTCGCTTCCGCTGCTTCCTGCAAGGTTGCGCGAAATGCTTCCACCAGTTTATGCGGTAGATGGCGAATGAAACCTACGGTATCCGCCAGCACTACGGAGCCTACATCCTCGACATCCAGACGCCGCAGCGTAGGGTCGAGAGTAGCGAAGAGCTGGTCTGCCGCATAGACCTCAGCAGAGGTCAATGAATTGAAAAGCGTCGATTTGCCGGCGTTGGTATAGCCCACCAGCGACACGCTGTGGATCTCTGCCCGGGAGCGTGCACGACGATTCTGGGTGCGCTGACTGCGCACCTTGTCGAGACGTTTGTGAATCGACTTGATCCGCGCCCGCAGCAGGCGGCGGTCAGTCTCAAGCTGGGTTTCACCCGGGCCGCGCAGGCCAATCCCCCCTTTCTGGCGTTCAAGGTGAGTCCAGCCACGAACCAGTCGGGTAGACATGTATTCGAGCTGAGCCAACTCCACCTGCAACTTGCCTTCATGGGTACGCGCACGCTGGGCAAAGATGTCGAGAATCAGGCCCGTACGATCAAGCACACGGCACTTCAGCGCCTGCTCGACGTTACGTTCCTGAGAGGGACTGAGCGCATGGTTGAAGATCACCAGCTCGGCTTCGTGCACCGAGAGAGCATCACGTAGCTCATCCAGCTTTCCTGAGCCTACGAAGCTCTTGGAGTCGGGCCGCTGACGGCTACCAGTGATCAGAGTGGCGGGCTCAGCGCCCGCCGACCTCACCAGTTCGAGGAACTCGCTGGGATCTTCGCGCTCCTGCTCGTCCTGAAAATCGATATGGACGAGTATCGCCGTTTCACCGGCGTCGGGACGTTCAAAAAACAATCAATACCTCACGGATATCAGCTATCCGGCTGCGCCGCAGGATCCTGGGCCGGCAGTCGCACATTGCGAGACGGCACCACGGTGGAGATGGCGTGCTTGTAGACCATCTGGCTGACGGTATTACGCAGCAGGATGACAAATTGGTCGAAAGATTCAATCTGGCCCTGCAACTTGATGCCATTGACCAGGAAAATCGACACCGGAATGCGCTCCTTGCGCAGAATGTTCAGGTACGGGTCTTGGAGGGACTGCCCTTTGGACATCTTGCTCTCCCTGTAATCTCTAGGTTGTTAACGTTAAATAAATAAGTGCTTCCCTGACACCCACTCTTCCCGTGCAGGAACGGCGAACGTCTTGGATTCGGCGGGGCCTGGTCATGCAGCCACACGAACTCGATATCTTACGCTATGTGCCAGCACCACGCACGATTTTAAGATGCGCGACAAGTATTTCCGCACTGCTCACGGGGTCTTGGTAGCCCCCTTGGCCATGCTCCTGGCAACAGTGTCATATAACCGCTGTTCGGGACTGTCAGCCAGCGAGTCGATCCAGTGAAGATCTGACCAGCTGCGCATCCAGGTCAATTGACGCTTAGCCAGTTGACGAGTGGCAATCACTCCACGCTTGCGCAGTTCACTCAGATCATACTCGCCATCCAGGTGACTCCATGCCTGACGGTAGCCCACGCTTTTCATCGACGGCAGGTCAGGCGATAGATCTCCCCTTGCCTTCAAGGCAGCAACCTCATCAAGGAAGCCCCCCTCCAGCATCGCCTCAAAGCGCCTTGCTATTCTTTCATGTAGCACAGAACGCTGTGCCGGGGCGAGCCCTATGGACAGCGTCCGATAGGGAAAGGTTTCACGCTGCTGTTCACTCCACAGCTCCGTCATGGAACGCCCGCTGATATCGAACACCTCCAGAGCACGCATCAGGCGTTGAGGGTCATTGGGATGAATGCGGGCCGCCGACTCAGGATCGAGCTCGGCCAATCGCCTATGCAGCGCTTCAAGCCCATGTTGTTCGGCCTCTCGTTCAAGCGCCTGCCGCACCTGGGGATCTGCCGCTGGCATCTTGGCTACCCCATCAATAAGACACTTGAAATACATCATAGTGCCGCCGACCAGCAATGGAATCCGTCCCTTGGCAGTGATATCTGACATTTCACGCAAGGCATCAACACGGAAGTCCGCAGCCGAGTAAGCCTGAGCTGGATCACGGATATCGATCAGGCGATGCGGGGCACGAGACAGCTCTTCTGCAGAAGGCTTGGCGCTGCCAATGTCCATCCCACGATAGACCATGGCGGAGTCGACGCTGATGATGTCGGCTCCCAGGCGCTCATGCAGGGCGATAGCCAGGTCTGTCTTGCCCGCAGCCGTAGGCCCCATCAGCAACACAGCGAAGGGGCGCGTATCTGACACGTCAAGCGATGCCATGCTCATTGCCCTCGCAGGAACAGACGATCCAGTTCGCGCAGGCTCATCTGGGTCCAGGTCGGGCGGCCATGGTTGCACTGGCCACTACGTTCGGTACGTTCCATATCGCGCAGCAGCGCATTCATTTCGGCAATCGTCAGTTGACGATTAGCCCGCACGCTGCCATGACACGCCATGGTCGCAAGCAGTTCATTGATATGCGCCTCGATACGATCCGAGCGACCGTAGCGCTCCAGATCCGAGAGCATGTCACGAATCAGCGGCTCTACATCCGCGTCCGACAACAGGGCCGGCAGTTGGCGCACCAACAGCGTTTCCGGGCCTGCAGCATCCAATTCCACCCCCAGACGGGAGAAAGCTTCTCGTTCACTTTCTGCGGTTTCTATTTCTGCCGGGCTGGCAGCCAGGGACACAGGGACCAGCAATGGCTGCGCTTCCAGAGCGCCTCCATGCACCTGGTTTTTCATGTGCTCATAGACAATACGCTCATGAGCAGCATGCATGTCCACCAGCACCAGTCCCTGGGCGTTCTGGGCCAGAATATAGATGCCGTGAAGCTGGGCAATGGCAAAACCCAGTGGCGGAGCCTGGGTGGGATCTTCCTCGGCCATTGGCTCAGATGATGCAGGAAGATTCCCGTCATTCTGAGTACGGTTCTCCTGGGAGCCGCGGGGCTGGACAGATGGCAGCGTTCTCGCAGTGTACTCGCCGGCGCGTTCCGCCAGGGCTACCTCTGCAGCACGCCCTCCTACCTGAGGCGCTCCAGGCTGAGGGGTGAGCAGGCTTTCCTCATGTTCGGGATGCAACTGACGGTAGCCATCCATGAAGACCCGCACTCGGTCTGGCGTCACGCTTGCCGTTGCATCCTCACGACGAGGATGCAACGCCATGGGTTGTTGTTGCCAAGCTGGCTGGGCGGATGCCTCCCCGTTTTCCCTGGTTTGCGCCGAAGGCGTCTTGATTTCACCAGTCGTCGGATCGACTTCCAACCCATCCTGGTCGGAAGCCAGCTGTCTGGCATCATGCTCTCCCCCCGCCCGGGCTTCACCGAGAGCCCGATGCAGACTGGAGAACAGGAAGTCGTGAACCATGCGGCCATCGCGAAAGCGGACTTCATGCTTGGTCGGGTGGACATTGACATCCACCACCGTCGGATCGACCTCGAGATACAGCACGAACACAGGATGGCGGCCATGGAACAGCACATCTCGGTAGGCTTGCCTAATGGCGTGGGCCACCAGACGGTCGCGCACCACGCGACCGTTAACGAAGAAATACTGTTGATCGGCTTGCGCGCGGGAATGCGTAGGAAGCCCGACCCAACCCCATAGACGCAGCCCGCCTGCGGCGATATCCAAGGTCAGGGCATTTCCCAGGAAGTCCTTGCCAAGCAACGACCTGAGGCGCCGCTCACGTTCTTCGATGCTTTCGGCCACAGGCAATTGGTGCAGTGTCTTGCTGTTATGGCGCAGGGTCCAGCCAATGTCGAAACGTGACAACGCCTGACGGCGAAAAGCTTCTTCCACATGACCGAATTCGGTTTTCTCGGTACGCAGGAACTTGCGCCGGGCCGGCGTATTGAAAAACAGGTCACGCACAGTGACCGAGGTTCCTCGCGGATGAGGCGCCGGCGTCACGCGGGGTTCCATGTTGCGACCTTCCGCCACGACCCGCCAGCCACCCCGGGGGTCATCCTCGACATTGGACACCAGTTCAAGACGCGACACCGAGCTGACCGATGCCAAGGCTTCACCGCGGAAGCCCAGGCTGGCAACGCCTTCGAGCTCTTCAAGAGAGGCAATCTTGCTGGTGGCATGGCGCGACAACGACAGTGGCAGATCATCTTCCGCAATGCCGCAGCCATCATCCCGGACACGGATCAGCCTGGCACCACCGACTTCCACCTCGATATCGATGCGCGAGCCACCAGCATCAATGGCATTTTCCACCAGCTCCTTGACTACCGACGCAGGCCGCTCCACCACTTCCCCCGCGGCAATCTGGTTGGCCAGCCGAGGATCAAGCACCTGGATACGGCGACGCACCGACGTATCTTGCTGGACAGAACTCTCAGTCATGGTCATTCCTTACATGCCGTTCAAGTGGCTACTCAAGTGCCCATTCAAGAACTCATTCAGAGCCCTTTTCAAGAACTGGGAATGCGCAGCACTTGACCGACGCGAATCGAATCGCTGGCAAGCTCATTGGCCTGACGCAGTTGAGACAATGACACCCCATGGCGCTGAGCAATGCCCGACAAGGTATCCCCTGCCTGGATACGATATTCACCGCTTGCCGTGGCATTTCCGGAACTGCCATGATCACGCTGCCAGGCCAGTAGGCTCGCCGGCGGCGGGTTACGTTCGAAATGTGCCCGCACTCCACTGAACACTGCGCTCATCATGCGCTCCTGATAGGCGCCATTTCGCAGGTTACGTTCTTCCTCTGGGTTCGAAATGAAACCGGTTTCCACCAGCAATGAGGGAATATCCGGCGACTTCAATACCACAAACCCTGCCTGCTCCACGCGACTCTTGTGCAGGTGGTTGACCTGGCCGATCCGTTCCAGCACGTCACCACCAATCGCCAGGGAATCGTTGAGGGTTGCCGTCATGGTCAGGTCGAGCAGCACACCGCGCAACACTTGATCCTTGTCATCCAGGGACAGGTTACCGTCAACACCACCTATCAGATCCGAACGGTTCTCGGTAGCTGCCAGCCACTTGGCTGTCTCGGAAGTGGCACCACTCTGGGACAGGGCAAATACCGAACTCCCGTAAGGACGTGGACTACGGAAGGCATCTGCATGAATGGAAACGAAAAAGTCGGCTTTCTGCTCACGCGCGATCAAGGTCCGCTGACGCAGGCCGACATAGTAGTCGCCATCACGAATCATCACGGCCTTGAAACCTGGTGTCTGGTTGATCATTTTGGCCAGTCGATCCGCCATCTGCAGAACCACATCCTTCTCGCGAGTACCGCTGGGGCCTGTGGCACCCGGGTCCTCACCGCCATGCCCTGCGTCAACGGCAATGATGATGTCGCGCTTGGGATGGGGTTTAGCAGGGTCCACCGGAGTCGCGGCTGCGGCTGCTTCCGGGGCACGTCCCTCAGCCACCGCTTCCGTCTTGGCACGCTGAGCGGCAATTTCCTGCTCACGGATCATCTTCTCGATCGGATCGATGGGATCCTCTACCGCACTCTCGCCTGGATATTCCAGGTCCACCACCAGACGATCGCCATACTGATCGTTGGGCGCAAGGGAGAAATGGCGTGGTTCAATGGGGCGATTGAGTTCCAGTACAACG
The DNA here is from genome assembly GCF_029263665.1 of Halomonas sp. Classification (GTDB taxonomy): domain Bacteria; phylum Pseudomonadota; class Gammaproteobacteria; order Pseudomonadales; family Halomonadaceae; genus Halomonas. Next base: position 25,714 of record NZ_JAJUFQ010000001.1, read on the forward strand.
CGCAGACCGGTACCGTCACGCACTCCCGTACGTACACTGCTGATCGCACTGCCACTGAGATTGAGACTGCTGGGGTCATCCTTGAGCTGGGCATCGGACAGGTCGATGACCAGTCGGCTAGGGTTGTCGAGTTGGAAGACCTCTGCATCGACAGGTGATGACAGGTCAAATACCAGGCGCGAGTGGTCAGGCGCAGCCCACAGCCGAATATTGTCCACATCACCCGCTTCAGCACTGGCAGTGTGCAGACTTCCCAGAGAAGCCAGCGCCAACATGCCCATCCAACGATTCCACCCCTGCCAACGATTCATCACCAGCCTCATGCCGTGCCTCCCTGCGAAGTTCCCCCTGCCCGGCCTTGGCCATCAGTACCATGGGAATCTGTACCTTGCGTATCCACGGCAAACCCCGCAGTACTCAGTTCCTTGTCCAGGCGCTCCAGCACGGCAGCGCCCCTGGCACCGTGGCCATCGATGCGTGCTTCACGCCCGCTACCGGCATGCGCCAGAGCAATTTCCACATCCGGCTGCGGCAACCAGCCTTCACCACGTTCAGCCCATTCGATCAGGCACAGGACATCATCGGCAAGCAAGTCGCGGCCGCCGATGAACTCCAGCTCTTCGGGGTCCCCCAGACGATAGAGGTCGAAATGATGTACCCGCACCTTGTCGAGGTGTCGCCATGCCCCCAGCTCATATGGCTCGATCAAGGTATAGGTAGGGCTCTTCACCGCTCCCTGGTAGCCGTAGGCACGCAATATGCCACGTGACAACGTGGTCTTGCCTGCCCCCAGGTCACCAGAAAGATGGACACGTCCGCGTCCCTCGAGGGCACGCCCCAGGCATTCTCCCAGTGCTACCTGGCGCTGTTCATCGTCGAGTCGCAGCAACATTTTCCTCGTCCATCGTCGGATTGACCAAAACTCGCGCACAGGATGCCAGATCGCTGGCCAACAGACCACGCTCGCCGCCCTTTTGGGCCGCCATGTCACCTGCCATGGCATGCACCAGCACCCCAGCCCTGGCGGCCATTTCCAGCTCCAGCCCCTGAGCCAGAAGACCGGCAATGATACCGCAAAGTGCATCTCCCATACCGCCACTTGCCATGCCTGGATTACCAAAAGGACATAGCGCCAGCCCATCTGGACCGCAAATTAGCGTACCGGAACCTTTCAGGACCACGACGCCTCCGTACAGTTCCTGCAAGGCGCGTGCTGCGGCCGGACGATCCGCTTCGACTTCAGCAGCCGAAGTATCCAGCAAACGCGCAGCTTCACCAGGATGGGGCGTCAACACCCAGTCATCACGCCGGGTGGAACGAAAGCGCGACGCAAGAAGGTTGAGTGCATCGGCATCCACGACCAGTGGAACCGCCGTTTCAAGGGCGACTTGAAACAGGCTCTGTCCCCAGCTGCCTTGCCCTAGCCCTGGACCAACCGCCAGCACATTGAGGCGATCGAGCAAATCGCCAACCTGAGTGGCAGCAGAAACCCCCTTGGCCATTACCTCGGGACAACGCATCAGGCTGGCGGTCACATGCTCCGGCGCTGTGACCAGCATGACTCGACCAGCCCCTACCCGAGCACAGGCTTCCGCAGCCAGCAGGGATGCTCCCCCCATTCCAGGCGCTCCACCCAACACACCGACAAACCCCAGGTCGCCCTTGTGTATATCGCGTTCTCTGGGAGGCAGAGCAGCCTTCAACAAGGCCTTTTCCAGGCGCCAGGCCGTGGGACGAATATCGGTATGGGTCAACGCATCGACACCGAGAGAATCCAGCACCAGCTCACCTACTCGGGCAGCGCCACGTCCGGTATGCAGCCCCAGCTTGTCGGCGATGAAGGTCACGGTCATGTCCGCCTTGACCGACAAGCCTCTTTCGCTGCCATCGTCGCCACTGATTCCAGAGGGAATATCGATGGCCAGCACCGGACGGGAACTGTCATTGATCGCCGTGATGGCATCCGCATAGAGAATGCGCAGATCACCTGAGAACCCGGTGCCGAGCAAGGCATCCACGATCACCTCGCCTTCAATGGCCACGCCTTTTCGCCACTCGCGCCATTCCACACAGGCCTCATCAGCCAGCAAGGCGGCACGCAGGGCGTCACCATGCAACCGACTACGCGGCGTCAGAGAGAGCCGTTGCACCTGCCAGCCTTCCCGCGCGGCCAATGCCGCCAGGACATGGCCATCACCACCGTTGTTGCCGCCACCACAGAACACCGTCAGGCTCTTGGCAGAAGGCCAGCGCGCCCGAAGCCAGCGCCATGCTGTACCTGCAGCACGCTGCATCAGAGCAAAACCATCACGTTCATTGGCAATGGTACGGCGATCGATTTCACGCACCTGATCGGCGCAGTACAATGGCATCAACCCACGATGTTGTGGGGCACTCATAGATGTTTCCTCCTGTGGAAACGCTGACTCCGTGGCAACGCGCGACTTCAATTATCGTTTCCTTGCTGATGCGATACGCCATGAATGGCCAGGAAGTATACTGACACAGGCATTCACGGCATCTTTCCTTTACCATCTGTCAGTCTAAGGCGTTACGCCCATTCGCCAAGACTGCTTTCTCTGATGTGCAAGGTATCACCATTTTCCCGCATACCCCGTCTGCATTCACCGACACGCCCATGACCACCAAGACATTCAATGCCACTGAACTGGCTCACTTGGCCCAGAACATCAAGGCCTGGGGGCGCGAGTTGGGCTTCCAGCAGGTCGGTATCACTGACGTCGACCTGCATGAGGATGAGGCCCATCTTCAGCGCTGGCTGGATGCTGGCTACCACGGTGAAATGGGGTTCATGGCCAAGCATGGCACCAAACGCACCCGCCCTGCCGAGCTGGAGCCCGGTACCGTGCGAGTGATCAGCGTGCGCCTTGACTATCTTCCGGCGGAAGTGGAAACCAGCAAGGTGCTGGGCCAACCACATCGTGCCTATATTTCCCGCTATGCCACTGGGCGCGATTATCACAAACTGATGCGCAAGCGCCTGCAAAGCCTGGCCAGGCAGATCGAGGCCGAAGTCGGCCCGATTGGCTACCGTGCCTTCGTCGATTCAGCCCCGGTAATGGAACGGGGGCTGGCACGCAAGGCCGGCCTGGGCTGGTTCGGCAAGAACGCCATGCTGCTCAACCCCAAGGCTGGCTCTCTGTTCTTTCTCGGGGAGCTGTATACCGACCTGCCGTTGCCGGTGGATCCTCCTTTCGAGGCCAGCCACTGTGGTAGCTGCAGCGCCTGTCGTCAGGCTTGCCCTACCGGAGCCATCGTCGACGACAGAGTTGTCGATGCAAGAGCCTGCATTTCCTATCTCACCATTGAGCTATTTGGCAGCATCCCCGAGAAGTATCGCGAAGCAATGGGTAATCGCGTGTTTGGTTGCGACGACTGCCAACTGGTATGTCCCTTCACCCGCTTCACCCGAGCCAGTAATGAGCCCGACTTTGCCCCACGCCACGACCTCGACCGTGTGGAGCTGCTCACCCTGTTCAACTGGGGGGAAGAAGAATTCCTCGCCCGCACTGCCGGCAGCCCTATTCGCCGTATCGGCTATGAGCGCTGGTTACGCAACCTCGCCGTTGGCCTGGGCAATGCTCCCTGGAGCCAAGCTATCGAGACAGCGCTTCTGGTGCGTCTGGCCTATCCTTCCGACCTTGTCCGCGAGCACGTCCGCTGGGCCCTGAAGCAACAGCGCAGGAAGCGTAGCGCGCTGATAGCCAGCACCGATTGACCTCACCAGGCCTTTCCGCCCTTGCCCTTTGCAACGGTCATCGTGGAGCAAGGCCTCGGTCTTGAATCAGCTCTTGCCACCTGCTGGCGCTCTACGCCTTGAGGAAAGTCTTGCGATAGTGCGCCAGTTCCGCGATGGATTCCTTTATATCGTCCATGGCCAGATGCACATTGCGCTTTGAAAAGCCATCCAGGGCCTGTGGGTTCCAGCGCTTGGCCAGCTCCTTGAGCGTGGAGACATCCAGGTTGCGGTAATGGAAGAAAGACCACAGCTCTGGCATTTCCCGCTCCAGGAAGCGGCGATCCTGATGAATGGAGTTGCCACACATGGGCGAAGTACCGGACACCACATACGTACGCAGGAACGCCAAGGTACGCGCCTCTGCTTCCTGTGTGCTCACGGTGCTACGTCGTACTCGCTCAATCAGGCCAGAATCGCCATGGGTTCTGGTATTCCACTCGTCCATGCCGGCAATCAGCGCCTCGCTCTGGTTGATAGCAATCACCGGTCCTTCGGCAACGACATTGAGGTCTCCATCGGTTATCAAAGTTGCCACCTCGATGATGCGCTCCTTGTTGGGATCCAGACCGGTCATTTCCAGGTCGATCCACACCAGGAGATCGGAACGAGGCTCGCCCTCTGCTGAGATATTGGTCGGAGCAGGGGTTGTGTCTTGAGTACGCTCGGTCATATCGGCCATCCTTGAGAATGAGTACAATGCTGCTCATTGTACCGAGCATCGGGCTGTCATGTGAGCAAACGTAAGCTGAGTCGCCAACAACGCTGGCGCATCGAGAAGATCCAGGCCGAACGGGCCAAGCGTGCAGAAAAGCGTCAGAACCAGGACGACGAGAAACTCTCTGCCGGAGAATATGGCACTGAGCGCGATGGGCGAGTGACTGCCCACTTCGGCCGCACGCTTGATGTCACGGAGCGTCTGGGACAAAAGCCCGTACGTTGTCACTTGAGAGCCAACCTGGAAGGCCTGGTCACAGGCGATCGGGTGATCTGGCGCGCAGGCGAAGACGGTAGCGGTGTCGTCGTCGCTCGTGGCGAGCGCGATAATGTGCTGGAACGCCCGGATATGCGCGGCCTGCTCAAACCCGTGGCCGCCAACATCGACCAGATTCTGATCGTTTTCGCCGTCGAACCCGAGCCTCACGCAGGCTTGATCGACCGCTACCTGGTGGCAGCCGAGGCCACCGGCATCACCCCTGTGCTGGTGCTCAACAAGACGGATCTGCTTCCTGAGCAAGGCGGAGAGCTGCGTGCTCTGCTGGCACGCTATGAAGACCTCGGTTATGCCGTGGTTGCCACCTCGACCACCAGTGAAGGGGGGATGGATGCGCTACATGCCTGCCTGGCGGAACGCACCTCGGTATTTGTCGGGCAGAGCGGCGTTGGCAAATCCTCTCTGATCGACTTGCTCCTGCCCAATGAACAGCTACGCATTGGCGCTTTATCTGCAGATACGCGCAAGGGGCGTCACACCACGACCACGGCTCAGCTCTACCATCTACCGGCTCTCAGCGACAACGTGACAGCAGGTGCCCTGATCGACTCTCCCGGCATCCGCGAGTTTGGACTCACTCACTTGGATGAGCGCCAGGTCACTGAAGGCTTCATCGAGTTTCGCCCTTATCTGGAGCAGTGCCGTTTTCGCGACTGTCGCCACCGCCAGGAACCTGGTTGCGCCTTGCAGACAGCCGTTGAGCGGGGCGACATCCATCCTCAGCGCTTTGCCAGTTACCGTCGTATCGTCGATAGTCTGGATAATCCCTGAATGATGGCACTTGATACAGTGCTGCCTTTGCCTGACCGCACGTGCCTCTGACCACACGTTTCGAGGAGAGCCGCCATGAGCTCAGAAGACAATCTACTGCCACTGATCGCCGAACCCGAAGAACTGGCCGCAGTGATCGACCATGAAGACATCCTGATCATCGATGTCCCGCTCAAGGCCGACAGCTACACCTCAGGCCATGTACCCGGTGCCATCTTTCTTGATCATAACCGTCTGTTGAAGGGCTCTGGTGATGTGCCCAATGATGTACCCGATGTCGAGGCTCTGTCGGCCTTGTTCTCGTCCCTGGGCCTGACTCGCGACACCCATGTGGTGGCCTACGACGATGAAGGTGGTGGCTGGGCTGGGCGCCTGCTGTGGACCCTGGAGCTGATCGGCCACAGCCGTTACTCCTACCTCAATGGTGGCATCCACGCCTGGTGTGCGGAAGCCTTGCCGGTGTCCACCGAGGAGCACCTTCCTACCCCCAGGGAATACCAGGCCACCATCCGGCATCCCGAGGTGCTTATCGAGCGTGGTGAATTGATCGACAAGCTCGGCAGTGATGACTTCGCCATCTGGGATGCCCGCTCTGGCGATGAATTTGCCGGCAAAAAAGGCAACAACAAGCATCTCGGTCATATTCCAGGCGCGGTGAACATGGAGTGGACAGATGCCATGGATCGTGAGCACTCACTACGCATACGAGACTACGCAGAGCTGTTCACCGAGCTGGGCGCCAAAGGGCTGACACCAGAAATGGAAGTGGTCACTCACTGCCAGAGTCACCATCGCAGTGGTTTTACCTGGCTGGTAGGCAAGGCACTCGGCTTCAGCAAGATTCGAGCCTACGCAGGCTCCTGGAAGGAATGGGGCAATCGCGACGACACCCCTATTGAAAAGTAAGCCGCAAGCCGTAAGCCGTAAGCCGTAAGCCGTAAGCCGTAAGCCGTAAGCCGTAAGCCGTAAGCCAGTGATGCAAAACGCTTCTCAGAACCGTGTAAAGACTCCTTCGCTTATAGCTTATAGCCCATCATCACCCTTTTTGAGATCGAAACTTCGTGATTCCCGCCAAACTGTTTGCCCTGATTCAGTACCCCCTGCCCCACCATCTGCTGTCGCGGCTGGTGGGGTGCCTTGCCGAATGCCGCATTGGCTGGCTGAAGAATGCTCTGATCAAGGCCTTCATTCGTCAGTTCAAGGTGGACATGAATGAAGCAGTGGAGAGTGACCCCACGGTCTATCCGACATTCAATGCTTTCTTCACCCGAGCACTGAAGGCAGATGCCCGGCCCCTTGACGAAGGGCTGCTGAGCCCGGCGGATGGCACACTTTCACAATGGGGGGAAATCGATGCAGGTCGCCTGATCCAGGCCAAAGGCCACGGCTTCAGCATGGCCGAACTGCTGGGTGGAGATCCTCTGAAGGCCAGTGACTACCGCAACGGCAGCTTCGCCACCGTGTATCTGTCGCCCAAGGATTATCATCGGGTACATATGCCCGTCGCCGGCACCCTTACCGAGATGGTCTATGTCCCCGGACGCCTGTTCTCGGTTAACGACGCAACCACTCGACATGTCCCAGGTCTGTTTGCCCGCAACGAGCGCCTGGTCTGCCACTTTGAGACCGAACGGGGCCCCATGGTGATGGTGCTGGTAGGCGCCATGATCGTCGCTGCCATCGAAACCGTCTGGAGTGGACAGGTGACCCCGCTATCCGGTCGTGTCGAACGAGTACGCTTCGACAAGCCCGTCCACTTGGCTCAAGGGGAAGAAATGGGACGCTTCAAGCTCGGCTCCACTGTCGTGATGGCCTTCGCCAACCAGGCAACCTTTGAGGCCAGCAGCGTCAATGGCCCCATTGCAGTACGCATGGGACAGCGCCTGGGAGATATGTGAGTTCAACAACGTGGCGTCGGGAAGGCCAGCACCTGTTCAAGGCTGTCCTTTCCCAGCGCCAGCTGTATCAAGCGATCCAGCCCCAATGCCACGCCACTGCCTTCGGGCATACCGGCCTGAAGAGCATCGAGCAAACGGTGATCCACATCGACTTGCGGCAATCCTGCTGTGCAGCGCGCGGCATTATCCTCATCGAAACGCCGATGCTGCTCTGATGCGTCGGTAAGCTCATCATAGCCATTGGCCAGTTCGATCCCCTTGAGATAGATCTCGAAGCGCGAGGCCACCCAGCTACCATCGCGAGGGTCCTGGTGGCGCTTGGCCAACGCTGCCTGACTGGCCGGGTAGTCGACAACGATGTCGATGCCGCCACACCCAAGCGTCGGTTCTATCACCAGGCTCATCAACAGATCCAGGCATTCATCACGCTCGGCCGCTTTCATCTCCATACCGCTGCGTTCTTCTGCTGCATTACGCAGCATCGCCAGTGACGTCGTGAAGGGGTCCAGACGCAGTTGCTCAATGAACAGATCCCGGTAACGGCGTTGCCGAGTTGGACCAGGGTTGATCGGCAACAGGGCGCGAATCAGGCCTTGCGTCTCGTCGATCAGCTCGTCCAGACTCCAGCCTGGCCGATACCATTCGAGCATGCTGAACTCGACGTTATGTCGGCGCCCCACTTCACCGTCGCGAAAACTGCGAGCAATTTGAAAGATCGGCCCGGAGCCTGCTGCCAGCAACCGCTTCATGGCGAATTCCGGCGACGTCTGCAGCCATAGACGCTCCCGCCCTGCTGGCGTCATGGCATGACACGACAGCGATGCAAGATGCACATCCGTACTGCCGCCATGACCGAGAACCGGCGTTTCCACTTCCAGTACATCTCTCTCAGCGAAAAAGTGACGCACCTGGGCCACCAGTTTCGCCCGTGCGCGCAGCGTCTCGATCGAGGCAACAGGACGCCAGTCACTTGTCATATGCAGATCACCCTTAAACGACACAGGCCACGCGAAAGCGTGGCCTGTAATTACCGACATAGATACCACTGTGGGCCGAGCGGCCCGTTCCTCAGGCGCGAGAGACGTACTCGCCGGAGCGTGTATCGATGCGCAGCACTTCGCCCTGGTTGATGAACAGCGGCACGCGAACCACTGCACCAGAGGACAACGTTGCCGGCTTGGATCCGCCCTGGGCGGTATCACCCTTGAGGCCAGGGTCCGTCTCGACCACTTCCAGCTCGATGAAGTTAGGCGGTGTCACAGAAATGGCGTTGTCATTCCACAGGATAACGTTGTACACCACCTGCTCTTTCAGCCACTTCTCGGCATCGCCCAGCGCCTTCTTGTCCACGGCATACTGTTCGAAAGAGCCATCAGTCTTCATGAAATGCCACATCTCACCGTCGGTGTAGAGGTATTCCATGTCCTGGTCGAGAACATCAGCCCCTTCCAGAGACTCACCGGACTTGAAGGTCCGCTCCCAGACACGCCCGGTCATCAGGTTACGCAGCTTGACACGGTTGAAGGCCTGCCCTTTTCCAGGTTTGACGTACTCGTTCTCGACGATGGAGCAAGGGTCGCCGTCCAACATGACTTTCAGACCGCCCTTGAATTCATTGGTAGAATAGTTCGCCATGACTTCTCATTCCTCTTGGTGCCTGGCCCCGCATTCAATGCAAGGCAGCACACGACTGACATTTCGCGAGGGCGCATCCCTCGCTCGCATTTATGGGTGGCACGCATGATAACCCGAAGCCCCGCGCTTTTACATTGCCCGCAGCCCCCGGATGATGGGGACTTGCCCGAGACCGGGGCATGGCAGCGCCAACTTGCCGGTGCCATTCGTGATCCCAAAGCCCTGTGCCAGCGTCTCGGGCTTGACCCATCACTACTGCCTGGCGCCGAAAGCGGCCACGCCCTGTTCGAGGTGCGTGTGCCGGAAGCCTTTGCCAGACGCATGCGCCTCGGCGACCCTGCCGACCCCTTGCTGCGCCAGGTATTGCCGCTGGAAGCAGAAAGCGACATCCTACCCGGATATGTTACTGACCCCTTGGACGAGGCCGAACACACCGCCCGCCGGGGGCTGATACACAAATACGCCAGCCGAGTGCTGTTGATCGCCAGCCCGACCTGCGCAGTCAACTGTCGCTACTGCTTTCGCCGTCATTTTCCTTACCACGACAACGCACCATCCCGGGCACAATGGGACGAGACACTGGATTATCTACGTGCCGACCCGCAACTGCGTGAAGCCATTCTCTCCGGGGGCGATCCACTGGCCGCCAGCGATCGTCAACTGGCCTGGCTGGTCGAGCGACTTGACGCCATTCCCCACCTCAAGCGGCTGCGCCTGCATAGCCGCCTGCCCGTCGTGATTCCTGATCGTGTCGATGGCGCCCTGCTCGACTGGCTGGCCAGTACGCGCCTGCAGAAGGTCATGGTATTGCATATCAACCATGCCAACGAGATCGACGATGCCGTGATCGCAGCCTGCAACCGCCTGCGCCAGATTGGTGTCACCCTGCTCAACCAAAGCGTCATCCTGCGCGGAGTCAATGATGATGTAGATTCCCTGGAACAGTTGTCCGAACGCCTGTTCGAAGCGGGCATCCTGCCCTACTACCTGCACGCCTTCGATCCGGTGGTCGGTGCTGCCCACTTCGATGTGGACGACACAAAAGCCCAGCGGCTCGTTGCAGAACTGCGCACTCGACTCCCCGGCTTCCTGATGCCAACCCTGGTTCGCGAAGTGCCTGGCGAGGCAAGCAAGACGCCACTATGACAAGCGGTAAGCGGTAAGCGGTAAGCGGTAAGCGGTAAGCGGTAAGCGGTAAGCGGTAAGCGGTAAGCGGTAAGCGGTAAGCGGTAAGCGGTAAGCGGTAAGCGGTAAGCGGTAAGCGGTAAGCGGTAAGCGGTAAGCGGTAAACGGTAAACGGTAAACGGTAAACGGTAAACGGTAAACGGTAAACCAGCAGTATCCTGTCATGGCCTGCCCCCATGCAATACATGGCACCTCACGAGAAAGCCCCTGCAGTTCGGTCACTGCAGGGGCTTTCACTTGGTGCCTGAGCTCATGGCTTAAAGCTTATGGCTTACCGCTCGTGGCTCGTGGCTCGTGGCTTATAGCTTGTTTCAGGCGACGGTTTCTGCCGTCACGTTGGCGGCCACTTCAGCAGTGGAAAGCTGGCGATTGATGGCACTCAGCACCCCCTTGATGGAAGCACTGGTGATGCTTTCGTCGCTGCCCACGCCGAATACGGCTTCACCATTGATGCGCACCTCCACATAGGCGATGGCTTCAGCATCAGAGCCTTGACCACGGGAGTGCTCGTGATAATCGATGATCTCGACATTATGACCTTCACCCGCCAGTGCCTTGATGAATGCCGCCAGCGGGCCGTTGCCCTGCCCGGTGATGGTCTGGCGCTCACCATTCTTGCTGATGCAGGCCTCCATGGTGACGACGGGGCTATCCGGCTCAGAGAACAGGCGATGACTGACCAGCTCGAGCGGCGTCTTCTGCTCCAGATATTCATCAACAAAGGCCTGGTAGATCATCTTGGACGTAATTTCCTTACCGATCCGGTCAGCCACTTCCTGCACCACCGTGCTGAATTCCATGGACAGACGACGCGGCAGCTCGATGCCATGTTCCTGCTCGAGCAGGTATGAGACGCCGCCCTTGCCGGACTGGCTGTTGACCCGGATCACTGCCTCATAGCTGCGTCCCACATCGAGCGGGTCGATCGGCAGGTAAGGCACTTCCCAGACACCCTCTGGATTATCCTTGCGTATCGCCATGCCTTTCTTGATCGCATCCTGGTGAGAGCCAGAGAAGGCAGTGAACACCAGGTCCCCGACATAAGGATGGCGCGGGTGAACCGGCAACTGGTTGCAATACTCGACCTCTCGCATGATCGGGGTGATGTTGGAGAAGTCCAGCCCCGGGTGTACGCCCTGGGTATAGAGGTTCATGGCCAGCGTGACAATATCGACATTACCGGTGCGCTCGCCATTGCCGAACAAGGTGCCCTCGACCCGGTCGGCACCGGCCATCACGGTCAGCTCAGCGGCAGCAACGCCTGTACCACGGTCATTATGCGGATGCACGCTGACGATGAGGTGATCGCGATGCGCCACGTTGCGACAGAACCATTCCACCTGATCGGCATAATTGTTGGGCGTAGCACATTCCACCGTCGCCGGCAGGTTGACGATCATCTTCTTGTCCGCCGTGGCACCGTAGGTCTCGCTCACGGCATTAACAATCTCTACCGCAAAATCCATCTCGGTGTTGGTAAACAGCTCAGGAGAGTACTGGAAGGTCCAGTTCGTTTCCGGAGCCGCATCCATCAACTCGCGAATCTGGCGCGTGGCCGTGACAGCGATATCGATGCATTCGCTGCGATTGACATTGAAGACCACCCGGCGGAACACCGGAGCCGTGGCATTGTACACGTGCACGATCGCATTCTTGGCGCCCTTGAGCGACTCGAAGGTGCGTTCGATGAGGTGCGGACGCGCCTGTGTCAGGACCTGGATGGTGACATCATCAGGAACCTTGCCATTTTCGATCAGGCCGCGCACGAAATCGAAATCGGTCTGGGAAGCAGACGGAAAGCCAACTTCAATCTCCTTGAAGCCGATCTTGACCAGCATGTCGAAGAAACGCTGCTTGCGTTCTTGATCCATCGGGTCGACCAGCGCCTGGTTGCCATCACGCAGGTCGACACTGCACCACACCGGAGGTGTCTCGATACGGCGATTTGGCCACTGGCGATCAGGGATATCGACAGCGACGAAGGGGCGATATTTCTTCGAGGGATCGTTGAGCATCATGGCAGCATTCTCCAGGTCGTGTGCAGCGAATCAGATGAAAAACCTTGAAACACAAGGTCTAGAAACGGAAACGCCCCACCTGCAAATAGCAGGTGGGGCGCTGTGAAATTCAGTAGCAGCAGTTGTTACGTCAACAGGCATTGCTGCGTTTGGCGCTACTGCGCTCGCGACGATATGGCGAGCAGCGACACAATGTCGGCAGCTGGCACCGATAACTTGAACACAACGAACGTTCATGGCGTGGCGAGCAGTAGTGGAAGACATCTAAACAACCTCGATTAAACCTGACAAACGGCGACGCAAAAGGCATCGCCCAGCACACATTTCAGTGGTGGGCTAGTAGTCGTAGGTCTAGATCGAAGTTGCAATATGTCATGTCCATACCCCATAGAAAATCAGGACTGATGGTTCTTGTCAACTATGCTGATGGTTTGATGTCGCATCTTCGCACTGCCATCACCTTGTCACAGGTGTCCAGTTAGACTGATGCGCGCCATTTTGCACCCACTTTCTGTGCTGTTAAGGAATGACAAGATGAAGCTGTCCAAGACTGCCGCTGCCTTGCTCCCCGCGCTGATCGTGAGCCTTGCGGGTCCGGCCCACGCCTCTGCCGAGAATGACGTTGTCGATGACATCGATCAGTTGCCGATTACGCTGGGGCCACGCCCTTTCTATCTCGTCGATGACATGGATGAGGACAGTGCTCAATCCACTGAACTCAAGGCCGCGTTGCAACAATGCGCTTCCAACATGGGCAGCTATGAGCGCAGTGACTTCTCCATCGGTCACCGCGGCGCGCCCTTGATGTTCCCGGAACACACCCGGGAATCCTACATGGCCGCGGCACGCATGGGGGCCGGAGTCCTGGAGTGTGACGTCGCTTTTACCAAGGACAAAGAACTGGTCTGCCGTCATTCCCAGAGCGACCTGCACTCCACCACCAACATCCTGGAAACACCGCTGGCCGAGAAGTGCAGTGTGCCACCGAAATTCGATGACGCCGGCAATCTCAGCAATGCCGCCGATATCATGTGTTCCACCAGCGATATCACCCTGGCCGAGTTCAAGACACTCGAAGGACGCATGGATGGCGTCAACACCGAGGCCAAGACCCTGGAAGACTACCTGGCCGGAAATCCAACCTGGCGCACGGAACTTTACGCGGCCAACTCCGGGACCTTGATGACGCATGCCGAAAGCATAGAGCTGTTCAAGAGCCTCGGCGTGAAGATGACCCCTGAGCTCAAGACACCGACTGTCGACATGCCTTTCGATGGCATGACCCAACAGGACTACGCACAAAAGGTGATTGACGAGTATGTCGCCGCCGACGTCGACCCATCGGATGTCTTCCCCCAGTCTTTCCTGCTCGATGATGTTCGCTACTGGATCGACAACACCGACTTCGGTGACCAGGCGGTATTCCTGGATGATCGCGACACACAACCTGACTTCAACATCACCAATCCGGACACCTGGTCGCCCTCGATGGAAGAACTGGCTGATATGGGGGTCAAGATCCTGGCACCTCCGCTGTGGATGCTGCTGACAGCCAACGACGATCCTGACAAGCCCATTGTGCCATCCACCTATGCTGAACAAGCCAAGGCTGCAGGCCTCGACATCATTGCCTGGTCCTTCGAGCGCTCCGCGCCCCTGACTGAGGACGGTGACTGGTATTACCAGACCATCGATTCGGTCGTCGACAATGAAGGCGATAAAATGGTGGCGCTGGATGTCATGGCACGAGACATCGGCATCCGCGCCATGTTCTCCGACTGGCCAGCCAGTGTGACCTTCTACGCCAACTGCATGGCAGATGAACTCGAGCTGTAGACCGCTCCATCATCATCTTCATCGCCATACTCGCCGGCGACAGTTCGTCGCTCGCAAAAAAAGCCGGGAGGAATCCCTCCCGGCCACGCGCCTTCCTTGGTGCCTAGCGCCCTTAACGCCTTGCATGTACATGCTAGCGCCAAGCAACAGCATCGTACCTATCCCATCGGCGGTAGTACGGTAGCTCTCAATCGAGTAGGCGGAAGATCACTCATGTCGCTCGGACGACAGGCTACCGAGGCAGCCTGCATCAATGCGTTTCTATCTCGTCAGCAGTCACCTGTGCCTGCTGACGAGGTATATCAGCGACATTTCATCAACTACGCTCCTTCAACAACGACTCCATCCGATTGAGTTGGTCGCGCAGCTCACGCACATCGCTTCGCAGTCCATGAAGTTCCGCGGCTTCCCCTTCGCCATTCTCCAGCTCAATGGCAACGCTCTCCTTCTGCATGACATCCAGCACAATCCCGATCATCATGTTCAAAAAGACAAAAGCGTTGAGGAAGATAAAGGTCAGGAAGTAGATCCATGCGTATGGGTAATGCTCCATGGCCGGATAGAGCACTGCCGTGGCCCAGCTCTCGAAGGTTGCGACCTGAAACAGCGTCAGCATGGCCAAAGAGATATTGCCCCACAGCTTGGGGTCCACGTCCACGAACAGAAAGCTGCCGACCGCACCGTAGATGTAGAAGATGATGAACATCAACAGAAGCACGTAGCCCATGCGGGGAATCGACTTGAACAACGCCACCATCAGGATGCGTAGCTCAGGAATCATCGATACCAGACGCAAGACCCGGAAGATACGCAGCAAGCGCGCCAGCAGTACCATTTCCGAGTCGTTCAAGGGTACCAGGCTGGCGACGACGATCAGGAAATCGAAGACATTCCAGCCCTTCTTGAAGAAGTCGATCAGGCGTTTCTCTGCGGCCATGCGAATCAGCAACTCGACCAGGAAAAACGCGGTGACTCCCATATCCAGCACCACTAGAGCCTGTTGGAAACGGGAGGTTTCTTCGTAGGTCTTGGCACCGATCAGCAGTGCCGACAGGATAATGATAGCGATGACTGCCAGCTCGAAGAACTTGTTGGCACGCAGTTGCTCGAAACGCCCACGCCAGTTGCTCGCAGATGCAGCCATGCTGTCATGCCTCCAGGTCGGCTTGACGGTAGCCGATCAGGTAAAGCACAGCATCCAGGCCCAATGTCGAGATACTATGACGTGCCTGCTGGCGCACCAACGGCTTGGCCCGGAAAGCAATGCCAAGGCCAGCGGCGGCCAGCATCTTCAGGTCATTGGCGCCGTCTCCTACCGCGATGGTCTGCTCCATGCGAAAGCCTTCACGCTGCGCGATCTCATGCAGCAATTGTGCCTTGCGGTCAGCATCGACGATCGGTTCACGAACCTCACCCGTCACCTTGCCATTCTCGATGACCAGTTCATTGGCATGGATCTCATCGAAGCCCAGACGCGCCTGCAGGTATTCGGCAAAATAGGTGAAACCACCGGACAGGATGGCCGTACGATAGCCCAGACGCTTGAGCTGCTTCATCAGCGTCTCGACACCATCCATCAGCGGTAGCTCGGCCGCGATGTCGGCCAGCACGGATTCATCCAGCCCCTTGAGCTTGGACATCCGCTCACGAAAGCTCTGCTTGAAGTCCAGCTCCCCTCGCATGGCCCGTTCAGTGACTTCAGCCACTTCATCGTAGACGCCGTGACGCCTTGCCAGCTCATCGATGACTTCCGCCTTGATCAAGGTCGAGTCCATGTCAAAGCACACTAGACGACGATGAGTGCGCCAGATGGAGTCCTCCTGTAGAGCGATATCCACCCCGTGGGCAGCCCCCAATGCCAAGGCTTTCTCATGCAACGCCTCGACATCCACCTCTTCTCCGCGCAGCCAGCATTCGACGCAGCTGCCATGCTCGGGGGCCTCACCATCCAGAGGCTCTCGTCCAGACAGCCGATGAATCAGTTCCACGGTCAGGCCATGTCCAGCGGTCAAGGCACCGACTTCCGCCAGAATGCCTGCCGGCAACTTCGGCGCCAGCAGCGTCATGATCAGTCGAGGCTGACTGGCATCCACGCTCCAGCGATGATATTCCTCGGCGCTGATCTGAATGGCCTGTACATCCAGGCCCAGTTCATCGCCCACTTCACACAATGCCTGCTCCAGTTCCGCTTCGTGGTCCAGGGCGACCAGTGCCTCAAGCGACAGGATACCGAAGGTCACGCTCTGGTTGATATCCAGCAACCGTGCCCCGCTTCTGGCCAGTGCGCAGCCCAGGCCGGCCAGTTGTCCTGGCCGTGCCTGACCAGTGGCACGCATCAAGATTCGTCTTGTCATGTCATCCTTCCTGGCGCTCCAGGCGATCCACTTTCTGTAAGCCACGTGGCAACTTGCTACCGCGTCTACCGCGGTCGCCACGATAGTAATCGAGCTCTTCGCCCTTCAATGTCAGCTTGCGCTTTCCGGAATGCACCACCAGGGCATCTCCTGGCGCCAACACCACCAGATCACGCACGAACTCCTCGCGACGCGCGGCCCGCGCCCCGGGAATGTCGATCATCTTGTTGCCCTTGCCCTTGGCCATCTCCGGCAACTGCTCCAGCGGGAACAGCAACAAGCGCCCTTCATTGGATACCGCTGCCACGCTCAGGCCCTCTTCACCACCCGGCACTTCCACTGGTGCCAGCACATTGCAACCATTGGGCAACGACAGCACCGATTTACCCGAACGGTTCTTGCCCGTCAGTTCGTCCAGCTTGGCCACAAAGCCATAGCCACCATCCGATGCCAACAGATAGCGAGTATCCGGCGGTGCCAGCATCACTCCGGCCATATGCGCACCGGCTACCACATTGACCTTTCCGGTAACGGGCTCACCCTGGCCGCGGGCGCTTGGCAATTGGTGAGCAGGCAAGGTATAGGCTCGGCCAGTATCATCCAGCAATACCAGGGGTTGGTTGGTCTTGCCCCGGGCCGCCAGGTGGAACTTGTCTCCCGCCTTGTAGGAAAGCCCTTCCGGATCGATGTCGTGACCCTTGGCCGCACGTATCCAGCCCTTTTCGGAAAGCACGACAGTCACCGGATCCGCACCGACCAGTTCGACTTCGGAAAGCGCCTTGGCTTCTTCACGCTCGACGATCGGCGAGCGGCGCGCATCGCCATACTCTTCACCCGCCTTGCGCAGCTCTTCCTCGATCAGGTCGGTCATGGCTCCGGCATCACCCAGCAGCTTCTCGAGGTGCTTGCGCTCTTCCTCAAGCTCATCCTGCTCGGTGCGAATCTTCATTTCCTCAAGCTTGGCCAAATGACGCAGACGCAGCTCAAGGATGGCTTCGGCCTGGCGATCAGACAGGCCAAAGGTAGCCATCAAGGCGCTCTTGGGCTCATCCTCCTCGCGAATGATGCGGATGACCTCATCAATGTTGAGGTAAGCAATCAACAAGCCTGCAAGGATATGCAACCGGTCCATCACCTTGCCCAGGCGATGCTCCAGACGCCGACGCACCGTGGTGCGACGGAAATCGAGCCATTCGCCCAGCAGCTCGGGCAACGGCATCACCCGCGGGCGGCCATCGAGCCCGATGACGTTGAGATTGACCCGTATGTTCTTTTCCAGATCGGTCGTGGCGAACAGGTGTGCCATCAACGCTTCGATATCGATCCGGTTGGAGCGCGGCTCGATGATCAGTCGGGTCGGATCCTCGTGGGTCGACTCATCACGCAGATCCGCTACCATGGGCAGCTTCTTGGCCTGCATCTGGGCGGCGATCTGCTCCAGCACCTTGGCACCACTGACCTGATACGGCAGCGCCGTGATCACCACATTGCCATCTTCCAGCATGTAGCGGGCACGCAGCTTGACACTGCCTCGGCCTGCCTCATAGATCTTGCGCAGATCGGCCCGGGGCGTGATGATTTCCGCCTCGGTGGGAAAGTCCGGTGCCGGCAGATGCTTCATCAGGTCCGCAGTGGTCACGCCCGGGTTGCGCAATACCTGGCAAGTGGCTTCGACCACCTCATGCACATTATGTGGCGGAATGTCCGTGGTCATGCCCACGGCAATCCCCATGCCCCCATTGAGCAGCACATGGGGCAAGCGTGCCGGCAGCACCACTGGCTCATTCATGGTGCCATCAAAGTTCGGCGTCCAGTCCACCGTCCCCTGCCCAAGTTCGGACAACAGGACTTCAGAGAAGCGCGACAAGCGCGCTTCGGTATAGCGCATGGCAGCAAAGGACTTGGGATCGTCCGGACTTCCCCAGTTGCCCTGGCCATCCACCAGCGGATAGCGATAGCTGAAGGGCTGGGCCATGAGCACCATGGCTTCGTAGCAGGCACTGTCACCGTGGGGGTGGAATTTACCCAATACATCACCGACGGTACGTGCGGACTTCTTGTACTTGGCATTGGCCGTCAATGACAGCTCACGCATGGCATAGACGATGCGCCGTTGCACGGGCTTCATGCCATCGCCGATATGGGGTAGCGCCCGGTCGAGAATGACGTACATCGAATAATCGAGGTAGGCCTTCTCCGTGTATTCGCGCAGGGACAGACGTTCGATGTCGCCCTCCGCCACCTGAATATCCATGGTCATAAGACGTTACACCTCGATGTCCGCCAGATTGCCGTAATCCTCCAACCAGCTCTTGCGGTCGGCAGCGCGTTTCTTGGCCAGCAGCATATCCATCATTTCCATGGTGCCGTCGCCTTCTTCCCGGGCAAGCTGGACCAGGCGTCGGGTTTCGACGGCCATGGTGGTCTCGCGCAATTGCAACGGGCTCATCTCGCCAAGACCCTTGAAACGCTGCACATTGGGTGTTCCCCGCTTGCTTTCCAGACGCTTGAGGATGGCTGCCTTCTCGCTCTCGTCTAGGGCGTAATGCACTTCCTTGCCCAGATCGATGCGGTACAGCGGTGGCATGGCCACGAATACGTGACCGGCATCCACCAGTGCCGAAAAGTGACGCACGAACAAGGCGCACAACAGGGTAGCGATGTGCAGGCCGTCGGAATCGGCATCCGCCAGAATGCAGATCTTGTGATAGCGCAGCTTGGACAGGTCATCGCTGTTGGGGTCCATACCGATGGCCACGGCGATGTCGTGAACTTCCTGGGAACCGTAGATATCGTGGGAATCCACTTCCCAGGTATTGAGAATCTTGCCGCGCAAGGGAAGGATTGCCTGGGTCTCACGGTTGCGAGCCTGCTTGGCACTGCCGCCTGCCGAATCCCCTTCTACCAGAAACAGTTCACTGCGAACCGGGTCCTGGCCACTGCAGTCAGCCAGCTTGCCTGGCAGCGCAGGGCCTGAGGTGATCTTCTTGCGAGCGACCTTCTTGGCGGTCTTCTGGCGCCGCTGAGCAGCACTGATCACCAGTTCTGCCAGTGCCTCGGCCTGATCTACATGGTGGTTGAGCCACAGCGAGAAGGCATCCTTGACCACCCCGGAAACAAAACCCGCTACAGTGCGCGATGACAACCGCTCCTTGGTCTGGCCAGCAAATTGAGGGTCGAGCATCTTCACCGAGAGCACATAGGCGACCCGTTCCCACAGGTCCTCGGCGGTCAGTTTTACGCCCCTGGGCAACAGGCTGCGATATTCACAGAATTCACGCAGGGCTTCCAGCAGCCCTGAACGCAGGCCATTGACGTGAGTACCTCCCTGCGCCGTAGGGATCAGGTTCACATAGCTTTCCATCAGCGAATCACCACCTTCGGGCAACCACTGAATGGCCCAGTCCACTGCCTGTTCCTCGTCGGAAAAATGACCAACGAAAGGTGACGCCGGCAACACCTCATAGCCATCCGTGCTCTGGGCCAGATAGTCACGCAGACCATCTTCGAATTGCCAGGTGGTCGCTGTCCCGTCAGCCTCGATCAGTTCGACCTTGAGACCAGGACAAAGTACTGCCTTGGCACGCAACAGGTGCTTGAGCCTCGAGACAGACAGCTTGGGGCTGTCAAAGTAGCTCTGCTCCGGCCAGAAGCGCACCAGGGTTCCCTTGGCTCGTTTGGCTGCCGTGCCTACCGCCGCCAGAGGAGATACGGTATCGCCATGCTCGAAGGCCATGGCATAACGCTGACCATCGCGCTGCACCTCGACCTCCAGCCTCCTGGACAGCGCGTTGACCACCGAAACCCCTACGCCATGCAAACCACCGGAAAAACGGTAGCTGGAAGAGGAGAATTTTCCGCCGGCATGCAGCCGGGTCATGATCAGTTCGATGCCCGAAACACCATGCTCCGGGTGAATGTCGATGGGCATCCCACGGCCGTTGTCTTCCACTTCAATGCCGCCATCGTCGAGCAGCTTGACGCGTATGGTATCGGCGAATTCGGCCAAGGCCTCGTCGACACTGTTATCGATGACTTCCTGAGCCAGATGGTTTGGGCGGGAGGTATCCGTGTACATGCCGGGACGCTTGCGCACGGGCTCGAGCCCGGAAAGCACTTCAATAGAGCTGGCACTGTATTGGGTCATGTATGGAGATCCATCATTATTGGGCGTCATTCCTTCTTCACAGGTGCAATGCTACCAGGCACCAGTGTATATCCTGCGTGAGCAAAGGCTGCCGGCAAATAGTCCGCCAGCCTGTCAAAGCCATGCTCCCCCCCTGGATGCAGCACCATTCTGGCACCACGATAGAAGTTGAAGGCATCAGCGCTATCCAGGGTTTCATCCTGCGTTACCAGCAACAGCAGGTAACGTTGCGGATCCACCTGCTCCGGCGTCATCGCCACTACCTGATCGTAGTGGCTCTGCTCGACACTGAAGCGCTCACCGGTATAGGTATTGATGAAACCCTGGCCCATCATTGTCTTGACCAACCGAGCCGGTCGCACCGCCGGATTGACCAGCACAGCGGGTAGCCCATGCCGCTCAGCCAATACCGTGGACAAGAAGCCCCCCATGGAGCTGCCCATCAATACCGGCCGAGGCCCAAGACTATCCAGCAGGCTCTCTGCCAGCTCCAACGCCTCTTCAGCGTGATGGGGCAAATCTGGCACGTGACAGGCCAGGCCCAGCGACTGACATGCCTGTTGCACCAGGCGCGCCTTGGGCGATGCACCGGCACTGTTGAAACCGTGCAGATAAAGGAGGCCACTTGCCGGGGGAGGCGCACTCGATGCACTCAGCATACCCAAAACCCTGTATATTTGACCAGCACTCTTGAGCGACTCATATCAAGACGCCTTTATTCCATGACACCTCACGACTCATGACACCTGCTCATAGCAACTATTCACATAGCATCTATTCGCATAGCACCTATTCACATAGCACCTATTCACATAGCACCTGCTCATAGCACCTGCTCATAGCAACTACATTCGGCTACTGTTCCAGGTCGCCTCGATCAAGCCACGCGTCGAAGCGTCCATCTGCTTCAGTTCGGCGTTACAACCATCGCGTCGCTCTATGATGTCACACGTCTCATTGGCAATCTTCTTGCCCAGTTCAACACCCCACTGGTCAAAGGGGTTGATGCCCCAGATGGTCGCCTGAACAAAGACCTTGTGTTCATACAAGGCGATCAAGGCACCAAGGCTCTCCGGCGTCAGGCGTTCCAGCAATACAGTGGTCGAGGGTTGATTGCCACGGTAACGCTTGTGCTCCGGCCGCGGACCATCATCCGCGATGGCATCATCACCCAACATCAGAACACGCGACTGGGCGAAGCAGTTTGCCAGCGTCAGACGATGCTGCCCCATCAAGCGCTCACGGGTAGCGGGATCTTCAACATCGTCATAGCGCACCAGAGGCGCAATGAAATCACACTCCACTGCCTGGGTCCCCTGGTGCAGCAACTGATAGAAGGCATGCTGGGCATTCGGTCCCAACTGTCCCCACAGCACAGGGCAGGTCGAATAATTGACGCTTTCGCCTTCATTGGTCACCGACTTGCCGTTGGACTCCATCTCCAGCTGCTCCAGGTAGGCAGCGAAATACTCCAGGCGTCCGTCGTAAGGCAGGATTGAATGCGCGCGGATATCGAGAAAGTTGTTGTTCCAGATTCCCGCAAGCGCCATCAGTACCGGCAGGTTGTCGGCCAGGGGGGCTGTCTGGAAGTGGCGATCCATCGCATGCGCCCCCGCCAGCAGTTGGAGGAAACCCTCCATGCCGATGACCAGGGCAATAGGCAGGCCAATGCCGCCCCAGAGAGAATAGCGCCCCCCTACCCAGTCCCAGAACTCCAGTTGATGATTCTCGGCAATGCCCCATTCGGACATTTTCTCGGGACTTGCCGACACACCGATGAAGTGCTGACGCATGACCAGGTCCGCATCGATGCCTTCCCGGCCATGACCTGCCAGGCGAGCCATCAGCCAATCACGGGCAGTCGTGGCATTGGATAGGGTATCGATGGTGGTGAAAGACTTGGACGACAGCACGAACAGCGTCGTCTCCGGGTCGAAATGCGTCAGGTATGCCGCCAGCTGAGAGCCATCCATGGTCGAGGCAAAATGTACGTTCACCTCGTGCACATCCTTGACCTGGTAGTCAGACAGTGCATGAGTCACCATCAGCGGCCCAAGATCCGAGCCCCCTACACCCAGGTTGACCACATCCTTGATCGGCTGGCCAGTGACACCACGCCACTGCCCGGAGTGAAAACGATCAACCATGGAGGCCATGTGATCCAGGGTGCGGTGGACCCCAGGCACGACATCCTGGCCCTCGACCACAAGGCTGGCATCTGCCGGCAGGCGCAGCGCGGTATGCAGTGCGGGACGATTTTCGCTGATGTTGACCTTTTCACCGGAGAGCAAGCGCGAGATCGCCTCGAGCACTTGCGCCTCCTCGGCCAGCTGCAGCAGTAGGTCCAGGGTTTCTGCCTGCCAACGCTGCTTGGAAAGATCCACACGCAGCCCCGCACCTTCACGGCTGAAAGTGCCGAAGCGATCCTCATCTTCACGGAACATGTCTTTCAGGTGACGCTTGGCAATGTCATCAGCATGCTGCTGCAATGCCTGCCAGGCATTCGTCCGATCAATCTGTACCATTATCCTCTCCTTGGCAGCCTTGGGCCGTGACAGCCGTGCAGCTTTGAGCCTTGACGCGTAGAATACGTGTTTTCCCGCTATCCAGAGTCCAAGACATCGTCAGCCTATGAGTGACGCATCTTACCGTGACGCCATATTTTCCACACCTCTGGACAAGATGGCGCGCTTTTCGTTCGACGAGACCGTCGTCGCCTGCTTCCCCGACATGATTCGTCGGTCGGTGCCAGGCTATGGCCAGATTCTCGGCATGCTGGGACTGATCGCCCAGCGTCATCTGCGCCACGGCGCCCATGTCTACGACCTGGGCTGCTCGCTTGGCGCAGTCGGCCTGGCCCTGGCCGGGCAGCTCCCCAAGGATGCCTTCAGTCTGACAGGTATTGACCTGTCCCCGGCCATGGTCGAACGTGCCCGTGAAACCTTTGCCACAGAATGCCCCGACCATGATATCGAAGTGGTGGAAGGCGATATCCGTACTTTCGATTATCAGCCTGCCGGCATGATCGTGCTCAACTTCACCTTGCAGTTCCTCTCTCCCGAGGACCGCGATGATGTGCTGCACAAACTCTACAACGCCCTGGAACCAGGCGGCATTCTAGTGCTGTCGGAGAAGATCAAGGCCGGGGATGAACAGGACAATGCCTGGCTGGTCGAGCGATATCACGACTTCAAGCGCGCCAATGGCTACAGCGACCTGGAAATCAGCCAGAAGCGTACCGCGCTGGAAAACGTCCTGGTCCCGGATACCCTGGAGGCCCATCACGAGCGCCTGGCCCGGGTCGGTTTCGCGCGTTCCCTGACCTGGTTCCAGTACCTGAACTTCTCTTCCATGATTGCCTTCAAGGAAAAGTGAGTGAGCCTTCCTGAGCATCAGCGCGCCCTGTACCAGGCGTTTCTCGAACAGTCCTTTCACCACCCTGCCATGGCCGACTGGCTCGCCCGGTTACCCGAGCAGTTGGCTCGGGGGCTGGACCGCAAGCGCTACGGCGACCTGCCCGCCTGGGAAAAAGCCGTCGGCAAGTTGCCACCGTTGCCCGAAGAGCGGATCGTCAGGCTCGATGACGCCCATGTCAGCGTCGACGTAGAACTGAACGACAGTCGCCACCGACAGTGCGAAAGCCTGCTGCGAGCATTGATTCCCTGGCGCAAGGGACCTTACCGACTGGCCGGCATCACCATTGACACCGAATGGCGCTCCGACTGGAAATGGCAGAGGGTCGCTCCTCATCTGTCGCCCTTGGCAGGAAGGCGGGTACTGGATGTGGGGGGAGGCAATGGATACCACGCCTGGCGCATGGCGGGACAAGGAGCTGGCTTCGTCCTGGTGATCGATCCTTCTCCACGCTTCTACTGGCAGTTCCAGGCTGTTCGTCACTTTGTGGGAAATGCTGATGGCGGACGTGTCCACTTTCTGCCGGTCGGGATCGAAGATGTGCCACCAGACCTGGGCTTTTTCGATACGGTATTCTCCATGGGAGTGCTCTACCATCGCCCTTCTCCACTGGAACACCTGACCCAGTTGCATGCTGCCCTACGTCCCGGTGGCGAAGTGGTGCTGGAAACTCTGGTGGTGGAAGGCGACGAGACAACCGTGCTACTGCCCGGTGATCGCTATGCCGCCATGCCGAATGTCTACTTCCTGCCCTCATCCCGGGCGCTCAAGACATGGCTGGAAAAAACGGGATTCAAGGATGTGCGTATTGTCGACGAAGCCGTTACCAGCGTGGAAGAACAACGCACTACCGACTGGATGACTTTCCAGTCTCTGCCCGACTTCCTGGACCCGAATGACCCCAGCCGGACTCGTGAAGGCCATCCAGCACCCCGACGGGCAGTTCTGATTGCGACCAAGGAACGCTGACAGCAAGATAAGGATGGCAACACAGTGGAAACATGTTGCTCATTCGCCTTGGCGAAAAAACAAAGCCCCTGTCTCAAACAACAGGGGCTTCTTCTTATTTCTTCCTTTCTTCCTTTCTTCCTTTCTTCCTTTCTTCCTTTCTTCCTTTCTTCCTTCAAATCATCCAGCCTGTTTTTGATGATTTATTCAATATAAACTATGCAAAATCGAGCACCATA
This sequence comes from Halomonas sp., assembly GCF_029263665.1. GTDB lineage: Bacteria > Pseudomonadota > Gammaproteobacteria > Pseudomonadales > Halomonadaceae > Halomonas. The sequence goes on from NZ_JAJUFQ010000001.1 coordinate 50,910, forward strand.
AAATGAGGGTTATCAACCAATACTTCCATACGAGCGATATCATCAAGTACGACCAACTTCCTGCCATTGCGTGTTTTCAAAGACAGGCACTCTTCATGTTGGTCGTTGAAGTCTGTGTCTACCGCGCTGCCTTCGCGACTGCCGCCATTATGCAACGATAGCTTGACAGGAAAACGATATAAGCACGCAAGTTCGATATTGTCGTAGAGGTGGCAAGCGATCATGCCGACTACCCTCCTGGTATCCCTAACAATAAATATTTAGATTTCAATGACATCTTTCATCATTATTTTAGGTATATTGCCTGAAGCGGGCATCTTGCCTGAAGCAGGTTCATGCTACCAGCCAGCATCCTTGCTCATGCCCATTTTGAGTTAATCAATGTAACATACCAAATTTAAACTCTCTCACTTTAATAGTGTCGACTTTAGTATTTATCCGCGACACATGTTTCATGGCACCCTGTTGTTGGGAGGCCAGAATAATGCCTGTATATGACAACAAAACGACAACAGATGAACCTTCCCAGCTTCGCGTCTTAACCAAAGCCCACTGCCCAACATGTCAGGATCACAACGGCCGAGGAGCACAAGCGCTAGAGGGTTACAAACGACCAAGAGCCATAAGCGCGCTGCGTGACCAGCAGCCCCCAGATCCCCCTTGAAAAAGCATTGCGGGCGAGCTCAGCACTTGCAGCGTCTGGTTGTGTACGAAAAATGCAGAAGCATCTGTGCTTTTCGTGAAGAAAGCAGGCATGAAATCGCCCCATGGACCCAGGCCTATGGGGCGATCAGTCGTGAAAGGATGAAGATCAACGCTTCAGCAGGTCGCTCAAGTCCTTGGCTTCCCAATGCGGAAAGTACTTGCGCACCAGAGCATTCAGTTCGAGCTCGAAGCCTGCCCAATCGACTTCCTGGCCAGTGGACTCAGCCTTGGCTGCACCACGAATCATGCCAGCACCAACAGTGACGTTGGTCAGGCGGTCGATGACGATGAAGCTGCCAGTGCCAGGAATACGTGCATATTCATCGATAGGCACTTCAGCCGTCAGCCCGACCCGACAACGCGCGATGGCATTGAGCTCGAGCCGCGCAGCATCATGGCGCGCCAGTGTGTTGACGTCCACCTGATAGTGAATAGCCTCCACGCGGCCTGCCACACCACGTCCCGCCATACGAATATCATACTGACGACCGGGCTCAAGCGGCGTCTCGTGCATCCATACGATATCGGCCTCGAACGCATCAGCCAGCGTGACATCAGCACCTTCAGCTACCAGCCAGTCGCCACGCGAGATATCGATTTCATCTTCCAGCGTGACGGTGATGGCCTGACCCGGATAGGCTTCTTCCAGGTCGCCATCAAAGGTGACAATGCGCTCTACCTTGCTGACCTTGTTGGAAGGCAGCACCTTGACCGCCTGTCCCGGGCGCAGGATACCGGCTTCCAAAGTGCCGGCATAGCCACGGAAATCCAGGTTCGGGCGGTTGACGTACTGCACCGGCAGACGCAGATCGCTGAGGTTCTGGTCACGGCTGACTTCGACGCTCTCCAGCAATTCCAGCAGTGTCGGTCCCTGATACCAGTCCAGGTTGTCGCCACGGTTGACGACGTTGTCGCCCTTGAGTGCGGACAACGGTACAAAGCGAATGTCCTTGGCCGCCAACTGACCAGAGAAGTCACGATACTCCTCGACGATCTCATTGAAGCGTGCCTCGGAATACTCCACCAGGTCCATCTTGTTGATCGCAATGACCAGATGCTGAATCCCCAGCAGATCGGCAATGAAGCTATGCCGACGCGTCTGGGTCTGCACACCATGGCGGGCATCGATCAGGATGACTGCCAAACCAGCCGTGGAAGCCCCCGTGGCCATGTTACGCGTGTACTGCTCATGTCCAGGCGTGTCGGCAATGATGAACTTGCGCTTGTCGGTGGAGAAGAAGCGGTAGGCCACATCGATGGTGATGCCCTGCTCACGCTCGGACTGCAGGCCGTCCACCAGCAACGCCAGATCGACTTCCTCACCCGTAGTGCCCTGAGTCTTGGATGCCTGGGTAATGGCAGCAAGCTGGTCATCGAAAATCATCTTGGAATCGTGCAACAGGCGACCGATCAAGGTCGACTTGCCATCATCCACACTGCCGCAGGTAATGAAACGCAGCAGGTCCTTGTTTTCATGCTCGTGCAGATATTGCTCGATGTTATCGGCAATCAATTCAGATTGGTGAGACATACCAAAACCCTTGGCTGTAAGCTGTAAGCCCCAAGCTGTAAGTTACCCCACAACTTCTTGCTTGCAGCTCAATCATTCATTGCTGTCGCCTACTGGCACGGCATCTCGGATCGATTGCGTAACAGTCTTACGGCTTACAGCTTTTAACTTATCGCTTTCTGACTCGCCTTCCGCGCGTCAGAAATACCCCTCGCGCTTCTTCTTCTCCATGGAGCCGGCCTGATCATGATCGATGGCACGGCCACTGCGCTCACTGGTACGGGTCAGCAGCATTTCCTGGATGATTTCCGGCAGTGTCTGGGCCTTGGATTCCACCGCGCCAGTCAGCGGGTAGCAACCCAGGGTACGGAAACGTACCGACATCTCCTGCGGCTGCTCGCCTTCTTCCAGCGGCATGCGATCATCATCCACCATGATCAGCATGCCATCGCGCTCCACGACGGGACGCGGTGCAGAGAAGTACAGCGGGACAATGGGGATTTCTTCGAGATAGATGTACTGCCAGATATCCAGCTCAGTCCAGTTGGAGAGCGGGAAAGCACGGATTGATTCACCCTTGTTGACCCGGGCATTGTACAGATTCCACAGTTCCGGACGCTGGTTCTTGGGATCCCAGCGGTGGTACTTGTCACGGAAGGAGAATACGCGCTCCTTGGCGCGGCTGGCTTCCTCATCGCGGCGTGCACCACCAAAGGCCGCATCAAAGCCATACTTGTCCAGCGCCTGCTTGAGCGCCTGGGTCTTCATCACATCGGTATAACCACTGGAACCGTGATCGAAGGGATTGATGCCTGCTGCCCGCCCTTCTTCATTGGTATGCACCAGAAGCTCCATGCCAGCTTCCTTGGCCATACGGTCACGGAATGCAATCATTTCCTTGAACTTCCAGGTGGTGTCCACGTGGAGCAGCGGAAACGGCGGCGTACCAGGATAGAAGGCCTTGCGAGCCAGGTGCAGCATGACCGAGGAGTCCTTGCCGATGGAATACATCATCACCGGGTTGGAAAATTCCGCGGCCACTTCACGAATGATGTGAATGGACTCGGCCTCAAGCTGCTTGAGATGCGTGAGGCGCTGCGGAGTGATTGGCGAGCCGGGCTGAGCGGCTCCAGCCTTGGAAGCAGACTGAAGACTGGTCATGGTCTGGAACCTCGCATGACATGGAAAAATATCCTGCGAGGATACCGTCACCAAGATAATAACGTAAAAGAATTAATATCTATCTTTTTATATCAAAAAAGCGATTTCAGCGTTCCGCTCAGATCTCGACACGCTCCACCCATGTCTGCCAACTGCCATCGCGACTCAGATCCAGCACCCGGTAGCCTGGGCGAGATGCTTCATCCACAGCGAACTCCACGCTGCCGGCCAGGAACTGGTCGGAGGTCGAGGGACAGGCGAAAACGTCAATGTCACCGTGCTGGGTATTGATCTTGCCATGGAAGGCCTGATGCACATGGCCACACAGCACTACCTTCACCTGAGGAAAGGCGCCCACCACCTCTTGAAAGGCCTGCTGGTCCACCAGCCCCAGATCATCGATCCACACACTGCCCACCTGTACCGGCGGATGGTGCATCACAATGACCGTCGGCCGCTCATCATCCGCCAGAAGTTCACTCAGTGCCGCCAGCTGTTCTTCGCCGACGCGTCCCTGCACCTCACCTTCGATGCGCGTATTGAGCTGCACAATACGCCACGCTGCCGCCTCGATATCGATCTCGACTTCCCGGTGCTCGACCATCAGCGCCAGATCATCATGATTGCCAGGAATCCAGTACCAAGGGCATTGGAAACGCTGCAAGGTATCCATGGCCAGGCGATAGGAACCTTCGCTTTCGTCCTGACTGAGGTCCCCCGTCACCAGCACCATGTCAGGGCGATCATGCAAAACTGTATCGACGACCGCGGACAGTTGACGAGCCGGCACCCCTCGCCGGGAAGGCTTCGAAGGGTCGGCATAAAGATGGCAGTCACTGATCTGAACTAGGCGTATCAAGGGCTTGGCTCGCGAATATCAAGAAACCCGCCCATCAGGGCAGGTGGGAAAGATCCAGGGAAGAATGCCCATGGGTCAGGCCATGGTCCAACCATTCACCCAGAAACCGATTGAGCTGCAGTTTCTCGTCCGGTTGGTGCATATGGGCATTGGGGTAGCGATAGCGCCCATCGAAGTGACGCTTGCGCTGAAAATCGGTCACCTCGGCCATGCGTACATCATGGTACAGGTGCACCCGCATGCGTGGTGTATCGAGGATGCCATCCAGAACGCCTCGCTGGGAGACTCGGATGACGCTGGTATATGGCGCCTGCTCTTCCAGATACAGGCATAGCGCACCAAGATGACGATCACCGCTGAGCAGCTCGACCTCGCGGGTTTCACCGGCATCCAGATCTCCCAGCAGCCGCTTCAAACGCACATAGTTGGCCGTGCACTCGCTCTGGAGCGCCTTCAGGTCGGTGACGTAGGCATTCCGATTTGTCACGTTACCTCCTGTTTTTATCAACGACGTACCGTATCAACGACATATCGTATCAACGACGTACCATATCAATGACGTATCACAGCAACGACGAGCCATATCCACGATACGCCTTGCTCAGCAATGCCCTTATTCAGCGACATCCATTTTCTGCGACACCCTTATTCAACGGCATGCCCGCAGGGACGCCCGATTGGCTGCCAGCCAGTGAAAACCGATCAGGCACATAGCGTTATCGAGTCGTCCATCGCCGAGGAGTTCCCAGGCCAATTGAAACGGTAGCACATGCACGCGGATGTCTTCGTTTTCCTCATCCAGGCCATGTACCCCACCCAGCTCGGAACTATCGACCATACCGCAATATAGCGAGACGCGCTCATCGCAGGCACCGGGACTAGGATAGTAGCTATGCAAAAAGGTGAGATCCTTGATGTCACAGCCTGCTTCTTCCAGCGCTTCTCTGCGTGCGACTTCCTCGGGCGATTCATCCTTGTCGACCAATCCGGCCACACACTCCAGCTTCCATGGCGAGAGAGGATCATCAAGTGCCCCGGCACGTATCTGTTCCACCAGCACCACGGTATCCTTCTCGGGGTCGTAGAGCATCACCCCGACAGCATCGTGGCGACGATGCACTTCACGGGAAAATTCCCGGCTCCAGCCACCTTCGAACAGGCGATGCTTCAGAGTCACTTTCTCCAGACGAAAAAAACCCTGGTACAGGCAGTCTCGGGCGATGATATCTACATCATCGGGCGAGAAAGGAGCATCAATACCGGCTGGCTTCGCCATAGAGACCTCTGGAAACGGTTCAGGATCTCCTCATTATCTGGGCGATGCGAGCAAGTTCCAAGGGTCATCTCTGCAACGAACGGTTTTCGCGATGTGAGATTCCCGGCAGACAGGGCCCTGTTGCAGAGCCTTTAGCGGGTGAAACCAAGAGCCCTCAGCGGGGGAAACCAAGAGCCCTCAGCGGGGGAAACCAAGAGCCCTTGGCGGGGGAAACCAAGAGCCCTCAGCGGGGGAAACCAAGAGCCCTCAGCGGGGAAACCAAGAGCCCTCAGCGGGGGAAACCAAGAGCCCTCAGCGGACGGTGCCAAGCGCACCCAGCGGTTTTTATCAAAAGCCCTTGGCGGGTTTGGTCAAAAGCCCTCAACGGGGTTATCCAGGAGCCTATAGCGACCCCAACAGTGAGCGAGCTTCGGCCTGCAGGGCCTGGTCCGATGCTGACCGATCAGGCCGCGGTGCACCATTGACTGCCTTTTCCGCATGGCTGCGCGCTTCCTGCTTGCGTCCCTCATCAGCCAGATAGACCGCATAGTAATAATTCACATCAATACCATCCGGCCGAATCGCCATGGCTTTCTCGAACATCTGCTCGGCCTTTTCATCATCACCAAAGGCAACAGGCCAGCCAGGCACACGATCATACAAGGCCCCAAGCGTGACATAGGCCGACCCCTGCATGCCGTCAGCATCAAGGGTCACCGCACGCTCCAGTGCGCGACGTGCCGCCTTGGCATCATCCAGGGCACCGAGCCCTCCTTTCTCCTTGGCCAGAGACGCCTGGACGATCCCTTGCCACACCAGCAGATCACTGACATTCGGGTTGGCCTGAACCAATTGAACCGCTTCATCGGCCAAAGCGGTCAAGGTGCCTTCGCGTTGAGATGCCGGGGTTGATGTGGTCGCCGTCTCCCAGCGCTGGCGAAGCTGGTCCAGCTCGCTTTCCCAGGCCATGGCCAGGCTGGAAGCCAGGCACAGCGAAGTAGCCAGAGCAGTGGCGATACCAATACGAACACGATGTGAAAAAGGGCGAACCATGAGCATCTCCAAGTCATTGTCATTATGGACTCATAAAATGTAACGAACGTTTGAATGATTCGCCGTTCACCTAAAGTCCAAGACCCTGGAAAACCATTGCCAATTGCCGCTCATGCTCCCTGCTGTACCTCGACAGCAGCAATGCTCAGATCAACACTCGCAGGCATTGCCCCGAATGGTAGAGCGTGAAGCCACATTCATATCCGCAACTACGCACGGCCTTGGCGAGCACCGGCTTGTGGGTGCGGATGGGAAGCGGCAACAGACTGTCGTCCCCACTGAGCAGATAGCGAGCAAATCCTTTCCCTACAACAGTGCCCGTTGTCACGCCACGGCCGTTGTAGCCTGTCACGGCCAGAATGCCCGGCGCAGGTTCGAAAAGACGTAATGTGTGCTCGGGAGTGAAAGCAATGCGCCCGGTCCAGGTGTATTGCCAGTCGACCTTGCCCAACTGCGGGAAATAGTGGCGTTGAATACGATCTGCCCAATAACGGATATAGGACATGGGCCGGCCGTCTCCGCATCCCAGGCTACCAAGAATCAACCGCCCTTCTGCATCACGGCGTATGCTGCTCAAGACCATGCGGGTATCCCAGGCGCCCTGGCGCTCGGGAAGTATCTCCGCCGCCGCATCGGTATGCAGGGGAGTCGAGGCGACCTGAAAGAAATAGCCTGGAAAATAGTGCTTACGCACTTGGCTCCAATCATCCTCGGTATAGGCATTGGTCGCCAGCACCACTCGTGCAGCATGGATATGGCCGCTATGCGTGCTCACTACCCAGTCATCTCCCTGGCGCTGCATGCCATTGACCGGGCTATGCGTATGCAGTCGAGCGCCCGCCTGCTGCGCTGCCCTGGCAAGGCCTCGGGTATAGGCCGCAGGGTTCAGTGTCCCCGCACGCTTATCAAGCAGCGCACGCTGGATACGCGGAGTTCCGACGCGCCGATGGCATGCCTCACCTTCGAGAAGCTCCACCGGCGCACCACGCCTCAGGAACTGCTCGGCTCTCCGGGCCAGCTCCTGTTCACCCTTGGCGTTATGTGCCAGATGTAATGTGCCTGTACGCGTTGCCTGGCAGTCGATTGCATGGCGTTCGATGAGAGCAAAGACGTCCGCAGGCGCATTGCCGAGAAGCGTATTGGCACGCTCGCCATCCTCCGCGCCCAGGGTCTCGACGATATCGTCGGGAGGAATCCACATCCCGGCATTGACCAGGCCGACGTTACGTCCCGAGCCCCCGCTCGGAATATCCCCCGCCTCGACCACAACGACATCACTACCCGCCTCGGCCAGATGCAGCGCCGTACTGAGCCCCGTGATCCCGCCTCCGATCACGGCCACCTCGGCACGACATTCGCCTTGCAGCGGCTGCAGTGGCAATGGCGCCTCTGGCGAGCTGTCATACCAAAGACAACGATCCTTCATGGCAACTCCTGCATTCACAGGCCGACCAAGCGCTGACTTTCCCATCACACTATCGAGATATTTCACGGCAGCATTCCATGCTTATTGACGCTCGGCCCCAGCACTCGGCCATGAGTAGAAATGCCGGGCATTGTTCTGCATTGCCTGGCGCTGGCATTCCAGCAGCTCGCGCATTTCCTGAGCCTCGTCACCATGCGGGTGGCGGGCCAGCCAGTTCTCGATATCTCTCTGGGCGGCGGGCGAGAATGGCTCGAAGTCGCCCTGCTCCTTGAGCAATATCAGCTTGCGATCTTCCTGACGCATCGAGTAGATCATCGCCAGCGTGGCAACACCCCATAGCGCCAGCATGGATGACACCATGACGACAATAGCGGCAAAGCTCATGACACCCCTCCTCCCGCGACATGTTGGGAATCCTGCCCCTCGAGACGGCGCTTCATGACGCCCATGCACAAGGGGATCATCAGCATCAGCACAAGCAGGCCGCTCAGCGTTTTCAGCGGTGCCTCGCCAAGGTTGCTGAAGAGGAAATAGGCCATGATGCCGAGCATGATGAGAGGAATCTGGTAACGCACCGTCGCCTCCCAGGCACTGGGAATATAGAGATCAGATCCACGGTTCAGGCTCAAGATGCGCAACCGATTAGCGTCGAATTTCCAGCCAATGGTGATCATGATGATGAAGGTCGCCAGCGGCAGCCCCCAATTGCCCAGCACGAAGTCCAGATACCCCAGGATGTCGGCATTGATGGCACTGGGAATGCCCAGCAGCCAGATCAGGACGCAGATCATCAATACCGCCCGGGAACGAGGAATATTGCGTTCCTCCTTGCAGGTTGTGACCCCGACTTCGGTAATCGCCAGCGCCGTGGTCAGGTTGGCAAAGAAGAAACCTGCGAAAAACAGCAACGCCCAGACATAACCGCCGGTCATGCTGCCGAAGGCGCTGGCCAGGGCAACGAATGCCAGCTCTGGGCCCGATGTTGGAGAAATACCGAAAGCGAACACGATGGGAAAGACAGCAAAGACGGCCAGCAACCCAAAGCTGGTATTGCCCACCGCAGTGAAGATGCCGCCACCCAGCGGAATATCATCGTTACGCCCTAGATAGCTGCCATAGGTCAGCGCAATCCCCCATCCCAGACCAGTGGAAAACAGCGCCTGCCCCAGTGCCGCCAACCAGGTCTGCCCGCGGGCCAGGTATTCCCAGTTCGGTGAGAAACTGAATTCGAGCCCTGCCATGGCGCCCGGCAGCGTCAAGCCGCGAATGGCGATGGCAATCAGTGCAATCGTCAGGATCGGCATCATCCACTTGGCCATGCGCTCGATGCCACCCTTGATGCCCAGCAGCAGAATGCCGGTGACCATCAGCATGGCGATGGTGTGCATGCCGACATTGAGTGCCTTGTTGTGGCTGAACGACTGCCACAGGGCCGCAGTATCGAAGCCAGTCTGCGTGAAGGTGCCGATCAATGCATGGTAGGCGTAGTAGATCGACCAGCCGACCACCGATGAGTAGTACGACATCAACACGATGTTGAAGACCAGAATCACCAGCCCCAGGCCCACCATGCGGTTATTGCCATAGACCTTGCGAAAGGTGCCGATCAGCCCCTGGCGGGTATAGCGCCCCAGGGCGGTTTCCCCCATCAAGCCTGGAACGGCAATCAGGTAGAGCAGCACAAAATAGGCGATCAGGAAGGCTCCGCCTCCGTTCTCCCCAGTGACATAGGGCATGCGCCAGATATTGCCGGCACCCACCATGGCACCGATGATCGCCATCAGGTAACCGAAACGGCTCCCCCACTGCTCGCGCGATATTGTCGTCGTTGAATGAATTGATGAATGAACGGTTGAATGGTTTGTCGAATCGGATGAGGTGCTTGTTATTGTCATCGTATGCCTCCGTGACACCTGTTCAGGAAACACGTGCAAGACCGCCACTCAGCCAGTGGCAGGTGGCGGCTCTCATGCTCAGTCGAACTTGATACCTTGCGCCAGCGGCAGCTCGCGGGAGTAGTTCACGGTGTTGGTCTGCCGACGCATGTAGCTTTTCCAGACGTCCGAGCCAGACTCACGACCGCCGCCGGTTTCCTTCTCTCCACCGAAGGCCCCGCCGATCTCGGCACCACTGGGGCCGATATTGACGTTGGCAATGCCACAGTCGCTGCCCAGGTCGGAAATGAAGGCTTCGGCTTCACGCACATCGGTGCTGAAGACACAGGAAGACAGCCCCTGGGGTACGTCATTGTTCAGCGCGACAGCTTCAGCGAAATCGCGATAGCCGAGCACGTACAGAATGGGCGCGAAGGTCTCGTTCTTGACCAGCGCATTCTGGCTGTCGACTTCGACAATCGCCGGGGACACATAGAAACCATCGGGATAGCGATCGGCCAACTGGCGTTCTCCACCAAAGACCTTGGCGCCTTGCTGACGGGCCGAATCCAGCACGGACTGCATCTGGTCATAGGCCTGGGCATCGATCAGCGGGCCAATCAGGTGGCCGTCCATGGGGTTGCCGATGCTGACACCGGCATATGCCTTCTTCAGCCGTTCGACCACTTCGTCACGCACCGACTCATGCACGATCAAGCGGCGTAGGGTCGTGCAACGCTGGCCGGCCGTGCCAACGGCAGAAAACAGAATGGCACGCACGGCCATGTCCAGATCGGCGCTGGGCGCCAGGATCATGGCATTGTTGCCCCCGAGTTCGAGAATGCTGCGCCCGAAGCGTGCGGCGACACGCGGGGCAACTTCACGTCCCATGCGGGTACTGCCAGTGGCACTGATCAGAGGAATCCGCGGATCGTCGACCAAGCGTTCGCCGGCCTCGCGATCACCGATGACAACCTGACTGAGATCGGCCGGAGCCTCGTCACCGAACTCCGCCATGGCACGCTCCAGCAAGGACTGACAGGCCAGCGCACACAGCGGGGTTTTCTCGGAAGGCTTCCACACCAGGCTGTTGCCACAGACCAGCGCCAGGGCAGCATTCCACGCCCAGGGTGCCACCGGGAAATTGAAGGCCGTGATCAGACCGACCGGCCCCAGCGGATGCCAGCTTTCACGCATATGATGCCCAGGCCGCTCGGAAGCGATGGTCAAACCGTAGAGCTGACGCGACTGACCCACGGCAAGATCGCAGATATCGATCATTTCCTGCACTTCGCCCAGGCCTTCCTGAAGGATCTTGCCGCACTCCAGGGTCACCAGAGCGCCAAGGTCTTCCTTGTGCTGGCGCAGCTGTTCACCGAACAGACGAACCAGCTCGCCACGGCGCGGAGCCGGAACCTGACGCCATGCCTCGAAGGCGTGCTGCGCACGGGCAATGCGCGCAGCGACCTGCTCGCCATTCTCCAGATGAACGCGACCGATCTCGCGACCGTCAGTGGGCGACATCACGGCATAGTCGCCGCCTCGATAGAGGGACTCGGCCACACCGAGACGCTGCATGATGGAATCGATCATTATGGCTCCTGCGGATGATTCGAATGGATACGCGATTCATATGCATACACAACGTCCGCAGTATTGCTTTGGCCCTTGATCTATCTCAAACGACGTTTTATACCAACATCATTCCTTTTTTTCTTGTACTGACCTCGACCCAGGAATGAGCGCATGAATAGCCGCCACCTTCCCACGCTGACTGCCATGCGCTGTTTCGAAGCCTCGGTGCGGCATCTGAGCTTTACCCGCGCCGCGGAAGAGCTGAGCCTGACCCAGAGTGCGGTCAGCAAGCAGGTCGCTCAGCTTGAATCGATTCTTGAACAGCCCCTGTTTCGCCGGGTACGCAAACGCCTGCAGGTCACCCCGGAAGGGTCGCTGTACTTGACCGAGGTCCGCAAGATACTGGCTCAGGTCGAGATGTCGACGCGCTACATGCAGTCCTATGGCGGCCAGAGCGAAGTGCTCAATATCACTACCTTGCCCACCTTCGGGGCGCGTTGGCTGATTCCGCGCCTCAACGGCTTCCGTTTCCGCCATCCCAATGTCTACCTGAACATCAGCAACCGGGTGGAACCTTTCGATCTGGAAGAAGAACGCGTCGATGTGGCCTTTTTCTTTGGGCATGGCACCTGGCCACGGGCTGAATGCATCAAGCTGCTGGATGAAGACGTCGTGCCCGTCTGTTCACCGCTGGTAATCCCCAACGAAGGCATTGATGACCCATTGGCATTGACACGTCTGGTGCTGTTGCAGAACTCGACACGGCCCGAAGCCTGGCATGACTGGTTCGAAGCCCAGAACTGCTACACCTCGCATAGCTATCATGGGCCTCGCTTCGATACCTTCTACATGGCCATGCAGGCTGCCAGAGCCGGATGCGGCGTCGCCCTGGTCCCGCGTTTTCTGGCCGAGGAAGAACTGCAATCAGGGCAACTGGTGATTCCGTGGTCCTTCTCGCTGCTCAGCAACAGCGCCTATTACCTGGCCTACCCCGAGCACAAAGGCGCTGTAGGCAAGGTCAAGGGCTTCATCGAATGGGTGCTCGAACATCTCGAAGACCTGGAGAACGCCGAGCAGTGCCGCCACGGCGCACCCGCCGTCAAGGACAAGGACAAGGACAAGGAAGCAAGTTCAGTCTTTTTTGGAATGCATTGACCCGTTTTTTGCCTGCGGGCCGCCGTACTGTCTAGCCACAGTGACTGAACCACAGTGGCTGGGCCGTACTGCCTCAAGAGCGCCCCTCTTGTCTTCAGGGAGACGCCAAGGCAATCTCAACGGCCTGAGAATTTCGAGGTACGTCATGAAAGGCCGCAATATGACCCGCTGGCGCGACCCTGCCAAGGATCCGCGCCAGGAACCCAAGAGCAATCTGATCACCCTGGAAGGTGCCCAGCGCCTGCGCGGCATCCTCGACCACCTGTCGCGGGTAAAGCGCCCGGCATTGTCAGCCAAGGTCGGCGAAGCCGCTGCCCTGGGCGACCGTAGCGAGAATGCCGACTACACCTACAACAAGAAAGAACTCCATCGGGTCATCGCGCGCATCCGCTACCTGACCAAGCGCCTCGATGAGCTGCAGGTCGTGGACCGTCTCCCGGCCAACACTGACAAGGTGTATTTCGGTGCCTTCGTGACGCTGGAAGACGAACAAGGCGAAGAAATGCACATTCGTATCGTCGGCCACGATGAAACCGATACCACCAGGCACTGGATCAGCGTGGATGCGCCATTGGCCAAGGCATTGCTGGGCAAGTCACTGGATGACGAAGTGACCGTCGCCGCCCCCGGCGGCGAACAGACCTGGTTGATCAGCGACATTCACTATCGCCTGCCGGGGGCTGATACGGAGACAGATACCTGACCAGCAAGGGTCAGGTTATCGGCGGGTTGCAGCATACACCCGGAACCGCCCATTATCAGCGAGCACTTCGAAGCCGCCGAAAGCGCGCTCCAGAGGTTCCGCATAAGGCAGAAAGGCATTGGCCACCAGAATCAGGCACCCACCGGGCTTGAGATGCTCAGGGGCCTGCTGGATCAGCCGTGCTGCCGGTCCGTAGTCGATGGCACGTTCGAGGTGGAATGGCGGGTTGCTGATGATGGCATCGAAACGCTTCCCCTCCTGTGCTGTCTCTCCCTTCAGCGCCGAATAGACATCGCTTTCCAGCACTTCCCCAGCCAGCTCATTCGCCCGGAGAGTGCGCCGCGCAGCTTCCACGGCAAAGGTACTGACATCCACCGCCGTGACATCACGTCCTTCCCGAGCCATCCAGGCCGCCAGGATGCCGTCACCACAGCCCATGTCCAGCACTTCGCCCGCAGGTAACCGAGCGGGTAACTGTTCCAGCAGCAGCAAGGTTCCTTCATCCAGCTTGCCATGGCCGAACACACCCGGATGGCTGGCCAGGGTCAGCCCTTCCGCGATGCCTTCCGCGGTAAACTGCGTCCATACCGCTTCTGGCGGCAGCGGCAAGCGTGCCGTACGCGTCTCGAACAACGTGCAGCGTCGGGCGCTATCGAGCTTGCGGCACCCCAGACCCAAGGCAGCCAGCACCTTGAGCACACGCTTGATCCCCCCCTGGTGCTCACCGATCAGTTGCAGGGGCGTGCCTTCCGGTAAGCTGGCGCACAACCAAAGCAACCACCATTCTCCCAGTGCATGCGCCTTGGGCCAGAACAGCACCGCACCGGGACCTTGCAGCGAGGAACCCTCTGCAAACGGTGATACCGCCTCGCGGCCACGTGCCTGCCAGGCCTGTCTCACGGCCAGGTCAGCACTGATCAAGCGGCCTTCCCCCCCTTCCAGCCAGGCATCGCGAGGCGGCGCCACCCACCACCAGCCGCGATAGTCCGCATCCTGACGCTCCAATAGCTGGCAGACCGGGGTCTCGGCGCTCATCGCGGGTTCTCCTGTGGTGATGGCTGACGTGATGGCTGACGTGATGCTTGCTGTCGTGATGACGGCTCTCCTGATTCTGCCTCTGCCGCGGCGGGGCGGCTGAAGGTGTACAGCAGATAACGTCCCAGGCGCCAATGTGGCTCACTGCGGCAGTATTGATGCTCCAGTTCGACCAGGTGCTTGAGTTCCTGCTCACTCTGCGGGGGGCGGCGCAGATAGTCATGGAAGACGCGTATTCCCGCCACACCTTCAAAGTGCAACCCGAGCTCGGCGCTCCAGTCCATCACCTGGTCATGGGTCAACGGAGAGATCGGCGTCAGTCGTTGACGCTCGCCCTTGCCTTCCAGGCGATCCGCCAATGCCTTTTCCAGATTGCCCTTGACCACGTTGGACATGCGCAGGGCATCACGGTTGAACACCATCAACGACAGCTGACCACCCGGAGCCACCAGAGAGGCCAGATGGGCCAGCCCTTCACGAGGATTCCCCAGCCACTCCAGCACGGCATGGCATATCACCAGCGCCCAGGGCCCCGGCGCCTGCTGAACCAGTTCCTGCAATGGCGCATGTACAAAACGGGTCGACTCGCCCTCACCCACCACCTGGCGTGCCCGTTCCAGCATTTCCTCTGCAGGCTCCGCCAGCGTCACATGGTGGCCGCGCAGCAGGAACCAACTCGCCTGCTGACCGAGGCCCGCCCCGACATCCAGCACCGGCTGGCCGTGCAGGTCGAGCATCTCCGGCAACAAGCGATCCAGCAGCGACAGACGCAGCTCACCACGCAGGTGGCCGTATAGAGACGCAGAGAACTTGTCGGCCAGACCATCGAAATGACGGTCACCACGCTCCGACAGAAAGGATGAAGGGACAAGCGGAGAAGAAGAGTCAGACATGCAGGAACAGATCAGAGGGAATGGATGAACGCATTCTACCGGGGAATGCGCGCGGCGGCATCCGCATGACCGTCTAGAGAATCGCCATCCACGACGCTGGATTCTCCTCGTTCTCTCATGTTCCTGTTCGAGGGTGGGTTTATCTTGCGCAGTCAGGTGGTTATAATTTCGCCCCACCGCTTACGCCCTCTTAGCTCAGCTGGATAGAGCGGCCCCCTCCTAAGGGGCAGGTCGCAAGTTCGAATCCTGTAGAGGGCGCCAGTATAATCGACCAGTAAAATGGAATAGTTACTCCCCCCCACCTTGCCAATTTTCTCTGCAAGACCACTTCGCCCCACTGTAAGCATGGTATAGCTCTAGTCCAACGCAATCAGCCCACCATTCCATGGTTGTAAGCCGGCGAGCTTATCTCCACCAAGGAAGCCGAGCGCTGCGTGCTGATCTCAGGTCTCGTCAGGAGATAACAACTTGTCTGCGATCTCTGCCAATTGCTTGAGTCCCTTATGTAATTCCACTCCCTCCTCTGTCAGGCCGTAGGTCACGACAGGAGGTACTCCTCCGATATGCTTGCGCCAGATGATCCTGCTATCGAGCATACTCTTGAGTCGCTCCGTCAATACCTTTGACGACACACCGTCGAGCGACGCCTGCAAGTCTCCGAAGCGTTGCGGCCCACCTTCTCCCAATACCCAGAGTGCATCGAGCGTCCAAGCGCCTCCCAACAAGTGCCTAAGTGGTGTCAAAGGACAGTGCTTGGGTGACCGTCGAACTGCGACAACATGACGTGAAGAGATGAGATCTTTCATAGTTTGTTAGCACTTTCGCATTAAATGACTTGGTTACTGTTAGGTAACTGCGAGCAGAACGATCTAACGTTCGGTGTGGCCAATCAGTGCCAGAGTACCTGCGCCAGTCACGAGTCACCACAAGGCTAAAGGTTGATATGCATATGACCAAGTAACACAGGCGATGAGGGCTTGAATGGCTAGGCTTAGTAATACTCTTGCAAATGGGGCGCTCACCAAGCTGGCGATCGCGAGCTACATGAACGGTAATCAAGCAAGTTCTCTCAAGGTACCAAGGAATGACGCCGACTACATTCTTCTGCCGGAGCAAACCACCTCATGAACCAGCGTGAGGCACCAACCCATGCCACTGCCACCAGCTCTGCCTGGTCGCCGCTCAAGATATCGATGTTCCGAGCTTTATGGATAGCAACACTAGTCTCGAACATCGGCACCTGGATGCACGACATTGGTGCCGGGTGGCTGATGACATCACTGTCAGATTCTTCTGTCATGGTAGCGTTGATCCAAACGGCCACCACACTACCCGTCTTTCTGTTGGCCCTGCCAGCTGGCGCCTTATCTGACATCCTTGACCGGCGCCACTACTTGATCTTCTTCCAGTCCTTCATGGCAGTGATCGCTGTACTACTGACCCTGGTGGTAATAGCAGGAATCATCACTCCCTGGACACTCCTGATCCTGACCTTCGCTATGGGTATCGGTAGTGCCATGATGCGACCCACCTGGGCCGCCATAGTGCCGGAGATGGTGCCTCGGAAGGAGCTGCAGGCTGCCATTGCCCTGAACAGCATGGGCATGAACGTTGCCCGTGCGATCGGCCCGGCATTGGCAGGCGTCATCGTAGTGTTCGCAGGCACTGGTGCCGTCTTTGCACTGAATGCTCTGTCCTTTTTCGGTGTCATCCTGGTGCTGGTGCGCTGGAAGCGCGAAGTGACCGAGAGTCCCTTGCCCGCCGAGCGGTTGATGGGCGCGATGCGAGTAGGTTGGCGCTTTGCCCGCTTCTCTCCTGAACTGCAGGCTGCCTCTATCCGAGGACTAGGCTTCTTTCTCTTTGCCAGTGCCTCCTGGGCCTTGTTGCCACTGATCGCACGGAATCTGACCAATGGTGGCCCTGAGGCCTTTGGCATTCTGGTTGCGGCAGTTGGTGTTGGGGCCGTGCTAGGAGCTCTGGTGCTGCCGACACTCAACGAGCGTCTATCGCGCAGCACGCTCGTCACAATAGCGACGCTACTTTACGCCGCGTGCTTGGCGGGCATCACACTGACCGACAGATTACTGCCACTGTCACTGGTCATGGGGCTGAGCGGCGTTGCCTGGCTCGTTGTCCTTTCTTCCCTGCAAGTTGCCGCACAAATGGCCCTGCCGAGCTGGGTACGCTCACGTGGACTGGCCGTCTTCATGTCGGTCTTCATGGGCTCCATGGCTCTGGGGAGTATCGTCTGGGGCCAGCTGGCCGACACGTTGAATATTGAACAATCCCTTCTCATCGCAGCAGCTGGTGCGGTGATCAGCATTCCGCTCACCTGGCGCTGGCGAATCGACGGCGTTGAAGAGCTCGACTTTACTCCGTCCATGCACTGGCCCACACCTCCCGTCAACGAGACGCTGGACCAGGACCGCGGGCCTGTGCTCACCACGATCGAATACCGTGTTCGAGACGATGCTGTGTCGTCGTTTCTTGAATGCATGAAGCGGCTCGAACAGTACAGACGACAACATGGCGCCTTTGCCTGGAGTCTCTTCGAGCATACGGAAGAATCTCGTTATTTCATCGAGACATTCAACGATGAGTCGTGGCTCGATCACCTTCGCCAACATGAGAGAGTCACGGAAGAAGTGAAGAAACTTCAGGAAGAAATCCGTACCTACCTGGCGGAAGACTCCCAACCACGGGTCGTTCACTACTTGGCCCCAGAGCGATCCAACTATCGAACAACAACCAATACGGGAGGAAAGGAGCAGAAGGAATGAGGAGTAGAAGTAATAAGGAACAGAAGGAATAACGGCCAAGGATGTGTAGCCGCATTTCTGTTGATGGCAGGACGCTTTAAAGAATGAGTCAAGGATATAGCGGCAAATTTCTCTCTTGCCGATAAACGGCATTACATATCAATATATTAAGGAGAGTAGCAATGACCGACCCAAAGCATGAAGTTCTGACTCCTGACAACAGCCAACTCATTTTCATCGACCACCAGCCGCAGATGGCCTTTGGCGTTCAGAGCATTGATCGTCAGACCCTGAAGAACAATACGGTGGGACTCGCCAAGGCCGCCAAAATCTTCAACATCCCCACCACCATCACTACCGTGGAAACAGAGTCCTTCTCAGGCCATACCTACCCTGAACTTCTCGCTATATTCCCTGACCACCCGCTTCTTGAACGTACCTCCATGAACTCATGGGATGACCAGAAAGTCCGCGATCAATTAGAGAAAAATGGGAGAAACAAGGTCATCGTTTCTGGACTATGGACAGAGGTATGCAATTGCACGTTTGCGCTCTCTGCCATGCACGACAAGGGCTACGAGATCTATATGGTGGCAGATGCCTCGGGAGGCACATCGGTAGAAGCCCATGAGTATGCCATGCAGCGCATGGTTCAGGCCGGTGTCGTACCCGTGACTTGGCAGCAGGTGCTGCTCGAATGGCAACGCGATTGGGCACACCGCGATACCTACGATGCCGTCATGGCTCTGGTCAAGGAACACTCTGGAGCGTATGGCATGGGGGTGGATTACGCCTACACCATGGTTCACAAGGCTGAGGAGCGCGTCAAGCACGGAGAACGCCTCGCTCCTGTACCCGCGTCATGATCCCTTCAGGAAAGTCTTTATCCTGAAGACAATGGACAGGTGTTGAACTCGCGACTGAAGCGACCCTGAACTTGCGATCTGGAGCTGCCACGTGCAGCTCCATTTACCTGTCTACGAGACGTGCAAGACATCCCTGACAGAGGGAGTTTGGCCAATGAAAATCTATCTCGTGTCACTGGGCGCAGGCCTGTTGGTCGGGTTGATCTATAGCCTGCTTAATGTACGGTCACCCGCTCCTCCCATTGTGGCATTGATCGGGCTGCTTGGAATGTTAGGGGGTGAACAAATCATTCCCATCACAAAACATCTACTAGGTGGTACCTCTTTAGCTTCTGCATGGGGAAAGTCGCAATGTAGCGAGCACATGTTTGGCTCTCTGCCAGGACATGGATCAGGCTCTGGCACTGCCTCTCCTCCTGGTGAGGCACTTGTGGATGGTAGCCATACCGAAAGCTGTTCAAAGGGTTCTACTGAACGCAAGGAGGAGAAATCATGAGCACACATACGCCAGACCTCATCCTGCATAATGGACGCATTACGACGCTAGATACATCAAGGCCGATGGCCACGGCAGTCGCCATCAAGGATGGAAAGTTCCTGTCTGTCGGAGACGATGCTGACATCCTGGCACTCGCCAGCACTACCACTCGTGTGATCGACCTGCAAGGCAAGCCTGTCTTACCTGGTTTGATAGACAACCATACACACGTCGTGCGAGGAGGACTTAACTATAATATGGAGCTGCGCTGGGATGGTGTCCCTTCATTGGCCGACGCCATGCGCATGCTCAAACAGCAAGTCGAGATCACTCCCCCTCCGCAATGGGTACGGGTTGTAGGAGGGTTCACCGAACATCAGTTTGCCGAGAAGCGACTCCCGACACTCGACGAACTCAATGCTGTAGCACCGGAGACCCCAGTATTCATTCTTCACCTGTATGACCGAGCGCTTCTCAATGCAGCGGCGCTACGTCAAGTGGGCTACACAAGAGACACTCCAAATCCTCCTGGTGGAGAAATTGTGCGTGATGCTCAAGGTAATCCAACGGGACTACTATTAGCCCGCCCGAATGCCACCATTCTGTATGCGACACTGGCGAAGGGGCCGAAATTACCTTTCGATTATCAGCTGAATTCAACACGGCACTTTATGCGTGATCTTAATCGACTCGGTGTTACTAGCGTTATCGATGCGGGAGGTGGCTCCCAGAACTACCCCGAAGATTACGAAGTCATGCAGAAACTTGCTGACGATGGGCAGATGACCGTTCGTCTTGCCTATAACCTGTTCACTCAAAAGCCCAAGGAAGAAAAACAAGACTTCCTCAATTGGACGAGAACCACCACCTACAAGCAAGGTGATGATTATTTTCGTCACAATGGAGCGGGAGAGATGCTGGTGTACTCTGCCGCCGACTTCGAGGATTTTCGCGAACCTCGACCCGACATGCCTCCCGAGATGGAAGGCGAGCTGGAAGAAGTGGTACGCATTTTGGCGGAAAATCGCTGGCCATGGCGAATGCATGCCACGTATGACGAAACCATCAGTCGCGCGCTCGACGTTTTCGAGAAGGTCAACGAGGAAGTACCTCTCGACGGCATCAACTGGTTCTTCGACCATGCCGAAACGATCTCGGAGCGCTCCATGGACCGTATTGCAGCTCTCGGTGGTGGGGTAGCTGTACAGCATCGCATGGCCTACCAGGGGGAGTATTTTGTCGAGCGTTATGGCGCCAGAGCTGCCGAGTCGACCCCTCCCGTGGCCAAGATGCTGGAAAAAGGCATACGCACTTCTGCTGGAACGGACGCAACACGTGTTGCTTCCTACAATCCATGGGTTTCGCTGTCCTGGCTGGTCACGGGAAGAACGGTGGGGGGCCTGCGACTGTATCCAGAACGTCACTGCCTGGACCGAGAGACCGCCCTGCGCATGTGGACAGAAAAAGTCACCTGGTTCTCGAATGAGGAAGGCAGAAAGGGACAAGTTGTTGCCGGCCAGTTCGCAGACCTGGTGGTGCCGGATCGTGATTTTTTCTCGTGCCCCGAAGAAGACATCGTCCACACCACCTCTGAGCTGACCATGGTAGGAGGTAAAATCGTCTATGCGGCAGGCAGGTTCAGTGATCTGGACGAAACGACGCCACCACCCGCCATGCCGGATTGGTCACCTGTGAATCGCTATGGTGGATATGCCGCGTGGAAAGATCCGCAAGCCGAGGATAACCAGACTACCTTGCGCAGTATCGCCACAGCGTCATGTGGCTGTGGGTCCTCCTGTGGAATCCACGGTCATGACCATGCTCGCTCATGGGCAGGAACTGTGCCGGCATCAGACCTGAGAGCGTTCTGGGGAGTGCTCGGCTGCTCTTGCTGGGCGGTCTGATAGATTCGTAAGCAGCACAGGTCTCCGCAGAAGGGATACGGAGACCTGTGTCTCCCCCTTCCGAACGAGTACAGGCCCAATACCGGCTGACGGGAAAGTATCAACCCGTATGGTATTGATGATGTTCCACCCTGTGATGGGGTCCCCCCTATGGGCCTCTAACGTATGCCATCAGCCACCCAATGAGATGACTAACACGGCATCACTAAGGAGCTCAGGTGACGTAATGGGCAAACAGATAATCGACAAAGGCACCCACCTTGGGAGAACGCAAGCGGTTCTCCGGAAAGATGAGATGAATGCCGTCGATACGTGGCTGGTTGGCAGCCTGCCAATCTTCCAGCACTGGCAGCAAACTTCCATCGTTCAAGGCTTCTTGTAACAGCCAGGTAGGGAAAAGCACCACGCCCTGGTCGTGGATAGCGGCTTCAATCAAGCTTTCGGCATTGTTGCTGCACAGGTTGCCATGCACCTCAATGACCTGGAATGGCTCGTGGCTTGCGCGGCGTATGTACCAGGGCTGCTTCCCTCGCGTGCCTTTGTAGACCAGACAATTATGATGGCCCAGGTCTTCAGGTTGCATGGGCACACCATGGCGAGCCAGATAGCCGGACGAAGCCACGATAACAAAGCGCTGGCGAGCCAGCTCTCGTGCCACCAGGCTGGAGTCCTCCAGCGCGCCGATACGTATTACCACATCTGCGCCCTCCTGAACCGGATCGACAAACGCATCGGTCAGGGTCAGTTCGACCTCCAGCTCGGAGTACCTGGATTGAAAGACCTCCAGCAAAGGCGCGATATGCTTGCGGCCATACGCCACCGGCGCATTGATCCGCAACACGCCTCGGGGCACGTTCGCCGTCCCAGCTATTTCGTCAGTGGCTATATCCAGCAATGTCAGCGCCTCACTGACCTGGCTCAGATACCGCTTTCCTGCCTCGGTCAGCCTGACTGCCCGGGAGTGCCGATACAGCAGGCGCTGGCCCAGTGCCTGCTCCAGTGCCGATATACGACGCGATACCGAAGATGGCGGGAGATCGAAGTCGTGCGCGGCCCCAGTGAAGCTGCCGGAATGGGCCACTCGCATAAAAAGCCGCAACGAGAGCAGTTGTATATCGTTGCTCATACGACAATAAACCTTTGCCAGATGGCTGGATTGTGTCCATTACAGCACAAATCTAAGGTGGCGGCTTTCCTGACACGGAGGCGACATGCCACAACTCACGATCTTGATGCTAGTGCTTTGCGCCGGCATGGGCCTGTCGGTTGAAGCCGGCCTTCTGGGGCCCCTGGGCGAACAGGTGGGTCACCTGTCAGCGACCTTATCCATCTTTCTGGTGGGTGCTCTGTTGCTGTCACTGGCCATGGTGTTCGTTGGCCGCGCCCCCATCGCCACACTGTTCCATCAACCTCGCTGGCGGCTGACAGGCGGACTGCTCGGGCCGATCTATGTCGTCGTGCTGACAGTCACCACTCCGCTGGTTGGAGTCGGCATGACAATGGTAGGCATTCTGTGCGGCCAGGTTGCTGCCAGCCTGGTCATTGATCACTTCGGTTGGCTGGGCAGCGAACGACGAGCCATCGATAGCTATCGAGTCGGTGCTCTGGTGCTGATTCTCGCGGCGCTGTGGCTTATCTATTGAACGTTCACGCAAGGAGACATCAATGCTTCTGACACTGATATACCCCCTTCTGCTGCTGGGTGGCGCAGTACTCGCCGCGCAATCATCCATCAACGGTCGCCTCGGTTCTACCGTCGGCGTACTGGCCAGTGCCTGGCTGACCTTCTCGATGGGGGCAGTGGTGACCTTTCTGCTGGTGTTCTTCTTTGAACCACACCACGAGGCAACCCTGTTCAGCGTCCCCAAATGGCAGTTGACCGGCGCACTGTTTGGTGTGATCTACATGCTTGCCATTGTGTTTGCCATTCCGCGCGTCGGTACTGCTGCAGCCACGGTGGCCGTCATCTCGGGGCAGATGCTGATGAGTCTGATGATCGATCACTTCGGTTGGCTGGGTAATACTCGTCTGCCACTGGATAGTTCTCGAATGATAGCTATCGCCCTGCTGGCCGCGGCGCTATGCCTGATCTATGCAAGCAACGCGCGCCGAGAACGTCTGGTCGCGCACCATGCTTGACGAGGTCTTGCCGTTACGCCCTTTCAGCATGCCTGGCCGCCTTCATCGCTGAAACAGCAGGGCTTCGATGACAAAGTCGCTGCTCTCGGGCCATTCGTCCCAAGCGTCTCCTGGCGATCTCCGGCCCCCTCACCCACACTGGACAGGCGTCAGGGATCACGCTTGAGTGCCATCAATTCAATCCCTTTCCACAGCATGGGTTTATCTTGACGAGTCAGATGCTTATAATGCGCGACTCCGCCCTCTTAGCTCAGCTGGATAGAGCGGCCCCCTCCTAAGGGGCAGGTCATAGGTTCGAATCCTATAGAGGGCGCCATTCCGGCTTTAGACACTGTCTCCACCTCCCTTTCGAATCGTCACATCAGAGTCAGCGTGACCACTTCGTGCGGAACAAGATTGTCCACTCCTGTTCGTGAGCATCGGGATGAAGGTATGCATACCGCTCGGTCTGCTTTACCGACGAGTGACCAAGCATGTCGCGAACTTTCATCAGCACGATTCCTGACATCACCATCCTGCTCGCCCTTCCCATTGCAAAACACCCATTCATAAAGCCAATCCAAAGATGACGTGACAAGGGCAAAGCAAAGCGACGAATCCAACGTTCACTACTTCTCGTTACTGTTATTTACGCCCCTCCAACATGTCATGACGGATGACACAGGGGATTCCATTAGAATCTACCGATAACGCATCGCAATCTGCGATGTAATCAGGGAATCTCATGGTGAGGACAATGACAGAATCGACTATTCGTACACTAAGCGCAGAGGAAGTGGATGCAGTGGCAGGTGGTGGCCTTTTGACCGATGTCATTAGTCTATTGCCAGGGGATACTGCCGGAGCCCAAAA
Source organism: Halomonas sp. (assembly GCF_029263665.1). Lineage (GTDB taxonomy): Bacteria > Pseudomonadota > Gammaproteobacteria > Pseudomonadales > Halomonadaceae > Halomonas. The sequence goes on from NZ_JAJUFQ010000001.1 coordinate 75,112, forward strand.
CTTTGTCGACATTTACGGTCAGCAGGTCTTTCAGATGCTCTCGAATCAAGCACCTCATCCTCTGAATCGTATTATTGAAGGTGTTGGCGAGCTGCTGTTCTGAAGAGACAACCAGGCATCCGCTCAACCTCTCTCGTAACGCCGATATTCCAGCAGTTGAGTCATGCTGATTAGCGGGATCGTGGCCCGCTAATCCCTTTCGCTCAGGCTGACTTGTCTACTCAGTACCTTGTCTACTGCTCACAAGCATCACTCGGTGACCAATTTGCTTAGAAATCTGTGCAGGCCCTATTTCTCCTCAAGTTGCTCTGGGGAGATGCCCAACGCCTGTGCAACTTTCTTCCTTTTGGCCTTGCGTAGCTTCCGAGAGGCTTCTAGCCGGGCATAGTCCAAGTGGCTTATGCCAATTCGCTCGGCTACCTCTGCCTGGGTAAGCTCCAGGTAGCGACGCCAGGCAGCCGCCATGGTCAGTCCTTCTTTGGTCGCCATGCCCACGACATCATCTGGTATCAAATGTGCTTCCGCCTTCTCGTATAACCGCCCCCCATTCTTCTTGATCAGGACACTCATGCGATAGAGGCGACCATCCCTGTTCCGTGCCCTAAGGCACTCAATGAAGAACATGACAGGAAAGTACCCCAGACTGACCGCTATCAGCAGAGCTTCAGGAAAAGATATCACCCGAGTAAAGAAAGCCATTGCTGACCCGCCGACAACGATTGCCGAGATCACATAGAGAATTAACGCGCGTTTTTGCCACTTGTTGTAAGAATCTTCTGTTGGGAATGAGTAAGGCTTCCACCTTTGCTGATATACCCCGTCTTTATAAAGGATCACCCTTGGGAGCTTTCTAATATCCTCCAATGCCTGAATTGGACTTTCAGCTCTAAGAGCCATGTCACCGACTCGGTGGTGCACGGGTGCCTTACAGTAATCTCTAAGTCCGCCTTCGAAGCGAAGCACACCTGCTTTTGATTCATCACCAGCCTCTTCACCGGGAGGCTGGTACTGTTCATAGGCTGAGCACAACCGATCAAATTTCTCGGTTGCGATCTTGTATCGTGTACTGGACCAGTTTGGTTGAGCCGAATAGACCCGCCATAAACCCGTTGCCGCTATAGAGCCTATCAACAGTATCCAGAGAACTGCGGGCGATAAATGTTCCATCAGGTTGGTCAGTATTTGCTGTAACACCGTTTTTCATCCCTTGAAAGTGATCCATTCCCTGGCCCGCCCCACCAAGTACAACGCTGAGTTCGATGAACAAGCCCGTCAGCGGTACTTGGTGGGTGCTACGGACGCCTAGCTTGCCGACTTCGTTGAAGTGACAGAATCCACTATCCACAAGTGGAAGAAAGATCATAAGGGGCTTTCGGAGTTCATCAAAAGAGGCGCATTGCTTGCCGATGCCGAGGTGACCGCCAGCCTCACCGATGAAGCGGAAGAGCACCATCGCCGAGATCGCATCACGCCTGGAGCATAAGTCGACATTCAGCCGACTCCAAACGCCTCCAAGAGCGTTGCCGGATCCGCTGCTCTTCCCTGCGGCGTTCACCACGCCCGCGCGCTGTCGACACCCCTCCCCGCCTGCGCTCTAAATGTGTCGGTTTTTATGCACTCATCCGTTGGTCGCTATACCGCGCCACTGCTGGGCTTTAATCTATGTCGAAAGCCAGAGAATTTTATGCAAACTTATGCACGTTTATGCAATGTATAGAGGGCATTGGAGGGATGGTCAGTGGTTGTAAGCATAGATATATACAACACATCCAAAAGGCGTAATCCTCGGAAGGCTTGGTAGGTCTTGGGCTGTCTGTGGTTCTCTCATGCCCACAGAGTCGCGCCATACTTGCCAGTAAAAATAGCCGCTTAGTGAATATTGTTAGCATCCTGCCAAGGAAGCAGCTTCTTGCCTTAGTCATTCAACCAACACACCATCGGAGTTGATGGCTCATTATTTATAGCAAGCTAGCTATTTGTCAGGATGGGGTCCGAACTTCGCCCCACACATAAGTTTTTTCACACAAGAAAATCAGCCAAGATGCACGTTCAGGCACAAAGGGCCTGTGCCTTTTTCCAGAGGGCTATGTCACTTTTGCAGGGTATCTAAATCTGGAAAGGGGTTTTTCCATGTTAGAGATCAATGGTGTCCGTGTGGCTCGGGTAGGCGATACGGTGGAATGCAACTGTCCCGGTGGTCCACATACCCTGGTGACGGGGGACAAGGATGTGTTGATTCATGACCAGCCTATGGCCTTGTTGGGCGACCGGTCATCCTGCGGAGCCACGGTAGAGCAAGGCATGGCGGTATTTCTACATCGCGCCCTGGATGTGGCCTATGACGGTTGCCGGATGTCGTGCGGTGGCCATGTACGAATCACGGATGATGAGGCATAGACCATGTTTGCACTCTTCGCCCCAGGCTCGGGCGTGATACGGGTAGGCGACACCACCGAGCATGGTGGAACGGTATTATCCGGCCAGGACAACTATTCATCATACGGTAAGGCCGTGGCGGTGGTGGGCGATGCCCCAAACACGGCGCACAGCGGATTATGGAAGGCTTGCCGTCGTGCACCGTCAACGGTAAGGCCGTGGCGTTTCATGGGTGCCTGACGACGTGCGGGGCGCGGCTCCTATCCTCCATGAATCAAATACATTGCATAGGGGCTGATGGCAATAGTCCGCACTCCACGCAAACGAGCCAGAACACACCAACGTACTCACACGCCCCTGTCCCTATGAACCAGGGGTATAACCGACATGTCCAGTTGCTGGATCAAGACGGCAACCCCCTGGTAGGTGTGCTGTACACCCTTGTTAGCCCCAGCGCAGGCAAAGTCCGTGGTGTCACAGATGCCGCTGGCCGGTCATCTATCATTGAAGGCGCTCAGGGCGATAGCTTCGACGTCTATGTGGGCGTGGAGGATTCCTGATATGCCAATCACTCACCTGACCAGCGCAGTAGAGCGTGCCGTACCACTCACCTCTGCGGAAGACGTCGATGGAGCGCAACTCCGTTTAAAGGTATTTTGGCCGACGACCACTCTCTGGAATGATGCGCATATGGCGGACTACCACAAGGAAGCTCCAGCGATTGTGCAGTATCTGATCAGCCAACAATACTGGAACCGGCAGGGAGCGGTAGATACTCATCGGTTTACCTGCGAAGACTTCGCCATCCGGGTTCTCTGTGGATACGCAAGTTCCAGGGGGCTGCCGGTAAAACTGTCAACGGGGGTAAGAGCCTATCGCAACATGGAAGTCTACTCCCCGGTACAACATGACACGTATGCATCGCATATGTACGGTTTCACTGAAATGGTGATGCTGACTTATGGTGCGCCAGATATGCAGAGGCCCCAAAACACTATTTCACTGAGTAGTCCCGTAGAACTTCGCCCGGGTGATATTCTTGCGCAATCAAAAGATAGGCCCGGAAACCGTGCCCATCATATTCAGCTGGCAACCCGTGTTTCCCCCGAACGCATTGACATACACCAAGGCAATACGGGAGGAGCGTTTTACCGCCCGATCTCGACGATTCGCCGTTGGTTGGGGGAGAACCTTGCCGACCCACAGAACACCGCTTATGCAGGGCTTCCCATTGAGTCAGGGCAGTATGTCCGAGCCGCTAAAGGTTGGGACTACTACAACCTGACCACTGGCAGTAAGGCAAAAGATTTTCTGCGTATTTTCGAGTTCTACCGTTGGAATTTCAGGGAGTTCAATCGTCCATGATGTCGTATGAGTTCAGAGGCTATCTAGCGGCCTTGGCAGATAGTGATCTGTTTGGAACCATTGCAATACTCTGTGGCGTCATTGCATTGCTGGGGCTAATTCCCCGGGTTCGAGAGGGCCTGACGTATCGTGTAGTGAGCTTTCTTCTGTTGATGTCCATATTTGCGCTGCATGCTCTTGGGAGTTATTACCTGAGTACTAACCCAGCATGATGCAACACATGAATTCATCATTCCTGATGTATCCCCTCCCCTGTCATGAGCGACTGCCATTACCAGTGGGGGTGGGCACTTGGGGTTGGTGTTCGGCCTCCATGGCCAGAATGAAGCGCTAGGCTATGCATGTGAAACGTGTTTATACATCACTGAGTCTGTTGGCCCTGGCCAGCCCAGCCTATGCGGAGGTGTCGGACAAGGTGCCCGGCTACCTGTCCATGGTGCTGTGGCCGCTGGGCGTGGTCGTGTTGCTGGTCATTGGCAAGGTGACGGGGTGGCGTGCCCTTAACATCCTGGCGGTGGTGCTGTCGGCCTTTTGGTTGTGGGCATGGTGGGATTTTGTGTGGGTCGACGACATTTACCCGACCGCTGTACGGGAGTTGGGAGACGGGTATGCCGTTACCGTTTGTGCCCAGCTTGGCGTGTGGGCGTTGTTGTTGGTGGTGAGTCTTTGGCAGTGCGTTAAACGGCGTGGCTAGATGTTGGAAAGCGCTGTACACCGCGCTAACGCTGGTGGTAGCCATCGGTGTGGCGTCGTTGATGGTGTATGTGGCCCTGGACCACAACCCGCAAGGGGAGTTTTGCGCCTATGCGGACGACATGACGTCGTGTCGCGTGCGGTGGGGTCCAGTGGCGTTGGTGTTTGGCTTGTGGTTTGCGGTGGTGGCGTTGGCGATGACGGTTCCGGCCATGGTGGTTGATCTTATCGTGCGTGCAGTGGGTTGGATCAAGGCCCGCGTGAAGTGTTAGGCCTTGTGGGGCGTGTTCTTCATCGAGAGTTTTGGTGGCGACTATACAGTCACATTCAGCAAGTAGCGCACTCATACCAGAAAAATATGGAATACACCAGGTTCACAGTACGAGTTAGCGTTTTTCGTGATGGATGCTGGTATATCGAATGGTATATCCATACCCACGTCATGATAAAATTTATAGAAAAAACAAAGACTAGATTGTAATTTTCGAATCCTATAGAGCCTCACTAACGCCTCCCTTTGCGAAAAAGCCTCTATATGCAGCACATCACGTCTGTGTAACCGCGCGCAGAAGTCGACACTTTCCTGATCGATAATGAGCAGATTCTCTCTACCTGAGCTCGGCATCACTCGCCATACGGCAAAGTTCAGCTACTGCCTTTGATTCGCTGCCTTTGCGCCAGGCCAGCATCAGGCGTGAAGAAATCGCGAGATCTTTCAATTCATATGCGACCAGGTCGTTTCCTCCCTGCGCCATGATGCTCGGCATAATGGCATATCCCATGCCCGCGGATACCAGGCTACGAATGGTAATGTCGTCGTGGCATTCCTGGACTGTGTTGGGGACGATACCCGCTTGACGGAAACAGCGATCCACCCTGTCGTAACTCCCCGGTGTTGATTCGCGACTGAAACAGATGAAGGGGGCATCGGCAAAAGCTTGCAACGAGACAGGTGGCACGTCTGTCAAAGGATGATGCCGACTGGCGATGACCGCCATGCGATAGCTGGCAAGTGGCAGATAGGCGAGGCGATGCTCATCCTCCTGTTCTGTAAACAGGATGCCTGCATCAATGCCACCTTCAAGAATCGCTCTTGTCTGCGGGCCAGACAGCATCGATTCAAGTGTCAACCGGATTCCCGGGTTTTGTATCCGGAAATGGCTGATCAGTCTTGAGATGCTCGGAATATAGGGATGAATGGTGGTAATACCGACCGATAAGCTGTCGCTGTAGCCATCCGAGATGGCCCGGGTCTTCTTGGCCATGCTTTCAAACTCGCTGATCAGTCGGCGGCTGTTGTCGTAAAGAAACTCTCCCGAAGGTGTCAGCGAAATTCCTTTGCGGTCTCGCTCCAGAAGCTGAGCCCCGATACTTTCCTCGAGTAAGCGTATCTGACGCGTCAAGGCAGGCTGGGCGATGGGAATTCGCTTGGCGGCTGCCGTAATGGAACCGGCATCTACCACGGCCAGAAAGTACTTCAGCTTCTTGATATCCATAGGACTACCTCGCTCCTCGAACTCCGCAGCATATCAAAAAAGCATGACCGCATAGGAAAGAAGTATTTTTTCCCTTCTAATCGACTGAACATACTGGAAAAAACTTCCCCTCCCCTCTGGAGTCCCGGCCGGTGGCTGACGGGCTTTACACATTGCCCAGGAACAACGCTGGCTGCCGCTCCCCCAAAGCATGCAAAGGATAATGTTGATGCAAGAGCGTGATAAAGAGCGACTGATTGCCTTTCGGCAGGAGCTTCATCGCTACCCCGAACTCTCTTGCCAAGAGCAGCAGACGGCACAACGCATTGTGACCATGCTGCAACAATCTGGAGTCGATGAAGTACATGAGTCGATCGGCGGCCATGGCATCGTGGCAGTGATTCATGGACGACAGCCCGGACCCACCGTTGGCCTGAGAGCCGATATCGACGCTCTACCCTTGCAGGAGATGACGGGCCTGGCACACCGTTCGGCGCATGCCAATGTCATGCATGCCTGCGGGCATGATGGCCACACGGCAATGCTGATGGGCGCAGCACTGGACCTGGTCAAGACACGCCCGGCCCGAGGCCAGGTCATCCTCATCTTCCAGCCTGCCGAAGAGCTGGGTACCGGCGCCCCGGCCATGATCAAGGATGGCCTGCTCGAGCGCTTTCCCATGCAGGCCGTGTTTGGACTTCACAACTGGCCCGGTGTAGAGGCTGGGGCCTTCGTTCTACACGATGTGCCACACATGGCCTCCAGTGATGACTTCGAAGTCTGCTTTCACTCCGAAGGCGGCCATGGCGCCATGCCACACCTGACAACCGATCCGATCGTCGCCGCCGGGCTCTTTGTCACAGCGGTGCAGCAGGTCGTTAGCCGTAACGTCGATCCTGAAAACATTGCCGTGATAAGCCTCGGCAGTCTGCAGAGCGGGCATGCCAGCAATATCATTCCGACCACCGCGCGAATGAAGGGAACAGCCCGTTGCTTCAAACCGGATGTTCGGCAACAACTCGAACGCCGGGTGCGCGAAGTTGCTGAAGGCATCGCCCGTGCCTGCGGCTGTGACGTGACACTGGATTATTCCCCCTCCACACCGGCTGTCGTCAACGACAGCACCTGCACCAAGCTGTGCCGAGAGGTCATCGAGGCACAATGGGGGCATGAGCACCTGGTGAGTCATCCCATCAGCATGGGCGCCGATGACATGGGTTATCTCCTGGAGGCAGTGCCCGGGGCCTATGTCTGGATCGGCAATGGCAAGGGCAGCGATGCTCCCGCACTGCACCAGCCGGATTATGACTTCAACGACGATATCCTCGAAAAGGGAAGTGATTTTCTCGCCGGCGTGGCTCGGCATTTCCTCGATAATAACGATCAAGTCCTCGACAACAACGATTAATACCTGGGGTATGCAATGAACGATCTCGAAAGAACAACGACACTCGAGACGGCACCAAAAGGGACTATGAAATTCCCACATATCTTCGTGGTGCTGTTCACCTTCATCTGTCTTGCTGCGTTATCCACTTATCTGATCGACGCCGGCAGCTACGAACGAACCACCTCCGAACAGGGGCAAACGGTGGTGGTACCAGGTAGTTACGCTCTGGTAGAGACGGAAAAGGCCGACTGGCTAACGCCTTTCATGGCGGTATTTGAAGGCATGCAGGAAGGCAGCAGCATCATATTCTTCATCTTCATTTCCGGCGGGGCCTTCGGGGTACTCAAGGGCACAGGCGTGCTGCAGTCGCTTGTATCCAGCGTTAGCCATGCTCTCTCGGGCAGAGATATCATCCTGATTCCTCTGCTGATGCTGCTGTTCGCCGTCGGCGGTGCCACTTTCGGCCTGGCAGAAGAAACCATCGCCTTCATCATTATCCTGGCGCCCATGCTGCGCATGCTGGGTTATGACTCTATCACTGCCGCCGCTGTTCCCCTGGTTGGTGCTGGTGCCGGATTCTCGGCAGCCTTCATGAACCCTTTTACTGTCGGCGTCGCTCAGGATATCGCTCAACTACCGATCTTCTCGGGCATGGCACTACGCGCCTGCTACTGGCTGGTTTTCGTCGGCGCAAGCATCGCCTTCGTGACGCACTATGCAGCCAAGATCAAGAAATGCCCCGAGCGAAGCCTGGTCTATCACAGCGACCGGCGGCAGTTCGGCAACCCCGAGCCACAACAACATGATCAACGACTGAGCCTATCGGACAAACTAGTGCTATCAGCATTCGTTGGGGCCATTGTCATCATCGCCTATGGCGTCATTCGCCACGGTTGGTACATCGGCGAAATGTCAGGTGTCTTCCTGTTGATGGGGATTATGGTCGGTGTATTTGCCCGAATGGGAGCCAACGAAATAGCGGAGCACTTCGTCAGCGGCATTAAGGAAATCGCCATGGGTGCCCTTGTGGTGGGCTTCGCCTACGGCATCCTGATCGTGCTCAAGAACGGCAGCATCCTCGATACCATTCTGCATCAACTGGAAGGACTCCTCGGCAACATGCCCGCCGTCCTGACAGCCATCAGCATGTTTCTAGTGCAGTTATTGCTGAACTTTCTGGTGCCCTCTGGCAGCGGGCAAGCCGCACTCACCATGCCACTCATGGTGCCACTTGCCGACCTGGTCGGCGTGACACGCCAGACAGCGGTACTCGCCTTTCAATTTGGGGACGGTATTTCCAATATCATCACTCCAACATCCGGCTACTTCATGGCAGGCCTCGCCGTGGCCGGCGTGTCCTGGAGCAAATGGATCAAGTGGATACTGCCCCTGGCCATCACCCAGTTGCTGCTGGCAAGCAGCATGATAACCCTGGCTCATCTGCTGTCCTGGTCCTAAAAGGAAAGACTTCCATGACAATCAAGCGTATTACCGTGTATGGCGTCCGCCTGCCACTCAAGCGCCCTTTCAAAATCGCCTACGACAGCTATGAGTACATCGATAGTCTGGTGGTCAGCATCGAGTCGACTCAGGGTGACATAGGGTGGGGAGAAGCTGTCGTCGACCAGCATGTATCAGGTGAAACCTGGCAGTCAGCACGAAGCATTATTACCCAGGAACTAGCCCCTTTATTGATCGGCAAGCCAGCCGATCAGATCAGCGCTTTTCATCAGACCGCCGAGGCTCGCATCAGGCATAACCCTTCGGCGAAGGCTGCATTGGACATTGCCCTGCATGACTTGCTGGCCCGACAGTGCCAACTGCCGCTCTATGCGCTTCTTGGTGGCCGCTGCCACGCCCGGCTCGAACTGCCCTGCGTCATCAGCATGCTGTCGCCCGATGAAATGGCACACCAGGCCAGCGAGGCCTGTCGGCAAGGTCATCGCTCGATCAAGATAAAACTCGGTGATATGCCCGACGCTGATGTCGAGCGCATCGCCCGGGTACGGGAAGCGCTATCTCCAGGCGTGGCCCTGAGAGTGGATGCCAACCAGGGCTGGAGCGCCAAACAGGCACTGCATGTCATTCGTGGTTCCGAATCCTATGCTGTGGACTGGTACGAACAGCCTGTGTTTATCGAGAATCTTGATGCCCTGGCCAGAATCACGCGTGCCACAGATGCAGTGATCATGGCCGACGAGCCGATTCACGGGCTCCGCGACATGCTCAGTGTCATACATCTGAATGCAGCCGACATGGTCAACATCAAACTGATGAAATCCGCTGGTCTGCATGCCGCCCGGGCAATGGCGGAGGTGGGCATGGCGGCCAACATTCCCTGCCAGATAGGCTCGATGGTCGAGTCCTCCATCGCGACCCTGGCCGGGGCTCATCTCGCTATCGCCCACCCCAATATCATCGCCAATGATCTGGTTGGACCAGTGATGATCTCGAGCGATGTGGCCGAGATGCCGGGCGACGCAACACATATTGCGCTGGACGATGCACCAGGCATAGGCATCAAAGTTGACCTTGATCGAGTACGAGAACTCAGCATTTTCGAGGACAGAATCGACTGACATCTGACATTTTCAGCTTCCCGCTCTGGTGGATATATCCCAAGGCGATAGCTCACTTGATGCCAGGCTCAGTCATCAGGAACCTGCTTCATTGTCATGACCAATTGCGCCTGGAACGCCAGCAATATGCACAATGAAACAGGTCATGCCGCACCTAACGTCCTGCCACACCTGAAGCCTGAAGACCTGACCTCAGGTGTGGCAGATAGCGCTGACAGAACAGGGTGGTGGCTCATCAAACAGCTCGCTACCCCCTCGAATCCCTCACCCTTCCGTTGGTGTCGGCAGCTTCCGGGGGCGTAGGCGGCGGTGGAGCCGGTCGAGATAGAGATAGACCACTGGGGTGGTATAGAGCGTCAGCAACTGGCTGACAATCAGCCCGCCGATGATGGTAATCCCGAGCGGGGCACGCAAAGCGGCGTTTTCATCGGTACCAAGCAGCAATGGCACCGCACCGAGCAAGGCGGCCAAGGTGGTCATCATGATCGGCCGGAAACGGACCAGGGCAGCATGACGCACGGCATCCAATGGCGTCATGTTCTGTTCGCGCTCGCATATCACGGCGAAATCCACCAGCATGATGGCGTTTTTCTTGACCACGCCGATCAACAGGATGATGCCGATCAGCGCAATCAATGTGAACGGTGTATCGAGCAGCATAAGAGCGAGCAAGGCGCCGACACCGGCCGAGGGCAGCGTCGAGAGAATCGTCAACGGATGGATGTAACTCTCGTAGAGAATGCCCAGCACCAGATAGACCGTGACCAATGCCGCCAGTATCAACCAGGGCATCGCTTCGACACCGCTCTGGAAAGTCCCCGCACTGCCCTCGAAGTCGACCTGAATCTCCGTCGGGGGATGAAGTTCATCCACTGCCAGGCGAATACGCTCGGTGGCTTCGCCCAGCGAAACACCATCCTCCAGGTTGAACGAGACAGTGGCGGCAGCGAACTGGCCCTGGTGGTTGACGCTCACTGGCGTGGTGCTGCGTTCGATGTGACTGAAGGCAAAAACCGGGATCAGTTCACCATCGTTACCACTGACATAGAGATCACCGATCGCTTCCGGCGCCTGGCGATAAGGGGCATCGACCTCCATCACCACATAGCGTTGCTCATCCGCGTCGTAGATACTGGCGACCTGCCCCTGGGCGAAAGCATTGCCCAGTACCGTGTCGATGGTGCTCATGTCGACACCGAGCCGCGAAGCCGTATCGCGATCGACCACCAGTTTGGCGGCCAATCCCTCACCACGACTGTCGCTGTCGACGCCAGTGATGCCCTCGACATTCTGCATTGCCACCTGCACCTTGCGGGACCAGTCATCGAGCAGTTCGAGATTGTCGCTCTTGAGCGTGATTTCATACTGGGAAGCACTGCTTTGCCGGCCGCCTACACGAATGTCCTGCAACGCGAACATGAAAGTGTTGACCCCAGCGAGCCCCTGCAGACCAGCCGTCAGACGGTTGCCGATCGCTTGTGTCGATTCCTGATGGCCTTCCTTGAGCGTAACGAAAAGCGTTGCCGACGACCCTCCTCCTCCTGGTCCCCCGCTGCCCATGAAACCGAGCACACTGGCAACATCCGGATCAGCAATGAGCCGTTCGCGCACCTGGCCCAGCTTGGCGGATGCCGCTTCGAAGGACAGGCCCTGATCGACCCGCATGGTGCCGAGCAGGCGCCCGGTATCCTGGTCGGGCACGAAGCCCTTATCGACGGCGGTATAGAGATAGCCATTGAGGAAGATCACCGCGACAAGCGACAGCAGGGTCAAGCGTCGGTGCCTGAGCGCAATATCCAGCGTCACCGCATATCCCTTGACGAACCCATTACCGATGGCCGACAGCCCGCGGTCCCAGGCCGGTGACTGTTCACGTTTGGCATGTGGCTTGAGCCAACGCATGCAGAGCATCGGCGTCAGGGTCAGCGAGACGATCAGCGATACCATGATGGCCAGTGACAGCGTCACCGCGAACTCATGGAACAATCGTCCGATGAAGCCTCCCAGCAGCAACAGTGGAATGAACACCGCCACCAGTGAGACACTCATCGCCGTCACCGTGAAACCAACTTCCCGCGCGCCGTTCAGCGCTGCCTGAAATGGTGGCTCCCCACGTTCGATATGGCGGCTGATGTTCTCTACCACGACAATCGCATCATCGACCAGAAAGCCGATCGATACGATCAGTGCCATCAGCGATAGCGTATCCAGCGAGAAATCGAACACCCACATCAGCGCATAGGTACCGACCAGGGATACCGGAATGGCCACACTGGGAATGATGGTGGCACGAGGATTACGCAGGAACAGGAATACCACCAGCACGACGAGCACGATGGCCAGGATCAGAGTCAGCTGGGTTTCATGCAATGAAGCCTGTATGCCGGGAGCGCGATCGAGCTGCACACTCAGGTTGACGTTGCCGGGCAACAGGCTGCGAATGTCATCAAGGCGCTCGCGCACCCCCGCGATGGTATCGATGATATTGGCACCACTGGCAGTGCTGATCACCAGCAACACAGCCGGCAGATCGTTTTGAAAACCGACGTTGTAACGGTCCTCGACACCATCGACGATACTACTCACGTCTCCCAGGCGCATGAGTGAGCCATCATCGCCACGTCCGATCACGATCTGTTGGTAGTCACTGGCCTTGAGCAACTGGGAATCCGTATCGACTTCCCAGCGGTGCTCCACACTCTGGACAAAGCCGGTGGGTGATTGCGTGGTTGCCGTGCGCAAGGCACCGACCACCGCATCCAGGGTGATGCCAGCGTGATTGAGACGGCGAGGATCGATGGATACCCGTACCGCAGGCGAGGAGCTTCCGCCCACGCTGACGTCACCGACACCCGGCACCTGAGCAATGGGAGGTGCGATCTTGCTGTCAGCCAGGCGATAGAGCTCGCTGGTCGGCAAGGTGTCGGAGGTGACGGACAGAATCAGCACCGGTGCCGCCGCTGGATTCAGCTTGTGATAGCTGGGGCGACTGGTCATCGCACTAGGCAACAGCGGCTGAGCGTCGTTGATTGCCGCCTGTACCTCTTGCGCGGCGACGTTGATGTCCTTGTCCAGATCGAACTGCACCACGATGCTGGCGGCACCGTCGCTGCTGCTCGACGTCATCTGGGAAATGCCAGGAATCCGCCCCAGCGAACGCTCCAGCGGTGTCGCCACCGTGACGGCCATGGTTTCCGGATTGGCACCACTGAGGCTGGCGGTGACCAGAATGGTCGGAAACGAGACATTGGGCAGCGGAGCCACCGGCAGGCGCTTGTAGGCAAGTGAGCCAAGCAGCACCACCGCCAATGCCAACAGAATCGTCGCCACTGGCCGCCGAATGAAGGGAGACGACAGACTCACCGTGCCACCTCGTTGGCGTCTGGGTGACCAGTGACAGGATGGCGCTGCCAGCGCGAAGCCAACCGGTCAAAATACAAATAGATCACCGGAGTGGTGAACAGGGTCAGTAACTGGCTCAGCAACAGGCCGCCGACCATGGTCATCCCCAGCGGCTGACGCAATTCGGCACCATAGCCACTGGCGAACATCAATGGCATGGCACCGAGCAAGGCCGCGAAGGTGGTCATCATGATCGGCCGGAAGCGCAGCAAGGCGGCGGCATGAATCGCCTTGTCGGCAGGCATGCCACGCTCGCGCTGCGCCTCCAGTGCGAAGTCGATCATCATGATCGCGTTCTTCTTGACGATGCCGATCAGCAGGATGATGCCGATCACCGCCACTAGCCCCAATGAATTCCCGCTCAGTTGCAGCGCCAGCAGTGCCCCGATGGCCGCCGATGGCAACGTCGACAGAATGGTCAACGGATGCACGTAGCTCTCGTAGAGAATCCCCAGCACGATGTACATCGTCACGATGGCCGCCACAATCAGCCACAAGGTGTCACTGGTCGACTCGGTGTACGCAAGCGCTGTGCCACGATAGTCCAGTTGAGTATGGTCGCGCAGGGTCTCTTCGGCGGCGGCATCCACGGCAGCGAAGGCGTCAGAGAGCGAATAGCCATCCGCCACTGCGAACGACATCAAGGCCGAGGGAAACTGGTTCTGGCGTTGAAGCGACAGGGGTGTCGTACGTTCGGCCAACGTGACCAGAGTGGTGAGCGGCACCAGCTCGTCGTCGTCGGAGGTCACATAGAGACGCGACAAGGCTTCTGGACCATCGCTGTCGGTGGCATTGGCTGCGAGTACCACACGATACTGACTTGCCTGAGTGAAGATGGTCGACACTAGACGCTGGCCGAAAGCATCGTAGAGCGCGTCGTCGATATCAGCGACGCTGATACCGAGCCGCCCTGCCCGGGCGCGATCGATCGTCACCTCCAGCTTGCGTCCATTGTTCTGTACATCGCTGCTGACGTTGGCAATCGCCGGCGACTGGCGTAACTGCTCCAGCATTTTAGCCGCGTCTGCATTCAGCGCCTCACGATCGCCCTGGGTCAGCGCGAATTGATAGGGATAGCGGCTGATGGTGTCTTCCAGGGTCAGGTCCTGTATCGGCTGCAGAGCCAGAGACAGGCCGGGAATGTCGGCATCGGCCTGGTTCAGGCGAGCCAGCACAGTACTCAGATCGTCGCGCTCGCCCAGCGGCTTGAGGTTGATCGACAAGCGGCCACTGTTGAGCGTGGTGTTGGTGCCGTCGATACCGATGCTCGAAGAAAGACTTTCGACCGCGGGGTCCTCCAGCAAGCGATCGACCAGGCGCTGCTGACGGGCCGACATGGCATCGAACGAAGTCGATTCGGTGGCGGTGGTGATACCACGAATGACGCCAGTATCCTGCACCGGGAACAGCCCTTTCGGGGTGGTCATGAACAGCAGTGCCGTCACCGCCAGCGTGCCGAGCGCCACCATCAGCGTGAGTGTCTGATGGCCAAGCACCCAATCAAGAGCATGCTCATAACCGCGCGTGATCCGCCCGAACAAGCCCTGCCGACTACGTACCAGTGCCTCGTCGTCGGTCTCCTCGACCGTATCCGGGCGCTGCTTCAACCAGCGAGCACAGAGCATCGGCGTCAACGTCAGCGAGACGAAGGCCGAGATCAGAATCGAGATCGCCAGCGTCAGCGCGAATTCGCGGAACAGTACACCGACGACGCCTTCCATGAACACCAGCGGAATGAGCACCGCCAACAGAGAAACGGTCAGCGAGAGGATGGTGAAACCAATCTGGCGCGAGCCCTTGAGCGCGGCCTCCAGTGGCTTCTCCCCTTTCTCGATGTAACGGGTGATGTTCTCCAGCACCACGATGGCATCGTCGATGACGAAACCCGTAGCGATGGTCAGTGCCATCAGGGTGAGGTTATTGAGGCTGAAGCCGGCCATGTACATGGCACCGAAGGTACCGACCAGCGACAACGGCACCGCCAGGCTCGGAATCAGTGTCGCCGACAGATTACGCAGGAACAGGAAAGTGACCATCACTACCAGCCCGATTGCCAGCATCAGCTCGAACTGCACATCCTCGACCGCGGCATGAATGGTCGTGGTGCGGTCAGTGAGCACTCTGACATCGACAGCGCCGGGCAAGGTGTTTTCCAGCTCCGGCAGGGTCCGTTTGATGGTATCGGCCACCGCGACCACATTGGCACCCGGTTGGCGCAGCACATCGATCAGGATCGCGCCTTCACGATTTGCCCAGGCAGAAAGGTAAGCGTTCTCCGCGCCGTCCTCGATGCTGGCAACATCGGACAGCCTGAGTACCGAGCCGTTGTCGGACTTGAGAATCAAGTCGCGGTAGGCATCGGCCGTCAACAGCTGGTCATTGGCATCGATGGTATAGGCACGATAAGGGCCATAAAGCGTACCTTTGGCCTGATTGACGTTGGCGGCATCGATGGCACTGCGCACCGCCGCAAGGTCAAGCCCGGAAGCGGCCAACTGGCGCGAATCGACCGTGACGCGCACGGCAGGCTGATGACCACCGGCCAGCTTGACCTGGCCGACGCCGCTTATCTGGGCAATCTTCTGCGCCATGCGCGTATCGACCAGATCGTAGACCTCCGTCAGCGGCAAGGTGCTGGAACTGACCGCGAGTGTCATGATCGGCGTGTCGGCAGGATTGACCTTGCTGTAGCTGGGGGGACGCGGCAGATCGCTCGGCAACAGGGTTTCCGCCTGGTTCAGCGCCGCCTGGACCTCCTGTTCCGCAACACCGAGATCGGAATCCAGCGAGAAGCGTAGAGTGATCAACGATGCGCCACCAGTGCTGGTGGAACTCATGTCTTCCAGCCCGGCGATCTCGCCGAGTTCGTCCTCCAGCGGCGATGTGACATGCGAGAGCATCACATCCGGCCCGGCACCAGGATAAAGCGTGGTGACCTGAATGGTCGGAAAGTCGACCTCCGGCAGCGAGGAGATCGTCAACAGTCGATAGGCCATGGCGCCAGCGATCAGGATCGCCAGCATCACCAGCGATGTGGCGACCGGACGCAGGATGAACAGGCGTGAAGGATTCATGAAGCGCCGCCGTCCTTGCCTCCGGCCTCGCTCACTTCATCGCTCGACTCGCCAGGCAACGCATTGCTGACGACACGAACCTTGGCCCCTTCCCGCAGGCTGTCGACACCATCGACAACCACGCGTTCACCGGGCGAGAGCCCCTCGGAAATGGCACTTTGGGTACCTTGGTTGGCGGCCAGGGTGACCGTACGGCGACTGACGGTGTCATCATCGCCGATCACATAGACATAGTTACCGTCCTGCCCGGTCTGGACGGCAGGCTCAGGGATGATGATCTGGTCCTTGAGTGTCTGCGACACCAGGCTGACATCGACATAGGCATTGGGATAGAGCCCGCCGTCAGGATTGTCGAGCGTGGCGCGCAGGCGGATGGTGCCGGTGGCACTATTGATGTTGCTGTCGACGCTGGTGAGCTTGCCGCTGAAGGTCGCATCATCAGGACCGGTCACGTCTACCCTGGGCTGGTCGCCAGCAGCGAGGTGGGCGCGCACGGTATTCACGTAGCGACTGGGCAGCGAAAAGATCACTGAAATAGGATCGAGCTGGGTAAGGGTAACGATAGGATCGGTATCGCCCAACTGCACGATGTTGCCAGGATCGACATTGCGAATGCCGGCCACGCCAGTGATGGAGGCCGTGATACTCGTGTAGTCGAGCTGAACCTGCGCGCTGCGTACGTTAGCCTGATCGCTGGCCACGGTACCTTCGTACTGGCGTACCAGTTGACGCTGCTGCGCCAGCTCCTGACGCGAGACATAGTTGGTCTTGCTCAATTGCTCGAAGCGTGTCAGGTCTTCCCGGGCCGAGGCCAGTTGTGCCTGATCCTGAGCCAGCTGGCCCTTGGCCTGATCGAGCTGTGCCTGATAGTCACGTGGGTCGATTTGCGCCAGCAACTGACCCTGCTGAACCGTTTCGCCCTCGGTAAAGTTGACCTCGATCAGTTCGCCTTCGACACGTGGCCGTACCGCGATGCTGGCGAGCGGCTGCACCGTGCCCAGCGCACTCACCTTGATCGGCAGATCGCCCTGCATGGCCGTGACCGCCGACACCGCCGTTGCCGGAGGCCCCGCCATCCCTTTTGGAATCTCCGGTGTCTCCGCGTTACTCGCCAAGAAGCGATAAGCGACAACAGCAGCGACGACGACAAGAATGACCATCACTACCCTTCGCAGGGTATGACGAAAAGGAGAAGCGGACGAAGATGGCATGGCATCAATCCTTTGACGGCAAGCGAAGGCGACGGTACAACGACCAGCCCAACCCAGCCATGTGTGAATCATGCTAAACAGATGCTTCGCAGTCTAATGGAAACATCGTTCGAGAAATGTGCAATCACGTGGGATCTCTCGAATATCACGTGGGATCTCTCGAATATAATGCTCCATGGTTGATACGTCGTGACGTACCAATCACTGTTCCAGATGACGGTCATCGGGGCATGCGAGACAAGAACATGCGTAATGAGGTTTACAAGAACAAGCGCTGCCGGCTTCTTGACTGGCACGAGCCCGACCACTTGGCCCGCGCCAGCGTCCGATAATATCGGCTTGATGCCTCAGAACCTGGGACCTCGGAACCAGATGTCTCGGAATCTAGTGCCCGAATTTCACAACTTGGGAGCGTCGTAGTCGAGGGGCTCGTCGGTATAGACACAGACGTTGGCATGCTCGATGTCGCCATCTTCCGCCTCGACGTGGGTCTCGAAGAACGCCTTGATCTCCTGACGATTACAGTGAGCCTCGAAGGCCTCACGACTTGCCCAGACCTCGTGGAACACAATGGGATAACTGGCGCCCTGGGCATTGGGGTGGTCAATGTGCCGGGTCACAGTGTACTGCAGGCAGCCATCCTCACGATGAGCATTGGGCTCCAACCCCTGAAGCGCACGGAAAACGGCTTCCCCCTTGCCGGGCTTGGGCTTGAAGCTGGCAATACAGTAAAGCTTGCTGGACATGATGGTATTTCCTTATCTACAAGTTCAGGCATGACGACCAGAGTATGGCAACGGCACGCGGTCGATCTGTGCCGGACTGGCACAGGCAGAGTCGTAGACTCCGGCAGGGAATGGTGAATCGTCAAGGGAAGCCATGACGAAAGCGGTCATTGCATGACCTGCCCGGGCCACTGAGACGATGCCTCATGCAACCCGGGCGAGAAGATGCCAATCATCAAGGATGTGCTGCAAGCAGCTCAGTGGCCGCCCATCAGTTTCTCTACCGCGACCGGATCATCATGGATGGCATAGCGGTCAACGATAGTGGCACTGGCTTCATTGAGGCCAATCATCTCCACTTCGGTACCCTCGCGGCGGAACTTGATCACAGCGCGATCCAGGGCCTGGACAGCGGTGATATCCCAGAAGTGCGCCCGGGAGAGATCGATGGTCACTTTCTCGATGCTCTCCTTGAAGTCAAAGGCATTACCAAAGCGCTCGGAGGAAGCAAAGAATACCTGACCCACTACCTTGTAGACCCGGCGGCTGCCACCATCGACTTCTTCACTACCGATATAAAGGATATTGCCCACCTTGTTGGCAAAGAACATGGCAGCCAACAGCACCCCGACAAAGACCCCGATAGCCAGGTTATGCGTGGCCACCGTTACTATCACGGTAGCCACCATGACCAGGTTGGTGCTCATCGGGTGTTTCTTGAGATCGCGGATCGAGCTCCAGCTGAAGGTACCGATGGATACCATGATCATGACAGCAACCAGGGCCGCCATGGGAATCTGAGAAACCCAGTCAGACAGGAACACCACCAGCACCAGTAGGCCAACCCCCGCAATCAACGTGGACAGACGGCGGCGACCACCTGATTTAATGTTGATCACCGACTGACCGATCATGGCACAGCCCGCCATGCCACCAATCAGACCCGCGCCAATATTGGCAAGGCCTTGCCCCTTGCATTCACGGTTCTTGTTGCTTTTGGTGTCCGTCAGGTCGTCAATGATGGTGGCCGTCATCATCGATTCCAGCAGGCCCACTACCGCGAGCATCACTGAATACGGCAGGATGATCATCAATGTCTCGAGGTTGAGCGGTACTTCCGGCCACAGGAACACCGGCAGACTGTCCGGCAACTGTCCCATGTCGCCTACCGTGCGGATATCCATGCCGGAGGTCATGTAGACGATGGTGAGCACGACGATGCACACCAAGGGTGAAGGCAGAGTCTTGCCGATAATCGGCACATAGGGGAACAGATAGATGATCGCCAAGCCTGCAGCCGTCATGGCATAGACATGCCAGGTCACGTTGGTGAGCTCTGGCAACTGAGCCATGAAAATCAGAATCGCCAGTGCATTGACGAAGCCCGTCACGACCGAGCGCGAGACAAAGCGCATCAGATCGGCCAGGCGCAGATAACCCGCAATGATCTGCAGCACCCCGGTAAGCAATGTGGCGGCCAACAGGTACTGGAGTCCATGGTCCTTGACCAGGGTAACCATCACCAGCGCCATGGCACCGGTAGCCGCTGAGATCATGCCAGATCGCCCACCGGCAAACGCCATGATCACACAGATGGCGAAGGAAGCATAAAGACCCACTTTAGGGTCAACGCCAGCAATGATCGAAAAGGCAATCGCCTCAGGAATCAGGGCCAATGCCACGACAAGACCCGCCAAGATGTCGCCTTTGAGATTGGAAAACCAACTCAATTTCATTTTTTCGTACATGCTACTTCCTAGAGATGCGCAGTAGAGGTTGGAGTTGTCGCCAAGTCGTTCCGCCCACAAGCACAGACATGTCCCCGCGTTGCCGCACAGGCGGCAGCACGCATGAATGAAGACACCTGAAAACTTGCACGATCGGAACGACGTACGCTGAGCCAATGGCTCAGCGCATGATGAGGGTCAGCCATGTCACCTGCATGAAGGCGACGAGAGCCGGAAAAAGCGAGCGCTAGGGTGGAGTCATCAGCCCTGCTGTGAGAATGGTCATGAAATGCCGTTCCCTGTCATGACGGCCACTTTCGACGATAGTCGCAGGCCATTGAGGAGCGAAAGGCCGAAATCATACAACAAACCCTGTTGCAATGCATCAGTGAGGCCCTTACGTGAATCTTCCTCTCCTGTGTAGTCCCCATCAGATTCTCGTCCGGCGCAGACGTAGTGCATTCAAGACCACCGACAGCGAAGACGCACTCATGGCGAAAGCGGCAAACATCGGCCCGATCAGGATACCGAGGAAGGGGTAGAGAACCCCTGCAGCAATCGGTACGCCAGCACCATTGTAGATCAGTGCGAAGAACAGGTTCTGCTTGATGTTGCGCATGGTGGCCAGTGCCAGCTTACGGGCGCGAACGACACCATCGAGATCGCCCTTGACCAGGGTGACGCCAGCGCTTTCGATGGCCACATCGGCGCCCGTGCCCATGGCAATGCCGACATCGGCCTGGGCCAGTGCAGGGGCATCGTTCACCCCATCGCCCGCCATGGCCACCTTGCGACCCTCGGCCTGCAGCTCCTGGATGATACGGGCCTTGTCCTCAGGCAATACATCGGCGCGAATCTCGTCGATGCCCAGTCGCCCTGCCACGGCCTTGGCTGTACGCTCGTTATCACCGGTGGCCATGATGATGCGAAATCCCAGCTGGTGCAGCGCCTTCAGGGCATCAGGCGTGGTGGCCTTGACCGGATCGGCCACACTGACCAGGCCGGCTACCTGGCCATCGAGGACCACGAACATCACCGTTTCACCCTCATCACGACGTGCGTTCGCCGTCTCGGAGACATGGCCTCCGGCAATGCCCAGTTCCTCCAGCAGCTTGGCATTACCCAGCGCGACGGCCCTGCCATCCACAATACCTTTGACACCTTTGCCGGTCACGGCCTCGAAGTCCGAGGCATCGGCAAGGTCTACGCCACGTTCCTCGGCGCCGTTGACAATGGCCTCGGCCAGCGGGTGCTCCGAGCCTTTTTCCAGACTGGCTGCCAGGCGCAGCACCTCGGCTTCGTCATGCCCATTCTCCGACAGGACGGCCACCAGCTTCGGCTTGCCTTCCGTCAGTGTGCCCGTCTTGTCGAACATCAGCGTGTCGACCTTGGAAAAGCGCTCCAGCGCCTCGGCATTCTTGATCAGAACGCCCAATTGTGCACCGCGTCCGGTGGCCGTCATGATCGACAACGGAGTGGCGAGCCCCAGGGCACAGGGGCAAGCAATGATCAGCACGGCTACCGCTGATACCAGCGCGTAGGATAGCGCCGGTGTCGGCCCCCAGATCGCCCAGGCAATGAAGGACAACACCGCGATACCGATGACCGCAGGAACGAACTTGCCAGCCACCTTGTCGGCAAACTTTTGGATCGGTGCACGCGAGCGTTGGGCATTCGCCACCATCTCGACGATCTGGCTGAGCATGGTATCGGCGCCAATGTGGGTCGCCTCCATGATCAGACTCCCCGTACCGTTGATCGTGGCTCCGGTGACCTTGTCGCCTGCCACTTTTTCCACCGGCACGGGCTCGCCTGAGATCATCGATTCGTCGATCGAGGAGCGCCCCTCGATGACCACACCATCCACTGGAATCTTGTCGCCAGGCCGTACTCGCAGATGATCACCCACCTGCACGTTTTCCAGCGCTACCTCCTCTTCCCTGCCATCAGGCCGAATCAAGCGGGCCGTCTTGGCGGCCATGTCGAGTAGTGCCCGAATCGCCTGACCGGTACCTTCCCGCGCGCGCAGTTCCATCACCTGCCCCAGCAACACCAGAGTCACGATCACCGCTGCTGCCTCGAAATACACCCCGACGCTGCCATCTTCGCGGCGGAACCCTTCGGGAAAGATGCCTGGTACCAGCAACGCGACAATGGAGAACAGATAGGCGGCCCCAACCCCCATGCCAATCAGGCTGAACATGTTGAGATTCCAGGTACGGAAGGAATGCCAGGCACGCTCGAAAAATGGCCAGCCGGACCACAGGATAACCGGCGTGCTCAGCACCAGTTCGATCCACATCGCATTGCGTTCACCGAAGAAATCGCGAATCGCCATGATGCCTAGCAAGGGGGACATCGTCAGTATCAGCAGTGGCACCGTGAGCACCGCGGCGACCCAAAGACGCCGGGTGAAGTCAACCAGTTCGGGATTGGGTCCCTCGTCACCGGCTGTTGTGGATTCCAGTTCCAGCCCCATGCCGCACAATGGGCAGGCCCCCGCAGTGGTCTGCCGTACCTCAGGGTGCATGGGACAGGTATAGACAGCACCGACATGTCCGGCCGGAACCTTGTCGTACTTAGCGCCAGAAGCAGGGGGCTCATGCTGCGGAGAATCAGCATCTCCCATGGGAACAAGGTGCATACCACATTCAGGACAGTCGCCCGGCTTGTCCGAGATAACCTCGGGATGCATCGGGCATGTGTACTGAGACGCTGCCATCTTGTGATTCTGACTATGCATATGATGATGTTGCGTCATGGAACCGCCTCTCTCGCTGTCGCCAGCTCGATTTCACCGTTTACCTTCCCTGCTGTTCCAAGTATGGCCAAGAACCTGAAACCAGGCTGAACAACCTATCCGTTCTCTCTCCTGTTTCTGTTTCTGTGCATGTTCCTGTTTCTATGCCTGCAGTGCATTCTGCCATACAGGTACCGATGGCACCGGTGGTGCCATCGTCAGGCGCTTTTACCTCATTTGGTTACTTCAGGCGATTTACTTCAAGCGATCTACCTCAAGCTATTGCAAAAACCTCTCTCAATGTTGTCATGAGGTTATTGTGTGCCACTCGATTTTCTATATCCAGAAAATGTCCTGCTTCTTTTATTACCTTGAATTCACATTTTGGAATACTGTTTTCCAGCTTCCGCGCAGAACTTGGTGGAGTATGCTCGTCTTTTTCACCATTAATGAAAACAATTGGGGTAGTGATTTTCTCCAAAGTATCACTATAATCTGAATTTCCTATTTCAAGAACCTGGTTGATGTGAAAACATGCTTGTTCATATTCTCTTTCATCTAGTGTCGATAGATGCTTTTTATTGATATATTTAATAACCTTGGGCAAGTATTTCCCTACTTCGTTATTCATCAGAACAGCCAGATCCTCGAATTTCTTGTCGACTGCAAGATATTTTGCGCGCAACAGGTATTCTCTCATTGGATCATTCAGGTGAGTAGAAAATGAGCCTATTGCGGCTTTTTCTATTGAGGGAGGCTGGTGCGCCAGCGCCATCAAGGCTGCATACCCTCCCCAGGAAACAGATACAAGAAAGTGCGGGCGATAATGCTCGATAAGAAATAGCAGAATGCTGACCTCTTCTTCCTTGGTAAGAATGTAGCTTCCTTTGTTGTGTTTCTTTGATCCTCCCGTGAAAGGAAGATCGAATAGTATAAAATTCAATGAATTCCCAAGATGTTTAACGCAATTCCTGAATGATGTTGTTGTTGAAAGTGCGCCATTCACCATTATCGCAGTCTTTTTATTTTCTTCTTTAAAATACTTCTCCACATAGATAGTGTAGCCATTCACTTCCACGAGATCGATATCTGATTTCATTGTTCGTTCTCCTGCGAATAATCTTCTATGTGAGGTCAAGGAGCGGGTAGGCGGTGATGGAAATTCCCACGCCATCACATATCAGGTTATACGCAGAAAAATGTAGTGCTTATATGTGTATTTTGTTTCAGGGTGCTGACAATGTTGTTCTATGTAGCCCTGATGAATTTTTATTTTTTATTTTTTGTAACATCATTTCCCTCAGAATTTCTATCAGCCTCATGCTGAACATTATCCGCGCAGCTCGTAAGGAACCGTGAAACCAAAGTTCTCACGCATGGGTTCTGTCAGGTCTCTAAACGGTCATGTGCCGGTGTCTCGGCAGACACCGGCATCAGAACGATATTCTCTGATCAAGATCCTATCGTTGGCCCGTCGTCATAACCCGGCCAGTCTTCATCGGGGATATCCCAGTAGTCGCCATCCTTGACGCCATCAACGCCATACTTCGTCAAGTATTCACTCAATACTTCTCCGAAATCGTCGGCTTTTGCCTGTTGCTTGCCTTCTTCAATCAGCCCCGGAATCAGTAACGCGACAGCAGCGGCACCAGCCGCGAGCATTCCGAGCCCCCCCGCGATCGCTCCCAGGGGAATCCTCTGCAACAGCGAAGGAGCGAACATGCCCAGCCCTCCTTCCACCGCAGAGGCCAACCCCGCCATGGCCCCCAGAGAGCCTGCCGTGATGCTGATGCCGCCCCCTACCTTGTCGCCCTTGCGAATCGACTCGACGCCATCGAAGATGGCATAGGCACCAGCCGCTACTCCAGCAATGCCACCAAGCCCCTTGGCCGCATTCTCAAATTTCTTCAGGCCTGACGATATCGTTTCAACCAGGTCATCTATCTCCAGGCCCTTGATGCCTTTGAAATAACTCTGAAGATTCTTCATGCCACCTTCGGTCATGAGCGTCGCAGTCATGACTGAGCCGGTCGTGATATCAACGATCTGGCGGTCGGTCAGATTGCCAGCACCGTTGACGCCCTTGGCAATCGTGACACCGGCCAGGAACAGGCCACTGACACCATGCAGAACACCAGCATCAGCAGCCGCTTTCGCCCCGGAGCCAGGGTTGAGGAGTGCAAGTTCACTGAGCGATTTTGTACCTTGGCGCAGCAGATCCCAGTCGCCTCGGATACCTGCCACAATCTGATCGGACGTCGCGACAGTTCCGTCTGGATTGGTGAAGAACTCGGGGTTCTCCTCCTTGACCTGATCGATGATGTCCCTGACCTTTTCCTCATCCAGCTCATCACCACCATCGACGCCGAACACCTCCTTCAGATCATCGAATGAAGCATCCTGAAAGGCATTTTCCTGAACGATTGCAGAGAAGTTATCATTCAGCTCAGTATCAAATTTCTCGGTAAAATCAGGGTCAAGCGCGGCATTGTATAAAGATACCTCCGCGCTGAATGCACTCGTGGCCTCCTCGAACGAGTTGTCCTTGAGCAATTCCTTGAACCGCTCTCCGGAAGCCAGTGACTCTTCGTAGAACGTTTCCAGCTCTTCATTGTGCTTGGAGTCCTTGACCGCGTCCTGGATTTCCCCGATATCATCGATGCCCAGCGCACTCTGGAACATTTGCGCCGATCCAAAGAATTCGGCAAGCACCGCCTGCTGGTCGGTCTTGCCATCCTTCATTTTGCTGTCCCACAGGAGGTCCAGCGCTTCACCGGACTTGATGTCCTCGTTGTAGGTTGTCTCCAGGGCTTCGCCCAGCGCCTTGTTGTCTTCAAACAGTTGGCTTATCTGACTGGCGCTGCTTTCCTCCAGGTACTCCATGACCTCGGTGTCATTCTGCAGGATCGCGATATGATCATTGACGTCCTGAAGCAGTTTCTCGGGGTCCGGATGGCCGCGCACGCTGTTGGCAATGCTGACCTTGGAATAGTCGTCCTTCCACATGCCTGCCGCGGCGCCTTCGGTGATCAGCTTCTGCGCGGTCAAAAGGTCCTGGAGAGCAGCGGCCTTCTCTTCGGCAGAGTAATCTTGCGGATTCTCGAACAAGTCTCCGCTCAGTTTGTCGGTATCTATGTCTCCCACCGCATTGGCGTTGATCACTTCCGTCAGGAAGGTGATCGCCGAGCCAGCATCCTTCGGCGCGTGCGTCCCGAGCCAACTGGTCAGGTCATTCTTGCTGAGATCACCATCGGTTTTCTGGCGCAGCGGAGATTTCGAGGTTTCGAGGAGGTCGAATGCCCCCGGCTGTGACCAGAAATCCAGTGCTTCCTTGAAATCATCGCTGATCTGCGGATTCTCGTCTCGATACTGCTGAAGCGCTTCCGCCGTCAGATATTTGCCTGATTCGGTCTTCCCTCTGATAGCGTCGTAATTCTCCTCGATGATGGCGGTGTACTTGGCCAGTGTCTTCGAGACATCGTCGGCGTCTGGGTTGGCATCCAGGAAATCCTGGTAGCTACCGATCTCGTCCGTCGGCTTCGCGTCCTGGAGGGCCTCGAAACCATACTTTCCGAAGTCCTGAAGGCGTCCTGCCTCCGTACCATGCCTGGCCTCATCACTGCTGGTGAAGCCATCGATGCTGCTGTTGGCAACGTCATCACCCGACAAGGAGTTGCCTTCCTCGTCGTACATGGTGATGCGGTCAAGTACCTGGCTCGCCCGGTAGGCAGCATCGGCATCATGTTCGAAATCACCGACCCGCTCCTTCAGCATGTCCTTGACCCCGCTTTGGTTACCCAGGTTCTTCAGCAGCGGAGAGTCGTCGATGATGTCCTGGGCAGAACGATTGTCATCGTCCGGCAGTTCCCACTTGATACCAACGCTCTCGGCCTGCTCACGGAGCGCCTTGTTGTCGCCAACCGTATCGGGAGAGACAAGCTCCCCCTTGAGCGAGGAGAAACCATACTTGCCGAAGTCCTGAAGCCGCCCGGCTTCTGTACCATGTCTGGCTTCATCGCTGCTGGTGAAGCCATCGATGCGGCCATTGTCGACATCATTGCTTGCCAGCCGATTGCCATCCTCGTCGAAGGCTTCGATATGCTCCAGGACCTGCGCTGCTCGGTACGCGGCGTCAGCATCCTCTTCGAAATCACCCACCCGCTCTTTCAGCATGTCCTTGACCCCGCTCTGGTTACCCAGATCCTTCAACAGCGGGTTGTCATCGATGATGTCCTCGGCTGAACGATCATCGCCAGCCGGGCGCTCCCATTGAATCCCCAGCGCTTCGGCTTCTTCACGCGCTTGGTCGTCTTCTCCCACCGTCTCGATATGATTAAGTTCCCCCTGGAGATTGGAGAAGCCGTACTTACCGAAGTCCTGAAGGCGCCCAGCCTCCGTGCCGTGCCTGGCCTCGCCACTGCTGGTGAAGCCGTCTATGCGCTCATTGCCGATATCATTGCTGGCCAGCCGATTGCCTTCCTCGTCGAACTTCTCGACATGCTCGAGTACCTGGGCCGCCCGGTAAGCCGCATCGGCATCCTGATCGATATCACCGACCCGCTCTTCCAACATGTCCTTGACGCCACTCTGATTGCCGAGATTCTTCAGCAGTGGAGAGTCGTCAATGACATCCTGGGCCGAGCGCTTGTCGTTGTCCGGCAACTCCCATTGAATACCGGCTTGCTTGGCCTCATTGACGGCCTCTTCCCACGCACTGACGCTCTCGGAATTCTCCGATGAAGTGGCATCACTGCCACTGACCGCTTTGACAGACATGGCTTGATCCTTCCCCCGGGGACTTGATGTAAAACACAGGCTTGAGGACGCATAACGCCCAGTTCAGAAATGGCATAACTGAAACGGCCGAAATCGCAGGAGACGTCGCTTTCTGTTTTCCGCGACTCAGACGTGAGTTCTCAGCGCACAGCACCATACGAACTCAAAAAGACAATCAGGCAGGAGTTACGACTCCCAAAGCGTATTAGAAACGCCTTACATGAAGGCGTCATGACAATGCGGTGAATTATGTCCTGGATCTATTTACCACCGATCTCACCTGCCTCCTCTCTGGATCAGGCAAGAAGAGTCAATCAATAATAACCGGGCAACATACGAGGGATTGCTACACGCGATAGATTGCAACACACGATGTCTTGCAACATACAAAGGATTGCATATGCGGAAACATAGGGAATTGATCATGCTGAAGAAAATCGGAATATTGCTACTGCTCTGCCTGTTGTTGACGGCTTGCAGCAAACCTTTGCCCGCAGACAGGATGAACTATGCAGGCGACTGGCAAAGCAGCGAGATGAGACTACTGATCCTGGCGGACGGGTCCGTATCTTATGAGCGCTTGAAGAATGGCGGCACCACGTCAATAGAGGGCCCCCTCAAAGAGTTTCAGGGAGACGATTTCGTGGTCGGCATTGGCCCATTTTCCACGACTTTCGATGTCAGCGAACCGCCCCACGAGGTCGCGGGGACTTGGCATATGGTGGTGGATGGCGTGCACCTGACAGCCATCAAGTAATTTGACGATTCCACCCGACACTTCTCTAGTCCGGGGTCTTGGCTCATCATCATTTCTCCAGATCCCGGCTCTTGGCCGCAATATCGATATCAGCCCTTCTTTTCCGTCATCGGCCACCAATGCCTGCACTCTAGAATGATAACTGCGGCGCCGCGGTAAGTGTCAGGTCAATCGCATCATGCCGCCAATACTCGTCATCACAATCGATGGCGCGGCCGTTCTGGTCATGGTTGACTCGGGTGACGCGTTGCACCGGGCTTCCTCTCACCGTATTGAGGGCGCTGGCCGCCTGTTCGGACAACACAGTGGTCGCCAGCTCATAGCTGACCCGGCCGACACGTATCCCATAATGGCGACTGTAGAGTTCCGTCAATGATTCCTTGGCCAGATCGAAGTTCAGGATGCCAGGAAAGCAATCCGGTCGTAGATGGTGCTCGACATAGAGCACTCTCCGCCCATCCACCAGGCGTGTGCGGATGATGCGATAGATACGCTCCCCCTGTGACAACCCCAGACGCCGGGCGACATCGGCCGGTGCCTCGACTTCTTCCGCCGTGAGCAACAGGGTTTCTGCCCGCCGTTGCTGCGATCTCACCATTTCATGAAATGGCAGGCAGGCCAGCAGGTCGTAACGCAGGCGCGGCGGCGAGACAAACCAGCCACGCCGATTCTCACGATAGATGCGCCCTTGGGCTTCCAGTTGGATGAGCGCCTCGCGTAGGGTAATTCGCGTGGTCGCCAGGTGCGCCATCATCTCGCGCTCGGCGGGCAGGCGACGGTCACTTCTCTGGGCAGCGGACTCGACCAGAGGCAGCAACAGTGCCAGCAAGCGATTCACGCGGGGGCTGGGTGTCTTGGTAACGGAAGAAGATCTGTTCAAATCAGGGCTCTGAATCCAGCACGACGGTATATGACAACTTGTCTGGTCTATACCAGAAAGCTCAATTATCTACTCCCACTCAGTTTATCGACTCTCGAATGACAGCAGGATGACAACCTGGAAATGCCGGCACTTATAACGGCAGTCATCAAGCAAACAGGCATTCGCCGATAGATGTTATCGAGACGCAGCGCAATTGCCATGCGGCTGACACCAGATTGTCACGCAGGTCTTCTAAGGTGCACAGGGTCGGCAGCTGATCTAGACCAGATGACTCACCCCATCGTCCAGCGCCACGTCATGTTTCCCGCTCTTGCCCCATTCTCCCGGAGGCCCTAGCCATGCGTATTCCGCTCCACTTCAAGCGTACTACCGCTACCTTGGTGGCTGCATCCACCCTAGGCCTGAGTTGCATTGCCCAGGCCAATGTCGATCTCTCTGAACTGGTCGATGCTGCCAAGCAGGAAGGCCGTGTCGATAGCGTCGGCATGCCTGATAGCTGGGCCAATTGGAAAGATACCTGGGCTGACCTCAACGAACAGTATGGTGTTGAACACAGCGACACCGACATGAGTTCTGCCGAGGAAATTGCCAAGTTCAAGGCAGAAGGCGATAACGCCACCGCCGACATCGGCGATGTGGGTCAGGCCTTCGGGCCTATCGCTGTGCAGCAGGGTGTCACTCAACCTTTCAAACCCAGCACCTGGGATGAAATTCCCGACTGGGCCAAGGATGAAGACGGCCACTGGATGCTTGGCTATACCGGCACCATTGCCTTGATGATCAACACCACCTTGGTACCGGAAGACCAACGTCCAACATCATTTGCTGACCTGCACAATGGCGACTACTCGGTATCGATAGGCGCGGTGGGGCAAGCCGCCCAGGCCAACAGCGCGGTGCTGGCTGCAGCCTATGCCAATGGCGGCGACGAGAGCGACCTCGCCCCGGGTATGGAGCTTTTTGCCGATCTGGCCAAACAGGGGCGCCTGTCTCTGGCCAACCCCAGCATCGCCAACCTGGAAAAGGGAGAAGTGGAAGTGGCATTGATGTGGGATTTCAACGCCCTCAATTATCGTGACCAGATAGACCCGGATGCCTTCGAGGTACTCATTCCTTCCGATGCCTCCGTCATCTCCGGTTACGCCACTATCATCAATGCTCACGCCAAGCATCCCAACGCGGCCAAGCTGGCACGGGAATACATCCTGTCCGATGAAGGGCAACTCAACCTGGCCGAAGGCTATGCCCGCCCGATTCGAGCCGAGCATCTGACGCTTCCGCAAGAGATCGCGGCCAAGCTGCTGCCCAATGAGCAATACCGTAATGCTCGCCCGATCGAGGACTTCGCTGCCTGGGAACAGAGTGCCAAGGAACTGCCCATGCTATGGCAATCCATGGTGCTGGTGAACCAGCGCTGATCGATGCGAACCGGTTCATGAGGAACAGTACAACAGAACCGATCAAGACCATGGATTCTCTCTCTTCACTGCCGCATGAGGCCGCCCCCAGGGCGGCCCAGGAGTCAGCATGTCACATCGCGTGATTCTGGTGGTGCTGGACGGCCTCAACCATGCCGTCGGGCATCACGCCATGGGCCATCTCAGCGCCCTGGTCCAGGCCGGCCGCGGCCATGTCACTTATCTGGACTGTGAATTACCAGCCATGTCCCGGCCCCTTTACGAGTGCCTGCTCACCGGCAACCGCCCTGTGGATTCCGGCGTAGTGCACAATGGTATCGTTCGCCGCTCCTACGGCCAGAGCCTGTTCGACCTGGCCGTTGCCCAAGGGAAACGCACCGCTGCCGCTGCCTATCACTGGGTCAGCGAGCTCTACGTCGCAGCCCCCTTTGATCGCACGTCCCATCGCTTTCTCGATGACCCCAGCCAAGCCATTCAGGCCGGTATCTTCTACTGGCAGGACCACTATCCTGACGATCATCTATTCAGCGATGCCGAAGCCTTGCGTCGCCGCCATGATCCGGATTTCCTGTTCGTGCACAGCATGAATATCGACGATGCCGGCCATCGCCATGGGGGTGATTCTCCTCAGTACCGCAACGCCGCACGCCATGCCGACATTGCCCTCGCCGATTATCTGCCCGGTTGGTTGGCCGAGGGCTATCAAGTGATGGTCACTGCCGACCACGGCATGAACGCCGACCGCTCCCACTCAGGGATGCTCGAGGAAGAGCGTCGGGTACCACTGTGGCTGCTTGGTGGCGCCTTTGCTGCCCCGGGCGACCTGGAAATACACCAGACACACCTGTGCGGCACCCTGGCCACGCTGATGGGGCTCGACCACACCAAACCCTGGCACTCCGAGCTCATTGCCAACCACGGAGCAGCATCGTGAACAGGGCGAGAATGAACGGCATCGATGCAAACAGAACAAACACGAAGGGCGCCCGCTTCCCTGCCTGGCTGTGGTTACTGCCCTTCGCTCTGGTGTTCTTCGCATTCCAGGTCGCGCCCATGCTCTGGGTCGCCGTGAGTGCTTTCCATGTGAACGATAGTTGGGGGCTGGGGAATTTCCGCGAAATCGCCGCCTCGCCCTTCTTTCGCCAGGCCATCTGGCGCAGCCTGGTAATATCCCTGGTATCCAGCGTGCTGGGGCTGCTGATCGCCACCCTGGCCTGCCAGGCCATGATGCATGCGGATACTCGCCTGCGCCGCCTGCTGATTTCGTTCACCAACATGACGTCCAACTTCGCCGGCGTTCCTCTGGCTTTCGCCTTCATTATCCTGATGGGCGCCAATGGTGTTCTGACCCTGACCCTGCAACGTCTGGGCGTTCTCGAGGGCATCCAGCTCTACTCTACCGGCGGCTTGATCGTGATCTACACCTGGTTCCAGGTTCCCTTGGGCATCCTGCTGCTGTTTCCTGCTTTCTCCGGGCTCAAGCTGGAATGGCGCGATGCTGCCAGCCTGCTCGGCGCAGGCCGGGTAGCCTATTGGCGTCATATCGGGTTGCCTGTGTTGTGGCCCGCCATGGCCAGCACTCTCACCGTGCTGATGGCCAATGCCATGGGTGCCTATGCCACCGTCTATGCCCTGGTGAATACCAGCTACAACCTGATGACCATTCGTATCGCCAATCTGGTCTCGGGCGACCTGTTTCTCCGCCCGGAACTGGCCAGTGCCCTGGCCTTGATACTGGTGGCGCTGATGGTGGGTGTCACCTTGATCCAGCGCGCCGCGCTGCCGCGGAGGGAGACGCATGGCTAACCCAGCCCCCGTGCCCTTGCCCGCTCAGTCGCGCAGGTTGTCCAGCCTGCCGACGTTGAACCTCTATGGTGTGGTGCTGGTTGCAGTGTTCACCAGCCTCGCCTTGCCCCTGCTGGCTACCTTGGGTTACGCCCTGGCCAGCCGCTGGGGAGCCACTCTGATGCCGGATGGACTGACCCTATCCTGGTTCATCGAGCTCTGGACCACACCACGCTTCCTTGCTGCCGCAGGTCGTTCACTGCTCGTCACCATAGGGGCCCTGGTACTGTCACTGGTGCTGATCCTGCCTGTGGCAATGCTGGCCCAGACCCGCTACCCGCGCCTGGAGCACTGGATGAACACGCTGACCCTGATGCCCTTTGCCGTCCCTCCCGTGGTCTCTTCCGTTGGCCTGCTGCAACTCTATGCCGGGGGCCCCATACCGCTGGTGGGCACGCCCTGGATCCTGATCTTCACCTACTTCACCATTGCTCTGCCCTTCATGTATCGCACCATGACGAACAGCCTGCGCGCCGTGGACGTCAGCGAACTGATGGAAGCCGCACAGTTGCTCGGTGCAGGTCCCATCAAGGCCTTCTTCCTGGTGATCCTGCCGAATATCCGCGCAGGCGTGCAGATCGCCATTTTCCTGTCGTTTTCCTTCCTCGTCGGTGAATTCGTGTTTGCCAACATGCTGGTAGGCACTCGCTTCGAAACCTTGCAGGTCTATCTCAACAATATGCGTGGGGCCAGTGGCCACTTCACCAGTGCCTTGGTGATCACGCTGTTCGTCATGACCCTCATCCTGACCTGGCTGGGCACTCGCCAGGCCGAGCACACCGTCAAGGAGGCTGCCCGATGAGCCACACCGTGACCGCCTCGATCACAGCGACCACACAACCCGCAGTTGAACGGGTTCAGCATCAACCGAACATGGCTGGTGACAACGCCCTGCGCCTTGCAGGGCTGGCCAAGCGTTTCGGCACCACTTCGGTATTCGACGATATCGATGCCGATATCGGCCACGGCGAATTCATCACCCTGCTCGGACCTTCCGGCTGTGGCAAATCCACCCTACTGCGCGCCATCGCCGGACTTACGCCCCTGGACCAGGGCAGCATCCATGTCGGCCAGGATGACATCACCGAGCTTCCACCTCAGCAACGTGGCATCGGCATGGTCTTCCAGCACTATGCCCTGTTCCCCAACATGCGAGTGGTGGACAACATCGGTTTCGGCCTGCGCATGCAGAAGGTGTCCAGGAACGAGCGCGAACGCCGGGTCGACACAGTCCTGCGTCTGGTCGAGTTGAGCGATCAGGCGCACAAGTTTCCGCACCAGTTGTCCGGTGGACAGCGTCAGCGAGTTGCCCTGGCCAGAGCACTGGTGGTTGAGCCCAGGGTGCTGCTGATGGATGAGCCCCTTTCGGCATTGGATGCCCGCATTCGTCGTCACCTGCGCGACCAGATCCGCGATATCCAGAAATCGCTTGGCTTGACCACCCTGTTCGTTACCCACGATCAGGAAGAAGCCATGCTGATGTCCGACCGGGTCTTCTTGATGCACCAAGGCCGCATCCTGCAACAGGACAGAGCAGAAACCCTCTACACCCGACCTTCGGGCAGTGCTGCTGCCGGCTTCATGGGACACTATAATCTGCTGGATGCCGTGGAGGCCGAGCCTCTGCTGGGTTTTCGCCCGCAATCAGCACGGGTGGCACTGCGTCCGGAAGCGCTCTATCTCAGCCTCGATGGACGCCCCTTTGGAGGCGACCTTCCTCCTCGTGTGGGGCCGGCCCTGAGCGGTGTCGTGCGTCGCCATCGCCTGCTGGGCAATATCGTGCGTTACGAAATCGTCGGTAGTACTCTCACCCTCAATATCGATACCCTGAACCGCAGCACCCGCACCCTGCTTGTCGAGGGTACGCAGGTGAACATGTATGCCGACCTGGATGAAGTGCAGGAGCTCAGCGAATGAATCTAGCCTTGTTCGACCTCGATGACACCTTGCTCAACGGGGATATCACCCAACTATGGAGCGACTGGCTGATCAACCTCGGCTGGATTGAGGACGCCCATGTCTACCGGGCCTCATTCGCTGAGCACATGCGGGCTTATGCCGCCGGTGAACTGGACATGGAAGAGCACCTGAACCTGCTGCTCAGGCCGCTGGAAGGACGTGCCGTGCACGACGTAAGCGCACAGGTCGATGCCTTCCTCAGCAACGAGGTGATACCGAGGCTATTTCCTGGAGGGTTGGAGCGCTTGGCATGGCACCGCGATCAGGGCCACCAGATTCTGATCATCTCTGCCTCCACCGCTCACCTGGTGGCACCGCTGGCCCAGCGGCTCGACCTGGATGGCGCCCTGGCTACAGCACTGGAAGTCGACCATAGCGCCAATCCTCCCCGCTATACTGGCCGCGCGACAGGTATCCGCACCTTCCGCGAGGGCAAGCTGATGGCGCTCGAATCCTGGTTGAACGGCCAGACTCCGCACAGCACCTGGGGTTACTCGGATTCACGCAACGATATTCCCCTGCTCGAGGCAGTGGACCACGCTTACGCCATCCACCCTGACCCCACCCTGGCCAGCATTGCACAGGCACGGCGTTGGGAAATGCCTGACTGGCGCTGATAGCGCTATCTGACTGTCATCATGTGACGCTGCCGATACTGGCGTATGCCAATATCGGCAGCTTTGATTCCCCGAACCCCCTTCAAGTGATTTCTCGAACACACTTCAAGTGTCGCAAGCAATGATGCGGCTTGCGCTCTCGGGGCTTTCAACGGACCAGAATCTATAGCGCAGAATCCATGAATCAGAATCGATAGTTCAGGCTGGCATAGAGAGAACGGTATTCGACGTCATCGCTACCGAGCGTGGTTCTTCCACCGATATTGAAGTCCATGTTACGGCCGAGCTGATGAGCGGCTCCGATCTCCAACACCGTCCAGCCATCCTCGTCACCATTGTCGAGATAGTCGATGTCATCATCGAACTTATCGGAAATGTCGCGGTGATAGATGAGGTTGCCATACACACGGCCATCGTCGAGATCCCAGCCGAACTTGAGGCCACCGAAGGCTTCGCCGATTTCGAGGCCAAAGTCATCGGTCTTGCTGTCGAGATAGCGGCCATCCACCTCATCATTCAGATAGGAGCCGCCTACCGTGAGCCCCGCCCTGAAGGATTTGTACTGTGGCAGATACAGTGTACCGGACGCTTGGCCGCCCCAACGCTCACCATCAAGATCGATGGGTTCCAGCAGATAAGAATTGCGCTGGGAGCCTTCTATATTCTGGTAGAGCAGTACGGCATCGAATACCAGAGCGTCATCAAAAAAGGATACCGCACCATATGGTGCCACCAGCTCACCGCCGAAGTCGAAACGACCATCATAATCGCTTTCCAGGTCCAGCTCCTGGTTGCCGGCAGCGATACCTACGAGAAGGTTGTCATGCTTGTAGTCGACACCAAGAATGGCACTCTTGCTGTCACCATCGTAGTCAGAGCTGACGGCATTGCCTTCGATGTTACCACCCTGGACAGATGTCCAGATATTGACGCCATTTTTGCGACTATAGTTCCCTCTATAGGACGGGTACATCGCTAGATCTATCTGGTTCGTGACAGGGCTGAATACCTGTCCCATAGCCTGCACTTGCGCACTGCGAAGCAGGCGATCTACATCAAGCAACCCCAGCTCACCTGCCAGAGCAGCAGACTCATCATACGTCAGTGTATTCAGCGAACGGTTGTTGACGATGACATTACCGTCCTCATCAATGATGGTAACGGGAGCATTCGTGCCAAGCTCAAGCAGGCTTCCAGCTTCAGGAAGCACAATCGTCATCTGGCGCCCATTGATCATCGTCACAAAACTATTCGATGTCAGCAGGTCGAGAACCTCTCCATCCCAGCTGAACGATACAGGGCGAGCCCTGGCAGCTGAATAGAAAGCGAGGTGAGCCTGACTTCCATCAATAGAAAATTCAGTCTCGTAAGGCGACTGAATAGCTTGAACCAAATCACCAGCACTCAGCCCGATTTCGGCCTGGGCCAATCCTGATGCAACCAAAGCACCAGTACCTACAGCAACGCTGATCCCCTTAACCATTTGTAACCCCTTTTTGAGATATCGTGGCTCTTATGTAAGTTTTTTTATTTGATTTACGCATTGCCACATGGGACATATTGTTCTATCGGAAGCTTCCCAGCATTAGATTTATTGAAAGGGAATGTGACAAAAGTTGACAGAAACCTCTAGTGATAACCCTTCGATTT
Organism: Halomonas sp.; assembly: GCF_029263665.1. GTDB lineage: Bacteria > Pseudomonadota > Gammaproteobacteria > Pseudomonadales > Halomonadaceae > Halomonas. Next base: position 111,774 of record NZ_JAJUFQ010000001.1, read on the forward strand.
CTTTCATCTACGTCAGCATTCTAAAAACCTAACATTAAATACATTTTTAAAAAATACCCTGCATGTAGGGCAAGTCTATACCACCAATGGTTAAGGTTTTGTTTCCATTAAAATTTCATTTAAGACGGCACCAATCTCTTCGATCACTCATTGAAGGCAACAGCTCAAAGGGGCAGCATCAGGCGGATTAATGCCACCTATCAAGCGGTTGATGGACAAGAACGGCGAGGGAACAAACTCGTTGGGATAATGGTCGCCATCAGAAGGGTGAGCTGTGAGCGAGTGTTCTCATGCACTTCAGCATTCAGGAGAGCATCAGTCGCGTCGATGGTGACCTTGCCTTGCGCAGAGATCAGCGAATAGGGTTCTTCTCCATCATCCCATGGTGAGCGGGCACTCTTGTATGGTGCCCCACCGAGAACGTCATAGGGTGAGACGGGCCTACCTCGGCTATTTGCCACTCCATACAGGGCAATAACGCCTTCCGAGACAATATTCCCTCTGGATTGACCTACAGTGAGTCATGAAGCAAAAGATAAAAACGGGAGCCCCATGTCACTTGAATTTCTGCTGACCTCGTTGGTCGTCGTGCTGTTACCGGGAACGGGAGTTCTCTATACCCTGGCCATTGGACTGGGACGTGGCTTCAAAGCCAGTATTGCTGCAGCTTTCGGCTGCACCCTGGGGATTGTTCCGGCGGCACTGGCCAGCATCGTTGGCCTGGCTGCCCTGTTGCACACCAGTGCCCTCGCCTTCCAGCTCATCAAGTATCTTGGTGTGATCTACCTGCTCTACATGGCCTGGAAAATATTGCACGACAAGGGCCTGATGGAAGTGCCGGAAAGCGATGTTCCGGAAAACGATATTACAGGGAACAAGGACAAGGCAGGCCTCGTACGCGTTGCTACCAATGGTACTTTGCTCAATATTCTGAATCCGAAGCTGTCGTTGTTCTTTCTCGCCTTTCTGCCCCAGTTCGTCTCGCCGGACACCCTTTACCCAACGGCTTCTCTGATCGGTCTGGCCCTGGTCTTCATGGCCATGACCTTTGTTGTCTTTGTGGTGTACGGGGCCTTTGCCGCCTACGCGCGGGACTATGTGATTCAGCGCCCCTTGGTCATGCGCTGGATCAAGCGCAGTTTTGCCGGCGTGTTCGGTTTCCTCGGGGTCAAGCTGGCATTCTCGAACTGAGGGGCTCGAACGGTATTGGTCATCTGGCAGCAGCCGATCGTCGACACAGGATCCTGATATCTAAGGAGCGCTGGAAAAATACACCACCATCCGTAGATGGCGGTGCTCATCCACGATCAGTGTTTCATGGTCAAAGTCCTGGCGCATCGAATCACTGTCCTGGACTGGATCCTTGTCCTGAATAGCACCGATACCGTAGCTGTAGGCATCCAGTTCGGCCTTCTGCCACCAGCGGCGCATGTCCGGGGACAATCGAGTCAACTCTTCGATCAGCTCCTGCATCTCGGGGTCTTCTGGTGCCGCTGCAAGATCACAACGAAACTGCGCCAGCAAGCGACAGGCGTCTCGATGCCATTCCGGCAGGCGCCGACGCAAGGAAGGATCCGCAAAGACCATGCGCAGCATGTTTCTCTCGTGCAGTTCCCGCCCGGAAAAGCCGATCAGGCGTTCCGCTGCTGCATTCCAGGCAATCACATCCCAACGCAGGTTCATGACATAGGCGGGCCGTGGCAGATCGTCCATCAATACCTGAATCCGTACCGGAATGGACTGCCATTGATAGGCCTCCACTGGCGGTGGACGGCGATGCGCAAGCAGGAAGAGGTGGCAGCACTCTGCATCATCCAACTTCAGCGCATGGGAAACACTGAGCAGAAAACTTTCCGAGACATTGATGTCGCGGCCCTGCTCAAACCAGGTGTACCAGGTCAGTCCGACCCCCGCGAGAGAAGCAACCTCTTCACGACGCAGCCCTGGGGTGCGCCTGCGTCCCGTAGTGGGCAGCCCCACATCGGCGGGCGTCAGCTTGTGACGATGGTGCAGCAGAAACTCGGTGAGTTCACTGCGTGTCCGCTCCAGGCTTCGCCCCTGGTCTTTCTTCATCATTGGGGTACTCCTGAGCATCGCGATGATGCCGACTGACATCAGCTCGCTGTTGTTATCAGGCATTTACTATTGGTAATAGGATAACTGGCTATATTGTACCCGGATAATAACAGACCGAACATGTCGCTTCCGCTTGTATCACTCCTCACTTGCTTCACGCGCCGCATGCTTTGCTGGGAGGCGACATGGCCTACGAATGCGATCAATACCCGTTACCCTCACCATATTCCCCACCAATTGGCAGCACGACCTGTCAGGCAAGCATCAGGGAATGGCTCGGGCTCGCCGTACTGGCACTGCCGACTGCATTACTGGGCCTTGATGTCACCATTCTCTATCTGGCTCTGCCCGCCCTGGCAGTGGAGTTGCAGCCCAGCAGTACCCAAGCACTATGGATCATGGATGCCTATGGTTTCATGATTGCCGGATTTTTGATCACCATGGGCACCCTTGGTGATCGCATCGGTCGCCGTCGCCTGCTGATGATCGGTACAGCGCTGTTCGGGATGGCATCCGTCGCGGCTGCCTACGCTACCAGTGCTGAGATGCTGATCGTCGCCAGGGCTCTGCTCGGCATCGCCGGGGCTACTCTCATGCCATCGACCCTGGCCCTGATCAGCAACTTGTTTGGCGATGCCCGCCAGCGTGCACTGGCCATCGGCATATGGGCCACCATGTTCGCCCTGGGCATGGCCGCAGGCCCAGTACTGGGCGGTTGGCTACTGAGCCATTTCTGGTGGGGGTCTGCTTTCCTCGTTGCCGTGCCGATAGCCGCTATCCTGTTGCTTGCTGCTCCTTTTCTGTTACCGGAATATCGCGCCACACACGGTGAGCGTCTGGACCTGATCAGTGTGCTGCTGTCACTCGTCGCCATACTCTCGGTGATCTATGGGCTAAAGGAGATCGCCAAGACGGGGCTTGAGACAGGGCTTGAGACAGTACCTGTGATGGCCATCATCCTGGGCATTGCATTGGGTAGCATTTTCGTCCGCCGCCAGGGCCAGTTGGACAACCCCCTGCTTGATATGCGCTTGTTCGCCAGTCGCACATTCAGCAGCGCATTGATCGTACTGCTGCTCGGGTTGACGACCGTCGCTGGCGTGATGCTGCTGGTGACCCAGTATCTGCAACTGGTGGCAGGACTGACACCGCTGAAGGCAGGGCTGTGGATGGGACCACCGGCGCTGATGATGGTCATCGCCGGTATCACGGCACCGTTGGTAGCAAGGCGGATTCGCCCAGGCTATGTGGTGTCGGCAGCATTGGCGTTTTCGACCCTGGGTTATCTGTTGCTGATACTGGTCGGAACATCTCCGAGCGGCGTGTGGACCGCCATCGCAGGCTTTTCTCTGGTCTATCTTGCTCTGGGCACTCTGGCAGCTCTGGGCACAGAGCTAGTGATAGGAACGGCACCCGCCGACAAGGCAGGATCGGCCTCTGCCATGTCTGAAATGGTTCAGGAGTTGGGCATTGCATTGGGTGTCGCCCTGCTCGGCAGCCTGGCCAGCGTCATCTATCGGTTACAGGTTGGCATTATGACACAGGTGGACGATCTTCCAGCCAGTAGCGCCGCTCTCGTGCAGGACAGCTTGTGGACAGCGATGTCCATGAGCGATCAGTTGCCGGTTCAAGCCGTGGAAGGTGCTCGACAGGCCTTTACCACGGGGCTCAACGTCACGGCTGCCGTCAGCGGAATCGCCATCCTTGCCCTGGCTGTCATCTCGGCCATATCGCTACGCCATGTGCCTGCGCTGAATGGCAACCCGGGATGACATAGTGGAACCCGCTGACAATTCATTCAGCCAATTCGTTCGGGCACCGGCTCAGTAACTCAGCGATGTGGCGCAGGAGAAACGTATCAGCGGAGGTTCGTCCGGGTCAGGTGTCAGATAGCGTGCCTCGACCCCGAAGACCTCTCGCAGATGCTGTGTCGTCAGCACCTTGCGCGGTTCACCGCTGGCAACGATGGCTCCATCATGCAGCAGTACCAGACGGTCGCATGCCAAGGCCTGATTAAGATCATGCAGCGCGATGACCTTGGTGACAGGCAAGGCACGAACCAGGGCCAGGATCGATAGCTGATGGCGGATGTCGAGATGGTTGGTTGGCTCATCCAGCAACAGGATCTCGGGTGACTGCGCCAGAGCCCTGGCAATGTGAACACGCTGACGCTCGCCACCCGACAGGGTATGCCAGAGCCTGTCGCTGAGGCCGGCCATGTCAACCGCATCCAGCGCCTGATGCACCTTGGCGTCATCTTCAGCCCGCCAGGGGCGCAACGGCGACAGGAAAGGAATCCTCCCGAGCTCCACGGCTTCACGCACCGTGATGCGTTCTGCGGTCTCAGCCTGCTGTTCGACCAGAGCCAACTGGCGAGACCGGATCTTGGACGATGTTCTGTCCATCGCGTGACCATTCAACAGCACACGTCCCTTGCCAGGTTTCCTGAGGCCGGCGAGGCATTGCATCAGGGTGGACTTTCCCGATCCATTCGGACCGATCAGACCAAGGCACTCTCCTGGCTGCAGATGCAATGAAACATCGCGCAGAATGGTGGTGTTACGCACAGAAACCGAGAGATTTTCAGCTGCAAGCATCATCTACCGCGCCGTCCATAAGTTCATCATCCTTAAGTTCATCGCCCATGAGTTCATCGCCCATGTGCCCGTCGTCCATGAACCAGAATAAGAGCAAAGGCAGGTGCGCCAACCAGCGCCGTGATCACGCCAATCGGCAACACCTGCCCGGGCACGATCACCCTCGACAGCACATCGGCAACGACCAGGAAGATCGCCCCCGCCAGTGCGGTTGCCGGCACCAGCCGATCATGCCTTGTCCCGACCAGGAACCTCATCGCGTGGGGGACGACAAGACCGACGAAACCGATGGAGCCAACCTTGGAAACCATCACTCCGATCATCACTGCCGTGACAGTGATCAGCAGCCCTCTCACCGGCCTGACAGCAATACCTAACGAGGCGGCACTGTCCGCCCCGAAGGTGAACGCATCGAGCGAACGCCGATGCCAGAAACACACCGCGGCACCTGCCAGGGCAGCCAGGACCGTCGCTCCCACATCTTCCCAGCGGGTGCCCGACAGGTTGCCCATCAACCAGAACATGATGCCGCGCGCCTGTTCCGCATTGGCGGTTCTGGCGATGATGAAGGCCGTCAACGCATTGAACAGCTGCGAACCCGCTATGCCGGCCAGGATAATCGCGGCCGCCTGAGAGCCTCGCCCAGTGTCGGCCCGACCCGCAACGACCTGGGCCAGCATGGCGACCAGGGCAAAAGCGACCAGCGCGCCGATGAGCGCACCCAATGACATCGAGATGGCCCCGGCACCCAGTCCTGCCACGGTGACCACCACCGCCCCTGTCGAAGCCCCCGCCGAGAGCCCCATGAGATAAGGATCGGCCAGAGGATTGCGCAGCAGTGCCTGCAATACCACTCCCGTCAGCGCCAGCCCAGCGCCGCAGGCAGCCGCCACGATGGCCCGGCTCAGCCGGTAGCTCCAGATGATGCCTTCATCGATGCGGTTCACCGGATACCCCGCATCCCATAGCCGATTGGCAATCGTCTCCATCACCACCGACAAGGGAATGCGGGTCTCGCCGATGGCGGTACCGAACAGGATCGCCGCCAGCAACATCCATGGCGACAGCCAGAGCCACAGGTGCCCTCGGCGGAATGCCTGGAGAGAGCCCACGTCACTCATCATGGTTCATATGTAAAAAGTGCATTTCCGCGAGCGCCTGAGACAAACTATCGAGTCCGTGAATCGTGCGCATCGTCGCGCTCATGGCATGCGCATCCATGGTCACGATCCGCCCTTCACGCACGGCCGTCATCTGGCTGGTCACTGGATCATTACGCAGAAAGTCCAGCTTCTGTGCTGCATCATCCGCGGGGTAACGCCGCCGATCCATGTCCGCGATGACGATGACATCCGGATCCGCCTTGGCAATGCTTTCCCAGCCGACGCCAGGCCATTCTTCGTTGGATGAAATCACATTCTCGATACCCAGCTTCTGCATCATGTAGCCCGGTGCACCAAGGCGCCCGGCAACGAAGGGATCGCTATCCAGGTCGGCTGAAGAGAACCAGAAAACCGCTGACAGATCATCAGGCAGATCGAGGGCCTTGGCCCGGGCAATGGCTTCACTTTCCTGAGTCTGAAGAGAACTCACCAACACTTGGCCCGCATCCTGAACATCGAAGATGGCAGCGAGTTCGCGAATGCCCTTGTAGATCGATTCTGTGGCGAAGGCCGCTGTGCGGACACCATCGCCACCGGTCGAGTTGTCCTTCGTGTCACAGTCGACCGGCATGATATAGGACGCAATTCCCAGGTCGTGGAACATCTCACGCGTGCCCACGCTTCCCGTATCGCCCACATGCCATTCATATTGTGCCGCCACCAGATCAGGCCGCTTGCCGACCACGGATTCAAAGCTGGGATCATTGTCGGCAAGCCGTTCAATTCCTGCATTCACCTCAGTGAATTCCGGCAACACTGGATTGAACCATACCGATGTGCCCACCACCCGGGAGGCTAGCCCCAGGGAGTACAGCACTTCCGTTGCCGACTGGCCGATGGTCACGACGCGCTCAGGCGCTTTGTCGAAGGTGACCTCATGGCCACAATTGGTGAGCGTCAAGGGATAGTCTGTGGCATGGCCACTTGGGAAACCGTCAACAGCCGAGTCATCAACCGAAGAGCCATTGGCCGGAAGGTCGTGAGTCGAAGGATCGTGCGAAGTCTCGGCATAACCCGGGAACACCGCAAGGCCTGCGCTGAGCGCACAGGACACAAGTAGGATATGTTTCATCTGCCCTTCTCCGGAACACCCCGTCCGGTTGTCGTTGCACGTAAGGTTGCACTTGAAGTCGGCAGGTCTCCTGACTGACGGATCGACACTTGCTCCACCTTCCCGGGCTAGACTCCCAGTGGTGCGTCGAAACAAGTTCACCGCCTACAGTTGCGGGGGCAGTTCCGGTTACCGAGCAATACTCGGCACGGATTCCCTTTTCATTCCCGAAGGAAACCGACGAAGCTGATCATCATGCCGTAGATATGTTGCCAATGCTACTGAGCATCCCTAATGCGATGTTGCAACGCATTCACTGTGCGCAGAACTTCCTCCTGTCGGGTGCTCCAGTCATCGGCATGCATGCCCAGATAGGCTTCTCGAGCCTCCTTGAGCACCGCGGCATGCTCAGCAGGCAAACGGGGCTCTGCCCAACTGGCGGCGGCGTCCTTGGTGACGAAATCCCCCTCCGTCAATGTTCGCCACATACGCGCTAGGGTAAGCAGCACATTACGCTCATCCCCTTGCAGGGAAGCCACCAAGTCTGGCAGAAGATCACCTATTGCGCGGCGTATATCGGCTTGCGAGACAATCGGGAACAGCTCGAAAGCTCCGGGACCGAGCAGTGGTTTCGCTTCCTGCCGAGCCTGGGCCAACACCAAGGTAAGCTCCGGATCCTTGGCAGGTTGTGGTATTACGCCATGCTCAAACTCATGGCGTAGCCATTCGCCGTAGATGAACTCACAGCGGGCGGGATAGACATCAGCGACAAGCTGAGTGCGAAGAAAGATCATCAGCTCCACAGGGCGAAGGGAGCTACCACGCGCGGGGTGTCCCGATACTTCCATCAGCGCTGTCGTCAGATGCAAGCGTGTCCCCGGATCCAGCGGCTCATCAATGACGACCAGCACATCGACATCACTTGAAGGGCGCAGCCCACCAGCAACGGCCGACCCATGCAGGTATACCGCCACCAGGGAATCCGCCAATGCCCCACGGATGACATGCAGCACATTATCGACTTCAGCGGGAATCACCACCTCACCTTTATCGAGATATCACAGCCACTCCAGGCCCATGCTATCCCGGCAAGCATGAGATAGGCCATGCGAGTATTTGTTCTGCACTTCCCCTAGACTCAAGGCAGATTCTGTGTACAACGGTTTTATGTACAACAAAAGGGAGCACGATGACCTCATCATTTTCGGGCCTACGAGGCCCTCTCACCGCAACCGTATTTCTCACCAGTCTACTGCCTCTTGCCTCCCTGGCGAACGATGCCTCCTCTCCAACAGAGGTCAAGGTGTTCATTGCCAGCATGTTCGAGATCGGAGAAAACACGGGCGATCGTGCGGGAGAATTCCAGCACTGGTACGAGCACTATTGGCAGGATGCACAACCGGTGGCTATCAGAGGAGCCACTCACGAACTCTACTGCAATGATGATGGCGTCTGTGGCTCTGTGCTGGGCATGGGCAAGGTCGCTTCATCATCATCCATGCAGGCGATTCTGCTCGATCCCCGCTACGACTTCAGCGATACCTATTTCATTCTTAGTGGTGTGGCGGGTACCCCACCCTCTCAAGGCACCATCGGCATGGTCAGTTGGGCCACCTGGCTGGTGGACTACGACCTCGGTCACCGTTGGGCAGCGGACGAAGGAGAACCTGGTGCTCCAACGTTCATGCCGCGCAAGGGGTATGAGGACATTCGGGTCTATCAGTTGAACTCGCAACTGGTAGAGCAAGCCATGGCGCTGAGTGAAGACACCCCGTTGCAGGACTCTGAATCCGCTCAGCAATACCGTGAGCGCTATCCAGACAAGACCGCCCAAAGCGCTCCCTTTGTCCGAACCGGTACGCACATGACAGGAGATACCTTCTTTCATGGACCCGGATTGTCACAGGAGGCCCAGTACATGACCGAGCTCTATGGTGCCGATGACTATGTGATCACCGAGATGGAGGCTGCTGCCATCACCCAGGTCATTGATCGACTGTGGGGTACGGATCGCATCCTTAGCTTGCGCGGCGCGGTGAACTTCGACCAAGGCAACCCCGATGAAACCACACAGGAACACCTGGACCCGGCTCCGGGCAATACTGCCGGGGGCTTCGCTGAAACCGTTGCCAACATTGAACTGGTGGGGTCTCGGGTAGTGGATGACATCGTCAACCACTGGGATGACTGGCAATCCGGTGTGCCCATGACGCCCTGAGAACAAGCACCGCCTTCAATCGAAGGCGGTGCATTTAACAGACATTCCTGACGGGAATGATGACACGCCGCATTGGGAACCTTGAATAACCAGTGCTCTTCCAACAAAAACACTGCATATAGAAATACTTGGTATAAAAAAATAAATATATTATATCAACAAAGAATAACATCCATATCATTTAAGATGCATACAAAACATATCTTAAAAAAATATCTGGATTTTCAACGACTACCATTTAAAGAGGATAAAAAAACATATTATCCACTTGATTTTTCTGCCTTTCTCTATCCAACAAAATATAAAAAACTACCTCATTAGGAATGCGCGATTTGGTCAAGTTCTCTCCTATACTGTCTCGCTGAGGAAACCTCACTTTGTAGATTTCCTTATACGTCAACATCCGACGACTCGCACAAGTCAGGGAGGCTCGCGTGTTATTTTCCATACCGTCTCGACCCATGGCTGCACCCCGGCCAGGCCATATGGCCGCCACTCTAACCGCCACGCTGACAGCAGCAGCTCTGGCATTTTCCACTCCATCAATCGCTCAAGACGACGCTTCTGGAAATGCACCCCAGACTGACAAGCCCAATATCCTGGTACTCTGGGGTGATGATATCGGGCAATCCAACATCTCGGCCTATACCCATGGCCTGATGGGCTACCAGACCCCCAACATCGACCGTATTGCCGACGAAGGCATGATGTTCACCGACTATTACGGCGAGCAGTCCTGTACTGCGGGGCGTTCATCGTTCATCACCGGCCAGAGCGTGTTCCGCACCGGCCTGTCGAAGGTCGGCATGCCAGGGGCCAAGGAAGGTCTCAGCATCGAAGATCCGACCATTGCCGGCCTGCTCAAGGCAGAAGGCTACGCCACCGGCCAGTTCGGCAAGAACCACCTGGGTGACCGTGACGAACACCTGCCCACCAACAATGGTTTCGACGAGTTCTTCGGTAACCTCTACCACCTCAATGCTGAGGAAGAGCCTGAGCTGCCGGACTACCCCGGTGACATGGTTCTTGCCGATGGGCGTACCTTCCGCGAGGCCTTTGGCCCACGTGGTGTGATCAAGTCCACCGCCGATGGCGAGATCGAGGATACCGGCCCGTTGACTCGCAAGCGCATGGAAACCATCGACGACGAAACCTCTGCAGCAGCATTGGACTTCATCGAACGCAAGACCGAGGAAGGCACTCCTTGGTTCGTCTGGTGGAACGCCACTCGCATGCACTTCCGTACCCACGTCAAGGATGAGTTGCGGGGCCAGTCCGGCCAGAACGAATATGCCGATGGCATGATGGAGCATGATGCCCACGTCGGCCTGTTCCTGGACAAGCTGGATGAACTGGGTATTGCCGACAATACCATTCTGTTCTACTCCACCGACAATGGTCCGCACATGAACAGCTGGCCGGATGCAGCTATGACACCGTTCCGTGGTGAAAAGAACACTAACTGGGAAGGTGGCTGGCGGGTGCCGGCTATGGTGCGCTGGCCGGGTCATATTGAAGCGGGCAGCATTTCCAACAAGATCATGCACCACATGGACTGGACACCGACCTTCCTTGCCGCTGCCGGTCATGACGGCATCAAGGAAGAGCTGATGGAAGGAGGCTATGAGGCCATTGGTCGTGAGTACAAGGTCCACTTGGATGGTTACAACTTCCTGCCCTATCTGACGGGAGAGACTGAAGAAACTCCGCGTCACGAGATCTTCTACTTCTCTGATGATGGCGACCTGACCGCCCTGCGCTACGATGATTGGAAGCTGATTTTCATGGAGCAGCGCGCAGAAGGTACCCTGAAAGTCTGGGCCAACCCGTTCACTCCGCTGCGCGTGCCGTTGATCTTCAATCTGCGTCGCGATCCTTATGAACGGGCTCAGATCACCTCCAACACCTACTATGACTGGGTACTTGACCACGCCTTCATGCTGGTACCCGCACAGACCTACGTGGGCAGATTCCTGGAAACCTTCAAGGAGTTTCCACCACGTATGAAAGCGGCCAGCTTCAGTCTGGACAAGGTTATGGATACTCTTAGCGAACCTCCTGCCGGCAAGTAACTGGCTGACCTTTGGCCGCTCTCCTCGGGAGAGCGGCCTTTGACGCTTCTTGCAGGCCATATTTCTGATTTTGTTTTCGCAAGGGAAGGACTCCATGAAAACTCATTCTGCGCCATACATCACTACAGTATGCCTGGGCCTGGCCGCTTTTCTGGCCTCCCCCCTTGTACTGGCCGAGCCTCTCGCATCCTGGAACGATAGCGACAGCAAGAAGGCCATCATCGAATTCGTCGAAAACGTCACGGATCCCGACAGCGATGACTTCGTGCCTGAAGAGCAGCGTATTGCTGTGTTCGACAATGACGGTACGCTATGGACCGAGCAACCTATGTACTTCCAGCTGGCCTATGCCCTGGACCGTGCCGCCACAGCAGAGGAATCCCGGCTCGATACAGAGATCAAGAAAGCTGCGGCCAAAGGTGACATAGGCCCGGCAATGGCCGCAGGCATGGAAGGACTCGCCGAAGTCATTGCGATTTCTCACGCGGATATCAGCGTGGATGACTTCCAGGCCGATGTACGTGACTGGCTGGCCAGTGCCAAGCATCCAGACACAGGCATGGCTTATACCGACATGGTCTTCCAGCCGATGCTGGAACTGCTCGACTACCTGCGTGAGGAAGATTTCGATACCTATATCGTTTCCGGCGGAGGCATTCATTTCATGCGCGCCTTCGCCACCGAGACCTATGGCATAGCACCACAGAACCTGGTCGGCAGCCGAGTCAACGTCGAGCTGGTCGATCAAGATGGCACGCTCACTCTAATGAAGCGAGCCGGCATCGACTATGTCGACGATGGTCCGGGTAAACCTGTTGCCATCGACGAAAAGATCGGTGTGCGCCCGATCATGGCTGTTGGCAACTCCGATGGCGACGTGCCGATGCTGACCTGGACCACAGAGGGAGATGGCCCTCGCCTTGGCGTGCTGGTGCATCATACCGATGGTGAGCGCGAAGTCGCCTATGATCGTGACAGTCATTTCGGCAAGCTCGACAAGGGACTGGACGAAGCAACGGACCGCGGCTGGGTGCTGGTTGACATGGCCAACGACTGGTCGGCTGTCTACCCGGAGGCACCATGACGACTCGTGACGATATCCGCACCGATATTCAAAGCCTGGAAGCTGCCGTTGGCGAATCCATCATCGGCCAACGCGATGTCATCCGGCGCCTGATCATTGGATTGCTGGCCAATGGCAACCTGTTGATCGAAGGCCTTCCAGGGTTGGCCAAGACACGTGCCATCAAGGCCCTGTCGAGACACCTGGAAGCTGATTTCAGCCGCATTCAGTTCACCCCCGATCTGCTTCCTTCGGATGTCACTGGCAGTGAAATCTATCATCAGGGAGAAGGCGGCCCTCAATTCCGTTTCCAGCCCGGCCCGCTGTTCGCCAACCTGGTATTGGCCGACGAGATCAATCGGGCCCCCGCCAAGGTGCAATCGGCACTGCTCGAAGCCATGGAAGAACGCCAGGTGACGGTTGCCGGGACAACACACCCCATGCCGGAGCTGTTCATGGTGCTGGCGACCCAGAACCCCATTGAGCAGGAAGGCACCTACCCGCTACCTGAAGCCCAGATGGACCGTTTCCTGATGCACGTACTGATCCACTACCCCAGCGTGGAGGAGGAAGTGGAAGTGATTCGCCTGGTGCGGCGCGAGGAAGTGACCAATGCAATGCGCGCAGCTCAATCCATGGATGCTGCGGTACAAGATAGTGAAACACCACCACCGCAGCCGGTAAGAATTTCCCAGGCATCGGTCTTTGCTGCACGTCGGGAAATTGCCAACTTGCATGTCAGTGACCCGGTCGAGCGCTACATGGCCGATCTGATCGAAGCGACACGCACCCCGGCAGCGCTGTCCGAGGATCTGGGACGCTGGATCGAGCTGGGCGCCAGCCCTCGTGCCTCCCTGGCGTTGGATCGCTGCGGACGCACCCATGCCTGGCTCGCCGGTCGTGATTATCTGGATCCTGAGGATGTTCAGGCCATTGCCCATGATGTGTTGCGCCATCGCATCGGTCTGAGCTTCGAAGCTCAGGGAGACGGTGTCAGTGCCGATGATGCCATCGAGGAACTGATCCGCCTGGTTGCTCTCCCCTGAAGAACCGGACACAGGATACATCTGATGCATGCCGCCACCGCTCGTCTGCGTACAGCAACCCTGAGCCATGGACGGGTGCAGGGAAGCCAGACCAGTGCGCCTTCCCCAGACCACAGGGTGCATGTGGATCTTGCCTACCTGCAGTCGCTGGAACCGCAGGGCTCCAAGCTGAGACTGCTACCGCGTCAGCCTGCCCGTAGTGTGCTCAATGGCCGCCATGGCTCGCGCCTGCGTGGGCGGGGTCTCGATTTTCTCGAGCTGCGCAATTACTTGCCATCGGATGACGTGCGCAGCATCGACTGGCATGTCACCGCGCGCACCGGTGTCCCGCATGTGCGGGTATTCACTGAAGAACGCGACCGCCCCACTCTGCTGGTCGTCGACCAGCGCATGTCGATGTTCTTTGGCTCTCGACATGCCATGAAGTCTGTCACGGCGGCGGAAACCGCTGCTCTACTGGGCTTCGCTGTCCTCGCCCAGAATGATCGCATCGGTGGCATCGTCATTCGTGATGACGGCCTCGACGAAGTTCGCCCCAAGCGTTCCCGTGCCACACTGATGCGCTTGTTCAGGCACCTCGCCGAGGCCAATAGTGCATTGCATGCCAAACGCCCAGCGCCTGCTCCTACTTCGCTGGATGCCATACTCACGTCGGTTTCACGCCTTGCCAAGCGTGATCACCTGATCGTGATATTGAGCGATTTCGATGTCATAGGGCCACGCAGCGAAGCCTTGCTCAGCGTGCTGTGTCGTCACAACAACGTGGTGCTGGCACCGGTCAGCGATCCCTTGTCCGAGTCGCTGCCCCATGACTGGCGTCGGGTAGTCAGTGATGGACAGCTACAGGCCACTCTGGACACATCCGACAAGCAGGTTCACCGCGCTCTGCAAGCCGTCTCCGATCAACGTCGGGAGATATTGGCTGACTGGCAGCGCCGATTCGGCATGATCCTGGCGCCACTTTCTGCAGGCGAGCCTGCGCTTCCACAGCTGCGCAAGCTGCTCGGCCTGGCAAGCCGGGACAGGAGGCCATCGTCATGAGCATGGAAGCCGCTACCGATAATGCGCAGCGCGAAACCCCATTGATGCTGTCGCAACTGATCGACCAGTTGTCCCCACCACCAGAGCCCTCTCCGGTACCTTGGCTGCCCCAGACCTGGGGCTGGGCGGTACTGACCACTATCCTTACTCTGGTACTGCTGTGGTTTGTCCTGCGCCACTGGAAACGCTGGCGCAGCAATACGTATCGCCGCGAAGCCTTGCGCGAACTTGATCGACGCCTTGCACAAGGGGAAGGCCTGGCGGCAGTGGCCGATATACTGAGGCGGACAGCACTTGCCGCCTGGCCTCGGGATCAGGTGGCAGCATTACGCGGAGAGGCCTGGGTTGCCTTTCTGGATCGCCACTTCCCGACGTCCCGATACGGTCGTTTCAGCGGACCTCTCGGCATTGCCTTGATCAACGCCCCCTACCGCCCCGGCCATGACAGCGAGGCACTAGACCAACTCGCAAACCTGACCCGTCATTGGATTCGACATCACACCACCAATAGACAACCGTCAGCCATCGACAACCACAAGCCATCACCAGCAACCATCAGGAGCAGCGCCAATGATTGAACTGGCGAGCCCCCTGGCATTGGTGTTGCTGCCACTTCCCTTGCTGGTCATGTGGCTGGTGCCTGCTCATCGTGAGCGGCTCACTGCCATGCGCCTGCCGTTCTTTGAACGCTTCGTCGAGGCTGCTGGCATCACGCCTGCTGCCGGGGCAACTGTCCCCCAGCGCAGCCGGATCATGCTGGTGGCTGGCGTACTGATATGGGGACTGATCGTGCTGGCACTGGCGCGTCCCGAACAGATCAGCCCCCCGATCCGCTGGGACAGTGCTGCTCGCGATCTGATCATGGCCGTGGATATTTCCGGTTCCATGGACGAGAAGGACTTTCCTTCCGATAACGGCCAACCGATTCAGCGCCTGGCCGGAGTCAAGGAAGTCATTTCCGATTTCTTCGATACACGGGAAGGAGAACGCCTGGCCCTGATCGTGTTCGGCACCAAGGCCTTTGTTCAGGCGCCACTGACGGAAGACCTCGACACGCTTCAGGCATTGCTGGATGGCACCGAGGTCGGCATGGCAGGCCCGCATACGGCCCTGGGCGATGCCGTCGGCCTGTCCATTCGTCAATTCGAGACCAGTCAGGTGGAACAGCGCCTGTTGATTCTGCTCAGTGACGGTTCCGATACCGGAAGTCGCATGAGCCCGATCAATGCCGCAGAAATTGCGGCACAACGCGGTGTTCGCATCATCACCATCGGCGTAGGCGACCCTCAGGGAGAAGGTGAGAATCGCGTTGACCTCAATACCCTGAAGGCTATCGCGCAGCGCACTGGCGGCGCCTTCTTTACGGCCTCTGACCAGAACGCCCTGGCCCAGGTCTACGCACGTATCGATGAACTGGCCCCGCGCAAGACAGCCAGCCAGAGCTATCGCCAGCACCGCTCCCTGGCTCACTGGCCCATGGGTGCCGCCGCCATCCTTGCTTTGTTGATGTTGTCATTCCAGATATGGCGCCCTCGTTCTCTCCAGCGCTCTCTTCAAACTGCGAGCCAACGCACAGGCCAGGCTACGGAGCAACATACAGAACAACGTACAGAACAACGTAATGAGCAACGAAGGAGGGCCGCATCATGAATACCTCCTTCGATGCCTTTTTCGATGCACTTTCCGCCCTGCATTTCCTGCGCCCTGCGTGGCTGCTGCTGTTGCCGATCATTGTGGTCTTCTGGTGGTGGTGGCGCCGCCATCAACAAGCTGGCACAGGACAGACACCACATATCGCCGCACATCTCGAAAAGGCCATGCGCATCGGGACCCAACAGCGCCGCTGGATCACTCCGGTAGATACCCTCAGCTTGATGTTGATACTGCTGGTGACAGGAGCCGCCGGACCGAGCTGGAGCCGCATGCCCAATCCACTGATCGCCCAGACGGCTCCCTTGGTGGTGGTGGTCGAAGTCGACCAGGGCATGCTGGCCCAGGATGTGCCACCCAACCGCCTGGAACGGGCCAAGCACAAGATCTCCGACCTCCTGGCTACCCGTAGCGGCGCCGATACAGCCCTGGTCGCCTACTCAGGGTCCGCTCATCTGGTGGTACCACTGACCAATGACCCTGAACTGATCAAGCCCTATCTCGAAGGCCTGACGCCAGACGTCATGCCTCAGGCTGGTGACGGTGCGGCAAGTGATGCGCTGACACTCGCCCAGGAGCAATTGGCCAAGCGAGAAGAACCTGGCGCCATCCTGTTCGTGACCGATGGACTGAGTACCACTGACCGCGACGCCTTCAGTCAACAGGATGACACCACTCTAGCCTTTCTGGTCATGGCACCAGGCAATGTCGCCACACCGGTGATCGATGCCGTGGATGCAGAACGAGTCGCGGTCAGTGCCGATGAGCGGGATATTCAGCACCTGGAACGCCTGCTGGCTGCCGCTCACCGCCGTGCACTGCTCAATGATGATCGACTGGCCTGGGAAGACCGAGGCATGTGGCTGGCCTGGCCCGCCGCACTGCTGGCACTGCTGTGGTTCCGACGCGGTTGGGGGCTTGGGACGTCATCGTTGCTGGCATGCTTCCTGTTGCTGCCCTGGCCTGCCACCGTTCCCCAGGCCATGGCTCAGAATCAGGTCACGATCAGGGCCCAAGACAGCGACGAGTCTCACGGCAGCTTCAAGCAGTGGTTGGCCGATGCTTTTCTCACCCCTGATCAGCAAGGCCGCTGGTGGGTGGAACATCGCAGCTACAAGCGTGCTGCAGAGCACTTTCAAGATCCCAACTGGCAGGGCTATGCCCTGTACCGGGATGGCCAGTATGACGCGGCCGCCGAACTGCTCGGTCGACTGGACAGCGCAGATGCTGCCTTTACTCAGGGCCTGGCGCTAATCAGAGGACATCAGTATCGCCCTGCTGTACAGGCTTTCGAGAAGGTGCTCAGCATCGACCCCGATTACCCTCAAGGCGAACGCAATCTTGAACTGGCCAAACGCATCCTCACTTATGTGGAAGAGTCCAGAGAACAATCAGACACCGGACAGGACGATGCCGACGATGTCACCTTCGACAACGAGGAAAACCGTGGGCAGGATACACAGGTCACCCCCAAGGATGGAGAAGGCATGCTGACGGCCGAGCAATGGATATCAACCCTGAACAGCAACACTTCCGACTATCTGCGCCAACGTTTTGCTGTGGAAGCCCGCCAGGGAGCAACGCCATGAGGCTGTTGAGTGGTTTCCTGATTACCCTGCTGTGCAGCTGCCCGTTGCTCTTTCCCGCGACAGCCATGGCCCAAGCCGACTCGCCATCCCGGCCAGACAATACAGCAGAGCCTACACCACAGGTCAGCGCTAGCGTGACCCCGCAACAGGTCGCTCCAGGACAAAGCGCCCGTTTGCGCATCACCGTATTGGTGCCGACCTATATGCCCAAACCGGTCGTGTTTCCTTCACTGGATATGGCCAACCTGCAAGTGGCATTACCCGAACGCTCCACAACCCCCACCAGCGAGCGAATCGATGGTCAGACCTGGTCTGGCGTTACCCGTAGTTATCAGTTGACGCCACTCGCCCCCGGAAACTTTGCCTTGAACCATGAGCCGCTTGAAGTGACCTACAGCAATCCAGAAGATGCCACCTCGCCCATTGTCAGCAAGCTGAAACTGCCCACCTTGTCATTGGCTTCTGTGGTGCCGCAGGCCGCCCAAGGGCTTGATCCTTATGTCGCCGCCACTTCCCTGCACATGGAGCAGGCCTTGCATGTCGTGCATGCGAACACAGACCAGGACGAAGCCAGGACAGATGGCCCTGCCTCTTCCGCCGGTGCCGCGTCAGCCTCTACTCCCGATGACAAGCAGCCTATTGCATTGCAAAGCGGCGACAGTTTGCGCCGGGAAATCAGCATCACCCTGGAAGGAGGCAGTGCGCTCTTGATCCCTGCTCTGTTGGATGACACAGCTCCCATGGGCCTGGGAGTCTACCCTGAGTCGCCCAAGGTCGACATGAATGCCAATGGCGGCACGCGCCAGGAAGCCATCACCTATGTGGCTGAAGGAGTTTCCAATGGACAGCTCCCTGCCATCCATCTGCGCTGGTTCAACCTTCAGAGCGGTACGATCGAAGAAGCCTCTGTTCCTTCTGTGCATGTCAGTGCCGAAGGCTCTCCACTGGACCAACTGCGTCATCAGGGTGTTGCGTGGAAAAGCATCATACTGAGCACGATCGCGGGTCTGGCTGCTCTATCACTGAGCCTGTGGATCCTCATTCGGGCATGGCGATATTGGGGACGCGCCTATTGGCATACTTTGCTCAGAAGCTGGCAGAAGACCCACCTCCCGCCCCTCAATCCTGCTGGTCGCACTTCCCTGTTTCTGCTGGCGATCGCCCTGGCATTCAGCATGCTGGTCCAGAGCCCTGGCGCCATGGCACAGGACAGCACCAAGAAGGAGGAAAGCGCTCAGGCTGAAAAAAGTGCCCAGCCAGAGGAAATGACCAGGCCCCCCCATGGCCAGCTACCTGGATATGCTGCCGATGCCGCGAACTACGCGCCGGATGGCAGCTGCGCTGGCTGTCACCAGGCCGAATCCGAAGCCTGGAAGGACTCCGACCACGGTTGGTCCATGCGTGAGGCAACAGAGGACAATGTGCTTGGTGACTTCGAAGATGCCACTTTCGAAGATGGCCCGGTCAAGGCACGCTTTTTCCATGATGATGAAGGCTACAAGGCGACTCTTGAAGGACCGGACGATCCCGCAAAGACCTATCGCATCCGCTATACCTTTGGCTATTCTCCCCTTCAGCAATACCTGGTCGCGCTGCCCGGCGGCAAGTTGCAGGGATTGACCATCGCCTGGGATTCACGCCCAGAGGAGCAAGGTGGGCAACGCTGGTTTTCGCTCTACCCGGGACAGGCCTTCACCCCGGATGATCCGCTGCACTGGCGTGGGCGTTACCAGAACTGGAACGCCATGTGCGCCGATTGCCATTCGACCAACCTGCAGAAGAACTACGACGAAGCCTCAGATACCTTCGCGACGACCTGGCACGAACAGAACGTCGGCTGCCAAAGCTGTCATGGACCTGCTCAATCCCATCTCGACTGGGCCAATGGTGAGAAGCACAATCCAGCCGGAGAAGCTGGGACAAAAGAAGCTGAAACAGGAAAAGCCGGGATAGGAGAAGACGAACCAAGCACTGAAGACATGGGGCTGGCGGTGGACCTGAAAAATACCAAGGGGCCAGCGCTGGTCGAGCAATGTGCCACCTGTCATAGCCGCCGTCAGATGCTCGGCGTTGGCCCGGGGCCAGGTCATGGCAAGCCGCTGACCGATACCGCACTGCCCAGCCTGCTGAGCGAAGGGCTCTACCATGCCGACGGTCAGATCCAGGGCGAAGTCTATGTCTACGGTTCCTTTGTCCAGAGCCGGATGTATGAAGCAGGTGTCGCTTGCAGCGATTGTCACGATCCCCACACCACCAAGATACGTATTCAGGGCAACGGTCTATGTACCCAATGCCATAACCTGGCACCTCCAGCGCGCTTCCCAACACTGAAGCCAGGAGACTACGACAATCCGGACCACTATCATCACGAGCGAGGCTCCGAGGGAGCCCAATGCGTCAATTGCCATATGCCGGAAACCACCTACATGGTGGTGGACCCGCGTCGCGATCACAGCTTCCGTGTGCCACGCCCGGATCTTGATGGCAAGACCGATAGCCCGGATGCCTGCACTGGCTGCCATCAGGACCAGTCACCGGCTCAGGCTGCCAGTTCCATTCAGCAATGGTTCGGAGAACTGTCCCGTGCCAACACCACGTCGCATTACGGGGTCACTCTCCAGGCTGCCCGTCAGGGAGACCCCGAGGCACTGGATGGGCTCGTTGCCCTGAGCCAGGACACCGACACACCTGACATCGTCCGAGCCACTGCTGTCGATGCTCTGGCCGCTTATGGCACTCCAGCTATCCCAACGCTGGAACAGGCATTGAAGGATGATTCCAGCCTGGTACGTGCCGCAGCGATTCCCCCTTTCGCCCAGGCACCGGATGAAGCGCGTATCGAGCTGCTATTGCCATTGGTCGATGACCCTCGCCTGGCCGTACGCGACGAAGCGATCAAGGCCCTGGCAGGTACGTCGATGATGCTGATTCCCGAAGCACAGCGCGAAATGGTCGTCGAAGCACGCAATGACTATGAGCGTCGTCTGCGTGAAAACGCCGATCTGCCTGGCAATCGACTCAACCTGGCGGTATTGCTGGAACGTACACGCCGCAAGGACGAGGCCGCAGAACAATACCGTGCGGCACTCAAGCTCGACCCCTACTTCCTTCCTGCGCGAGTCAACCTGGCCACATTGCTGAGCCGCAGCGGTGATATTGAAGGCGCTCAGGAAACGCTCCGCGCAGGTGTCGCTCTTGATGAAATGCCCAAGCCGGACCGTGGTCATCTGGCCTATCTATTGGCATTGGGCCTGGCGGAACAGGGCCAACGCGAAGAGGCGCTGGAATGGTTGGACAACGCTGCAAAGTGGCGCCCCAACCATGCACGAACCTACTACAATCAAGGACTACTGCTGGATCGACTGGGGCGCAAGGACGAAGCACTGACCTCCTTGGAAACCGGGTTGACTCATGCCCCTGATGACCCGGACCTGCTTTATGCCCTGGTCTATCTGCACGCCACCCTGGGCCATGTTCCACAGGCGCTGGAAGCCTTGTCCCAGCTACGCCAGCTGCGTCCTGACGACCCTCGCCTTCAGCGTCTGGAAGGCCAGCTTCGTGGGCAATGAGACAGGGCTCATCAGACGAATGCCTCTCATGGCATGAACAACAAGGCTTCTCTTGAAGAAAGGAATCTTCAGGAGAGCCGATCCATCCAGATAGATACTTGTCTATAAGAGAGATAGGCAGGATCCATTGTCGTTCGTTCTGATGCCGAACTATGTTGTTCATACCAGCAGTCTTCTTAGCGAACAGAAGGAGCACGACGAGTCATGAGCGATCAGGTAATCCCATCACAGTGTCCTTTCCATGCAGGTGCGACCGCAGGCGGCGGTACCACGAACCAGGACTGGTGGCCCAACCAGCTGCGTCTTGACCTTCTGCATCAGCATTCCAGCAAATCCAACCCCATGGGCGAAGACTTCAGCTACGCAGAAGCTTTCAACAGCCTCGATCTCAATGCCGTGAAAGCTGATCTGCATGCCCTGATGACTGACTCTCAGGATTGGTGGCCTGCCGACTTCGGTCATTATGGCCCCTTGTTCATCCGCATGGCCTGGCATTCCGCCGGCACCTACCGCACCTTTGACGGTCGCGGCGGCGCACGTCGCGGCCAGCAGCGCTTCGCGCCACTCAACTCTTGGCCCGACAACGTCAGCCTGGACAAGGCTCGCCGTCTGCTGTGGCCGATCAAGCAGAAATATGGTCGTAAGCTGTCCTGGGCCGATTTGTTGATCTTGACCGGCAACGTCGCCCTGGAATCCATGGGCTTCAAGACCTTCGGTTTCGCCGGTGGTCGCGAAGATACCTGGGAGCCCGATCAGGATGTCTATTGGGGCTCCGAGACCACTTGGCTGGGTAGTGACAAGCGCATTTCCGGCGGTGATGATCGTGACTTGGAGAAACCTCTTGGGGCAACCCATATGGGGCTGATCTATGTCAATCCGGAGGGTCCTGAAGGTAACCCGGACCCAGTCACTGCGGCCAAGGACATACGCGAGACCTTCGCCCGCATGGCGATGAATGACGAAGAAACCGTTGCCCTGATTGCCGGTGGCCATACCTTCGGCAAGACACATGGTGCCGCTCCCGATAGCAATGTGGGGGCTGCCCCGGAGTCTGCAGGACTCGAAGAGATGGGACTCGGCTGGGTCAGCAACTTTGGTTCCGGCAGTGGCAGAGATGCCATTACCAGTGGCCTGGAAGTTACCTGGACACAGACCCCCACGCAGTGGAGCCAATACTTCTTCGAAAACCTGTTCAAGTATGAGTGGGAACTGACCAAGAGCCCAGGTGGTGCCTGGCAGTGGCAGGCCAAGGATGCTGATGCCATCGTCCCCGATCCTCAGGATCCCTCCCAGAAGCGCGTCCCGACCATGCTGACGACCGATCTGTCACTGCGCATGGACCCGATCTACGAAAAGATCTCGCGCCACTTCATGGAAAACCCCGAGGAGTTCGCCGACGCCTTTGCTCGCGCATGGTTCAAGCTGACCCACCGCGACATGGGACCGCGCTCACGTTATCTGGGACCGGAAGTCCCTGCTGAAGAAATGATCTGGCAGGACCCTATTCCGGCCGTGAACCACACACTGGTCGATGAGCAGGATGTGGCAGACCTGAAGAGCAAGGTGCTGGCCTCGGGCTTGTCCGTTTCCGAACTGGTGTCCACTGCCTGGGCTTCCGCTTCCACCTTCCGTGGCTCGGACCTGCGTGGAGGTGCCAACGGCGCACGTATCCGCCTGGCGCCACAGAAACACTGGGAAGCCAACCAGCCCGATCAATTGGCCAAGGTGCTGAAAGTCCTTGAAGGCATTCAGGGCGAATTCAATGCCACGCATGCCGGTGGCAAGCAGATCTCCCTGGCTGACCTGATCGTGCTGGCGGGCTGTGCCGGTGTTGAACAAGCAGCGAAAAATGCCGGGCACGACATCCGTGTGCCCTTCTCTCCAGGACGTATGGATGCCTCGGAAGAACAGACCGACACGGAGTCCTTCGAGGTACTGGAACCGCTCTATGATGGCTTCCGTAACTACATCCAAGGTAAATTCGACGCCAAGGGCGAGCAGCTGCTTATCGACAAGGCACAATTGCTGACCCTGACGGCTCCGGAAATGACAGTGCTCATTGGTGGCATGCGCATGCTGGGCACTAATGTCGGAGGCTCTCAGCATGGCGTCTTCACCCAGCGCCCAGGAACGTTGAGCAACGACTTTTTCAAGAACCTGCTCGATATGGGCACCCAGTGGAAGGCGGTATCCGACGACAAGGAATTGTACGAAGGTTTCGATCGCAAGAGCGGCGAGCGGAAGTGGACGGCAACCCGTGTCGACCTGGTCTTTGGTTCCAACTCTCAGCTTCGAGCATTGGCCGAGGTCTATGCCACCGAAGACGCTGAAGCCAAGTTCATCAATGACTTCGTTGCCGCTTGGACCAAGGTCATGAACCTGGACCGCTTCGACCTGGCATGACAGCCTCAACCCGGCTGCATGTGAGAGAAGTGAGAGAAGACAGTAACCACAAAAGACAAGGGCCGCCCATCAGGGCGGCCCTTGCTCATGGACAAACAGTATGCGTTCAGGAAGCCCTTCCCTTACTGGTCCAGCACCACCTTCAGCTCATAATTGTTCGGGCCACTATGGGAACTACCGAACTTCTGACCATAACCCTGGATCTTGTAACGTCCGGGAGCCAGTTGAGTGCGGATTTCCGCATTGCCATTACCCGCCTTGCCGGCACCCTCCGCCACGACCTGGCCTGACTCATCGACCACTTCCAGAACCAGACGGTAGGTATCTTCGTCCCCCCCCGGATAGGTGGAGGTGGTAATCGCCACCTGGCTTGGCTGTGCCACATTAAAGGTCAGGAATTCGCCACGGGCACGAATCTTCACATCCGTAGTGATGCTCTGCACCTGTTCCGGTGCGGCACTGGCGGCCGGGGCCGCTGCCTGGGCATCGGTGGTAGCCGCTTGAGGTGCAGTCTCGGTAGCAGCATTAGAACCGGAAGACGCTACCGCGACACCTGCAGCAGTGCCCGCCGCCACACCACCGGCTACCGCAGTACCAGTGGAAACGCCAGCAGCAGAGGAAGCGGAAGTCCCGGCAGCCGAAGCAGCCGTTCCTGCACTGGTTGCACTCGCGCCCGTAGTCGCGGTACTGCTTGCCGTCGTGCTACCGGCAGTAGCCCCCGCGGCAGTGCCGCTACCCAGGGTAGCAACCGCCCCACCACGCACGAAGGCGTTGGTGTTGCCTTCACGATCAGTGCCCACGAACTGAATGCCATCGCCATCATTGACCGCACCCTTCACCGCGTTGCCCTGGGCATCCAGGCCAGTAATGGCAATGGAGTAACCGTCACCAGCCCTTCCACGTGTACCGAAACGGTTGGCCTGAACCTGCAGCGTGTAGTCACCGGGCTCCAGGGGCTGCTCGAGTTTCAGGCCACCGCTATTACCATTGCCTTCATCACGGGAAATGACCTGTCCCTGAGCATCCATCAGCACCGCTTCAATGCGATAGTTATCGGAATAGCCCGGCGCGATCTTGCTCTCGAAACGATAGACTCCGGCACTCTTGACGGTGAAATCATGTGCATGGGGAGATCCGAAAGTGAAGCTGCGGCTCCGGGCATCATTTTCACCCTGCAAAAACTTCGACAAATCGAATGCTTTCCCCTGCTCGCGGAATCGCTGCTGCATTACGCTGTCATCCTCGGCGAGGGCAACTGCACTAAAGCAGGTGGCACCAAGCGCCAGCAACGCCACAGGAACGGTGAACTTATTCATGGATCCTCACTTGCTTGGCTGGGGTAAACAAAACATGGAACAGAAAAAGCCGACCCCGGAGGATCGGCTTTCGTTTATAGCTTTCCGAAGCTATGAGGTCAAACCCGTCATGACAAAATGAACCAGTGACGAGCTTGCATGCCGCAAGGCTTAGAACAGGTAGGTAACACCCACTGCGTAGCCGTCGCCAGCATTGTTCTCGCGGTCGTACCATGCACCTTCGACCCAGGTGTACATGGCGTCGGAGATGTTGTAGGTCATACCGGCAACGATTTCGTTGCGGCTGTCGTTGTCATCGCATCCGTCGCGGTCACGCACATCGCAGTTGATGGTGCTGACGCGATCAGCGATGCCGGAACCGCCGTAATCGACATACTGGTAGGAACCGTAGATGTCACCCATGCCGTTGCCGTAGCCGTAGCGGGCACCGATGCCGTAGTAGTCGGCATCCAGATACAGGTCGCTATCAGACTCGAAACGCTCGTACTTGACGGCCACTACCAGGGAATCCCACTGGTAGGACATGGACACACCATACTGGTCACCCAGGTCCTGGTCGCTATCTAAGACGTAGTCATCGCCGCCAGTGCTATACGTGCCAGCATCGACGTCATAGATGCCCAAGTCGTCATAGACACCAGCGATGGTGAAGCCACCAACGGTGTACTTCATACCGCCGAAGAAGGAAGCCTGGCCGGAATCAGACAGGTTCTCGCTCTCGGCATCGCCCTTGTACTGGGTACCGATGGCGAACTGGAAGCCACCCCACACCGGAGAGGTGTAAGTCAGCTTGTCGCCTTCCGGATCACCATAGCTTTCCGGGTAATCTACGTCATCATCGTCCGGGAAGCCCTTGAAGGCGTTGGAGTCGGACGGATCGAAGTATTCGTTGTTACCCAGCGGATCCTGAACCCAGTCATCCAGCAGGGAGTCGTATGAACCCAGACGAGCGTCACCGAAGTTGCCCTTCAGACCGAGGTAGGCAGTGTCGCCCTTGTCGCGGCCGGCAATCTTCATCTCGTCAGCACTGAAGTCGTCGAATTCGATCTTGGCGTAGCCGATCAGACCGTTGTAGATCTCGTGCTCGGCAGCAAAGCCAAAGGTAGAACCGTTATCGGCGATCTCATCCTTACGCTCGCCCGTGATATCTTTCTCGGAGAGATACATCAACTGGACGTTGCCGTAGATGTCGAGTTTGGTGCCGTCCTGGTTGTAGACGGTAGCAGCCTGGGCGCCAGCGGCAGCGAAGGCAGCAGCACCAGCGATGGCAGTCGCTAACAGTGTCTTTTTCATTGCTGAGTTCCTTTATGACTAGCTTGCTGTTTCGATCGATGCTGCACTTGGCCGATGGCGGTGATTCCGCTTCATGCCCAGCCAGGGCAGCTTTGGCTTGCCGATCTCGTGTCGGCTCGTTCTGGCCCGAGTCCCTCACGGGAGTCGAGGCGCGAGCCTGACAACGGCGAAGCCTTGTTATAGTCCAATGCTCGCAAGGGCAACCATATACCGGGATTTCCGGGAGCGCAACAAGAAAAAAACACTGTTTTCCTTCATGCAGCTCCTGAACTTGGTACCAAATCCCCGCGAAAACCGAGCTGATGCGGTTTCAGCGATGGCAGCAGCGGCAAACATACGCGAACATCGTTCGTTTACGTCCCCAGCATCCAGAGCAGGCTGGCAGGCCTTCTTCTGAATGCCCAAGCACAATGAGCGCTTACATCATGCCCCGGCTACATGACGCTTTCAAGTCGACAAAGTATGACAATTGTCATTCCATTATCAAAACCAAAATAAGCTGAATCCACACCGATAGGAACGGCTCATTTGATGGCCTCTTTATTGAAGATCATGTTCTTGATTGAAGGTCATGCTTGTGAGGGCAAAGTTCCAGACACCATGTTTTGAGGCTATGACTTTGAGAACTTTGATCTTGAAAACGACGCTTTTGAAAAGCATGCGCTTTGAGGGCTCTGATTTTGAGAGCTCCGTTTTTGAAAACCAGGATGTTGAGAATCATGTTCTTGCGAACCATGCTTTCAGTGGTCGCTTTTCCAGAGATCATTGAAAGCATGGCCTGAGCAGATTTCAGCCGACAAAGGTCAATACCTGACAATGCTGCTGGTTCAACGAGCGTTATGCCGTGCCATCAAGGCATCCAGCTTCAGTTGCATGCGCTGCTCGGGAGACAGATCCTGCTCCGATACATTCTGTGCTGGATCACTGTAGGGCAAGGATTTGGGCGACTTGCTGCTGCCTTGTTTTTGAGCTGATTGCTGGGATGATGACGTCTTGTGGACTCTGGATTCATCCTTGGCATGCTGTCGGGATGCCCCCTGCCCTTTTTCGGGTTGCGCCTGTTGCTTATTCTCAGATTGCGCTTGCTGGGCGGGCTTCTCTCCCCGGCGACGGGAAGCATGGTGGGAAGAGCTGTTCTTGCGACGCTCTGACTGGAGGCGGTCGAGCTTGCGCTTTGCATGCTCGGCAGCCTGAGCATCCACTTTGCCATCCACTGCGCCATCAAGGTCGATGCGATCAGCACCTTCTCGCACGGACTTGAGATAACGCGGCAGGTTCACGTAACAGGCCAGTGCCCTGCGTACCAGTTTCTCCGGCCAGGGCTCGCGCTGTGCCAGATCCTCGTGAATACCAATCTTCAAAGGACGCGTGTGCCCCTTGAAGAACGTCTGGTCGTAACGCTTGTACCATTCTTCAAGCAATGACTGGGGAGATGGAGCCTTGTCGATAGGCAGGTCCGCCTGGCTTCCGGCTTCCTTGTCGCCTTGTTCTTCTGTTGCGCTCTGGACTTCCACCCCACCTGGCGCTTCTCCTTTGCCTTGCGCTTCCATGTCGCTTTGCGCTGCGGCTGAAGAAACTTCAGCACTGCTGGATGGCATGGCGGGTTGGGGAGAGGAAAATGCAGCCTGTACTGGAGACGATACGTCTTCCTGCCGGGATTCCACCTGCGGGGCTTTTTCTCTCTGGTCTTCCAGGCGCGTATCGTCAGCGTGATGACGCGGACGATGCTGCATCAATGCCGCCAGTCCCTGAGCCCGACGCACGGGTGGAGAAAACAGCGGTGTTCCTGACGAAGCAGTTTCAGGGTGCTCTGCCCGCTCACGCAGGCGAGCATTATGAGCTTCGAGTTCACGATTCTGCTCGTCGAGCTCTCTGTTCTCTTCAGCCAGCTCACTGTTTTCCTCGAACAGCGCCTGACGTTGTGCCTGAGTTTCAGCCAGTTCGGCCTCAAGTTCGGCAATCCGTACCGAGACTGCATCCTGACTCTGCCTCAACTCAGCCATCTGAGCCTGGAGAGACACTTGTTGGCGAGACAGTGCGTCACGCTCCAGGACCAGTGCATCACGCTCGACCACCAGCGTATCTCGTCCAGCAGCCAGTGCATCGCGCTCCTGAACCAGGCCATCACGTTCAGCAGTCAATGCATCGCATTCAACGACCAGTGCGTCGCGCTCCTGGGCAAGACCATCACGCTCCGCTTCGAGTCGGGATTGCCGCTTACGCCCTTCACGCAGTCCGTCCAGTAGCGTCGCCGTGCGTTGCTCGAGCGCATCCAACGGGTGCTCTGCGTGTGTCTGGATCACGTCGTCTCCCTCCTGGCTCACTGCCATCTCTTGGCAACCTTATCGCATCAGTCTGTGCCAGGCCGCGCGCCGTGGCAATTGTCGCTACCCTGCGACGTCTATGTCAGTACGTTAACGACTGACTTTCAATGACTTTCTTCTTCTCTTGCCTGCGATCTACTAACGCTTGCCTACTAGCGCTCTTCATTACGCTGATACTGAACGAAACGATAGTTCGGCTGGCCTGCTGTGGGCGAACCGGCATGGCTTTCCACCTCATGCCATACATCGGGCTCGATTTCGGGGAAAGAGGCATCGCCTTCGATGTCCAGCTCCACTTCGGTGATATATAGCCGAGAAGCGATGGACATGGCCTGGGCATAGATCTGAGCCCCTCCCATGATCATGATTTCTTCAGCTCCATCCAGTATGGCCTGATGGTCCGCCAGTTCAATGGCACTGGCCAGATCATGGCAAACCCGCACACCGGGATGCTCGAACGACTCGTCACGCGTTACCACGATATTAAGCCGATTCGGCAACGGTCTGCCAATGGACTCGTAGGTCTTGCGCCCCATGACCAGAGGCTTGGCCTGAGTCATGCGCTTGAAGAACTTGAGATCCTCAGGCAAGTACCATGGCAACTGGTTATCCACACCGATGATACGGTTACGTGACATGGCCGCGATCATGGCCACCGGCACGAAGGTGTCCAGTTCCTTCAAGTCACGGCTCATACTGCCACCTCTGCCTTGATATGCGGATGCGGGTCATAATCCTCGATAGCAATATGCTCGAAACGGAAATCGAACAGGTTGTCGACCGCAGGATCGAGCACCAGGCGCGGAGCTGGACGAGGCTCTCGAGCCAACTGCAGTTCGGCCTGCTGCAAATGGTTCAGGTAGAGATGCGCATCCCCCAGAGTATGTACGAAGTCTCCTGGCTCGAGTCCTGCGACCTGGGCCACCATCATGGTAAGCAGTGCATAACTGGCAATGTTGAACGGCACACCGAGAAAGATATCGGCACTACGTTGATAGAGCTGGCAGGACAGCTTGCCGTTGGCCACGTAGAACTGAAACAGGCAATGACATGGCGGCAAGGCCATTTCATCCACCAGTGCCGGGTTCCAGGCAGAGACAATCAGACGCCGGGACTGGGGGTTGTTTTCCAACTGGTCGAGCAGTTTCTGGATTTGATCCACCTGCCCACCTTTTGGATCCGGCCAACTGCGCCACTGATAGCCATAGACAGGTCCGAGATCGCCATTCTCGTCGGCCCACTCATCCCAGATCCTGACACCATGTTCCTTGAGATAGGCGATATTGGTATCGCCTTTCAGGAACCACAACAGCTCATGGATGATGGAACGCAGATGAAGCTTCTTGGTGGTCAACAGGGGAAACCCCTGTGCCAGGTCAAAGCGCATCTGATGGCCGAAGATCGAGCGAGTGCCAACCCCAGTGCGATCATCACGCTCGACGCCATGCTCCAGCACTTCACGCATCAGATCCAGATATGGCTGCTCCAGCGGGGGCAGCTCGGCTGGGTTGGGGGACGGTGCAGACGGCATAACATCAGACGGCATGGGCCAACTCTCGTTCAGACTCTCGAAAATGGGGCAGGATTCTACCATGCTCCACTCAACATGAATGTGAATGTCCTATCAAACTACCTTGGCATCCACAGGTTTATTGCGCGACCAAAGGATCAGCGCAATACCTGCAACAATCATCGGCAAGCTCAACAGCATTCCCATGGTGACCCAGCCCAGAGCGATGAACCCTAGTTGTGGGTCCGGCTGACGCACGAATTCCACCGAGAAGCGAAATGCGCCATAACAGACCAGGAACAGGCCCGACACCACACCACGACGCCGGGGTGTGGCCGAAACGAACCACAGGATCAGAAACAGGACCAGCCCCTCCAGTACCGCCTCGTACAGTGCCGATGGGTGACGCGGCTGACCATCCGTACCCGGGAACACCATCCCCCAGGGCAGATCCGTCGTCCGCCCCATCAGCTCATGGTTGATGAAGTTGCCGATACGGCCCGCACCTAGCCCCACCGGTACCAGCGGTGCCACGAAGTCCGTCAAGGTGAAGAAGGCCAACCCCTTGCGCCGGGCAAACAACAGCGACGCAATCAGCACACCGATCAGGCCACCATGGAAACTCATGCCGCCGTCCCACACCTTGAAGATCCAAAGAGGGTCGGACAGCCACTGCTCAAGACCATAGAACAGCGCATAACCCAGGCGTCCCCCACCGACGACACCGATGGCAGCGTAGAACAGCAAATCTCCCACATCGTCCCGCTTGAGCCCAATACGTTCTGCCCGACGCGTGCCCAACCACCAGGCAGCAAGGAAGCCGATCACATACATCAGTCCATACCAGTGGACCTTGAACGGGCCAATGGCAATGGCAACGGGGTCGATATTCGGATAAGCGAGCATATAAAACGTTTCCCTGAATCAATCAGTTCTAGACCAAGAACCCCAGCCCCACCACTGTAAGCAGAACGGCAAAGGAAAGCTTGAGCACTCGTGAAGGCAGCCGGTGAGCGAGCATCACTCCGACCCGAGCACTGGGCACACTGGTCACGACGATGCCAATGAAGGCAGGCAACATGACAAAGCCTATCGCCCCCGGCGGCAATTGCGCATTGCCCCAGCCGGTAATGATGAAGGTCACAGCTCCAACCACCGCAATAGGAAGCCCGCAGGCAGAAGAAGTTCCCACAGCCTGGGTCATGCTGGCACCGCAACGCAGCAACCAGGGGACATTCAGCGTTCCGCCGCCGATACCGAACAATGCCGATACACTACCGATCACCACCCCGGCAGTGATCATTTTCGGTGAGCTGGGTGAAGTGCGGTTGGCCGGTGTGGCACGACCAAGCACCAGGCGCAGCGCTACCAACAGAAGGAAGATGCCGAACAGCATGCCCAGCCGCCCACCGGACAGTGCTCCAGCAACGAACACACCAAGGACGGCACCGATGACCAGGCCTGGCAGCAAGGCCATCAGCCAGTCACGGCGCACACTTCCACGACGCACATGGCCCCAGGTCGATGAAATCCCGGTAATGCTGATGGTCGCCAGGGAAGTGCCCACTGCCAGATGCATGGCGACGTCAGGAGACACTTGTTGAACGGCAAAGACGGCCATCAAGCTGGGGACAATGACCATCCCTCCGCCTATGCCATAAAGCCCGGCCAGAATGCCGCCAGCGATACCCACCCCAAAATAGCTGAGCCACATTTCAATCATCAGTGCTCTCCAGGCTGGGGACCAGAGTCCGGAAGCCAGGTATCAAGGGTTTCAAGCAACTCCTGGGGCTTGTAGGGCTTGGCCAGGAAGTCATCCATGCCTGCCTGGCGAAAACGCGTTTGATCCAGCTCACCAACGTTTGCCGTCAAGGCTATGACGACCGCACGCTCACGCTGGGGGGTGGCTGCTTCCATGGCTCTGAGTCGTCGACATATCTCCACCCCATCGATATCGGGCAGCACGATATCCATCAGAATCAGGTCCACGCTGTGCGCTTCCAGTTGATCAAGGGCTTGCTGTCCGGAGGTGGCCGTCAGTACATCGAACCCTTCCCGTTCGAGTACTTGGCGAGCCAGCATAAGGTTGACCGGGCCATCATCGACAATCAGCACGCGTGGACCTGCGACACGGAAGCCGGCCTTGCCTGGTTCACGGTCATCCAGATTTTCCACCAACAGAAGAATTTCCGACAGACGACGATAAAGTGCCTCACGCTCAACATCGGCACTATCATCCCCGGCCCTGGTGTCCATAGTGTTGGAGTCGATAGTTCTGGAGTCGATAGTTCTGGAGTCGATAGTCCTGGCATCACTTGCCTTGGAGCCAGCCGGTGTTGCTCGCTCGTTAACTGCTCCGCGCCGCTCGATCAGAGTACGATTTTCCAGCATCTCGATGATGACAGACAGGGACTTGGATACATGCGCCAGATAGCCGGACTTGAGGCGAGATTCATCACGGGCGCGGATCAGAGCAGAAGCCAGGCGGTCGTTCTCCTTGCCCAGCTTCAACAGTTCCTCACCGGGTGACAAGGCACCTTCCACAGGAGGGGCAGGCTTCTCTTCAGCTGACAAGGACAGAGACTCTACCGCATCCAGTAATTGCTGGACCCGCTCGGCACTGAGCTGATCTTCCCCGCCAGGAGCCTCCACCCCTGCTTGTTCCAGGCGCTGTTCCAGTTGCGTGGCGACTCGTACCAGCAAGCTGTCGTCATCACGCTGGACACGACGCAAGCGGTGCTTGAGCAACATCAGAAAGACGGCAACATTAAGGGTAGAGCCGCAAAGCAGCCCCAGCACCAGCCATAGCGTAGTGCTCCAGCTCGCGGTCTCCGGCATCAGCCAGCGCAGACTCCCCCCTAATACCAGCACCAGAGCGAGCAGCACCAATTGCGCTACCCCTACAGGCCACAGTATGGGAATAACCAGCCTACGCCAGAGGCGATCCCTGCATGCATTGGCCGACATGTTCAGTCCTGTTGAACGTATGAGCGATGAGGAACGTGAGTGCGATGAGTGTACGTTGCATTAAGTAAACTGTCATGGTCATGAAATTCCCGGGGCACAAAATTCCTTGGGCGAAAAATGCGGAGTACTCTGGCCCGATGTGTCTAATCGCCTTTCAATACGACCCAGCCAGTACCATGCCACTGGTACTTGTCGCCAATCGGGATGAGTACCATCAACGTCCGACGCTGCCCCTGGCAGAGTGGCCGGACGCACCAGGACTCTTCGCTGGCCGCGACCTGCAGGCTGGCGGCACTTGGCTGGCCGTACATCGAAATGGACGGATAGCCGCCATCACCAATGTGCGTGCCCCTGGAATGGAAGCTCCTGCCCAAGCGCCAAGTCGTGGCCATCTGGTGCGTGCCGCTCTCGAGGCCCCGGACCTGGAAGCCTGGCTGCGTCAGGCACGAGACGAAGCACAAGCTTATGCCGGCTTCAATCTTCTGGTGGGCTCCCCCTCCGGGCTCTGGCACCTGACACGCAATCATCGGGAAGTATGCCTGTCAGCGGTCACGCCAGGCATCCACGGATTGTCCAATGCCAGTCTCGACACCCCCTGGCCCAAGGTGAGACATGCCACTCAGGCATTGGCTCAGGATCTCGCGCAGGCAGAGACATCCCTTCCCATGGCGACCAAGGCCTTTCTCGATCCCCTCCAGGCCGAGGATAACGAATTACCCGATACAGGCATCAGCCTGGACAAGGAACGCTTTCTATCATCGTCCTTTATCGTCAGTGAAGAATATGGCACGCGAGCGATGACCCGCCTGATACTCCACCGCACACACCACCAAGCTTGGTTCAACCTGCATGAAAAGGCCTTCGCCAGCGACGGTCGTATCGTCAGGGAAACACAACGCCAAGTCATGATCGATAACGCCCACTGGCATGCCAAGCTCGTAGCTCGTAGCTCGTAGCTCGTAGCTCGTAGCTCGTAGCTCGTAGCTCGTAGCTCGTGAACAGTATCAATCTCTCGGCGGAAGCAGGTGCGCCAGTTTCCAGCCTTTCAAGCGCATATTGAGGTGATGACGAACCTCTTTGGGAGAATCCAGTGCCAGGGTTTCCGTCAACAGTTCTGTCGCCGCCTTGGCAGACACTCGACGAATGGCAGCCCGTACACGAGGGAGACTTGGGACATTCATCGACAAGGTCTGGAAACCCATTCCCATCAGCAACAAGGCGCCAGCCGGATCTCCTGCCAGCTCACCGCAAACAGAGGTCGGCACCCCCAGGCGTTGGGACTCTGTCGCCAAGCGATACAAGGCCAGCAACACTGCCGGGTGGCAAGAATCGTACAGTTCCGCCACACGAGGATTGTTGCGATCCACGGCCAGTAGATATTGCGTCAAGTCATTGCTGCCTACCGAGAAGAAATCGACTCTCCGTGACAGCGCCTCAAGCTGATACAGCGTAGCGGGTACTTCGATCATCACCCCGATGAGCGGCCTGGAGACATCCAGACCTTCCTCGCCCAACTCGTCAATGGCCCGGTCGATCAGCCGCAGAGCATCATCTACCTCTTCGACATTGCTCACCATGGGCAACAGAATCTGTAGATTATCCAGCCCCAGAGAAGCCCGCAGCATGGCTCTGACCTGCACCATCAACACCTCTGGATGGTCAAGGGTCACGCGGATACCCCGCCAGCCAAGAAAAGGGTTGGCCTCTTCGATGGGGAAGTACGGCAGGTCTTTATCCCCACCAATATCCAGCGTTCGCATCACGACCGGCAACGGAGCAAAACTCTCGAGCTGTTCCCGGTACATGCGCATCTGTTCCTGCTCGCCCGGAAAACGCTCCGTGATCATGAAAGGCACTTCAGTGCGATACAGCCCCACCCCTCCAATGCGAGACTTCAGTGAGGCACCGGTATCCACAGCCAGGCCTGTATTCACCATCAATGTCATGGAGTGATTGTCGGGAGTGACACTCGGCAGATCCTGTTCATTCTCAAGCAATGCACTCAAGGCACGCTCTTCATTGATCTGGCTCTGGTAGTGGCTGATCAGTTCCGGGGCGGGACGCACAAACAAGCGCCCACGGTGCCCATCCACGATCAGCTTTGCTCCCCCAAGGCGTGGCAATGGTAGATCAACCATGCCGGAAACAAGGGGGATCCCCATCGCTCGAGCAATGATGGCAACATGGGAGTTGCTTGACCCCCGCACCGATACCAGGCCACCAAGACGCTCCCTGGGCACTTCGCCAAGCAGAGCGACGCTGATCTCATCGCCGATCAGCACAGTACCATGGGGATATTCATCTGGCGTGCGCGGGGACTCCTCCTGCAGATGCGCCAGCACTCGGCGCCCGAGATCACGAACATCCGCAGCCCGTTCCCGCAGGTAGTCGTCATCGACTCGCTCCAGATACTGCACATGTCGGCGCACCACATCGGCCAACGCTCCCGGTGCCCATTGACCTTCACGGATGCGTTTTTCCACTTCCTGAGACAACGCCGCCTCACCCAGCATCTGCTGGTATACCTCGAACAGCGCCAGTTCCTGTGCGGAAATCCGGTTAGCCAGGCGCTCGCCCGCAGCACGGATATCTTCCTTGACCTGGCCTATGGCCTCCTTGAGCCGGGCAATCTCGTATTCCACATCGGAGGGAACCAGATCTGGCACGCTGTCCAGGTCTGCCGGTGGCGCCAACACCACCGCCTCGCCGATCGCCATACCCGGGGATGCTGCTACCCCTATGAAAGTTGCCTGACCGTCGGGGCGTGCCAGCTGGCTCAGGCTTCCAGTGGCTATCGCATGAGCCAGTACACCGGCCAGCTGTGCCGCCATGGTCACAAGGAAGGCTTCTTCTTCCTCGTCATAGCGACGCCGCTCGGCCTGCTGCACGACCAGTACCCCCAGCATGCGGCGCTGGTGAATGATCGGAACACCAAGAAAACTGCTGTAACGCTCTTCTCCGGTGGCTTCGAAGTAGCGAAAGTTGGGATGCGACTGAGCATCTTCCAGGTTGAGAGGCTCCTCCCGCCTGGCCACAGTCCCCACCAGCCCTTCACCAATAGGTAGAGCGACATGTCCCACGGCCTGCGTACGCAGGCCGATAGTTTCCATCAGCACCAGAGCTTTCTGGTCGGCGTCATACAGGTAAAAGGAACACACATCCGCGCGCATGGCCTTGCGGATACGCCGCACCATGGTGGCCAACGCTGCATCAAGACTACGCGCGCCATTGACTTCCTGAATGATTCTACGAAGGATCTCGAGCATGGTCGGAAGCCTTATTGTTTAACTACCCCTGTCAACCATTCTCCAGCGCCAGACTTTGAGCGCGGGGTAATAGCTCACGAAGTGCACGGCGGTACACTTCCCGCTTGAACGGCACCACCTGCCCCAGCGGATACCAATAGCTGACCCAACGCCAACCATCGAATTCCGGTTTCGGTGTGCCATCTACACATATGCGGCCTTCCTGGCACCGCATGCGCAATAAAAACCATTTCTGCTTCTGTCCGATACACACCGGACGTGAGTGTGTCCGTACCATGCGTCGCGGCAAGCGATAGCGCAGCCAACCCCGTGTACAGGCAAGAATCTCTACATCATCGGCTGTCAAACCGATTTCTTCTTCAAGTTCTCTGAACAACGCCTGTTGAGGTGTCTCATCCGACTTGATGCCTCCCTGAGGAAACTGCCACGCAT
The DNA here is from genome assembly GCF_029263665.1 of Halomonas sp. Classification (GTDB taxonomy): domain Bacteria; phylum Pseudomonadota; class Gammaproteobacteria; order Pseudomonadales; family Halomonadaceae; genus Halomonas. The sequence goes on from NZ_JAJUFQ010000001.1 coordinate 148,420, forward strand.
TCTGCCCTACCCGACGCGCCCAAAGCAGCTGCCCATGGTCGTTGACAATGATAATGCCAACGTTGGGGCGAAAGCCGTCTACGTCGATCACGGGCTTCACCTTTGAAGTCAGTATTAGGCTCATTCTTCCACAAGGGCTTCGAGCGCATCAATATGGCCTTGGTTCTACGCTTCTATTTCTGACCATTCTTTTCTGGCCAAACTTGCCAGTCAGGCTTTCTCCACTGGCTATCGAACCTCGACAAGGCATCTGCGATAATCTTGGCCCTTTGTTGCTCCCGCGACTGGCTTTCTCGACACTGTCAGCAGTGATGCTGCCGGAGGATGTTCGACAAACCCAGGCCTCATCGACAACGTCAAAAACGTGTCAGTAAACACTTGTTCACAGAAGCAAGGATGGGAGCGACCTTCTTTTCAGCACGAGGACACAACGTGAGCTTGGCCATTTTCGATCTGGACAACACCCTTCTCTCTATTGACAGCGATCATGCCTGGGGAGAGTTCCTGCTGGAACAAGGCGCCGTGGACCCGGTGGCCTACCGTGAGGCCAACGATCGCTTCAAGGCTGACTATGATGCCGGGTGTCTGGACATGATGGCATTTCTCGAAGTCGCGCTGAAACCATTGGCAGATAACTCCATGGAACAGCTGGCTGCCTGGCACCAGCAATTCATGATCAGCAAGATTGAGCCCAGTATCCTTCCCCGGGCGGAAGACCTGATCGCACGTCACCGCTCGCGTGGCGATACGTTGTTGATCATCACCGCAACCAACCGGTTCATTACCGCTCCCATTGCTGCACGCCTGGGTATCAACGAACTGATTGCTGTGGAACCGGAGATCATGCACGGACGCTACACCGGCAAGGTCAGCGGTACTCCGAGCTTCCAGCAAGGCAAGGTGACACGCCTGAATGAATGGCTGGAAGATCGCGACGACACTCTTGATGGTGCCTGGTTCTATAGTGACTCTCATAACGATCTCCCACTGCTGGAGCTGGTCGAGCACCCAGTGGCCGTGGACCCAGACATGAAACTGCGTGAAGTGGCCGAACAGCGCAGTTGGAAGATCATTTCCCTACGAGACTGATACCGGCGTCGAGGCGCTTCGCAAGAAACGGCCTACAAAGACGATTGGCAAGAAACGACGAGGCCCCGCCCATCCTAGGATGGGCGGGGCCTCGTTTCATATCCATCTCCATGGCCTGCCGGCCCTGCGACCGGCAGAAGGGAACGGATATCAGCCCAGCAAGTGCTCGACGGCTGCGCGCTCTTCACGCAGTTCCTGCTCGGTGGCCTTCATCCGGTCCTGACTGAATGCATCGACAGCCAGCCCCTGGACGATTTCATACTTGCCGTCCTTGCAGATGACCGGGTAGGAGAACATGATGCCCGGCTCGACGCCGTAGCTACCATCGGACGGGATACCCATGCTGACGATACCGTCGCTACCCAGCGCCCAGTCACGCATGTGGTCGATGGCAGCAGAAGCCGCAGAAGCCGCAGAAGAAGCACCACGAGCCTTGATGATAGCGGCACCGCGCTGCTGAACGGTCGGAATGAAGTCATTCTCGTACCAGTCACGCTCTACCAGATCGAAGGCCGGAGTGCCTGCCACAGTGCAGTGAGCCAGATCCGGATACTGAGTGGCGCTGTGGTTGCCCCACACAATCATCTTCTCGACATCAGTGACATGCTTTCCAGTTTTCTCGGCCAACTGAGACTTGGCACGGTTATGGTCCAGACGCATCATCGCGGTGAACTGGCCTGGATCCAGATCCGGGGCATTGCAGGAAGCGATCAGCGCATTGGTGTTGGCCGGGTTGCCAACGACCAGGACGCGAATGTCGCGGCTGGCGTGATCGTTGATGGCCTTGCCCTGAACGGAGAAGATGGCCGCATTGGCTTCGAGCAGATCCTTGCGCTCCATGCCTGGACCACGCGGACGGGCACCGACCAACAGAGCAAAGTCAGCGTCCTTGAAAGCCACATTGGGGTCATCGGTAGCGACGATATCCTGCACCAGCGGGAAGGCGCAGTCATTGAGTTCCATCACTACACCCTGAAGGGCATCCATCGCCGGAGTGATTTCCAGCAGCTGCAGAATGACCGGCTGATCCGGGCCCAGCATATCGCCGGCAGCGATACGGAAAGCGAGGGAATAGCTGATCTGACCGGCTGCACCGGTGATGGCAATACGTACGGGATCTTTCATCATGGCTCCTTCGGATTGTCGCCGTGAGGGAGGCCCCGGAAGTGACTGAGCATTGTCCAGGCAGTGCCTGCTCGACCGCACTCCACGACGGGGCTACGTTCAGGACGCGAGGAATCTTATGCCTGCAGTGCACAAAACTCAATTCTACATAGGTAATTACCTGGATATTTGGCACTCGGCTGCCTTGCCGACGCAACACCATGTTGCATTGCCCAGGACACCAAACGCCCATGATGAGCATGTGATAGCGCCCCACCGCCAGCTCCCTCGGAACACAGCAGTTCCGACATCAGGAGTGAAGCAATGAGGCTCGATGCATGTTCATGACCGCCGGGCTAGGAGACAGCTGGCGCATGCACCTCATGCAAGCGCTGGATCAACTGATCTTCCAGGCTGAAGCGCTCGCGCAGACCTCGCTCGAGGCGATCGATCCAGGCAGGCAAGCGATGCAGGTTCCTGTCACAGCTTGCTCCATCGACATAGTCCTGATCGAAGGCCAACACCAGTTCGGTGGACATTTCCAGACGCTCGAGCAGACGATCGGCTAGCGCCAGGGCCTCGTCGTCGTCAAACGACCTGGCCTCCTCACGTAGCTGTGGATAGACCTCGAAATGACCGGCACTGATGTAGTCCATCAAGGTCTCACTGAATGTATCGAGACGCTCCTTGGTGATGGTCTCCAGTTCTGCATCACAGGAGCCATCCAACGTCGAGAACACCTCAAGCAGCTGATGACGCTGTTCTAGCCAACGGTCGATGAGTTGGTGAACACCGCCCCAGCGTTCGCGGGCGGACTTGCAATCTTCCAACATGGGGGCCTCCGTTGCGCTACTGATCCATGGGACTTTCGCTCGCATACCGGCCAAGCCCATGCGTCTTGAACGGTATCCTGCGAACCCTGGGGAAGATCAGAGTCCTCCCTGTAGCGCTCCCTGTCAACGGGTATGTAGCAAGTATTTGATTAGCCGTTCCAACGGTAGGCAGTACCACGACCACGGGCACTGAACAGCATGCCGAAAGCACATACCAACAGCGCCAAGAAGCCGATCAAGGTCCAGCCAGGAATCGACAGACCAAGGAAACGCGCACCGACCTCGGCGCACTCTCCTGAGCCGGAAAGCACATTGTTCAACACCTGCTGGAACGGCATCACATCCAGCATATAGTCCAGCCCGGGACCACAGCTTGGCACCTGGTCAGCGGGGAGTGACTGCAGCCACAGATGACGTCCGGCAATTCCTGCTCCTGCCAGTACTGCCAGGCTGGCCAGGCCGCCATAGACGATGGCTCCTGCCCTGCCACGCGGACCGTGCAAAGCGGCTACCAGGAACACCACACCGGCGGCAATCACCGCGACCCGTTGAAAGACACATAATGGGCATGGCTCAAGACCATACACATGCTCCATCACCAGTGCGGCGGCCATCATCGCCACACACAGGACAAAGCCCGCCAGACTCCATTGACGTAAGGTCCAGTCACCCATCAGTAATGCTCTCCATGCTTGGCCGAACCATCGGCTGGTGGTCTATCCATCAGGCTGCTTACAAAGGACAAGGCACGTGATTCTCGTGCACGCTCAAAATAATCGGCAAGGAAGGTCGGGAAATCACATTGATCACTTTCCTCGATCTGTACCTGCTGTTGATGAGAAGCTTCCACCAGTTGTTCGAGTTGCTCTTCCCGAGAACGATCCATGGGAGCAGCCTGCAGACTCTCGGCCTGCTTCCGGGCGATATCCTGCATGACATCGATGAAATCCTCGCCACTTTCCAGTAGCAGCGCCATTACGCGCCCGGAAGGCGTCAGAGCGGGATCTGCCATGCGAGGACTCATTTCGGCCAGGGCATCACCATGCGGGGTGCCGGTTTCCAGACGATCCAGCAATGCGGCCACGCCTGTCATCTCATCAAGAATCGCACTGCCCCATTCCTGCAGGGAGCGACGCTGGTTGCCATCGAACAGTTCCAGTCCTGGCTCACGACCGCGCTCCACCACCAGACGACGATTGTCATCGAGGTGATCACACTCCGTATCGGTGATCCAGGGACTCTCGTGCAGTAGACACCACATCAGGAAAGTATCCACCACCCGCGTTTCGGTGACATCGATACCGACACTGGCAAAGGGGTTGATGTCGAGACAGCGGACTTCGATATATTCCACCCCGCGCGCTTCCAGTGCCTGGCTCGGGGTTTCATCATGGCGAGCGACACGCTTGGGACGTATGTCGCTGTAGTACTCGTTCTCGATCTGCAGGATGTTGGCATTGAGCTGCTGCCACTCATCTCCCTGCCTGACGCCAAGAGCTTCATAGTCAGGCCAGGGCGAAGAAATCGCATGACGCAACGTATTGACGTAGTTGGACAGCGAGTTGAAGCAGATTCGCAGTTGATCCTGGACCTTGTTCTGGTAACCCAGGTCGGACATGCGCAGGCTGGTGGCATAAGGCGACAGCAAAGTGCGCTTGGCATGGCGCTGCAAACCTTCCGGCACCTTTCCATCGGGCAGGAAACTGGTATCCAGGGCCGGCGAGGCGCCAAACAGATACAACAATAACCAGCTATGGCGGCGGAAATTGCGGATCAGATCGAAATAACGTGATGAGCGATATTCGTCCAGCGACAGCTCTTCCTGGCCATCCAGGGTCTTGAGCAGGTTCCAGAGATCGTCCGGCAGGGAAACGTTATAGTGCACCCCGGCAATCGACTGCATGATACGCCCATAGCGCACATCCAGTCCCTTGCGGTAGACATGTTTCATGATGCCGACGTTGGAGTTTCCGTAGTCAGCGATCGGAATGCTGTCGTTACCATTCAGGCGCGATGGCATGCTGGCCGGCCAGACCCACTCGCCCTCCAGGTGGCGATAGGTGTAGCGATGCAGATCAGCCAGAAACTCCAGGGCTTGCTCCGGTCGACTGTATACCGGCGTAATGTACTCGAGCAATGCTTCAGAGTAATCCGTCGTGATATGCGGATGGGTCAACTTGGACCCCAATGCCCAAGGATGCGGAAGAGGGGAAATTGCACCCTGATCATCGACCCTGAGCCCTTCCTTCTCGATACCGCGCCGTAGGCGACCAAAGCGTCGTGCCGCAGCCGGGCCACGCAGGCGTTCGAGGAGCAATGAAAGCGATGTGGACAAGAATGAGCCCCCTGTTTTGGAGAACACGGTCGTGGCTGGCCCCAGGGGCCGGCTTCAATCGGCGTGAATCACAGGCACGTCTGCACCCGAAGTCGTCAGATTATGGCGTCCTCGAGCGAGGATTCAAGGACGCCATCATTAACACGCTAGCTTTTTTGTCGAGCCTTCAGCAATGCAGCCCCAAGTGCGCCCATGGGAGCCGCTTCCTCGCGACGTCCCTGCTGACCGCCCTTGTTGCCGCCGCGCTCTCCTTGGCGTCGCTGCGCTGGGCGCTCACCGCCGCGTTTATTGCTGCCGCCGCCTTCGGCCTGGGACGGATCGTCACTCAGACGCATCGACAGAGCGATACGTGAACGCTCCAGATCGACGCTCATGACCTTGACCTTGACGATATCTCCCGCCTTGACCACAGAGCGAGGATCTTCGACAAAACGGTCGGAAAGCGCAGAAATATGCACCAGACCATCCTGATGAACACCGATATCCACAAAGGCGCCAAAGTGAGTGACATTGGTCACAGTGCCTTCGAGAATCATGCCCGGCTCCAGGTCCTTGAGCGTTTCGACACCCTCCCGGAACTCCGCCGCACGGAACTCAGGGCGCGGATCACGTCCGGGCTTGTCCAGTTCCTTGATGATGTCAGTCACGGTGGGCACACCGAAACGCTCATCGGCAAACTCAGCAGGCTTGAGCTGCTTGAGCGTGGCGCTATCGCCTATCAGTGCTGACAGCTCACGACCGTTCTTCTGAGCGATGCGCTCTACCACCGGATAGGCTTCCGGATGCACGGCACTGGCATCCAGAGGATTGTCTCCATTCATGATGCGCAGGAAACCGGCACATTGCTCGAAGGTCTTGGGCCCTAGGCGCGAAACGTCGAGCAAGTCACGACGGTCACGGAAGGCTCCCTGGGCATTGCGCCGCGAAACGATGTTTTCGGCCAGAGCCGGGTTGAGCCCGGCGACCCGGGACAGCAGTGCCGAGGAAGCCGTATTGAGGTCCACCCCGACGGCGTTGACGCAGTCCTCTATCACGACTTCCAGGCTCCTGGACAACTGCACCTGGGAGACATCGTGCTGATACTGCCCCACACCAATGGACTTGGGTTCGATCTTGACCAACTCGGCCAGAGGATCCTGCAGACGGCGAGCAATGGATACGGCCCCACGAATGGTGACATCCAGATCCGGCAGTTCCTTGGCAGCATATTCCGAAGCCGAGTACACCGAAGCCCCAGCCTCGGAAACCATGACCTTGGACAGACGGCGACCACTCATGGCCTTGAGCAGATCGGCAGCCAGCTTATCGGTCTCACGACTGGCCGTACCGTTCCCCACGGCGATCAGTTCGACATCATACTTGTCGACCAGGCGTGCCAATTCCGCCAGCGAGGCATCCCATTGATTGCGCGGGGCATGGGGGAAGATAGTGGCCTGTTCGAGAAACTGGCCAGTGGCATCGACAACTGCGATCTTGCAGCCGGTACGCAAGCCCGGGTCAATGGCCAGCGTCGCCCGCGGGCCCGCCGGGGCCGACAGCAGCAAATCTTTCAGGTTGGCAGCGAAGACATCGATGGCATCTCCTTCTGCACGCTCGCGCAGACGGCCCATCAGCTCAGTTTCAAGGTGAGTGTAGAGCTTTACCCGCCAGGTCCAGCGCACCACCTCGGCCAGCCAACGGTCGGCAGCACGTCCCTCATCGACAACCCCCGCGTGGCGGGCAATCGCCACCTGCGCGGGATGCACGGGAGCTTCATCCTCCCCAGGGAAGCGCAGACTCAGCGCCAGCACGCCCTCGTTGCGCCCGCGGAACATGGCCAGGGCTCGGTGGGATGGCACCTTGGCGAGGGGCTCATCGTGCTCAAAGTAGTCAGAGAACTTGGCGCCTTCCTGTTCCTTGCCGGCAATCAACTGGCTGACCAGCTCGCCTTCCTGCCACAGACGTTCGCGCAGCGAACCCACCAGTTCCGGGTCTTCAGCAAAACGTTCCATCAGGATCTGCTTGGCCCCGTCCAGAGCCGCCTTGGCATCTTCGATGGCGGGGATATCGCCCTCGGCTTCGCGCAGATACCCCTGGGCTTGCTTTTCGGGATCCAGTGTCGGATCAGCCAGCAGCGCATCGGCCAGAGGCGCAAGCCCCGCTTCACGGGCAATCTGGGCCTTGGTACGACGCTTCTTGCGGTACGGAAGATAAAGGTCTTCCAGGCGTTGCTTGGTGTCGGCGGCGTGAACGCTGGCAGCCAGCTCATCGGTGAGCTTGCCTTGTTCTTCAATCGCGGCCAACACCGATACGCGGCGCTCTTCCAGCTCTCTCAGGTAGCCAAGGCGCTCTTCCAGGGTGCGCAGCTGTGTATCGTCCAGCCCACCGGTGACTTCCTTGCGATAGCGCGCGATAAAAGGAACGGTAGCGCCGCCATCGAGCAGTTCGACAGTCGCCGCTACTTGAGAAACCTTGACCGCCAGTTCGTCGGCCAGGCGAGAAATGATCTTGGCGTGTGCGTCCATGTAATCCTTGGCATGACAACATCTATGGGTCGCGCCAAGGTATCACAAAGCTTCCTCAGGCGGGACCTGCAGTACCCGCATGGCGCGTCGATTCACCGCACGGGCACTCATGCATGTATTCAGGCAGGCACAAACTTCAGCGCCACACCATTGTTACACCAGCGTAACCCCGTAGGATCTGGCCCATCTTCGAACACATGCCCCTGATGGCTACCACAACGAGCACAGTGATATTCCGTACGCGGCCATATCAACTTGTAATCGCTCTCGGTCAGCAAGTGCCCCGTCACATGATCGAAGAAACTCGGCCACCCCGTACCCGAATCATATTTCATGGCACTGGTGAACAGCACCAGATCGCAGGCAGCGCATCGGTACTCTCCATCACGCTTCTCAGCATTGAGTGGACTGGATCCCGATGGCTCCGTACCGGCATCACGCATCACCTCGTACTGCTCCGGAGTCAGGCGCTCGCGCCACTCTTCGTCGCTCAGTTCCAGGCGCTCCAGCCCCTCGGCCGGACTCAGGTCCAGTTTGGGGCGCGCCTGCCCCACTGAAGGAACCACCGATGCCACCCCGGCCAGGCCCAGCACAGCCAAAAAATCACGTCGTTTCATGTTCGACCCCCTCTCTGCAGGTACCAGGTATCAGGTTTTGTCGAGTACCTCGACGAATCCTTGCACTGCGCCAGAAACGCACGACATAAGCAAAGAACACGACATGAGCAAAAAAAGAGGAGCAGGCCTTGTGGCCCACTCCTCTTTCGACCTCACTGGGTTACCAGGGTTCTGCTGGCTTCCCAGTAAGTGCTGGAGATATGGAACGTGGTATCAGGTACGTGCGGGACCAGCGTTGACAATAGCCTCACTGACACCGTCAAACTTCTTGAAGTTGTCCACGAACATGGCTGCCAGGTCATCGCGCTTGCGATCGTAGGCCGCCTTGTCTTCCCAGGTTTCGCGCGGATCGAGCAGCTTGCTGTCGACCCCTGGTACGGCAACCGGTACCGACAGGTTCAGGCCTTCGAGGCGCTTGGTTTCCACTGTACGCAGCACACCTGACTGGATTGCGCTGATGATGGCACGCGTGGTGGGAATGGAGAAACGCTCGCCACCTTCGCCGTAGGCACCACCGGTCCAGCCGGTATTGACCAGGTAGACCTGGGCATCTTTCTCTTCCACACGCTTGATCAGCAGGTCGGCGTAGACGCGAGCCGGACGGGGGAAGAAAGGTGCACCAAAGCAGGTGGAGAAGGTGGCAGAGAGGCCTTCAGCCGCCCCCATTTCGGTGGAACCCACCTTGGCAGTGTAACCGGACAGAAAATGATAGGCCGCAGCTTCCTTGGACAGCACCGAAACGGGCGGCAGCACACCTGACATGTCGCAGGTCAGGAAGACGATGGCATTGGGCTCGCCAGCGCGATTCTCGGGCACACGCTTTTCGATGTGTTCCAGAGGATAGGCAGCACGAGAGTTCTGAGTCAGGCTGTCATCGGCATAGTCAGGGTTGCCGTGCTCATCGAGGACCACATTCTCGAGCACGGTCCCGAACTTGATGGCCTGCCAGATGACCGGCTCATTCTTGGCGGACAGATCGATGCACTTGGCATAGCAACCGCCCTCAATGTTGAACACGGTACCCGGCCCCCAGGCATGCTCGTCATCACCAATCAGGAAACGGGCCGGATCAGCCGACAAGGTGGTCTTGCCAGTCCCGGAAAGGCCGAAGAACAACGTGGTCTCGCCATCTTCCCCGACGTTGGCACTGCAGTGCATCGGCAGCACATCGGAGGCCGGCAGCAGGAAGTTCTGTACCGAGAACATGGCCTTCTTCATTTCGCCGGCATAACGCATTCCAGCGATCAGCACTTTCTTCTGGGCGAAGTTGAGAATGACGCAACCGTCGGAATGGGTGCCGTCACGCTCGGGATCACACTGGAAGCCAGCGGCATTGAGAATGGTCCACTCATCCTTGGCGGAAGGATTGTAGCTTTCAGGACGCACGAACAGATTCTTGCCGAACAGGTTCTGCCAGGCAGTCTCGGTATGCACGCGAACCGGCAGGTAATAGGTCGGATCACTACCTACATGCAGTTGTGCAACATAGTGCTCGCGCCCCAGCAGGTAATCCTCGACACGCGCCCACAGGGCATCGAACTTGTCGCTGGCAAACGGCTGGTTGACGTTGCCCCATTCGATATCAGCACTGGTGGACGGCTCATCGACAATGAAGCGGTCCTTGGGGGAACGGCCGGTACGTGCGCCAGTTTCCACCACCAGGGCACCGTTGGCAGCCAGGCGACCTTCACCGCTGGCCAGGGCACGCTCCACCAGATTGGCAGAACTGAGATTGGTATGGACGACAGAAGTCTGCTGAGTTTGGGTCATTTGCTTTCCTGGGCCAGAAGGCCGCTCTCTCTCGGTTGCCGGGCGTGTTCAACGCTCGAGTCTGCCCAGGTCGCTGTGCGGTTGTGCCGTCTTGTTGAAAGCGACCGGACCGTGAACAGGCGGCGATTATGACAAAAATCCAGCCAACAAGAAATGTCCGTTTTTCAAGACATTAGTGTAGTTTCACTACAAAAACATGGGCTTTTTACGCACATTTCTGTCATTTCACTACAAGTGATTCGACGACTGGTTGATAGCAGACAAGGCCAGGAACCAATCTCAGTGGATCGTAGGACTCCCCCCTTCAGGATCATCCAGCAAGGCTTCAACTTCCGCTGCAGAGAAGTGGTAATGCGTGTGGCAAAAATGACACTGGGTCTCGATGTGGCCCTGTTCAGCGACGATCTGGCGTAATTCTTCTTCCCCCAGGCTCAGCAGCGCCCCGGAGATGCGAGGCCGAGAACAAGTGCATCCAAAGCGCAATGCCTTGGGGTCGAAGACGCGCACGTCCTCTTCGTGGAACAACCGGGTCAGCAGTGTGCCTGCGTCAAGGCTGACCAGTTCTTCCTGACTGAGCGTTGCCGCCAGATGCGTCGCCCGATCCCAGGCATCGTCATCCTGGTTGAGCGATTCATCGGGAAGGCGCTGCAGCAACATCCCTCCTGCACGCAGACCATCGGCAGCCAGCCACAGGCGCGTCGGAAGCTGCTCGGACTGGGTGAAATAGTCTTCCAGACATGCGGCCAGGCTCGATTCATCGATCGCCACGATACCCTGATAGCGCCGCCCTTCCCGCGGGTCCAGCGTAATCACGATCTGGCCATCCCCCACCAGGGTACGGAAATCTGCGCCATCGGCTGGCAGGGCAGCGTCTTCATCCATGCGAGCAATGGCACGCAGCTCACCGCCGGGGTTGGATTCGGCCATCATCAAGGCAACGGAAGCATTACCCCGGACCTCCAGGCTGAGCGTGCCATCGAGCTTGACCGTATCGGTAAGCAAGGCCACCGCCGCCAGAAGCTCTCCCAATTGACGATTGATGGCCGCAGGATACTGGTGGCGATCCAATACCTCGGCATAGGCCTGTTCAAGGAGAGTGACCTCGCCACGCACATTGGTATTCTCAAGAATAAAACGCTGAATCTTGTCGCTCATAAGGGCTCACAAAACAGGGACTCACAAAATAGAGGCTCGCAGAACGTGCTCGCGAAAGATCATTCATCATCGGCAGACACAGGCCGAATGAAACCTAGTCATGCTGTTCTCGCTGGAATCGCTTGATCTCGCGCCGATCACGCCTGTCAGGGCGCTTGAGAGGATGTTGGAAGGTCTCGCGAGCCTGACGCCGGCTCTCGGCTTCCCTCTCCCGGCGCTGGCGGCTTTCATCCGTTTCCTGATACAACGCTTGAGCTTCCGGAGCACCTCGTCGCTTTTCCGTCACGGCCAGCACTTCCACTTCCCAGGTGTCCCAGCCTTGGGGCAAACGGACTTTCATCCCCGGGCTGATCAGCTTGCTGGTCTTGGCCTTGCTGCCATCGACGTCGACCTTGCCGCCATCGATGGCCTTCTTGGCCAGCGCCCGGGTCTTGAAGAAGCGGGCAGCCCACAACCACTTGTCCAGACGAACGCTATCCACGATCACTCTCCTCACGTGCATCCTGTGCCGTTGATGGAAGTATCTCAGCGAACCGCTCCAGTGTGGTGAAGCCTTCCAGCACACGTCCTGGTCGCTGACTATCCGGCTGATGAATACCGAGCAGATGGCGAATGCCATACTCGCGTGCACTGGCCAGCACTCGGGGATTGTCATCAACGAACAGCGTACGCTCAGGATCAAAGGGCTCACGTTCACTCAGCCCCACCCAGAACGCTTGTTCTTCCTTGGGAACCCCGAGATCCTCCGAAGACACGATGGCATCCAGGTATTCGTCGATGCCGGTCAAGGGAAGCTTCAGTGCCAGACTGGCACGATCAGCATTGGTTGCCAGCACTACTCGAGGGTGGGCCGACTTCAGCCATTGCAGGAAGTCCAGCGCATCGCTGCGCACGCTGATCAGATGCTGTACTTCACGCTTGAGCGCCACGACATCCACGTCAAGTTCCTGGCTCCAGTAGCCCAGGCTATACCAGCTCAAGGTGCCCTGCTCGCCAACGATACGCTCGCATAATGCCAGCCGATGCGTATCATCGAGCTTGTGCAATTCCACATATCGGCGTGGCAGATGTTCCAGCCAGAAATGGCTGTCGAAATGTAAATCCAGCAGCGTACCGTCCATATCGAGCAGAACGGTATCTATGGCCCGCCAATCGATCATCTCTCAGCTTAGCCTCAATTCAATCCCACCCTATCTCAGCGAGAGTGGGTGACAGGGAAAAACGTGGTAGTTTAACCGAAATCAGGTTCAGATTGCTGCATATTCGGAGACTCAATGGCCCATCGCAAGCCCCACATCCTGGCCCGACGCAGCGTGGCCAAAAGTCGGTTGTTCCATGTCGAGGAGCTCGACCTGGAATTCTCCAATGGCGAGAAACGTACATTCGAGCGGCTGGGCAGCACCGGTCGCGGCTACGGGGCAGTCATGATCGTAGCCATGCCAGACCCGGAGCATGTACTGCTGATTCGTGAGTATGCCGCCGGATTTGAAGACTACGTCCTGACACTACCCAAGGGGCTGGTCGATGAAGGAGAAGACATCGTCAACGCCGCCAACCGAGAACTGATGGAAGAGTGTGGCATGGGTGCCAGACGCATCGAGCCATTGACCGAACTGTCCTTGTCTCCTAACTACATGAGCCAAAGCATGCAGGTCATGCTGGCCTGGGACCTTTACCCCCAACGTCTGGAAGGCGATGAGCCAGAACCGCTGATCGTCGAAACCCATGCGCTCGACGAGATCTCTGCCCTGCTCACACGGAGCGATTTTCACGAAGCTCGAGCCATCGCTGCCCTATATATCGCCAGGGATAAACTACGCCAGGAAGCCAGCGAGACCAATTTCTGGTGACGCCTTCCCGGGACAAGAACATCATCAGCAACAACGTAAAGATCAGCGCTCCACGTTCTTTCCGAGCCAAGAACGACATGGCCCAGACATCATGAATCAGAAGCCATGACTCAGGAACCATGACTCCGACTCTGCGGGGCGCTGTATCTATCTCCAGGCACCGTATCAGCGACGAGTGCCGTGCAATCGGCGCATGTTGCCATTGCCTTCCTTCAAGCGCACCCAACGTCCCTGGCGATAGCTATCAAGCCCTGCTTCGAGCAGTGTCATGATTTCCACGCCTTCTTCTCCTGTCACCGGTGGCTGCCCACCCTTGAGCAGCAACGCTTCACGTACGGCTGCGTAATAGGCAGGATAATTACCTGGCTCGGAGGGAACGTCGTGGACGACGAGGTGGGGCTCCTCATCACTACCTTCATTGATCGTGGCAACACCCGGCTGAGGATCGATGCCCCAGTCTTCGCTGGGCACCTGCCCTTCCTTGAGCCAGGCTTCCTGCGGATCGAGCCCATAGATCGAATAGCTGCCCTTGGTACCATGCAGCACAAAACGTGGGCTGGGCTCCGCGACCAGTGTACTGGCTTCCAGCGTGACCCTTATGCCTTCGTACTCGAGCATGCACACGAACTCATCATCCACTTCCGCACCATCTCGCGATGTTGACAACTCCAGCAGAATGGCACGAGGCATGCCGAACAGCACTCGGGCCTGATCAAGCAGATGAGGGCCGAGGTCATACCAGATCCCCCCACCTGGCTTGGACTTCTCGCGCCAGCGGTCCGGCACATGGGGACGGAAGCGGTCGAAGCGCGAAGTGAAGGACACCAGGCGGCCAAGACGCTGCTCTTCGATCAGACGACACACCGTGAGAAAATCGCTATCCCAGCGGCGGTTGTGAAACACGCTGAGCATCAGATCCGAACGATCCGCCTGAGCGCGCAGATTACGCGCCTCGGACAATGACACCGTCATCGGCTTATCGATCACGACATGCTTGCCGGCAGTCAACGCTGCCTTGGCCATGGGAAAGTGATGTTCATTGGGAGTGGCAATGACGACAAGGTCGATCATGCGATCGGCAAGCAGGTCATTGAGGTTATCGACAACCTCTACATCCGGCCAGTCAGCCTTCACCTTGGCAGCATCGGAACTGACGATGGACAACAGCTCAAGGCCGGTTGCCGCATGAATCAATGGTGCATGAAACGTCTTGGCGGCCATGCCGTAGCCGACCAGGCCCACGTTCAGGGTCTGTGTCTTCATAATGATTCGTCTTCCTTACAACAACAATAGATCCAGAGGCCATCCAAGGATGACCTCTGAACCATTTCTCATAAGCACTTCTTTCTCATAAGCACTTCTATGAGTACTAGGATGACGAAATCTGCACAATTAATCGAGTCCCTCTTACCTCTTGGACTCAGACCCACAACCCCCTCCAGCCCTTGGTTTGCGCACTATCAGTCGGCAAATACAGACAGTTTTCGTATATCACCAAGCAAGTACTGACCGCCATAAAGGGGGGCATGACCGTGTAGCGATGTTCAGCCAAGCTTTTCAAGATCCCGTACCGCCCCCTTGTCGGCCGAAGTGGCCAGCAGAGCGTAAGCCTTGAGTGCCGCTGTCACCTTGCGTTCACGAGGCGCACTCGGCGTCCAGGCCTGCTCTCCTCGAGCCTGCTGCTTCTGGCGGCGGGCTTCAAGCTCTGCATCGTCAAGCAGCACATTGATGGTGCGGTTGGGGATGTCGATGCGAATCAGATCACCATCCTCGACCAGACCGATAGCTCCACCCGCTGCAGCTTCAGGTGATACATGGCCAATGGACAGGCCAGAGGTTCCGCCGGAGAAACGGCCATCCGTCAACAGGGCACACGCCTTGCCCAGTCCTTTGGACTTCAGATAGGAGGTCGGATACAGCATCTCCTGCATGCCAGGACCACCGCGCGGGCCTTCGTAGCGGATCACCACCACATCGCCTTCCTTGACCTTGTCGCCAAGGATGTGTTCCACCGCCTGATCCTGCGACTCGACTACATGGGCCGGACCTTCGAACACCAGGATGCTGTCATCGACACCGGCAGTCTTCACCACACAACCATTCTCGGCAATGTTGCCTTGCAGTACGGCCAGGCCGCCTTCCTTGGAGAAAGCGTGCTCGTAATCGCGAATGCAACCGGTGGCACGATCGCCGTCCAGGCTCGGCCAGCGCGCGCTTTGGGAGAAAGCCACCTGAGTCGGCACGCCGCCAGGACCTGCCTTGAAGAAATTGACCACATCAGCGCTGGGATTACGCATGATGTCCCAAGCGTCCAGCGCCTCCTTGAGGGAATCGGCATGTACGGTGGGTACACTGGTATCCAGTACGCCGGCCCGGTCGAGCTCACCGAGAATGGCCATGATACCGCCTGCGCGGTGAACATCTTCGATATGGTATTTCTGGGTGTTCGGCGCCACCTTGCACAACTGTGGCACTTCACGGCTGAGGCGATCGATGTCGGGCATGGTGAAGTCCACGCCAGCTTCCTGAGCCGCCGCCAGCAAGTGCAGGATGGTGTTGGTGGAGCCACCCATGGCAATGTCCAGCGTCATGGCATTCTTGAACGCCGCCTTGGAGGCAATGGCACGAGGCAGAAGGTGCGCTTCATCGCCTTCGTAGTAACGCTTGGCCAGCTCGACGATCTGTGCACCGGCACGCTCGAACAGGGCCTTGCGATCGCCATGGGTGGCCAGCACCGTGCCATTGCCGGGCAATGACAGGCCGAGGGCTTCGGTCAGGCAGTTCATGGAGTTGGCTGTGAACATCCCTGAGCAGCTGCCACAGGTCGGACAGGCACTGCGCTCAACCTCATTGAGGGTGGCTTCATCCACTGAGTCGTCAGCCGCCATGACCATGGCATCGACCAGGTCCAGGCCATGATCGAGCAGCTTGGTCTTGCCCGCCTCCATGGGGCCACCGGAGACAAAGACCACCGGAATATTGAGACGCATGGCAGCCATCAGCATGCCTGGTGTGATCTTGTCACAGTTGGAAATGCATACCATGGCATCGGCACAGTGAGCATTGACCATGTACTCGACACTGTCGGCAATCAGGTCACGACTCGGCAGGGAATACAGCATGCCGTCATGCCCCATGGCAATACCATCATCTACCGCGATGGTATTGAATTCCTTGGCCACCCCACCGGCTTTCTCAATTTCACGAGCTACCAGCTGGCCCAGGTCCTTGAGGTGCACATGGCCAGGCACAAACTGGGTGAAAGAGTTGGCCACCGCGATAATCGGCTTGTGGAAGTCGTCATCCTTCATGCCGGTGGCGCGCCACAGAGCGCGGGCACCAGCCATGTTGCGGCCAGCGGTTGTAGTACGGGAACGATACTCGGGCATGGGATCCTCATCATTTTTTATCCCGGCAATACCTGGAGCCAAGCGCTACGGTGCACGTCATTCCTGCCTGGCCTAGTCGCAGCCAGCGGGTAACGTGAAGCATGAACGCTTCGTCCTTCTCGGGTATTCGAGCAGCTTCAGCTGCTTTCCGGGTGGTGTCGCGTGTCCAGACTCTTGATTTTGTCATGCCCACGGGTTGCATGCCAGCCAGCCATGAGGCACTAGGGTTTATCTCAAAAGTCGGCGAGCGATAGTCAGACAAGGCAAAAATTGGTGAAAAGGCGCAGTTTACGAGGGGTAAATGAGCACTTTGAATCAATTTGACTCGCTTCTCTCGCCCTCCGGGCCAGCCTTTGGTTGTTGTCTCCGCTTCGCTCCGGCTAACGCCGTATGGCTGAGCGTAGACACTTTTTAGACAGAGCCTAAACGACGGCTTCCTTAAGCCGACCATCAACCAGCAACAGCCGACGGTCCGCCAGAGCCGTGATGTCTTCCGTGTCATGACTGACCAGCATTACCGCAACTCCACGTTCCTTGAGGCGTTGCACCTGCTGCCATAGCAGCTCACGATTGGCCCGGTCCAGGCCACTGAAAGGTTCATCCAGCAGCAACAATCGAGTCTGGCGCAGCAATGCTCGAATCAGAGCCACGCGTTGACGTTGGCCACCGGAAAGCTCTGTGGGAAACCGCTCTGCCAATCCTTCCAGTCCGACTTGGGCCAACCCTTCGCCAATCCTCTGGTGCTGTTCCTGGCTGAGACGCAGGTTCGGAGCCAGCCCCAGCCCGACATTGGCCCACACCGGCAAATGATCGAACAGATTGTGATCCTGGAAGACCGTCGTGATGTCTCTTTCCCAGGGCGGCAGCGCTGTCAGCTCCTGATCGTTCCACAATAATCGTCCTGATGCTGGCGTGAGAAATCCCGCCAGCAGGCTCAGCAGCGTGCTCTTGCCAGCCCCAGAAGGACCGTCCACGGCCAGGCACTCCCCTGGTGCAAGTTGCAGGTCAAAGCAGAAATCCAAGGTTTCCCCTGGTTGAGCCAGGGCATAATGAAAACTCAGTGCATCAGCTATCAGCATTGCGGCCTCGACACGGTAGGCAGACGGCCTGACCTTTTCCAGGAGTAACGGGGCAGACGGAGAGTCAGGGCAGATAGCAGAGCGAATATCAGCACGATCAATGCCAGCAGCATGAGAGCCGTTGCCGCTGCGCTCTGCCATCGATATCCGCCAAGCTGCTGATACAGCAGCATCGGCAATGTCGGTGATGCAGGCGATCCAAACAGTGCAATGACGCTGAAATCCCCTAGCGAAAGCGTCATGGCATAAGCCAGTGACAATGCCATGGGACGCCTCAAACGCGGCCAAAACAGCCAGCGCAATCGAGACCAGCCGTGAATACCGAGCTGATCGGCCAGCCGGCGCTGGGGAGCAGCAAGCTCCACCGCACCGCTGCGCAAAACCTGCATGGAGAAAGGTAACGCCATCAACGCATTGACCAGCACCACCAGCGCATAGGCCTGCATGGCGCCACCCAAGGCAGGTCGCAACAGGACGAACAGTCCTGTTCCCAGAACCAGTGCCGGCAATACCAGTATCAGTTGACCACTACCTTCCATCACTGCAGCCAACCCGCGCCGGCCCGCATTACGCAACACGCCAGTACCCGCCAGCAGGAGCAGCGCCAGACTGACAGCACCGATACCGGCACATGAAGCCATCAACAGACTACGCCGGGCAGCCGCCCATACAGTCCCGTCCGCAACGATCTGCGGTACTCCCGCCAGCCCGGCAATCACGATAGCCACCAAAGGTGGTACCAGTAGAAGAACCAAGGCCGACAAGGTCACCCCATCGCCCAGGCGGCGCCACCCTCGGGCATCACGACGCTGAGCACCCCGGAGCTGCCCGGCACTGTGTTCGGAACCACCCTGCAACAAGGAGGCATTGGCCCCACTCGCCAGCGCCATGCCCCACAATGCCAGGCAGATGGTCAATTGCGTCAACGCCAGAAGTGCTGCCAGGGCCAGATCATTGTCGTACTTGAGCGCCTGATACAGAGCGACTTCCAGCGTACTGCTGCCAGGGCCTCCTCCGAGCGTCATGACAATGGCAAAGCTGGTGAAGCACAGAGTGAAGACCAGGGCGGCAAGGCGCGGCAACAGTGGCTTGATAGCTGGCCACTCCAACACCTGCCAGATCGCCCACCGCGACAGCCCAAACTGAGCCACCAGGCGCCAGTGGGTGCCTGGCGCACGTTCTACTGCCTGCAGCATGATCCGCGCCGACAGCGGCAGATTGAAGAAGACATGCGCCAGCACGATGCCCGACAGACCATAGAGATACCCTGGCGCATTCCGCGAGGAAAACGGCATCGCCTCGATCAGCGGCGCCACCCAACCTTGGCGGCCGTGCACCGCAACCAGGCCAAACAGTGCCAGTAGGCTCGGGATCACCAACGACATTTCCATGATACGCAGCAACAAGCCTCGCCCGGGAAATCGGGGACGGCGCGCCAGTGCCACTGCCACCAACATGCCAAGCCCAAGAGAAATCAACGTGGACAACGTGGCCTGCCACAAGCTGAATGTCAGGATTGCCAGCAGGTACGGTTCCTGCCAGAGCTGGGCAATGTGAAGATCACTGGCTTCATGGATCAAGGCAGCAAGACTGCCTAGCCCAACAGAGACAATACCCAACATCACCAACCCGGCGGCCGGAAGTGGCAACCGATTGGTGGCAGGCCCGCTTAGCGGCTGGAAGCGTTGAGCCATTCCCGGATCCACTCACGACGATGCTGGCTGACCTCTGCGGGGCTGAAGGTATAGCTTTCGGGTTCGATCAGGCGGTCGAACACATCGGGCAATTCATCACCCAGATCGATGGCCGGGTACATCACATTGCCAAGGGGAATGTGGCGCTGGAAATCCTCGTTCAGAATAAAGTCCATGAACGCATGCACCAGTTCAGGCTCATCGGTACCGGCCACCATCGCCGCCGTTTCCACCTGCAGGTAGTGCCCTTCCTTGAACTCGGCAGCCTGATAGCGATCCGTCTTGTCGAATGCCATGTGATAGGCCGGAGAGGTACTGTAGGACAACACCATGGGAGCTTCGCCATTCATGAACAGCGAGAAGTAGGCCTGACTCCAGCCACTGGCCACCGTGAGAATATGCGGCGACAGGCGCTCCCAGGCTTCATCTGCCTTGTCGCCATAGACATGCTTGATCCACAGCAGCAGACCAAGCCCCGGCACACTGGTTCTTGGATCACTGATGATCACCTTCAGGTCTTCGGGAGCATCCATCAGCGCTTCAAGGCTGTCAGGCGGATTGGGCAGCGCCTCACTGTCATAGACGAAGGCAAAGCGCCCCCAGTCATAAGGCAGGAAGACATCGTCATCCCATTCAATAGGCAATTTAAGTGCGGACATGTCCGCCTCGTGCGGCACAAGCAACTCCAGTGCCCTAGCATCTTCCATCAGGTTCATGTCCAGGCCGAGGATCACATCCGCTTCGGTAGATGCTCCTTCCAGGCGCAGGCGCTGCAGGATATCGACACCTCCCTCGAGAGCGACAAACTGCAGGTCGCAACCGCAACGGGCTTCAAAGGCCTTCTCGATGGCAGGGCCTGGGCCCCACTCGGCCACGAAGGCGTCATAGGTATAGACCGTAAGCTGCGGCTTTTCGCCGTCCTGTGCCAACGCCTGGGAGGCGCTGAATGTCGTGATAGCGGCCAATGCCGTCAACATTGAAAGACCCGGATGCGCTAACGCCATCCGGGTCTTGGTCAGGAAGTCTTTCATTGGCGGTGATGCTCGGCAATCCGTGATGAATGCCTCACAGCTTACCCGAAGACTCGCCCGCCCTCACCCTCGGTCTTCAAACACCACCCGGGCAACGTCCTTGTACTGGGAAGCGAAATGCACCGTCATGCCGTCCTTGAGATAGTCGGGCAGTTCATCGTAGTCACGCCGATTGGCCTCGGGCAGGATGACTTCGAAGATATCACTGCGTCGCGCCGCAATGACTTTCTCGCGGATACCGCCCACGGGCAGCACATGGCCGGTCAGAGTCAGTTCCCCCGTCATCGCCAGGTTGCGCTTGATCGGTTCATTACGCGCCAGTGACAGTAATGCTGTCGTCATGGTCACACCTGCAGAAGGACCATCCTTTGGTGTCGCACCTTCTGGTACGTGTACATGCACGAAAGACGATTCGAAGTAGCTGGGATCAGCGCCATACTCTGCCATGTGCCCCTGCACAAAGCTGTAGGCAATATTGGCAGACTCCTTCATCACATCACCAAGTTGCCCCGTGAGCTTGAAGCCACGATCCAGCCTGTGAACCCGCCCGGCTTCGATGGACAGTGTCGCCCCGCCCATGGACGTCCAGGCAAGACCGGTGACCACACCCGCTCCTTTCATCACCTTTTCCTTGCGGAAGATCGGTGCGCCGAGGAATTCTTCCAGGTTCTTCACTGTCACGCTGACCGAGGCCTGCTCGCTTTCCAGCAGCTTCACGGCAGCCTTGCGCACAATGCGATGCAACTGCTTCTCCAGCTGACGCACTCCCGCTTCGCGGGCATAGCCTTCGATGACCTGGCGCAGGGCAGCATTGCTGAGCTGGATACGCTTGCGTGGAATCTTGTCGCGCTTGAGCAACTTGGGCCACAAGTGATTGCGGGCAATGGCCAGCTTCTCTTCGGCAATGTAGCCGGACAGGCGAATCTGCTCCATGCGGTCGAGCAAAGGTCCCGGAATCGAGTCCAGGGTGTTGGCGGTACATACGAACAGCACCTTGGACAAGTCCAGGCGCACGTCCAGGTAATGATCGAGGAAGTCGACGTTCTGCTCCGGATCAAGCACCTCGAGCAGCGCCGAAGCCGGGTCTCCCTGAAAGGACTGTCCCATCTTGTCGATCTCGTCGAGCATGATCACTGGGTTCTCGACTTCGACTTCCTTGAGTGCCTGCACCAGCTTGCCGGGCATGGCACCGATATAGGTGCGACGATGCCCCTTGATCTCTGCCTCGTCACGCATCCCGCCGACCGAGAAACGATAGAACTTGCGCCCCAGCGCCTCAGCAATGGAACGACCGACGGAAGTCTTGCCGACACCGGGAGGACCAACCAGCAGCAGGATGGAGCCGCCGACATCACCCTTGAAGGTGCCTTCAGCCAGGAACTCGACAATGCGCTCCTTGACGTCCTTGAGGCCATCGTGATCCCGGTCGAGCACCTTGCGTGCATGCCCCAGGTCAAGATGGTCCGTGCTGGTCACTCCCCAAGGTACGTTGGTCAGCCAGTCGAGATAGTTGCGCGTAGTGCCGTATTCCGGAGAACCGGTCTCCAGCACCGAAAGCTTGTCCAGCTCCTCGTCAATGCGTTCCTTGACCCGCTGCGGGACTTCCTTCTCCTTGAGCCGGGCGCGGAAGGTATCGACATCGTTTTCGCGATCGTCCTTGGAAATACCCAGTTCACGCTGAATGACCTTGAGTTGCTCACGCAGGAAGAACTCACGCTGACGCTGCTCCATCTGGGCATTGACCTGCTCACTGATCTCGCTCTGCAGCTGGGCAACTTCAATTTCCTTGCGCAGCAACGGCAATACCTTCTGCATGCGCAACACCACGGGCAGCGTGGTCAGGACATCCTGCAGCTCAGCCCCCTGGGCAGAAGTGATGGCCGCAGCAAAATCGGTCAGTGGGCTTGGCTCATGAGGGCTGAAGCGATTGAGGTAATGCTTGAGCTCTTCGCCATATAGCGGATTGATCGGCAGCAGTTCCTTGATGCCATTGATCAGCGCCATGGCATAAGCCCGGGTTTCGTCATCATTAGCGTCGACGGGCTCGCGAGGATAACTGACCTCGACCAGAAACGGAGCTTTCTTCGACAGCCAGCGCTCGATCTTGAAACGGCGCATGCCCTGGGCAATGAATTGCACTTGCTGAGGATCACGCTGCAGCTTGTGGACCATGACGGCAGTCCCCACTTCCGGGAAATCCTGCCAGCCCAAGGACTCGACGCCCGTTTCACCGACGAAAGCCAGTCCGACGGTGTGATGTGGCGTGTTATCGACTCGTTCGATGGTCTCGTCCCAGCGCTCACGGTTGATCACCAGTGGCTGCACCTGGGCAGGGAAGAAGGGACGATTGTGAATCGGCAGAAGATACAAACGTTCGGGTAGCGAGGCTGCTGCCGGAATCACAGCATGTTCCTGCACCTGGTCGTCCGTGTCCTGGTGCTCGGAGGTGTCGTCACCTTCCAGGTCGACCCAATTCAGCTCATCATCCTGCGGATCGCGTTCGTCACTCATGCTTACCTCATCCTGATGTCTGGGCAATATGCCCTGTCTGATTCACAGGAATGTGGGCAACGAGCTCAGACTTCAAGTCATACATGCAGCAATGCATGTCTGAGTCGTCGATTCCACATCACGCAAAGCCGTCTTTCTCGGCTGCGTGATGAATATCACCGGGGTAGCTTGAAAGGAGGTGCAGGACGACCATTGATGCGAATCTGGCCCTTGACGAGATCAAGCGTCAGAGACTGGGTATCCAACGGTTCATGCAACCACAAGGCCACCATGGCCGGCACATCCAGCCATTCGAAATCACCATCCAGGCGGCTTTGGAAACGTCCACGCATCTGTGGTTCCTTCAACTGGACCGCGCTGAGCTGACCCAACTGCCGGGCATCGAAGATCGCGACACCACTCCCCTTCAGGGAAAGGCCCAGCATGGGGCTATCCAGGTCGACATCATGCACATCCAGACGAGGAGAGTCCTGCAGCAGGTTGATCAATGCAAGGTCAAGCTCAGAGCCGGGCTGGGCGGCCTGGGGCAACATTCCACCCTCTGCAGCCTTGCGCCTCAGCAGTACAATCAGCTCCTTGAGGGCATCAGCATTGATCCGCGACAGTTCCATGTTGGCAGTACCAGCAAGCAGCAAGCGGTCACCGGAGCTCACTTCTCCCACACTGAGCTGACTGCCAATGCGCAACTCACTGTCATCCAGCAGGGTGCGTGTTTCCAGTTGCAGGTTGCTACCTTCCAGATTGACCCTGGGGTGCTGCAGGTTCAACGCATCGATGGTCAACTGGTCGTGCTGGCTGAATGATTGCGCGCCTGCAGTGTAGGTATATCGGCTATCCAGCCGGGATGGGCCGACTTCCAGCTCAGCATCCCCATCATGCAGGCTCCAGGGCTCGAGATACATCCCCAGGTGCCAGTCACCATAGACACCGTTGAAGCTGATATTGCCTCCCCTGAAGTGCAGCTCACGAGTCGCTTCTCCGGGAGGAGACTGACTGATGACGAAGGAGGCCAGGCGCAGCTTGCCATTGAAGGTGCCACCCAGGCTGCGGTAGTGGGCTTCCCAGGTAGGCGATGCGGAATGCAGGGTATCACTGAACAGGCCACGATCGTCACGGCCATGATGCAGCTCGATCTGGCCGGACACGCTGGTATCCAGCACGCCGTGATTGGCTTCATATGGCAGAGAAAGGTGCCAGTTATGGCTGAGCAAGGGGGACAAATGAATCGTACCGGAAGAACTCAGCCAGCCGCGTTGTACATGACTACGGGAAACTCGCAGATCACCCCGGGCCTGAAGGTCTGCCATGGCACGTTCGAGTTCTCGTTCGAACAACAGGCTGGCAATGTACTGAGCGAGTGCCCAGGTCAGCGCCAGCACCACCACTACCGGGACGATCCATCGTTCCTTGCGCATTCACTACCCCTGAATTCGCCGTGGCTCCAACATGGCCCTGGCGCTCACTTCCCGGATGCCAGTCCACCCGGATACTCTGTTCAATGTAGCCATAACCACAGGTGCATGGTGCTCCAGGCATATATCCCGGCCAGAATGTCATCGATCATGATGCCGAAACCTCCCGCTACGCGACGATCCGCCCAACGAATCGGCCAAGGCTTGATCACATCGAAGATGCGGAAGGCCACGAACCCCCAGAGTGCCGCTTCCCAGGAAAAAGGCACCGCTGTCATGGTCAGCCAATATCCCACGAATTCATCCCAGACGATCCCGGAATGATCATGTACGCCAAGGTCGTTGGATGTCTTGTCACACAACCAGCAGCCCCAGACGAAGGTGATGGCAATTACCATCAGATACCAGCCAAGGGTCAGCTCGGACAATAACCAATAGAAGGGAATCGCAGCCAGGGTACCGAAGGTGCCAGGAGCAAAAGGGGCGGCACCACTGCCGAGGCCAAAAGCCAGGAAGTGGGTCGGGCGATGCCACACACTAGCGGGAGACTTGTTCATGGTTGACCTCCGCCAAAGTGCTGCCAGCCGGCCTTGGTCGGCATCTTCAGCCCATCAATGCCACTGCCTTCGACCAGCCGCCCGATTGCTGTCAGAGCGAGCCCGGACGACGCCAGTTCCGCCTGCGCTGCAGCCAGTTGCTCTGGTGCCAGGGTAACGAGCAGCTCATAGTCATCGCCACCGCTGAGTGCCGCCTGCATCGCGCCCTCCTCGCCCAGCATATCGACCAGCCCCTCTGCCAGAGGAATCGCTTGAGCATCAAGCTCAGCACCTACCTTGCTGGCTTCCAGCACATGCCCCAGATCAGCCAGAAGTCCATCGGAAATATCAATGGCTGACGAGGCCAGTTCTGCCAAAGCGATACCTGCCTCAAGACGCGGCTGCGGCAACAGATAACGCGATAGCAGCGGATGCTGAAGATCACGCTCTCCGGCCTGCCAGGCCGCCAGGCCGCCCGCGCCACCACCCAGGGCTCCTGTCACGGCCAGAATATCTCCCGCCCTGGCACCTGAACGCCTCAACGCTCGGGCAGGCTCTGCTTCTCCCATCACCGTGACGCTCACGGCGCGCTCTCCCGCCGTGACATCGCCACCGACAAGATTGACCTTCACCGCGTCACACAAGGCATGGAACCCCTTGGCAAACTCGGCCACCCAGGCAGCATCACTGACAGGCAGTGCCAATGACATCAGGCACCAGCGAGGGCGAGCTCCCATGGCGGCAAGATCACTGAGGCTCACGGCCAGGGCACGATGCCCGACCGCAGAGGCAGGGGCTTCCGCAGGGAAATGGTGTCCTTCAACTGACGTATCGACACTGACCACCAGCTGCTGCCCGGCCGTGGGGCTGAGCAGGCAAGCATCATCGCCTGCCCCCAGGACAACACCAGTGTCCATGGTGGAGACATGCGCAGGGGCCAGCCAACGATTGATGAGCTCGAATTCTCCGTGCATGGGAGTGTGACCCTTAGCGGCGACGGGCGCTTACCTCAGCGCTACGCAGCTTGTTGGCCAGCTTGTCGAGAATTCCATTGACATACTTGTGTCCATCGGTGGCACCAAAGGACTTGGCCAGTTCAACGCCCTCGTTGATCACCACGCGATATGGCACCTCAAGACGGTGGGAGAGTTCATAAGCCCCCAGACGCAGAATGGCCAGCTCGATGGGGTCCAGATCTTCCATGCGACGATCCAGCAACGGAGAAATGGAAGCATCCAGCTCAGCCTTGTAACGAGCCACGTTGTGCAGAAGCTCATGGAACAAGGCCAGATCAGCGATTCTCATCACCTCAAGCCAGTTTTCATGGTTTTCCAGGTCCTCGTCCGGAACCTGGCTGCGGAATTCAGCTTCCACTGAGGTAACGGGCTTGCCTGTCATGTGCCATTGATACAGCCCCTGGACTGCCAGTTCACGGGCAGCTCGACGGGCTTGCTGGGCGAGGGATGGAGAACGCTGATCCTGACTCATGAGAAAGCCTCCTCAGCACCTTCTTCATCAACACCATTTTCATCGCCAAAACAACGCAACAGCGACACCATTTCCATGGCGGCCATGGCGGCTTCGGTGCCCTTGTTGCCCATCTTGGTACCAGAACGCTCGATAGCCTGCTCGATGGAGTTGACCGTCAGTACACCATTGGCAACCGGGGTGTCGAACTCAAGCTGCAGACGCGACAGCGCAGAATTGCACTCGCCAGCCACATGCTCGAAGTGCGGCGTACCACCACGAATCACGGCTCCCAGAGCAATGACCGCGTCCGGACGTGCCACCTGCAGAACACGCTTGATCGCCAACGGCAGCTCCCAAGCACCGGGCACATGGACGATATCGATTGCTTCGGCATCCACACCGTGGCGCATCAGGCTGTCTACGGCACCTTCCACCAGACTGTCCACCACATGATGATTGAAACGGCCAACGACAATGACGTAGCGGCCTTCGACGTCGACGAAGCTACCTTCGACTTGGGAAATAGGATTCATGTCGGTCCTTCCTGAAAATACCGACCAAGGCCGGCATGGGGTGGCAGTATGCTTCACCTTCACCCTATTGAATACTAAAGCGCTGAGGCACTCATTGCCGTTTTGGCAATTCAGGACCTCAGCGCAAAAAAATCAGTCGTCGAGAATATCACTCGACGATTCTCCCTGGGGAGACACCAGCTCGACCACTTCCAGATCAAACCCGGACAGCGCGGAAAATTTCCATGGTGAGCTGAGCAGGCGCATCT
Source organism: Halomonas sp. (assembly GCF_029263665.1). Classification (GTDB taxonomy): domain Bacteria; phylum Pseudomonadota; class Gammaproteobacteria; order Pseudomonadales; family Halomonadaceae; genus Halomonas. The sequence continues at coordinate 175,580 of NZ_JAJUFQ010000001.1, forward strand.
TCCCTACCCCCAGTTCGCGCAGAATCTGCGATCCGGTACCGATGGAAAGATAATTGCCTGCTCCATCGGATTCACTGCCTCGCACCACACGACGGCGTTCGAGAAACACCTGCAGCAGATCATTGAGATCCTGGCTCGGGCGTAGATCATCCAGCAATACAAAAACACCATGCTCGACCCGAGCAACCTCCTCCAGTGCGGCGCTGGCACGCCAGGAGGATTCCCCTTCACGTTCCAGACACAGCAGGTCACGCAGCTTGTTGCCCAGGTGCACCCTCACGGTCGTCAGCGCTTCCGGACTCGGCTCGCCCTTGACCAGCGCCATGTGGTGCGTGTTCTGGATACGGTCATGGAAGACATGCAGCATCAGCTCACCGAAATCGGTGTTCACTGACGTGCGCTCGACTTCTTCTACCGTGCGCTCATTGAGAATGCGATAGTGAATGAGGTCGGCAATGGTCCCCATCTTGATACCATGGGTCTTGGCGAACTCCTCGAGCTCAGGGCGGCGCGCCATGCTGCCATCTTCATTCATGATCTCGCAGATCACACCGCTGGGATCACAACCGGCCAGGGCCGCCAGGTCACAGGCCGCCTCGGTATGGCCTGCACGACGCAGCACCCCACCGGGCTCAGCCATCAACGGAAAGATATGACCAGGCTGAACAATATCCGCACTCGAGGCATTGCGTGCACAGGCTGCCTGCACCGTACGCGCACGATCGGCAGCGGAAATACCGGTCGTCACGCCTTCGGCTGCCTCGATGGACAACGTAAACTTGGTGCCGTATCCGGAACCGTTGTCCTGCACCATCAAGGGCAAGTTGAGCTGAGCACAGCGTTCGTGGGTCATGGGCATGCAGATCAGGCCACGAGCATGCACTGCCATGAAGTTGATATGCTGAGCCTCAACCTTTTCGGCAGCCATGATGATGTCGCCTTCGTTCTCACGATCTTCGTCATCCATCAGGATGACCATGCGCCCCTGGCGAATGTCTTCGATCAGCTCGGCGATGGGGGCGATTCCCCCATTGAAGGAGTGCGACATGACGTCTCCCTATAAATATCGGCTTGGCGCCGTCGCAGTCTAGCGACAACATCGTCGCTGACCTGCGTCGGACACCAGAATCGGCGTCAGGGTACCGTGACGCGGCATCTGGCGCCAGTAAGAAGCGTTGGAAGCTCTGCCCAACCCTGTATCAAATACGTCCTGACAGCCTATCTGACAGGGCGGGCAAGAATTCGCCAATCCTTGCCAAATGCCCGAATATCAAGGATATCCAGTGGCCGCTGCTGGTCCATGCGCTCAAGGCCAAGGTTCAGCAAGGGACGAGCTTCGCTCCCCAGCAAGGTCGGTGCCAGATATAGCCGCAGCTCATCGACCAGACCAGCATCCATCATCGCGCCGGCCAATGTCGCTCCGGTTTCCACCAGCACATCATTGCATTGCTCGTGTTCCGCCAGCCAGGACAATAGAGCAGCCAGGTCCACACGGCCATTTTCCCCTGCAGGCAACTCAAGTATCTCGGCTCCCGCCTGTTCAAGCTTGGCCCTGCGCGCATTCTGAATGCCTGCCACCGTCACCACCAGGGTTCGTCCTGGCTCTACCAGGCAGGCTGCCGCCAATGGCATGCGCAAGGTGCTGTCCAGTATCACGCGCAGTGGCTGACGTGCCGCAATAGTCTCCGCAGATACGTCCTCGACATCACCCAATTGTTCAGGGCGCACCGTCAGACGCGCGTTATCAAAGATGATCGAGTCCACCCCTGTGAGGATGGCGCAACTCTCGGCGCGCAGGCGCTGGACATCTCGCCGGGCCTCAGGACCAGTGATCCACTGGGAGTCACCGGAAGGCATGGCAGTACGTCCATCCAGGCTCATTGCCATCTTCAAGCGCACTCTTGGCCTGCCCTGCACCATGCGCAGCAGGAAACCAGCATTCAGGGTCCAGGCATCCTCTTCAAGAATTCCGACATCAACCTGAATACCCGCTGCACGCATACGCTCGATCCCGCGCCCAGCAACCAGAGGATTGGGATCCTGCATGGCAACCACGACACGGGCAACACCGGCCTGAATCAGCGCTTCGCAGCAGGGGCCAGTACGCCCCTGGTGAGAACAGGGTTCCAGGGTCACGTAGGCAGTCGCACCCTCCGCCTTGTCTCCCGCCTCGGCCAAGGCATGAATTTCAGCATGCGCTTCTCCCGAGCGCATGTGGAAACCTTCCCCAACGAGTTCTTCATCCTTGACCAGTACACAGCCGACTCTTGGATTGGGCATGGTGGTATAGCGACCATGCTCAGCCAGGCGCAAGGCTCTAGCCATCCAGGCTTCATCACTCATAGGCATCAACGCGTTTTCCCTCCATGGCCATTATCCGGGGAGAAATGGGGTTCCTGGGCCAGTCGATCAATTTCGGCCCGGAACTCATCGATATCCTGAAAACTGCGATATACCGAGGCAAAACGGATATATGCCACCTGGTCGAGGCGCTTGAGTGCACTCATGACTTCCTCACCCACATCCCGGGCATGGATTTCACGTTCACCACGCGCTCGCAGTGACTGGCGAATGCGCTCTACCGCTGCCTCGATGGACTCGGCACTGACAGGACGCTTTTCCAAGGCACGCAGCATACCGCCACGCAACTTGGCTTCATCGAACACTTCACGAGTGCCATCTGACTTGATGATGCGTGGCATCAGCAACTCTGCCGTCTCATAGGTGGTAAAGCGCTCACCGCAGTCGGCGCACTGCCGGCGCCGGCGTACCTGGTCGCCCTCGGCCACCAGGCGGGAGTCAGTCACGCGCGTATCCTGAGCGCCACAGAAAGGGCAGTGCATAGCGGCATATCCAAGTAGACGAAAGTGTCGGCATAGTGTAACGGGTGGCAGCTTTCTCGCCCAGCTGTCGCTCCACCATGGGGCAATTTGTTCCTGCTTTCTGTGCTTGCTTATATGGCATGAGAGCCCCTCCATATAAACACCCAGAGCCTGCTTATGCAGGTGCATGAGATATCGATGAGCAAGCTTGGCATGCCATGTGCTTAAAGCTGGTATGAACCTGTATTCAGGACTGCGTCAACGACCTACGCTTCGTCACTGGAGGAATACCATGACCCGCTCTCCAAGCTCCGTCCAGTCACTCTCGGCCGACGCTTTCATCACACGTGCGCGTCCCTTGATCGAACGGCTCTATGGACCTCGCTGCGACGAAGTCATGCGTCGCCTGATGCGCCTCGTGGACGCCCATCGTGACATTCTGACGCCCCAGAATGGTGCAGAAACCGGAGATCTGTGGAGCGAACGGGACCAATGGGTGATCCTCTATGGTGATTCCATCATCGAAGAAGGTCGCACACCGCTGGAAGCACTGGATGACTTTCTTGAGGCCCACCTTGGCGAAGTCATCAGCGGCGTTCATGTGCTGCCGTTCTTTCCCTGGAGCAGCGACGATGGTTTCTCGGTCATCCATTATCGGGAAGTCAATCCAAGCCTGGGTGACTGGCAGGATATCCGCCGCCTGGCCAGCCATCGAGACTTGATGGTGGACCTGGTACTCAATCATGCGTCCCGGGAATCCTTGTGGTTTGCCGACTATCTGGGTGGCAACCTTCCCGGGCGCGACTTTTTCATTGAAATGGACCCTGACACAGACCTTTCCGATGTGGTGCGCCCACGCAGCTCTCCATTGCTGGTCCCCGTAGCAACCCGCCGCGGTGTACGTCACCTGTGGGCCACCTTTTCCGAGGACCAGATCGATCTCAACTTTGCCAACCCCGATGTATTACTGGAGTTCGTTGGCATTCTGCTGTTCTACCTGGAGCAAGGCGCCCGAGTTATCCGGCTGGATGCCATTGCCTATCTATGGAAACGCCCTGGTACCAGCTGCATTCACCTGCCCGAAACCCATGCAGTGGTGAAACTGCTACGCGCGCTGGTCGATCATCTGGCTCCAGGCACACTGATCATTACCGAAACCAATGTCCCTCACGCAGAGAACATCAGTTACTTTGGCTTATCTGGAACCGGGCCTTCCTCCAAGGAACAACCACTGGTACCCGATGAGGCCCACCTTGTCTATCAGTTCACCTTGCCTCCCCTGCTGTTGCATACCTTGACCAGCGGCGAGGCGGATACGCTGGCCAGATGGATCGATAGCCTGCCGTACTTGCCCCCGGGCTGCAGCTATCTCAACTTCACGGCCAGCCATGATGGCATCGGGGTACGTCCCCTGGAGGGCTGGCTAGAGCCTCACGACATCGATGCCTTGATGACCCTGATGCAACGCTTCGGCGGATTCATCAGCATGCGCAGCCAGGTTGATGGCAGCGACAGTCCTTACGAACTCAATATCACCTGGTTTGCTGCCATGAGCGGTACCCGTAAAGGCCCCGATCCGTGGCAAATGGAACGTTTTCTGCTCAGTCAGAACTTGATGCTGGCACTCAAGGGCATTCCAGCAATCTATCTTCACTGCCTCACCGCGACACAGAACGATCTGGAAGGGGTCGAGCATAGCGGTCGCTTGCGCTCCATCAATCGCAAACGCTGGCAACGCGAACAGCTCGAGGAACTACTGGCCAGCCGCCATACTCCCACCCGTGAAGTCTTTCATGCCTTGACCCGGCGCCTGTCGATTCGCAAGCAGGAGCCCTGTTTTCATCCGGATGCAGGACAACGTGTCATACCCAGTGATTCCGCATTACTGGTGATTGAACGTGGGCCCCTGGAAAATGGTCGACGGTTGCTGGCCATACACAACGTCACCGACCGACGTCAGCCACTGGACCTGGATGCTCTCTTGCCAGCTACCCCTGACACTCCCTGGGACGACCTTCTGGAGGGCGGGACCTGGGAACCTCAGGACAGTCTTGCACCTTACCGCACGCTATGGCTGGTGCAACAATCTTCATCCATAGCGAACCCATGAGAAGAGAAGATTGTCATACTGGGCACATCTCACGCCCTTGATGACTGGAGTCTGTCATATGTCTCGCTCTTCTCGCCCACTCACCTGGCGCCATCGTGTCTCGCATATCGCATTGGCATCAGCAGCCTTCGGCCTGTTGCCCACGGCCACCGCATTGGCCAAGGACTACCCAGCGCCACTGGAAGCCCTGGAACAGGAAGGACTGGAAATCTTCGGCGAGTTCGACGCCCCCGGCGGGCTCACAGGCTATGCGGCAAGCCATCAAGGCCAGCCCATGACCGTCTTCGTCACACCTGATGGAGAACATGCCATCGTCGGCAACCTGATTGACAGCGAGGCCAACAACCTGTCTAACGAACCACTGGAAAGGCTGGTACAGGGTCCTCAGGACAAGGCTACCTGGCAGCAATTGGAGAACAGTGCCTGGATAGCTGACGGAAACGAGAATGCCGAACGCATCGTGTATGTCTTTACCGACCCCAACTGTCCTTATTGCAAGAAATTCTGGGAAAAGGCCAGGCCCTGGGTCGAAAGCGGCAAGGTGCAGCTCCGTCATGTGATGGTAGGCATCCTCGACCCTCAGAGCCCACGCCAGGCGGTGACCATGCTGGCTGCTGACGACCCTGCAGCAGTACTTGCCGCTCACGAATCCGGAGAGACAACCGTCAGTCCCATGGAGCAATTGCCACGCGAGTGGGAAGTGAAGCTCCAGGGCAACCACGAGCTGTTCAACCGGCTCGGCATGATCGCCACACCGGGGCTGGTTTACCAGAACGAAGGCCACATGGAAATGGCACAGGGCATGCCCCAGGAAGACCTGTTCAACACCATCATGGGGCCACGCTGAGCACACAAGCAACGCCAAGGTGGAGCACCGCGTTCACACCTTGCCTTCATTGTCTTCCTCCACAGCGGCATAAAGGCATTCGGGCAGGTCCGGGAGAGCTGCCCGAACCCGGTTCCAGCTGGGAATGAAGGGTTTCTCTCTGGGATTTTCCAGAAAGGCGTTGCCTGCGGCCATCAGGTTGTCAGCAAACAGTTCCACCGCCTGCTCCTCGGCGTGCCGGTCGAGGCTCAGGCCATTCATGATGGCATCGTGGTCATAGGTTTCGATCAGATCCAGTGCCAGACGATAATAGGTCGCCTTGAGCGTACGGAAGCCTTCGGCCGAGAACTGCACGCCCTGGGTTGCCAGCTTTCGGTAGAGCGCCTTGGCGATGTCCAGGCTCATGCGATTGAGCCCGGTGGTGGCATTGTCAGCAGACACGGGCTGGTGCTTGTGATCATAGTGATCGGCGATATCCACCTGACACAAGCGATTGGTGGAATGATCACGATGCACCTCCGACAACACGCCAATCTCCAACCCCCAATCTGCCGGGATACGAATGCCGTCAAGCACTTCCGTGCGCATCGAGAACTCACCTGACAGCGGGTAGCGATAGCAATCCAGGTAATCGAGATAAGGCAATGGGCCGTGGATCATCTTCAATGCCCGCAGCAGAGGCGTAACCATCAATCTCGACACCCTGCCATTGAGCTTGCCCTCCGCAATACGCGGGTAATATCCCTTGCAGAAGGCATAGTTGAAACGCGGATGAGCGACCGGATAGATCAAGCGTGCCAACAGGCCACGATCGTAGGTGAGGATATCGCAGTCATGCAGCGCCACCGCTACCGTGCGATGCGAGGCCTGCACATAGCCTGAGCAGTACCAGACGTTCCTGCCTTTGCCAGGTTGCTGGGGAGACAGCCCCTTTTCTTCCAGCTCTGCATCCAGTGCACGCAGGCGAGGGCCATCGTTCCACAGGATACGATGGTGCTGTGGCAGGCGGGAAAAGAAGTCACGCGCATAAAGAAACTGGTCACGGTCGGCCTGGTCGAGGCCAATCACGATCTCGGCCAGATAAGGCACTTTAGCCAGTTCGTCAATGATGGCGGATAAAGCTGGCCCTTCCAGCTCCGAGAACAGCGAAGGCAAGATCAATCCCAGGGGACGCCGACGAGCAAAGCGACACAGGTCAGCTTCCAATTCCTCGACAGAACGCCGCGTCAAGTTATGAAAGTCGGTAATGATGCCGTTCTGGTGAAAGTCACTCATGCTTTGTCCTCCTCACCCCAGAAATAGGAAAGCCCCTCGGCCCAACCCTCGGGCCCAGAGGCTTGTGTACGGTACAGGCGTGGAGGAAAACCCAAACCGGAGCCTGCCTGACCAAGCACGATATCCAGGCCATGCTGCCCTCGGATGATCACAGCGGCCTCGACGGCTTCAAGCATGGCAATGTCATTTGGCCCATCACCTAATGCCAGGGTTTCCGGTGCCGTGCCACGCAGTGCTTCGAAACGGCTGCATAACCAGCTTACCGCCCGCCCCTTGTCGATATCGCCAGTGACATGCCAGAAACGACCACCGCGAGTCATGTGCAGGCCGTCACCGGCAAGTCCCTCGGCAAAGCGAGTAAGCCTGTCTTCCGTGTCCCGCCACACCAACGGCTCACTACCTTCCCGAAGCCGGGCCAGGCGTGCGCTCTGCTCATCCAGGCCGGTCCAGGCTGACACCTCGCTGACCGACATCTCGCTCATGGTGATGAAGTCGGCACCCAACCGCTCACGCCATATCATCACCCGCTGGCGGATCAGTCCGATGTCCACGGCCAGGTTCTTGACCACCAGACCATCGGCTCCCGACACAACTTCCCGCTTGGCATGACACCAGGCCGACGGCAGCGCAACAACGCCGCCGTTCTCGGCAATGAAAGGGGTATGGCTCAGCCCCAGAGCCTGGCGCAGAGGCATCAACTCGCTGCGTGTCTTGCTGGTCACGGGAATGACCGCAATGCCCGCTTCCTTCAACGCCCCGAGCCAGGGCACTGCAGGCGACCAGTCATAACTGTGGTGATCAAGCAACGAGCCATCCAGGTCAGTAAAGACCAGGCGTGGTCGTGATCCGGGACGAAGCTGGGGAAAGACACCTGGCATGGCAGACCTGCTGGTATGGGGTGTTCATACCAGACCCCAAGCAGATGACATGCCAGTCGTGGAAAAAATGCAGAGAGATCAATGCATCAGCAGTGCATCATCAAACACCTTGCCACCGATGCACCGAAGCAAGACGACAATGCCCCATTCTGGCGCACCAGAATGGGGCATTGAGATTTGGCTAGCCAGAAACGGTTGATTTATACCGAACACCGCAATAAATCAGCGTTTTCTCATCTGGCTAGCCAATCATGTACACCAGAAAACTGATGATTTATGTCGCGAGCGAAGAGAGATGGGTTGCCGCCGGCACACAGGAACCGGAGTGTAGCCTGCTACATGAGGATTCCGAGTACCGCCGGCAGCCAATATATCGAGCGCAGCAATAAATCAGCGTTTTCCTGTCTGGCTAGTCGAGCGGAATGAAGCACTAGGCGCCCGGAGCACAGATCCGGGAGCCTATGCGTTACTAGGTGACCGGATCGAGCACCGCGCAACAACGTGCTTCATCCGCGCAGGCAGCCAGAATCAGCGATAGACCGGCAGGCGAGTACACACAGCTTCCACCTTACCCCGAATCTCCGCTTCAACAGCCGCGGTATCTTCTCCCTTGGCCATGACGTCCAGCAGATCGCAGATCCAGCCTGCCAGGTCGCGACATTCCGTTTCACCGAAACCACGTGTGGTCACTGCCGGAGTACCGATACGCAGACCGGAGGTGACGAAGGGGCTCTGGGGATCACCAGGCACGGCATTCTTGTTCACGGTGATATGGGCACGACCCAGAGCGGCATCTGCATCCTTGCCGGTCAGGCCTTGCTTGATCAGCGACAGCAGAAAGAGGTGATCTTCTGTGCCACCGGAAACCACGTCATAGCCACGTTCGATGAACACACCTGCCATGACCTGGGCGTTCTTGATGACCTGCTGCTGGTATTCCTTGAATTCAGGCGCCATGGCTTCCTTGAAGCACACCGCCTTGGCGGCGATGACGTGCTCCAGGGGACCGCCCTGACCACCGGGGAAGACCGCAGACTGCAGCTTCTTCTCGATGTCGGCATCGTTTTCGGCAGACAGGATCAGGCCACCACGCGGACCACGCAGGGTCTTGTGAGTGGTGGTGGTGACGACATGAGCATGAGGCAGCGGAGTCGGATACAGGCCTGCGGCAACCAGACCGGCGATATGAGCCATGTCGACCAGCAGGTACGCACCGACTTCATCGGCGATTTCACGGAACTTGACCCAGTCGATGATCTGCGAATATGCAGAGAAACCTGCAATGATCATCTTCGGCTTGTGCTCGCGAGCCAGACGGGCAACTTCGTCATAGTCGATGCGGCCGCTTTCATCGATACCGTACTGAACGGCATTGTAGTGCTTGCCGGAAAAGTTCGGACGAGCGCCGTGAGTCAGGTGGCCACCTGCATCCAGGCTCATGCCGAGCACGGTATCGCCAGGACTGACCAGGGCCTGGAAGACAGCCCCATTGGCCTGGGAACCGGAATGAGGCTGAACATTGGCATATGTCGCACCAAACAGTTCATTGGCGTAATCGATGGCCAGCTGCTCAACGATATCAACGTATTCGCAACCACCGTAGTAACGCTTGCCCGGATAACCTTCCGCATACTTGTTGGTGAGCTGGCTGCCCTGAGCCTCCATGACACGGGGGCTGGCATAGTTTTCGGAAGCGATCAGCTCGATATGCGTTTCCTGACGAGCAACTTCTTTCTGCATTGCATCGAACAGGGCGTCATCGAAACCGGCAATCTTCATGTCGCGACTGAACATCGGCGGGCAAACCTCGCAGCTGGGGAAAAAATTCGGGAGGCCATGATAGCGCAGGCCATGCCGGCTTTCACTTGAAAGACCGTCATGAACTACCTCATGTTTTCTCATCTTGGCTTCAGTGATACTGAAGCATCCCCGATGCATCCATTCCCCGGCATGCATTCCTTCATCAGGTTCTGTGCCATTTTCTCGACAATGCCTTCCTCCTGATAAAAGAACCCCCATGGTCTATCGACCATGGGGGTTCCGTTCTTCCGGGAAGCCGTTTGCCGAGTTACTTCACATTGACCTGCATCTGCATGGCGGCAGGCAGACCCAGCGGGTCCTGGGCCAACTTGGGTGCTTCAGCGCTCGGTGGCAGCGCCAGGCTGACGGTCATGTCCTTGGCCTTGCCGTCCATCATCTGCACCAGACCGGAAAGCACCGCGCCAATTTCTGGTCCCATCATGGTACTCATGCCCTTGGCCTGGGTGCGAATCTGCTCGAGCCATTCATTTTCCGACACCCCCATGAGGGTCGCGGCGACGGGTGCAATACGCTCGAAAGCCCCCAGGTTGCTCAATGTCAGCGTCATATCTCCGCCTTGAGTGTCGAGTTCGGTCCAGTCCTCCAGGCTGGCAAAATATTCAGCAGGTTCTGCTCCCTTCGGCAAGGTCAGAGGTATACCCGCATCCAGACCGAAGCGCAGGGCATCCGTGGCGGTCATTTCGAACTGGCTATCCAACTGACCATTGGCGCCTTGAGCTCGCCAGGAGCCATCCATCTTGGCATCCAGATCCAGTTGACCACTTCCTCCCGTCAGCACATTACTCAGCATGCGCAGGTTGGTGCGCTCATCCACCGGGGCCAACTCGATCATCTTGCCCAGATTCAGGGACAGAGCTTCCATGTTGCCACTGAACTTGCCGTCGGCCAGGTCTCCCTCGCTGACCAGATGGCCCAGCGTCATGACTAGCTTGTCAGTCGCGATGTCCAGATCCTTGAGTTCGAGAGAATCAACAGTGGGCTTGTCTGTATCTATCCCTGTCAATCCGGAGAATGAGAGCGATGGCAGCATGATCGTACCAGCGCCGATATCACCAAAATCATCGCTTGTCGCACTGAGGTTGGATAGTGTCAGGCTGCCAATCGCCTGCTCGCTGAGGTCACTTGCATTGAGCTCATCAAGTTCAATGCGCCCCCCAGCCACACCAAAGGGAAGGTCCAGATCCACTGCTCCCTGGCTCTGGTCAAGAACCAGGCCCTTCAGGCTCACGCCCTTGAGCGGATTCTCTGCGGTATAGGGCAGATCTTCCAGGTCCAGCACGGCCTGCCCAGGAGAAGTGAATGTCATGCGTTCCATGGTCAAGGTGGCCTGGTCCTGCACCATGTTGACCCCTTCCAGAATGACTTCATCAGGATCTTCGTAGTCACCTTTGACAATATATTTGCCAATGGTCGTGGTACCGCCTTCTTCGTCGACCAAGCGCACTTGCTCAGCCGTGGTTGTCCCGCCCAGGAAGCTGTCTGACACCTTGGCGACCTTAAGCTCTCCCTGGCTGGACAGTTGCGTGCGCAGATCCTGCTCGAGCTGCTCGGCATCTGCCTGAGCCAGGCCCGGCATCAGCGCCACGCCCAAGGCTGCCGCTGCGACAAAGTTCAATCTGGACATGAAATTCAACCACCTCCCTTGTGAATGATGACAATCAACCAGCGCAAGCCGTAACGATGGTTTCATCGCCTGCCTAATGAATAATGTCATGGTTTGGCGACACCGACCATTCCTCAATGAAGAGGCGTTGCTTTCAGTTGACTTGTAGCCGTTCGACGAGTCTCATCGTCACTTCATGCAGCACCGCCAGTCGTGCCCGGCGCTTGTTGTTGGCATCAATCAGGCTCCAGGGCGCAGCGCTCTGGTGGGTGGCGGAAAACATGTCATCAATGGCCCGTTGATAGTCATCCCAACGAGTTCGGTTGCGCCAGTCATCCTCGGTCAGCTTGTGCTGCTTGTGAGGGGTAACGGCCCGCGCCTTGAAGCGCTTCAGTTGCACGTCACTGTCGATAGCCAGGAACAGCTTGACCAGCACGGTACCGTGGCGCAGCAGTTGATCCTCGAAATCCAGGATTTGCTGATAGCCGAGCTGCCACTCGGGTTCATCAATCAACGCTTCGACACGCTCCACCAGCACTCGCCCATACCACGAGCGGTCGAAGACCGTGACCGAGCCATCCTTTGGCAGGCGTTGCCAGAACCGCCACTGCCAGGGGTAAAGGAGCTCCTGTTCGGAAGGAGCCGCTATCGAGCAGACCCGATAGGTACGGGCGTCTAGCGCCGAAGTCAGGCGGTGTATGCTGCCCCCCTTGCCCGCGGCATCGTGACCTTCAAATACCACGACCACCGGTATACCTCGCCACACGGCTCTACGCGCCAGTTCGGCCAGGCGCGCCTGGGCACAAGCCAGCTGCTCACGATACTCGGCCTTGTCGATGGCACTGTCATGCCCGGTAAGGTCGGATAGCTGGGGCACGGCAGGCGCTATCGAGACTCGGCCGCTCGATGGTGCAGCGACCGTGGCCGTTTTGCTCGTCCCTTGCATGGCGACGATCATATGTTCGACTACAGGTGTCAGCAGGTCGTTGCCGGGTGAGGCATCCAGACACAGCCATGGGCTGTCATCGGTTGCGGTAGCCTTACGCAGTTGTTTGCCCAACTGTTCGATTACTCGATGCTGACTGTGGCGCTGCCATTTTTCCTCGGTGGCCTGCCAGCGAGTCTCTGGGTCTGCCTCCAATTCCGCCAGGTATTGCCCCTGAATATCGGCATCGATATCCAGCCATAGCTTGACCAGTGTGATGCCCGCTGCCCTAAGGTCTACCTCGAAGTTGGCTATTTCCTTCAGGTGATCAGCGAAAGCTCCTTCCCCCAGACGCCGAGCAGCCCCCGCGAACAAGGCATCGCCTACCCAGCCATGCACAAAGATTCCGATGCGCCCTCTGGCCGGGAGGCGGGTCCAGTAACGCCACCAATACGGGTGCCGACGATCCTCTTCGCTGGGCACCAGGGCCTGGACTTCGGTCAGGCGATTTTCCAGCCAATGATTGAGCCGATTGATCAACTGCCCCTTACCGGTACCGGCATGGCCAGTCACCAGCACCACTACCGCTCGGTCCTCGTTGCGTGCAAGCTCCAACTGAGCCGAGAGCAGTTGAAAGCGCAGCTTCTCCTGTTTCTTGCTGGACATACGCCCTCCTTGCCTCGAGCCACTGCTCGATCAAGTATCGCCCAACAGACCAAGACTCGCTGCAGGAGCCTGACGACGGATGTTGCGTGACAGCCACTGGCCGACACAGCCCAGCAGCAGTGCCGCCGATGGTGGCAGTGTGAGCCACAGTAGAGGATGCAATCTCGGCGGAAGATCGAGCCAGGCCAGGTAGAGTACAGCCGCCGCGACCTCAGCCAGCAACACAGCCAGCAAACCGGCAGCCAGCCCCATGACGGCAAACTCGGCCCACTGCACTCGAGCCATCATCTGCGATCCTGCACCGAAGACACGCAACAGCCCGCTTTCGTGAGCACGTACCGAATGACTGGCGACAAGTGCGGCATAGAGCACGCTGATGCCTGCCAGCAGAACGAATGCCAGCACCAGCTCCACCGCTCTGGTCACCTGGTCGAGCATTTCCCGCACCTGTCCCAGCAACACATCGACATCCAGGATCGTTACTCCAGGAAAGGCCTCGACCAGACCACCAAGAGGATTCGCCTGTCCTGCCGCCGACTCCAGCGGATCGAGATGAAAGGCAGTGATGAAGCTGTGCGCAAAACCATCGAGCACACCAGGCGGAAAGATGACATAGAAATTGGGCTGGAAGCTGTCCCAGTCCAGGTCTCGGATACTGGTGATCACGCCTGTCAGGGTATCGGCCCCCACCGAAAAGGTCAGGCGATCCCCCATTGCCAACCCTAGACGTTCGGCGAGACCACTCTCCAGAGAGATAGGTGCCTCTGATGACGTTCCGTTACCGACCCAGGAATGCCCATCGCCAGAAGCAGAGGCAGAATCGAACCAGTTGCCTTCCACCAGCCGATTACCCTCCGGCAGCGCATTGCTCCAGGTCAGGTTGAGCTCGCGCCGCAATGCATTGTCGCCTTGCGCTTCGGCAGGTACCGAGTCACGAGGTGGTTGCCCGTTGATCGCCACGATGCGTCCCCGCACCATCGGATACAAGTCACTGTGAGTATCCGAGATCTCGGCCAGTTGCTGTGCGAAGGCGTCGCGCTCGCCTGGCTGGATATTGATGGCGAAATGGTTGGGCGTGTCGGCAGGCAGTTGCTCCTGCCAAGTAGTGACCAGATCCCCCCTGACCAGGCTGATCATCGCCATGGCAAAGAAAGTGATGGCAAAAGCCAGTAGTTGACCAAGACTCAAGTTGCGTCGACGCGCCAGTTGCCGAGCACCAAGCTGCAGTGCATGCTGCCAGCCCTGACGGGCTCCATGCCCCAGCCGGGATACCAACCACATCAAGGCATCAAGGATAAGTCCACCTGCTCCCCACAACACCACCAGCGCCAGCAGGCCGCCAATGAGCAGGCCAAGCGCCAGACCGAGGCTGCCCGAATAAAGCCACATCAAGGCACCAAAGGAAGCGGCAGCTACCGCTACCATCATCCACGCCGATACCGGTAGCGGGTCCAGTTCCCGACGCAGTACCTTGAGCGCACTGACACGCCGCAAGCGCAATAGTGTCGGGCCGGCAAAGCCTCCCAACACAGCTAACGCGGTCAAGCCTCCCAGCCACAGCGGTAACCAGCCAGGTGGCGGTAGCTCCATCGGCAGAAAGGGTCGGATCAATGCCACCAGCAACGCCTGCCCAGCCAATCCCAACACAGCTCCCAGCAATGCTGCCACTACCGACAGCACCAACAGCTGCAGACCAAAGAGATACATCAAGGTCGCCTGTGAGGCGCCGAAGCAGCGCATCAATGCAGCACTGTCGAGATGGCGTTCGACATAGCGTCGTGTGGACAATGCTACGGCGACACCCGCCAGCAACACCGCTGCCAGGCCCGCCAGACTCAGATAGGTATCGGCACGCTCCAGCGCCGAGCCCAGCCGGGGCCTATCATGGCGTACATCACGTACCTCCACCCCCTCACGACGCAGACGTTCGAGCAACGGCGCCAGTTGCTCCACACTCTGTGCCGAACCTGCCGCCAGAATTTCGTACTCCAGCCGAGACCCCGGCTGGATGAGACCTGTCGCACCGAGGTCCGCAACATGCATCATGACCCGGGGATTCAGGCTGCCAAAGCCGGTCGACTGATCAGCCTCGCGCTCCAGCCAGGCACCCACCTTGAACTGAGTCTGTCCCAGTTGGAGCGACTCACCCAGTTCGATATCAAGCAACTGTCGCAACCTCGGCGAGAGCCATAGTTCTCCGCGCGCAGGGCCATGTTCGACTTCCTCGGTACCCTGGCCACGATCAATGCGCGAGCTGCCGTAATGAGGATAAGCCTGGTCCACGGCCTTGATGCTGACCGGCTGAAAGGCCTCTGCGCGGCTGGCCATGGAGACCAGGTCAACCTGATCGCTAAGTTGCATTCCCGCCTCGACCAGTTGCTGACGCAGCCCATCATCAAAAGGTGTTGACTGTTCCAGAACCAGATCGCCCCCCATCATCTGACCGGCCTGGCGTACCAGCCCACGCTCCAGACGATCGAGGAAAAATCCCATCATGGTCGAAGCCGCTACTGCCAGTATCAAGGCGATCAGCAAGGCACGTACATCCGCAGCACGCAGGTCACGGCGCAAGCTGCGCGCCACCAGGCCTCCCATCGCAGCGGCCTCCATCGACTGACGTCCCTTCATGAGTCCGTCTCGCTCATGTCCATGGCTTCAAGACGACCGTCGACCAATTGCAGACAGCGGTCGCAGCGCCGTGCCAGGGCATGGTCGTGGGTTACCAGCACCAATGTCGTCCCCTGTTCCTGATTGAGTTCGAACAGGGTCTGGATGATCCTTTCCCCTGTATGCGGGTCGAGATTGCCAGTCGGCTCATCGGCAAACACCAGTTCCGGCGAAGTAACAAAGGCACGAGCCAGGGCAACCCGCTGCTGTTCACCACCAGACAACTGGCGAGGCAGGTGGTCATGGCGCTGTGCCAGTCCCACCCGCTCCAGCCACTCACGAGCACGTTGCTCACGATGGTTCTGCATCGATAGCTCTGTCGGCAGCAGTACGTTCTCGAGCGCGGTGAGTGTCGGCAACAACTGGAAATTCTGGAACACGAACCCGACTCGGCCATTACGCAGGGCCGCGCGACCATCTTCATCCAACTCAGTCAATGACTCACCGAACAAGGACAGTTCGCCCTCGGTGGGATCGTCAAGTCCGGCAAGCAGCCCCAGCAGCGTCGACTTGCCGGCACCACTCTGGCCGAGAATGGCGACACTCTCACCAGCATGTACGACGAGCTCAAGCTCACGCAGAATGGTCAACACCCGCGAACCACTGGTCACACTTTTTGCCAGCCCTCTCGCAGCAAGGACAGCTTCTGCAACTGGGGAATGCACGTGGGGTGATGACGTTGAAAAAGGAGCCTTGGACATGACAGACGGTATCCCTGAAGTTGGACAGTTGCATCGACATCCGGGGCTGCACAGCCGCTGGCTGCTGATGATCATTGTGCTCTGCACTGCACTGTGGTCAAGCACCAGCATGGCCCAGACAAAGTCACAGCCTCCCACACTACTGGTAGTCGGTGACAGCCTCAGTGCCGCTTATGGCATCCCGCAAGAAACCGGTTGGGTCACACTGCTAAGCCAGAGACTCGACAGCCAGGCTCGGGTGATCAATGCCAGCATCAGTGGTGAAACCACCAGTGGTGGCGCCAGCCGTCTGGCTGGCCTGCTTGAAAAGCATCGTCCAGACATCGTGATACTCGAGCTGGGCGGCAATGATGGCCTGCGCGGCCTGCCCCCTCAGCAGATGCAGGCCAACCTGAACAGTATGATCGAACAGAGCCTGGCCAGTGACGCAGAGGTCCTGCTGGTGGGCATCGATATCCCGCCCAATTACGGCCAAGCCTACCGCGAGGCCTTCGGCCAGGTGTTCCAGAAACTCGCCGACGAATACCACTTGCCCTTGTTACCCTTCCTGCTCGACGGCGTTGCACTGAAGCCCGAACTGATGCAGGACGACGGCATTCACCCCACGGCCGAGGCTCAACCCCGCATTCTCGACAATGTCTGGGCCAGGCTCACGCCTTTACTGCGCGAGGCAGGCGTATCGCCCACCGATGCCCCTCAGGCAAAAGCGTATCAGGCAGAACCATCTTCCTGAGCAGGCGGTGTACGTTGGCACTGCTGCAAGCCCAGCCCCGACAGGATCAGTACCAAGCCGACCAGCGTAGAGGACAGGATCGGTTCTCCAATCACGAAGTGGAGCAGAAGTAATGAAACCGGAGGCGACAAGAAGATGAGATTAGACACCTTGGCGGTACGAGACACCTTGTGTACCGCCATTTGCCACAATACAAAGGCGACCCCCATCTCGAACAGGCCAACATAAACTCCCGCCCCCAGAGCGGTGATGCCATGCCACTCGAAGCCTGGGCCCATCAGCATCAGTATTGTCAGCACGGGAATGGCAATACTGAAGTTCTGCCACTGGGCCACCATGGGCGGACGTCGATCCCTGGCATTGAGCAACCAATACAATGCCCAGATAAGCGTGGAAACCAACGCTAGTACTACACCAAGGGCATCGGCAAACGTTACGCTGAACACTTGGCCTCGAGTGGCAATGACCCAGACACCAGAATACGCGACACCTCCTGCCAGCACGTCGACAGGGGTCAAGCGCTGCTTGAGGATAGGCACTGCCAGCAAGGCCATGGTCAACGCCCAGGTATAGTTGAGCGCCATGGCCTCCTGGCCTGGCAAGCGGTCGTAGGCGGCGAACAGCACCAGGTAGTAAGCCACCGGGTTCATCAGCCCGGCCCAGCATGCAGTCGACCAGCCATGCCTGAGTGCATTGCGCATCTGGCCACGGCGAATCACCAGTATTCCCATCAGTGCCCAGGACACCAGCGCTGCTACCCAGATCAGCTCCAATGGACTCATGTGGCCCAGAGCCACCTTGAAGGCAGTCGCGACGGTGGACCAGAGAGCAACCGCTCCCAGGCCATAGGCCATGGCCTGCCGGTCAGAATTCATGTTACATCCTTGTCAATGAGCTTCGAGCTTCGAGCTTCGAGCTTCGAGCTTCGAGCTTCGAGCTTCGAGCTTCGAGCTTCGAGCTTCGAGCTTCGAGCTTCGAGAGCCAGCCTATCTCCATGTCATTCACTGCGGGCAACGAACGACACGCTCCACCCACGTTCAGCGGTCGATATGCCCCAGATCTCGATCCGGTTCGATCACATCTCTAACCCGCTGCTTGAGTGTCTTGATGTCCGGAAAACCACCATCACGCTTGCGTTCCCACAACAACTGATCATCCAGCGTAATCTCGAAGCGACCGCCGTGTGAAGGCACCAGCGTCACTTCCTCAAGACCTTCTCCAAACGTGGAAATCAGCTCCTGGGCATACCAGCCGCTGCGCAGCAGCCACTGGCACTGTGTGCAAAAGACAATCTTGACCCGAGCCACTTGCGTCTCCCGTGAATATGAGTGGGCTAAATATGAATAGGGCTGCGATCATAGCAGGACACACGTTGCCTACCTCGATCAAACGAAATTTACGATTGTATTAATTTCCCTATTACTGGCTTGCACTTTTTCCATCCCCGACATATATAGCGAACAAGAACCTCGAGGATTCTGTTGGCGCTTTCTGGCCGCCAGCAATGGCAACGTTGATCGAAGTTGCGTTGTCAGTGGCGTTCCAGAAAGTGGGTATCGTGCGCTTCCCATTACGGAAGTGCTGAATAAATCGGCTGAGCGAGATGAAGCACAAGGCGCACGGAGCGCAACAACCGGAGCCTATGGGGTATAGGTGAGGATGGTGAGCACCGCGCACCAATTCGCCGGGAGCGAATTGGAACATCCTTCGGATGGCCCGAAGGGTAGCCGCCATGGATGGCGGGTATAGCCAAGTGATTCGCACGCGCAGACATTTATGCAGTGCTTCCCTCTGGGAAGCATGGCCATGGGAGACTTTCACATGAGCCGAGATTCTCTTATCGATGATAGTGATTTTGACCTTGATGACGCGGTAAACGATGACGAGTACACCTCTCGCAATCAACGCGCCAGTCGCACGGACACCCTGAAGGCCCGGCGTCGTGTCGAGGCCCTGCTGGAAGAGCGTCGCCTGAAGCAGGCCATTGATGATGACTGGGACTTCGATGAGGAGGATGAAGAAGAGTAGCACTATCGCGGCAGCCTCCCAGCAGCGATCTACCGCAACGGGAAGCACTGTCACGGTGCTTCCTGGGTAAGTTCTGTGAATGCTCTTGGGACAATTCTTGGGAAAGCATTGGCTTTCCACAACTGGCGTTTCCGTCCTCTGGGCTCTATCATCTTTGCCCTGTTCCGCGAACATCCAACTTTAGCGAACATCCAACTTTAGTGAGCTCACATGGCGCAATACGTCTACACCATGAACCGGGTGGGCAAGGTCGTGCCCCCCAAGAAGCAGATTCTCAAGGACATCTCCCTGTCCTTCTTCCCGGGCGCCAAGATCGGCGTGCTCGGCCTCAACGGTGCCGGCAAGTCGACCTTGCTGCGCATCATGGCCGGCGTAGACACCGAGTTCGAAGGCGAAGCCCGTCCGATGCCGGGAATCAACGTGGGCTATCTGCCTCAGGAACCCGAACTGGACGACACCAAGAGCGTGCGTGAAACGGTCGAGGAAGCACTGGGCGAGATCAAGGAAGCCCAGACCAAGCTCGATGCCGTCTATGCCGCCTATGCTGAACCCGATGCCGATTTCGATGCACTGGCCGCAGAGCAGGCCCGTCTGGAAAACATCATTCAGGCAGCCGATGCCCATAACCTGGACCGCAAGCTGGAAGTCGCTGCAGAAGCCCTGCGCCTGCCGCCCTGGGATGCAAAGGTTGTCCACCTGTCCGGAGGTGAGCGTCGTCGTGTCGCCCTGTGCCGCCTGCTGCTGTCCAACCCGGACATGCTACTGCTGGACGAGCCTACCAACCACCTGGATGCAGAATCCGTTGCCTGGCTGGAACGCTTCCTCCACGACTACCCGGGCACAGTGGTCGCCATCACCCACGACCGCTACTTCCTCGACAATGTCGCCGGCTGGATTCTCGAGCTGGACCGTGGTCATGGTATTCCCTTCGAAGGTAACTACTCCCAGTGGCTGGAAGCCAAGGAGCAGCGTCTGGAGCGGGAAGCCAAGCAGGAGGCCTCGCGTCAGAAAGCGATCAAGCACGAGCTGGAATGGGTTCGCTCCAATGCCAAGGGACGTCAAGCCAAGAGCAAGGCGCGCCTGTCTCGCTTCGAGGAAATGCAGTCTGGCGACTTCCAGAAGCGCAATGAGACCAACGAAATCTACATTCCGCCTGGTCCGCGCCTGGGTGACAAGGTCATCGAATTTCATGGTGTCAGCAAGCGCTTCGATGACAAGCTGCTCTACGAGGACCTGAACTTCAATGTACCGCCTGGCGCCATTGTCGGTATCGTCGGCGGCAACGGTGCCGGCAAGTCCACTCTGTTCAAGCTGATTCAGGGCAAGGAAACGCCAGATACCGGCGAAGTCGTCAAGGGCGAAACTGTCGACATTGCGTATGTCGAGCAGTTGCGTGATGCGCTGGACAACAAGCAGACCGTATGGGAAGCGGTGTCCGATGGCCAGGACATGCTCAATATCAACGGCTACGAGATGCCCTCTCGTGCTTATGTGGGTCGCTTCAACTTCAAGGGCAACGACCAGCAGAAGTTCCTCAGGGACCTGTCCGGTGGTGAACGGGGCCGCCTTCAACTGGCTCAGACTCTCAAGCAGGGCGCCAATGTGCTGCTGCTCGACGAGCCGTCGAACGACCTGGACATCGAGACGTTGCGTGCACTGGAAGAAGCCCTGCTGGCCTTCCCCGGCTGTGCCATGGTGATTTCCCACGACCGCTGGTTCCTCGACCGTATCGCCACTCACATCCTCGCCTTCGAGGGTGATTCTCAGGTGGTCTTCTTCGAGGGCAACTACACCGAGTACGAAGCCGACCACAAGAAGCGCGCCGGTGACGACACCCCTCACCGCATGAAGTACAAGCGCATTGATGCTTGAGGCGTCTCCCATGCAGGACTGAACATCAGTTCCTCAGCATGAGCTATGCAAAAACCCTCGCAGGAGACTCCTGCGAGGGTTTTTTGTCAAAGCGGGCTCAGATAGTGGCTCAGTCTTGCGCTTTATGGAAACTCACTGCATAAGAGGACACAACGTTTTCTCTATCTGCTGTTCGTTATCCGCACGAGGCTACTCATGGCTCCATCGCTGCTGCTTCACCCCATTCAGCTGTTCAAACGCTTCGCCAGCAGTATCGCCTACCTTCCGACCCTTGCAGCACTTGCCTATGGTACGCTGGCGCTGCTTGCGTTTATCGCGCCAGTATCCAGTGACGTTCTACCAGAAAGTATCCGGCAGTTGGGCCTGTCGAAGCCCGGCGCGGCCCAACCCCTGCTATTGGCCCTGCTTGGCGGCATGATTTCACTGATGGTATTCAGCTTCTCGATGGTCATGTCAGTACTGTCACAGGCGGGAGCCAACTTCTCTCACAAGCTGGTTTTCGGCTTGATTTCCGAACGCCACAACCAATGGGTTCTTGGTCATTATCTCGGCACCATCCTGTTCATCCTGATGCTGCTGATCGTGCCTCACGCTGCCAATGGGGATTTAGTATGGCGGTCTGCTGCGGTGTATGCTTCCTGCGCCATGGTGCTGCATTGCCTGGGGTTGTTCGTCTACTTCATCCACAATGTCTCGCAATCGATCCAGGTGGATTCCGTCATCAGCGGGCTGCACGCAAACACGCTACGCGCGATGAGGCGTCGACGCGATAATGAACAGGACGAGCGATGCCAACACCTCCCTGCCCCCACGATCACCCCCTCATCTTGCCACGAGATTGTCGCCCGTGAAGCAGGCTATCTGCAAAGTGCCAACCTGTTCGAGATGGCTTCACTAGCAGAGAGTATGGATGGCGTCGTTCATCTCGGTTTTCGGTTCGGGGATTACGTACTGGAAGGGCAGCCAATTATGCATTTGGAATGCAGCAAGGCGCCTGACAATGGCCGCCGCACGGATCTGTTGAACTGCCTCACCCAATTGAATGGCGAGTCTGTCGAGGAGCACTTCATACATGGCATGACGCAACTGATGGAAGTTGCCATCAAAGCGCTGTCACCAGGCATAAATGACCCGGGTACTGCACGCCTGTGCCTGCATCGCCTCACCGACCTCCTCAGCCATCATATGCACTGGCAACCCGCCAACTGCATTACTGACACATCAGGCAAGATACGCGTTGTCTGGCAGGCAGAATCCTTCGAGAGCCTGATACATCGCCTGCTGACTCCGATTCTCCAATACGGCCGCGAGGATCAGAGCATTCTGCTCGGACTGCTCAAGGCGGTTAAGTCTCTGTCATTGACAGCCAATCCGCAGCAGCTTGCAACGCTGCAGAACGTTGCAAACCGCATTGTGGAGAACCTGGAACAGCAAAGTACACATGAGCTCGACCGTCAGTTCGTCAATCAGCGTCTACAACAGGGCCTGCATCGGCTAAGCCTTCCCGCAAGCCTGAGCAAAGAGAGGCCAGTAGCGGAGCATACCTAGGAGCACAGGCTGTTCACACATCATAGATCTTCGGATCGTCTCTATTGGGGCGTGTCTTGAAGCGACGATGCATCCACAGATATTGCTCGGGAGAACGTCGAATGGCCTGCTCGATCACCTGATTGATACGCGTGGCGTCCGCGACTTCATCACCTGAGGGGTAGTTCTCCAGTGCTGGCAGATACTCCAGTGAGTAGGTGGTGTTATCCGGATTGCGATGGAAGATAAGCGGCATGACCGGCGCCCCTGTCATGCGAGCAATCTTGCCAGTGAGCTTGATCGAGGCAGCTTCAATGCCAAAGAACGGGGCAAAGACACTGGCATCACGGCCAAAATCCTGATCCGGCGAGTACCACACGTGGTGGCCGCCCTTGATACGGCGCACCACACCACGTAGATCATGACGATCAATGGACGTACCGAAAATGCCATTGCGGGCGCGTGTCATGAACTGTTCGAACAGCGCATTATCGTGGGGGCGATAGACCACATCCGCAGGAAAGAACAACGAATGCAGAGCACCACCCAGGTCCAGGGTCGAAAAGTGAATGCCGATGATCAGCGCTCCCTTGCCGGCTTCTTCCACCCTGGCCATATGTTCCTGGCCCTTGAAGGTCACCCGATGGCGCATATGTTCAGGATCGCGACACCAGCCCGTCGCTGTCTCGAAAATGCCGATGCCATTGGCAATGAAGCTATCCTTCACCAGTTGCGCCTGCGCTTCCTCATCCAGTTCGGGGAAGCATAGACGGATATTGGTCTCGGTGATCTGGCGGCGGCGCTTGGCAAAGCGCCAGGCCAGAAGGCCGACACTCTTGCCCAGGGCCAGCTTCACGCGCCAGGGCAACCAGGCGCTCACCCGCATGCCCGTGATGGCAAGCCAGGTGGGCCAATAGCGGGGATGGATAAAATGGTTTTTCTTTGGGGCGTCGGACATGCGCTCTCCGGCGGTCAGCATCATTATCTGAGCGCCATTGTAACGCTTAAGTTTTCCTTGGCGATAACGTTGGGAAACTCTGCATGAATGTCTGTGCTTTCTTAGCGATAGCGACTGGATCAGCCGATAGCGACTGGATCAGCGATAACGTCTGGGCACCCTCGGCAATATACCGGTCAACAGGGTGTAGCTGATGGTGTCGCAATAGGTCGCCACTTCATCCACCGATAACATCGTGCCATGGCGGCTCTTGCCCCACAGCACCACCTCACTGCCGATATCCGCTTCCGGCAGATCGGAGAGATCCACCGTGAGCATATCCATGGAAACCTTTCCTGCAATGGCAGTACGCTTGCCATCGACCAGCACTGGGGTTCCATCAACGGCATGACGGTCATAGCCATCGCCATAACCGCAGGCTACTACCCCAATACGTGCCGGTCCCTGAGTAACATAGCGCCCACCATAGCCAACCGGCTCCCCTTTCTCCAATTCACGCACAGCAATGATCTCACTGCGCAACGACATCACTGGTTGCAAACGACGACTCGCATCGCTGGACAGCTCCAGCGGATCGCTGCCGTAAAGCATGACCCCTGGTCGGTTCCAGGCACCATGGGCCTCGCTGTGGGCCAGGACCGCGGGGGAATTGGCCAGGCATGTCGGTGCAGCAAGACGCTCGGCCAGTTCCTGCAGCAGATTGAACTGGGACAGGAAATAGCGATCGTCCGCTATGTCGGCAGTCGCGAAATGGCTCATCAGATGCACATCCGTCACTTTGTCCGGCAACGACTGCAAGCGCTTCCAGGCCTGCTCTGCATGTTCAGGGCCAAAGCCAAGGCGGTGCATTCCTGAATCGACCTTCAGCCATACCGGAATAGGCTTGCGCGGACTGAAGTCCTGCACGGCCTGCAGCTGCCAATCGCTATGAATTGCCATGGACAACTCCAGGGCATCTACGGTTTCCAGCTCATCAGCGCTGAAAATGCCTTCCAGCAATACAATGGGTACCTTGATGCCTGCCTCGCGCAGCACTACCGCCTCTTCGATGGCAGCAACGGCAAAGGCCGGAGCCAGGTCTTCGAGAGCTCGTGCACAGTCCACTGCACCATGACCATAGGCATTCGCCTTGAGCACGGCCACGGAACGGCTGTTCGGGGCCAGTTCACGAGCCAGTTGGTAGTTGTGCCGCAAGGCATTGAGGTCGATGTCGGCTGTCAGTGGGCGAGCCATGGATAGTCTCCGCATGCACGTTCTTGTATCGCAGCATTATCATCAATAAATGGCTTCAATACATGGTAAAAACAACCAATGTTTCCGATAGAATCGGAAATTTTATCGGAAGAACAGCCAGTCAAAAGTATCAATCACTGCAACAAAAACCCCACAGGCGCATGCCCATGGGGTTTCGGGTTGCTGACAGGCAACTTAGGCCATATTAGCTGTCAGTTACTCGAAGATGGCGTCCAAGGAGAGGCCCTGTTTATCGAGCATGCGACGCAGCTTCTTCAAGGCTTCAACCTGGATCTGGCGCACACGCTCTCGGGTCAGGCCAATTTCCTCACCCACCTGTTCAAGTGTCGCCGCTTCATGGCCACGCAGACCAAAACGTCGCACCACGACCTCGCAGTGCTTCTCGGTCAGCTCTGCCAACCATTGATCCACATGAGCCTTGACATCACCATCCACCAGAGTGGATTCAGGGCCTTGCTCATTATCATCCGTCAACGTCTCGATCAGTGGCTTATCACTTTCCCCCCCCATGGGATAATCCACCGAAGAAACCCGCTCATTGAGTCCCATCATCTTCTTGACGGTCTCGACGGGTTTATCGAGGTGCTCGGCAATATCTTCCGCGGTCGCCTCGTGGTCGAGTTTCTGGGTCAACTCACGAGCCGCACGTAAATAGATATTGAGTTCCTTGACCACATGAATCGGCAGGCGAATGGTGCGAGTCTGGTTCATCAGGGCTCGCTCAATCGTCTGGCGGATCCACCAGGTGGCATAGGTGGAAAAGCGGAAGCCACGCTCAGGATCGAACTTCTCAACCGCACGTATCAGCCCCAGGTTGCCTTCCTCGATCAGATCGAGAAGCGTCAGGCCTCGGTTGAGATAACGACGGGCGATCTTCACCACCAGACGCAAGTTAGATTCGATCATTCGCGCCCGGCCCATGGGATCACCCTTGCGTGCCAGGCGGCCATAGTGGACTTCTTCTTCTGGCGTCAACAGCGGCGAAAAACCTATCTCATTGAGATAGATCTGAGTGGCATCAAGGCTCTGGCGCGAGTATCGTTCCTCGCGCCCGAGCGCCTTCTCGAACTCTTCGTCGCCGTCATCATCCTCAGCCTCATCGACGATATCGTCGGACACCTCGTCTAGAGCGTCCTCATCGGCTTCGTCGGCCGTGTCGAGATTCACATCCTGAAGATCCCGTTCAAGTATGCTCATCGTGTAGCTACCCCGTGGTTGCGACCCATCGTTACATCACCATAAAGATGATCAACGCGTTCAATTATTATTGTGTGACGCTAGTCCAAGGAGCCTTCACATCCCATTAGAGAAGCACGGCATTATGCCTTGGCAGTGATGCTCAACCCACTGTGCCTTCAGCCTTCAATGCTTCCTCACTGGGCTGGCAAATATTTCGTCGGATCCTGTGACTGCCCATCCTTGCGGATCTCGAAATGCAAGCGGACATCCTCGGAATCGGTATCCCCCATAGTGGCGATAACCTGACCAGCATCAACGACATCGTTTTCCTTAACCTTCAGACTGTCATTGTGGGCATAGGCGCTCAGGTACTCGTTATTATGCTTGAGCAAGATGAGGTTACCGTAACCTCTGACTCCACTACCGGCATATACCACGATACCTGGACCAGCCGCCTTGACAGGTTGCCCCTTTTGTCCGCCGATATCAATGCCGGCGGTGATGCTGGAACTCTCTCCATAAGCACTGACGACAGGTCCGCTTACTGGCCACTGCCAATTGACCTCGTCAACCGGTGTGTAGGTCTTCTTGGCGCTTGAACTGGAGGCTGCCTGACTGCTCGAAGTCGAAGCTGTGGACGAGCTTGTCTGCTGGGTCTGCTTGGCCTCTTCTGCTGCAGCGGCCACGACCGCGTCCTCGGCTGCCTTCTGCTCAGCAGCAGCGTCCGGCTTGTCTGATCCATTGGCTCCGGGTGACTCATAGTTGACCACCGGGCCAGGAGCCTCGGAGCTACTGGCAGCAGCAACAGCGCCGGCAGCAGCCGCTCCTGAGACTTGAGATGAGGACGAGGTTGTTTCAGTACTGCCGTCGGGCAATAGCCACTCGAGGTCTTGCGAAGAGCCATTAGCTGGTGAAGAGCCACCAGCCGGTGCAGCACCATTCCCCGCCACACTGCTCTGTCCCAGCGGGGTGGCCACGGCACCACTCTGGCCCTGGCTAGCCACCTGGCTTTGTCCCCCTGCAGAAGCTCCCGGCGCCAAGGCCAGCGTCTGACCCACACTGATGCGATATGGTGGAGAAATGTTGTTGATCTGCGCCAATTCACGGAAATCCATATTATGGCGCCAGGCAATACCGTACAGCGTATCTCCGGCAACGACGGTGTACTGTGACGGCATCTCCGCCTGAGCCACCTTGCTGGTAGACAGGTCCTGCACCTGAACCGGCTGGGATGCTTGTTGGTTGGCACAGCCGGCAATCGCCAGTGCAAGAGCGGAGATGGCAAGAGTCTTATGCATCGGAATGGTTCTCCTTGTCTACAGAAGTCGCAGACGCTTTGTTCGTCGGGGACTCAGACGCTGCGTTGCTGGGCATTCTTTTTGAGGCGTCACCGACTCTGGCAACAAGCAGCACAATCAGCATGCCGACAATAGCCAGAACGGTGACCCCCAGAATCTGGGCCGCTTCTCCCGTAACGGCAGAATAATCCCAAGGGGTTAAATAGCGGTAATCCAATGGAATGATCTGATCATTACTACCAAGCTGATAGCTCGTCAATTCTCGCCATGGCCACAATACCGGCAGAGAGCCGACAATGAAGCCGAGAAGCAATTGCAAGGTCGCAGTATGATGGCAGCGCAGCAACCAGGACAATATCCGCGAGAAGATCACCAGACCAAACACGCAGCCGCCAGCGAACAATGCCAGCAAGGCAATATTGAAATCGCGTACCCCCTGAATCACGACATCATAGAGTCCCATGCTGAGCAGCAGGAAACTGCCTGATATACCGGGCAGCAGCATTGCGCTGATAGCAATGGCTCCGGCAACGAACAGCACCAGTGACTGGCTGCCGAGAAGACCCACCAGAGGCATCAGCGCGGGTAGTACCTGAGCCATCACCAATCCACCGGCAAGTGGCAGCAGGTGCCACCAGCGCCAGTCACTGGGATGCTTGCCGACAATCAAGGCCGATGCGGCAACCAGGCCAAAGAAGAAACCGTTGAGCAGCATCGGGTGCTGATCAAGCAACCACACCACCAGATGCGCCACACTGATCAGACTGGTGGCAACGCCGACCAGCAAAGGCAGCAGAAAACTCAGGTTGAGATGGTGCATCAGACCGCTCAGGCCACCATCACGCCAGGCACCGAAGGCGCTTGGCCCGAAACGCTTGATGGTAAAAATCAGCTCTTCATAGATCCCCGTGATGAAGGCAATGGTTCCGCCCGATACACCAGGCACAGCATCGGCAGCTCCCATGCCGGCACCGCGCAAGAATATTCCAAGATATCGCTTCAACGAATGACTCCCTCAAGCAACGGCACAAAGCGCACAGGCTCCAGGCGCTCATATTCAAATTGATCGTTTTCACGACGCACCCGGGTCAACCATTGATTTCCCCGGGCATCTTCCAGTGGCGTAATCAGCACACCACCATCCCCTAGCTGCGCAAGCAAGGCCTCGGGCAGCTTCTTGGCACAGGCGGTCAACAGAATGACATCGAAGGGAGCGTCTTCCGCCCACCCCTGGCCACCATCGGCCAGACGCAAGTGAACATTGCGAGCCTTGAGCAAGCGCAAGCGTCTGGCCGCCAACTGGTGCAAGGCATTGATCCTTTCCACCGACCAGAGTTCCTCGACCAGACGGGAAAGAATCAGCGTCTGGTAACCGGACCCCGTGCCAATTTCCAGCACCTTGGATGGTGACTCCTGGTGCACCAGCTCGGACATCCGTGCCACGATCCACGGTTGTGACAGCGTCTGAGAGTGACCGATGGGCAACGCAGTATCTTCATATGCGCGATGGGATAGCGCTTCATCGAGAAACAGATGCCGTGGCTCCCTGGCCATGACATCCAGCACCTTGCGATCCTTGATG
This sequence comes from Halomonas sp., assembly GCF_029263665.1. GTDB lineage: Bacteria > Pseudomonadota > Gammaproteobacteria > Pseudomonadales > Halomonadaceae > Halomonas. The sequence continues at coordinate 204,305 of NZ_JAJUFQ010000001.1, forward strand.
CCCTGCTTGCTCAAGCGCCCCACCAGGCGGTCCCGGGTACGCTGCGATGTCATGCCGACACCACGAAGGTCAGGTAAGTGCATCTAACCAGTCCTGCACATCATTGATGGCTGCATGCCGAGTCAGGTCAGTCTGCAGCGGAGTAATCGATACGTGGCCTGACTCCACGGCGGCAAAGTCAGTATCGGCACCATCGTCGGCACTCTCCCCTACAGGGGCGATCCAGTAGCGCGTCCGCCCTCGCGGATCACGCGCCTCGACAGGTTGCCGGGCCGGGCCTCGATGGCCCAGGCGTGTCACCCGGACACCCTGGATTTGATCCCAGGGCAGATCGGGCACATTGACGTTGAGCAAGGTGCGAGGAGGCAGTGACAGCTGCTCCAGAGCTCCCACCAGGCTCGCAGCAAAGCGGCCTGCGGTCTCGAAATGACGCTGCCCCACCAGGGATACGGCAATCGCCGTCATACCCAGGTTGCGCCCTTCCATGGCTGCCGCCACGGTGCCGGAATAGAGCACGTCATCCCCCAGATTGGCGCCATGGTTGATACCAGAGATCACCAGATCCGGTGACTCATCCCAGATGTCACTGACCCCCAGGTAGACACAGTCAGCCGGGGTCCCGTCGACACTATAAAAGCCGTTGTCCAGCGCATTGAGCGACAGAGGTCTCGACAGGGTCAGCGAGTTGCTCGCACCGCTTCGGTCCCGATCCGGTGCGACGACACGCAACCGCGCATGAGAGACCAGGGCATCGTGCAACGCTCTGAGGCCCGGTGCATTGACACCATCATCATTGGAAAGCAGCAAGCGTCTCATTTTTCTTCCCCCTGGCGTCGCACACTGTCAGGACGGAACTCCAGGCTTGGATGCGTCATCAGTTCACGCAGTACCGCCGTCGCATAGGCACCACTGGGTAGCGCGAAACTCAGCCATATCTCACCATCACCGCGCTCCAGGCTGGCCTCGCCAGGGATCACTCTCAATGCACGTCTGGCTGCCTTGGCCCCGGCCTTTTCCAGGCCCTGGCACAAGCCTGGATTGCGCGCGAGCACATCCTGCTCCAGTTGCAGAGCCCGTGCTGCGGCGCGTGTACCACCCTGCCCCCATAATACTGCGGTAGGATGAATATCGCCGCCTACCAGACGCTGGCGCAGGCAACCATCGTCCGCCTCGGCCTGAAACAGACTATGGGTGCCTTCCAGCATCATCACGTCACCTTCCAGTACTTCGTCCCATAGGCCTCTGGCCAGACGCTCAGCCAACTGAGCGTTGAACAGGTAACTACGCGCAGTGGAAAGCAACATGCCATCGCGGTCATCGCGCTTGCGCCAGCCCCTGTCAAGCACATCCCTGGCACGGACCAGGTTGCGTCCATCCGGGCCAAAGCGCTGTGGGCCAAAATAATTGGGCACTCCCTTGGTCAACAGAGTGTGCCAGCGCTGTTCAAGGCTCTCATCCAGCGTCACGTCCCCGCTCAGACGCAGACGAAAGCGGTTGCCTCGATGAACTCCGCGCTTGAGCTTGCGGGGATGGCGATCCAGGCGTTCCGCTCGCATCCCTCTTGCTTGCAGGGCTTCGACAAGACCTTCAGGGGCCTCGCGTCCAGGCAAGTGCACCGAAAACCACTGCCGGGTGACAGCAAAGCGGTCCTTCATTCCGGCATAGCCGATATCACGCTGGCCGACATCGCATAATCGCGCCAGTTCCCGGGCGACCATGGCCGTGGTGGCATCTCGTTTCTCGATCCACAACCACAGATGTTCGCCCTGACCTTCAGGCTCGAACCCCAGACACTCCTCGACATCAAAGTCTTCCGCTGTCTCGCGATAGCGGCCAGCCCGAGGAGCTCCGAATTCAACATCAAAGCGGCGTGGCCACTGTGGTGGCCAGGCGATGTCGTCACGCATCGACATCTCCATCGACAGTGGTGAGCAACACCACTGCCTCTGCAGCGATGCCCTCTCCCCGCCCAGTGAAACCCAGCCTCTCGGTGGTGGTTGCCTTGACGTTGACGGCCTCCAGCTCAACCTTCAGGTCCGCTGCAATATGTTCACGCATGCTCGCCAGGTGCGGTGCCATTTTGGGTGCCTGAGCCATCAGGGTGGCGTCCAGGTTGATCACTCGATAACCCGATGCCTTGACCTCAGCCACCACCCGACGCAGCAGCTCTCGACTATCTGCCCCCTTCCAGGCCGCATCAGTATCCGGAAAATGATGTCCGATATCGCCCAGGGCGCACGCTCCGAGCAGTGCATCGCTGATGGCATGAAGCAGGACATCGCCATCGGAGTGAGCAACAAAGGCATGCTCGAAGGGAATACGCACTCCCCCAATCATCAGATGGTCACCATCACCAAAACGGTGAACATCAAAACCGTGGCCAATGCGCATGGGTAATGACGTCATTATCATGGAGTCTCTTGTCATGTTCCCGAAGCATGGGAAGCATCAACTGTCAGTTGCGAGATAGCATCTATTCATGAGCGGCTGTCAGCCACGCATGAAAGTCATCATTCATCTTGTGTGGCAGCGGCCTTCCGCTGGGCCTGGAGGATCAGCTCAGCCATCGGCAGGTCTTCTGGATGCGTGATCTTGATATTGTCCCTGCGGCCCTGAACCAGGCGCGGAAACAAACCAAGGGCTTCCACAGCAGAGGACTCATCCGTGACTCGATCACGGCCGATGCCACAAGGGCCAAGCGCCGCTTCCAGTGCCTGCCTGAGCAGGCCATAACGAAATCCCTGGGGCGTCTGGGCCTGCCACAGGCCGCGCCGATCCTGAGTTCGAGCGACCAGGCCATGGTCATCATCACGCTTGATGGTGTCGGCTACCGGCGTGGCCAGCAAGGCGCCAGCCTCATTTTCAAGGGCCGTCTGCTCGAGCTTGCATAGGTCATCCACCGCGACGCAGGGACGTGCGACATCGTGCACCAGCACCAGATCTTCGGGGGCAGCCTCTGACTCAATGGCCCGCAAGGCATTGAGAACGCTGTCGACTCGTTCGTCTCCACCGTCGATACGCCGCCAGTCACGGAAAGGCACCAGGTTCGGATCAAACCATGAGTCATCGTGCTTGAGGGACAAGCATAAGCAAGCCTCTGGAAAGGCCCGATACAGCCTTTCCAGAGTGCAAGCCAGCACCGGGGAGCCATTCAATGAAAGGTACTGCTTGGGACGCTCACCACCGACTCTCGTCCCACTGCCAGCTGCCGGCACGATCAACCAGCAACGCCTCATTGACTACCGCTCCGCGCGGACTCTGTGTCCGGTACCCACAGAAATTGCTCGTCAGTGCGCACCATGCCCACATCGCTGCGCGCACGTTCCTCTATGGCATCAAGGCCGGTCTTGAGATCAACGACCTCCGCCGCCAAGCGCGCATTACGATCACGCAGAGGCTTGTTGGCCTCTTCCAGCGCAGCAACGCGCGCAGTAATTTCCTGCATTTCCTGGACACCACCCTGCCCCAGCCACAGTCGATACTGCAGCAGGGCAAGCAGTGCCAACAGCACAATCGCCAACCTCTTGAGCATGCCCAAGTACCATCATCATTCGCGTATGGCACGTAGTATGCCATTGAGGTACAAGCGGGGCGACTGTGATTACCTCACAATCGCCCCGAAATCGGCATTGAAAGCAGGAATGGATCGAGCATGACCGTCGTACCAGCACTTTTCATGTAGATCCTGAGGGCTCGACTCCCGTATAGCCGGAACCTTATAGCTGGAATGGCATCCTGAACGTCAACTTGATATCCGAAGCGTCTTCCGTCAGGCCAATTCCCAGGTTCGTGACAATGGAAGTAGTGTCGGACATGGCATAGGATCCACCGATATTGAACACACCGATATTGGCATCACTACCCACTACCTTGGTGCGACTTCCACTATCCGGAGTAATGTAAGTATCCCGGATATATTCATGATTATAGGAAAGCGCCAGACTCAATCGCTCATTCAACGCAAAGGCAGTACCAAAACCGGCCGTAATGCTGTCGCCCAGATCCACCTCTGCCTTTTGATTGCCACTGCCCCCGGAAATATCGTCAAAATCTTTTTCAATGTTATAGGTATAACCAAGATTGGCGAAAACAATGGCCGGGTCCAGCGTCTTCAATACCGACACTCCCGCCGTCACACCCCATACACCATTGCCGGTGGGCAATTCCTCGGGAACGTTGAGATTGGTGTTATCGGGATCCGGTTTGATATCGATACCGTAGGGGTCCTTGCCCGTTGGTGCTCTCACGCCCAGGCTGACCACCACATCAGGACGTTCCACCGTTTCCGGCAGCAAACGATAGGCCAGAGTGGCTGTCACGTCCCCCAACCCGGATTCGCTGACATTGGCCTGAGTATTCTGCTCAGTAGACAGGTCACCGCCTATCGACTCAAGCTCCGTGGTGCGATAGACAAAAGGAATATTCAGGCTCGCTTCCAGCCGATCAGTGATGCCATAGCGGGTATTGACCTCGACGGTGGTGATGTGGGACTCGACATTGTCGAGATTCAACTCACCGAGAAAGATGGCATCCAGGGCCAGGAAACCACGCAAGGCCAGGCTGTCACGATCCGAATAACTATAGGAAATACTGGGCTCTATGGTGATACGGTCAGTGAACAGGGTATGCTCTTCGCGGAAAATATCCCGAACGCTAGGGCTGGACTGAGATTCCCGGGCTTCTTGTTGTGTTGTTCCTATGGTTTGAGCATTGGCGCTTCCTGTAGTCGCACACAGACCAAGCACGGCCGTACCGATAGCTGAAAAATGAGCGTAACGACGCTGGAAATTCATTGTTTTCCCCTTGATTTCCCCAGAAAACCCTTCTTTACCTACAACTGCACTCCTCCATTCCCTTGCTCACAACATGTTTCCTGCTTACATCCCTACTACTTTCAAACTAAACGTAGCGGAAATCCTGCAACTTGCCTGACAAGGCTTGGGGAAATCACTCCTTGTTATCAACGCAACGCCGCCGCTGAATGTACGCTTCTCAGCATGCCCGGCACTGATCCACCAGACAGAGAAGCGCCATTGCCCATGTACAGCTGCAGTCGCGTCATGTTGTGCACGGTCTGGAAGTCACTGGATAGTTGAATGGCCTGACGCAACCCTCGTCCCGGCGTGATGGACTGTGTCACATGGCCCATACCTGGGAGGTCGATGGCCACCTGCATGTCGTTGCCTTTCGCACTGGCTGTTATACGAGTGCCACCCAGCGCTTGCTGAATGCTACCCCCAGCGTTGCTCGTGGCACCGCTGTCACGGAACTTGTCGGCACTCATCACATCCAGCACCAGGTCATTGGATGCGGTGTTGAAATCCCCACCGGCCTGAATGGACTGCACCACCCCTGAACCGTTGCGAGTTCCATGATCGATCACCGTGGCACCGTTACCGTTATAGGTACTCGACAGCACGGGTTCATTCTCTCCTTTGATGACGGTGAGAGTCGGCTCGAAGCTCACTGTCGGCAGACGTCGAGTCAGATCGCCCGCCATGCGCGCGCCAGCGCTGAAGCTATCGCCACTCGCGGTTCGCCAATGGCTCACCATCTGCACTCCGAAATACATCAAGGTTCCCTGATCAACATAACGACCACGTAGATTTCCCAGCTCAGCATCACTCAGCTGGCGAGCGTCGGAGTCGCCCTCAAATCTCGTGAAATCTGTCGTCGCGGCCAGGCTCACGGGAGTGGCTAATGCCACCACCATCGCCAGCATGACACGACGGCGAATCCCTCCGATTGCTTGTTCCCACATTGTTCTGTGCCTCCAGGTCGACATTTGCCTGTCAACCTAAAACAGATCCGCATGACGGAAACCGAAGTCGATCAGCTGCTCGCGCGAAGCAGGAGAAAAGACATCCCGCAGACGCTGTGCCGTCAATGGCTGACGTGGATCCAGCAGCACCGAGTAACGGTCATAACCCTCTCCCACCACCGCAAAAATGATATGGTTCCACGCCGCCATGAAATCGTCTCGAGACATCACCCGGTTACCCAGTGCCGGATCACCGACATAGATACGATCGCCACTGGCCTTCTTCATGACCACGAAATGGTTGTAGCCATCCAGGTCCAGCAGCACGATGACCGGAATCGAGACCTCATCCAGTGTCTCCGATGTGACTTCATAACCACGCCCACGCAGCCCGATGGATTCCACGTAATTCTTCAGGTCCAGTAGCGAGAACCCTCTCTCCCTCACCACTTCCATGTCAGACACGGCAAGCATTCCCGCCAGCACCGTGTTTTCAGTGATATCCGGCTTCTGGTAGGCATACTTGAGGATGGTGGCGAGTGATGCCGCGCCACAGGAGAAATCGGTGTGCTGCTCGACAAGATTCTCGAAGCGGCGTTCGCGAATGGACATGACGCTCTTGTTCACGATGGTGCCTGGCACAACCCCAGAAAGCTGCACGACGGCAGCTTGAGGTACCTGCGAAACAAGCGCACCACCTACGGCCAGAGCTATAGCGCAAGGCCAGCGTGCCAGGGTCTTCATGACATACCCCATTCATTGTGATGATGGCTGAACATTGCCCAAGAAGGTCCCGGCCTACCGAAGTAGGCCGGGAAGTTGGCGCTATGCTTATTATTCGCTGCCACCACCGCCAGCAGAACCCGCCATGCTGGATGCAATGGACAGAGAGTTGCGCTGCAGGTTGCCGACACCGGCTGCTACGTTGACGCCGATGTTACCCACGGCCCCTGCCAGGGCATTGCCGCCCAAAGTGGCATTGTTGTTCTGGGTGCGATAGACATCCCTCCACTGGAAGGAATGACCGGCAGCCGTGCCGCTCAGGCCGATGACCCCCGCTTCGACGAAGCCCAGGCCACCCTGGAAGCTACCTTCCTCATTGAAGGCCAGAGCACCACCATCATTGTTCAGGTCTACAGCCCCCTGAACATCGCTATCGAGGTCGATATGGCCTGTGCTGTTGCCTCCGGTATGGCTCGGTCCGCTCCAGGTATCCGGGTAGACATTGCCGATCTGGTCAGAAGTACCTTCGTACTCCCCACTCACGCCACCGACACCAACACCGACATAGCCACCGGACAGGGAAATCCGCTCACGATAGGCAGAACCACTGGTCAACCTGACCTTGCTTCCCATGCTCATGGTGGCATTGTCGTAGGTTGCCTGGACGCCACCTGTGGTGGCATCTGCACTGCCACTGGCAGTATTTACTGCAGCCGCCAGGCTGTTATGTTGGGCGTTGCCGATACCGGCAGCGACGTTGACACCGATATTGCCGCTAGCGCCTCTCAATGCATTACCCCCCACGAGAGCATTGTTCGGGCTGCCTTTTACCATCGTCATGTTGTTGGACGAGGATTGTGCAGAGAAGGATGAGGCCTGGCCGAACACGGTGGCTGCATCAGAAGATGACAGAGCGGCATCATTGGCTTGCTGGTTGTTATCACCGGCAGCCACGTTGGCGCCGATATTGCCGGCAGCATTGCTCAACGCGTTACCACCTAGCGTGGCATTGTTATTGACGCCGGTCTGATAGGCATGGTTGTTGTCGAGCAACTGCTTGCTGTCTACGGTAGCGCCGGAATAGTTGGGATCGTAGAAGAACGAGCCACCGAACACTCCAATGCGCTTGTGGGTACTGGCGTCATAATCGAGATCCACATCGATGTCATTGGTGAACTCTGAATCGATGTCGGAATCGGTTTCGAAGTCGTTACCGCCGCGCTCCCATGCCATGGCGGCTGGCGCCATCAACAACGCAGAAATGGCCAGTGCAAGCGGTGCTTTTTGGAAAGTCTTCATGACATTACTCCTGAATGAACCGTACTGCCTGATACTTCGTTATATGACGTCACTCACGGATTCAGCTGAAAGCTGAAGCTGTTGCGAGTGGCGTTTCCCGTGCCGGCTGACTGATTGACCTGGATGACACCCGAGGCACGTCCGAACGTGGTTCCCTCTATTTCCAGCGTTCGTTGCGGTCCACTGCCATCACTCTCAACCCCCAGCCCCTGCCTGGTAGCCAGAACCTGCTGTAGACTTGCGTCACTGAGGCTGCTGACCCTGTTGCCATGAGCCATGCCAAAGGCATTGCTCTGGACATTGCCGACCCCCGCAGCCTGATTGACGGACAGCCATCCAGAAGCATTCTGATATGCGTTTTCTCTGATGACGGTGTCCGTCCGCCTGGCAGCGAGACGTTCATCGATATGTACCTGCTGCACCAGGTGGTGGCGGGTACCAGCACTCGCGCCAATGGCGAGTGCTCCGCTATTCGATTGCAGATTGCTGTCCCCCGCTGCCATATTGCTGGCAGATACACCGGTGACATGGCTCAACGCGTTCCCCCCAATGACGGTACTGTGGCTCAAGACACCAAGCTCCTGACCCTGCGTATCCGGGCTGGCCATCACGGCTCCCAGCACGGAGACAAAGAGCAGCGCCTCCATCCAGCTCCAGCAAGGCCTTGCACCAAGCAGGATGTCCTTGTTCTTGTTGCCCCTGCTCGAGTTGTTATCCCTGTTATTGTTATTCATGGTTCATGGTCTCCCTGCTGTCAGAGGTGCAAGCGCTCCGGTCACTGAACCGGCAATGCCAGACGTCACACCACGCACGCCTCCGATACCACCGCCAGCACCACCAGCCTGCCCTCCCAGACCAGAGCTGATGGAACCGGACAGCCCCCCAGTACTGCCCCTATGCGATGCAGATGGGTGGGTCCCGAGTGCCTGATGCAAGCGCTGGGTGGCGCCGCCAATGCCACTGGAAATGCTGGCGGCCTCCGAGTCGCTGAGCATGATCGCCGTGACCCCCTGCATCTGCCCATGAACTCGGTGAGTCGCGGCATTGGCCATACGGCTACCACTCATCAGATCGGCTCGGGCTCGAATCGGCCCGTTGTCACGATCGACCCATCCTGCATAGGCAGGCTCAACCTCCCTCATCACGACAATTTCTCCAGGCTGTACACCTGGACGAAGATCCGCTGCCATGGACTGACCGTCCCCAACGGTCAAACAGCCCACGGCGACGACCCCCACTGCTGCCAGCCGTTGCTGCCAGCCGTTCCGGATGCTCCCATGACCCCAATGCTCCGGAATCCTCTTCTTGATCTGGCTCACCATCATGTTGCGCATGACGTTTACCTATCCCGTTCAGCTAGTCCGTTCACCTAATCCCACTGCGAAAAGACATTGACGCTCTGTGTATTGTTGAGGCCGCTGGACACACGATGATCTCTGCTGCCGCTACCACTTCCTCCAACACCACGTCCTGGCCGTTCGTCCCACAGAATCACGCCATTGACATCGACACTGGGCACTTCGACGAACCGGCCACGAATGTGTCCCAGATCCTGGTCTCCCAGTAGCCTTGGCGACTCCAGCCCGATAGCAGGGCCAACATTCATGCTGGCTTCCTCGACACTCATCGCTTCCTGGGCAGAGGACAGGCTGTCGGCATTGGCTGCTGTACTGCCGACGACCAATGCCACAGCACATATCGCCGCTGCACATATCAGAGGTATGCATGGAGCTGCTCTCTCTGCATATACCCGTGCTTGCTTGGTTGACGGCTTCATGTCAGTATCTCCGCCACGCTGATGGTCTGTTATGCGGCCTTCCCTTCTGCACCCTGCCAAGCCCCCGCAGCCCTCGAAGCGAAAAGTCTTTGTGCCCCGTTCTTTGTGGCCGACCTCCGGGATGACACCATACCTAGAGCAAGCCTCGTGCCAACTATGTAACTAACTGTTTTTATTGACATTAAATTATATGAAGCGACAGATACTGTTAACTTCGTGAAACAACACAGGTAAAAGAAGCTCGACCGATTCAATGAATCGACAAAATAGTCTTTTCAATCAATGAGATATAAAAAAGTAACAAAGATGGTACAGAGGAGAGGCGATACAGGAAGCCATCCGCCACGACAGCAGGGGACGAATGCCGCCATACAAGGATGGAAAGGCAGGACAGATAAGGGATGCCTGGCTCAAGCAGAAAAAAATTTGCCGTGATGCAATGCGCGTGAAGATAGTGTTACAACCGCGACAGCTATCCGTTCGCCCTTGATGCGCATGCAGCAAGAAGTACCAACGGCGATAGGTGCAAAACACTCAAAAAGGAATTAATAGCATTTATTTCAGCAGGTTATGCCAAAATCAAAGTTTTTTATCAGTATTTGAGAGGAATGTCTCAGCCATGCAACACTCAGCGTGAACAGCAGCCAAGGTGCATGGCCTGATATCGAACTCGCTTCAGGAGAAGCGCACTTCTTCGGGAGGCGTGCGCGAAATGCCATGCTTATCGAGCAGGCGATAAATCGTCACGCGGGATACATCCAGTTCCTTGGCTGCCGCGTTGACCCGGTAATGATTGCGCCCCAATGCCGCCAGCAGGGCATCACGTTCCGCCTTCTCACGAACCTCCTCCAGTGTCATGTGATGGCGATTGAAGCCACGTCGCTCGAGTCCCAGGTCCTCCGGCCGAATCAAGCGGCTCTCGCACATCACCATGGCCCGGCGCACACGGTTGATCAGCTCACGCACATTGCCTGGCCAGTGGTAGCGCTGCATCACTGTCAACGCTTCTCGAGAAAAGCCCTTGAGTCCCGAAGCCTTTTCGCTGGAGAAGCGCTCGAAGAAAAAGCGAGCCAGAATCTCGATGTCTTCGGAGTGGTCGCGCAGAGCAGGGACATTGACCTGCAACACATTGAGCCGGTGATACAAGTCCTCACGAAAGCGCCCCTCCTTGACGGCCAGCTCCAGATTGACATGCGTTGCGGCAAGGATTCTGACGTCCACCGAGACATCTTGCAGCCCCCCGACACGCTGAATGCAACGGGTCTCGAGAAAGCGCAGTAGATTGACTTGCAGTTCCAGCGGCAAGTCACCAATTTCATCCAGAAACAGTGTGCCACCATTAGCAGCCTCGATACGCCCGATCTTACGCTGCTGGGCCCCCGTGAAGGCCCCCTTCTCATGGCCAAACAGCTCGGACTGAATCAGGTGCTCCGGCAATGCGCCACAGTTGATGGCGTGAAAGGGATGTTCCGCACGTGCTGAGCGCTCATGGATGGCCTGTGCCGTCAGTTCCTTGCCGGTTCCCGACTCTCCGCTGATGAACACGGGGGCATCCACTGCCGCCACTTTGCGAATGGTCTTGAACAATTGCCACATCACCGGAGTGGTACCGACGAACTCGTATTCCTGGGCATCCTCGTCATCAAGCACCAACAAGCCATGCTGTTCACGCTCGATATGTTGCAGTCGCGACAACTCGGCAGCATGCTCCAGCAGAATCGTCAAACGCATTACATCAATGTCGGGAGACACCATGGCATGGCTGAGGTGAGCAATGATGCGGCGTTTATCCGGGTCCTCCATGCTGGTTGTATCACCGACAGCGACCCATGGACTGGTACTTCTCAGGATCAATGGCTCAAGGTGGCGCAGGTCTTGCGCCGATAGATCATCCAGCACCATGACACCCACTCGGCATGGGTCATCATCACGCATTCGGTATTCGGACAATGTTCCTTGCAGTAACGAGATATCCCAGCCACTGGATCCGAGTCCGTGATACAGATTCTCTGCTTTACCTTTCGGATCCCCTATCCACCAACAACCGCGTTGCAAGTTTTGCATCGTACCATCCCCACGTTCCGATGCTCTGGGCAAGCTCCTGCTCACCCGCATGTATTGTTCTTGATCATAGTATTTTCTTACAGGCTACTCCGAAACGGCAGGCCGTCCATTGTGCTTTGAGAGTATGCCGCCACATGACCTGCTTCTTCTCGGCAGAATCGTGCGACCGCATCAGCAAATTGTGGATCAGCGATATAGTGCAAGGACGTCAGCATGCGCGGAGCAAACCCTCGTGCCACCTTATGCTCCCCCTGGGTACCAGGATCAAACAGCGTCAGCCCATTGGCGAGGCAATGTTCGATGCCCTGGTAATAGCAAGTCTCGAAATGCAGGCAATCCGCCATGACTTCACTGCCCCAGTAGCGTCCATAAAGGCTATGGGCACCTTGCAGGCATAGCGCCGCCGCCACGGGCTTGCCTTGATGAAGTGCTTGAATCAATACCAGGGTTCCGGGCATGTCCGTCCGCAGGAGCTGGAAGAAGTCCTCGTTGAGATAGCCTTGCTGGCCTCGTTCAAGATAGGTAAGTCGATAACAGGAGAAGAAATGGCGTATATCATCCGGACAGATCTCATCGCCACACAGGCGTCGTAGCACAAGGCCCTGATCACGAATCCGACGTCTCTCACGCCGGATCTCCTTGCGACGGCGCGAAGTCATGGCAGCCAGGAAGTCATCAAAATCCGCATAGCCCTGGTCTCGCCACTGGAACTGCACACCTCGCCGAGGAATCAGCCCGGGACAGGCTTGCCGCCACTGAGCCACCTCCCCTTCGTCAGCAAACAGCAGATGCCAACTGGACAGACGGTCATCGTTTTCCCACTCTTTCGCCAGCGTGGTGACCGCTTCAGCCGCATTGACACCTTCAGCCAACAGCAGACGTGGTCCAGGCGCAGGAGTAAAGGGAATGGCACTCACTCCCTTGGGATAATAATGTCCTCCCGCTCTCTGCCAGGCATCCGCCCAGGCCCAATCGAAGACATACTCTCCCCAGGAATGCAGCTTGCGATAAAAGGGCAAGGCACCAACAAGTACATCACCCTGCCACAATGTCAGGTGCTGAGGCTCCCACCCTGTTCCCGGCCCCACGGCACCGCTGGCTTCCAGAGCATGCAGGAACTCATGACGCACGAAAGGGTGGTCATCTCCCGCCAAGGCGTTCCAGGCCAGCGGAGGAACCTCCGCAATACGGGATATTCGGGTCACCACAAATTGGGACATGGGCATCCTTAAGCTTTGCGATACGGTCATAGAGTGCCAGACTTTAGTCCATGCACCATCAACACAGTTGCCACATGCATTGTTGTCATCTTTTCGCCCTCTCTCTGTAAAAAAACTACGAATTCGACCAAAGCACCGAGAGAAGACCGAGGATTTTTGATATTTTTTTGGTAAAGTTACGCGCAAGCATACCAATACCATCGCCCGAGGTTGACCATGGCCAGCAATCAAGCTCCTTCGCTCGATCCCACCGTCGCCCGCGTTACCGAGCGTATTCGCGAACGCTCAAGAGAACGTCGTGCTCTCTATGTGGAACGCATGGAAGCCCAGCACCGTCGTGGCGTACATCGTAGTGAACTGTCCTGCGGCAACCTCGCCCACGGTTTCGCCGCCTGTGGAACCGAGGACAAGAATCAGCTCAAGATGCTGAACAGCGCCAACCTGGGCATTATCTCAGCATACAATGACATGCTTTCGGCGCATCAACCCTATGAGGTCTATCCGGATATCATTCGCGATGCCGCCCGTGGCATGGGCGCTACTGCCCAGTTCGCCGGTGGCGTTCCTGCCATGTGCGATGGCGTGACCCAGGGCCAGCCAGGCATGGAGCTGTCACTGTTCTCACGCGATGTGATTGCCATGGCCACCGCAGTCGGCCTGTCTCACAACATGTTCGATGCCGCTCTCTTTCTGGGCGTCTGCGACAAGATCGTGCCGGGTCTGTTCATCGGCGCCGCACGCTTCGGCCACCTGCCGGCCATGTTCGTTCCTGCAGGCCCTATGCCCAGCGGGCTGCCGAACAAGGAAAAGGCCCGGATCCGTCAACTGTTTGCCGAAGGAAAGGTCGGTCGTGATGAGCTGCTGGAAGCAGAGTCCGAGTCCTATCACAGCCCTGGCACCTGTACCTTCTATGGCACGGCCAACTCCAACCAGCTGATGATGGAGTTCATGGGGCTGCACCTGCCCGGTTCTTCCTTCGTCAACCCAGGTACGGGAATCCGCGAAGCATTGACCCGCTATGCGACAGAACAGGCGGTACGCAACTCGGCCCCAGGCGGCGACTACCGTCCCTTCTATCGTCAGATCGACGAACGCGCCATCATCAATGCCATGGTAGGTCTGCTTGCCTCTGGTGGTTCCACCAACCACACCATGCACCTGGTGGCCATGGCCGCAGCGGCAGGCATTACGATCACCTGGGATGACTTCTCCGAGCTTTCCGGTGCAGTGCCCAGCCTGACCCGGGTGTATCCCAACGGCCAGGCCGACATCAACCATTTCCAGGCTGCCGGTGGCATGAGCCTGCTGTTCCGGGAGCTGATCCAGGCCGGCCTGATCCATGCCGACATCCCCACGGTTTTCGGCACCGACATGATGGCCTATACCCAGGAGCCCTTCCTCGAGGACGGCAAGCTGGTGTGGCGCGAAGGCCCCAGCGAAAGCCTCGACACCGACGTATTGCGCCCGGTCTCCAACCCCTTTGCTGCCACCGGCGGTCTCAACGTACTTGATGGAAACCTGGGCCGTGGGGTGATCAAGGTTTCTGCGGTGGATCCTGCTCATCGCATCGTGGAAGCCCCGGTCAAGATCTTCGAAGACCAGAATGAACTCAAGGCAGCCTTCGAGTCTGGTGATCTGGATCGTGATGTCATTGTCGTCGTGCGTTTCCAGGGGCCCAAGGCCAACGGCATGCCCGAGTTGCACAAGCTGACGCCCTATCTTGGCGTGCTCCAGGATCGTGGCTATCACGTTGCCCTGGTCACCGATGGACGCATGTCCGGCGCCTCCGGTAAAGTGCCGGCGGCTATCCACATGACCCCCGAGGCCATCGACGGCGGCCCGCTTGCCAAGCTGAAGGATGGCGATGTGGTCCGCCTGGATGCAGACAAGGGCGAGTTGAAGGTGACCATGGAAGCTGCCGCATGGGCTGAACGTCCCAACCAGGTGGCCGAGCTGGATCACTATCATGTAGGCCTGGGGCGCGAACTGTTCGGTGGCTTCCGCCACCTGGCCATGCGCGCCGAAGAAGGTGCTGGGGTATTCGGTGGTTTCGAAGCCGACGACCTTGCTCGCCAGCAAGGCCAGATTCACGACGAGGACGCCTGAGAGACGCCCCATGACACGCCCAGCTCTGATCGGAGACATCGGAGGCACCAATGCACGCTTTGCACTGGTGACTCCGGGAACCACCGCGCCACATGACATTCTCACCCTGCCCTGTGCCGACTACCCCGGCGTGGTCGAGGCTGTCCGTGACTATCTGCTGCGGGTCGGTGCCAGTGGAGAAAATACGCCTCAGGAAGCCTGTCTTGCCTTTGCCTGCCCGGTGCATACCGAGCGGGTGACCATGACCAACAATCACTGGGATTTCACCAAGACAGAAGTCCGAGAGGCTCTGGGCCTGGCCACCTTTAAGGTGATCAATGACTTCATGGCCCAGGCCCTGGGTGTGCCTCATGTAAGCGACGATGACCTGATCACCGTTCAGGAAGGCGAAAACGTGGAGCACACGGCCCGCCTGGTGATCGGTCCTGGTACAGGACTGGGCGTGGCCGGAGTGTTCCCTGCCCGGCGCGCCTGGATTCCTCTCCCCACGGAAGGGGGCCATGTCAGCTTCGCACCTACCGACGCCCAGGAACTGGCCATCTACGAGCGCTTCCACCGCCGTTATGGCCGAGTCAGCGTCGAAAGGGTGCTGTGCGGCCAGGGTCTGCTTGATCTATACCGAGTACTCGCCGAGATCGAGGCACTTCCCCCGCAGGCGGAGTCTCCTGCCGAAGTGACGCAACTGGCCAACGCCGGAGATCCCTTGGGACGTGATACCATCTTGCGCTTTCTCAAGATCCTCGGTGGTGTAAGCGGTGACGCGGCATTGACCATGGGAGCTCGCGGCGGTGTCTATCTATGCGGCGGCATCGTGCCACGGCTGATCGACTGGCTGCCCCATAGCGGCTTCCTCAATGCATTTTGTGCCAAGGGCCGTATGCGGCCCTACAACGAAGCCATTGCCGTGCATGTGGTCACTGCTCCCTGGACGGGCTTGCTGGGTGCTGCCGAGGCACTCCACAACGAGGAGGTCGAATGATACCTGCATCACTCAAGGCACTGATCGATGCCACTCAAGGCCAGCGTCGCTGTGAATGGGCCGGCCGTGACATATGGCTGGCCAACGAAGACTGGGGCCAGTTGGCAGTTTCCCTGCAAGGGGCACAGGTGCTTCATTATCTTCCTGCGCCCAAAACCGCGCAGACCGCAGGCGCTTCTTCTTCTGCGCCCGAAGCCGCACGAGCTGCAGACGCTGTCGATAGTGGCGCCCAGGAGCCGCTGATCCCGGGGGGCTGGCTGTGGGTGACGCCGACACCTCAGCAGGTGCCTGGGGCCATTCGTGGTGGTATTCCCCTGTGCTGGCCATGGTTCGCCGATGAAAACACTGCCGACGAATCTCCCGATCGCTCCGGGCCGATGCATGGACCAGTGCGCCGTGCCGACTGGCACCTGGATGCGGTCGACGAGCATGAAGAAGGTGTCGAGCTGCACCTGTCACTACCCGAGCGCTTTCACAGCCAGTTGCATCCCCGAGCCGTGATTCAGGCCAATGCTCAACGCTTGCACGTGGAGCTGATCACCGAGCATGTCGGCGACACACCCGTGAAGATGACCGCTGCCCTGCACTCCTATCTGGCGGTGGATCAAGTCTTTGCCTGTCGCGTGGAAGGATTGGCAGGAGCCCGTTACCTGGACAAGCTCAAGGATTTCGACGAAAGCGAGCAGCAAGGCGAACTGGGCGTGCGGTCTGCCATCGACCGTATCTACCACAGCAATGCCGAGGTGATTCTCGACGATGGACAACGTCGCCTGCGTATCGCCCGTCACAGCAGCGACTCTGCCGTTGTCTGGAATCCCGGCGATACTCCGCCGCCCGATACCCCGCCGGAAGCCGCTCGCCGCTTCCTGTGCGTAGAGGCGGCCAATACTCGCCTCGACCCTGTATGGCTGGTGCCTGGCGCCCAGCACATGCTGTCCACCACGATTTCTCTGGCAGACTGATCATGAGCATAGAAGCCGTGCAGTCCTCCTTCGATGTCCCTTTCGCCCTTGGCATGATGAACCTGGCCGAGGACACAGCGCTCACTCGGACGGAGAACCTGGCGAACTGGATTGAAGCGCGGCTGGATGAGGGGCTGCACTGGTTCGACCACGCGGATATCTATGGTGATCGTCGCTGCGAGACATTGTTCGGCGAGGCCTTGAGGCATCGGCCTCAACTGGCTGGCCGAGTGCGTGTGGTCACCAAGACCGGCATCATCACGCCACAGCGGGACAGCTCGACACCAGGCATCAAGCATTACAATTGCACGGCAGCATATGTTACCGCGTCCATCGATGCTTCCCTGCAGCGCCTGGGTATCGAGCATATCGATCATTTCCTGATCCATCGCCCTGATCCGCTGATGAATGCCGAAGAAACGGCTCAGGCACTGGACAGCGCCATTCGCGCGGGAAAGATCGGTAGCGCCGGCATATCCAACTTCCTGCCGGAAACCTGGCGTCGCCTTCAGGCCGCCATGCAACACCGCCTTGGCGCTCACCAGTTGCAATTGTCCCTTAGCCATTCGACGCCCCTGTTCGATGGTCTCTTCGATGCATTGGTCGGCGATGGGCAGATACCCATGGCCTGGTCCCCGCTTGGAGGGGGCCAATGCCTGAGCGGTTCGCTTGGCTCCACCCTTGCCAACATGGCCAGCGAGCACGGTGTCAGCCCGGCCGGCCTGGCGCTGGCCTGGTTGCGTGCCCTGCCAGGCCAGCCGTTGCCCGTCATCGGTAGCCTCAAGACCTCACGAATCCAACAATTAACCCAGGACGCCAATCACGTGATCGACCGCTCCAGCTGGTTCACTCTGCTGGAAGCAGCCCGTGGTCACGAAGTCGCCTGAGAAGTGCCTGGTTTACTAGGAGAAAGCCCCATGACGCCCGTCATCGCCTTCGGTGAAGCCCTCGTCGATATGCTGTCCAACCGACTGGGTAATGCTGTCGAAGGCCCTGAAACCTTCACGCCCTATGCCGGAGGGGCTCCGGCCAATGTGGCGGTAGCCTGCGCACGTCTAGGTCTGTCCAGCCATTTTCTCGGCATGATCGGTGACGACTACTTCGGTCGCTTCCTGGAACAGGAATTAAGCCTGCATGGTGTTGATATCAGTGGCGTGGTACGCACCCACGAAGCCCGTACAGCCTTGGCCTTCGTGTCCCGGGACGAGCACGGTGAACGCACCTTCGATTTCTACCGTCCGCCCGCTGCCGACCTGCTGTATCGCGTCGACCATCTACCGGTAGGTATCTTTGCCCAACCTGCCATTGTCCACATGTGCAGCAACAGCCTGACGGACCCGGACATTGCCGACACGACCCTGACCATTGCCGAAATGGCCAAACGCGCCAACAGCCTGGTCAGTGTCGATGCCAACCTGCGGCATAACCTGTGGGAAGGCCACAAAGTCGATACCGGCCTGGTCACTCGCCTGATCGACCTGGCCCAACTGGTCAAGCTGTCCAGCGAAGAGCTTGATACCCTACGTGGCGATCACCCACGCGAAGACTGGCTGGCCGAACGCCTCACGGCAGGTGCCCGCCTGATCGTGATCACTGATGGCCCTGGCAGCATTGCTGCTTATACCGCCAACGGTGTTACCCACATGACACCGCCCAAGGTGAAAGCGGTAGATACCACTGCCGGCGGCGATGCCTTCATCGGAGGCCTGCTTGCGGCCCTGGCCGAGCACAACTGGCAGCAAGATGGTTGGCAACACGACACCGCCTTCCTCAACCAGGCACTAACACTTGCCTGCCGCTGTGGTGCCCACGCAGTCACCCGCCCGGGCGCCTATTCTGCCCTGCCGACCCGCAATGATGTGATGAACTGAAACTTTTCAGCCATTCCCGTGGCCGCAGGCAGCAGCCTTTCTGTTGTCTGCGGCTGTTGCATTCAGCTCTCGCATTCCCCCGTTCTCAGTCCTTGGCTTTCGTCTCCCGTTACCGTTTTTCACTATTGTTTTTCACTACGTCTTGATCACCAGAGCTATTCGATTTACAGATATTCTGCATCCATATATTTAATTGGATAATAGTTCTCCTCCTCCCTATCGTTGAGTTGCTCCTACTGAACTCCCCCGGCGTCTCTTGATGAAACGCTGCGGCAGGCTTGCTGCAAACTTCCCTCATCACAGAGGTCCAGAGTGACTGAACGTATCTTCATCAATGCCATCTCGGCCACGGGTGACCGGATCAATCTCTCGGTCAGCAATGGGGTTATTACTGACATCTGTTCCGAACTGCCGGAACACATGCCAAGAGAGATCATCGATCTCCAGCAGCGTCTGGTGATCCCTGCTTTCGTCGATGGTCATATTCATCTGGACAAGAGCTTCGTCGGCGACCGCTGGCGGCCCCATCGTCCTGCCGGCAGCCTCCGGGAGCGCATGGCCATCGAGAAAGCCGAACTGGCTGATGCCAGGCCTGTCGTCGAGCGCGCCCACGCCTTGATTCGACAGGCGGCATCCTATGGCACTCTGGCCATGCGCAGCCATGTCGATGTCGATGCCACGACGGGCTTGAACCACTTGCATGCGGTCATGGAAGCCCGGGAAAAATGGCGTGACCTTGTCGATATCGAACTGGTCGCATTTCCTCAGGCAGGGGTCATATCTTGCCCCGGCACAGCGGATATTCTCGAGGCAGCTCTTCAAGATGGCGCCGATGTCATCGGAGGCATCGACCCCACAACGCTCGACACTGCCGCCGAGGAGCAGCTCGATATCGTCTTCGGTCTTGCCGATAAATATGGCGTGAAGGTCGATATTCACCTGCACGAACCGGACCTGCAGGGTATCGATCAATTGCAGCGCATTGCGCAACGTACTCAAGCCCTCGGCCTGGGTGGCAGAGTGGCCGTCAGCCATGCCTACAGTCTTGGCGATGTCAGTGCGCACACCCTGGAAGGCATTGCTCGGACGCTGGCCGATGCGAGTGTCTCCATCATGACCAACGCTCCAGGAGACCGAGATTTCCCTCCCGTGCTGAAACTGCGAGAAGCCGGGGTCAACGTTTTCGCTGGCAATGACAATATCCGCGATGCCTGGTGGCCATACGGCAACGGCGACATGCTCCAGCGCGCCATGCTGATTGCCTACCGTTCCGGCTTCAATACCGATGAGGAACTGAATGTCGCTTTCGAGATGGTGACGCAGGCCGCTGCCAGGGTAGTCGGGCTGGACGGCTACGCTCTTCAGCCAGGACATCCAGCGACCTTCCTGGTCATTGATGCTCCCAATGTGGCCGCGGCTGTGGCAGAAGGCACGACACGCCGGGAAATCGTCCGACAAGGGCAGTTCTGGACACCGGGACAACAGCCATCAGGAGATTCACAGGTATTGCCCTCATGAGTCAGCAAGCCTGCCGGGAGCTACGTGACGACCTTCAGCTTCCAATGGTCATCCTGGTCGTTTTCGTCGCCATCAATCTGCGCCCCTTTCTGACCTCCCCAGGCCCCATCATTGAGCTCATCCGCGCAGATACAGGCCTGACGTATACCGGTACAGCACTGTTGACGCTGATTCCGACCATCGTCATGGGACTGGGTGCCTTTGCTGCTCCCGCCCTTCAAGCCCATGTCGGAACCCGGCGCGGCATACTGGGAGCGCTTGTGATCCTGGCATTGGGTTCATTGCTACGCCTCATCGTGCCCGGCGCGGATACTCTGCTGTTTACCGCTCTGCTCTGCGGTATTGGCGTGGCCTTCATTCAGTCGACGTTTCCAGGTGTCATCAAGGAACACTTCCCGGGGCGAATGGCCATCATCACGGGCATCTATTCCGCCACCATCATGGGCGGCGGCGCTCTGGGAGCACAAGTGACACCTCTGCTGGTCAGCCATGGCCATGACTGGAGAGAAGCGCTCGCCTGGTTGGCATTACCAGCCATCCTTGCCACGCTGTTTGCCTACCGTACCCTCGGGGACCAACGTAACGAACGCCCGGACACCGCCATCATCCAGACATTGATACGTCTGCCCAGGGCCTGGCTGTTGATGGTGGCATTCGGCTTCGTCAACGCCGGGTATTCGTCCGCTGTCACCTGGTTGGCACCGTTCTACCAGCATCAGGGGCTAAGCGTGGCACATAGTGCCAATCTAGTTTCCATCATGGCGATATGTCAGGCGTTTGCCGCAGTCGGTATCAGCTATCTAGCCTCCTCCAGCAAGGACCGACGACCTTTCCTGTGTGTCACCGCCGCCCTGCAGATCGTGGGTTATCTGGGCCTTGCATGGCTACCTGATGTTTCTCCCATTGCCTGGTCGGCCACCTGCGGCATCGGCCTGGGTGGAAGTTTCGCCATCTCGCTGGTCACTGCCCTTGATCATCTCCCTTCACCACAGCAAGCGGGAGCATTGACGGCCATCATGCAAGGTGGCGGTTTCCTGATTGCTGCCCTGGGGCCGCTGGCTCTCGCCATGCTGCTGAGCTGGACCGGTACATACCAAGCGGGATGGATCATGCACCTGTGTCTTGCCCTCATTTCCCTGATGCTCTATCTCCGACTTGATCCGAGCCGCTATCATCTGGCGATGAACCCCTGAGTCGCACAAGAAGAGCACATGACCTCCCGGCTGTTTGATCTGGACCTCCTCAAGACCATCGTCATGGTGGCCGACTGCGGCAGTTTCACTGCTGCCGCAGCCCGCCTGCACTCGACACAATCGACTGTCAGCCAGAAGGTACGCCGTCTGGAAGATATCGCCGGGCACCGCCTGCTCAACCGTAGCCATCGGGAAGTACAGCCGACAGATGCGGGCGAGACCGTGCTGGGTTATGCCCGTCGCATGCTGGCGCTTAACGAGGAATTGTTCGATGTACTGGCCGGAGAAATAGAAAGCACTGTCCGGCTGGGGCTACCCGATGATTTCGTTGCAGGGCCGACCACGCACCTCCTGTCCGCCTTCAACCGCCAGCACCCTCAGGTCAAGCTGGAGGTGACCAGTGGCCTGAGCCGCGACCTCTGCCACAGTTATGATCAGGGCGAGCTTGACCTGATCATCATCAAGCAGCGCAAGCATAGCCGTGCGGGCGTGGCATGCTGCCCAGAAAAGTTGCTGTGGATCGATGGCCACAATACACAGTCCATCACTCTGGACCCTGTCCCGATCGTGACATTTCCCCCTCGAGGTCTGTATCGCGATGACATGATCAGTGCCATCGAGCACCTTGGCCGTCGCTGGAGAATCAGCTTCACCAGCTCCAGCCTGAGCGGTATCCAGGCAGCAGTAGCCGAAGGCATGGGCCTGAGCCTGTTACCCGCACGCGCCATCACCGATCAGCACGTGGTGCTCGATGGGCATTACGGCCTGTCCCCTATCGACAGCATGGAAGTCGTGATCCTGCACCGCCCGACAGCAGATGCCCGAGTCCAGGAGCTGGCCGAGTTGCTGAAAGGCCTGCTCAGGCAGTAAGTCCCTGCTCCCCAGATGCTTCTCCCTGACTGATGCACCGCCCTACTGAGCCAGGGCGGTGCGCGATCATCAAGCCAGGAAGGTCAGCCCCAGGTTGAACAGCACTGCAGCAATGAAGCCCAAGGGTGCGGCACGGAACAGCAACCCATTGAACACTTGCGTGTGTCCCTTGTCGGAGGGTGCCGAACTCAGGATCAGGCTTCCTCCAGAAGAAAACGGTGATATTGCGGTTGCCTGAGCACCTACCACGATGCAGACGAAGATCACCATGGGATCGATCGACAAGGCATTGGCAATCGATGGCACAACAGGAAAGAGTGCCGGCGTCACCACCCCGAGAGTACTGGCAAACAGCGACATCAACGCCGACACAATGCCAAAGACGACCGGAACCAGAATGGCAGGTATGCTGGCACCAATCCAGGAAGCCAACTGGTCGATGGTGCCGGCCTTGATGGCCACGGATATCAACATGCCGACACCACAGATCATGATGATGGTTCCCCACGGC
This sequence comes from Halomonas sp., assembly GCF_029263665.1. Classification (GTDB taxonomy): domain Bacteria; phylum Pseudomonadota; class Gammaproteobacteria; order Pseudomonadales; family Halomonadaceae; genus Halomonas. The sequence goes on from NZ_JAJUFQ010000001.1 coordinate 227,159, forward strand.
AAGGCGGCAATGGCTTTCTTTTCGTCGCCCAGCTTCATCAACAATGCAATGACGGAAAATACACTGGCAATCAAGCCAATATTGATCTTCGAATTGATGAACTCAATGAGTCCATTATCTGGTGCTATCAGGTGAGCGATTGGAGGCACAAGTACCGTCAGCATCATGAGAACCGTCAACTTAAGCGTGGCTCTCTGCTCCCGATCAAGTGGCGCCGGTGCCGTGATATCACTTAACGATTCGGCCATGGCCGAGCGGTTTCTGGTAAAGAAGACAAAAGCTGTAATCACTATCAAGGGGATGACTGTGGTACTGGCAAAAATGGCAAGACTGTTAAGGAATGCCGTGCTCTGCGGGATACCCGCATTGACCATCAACCCCTGAAAGATGATGCCACTTTGACTGGAGACGAAGTTGGCTCCCGCCAGGGCGCCATAGTTGACCGACATCCCGCCGGCAATCAGGCTGAGACGCGTCCTCTCGCACAGGAGAAGCGTTATCGGCGCCATGAAGGCCAGTACGGTGTAGTAGCCTGCCCCAAGCGCAGCAATCAACAGCGATGCCAGAAAAATCGCATAAGGCATCATGTGGGGGAATTTCCGACACCGATACATCATATGTTCGGCAAGCTTTTCCAGCGTGCCGTTGACAATGGCAAAGCCGTAGAACAGACACACCGAGAATATGATGAAGAATATCTTAAGCGGCCACATCATGATGATATCGGTGGGCCCCAATCCCAGCCCGAAACAACCGATCAGATAAGCAAAGACAATGGCAAATAGCCCGATATTGATTCTGGTGCGATATCCCAGAGCAATCGATACCGCAATGGCAGCAACAACGATGACACTCATCATGATGCAAGACTCCTCATATTGTTCTTTCTCAGCTAGCCGTATCGATACGGAATAGACGTGATGGGTTGTCAATCAACACCTTGCTGCGCTCGGCATGATCAGGGATCAATTGCTGAAGAAAGCGCCATTGATCGGCATAGCTCTGCTCAGACTCGTGGCGTGTATGTGGCCAGTCACTTCCCCATAACCAGCGATCATGTTCCAGACCAGCGGAGCGTATTTGCTTCAGAACATGCCCTGCACGGGTAAGATTCATGCCACTTCGATATGCTGCCGAAAGCTTCATCCAGATCCGCCCATGCGCTAGCAGATCAAGCAATGCATGGTGCATGGGAGCAGGCTTCTCATTGCCATCCTCTGGCAACCCGAAATGATCGATGACTACCGTAGCGCCGGATTCCAGCACCGGAGTCGCAATCTCGGCGATGTCCTCGGCACTACGCTGTATTTCAACCTGCCAGTCACGTGCAGCAATGCGCTCGAACAATTGCCGCCAGGCCTTGGTGGTGAAACCACCCAGAGCCTTGCCGACCAGGTTGAGGCGAATGCCGACCACCCCGGCATCAGCTAATTGATCCAGCTCGCTGTCGGGTATCTCAGGCTCGACCACGGCAATTCCCCTGAGCCGCGACGGATGCTGGCGTAATGCGGCCACCATGAAGCTGTTGTCAGTCCCCAGGAAACTCGGCTGAACCAGGACGCCATGAGACACCCCGTGGAGGTTCAGATGGCCGAGAAAGCTGTCAACCGACGCATCATAGTCAGGGCTGTAACGGCGCCCCGGAACCAGAGGAAGATCAGCCCTGAACACATGTGCATGGGTGTCCACACCGGTGACAACGATGGGGAGTGTCGAACTCATGGTATTTCATCTCCTGCAGGCACAATGCCTCTGAACAATACAATTCATACAGACATATATTCATATATATGAATCGCACTCTACCAAAGACAAAGCACCAATAGTCGAGGACTACGACTAAAGGTGGTAGCCTGTTGGCATTTCGTTATCTGGTCATATGGATGTCTACATGATGTCGGCCAAGTTGCCTACCGACGAGCGCCTACCGCTGTATCAGCGCTTGAGAGACGCATTTCAGACTCGCATTGCATCAGGGGAATGGAAACCCGGAGGCCCAATCCCGACAGAGGCCGAGCTGACCCGAGAATATGGCGTGGCCATTGGAACCATACGCAAGGCAGTAGATACCCTGGTCAGCGACGGGTTGCTGCAGCGTAGCCAGGGGCGCGGCACATTCGTCAGGCGCCCGGACTTCGAAAGCTCATTCCTGCGTTTCTTTCGCCAGACCAGCACGTCGGGTGAGCGCATCACACCCGAAGGACAAGTCCTGGCACGAAGCCTGGCCAAGCCACCTCACCATGTCAGGCAGGCCCTCCAGCTTGATGCGGAAGCTCAAGGGCTGAAACTGGATCGCCTGCGCAAGATCGATGGCAACGCCATCTTTCGCGAAGAGATCTGGCTTCCTCATGGGCGTTTCCAGGCGTTGGAAAATATACCGCTGGAAGAGTTCGACAATCTGCTTTACCCCTTCTATGAAAGCCAATGTGGGCAACTCATTGCTTCGGCCACAGAGACGCTAAGCGTGTCACGTGCAGATGCCAGGACCGCGAAGATGCTTGGCATAGAACAAGGCAGCCCAGTGGTGATCATTGATCGTACTGCCCTTGGGTATGACCGTACTCCCCTGGAGTATCGTCGTTCATGGGGGGCTGCAGATACCTTTCACTACCGCATCGACATTTCCTGATGCACTCGCAGCCACGATCACGATGGCACGCTAGGTAGACGGCTTGCTCGAATCGAGGGCATGCATAAAAAAAATCCGGCCACAGAGGCCGGATGAAGGACAGCACCAGCTGCCGAGAGAGCACATGGAGCAGCGCATGGCGCTTTTCCGGTGCAGAGAGCGCGGTGCCCTCGGCGCCATGGGGCCAAGCCACATGGCGCGGGGATTCAGTTTGCGTTGCGTTCGGTGGTGATAACCGATCAGTGGTGGAAACGGTCGGCGGCTTCCTTGGCCAACGCACGAATGGCATCCCAGTCGCCTTCATTGACCAGAGACTTCGGGGTCAACCAGGAACCTCCCACGCACATCACATTGGGCAGGGCCAGATAATCTGCGGCATTATTCAGGCTGATGCCACCAGTGGGGCAGAAACGTGCTTCGCTGATCGGGCCAGCGAATGCCTTGAGTGCCTTGACGCCCCCACTGGCTTCAGCAGGGAAGAACTTGAAACGACGATAGCCATACTGCCAACCGGTCATCAGTTCAGAAATGGTGGCGACACCCGGCAGCATCGGCACCGGGCTTTCGACACCGTAGCGATAGAGCGCGTCGGTCGCTCCCGGTGTCACGACAAAATCAGCACCCGCCTGTTCGACCTGACGATACTGTGCTGGTGTCAGCACGGTTCCAGCAGCGATGCTGGCCTGGGGAATTTCTTTCTTCAGACGCGCAATGGCTTCAATGGCACAGTCGGTGCGCAGAGTGACTTCCAGAACGGTCAGACCTCCTTCGACCAGGGCACGCCCCATGGGAATGGCGTCTTCGATACGCTCGATGGTAATCACCGGAATCACTTCCGCCTTGAGGCAGATGCTGTCGAGTTCAGTGGTGCGAGTAGAGGGCAATTGCTTTTCGATGGTCATGAAAATCACTCCAGAATTCGTTCAGATCCGTCTGAAAGCTGTCCGTATCCTTCCAACCTTTCAGACACTCCAAGGGCTCAGGCAAGCCCTAAGGGGCCCAGTAGATCGCTAGTGGACAGCTGAGAAAGGCTCGAATCGGCAACTCACGCACGTTGTCCCCCACCATGGCACGCCCCAGCACGGCACGCTTGTCATCGCCCGTGAGATGCAGGACATGGCGCCGTGCATGATGCAAGCGAGCCGCACTCAAGGTGATTCGAGCCTGAGGCTGGCTTGGGGTACGTACCGCCACCACCGGGGCATCAGTGGCCAGAGCAAGATCAAGCTCACGGCTATCAGGGAACAGGGAAGCCGTATGGCCATCCCCGCCCATGCCCAGAATCACCACGCTTGCCGGCCAGCTCAAGGCCTCGACTCGCTTGGCAACCTGATCAACACCTTCCTCCGGAGTGGCATGATCCGTTGTCAGGGATATGAAATTGGCCGCCGCTGCCTTGCCGGCCAGTAGATTCTCACACACCAGGCGAGCATTGGAGTCATCAGCATCAGGGCTGACCCAACGCTCATCCGCCAAGGTCACATCGACCCGATCCCAGGCCAGTTCCTGCTCGGAGAGAGCCGCAAAGAACGGCACAGGAGTGGAGCCGCCGGAAACAATCAGCAAGGCACGCTCCTGGCTGGCCAGGTCCTGGCGCAACGCCTCGGCAACATTTTCCGCCAGTTGTCGAGCCAGCCGCTCACGGGGAGTGTGAGTACTCATCTCAGTAGTCCCCATCTCAGTAGTCCTCATACCAACTGCGTCCATCCTGGGTAATCATGGCGATGGATGCCACCGGTCCCCAGGACCCCGCCGGATAGCGCCGCGGCAATTCATTGCGCTCTTTCCAGGCGGAAATCAGGTTGTCGCACCAGCGCCATGCATGTTCCACCTCATCACGACGCACAAAGAGATATTGCTGGCCTTTCATCACTTCCAGCAGCAGACGCTCATAGGCATCCGGAATACGTGCCTTGGGGAAGGCGCTGTTGAAATCGAGAGCCAGCGGCCCGCGACGCAGGCGCATCCCCTTGTCCAGACCGCTGTCCTTGGTCAGCACTTCAAGGCTGATGCCCTCTTCCGGCTGAAGGCGAATGATCAACTTGTTCGCGGCCAGGGCCCGTTGATCCGGGTCGAAGATATAGTGCGGCTGCTGACGGAAATGGATGACGATCTGGGAGAGTTTTTCTGGCATGCGCTTGCCAGTACGCAGATAGAAAGGCACGCCTGCCCAGCGCCAGTTGGACACACCGGTCTTCATGGCAACGAAGGTTTCGGTGTGGCTGGAGATATTGGCCCCTTCCTCGTCCAGGTATCCCGGGACACTGACGCCATCGCTGGTGCCGGCCGTGTACTGACCGCGCACCACATCACGCCCCAGCATGTCATCGGTAAACGGCTTAAGCGCCTTGAGCACTTTGACCTTCTCGTCACGGATCGCATCGGCATCCAGATTGGCCGGCGGATCCATGGCAATCAGGCAGACCAGTTGCAGCAGGTGATTCTGTACCATGTCGCGCAACTGACCGGCCTCATCGAAGTAGCCCCAACGCCCTTCGATACCCACCTTCTCCGCCACGGTGATCTCCACATGGGAGATATGATTCTGGTTCCACTGGGTGCCGAACAACGGATTGGCAAAACGCAAAGCAATCAGGTTCTGAACCGTTTCCTTGCCCAGATAGTGGTCGATGCGGTAGACCCTGGACTCGGGGAATACTTCACCGATGGCATCATTGATGACATTCGATGACTCAAGGTCATAACCAATGGGTTTCTCCACCACCACGCGGCTATCTTCATCGAGACTGCCACTGGCCTGGAGATGACGACAGATATCACCGTAGATATTGGCACCCACTGCCAGGTACACCACCAGCGGACGCTCGTGGTTCGCCGTCTGGCACCATTCACGAATGGCGCCATAGCCTTCAGCCACCTTGAAATCCACAGTGATGAACGACAGACGATCAAGGAAGCGTGTCATGGCCTGCTCGTCGAGCTCTTTGGCCTTGACGTACTTGTTCAGGCTGGCTTCGACCTTGCCACGGAACTCTTCCAGGCTGATCTCCTGGCGAGCCAACCCCAGCAAGCGAGTGTCCTTGTGCAGCAAGCCCTCCCGATCAAGCTGATAAAGCGCGGGGAACAGCTTGCGCTGGGACAGGTCTCCCAGTGCCCCGAACAACGCTAGATCGACATCGGTACGCTCAGCGTCACCGGATCGGGTGTGTCGTGTCATAACCGTCCTCGTATGCAGGTAGGGAGAAAGTGCACTAGCCTATCAATTCCCTAAGTTTACCAAAAAATAGTGGAAAATTGACGTCTGGTGCAACCAATATTTTGTAAACTTACACAAAAATCTTTCCTTACGCGCTTATCCATTGGACGTAGAGCGCCAGGGCGCTACGATACCTCACAATGCGTAGTTAAATTACTACGTCAAACAGCTACGCCAAGTTAATCTACGACAAGCCCAATTTTACTTCAGAGAGTTACCTCTACTATGGTCCGTCACGACCTCATCAACCGCATTCGCGACAGACTCGATGAACTCAACCGCTCGGAGCGCAAGGTCGCCGATGTCATCCTGGCTGACCCTTCTGCTGCCACCGGTATGAGTATTGCCAGTTTGGCTCAGGCAGCGTCAGTCAGCGAGCCTACCGTCAACCGTTTCTGCCGTAACTTCGATGCCAAGGGCTATCCCGACTTCAAGATCCAGTTGGCCCAGAGCCTGGCCGGGGGCACCCCTTATGTCAGCCAGGCTGTCGAACCCAACGACAGTGCCGAGGCCTATACAGGAAAGATCTTCGGTGCCACCATCGCGGCCCTGGACCTGGCTCGCCGCGAAGTGTCGCCAAAGCGTATCGACCGTGTGGTGGATTACTTGATCCAGGCCAAGCAGATCCATTTCTTCGGTCTTGGTGCCTCCGGCGCCGTCGCCCAGGATGCGCAGCACAAGTTCTTCCGCTTCAATCTCCCCGTTACGGCTTACATCGACGTATTGATGCAACGCATGATCGCTTCGGCCTGCCATACCGGAGATGTGATCGTCATTCTTTCGTACACCGGGCGCACTCGTGAACTGGTTGACATTGCGGCCCTGGCCAGGGAAAACGGCGCGGTGGTGCTGGGCATCACGGCTCCTGACTCTCCATTATCGCTGCAATGCACCGAAGTGCTCGAGATCAGCGCGCCAGAGGACACGGACCACTACATGCCAATGACATCACGCATGGTGCAACTGGCATTGATCGATGTACTGGCCACCGGTGTAACCCTAAGACGGGGAGAAGACTTCCTGCATCATCTCAAGAAGATCAAGGATAGCCTCAGGGAAACGCGCTACCCCCTCGGCGACTGATGAGCCCGATGTCTGCTCTGCTAAAATGCAGGATGAAGCTGTCAATTCGATAACGGCCCAGCCATCCCGGGACTTGTCAGTTGATAACCAAAACACAACAATAGGCGCCGTACCACTCAGCGCCTATTGTTGTATGGGCCGTTCGCGCCCTCAACACTTCAACATCATCCTCCATTCAAGGTCCGTATCCATGCGTCTTGCCTTCGCGCCCCTTAGTCTATTGCTCCTGGCTGGGCTCTTTTCGCCTTCCATTCTCGCTGATACCTTCCGTTTCACGGCCATTCCTGATGAAGATGAGTCTCGCTTGGTCGAGCGTTTTTCCAAGGTAGCGGACTATCTGGAAGAGAAGCTTGGCGTCGAAGTGGAGTACGTTCCGGTCAAGTCCTACGGCGCTGCCGTCACGGCCTTCCGCAACGACCAAGTGCAATTGGCATGGTTCGGAGGCTTGTCAGGCGTTCAGGCCCGACGCCTGGTGCCCGACTCTCAGGCCATCGCCCAGGGTGCCGAGGATGCCGCCTTCAAGACCTATTTCATTGCCCATGAAAGTACTGGCCTGGATGCCAGCAATACGCTCCCCGATGACATTCAGGGCATGACCTTCACCTTTGGTGCCAAGACATCCACCTCCGGCCGCTTGATGCCTGACTACTATCTGCGCGAGCGTTTTTCCGAAGCTCCAGAAAAGATTTTTTCGCGCGTAGGTTTCTCGGGCGACCATTCGCGCACCCTGGCCCTGGTAGAAGCTGGCACCTACGACATTGGTGCACTCAACTATGCCGTCTGGGATGCGGCGATGCAGGATGGCCTCGTCGATACCAGTAAAGTGCATGTGATCTGGGAGACACCCACCTACCCGGATTACCAGTGGACGCTACGTGGTGATGCTGACGAGCACTATGGCGATGGCTTCAGCGAACAGGTACGCCAGGCTCTGCTCGACATGGACGACCCTGAACTGCTCGAGAGTTTCCCTCGCTCTGGTTTCATCCCAGCCGACAACCCGATGTACGCTCCCATCGAGGACGTGGCCGAGAGCCTCGGCCTGCTACGCTGATGTCCCTCGTGCCGCCCCTGGCCGTATTCGACGGCGAAAACCTGGGTCATGGTGACCATGTGGTGTTGTCAGAGGTACACCTGACATTTCACCCAGGTGAACGTATTGCCTTGCTCGGCGCCAGCGGGGCTGGGAAGTCCACACTGCTTTCCGCCCTGCGCCAACGGCTCGGCAAGCAGGCCGCCTGGTGCCCGCAGCATCATGGTCTGGTGCCAGAGCTGGCCGTCTATCACAACATTTATATGGGGCGCCTGGAGCAACATTCAGGCCTGGCCAACCTGTGGAACCTGCTACGTCCTTTGGCGGCTCCTTGGCAGGACATCGCGACTCTGTGTCAATTGCTTGGACTCGAGGGCCTGATGAAACGTCCAGTCGGCCAACTCTCTGGAGGCCAGCGGCAACGTGTTGCCATTGGTCGAGCTCTGTATCAGCAACGCAGTGTATTCCTTGGCGACGAGCCCGTCGCCAGTGTCGACCCGCACCAGGCGGTGGAACTGTTGCAGGTTATCCACGAACGCCACCAGGGATGCGTCATTGCCTTGCATCAGCATCGATTGGCCCTCACGCACTTCGATCGCGTCTGGGGGCTGGACAAGGGACGGGTCGTTCTCGATGCACCCAGCACCGAATTGAGCCTGGATACGTTGGATGCTCTCTATCCCAGTGCGGGGGCTGCCACGAAGACCACGATGGACATCGAACAGACGGCTCCTTGGCCACAGGATTCTCTTCCCTGCCCTAGAGGCCAGGCATAAGCATGGCGGCAACACCGATTTCCGAGCTTGCCCTTCAGGACCACCCCCCGCGCCTTCTGGCCGGCAAGTCGCCAGGTATGCGCCTGGCACGCCATACCCTGACCTTGATCGCGCTGGCATTGCTGGTATTGCCCTTTGCCGATTTGCATGTCCTCAGCCGGGCCCCCTGGGGCGAATTAGGACGAATTGCTCAAGGCCTGGTACTGCCGCATTTCGGCAGCGTGGAATCCCCTCTCTCCGCCATCGGCCTGACCGTGGCGGTAGCACTATGGGGAACACTGGCAGGCATGATAATGGGCTTTCCTCTGGCCCTGGTGTTTTCCCGATCACGCTTCGTCCGCGCAGGCTGCGCCTTCGTCCGGGCAATACATGAACTGTTCTGGGCGCTGCTGTTCCTGCAGGTATTCGGACTTTCCGCGCTGACAGCCCTGGCGGCCCTGGCGATTCCCTATGCGGGCATCTTCGCCAAGGTTTATGCGGAAATTCTCGAACAGACTCCCACCGCCGCTCGAGATGCCCTTCCTGAGGGAACCGGGCGCCTGTCGCGCTTCGTCTACACGGAACTGCCATTGGCCTTTGCCCAACTGGCTGCCTATACCCGCTACCGTTTCGAGTGCGCCCTTCGATCCAGCGTGTTGCTGGGATTTGTTGGTCTACCGACACTCGGCTATCAGCTCGAGAGCGCCTTTCGCGAGGGCCGCTATTTCGAAGCCGGCGCCGTCATGTGGTTGTTCTATCTCCTGATTGCCAGCCTGCCGTGGTGGGCACATCGCCGTCTTGTTCCCTTGCTGGCCCTGAGCAGCCTGTTTCTGCTTGGCCCTTGGCCGGACATCGACGCTAGCCTGGTATGGCGTTTCGTCAGCCAGGACATCTGGCCCCAGCCACTGCTTGCAGGAGATATCAATGGATTGATCGACTGGCTGCGAGAGATCCCGGAACTACTGCCGGTCATCGCCAATACCCTGCTGCTGGGGCTGCTCGGTAGCGTGGGAGCCTTGCTGGTAGCGCTGACGCTTTGGCCTTTGGCATCACACCATTTCGGCAACCGCTTGACACAGGTCGCGGGCAAGGGGCTGCTGATCTTCCTGCGCTCCACTCCCGAACTGATGCTGGCCTTCGTCTTCCTGCTGCTGCTTGGGCCTTCCCTGCTACCGGCATGGTTGGCTCTGGCCCTGCACAACGGAGCCCTGATTGCCTTCCTGGTGGCACGCCATGCGGACAACCTGAAGCTGGATATGGTCGGACTCCCGGCCAGCGGCAAACTGGGCTACCAACTGCTGCCAAGGGTATATCCGGGCATGCTGGCCCTGCTCTATTACCGTGCGGAAGTCATTCTGCGTGAAAGCGCCATTCTCGGAATGCTGGGGATTGCGACCCTGGGCTATGTCATCGACGATTATTTTCAGACATTGATGTTCGATGTCGCCTTTCTGTTGCTGCTGATCACAGCAGGACTGAACATTCTCGTCGATGCGGGAGCTCGGCGCTTACGCCCCAAGGGCATCCAGCCATCTTGATACCAGTCTCGCCATCCACAGCCCCATGGGGAACGACAAGAATAACGCCGAACGGGTATCCCGTTCGGCGTTATTCGTGCAGCTGCCATGAAACCTTGTGCAGTAGCGTTAGCCAGGAATTAGACGGCTGCTGTTACAGTGATTTCGACGCGCAATTCATCAGCAGGCATCGGTGCACATACACAGGTACGTGCCGGTGCATGACCCGCCGGCACCCAGGCATCCCAAACGTCATTCATGGCGGCAAAGTCGCTACCGTCCTTGAGATAGATAGTCGCGGACAGCAGGTGCTCGCGATCACTGCCCACTTCCTTCAGTAGAGCATCGACGCGCTCCAGCATGCTCTTGGTCTGGGCAGTAATATCTCCATTGCGAGCTTCAGGGCCAGCTACCTGACCACACAGGTAGGCCACCCCTTGATGAATGACGGCACGACTCATGCGGGCCTGGGTATCATGACGCTGGATCATTGCGACCTCCTGAAAAAGTTCTATTTTTCGAAAAAAATTAAAAATAAAGACCAAGCCACTAGCAGCCTGCTTAATACCGATAGCAGACACCAGTATATCGCCACTTTATAGCAGCCATTACCTTCCTGTTCAGTCATTTTTTCTGTTTTTTCCGCAAACCACTGTAAGGATTGCACACTTTCCCTCGACGCAATCACGACGGTAAGCGCCAAGCCGTCAGACTAATTCCAAGCATAAGGAAAAAACCATGAAGCATTCTGTGATGATCGCTGCCGTATTGACCACCGCCCTGGCCGCCGCCGCTACCACTGCCCAGGCCAGCGAAGGCGAGGCCAAGATGGAAAAGTGTTATGGCGTTTCACTGGCTGGCCAGAACGACTGCAAAGCTGGCCCAGGTACCACCTGTGCAGGCACTTCCACCGTGGATTATCAGGGCAATGCCTGGACACTGGTTCCGGAAGGTACCTGCACCAGCATCGAAACACCCAATGGGCATGGCAGCCTGGATCCTATCGAATCCTGATTGATACCCGTCATATACCACGATGCCGGACAGCATCCGGTGTCGTGGTCATGAAGGATTCTCGGGAAAACGTCATTACCCATGGATATTGCCATGCTCCCATCCCGCTCAATTCACTCCATGCATCAGCCATCAGGTCCTGTGCTCGGCAAAGGTGCCATTGGCATAGGATTGAAATACCAGCATGCCGAAGCGTTGCTGGAACGAGCCTTGCAAGCTGACGGACAACCCGGTTCAGCGCCTGACTTTCTCGAACTCCACGCAGAAAACTATATGAATGCGGGTGGCCCAGTGCAGGACCAGCTTGTAGAACTGGCTCGTCACTACCCACTTTCCGTGCATGGTGTTGGTCTGTCATTGGGTAGTGCCGAAGGAATCGACAGTTTCCATCTCGAACGACTCAATACACTGGTCGAAAGCCTGTCTCCAGCCCTGGTCTCCGAACATCTGGCCTGGAGCCGCCTGAAAGGACAAAGCTACAACGACCTGCTACCCGTCCCTCTCATCCAAGAATCCCTGGAGATCATGTGCGCTAATGTTGACCGCGTACAACAGCGTCTGGGGCGGCAGATTCTGGTGGAAAATCCCAGTCTTTATATCCGTTTGGATATCAATACCTTCAGCGAAACCGACTTTCTCAATCTCATGGTCGAGCGTACTGGCTGCGGCTTGCTGTTCGACGTCAACAATGCCTTTATCAGCGCCTCCAACATGGGACGCGACTTGTCTGCCTATCTCAACGAGATTCCCTGGCACGCCGTAGGTGAATGGCACCTGGCCGGACATAGCCGTGACACTCAAGCCAGTCCTGCCCTGTACATCGACGACCACGGCAGCCCGGTCAAGGATGCCGTCTGGCAGCTATACCAGCGCGCCATTCGTCAACGCCCGGAACTACCGACATTGATCGAATGGGATAACAACGTACCTGACCTGGAACGCTGGATGGAAGAAGTTACCCTGGCGCATCACCACCGTCACAGGGTATTCAGTACAGCAGGAGCCTTGTCATGAGCATGCTTCTCGACTGGCAGCAACGCTTCATTGCCGCCATGCGTACCTCAGAACGGGCAGATGCCGACCTGGGACAGGACAACGGACTGAAGGTCTATCGCAACAATATCCGCCATAGCCTGGTCGAAGCGCTGGAAATCGCCTTCCCCCATACGAGAGCACTGCTCGGCGAACGCTTTTTTTCCGCCCTGGCCAACGACTATGTGACGATCGACCCTCCACGAGACCCGCGCCTCAATCGCTATGGCGAGGGTCTGATCAATCGCCTCGACTACCATCCTGCACTGGAAAATTATCGTTTTGTCGCTGACATCTGCCGTCTGGAACGTGCCCGACTGGATGTCAGCCATGCCGACGACGCCATCAGCTTTGACGCACTGCAGTTATCACAGCACGAGGATCTCCATGAGCTGTATGTATTGCCGCATCCTGCCAGCCGCTGTGTCCGTTGCCGACACGATGTCGCGGAGATATGGGATGTCATGGAACAAGGCCAGAAAGCCACGGCTCTTGGCCCCAATGGGCCCGGATATTGGCTGGTGATACGCCGACAACGCAAGGTCAGCTTCCATCGTATCAATGACAACAGCGCCTCGCTGTACGGCATCCTGAGCATGGCGCTGCCCCTCGGCGCCACACTGGACATGCTGTCTGATCCTTCTGACATGGGCCCTGAAGCATTGGGATTGGCTCTTGGCGAACTACTAGGCCTGGGCGCCTTGGCATATGCACCTGATTACCAAACCTCATCCTTGAAAGACTCAGGAACCCTTTTATGAACCCAGTCCTCCGAATACTGAATACCTATTACGGTAGTCTGGTGCCCTGGCTCAACCAGCGCTCTCTCGATGTCGTGCTGCTACTGATGCGGGTTGTCGTCGGTAGTGTCTTCTTCATGTCCGCCCTGACCAAAGTCGATGGCTTCGCCCTGGCTGACAGCACGATCTTTCTCTTCCAGTATGAATACGACCTGCCACTCGTTCCTCCTGCATTGGCAGCCTACCTGGCCACCTTTGCCGAATTTTCCCTGTCGCTGCTGCTGTGGTCAGGCCTGGCCACTCGATTGGCAGCCCTGGGGTTGTTCATCATGACGTTGGTGATAGAAATCTTCGTCTATCCCGAAGCCTGGGTGACACATGGCTTATGGGCAGCCAGCCTGTTGACCCTGTTGCTTCGCGGCCCTGGAAAAGTCTCCCTGGATTGCCTGATCCAGCACCTGTGCCGATCGCGTCAGCACCAGGAGAAGTAAGCGGTGCGCAGGAAGACACCATATCTTCCTGCGCACCAGCATACGGGTCAGGATCGCAACGAGGCGGAAAGAGGAGCGGAAGGAGATGGCCATGCAGCGTCATCATTCAAGGACCACTTGGATGATTCGGGCAGTTTCATTCCTCCCCATAAGGCCAGCAGGGAGATCGCGATCAAATAGAACGCCGGCGACAACTGAAGCCCCGTGATATCAATCAGCCATGTCGCCACCAGTGGTGCTGTACCACCGAAAATCGTGTAAGCCACGTTGTAGCACAGTGCCGATGCGGTATAGCGCACCCGTGTCGGAAACTGTTCGGACAGCAATACTGCTGTGACCACACCACAGATCACTGCTCCCACGGCCATCATGGAAGCTCCCAGCATGGCACTCCATAGCTCTCCCTTGCCTGCCAGGATATAGGCAGGGAATACAGCGAAGATCAAGCTCAGACAGGCGGTCAGTATTGTCTTGCGACGCCCTACCCAGTCGGCATAACGACCGATGATCGGACAAAGTACTGCAGCGAAAACCAGCGCGCCCAGGCTGGCCATCAAGGCGACGCTACGCGATGCACCACCAACCACCTGCATGTATGTCGCGAAATAGGTAGTGAACATGTAAAACGATAGCGCCGTCGCGGAGATGAACGCACTCAGGCATACCAGGGTCGTCCCATGCTGGCTGAGCGTTTCTCTCAATGGTGCATGAGGTGATTCCGGCTCTGCCTGCAAGGCCTGAAAGGCAGGCGACTCATCAAGCTTCAGGCGCATGTAGAGGCCAACCAGCCCCAGCGGAGCAGCCACCAGAAACGGAACTCGCCAGCCCCAGCGTTGCAAGGTGTCTTCCGACATGACAAGACCAACGACATACGCCAATGCTGCCGCCGTGGCAAAGGCGAGGAATGTGGAAACCGGCACAAAGCTGCCATAGCGCGCTTTCCGCTCGCGAGGTGCATGTTCCATGACAAAGGCACAGGCTCCAGCATATTCCCCTCCCGCCGAGAACCCCTGCATACAACGCGCCAACGCCAGCAGCAGCGGCGCAAAAAGGCCAATGCTGGCATAGGTGGGCAGGAGTCCTATCAACGTGGTGGACCCGGCCATCAACAGCACCGTGACCGACAATACACGCTTGCGCCCGACCCGATCTCCGAGCATGCCAAAGAAGATGCCCCCCAGAGGCCTGAGAGCAAAGGAAACGGCGAAGACAGCAAAGGTCTGTAGTAGTGCCAGAGTCGGGTTTCCGGGAGGAAAGAAGTGCTGGGCAATGATCACGGCAAGAAAGCCATATATGGCAAAGTCGAACCACTCGACGAAGTTGCCAATGGCAGAGGCCGCGATCACTTTGCGCAGCGTTGCAATACTGACATTATCTGAGTTCAGCTCAGATGTGGCAGGAGATACGGACATCTCAGTACTCCATTCCAGGATGAACGATACGTTGTTATTGATATATCGTTGTTGCTAAATCGTTGTTGAATAACCCCTCCATGGTGACGGCGTTTGCTATTCAATGACGTTCAGATTCCGACAGCATCTTGTCTCTTTCCCACCCTTTCTCGTGTCTTGGCTGTTCTTTTTTCTGTATGAATGCCCTTTGCTGCCCCCCACAAACAACACCGCCGCTCCGAAGAGCAGCGGTGTTGTTTGTGGGATGAACAAGTGTTTTATAGGGTGATAATACATGCCCCGATACGACAGGACAGCATCAATCATGGTGTGGCATCAATTGCTCGATTTCTCCAGGGAAGCCATCTCATCGCGAGCAGGCATCAGCAACGACCCAACCACTGCAATGGCCGTGTTGACGAGCAGGCCAATCACTCCAGCATGTACCCCATACACCTTGCCGATACCCGCCAGGGCCATGCCTCCTGCCAGCAAGGCGCCGATCAACATGCCGTAGAACACGGGCAGGCTCTGCATGCGTTTCCAGTACAGTCCAATGATGAATGCTGGGGCAATCTGAATCAGCAGTTCAAACTTGAGAACAAAGATATTCACCAGCAACGTTGGTGGGTTCCAGGCAAGAATCAACAAGCCCCCAACCGCCACCAGGCCACAGATCTTGCCTACCATCAGCGCCCGCTGTTCACTGGCCTGAGGGCGGATATGGCGCCTGTAGATATCATTGGAAATGATCGATGAGAACGACAGCAGCACCGAATCCGCCGTGGAGACGATTGCCGCCACCACACCGCCGAACAACAGAATCATCATCACGTAGAAGAACGGATTGATGGCCGCGACATCATTGGCAATACGTCCAACGAGTTGCTCGGATTGCGTATCGGAGAGGCCGGGATAAAGCTGGATACCGATGATGCCGACAACGAAGATCACCGCCGTCGTGACCAGCGGCATCCATGCCATGCGAGCCAGAGAACGCCTCAACGTCTGCGTATTCTCGGCCGCATAGATGCGCTGGATAGCATGGGGATAGACCGCCGCTCCAATGCCGACCAGCACCAGAATGGAGATCCAGCTGACAGAACTCTCCAGCGGTGGAACAGCAGCCTTGTCGGGTTGCTCCGCGACCACATAGGTAAAGGCATCCCCCAGGTGACCACCGATCAAGTACAGGCCACCCGCGACCAGCACGGCCACCCCCAGCAGCAAGGCGATACCCTGCATGACATCGGTGAAAGCCACGGCGCGCATCCCCCCCATCCAGGAGTAGGCCAGCATCACGAACACGAAGCCTAGCATCGCAATCTGATAAGGCACCGTCCCCCCCGTGAGCCCGGAGATGCCGTGCCCCATTGCCACCAGTTGCTCAAGCAGGTAGTTACCAAGCCCCCATAGCATGAGCAGAGCGGAAAGCAAAGTGATGGCCGGCGAACCGAAGCGGTAACGCAGCCAATCGGTGGGCGTCAGAAACTGCTGGCGCTTGGCAATGTTATGCAGGCGCGGGGCAAAGAGCATATAGCCCGCGATGATGATGGTCATGAACATCACCGATTGCCACCAGGCAAAACCCATGCGGTAGGCGGCAGGCGCGTAGCCAACGATGTTGTTACCACTGTATTGGGTGGCATACAGAGTAAAGAACAGCACCACGATACCCAGGTGGCGGCCTGCAAGATAATAGCTCTGCATGTCTTCGCGCACACCAGGGCGGCTGTAACTCACCCAGAAACCAATACCCAGCATCATCAGGGCATAGGCAATCAATACGAGGATGCCGGGAGTACCGGCAAAAGTTAACTCTTGCACCTTGTCACTCCTGTTCCGCGTCGTTGGCCGGTTCGATGTCGTCGTCGGAATCACTCCATTGAGTGATACAAGCCCAGCTCAGAAAGGCACATAGGACTATCGAGCCTACAACGGCAATCAGCGCCCATAACGGCAACCCCAGCACAATGGGCTGTAGGGTTCCAGGCGGCCAGTACCAGGGAACAGAAATGGCAATGATGAGACCGATGACGATCCAGATCCAGGGCTTACGGACAGGCTCTCTATTCGGGGCATCGGAGACGCTGGCGTGTTTGCGTCGTGGAGACATATGTTGGGACATGGGTTGTGTTCTGCTTTTTTATTGGCAAGGGGGTTCGTTTTCCTGAAAGGAAATTTCGTTGCAACTCGTATTATTGGAATAATGGCTATAACAGCATGAGACAGTGGTTACGTGACCGCAATTCGACAATCAGGAACCTAGGCTTCGTGAATGACGAAGCCTGGAAAAGACATGTTGACATAAAAATACCCCTGGATTCGAAAGATCCCAGGGGCTCACCAGTGTTGATCGATGTCAGATCATGTATCGACTAACGTAGCAGCAACACGGGCGTTCCGGCCGAACGCAACACACTGGTTGTCGTGCTACCTACCAGCAATTGACGAATACGTGAATGCCCATAGGCCCCCATCACCAGCATATCGATGTCATGCTCCTGCTGATAGGCCCGCAAGGTCTCTTCCACTTCCCCTGCACGAATATCTCCTTCAGCGACATGCCCCGCATGGCGCAATGTCTCCAGAGCCCAGTCCAGTTGCGAACGGTTGTCGCCTGTATCGGCTCCGACCATGAGCACATGACAATCGATACCCTTGAACAGGGGGCTGGAAGCCAGCATTTCCACTCCCGTGCGGGTCGTCTTGCTGCCATCAAAGGCAATCATCACACGCTCGGGAGCCTTGAACACTGACGGTACCATCAGGATAGGCCGATGCATGCCACGTACTACGCGTTCCAGGTTGGAGCCAAGATGCTCACTATCCAGGCCAGCACTCTCGCCACGCTTGCCAATCACCAACAGGCGAATGTCTCCCTCCAGCTCAATCAAAGTCTCGACCAGAGTCCCATTACGCTGGCGGCTACAGGGCTCCTCGATGCCATCTTGCCGAGCCCGCTCTATCGCAGCCTTGAGCATCAGGCGGCCGTGCTCCTGCGCGACCTTGGCCCGGCGTTCATCGAGCTCGGCCAGTTCTTCCAGCAGATGCTCCCGGGAGCCCAGACCAATGGTACCGGATAGATCGGCTTCGGCAGTCTGGGGGTGATTGTCGACCACGTGCACAAAGGTCAAGGGCGTATCCAGCGCCTTGCTTGCCCAGGCAGCGTAATCACAGATGGCTTCAGAAAACTGCGAGCCATCGATAGCGGCCATTACTTGTTCTGTCATTGCATCATCCTGCAGCTGGCAATTGGCTGGTCTTCTTTTTATCTACATCCTGTTTACACCATCGACCAACATCACGTCACGGCCCTTGGCCTATTTTTCCCGCAACATGGCAAGGTCATGTTATCGCGCCAATGATGAGTAAAAAGTACTAGCGGAAAAATACTTTCAGAAAAGAACTTGAAGAAAGGTTGTAAGGATCAGGTGACCTTGGCGACCTAACCTAAACGTCACAGGAATGCGACATGCCCTCTTATGCCCAGACAGTGGCCACTCCCCATCCCGCACCTCCTCTGAATGCGTTGCACCAGAGCCTCGAACGCCAAGGTTGGCTCATACCGAAAAGCGCGCTCATCGCCATGGCAGATACCGGACTGGCTCACTGGCACGTACGTATCAGACGCCCCCGGGGAGATTGGGTGGCACGCATTCCCAAGCAGAGCCAGATGCAGCTCTCTGCCTATGACAACCTGTCCTACCAGTCGACATGCTTCGAGCGCGCTCAGGCCAGTGGCCATACCCCCCGATTGCATGG
This sequence comes from Halomonas sp., assembly GCF_029263665.1. Classification (GTDB taxonomy): domain Bacteria; phylum Pseudomonadota; class Gammaproteobacteria; order Pseudomonadales; family Halomonadaceae; genus Halomonas. The sequence goes on from NZ_JAJUFQ010000001.1 coordinate 245,826, forward strand.
CGTGCTGCCCTGCGATGAACAACTTCCGAGAGGAGCTCTGCTGGTAGAAGCCATCGAAGGACGCCCAGCCAAGTTGCCTGACGACTTGCCGAGTCTGGCGCAAGCGCTGGCCAGCCTCCATCGCCTGCCCTTGCCACCGGAGAACAGGCGCACTCCCCTGCTGACGCCAGCCAATCCTTGGCATGAAATGCTCAAGGAGATACGCACCCAGGCAAGTCATCTGGATGCAGCCCAGTTGAATAGCACCAGCCATGACCAGATTCACCGAGCTCTGGAAAACCTGCCCAAGGCCATCAACCTGTCGACCATAGGCCTGATCAGTTTCGATGCCCATCCCGGAAATTTCCTCATCGAACGCAGTGGTCGTGCGGTGCTGGTCGACCTTGAAAAGTGCCGTTATTCCCTACCAGGTTTCGACTTGGCCCATCTCAGTCTGTATACCTCCACCACCTGGGACATCAACACCCAAGCTGTGCTGACCCGTGCGCAGGTCGTTTCGCTGTATCAGCACTGGCAGTCATGTATGCAAGAACACCGTAAACTTTTTCCGTGGCAGGAGCTGATGGCCTGCCGCCGGGCCATGTGGTTATGGTCATTGACCTGGTGCGCCAAATGGCGTGCAACGAATTCACAGCAAGTGGATAGCGAACATCGTGGAGAAGATTGGTCGAATCACCTCAGTGATGATGCCCTTGTCACTCATGTGCGCGAGCGCGTCGAGCATTATCTGTCATCGCCTGTTATCGAACACGTCGCCCGTGAACTCGATGCTCTCGATCAACACGCGCCTTCCTCAGATCACATTCAATAACATCATTGACCCAAGGAAAGCCTGATGTCATATCCCTCACAGCACTTCTCCCGACAGAAGTTCTCGCCATTGCGTCTCCTTGGTCTCGTCTCGGCACTGGCGTTGGCAACGCTGTTCAGCGCAGCCCTGTCCAGCACGGCCCTATCCAGCACGACAATGGCACCCAGCGATGAGCTGCAAGACTGGGCCGCCATCGAGAACGCTGCCCATGGCCAGACCGTGTACTGGAATGCCTGGGGAGGAGATACCAATGTCAATGCCTACATCAGTTGGGTCGGGGCTCAGCTCAAGAGTGCGTATGACATCGATCTGGTGCACGTCAAACTGGACGATACTGCAGCTGCCGTATCGCGGGTCGTGGCAGAGAAAGCCGCAGGTAACGATGAACAGGGCGCTATCGACCTGATCTGGATCAACGGCGAGAACTTCGCCGCGATGAAGAAGAACGATCTACTGTTCGGCCCCATGGCAGAGCGCTTGCCCAATTTCGCGCTGACATCTCCCGACACTCATACGGAGATGACAACCGACTTCACGGTAGCAACAGAGGGCTATGAATCGCCCTGGGGCAAGGCCCAGCTTACCTTCTACTACGACGCCGACAAGGTTGATTCGCCACCACGCAGCATGACCGAGTTGCTGGATTGGACCCGGCAACACCCGGGGCGCTTCACCTACCCATTGGTCCCGGATTTCCTCGGCTCGACGTTTCTCAAGCAGGCCCTGATCGCGCTGACCGAGGACCCGGAGGTACTTGCCCACCCTGCCAGTGAAGCCGATGCGGACACCGTACTTGCACCCTTGTGGGATTATCTGGACCAGTTGCACCCTTATCTGTGGCGCAAGGGGCGCCACTTCCCCGCCTCAGGTCCCAAGCTCAAGAGCCTGATGGGAGATGGAGAAGTATGGCTGGCCTTTACCTTCAACCCGGCAGAACCGGCTGCAGCGGTGTCCAGTTACCAGTTGCCCCCCTCCACACGCAGCTATGTGCTCGATGGAGGCAGCATCGGCAATGTCCATTTTGTCGCCATCCCCTTCAATGCCAGCCACAAGGCCGGTGCCATGGTCACGGCCAACTTCCTGCTGTCACCCGAGGCCCAGGCGTACAAGCAGCGTCTCGATGTCTGGGGCGACCCTACCGTGCTGGATCTGGAAGTATTGAGCGAATCCCAGAAGCAGGCTCTCACCCCTGCGGATGACCAGGCTGCCCGCCTGCCCACACAAGCCCTGAGCCAGACGCTTCCGGAACCTCATCCGAGCTGGATGGAAGCGGCGGAGGCTGGCTGGCTCAAGCATTATGGCCAACGCTGATCACCTCCCGGACAGTCAGGTGACGGTTCGTCCATCCACCTACGCCCGACTGCTGGTGCTGGCCCCCCTGGCCACGGCCACTCTGTTGATCGTCCCGATACTGGTGGGGCTGGCCGGAGCTGCCGGGCCAGCATTCGGCTGGTTGCCAGTGTTGGGGGGCAAAACCCTGAGCCTGGATCCCTGGCGCGCACTCTGGGACACCCCCGGGCTGGGCTCAATGATCCGCTTGAGCCTGGTCACGGGCATCGCCAGCACTGCACTCGCTCTGACCATCGTGGTGCTGTTTCTCGGTGCCTTTGCCGATAGCCGGGCCTTCATCTGGTTAAGACGGCTGTTGTCGCCGCTGCTTGCCGTTCCCCATGCCGCAGCGGCCATCGGTCTGGCCTTCCTGCTTGCCCCTTCGGGGCTGGCCATGCGCTTGGTTTCTCCCGGCCTGAGCGGTTTTCACTCACCGCCGGACTATCTGTTTCCCGGTGATGGCTGGGGGATCGCGCTGATCGCAGGGCTGGTGATCAAGGAAGTGCCTTTCCTGCTGCTGATGAGTCTTGCCGCGCTGTCCCAATGCCAGGCCGAGCAACGTACCCACCTTGCCCGTTCCCTGGGCTATGCCCCGACCACCGCCTTTCTCAAGGCAGTTCTTCCGACGCTCTATCCGTTGATCCGTCTTCCCGTCTATGCCGTGATTGCCTTCGCTTCCGCCAATGTCGATGTCGCCATGATTCTCGGCCCTTCAACACCTCCGCCGCTAGCGGTAAGCGTGGTGCACTGGTTGAATGATCCAGACCTGTCCAAGCGTTTCATGGCCTCCGCCGCCGCTCTGACTCAACTTGGCATCACACTGCTTGCCCTGGCAGGCTGGTGGCTGATGGAGTGCCTTGTTGCCTGCCTTGGTCGGCGTTGGCTGACCGATGGTCGACGTCATACGGCACATCGCCTAGGCCAATGGCTTGGCGGTGGCTCAGCATGGATCAGCGTCACCCTGCTCGGAGCCAGCCTGATCGCTCTGATACTGTGGTCGCTGGCTACCTGGTGGCCTTTTCCTGTGCTCTGGCCAACCCCCTTGAGTCTGGCCAACTGGCAACGTGCACTCGACGGCCTATGGCCTGCTACTCTCACCACACTGGCACTGGCGCTCAGCTCCACCCTGCTTTCCAGCTTGCTGGTGGTGGGTTGCCTGGAACATGAAACCGTCAATCGACGCACAATGGGAACAGGTGCCAGCCTGGTTCTCTACCTGCCACTGCTGGTGCCTCCTGTTGCCTTTCTCTTCGGTCTGGTACAACTGCAGGCTCAACTGCAGGCACGCTTCGCACTCTCCCCCGGGTTCTTTTCCGCTGCCCTGGGACATTGCCTGTTCGTGTTGCCCTATGTGTTCCTGTCCCTGGCCGAAAGCTACCGGCGTCTGGACCCACGCTGGTCGCAGCTTTCTGCTGCTTTGGGCCGCTCCCCGGCCTATACCTTCGTGCGCGTGCGCCTGCCCATGTTGCTGGCGCCTATCGCTGTCGCCATGGCGGTAGGGTTGGCTGTCAGCATTGGCCAATACCTGCCAACCCTGTTGCTGAGCGCTGGACGCCTGACCACCCTGACCACCGAAGCCATCACCCTGGCATCGGGAGGGGACCGACGCCTGACCGCTGTCTATGCTCTTGCCCAATTGCTGCTGCCAGCCTTGGGCTTTGCCATCGCGCTATGGCTACCGCGCTTGCTTCACCACCGCCGCCGTGCGCGGCGGAACTGATTAACGAATGCCCATCACTCCAACTACGCCAACATCCTCTAAAGTTAGAATCATCAACTTGATATGCGCCCCTATATGCCGCCAGATTCATCAAGCTCCTTCAGCGACTCACTAGTGTTCGACAACGTTGCTATCGACCTCGACGGCCACCGCCTGATCACCTTGAATGCCCGGATCGCTCCCGGCGAGATCGTCAGCGTCATGGGCCCCTCCGGCGTCGGTAAATCAACCCTGTTGGCCTATGCGGCAGGTTTCCTCGCCCCTGCCTTTCGAGCCACCGGCCATGTATATCTGGGCCAACGTGAGCTGACTGGCTTGCCCGCCCAGCAACGCCACCTTGGCCTGTTGTTCCAGGATCCGCTGCTGTTCCCTCATCTCAATGTGGGGGGCAACCTGGCCTTTGGCATGCCAGCCTCGATCAAGCGCTCCGAGCGTCGTCGGCGGATTGAGTCGGCCTTGGCGGATATCGGTCTGGCCGGATTCGCCAAGCGTGACCCGGCCACCCTGTCCGGTGGCCAGAAAGCCCGGGTGGCCCTGATGCGGGTGCTGCTTTCTCAACCCCATGCCATGCTGTTGGACGAGCCTTTTTCCAAGCTCGATGCTGCACTACGCCATGACATGCGCCAACTGGTCTTCGAGCGTATTCGCGCCCGTGGGTTACCCGCCCTGATGGTGACGCATGATCATGCGGATGCCGAAGCAACAGGAGATGCCGTGATCGAACTGCTCCCCGCCAGGGAGTCTGAGCATGACGGGATGCTAAGTTCTCCTTCCAACGCGCAATCATCGGCTCCAGGACTGCAGCATGCAAAGCGTTGAGCATCACGACTTCCATTTATCGATCATCATCATTGCCTTGAATGAAGCGGATATCATTGAGGCACAATTGGCAGCGCTAGCCCCCTTTCGCACGCAGGGAGCAGAACTGATCGTGGTCGATGGCGGTAGCCAGGATGCGACGGTTACCCTGGCCATACCGCTGGCAGACCAGGTGCTGATCTCTGCCCCCGGTCGGGCACGGCAAATGAACCATGGTGCTCAGGCAGCCCGCTCCATGAATCTCCTGTTCCTGCATGCCGATACTCGACTGCCAGCGAATGCCACGGAAGCCGTCTCCGGGGCACTCATCAATAATATGTGGGGACGCTTCAATGTCAGCATCCAGGGCCGTTCGCCTCTATTTGGCATCATCGCCCACGCCATGAACCTGCGCTCCCGACTGACCGGCATTGCCACCGGAGATCAGGCTATCTTCATGACTTTCCAAGCCTTTAACGAAGTCGGTGGCTTTCCAGACCAGCCTTTGATGGAAGATGTGGAAATCTCTCGCAGATTGAAACGCCTGTCGCCTCCCACCTGCCTCAAGCAGCGTGTGATCACCGACGGAAGACGTTGGGAAAAACATGGGGTGTTAGCAACGATATGGTTGATGTGGCAACTCAGGTGGCGCTACTGGCGTGGTGCATCCCCCCAACAACTAGCCGAGTACTATCGTCATGTCCGCTGATCATGCCCTTTCGGCATCCCCTGCCTCTCAAGAGAATTTTCCCCTGGCCATCATGGCCAAGGCACCACTTCCAGGAAAAGCCAAGACCCGCATGATCCCGGCACTTGGAGCAGAAGGCGCAGCTCGCCTGCAAGCCAGGCTGATTGAGTTGACCCTGGCCACCGCACTGGAAACCACGTCCGCTGCCAACGTTACCCTGTGGACAGCACTGGATCACCAGCACCCACTGTTTCTTTCCTTGGCCGACACTTATGGCATCACACTGCGCGTCCAACCTTCCGGAGATCTTGGAGCCCGCATGCACCATGCACTGCAGTGCATGGAGAAACCGGGCCTGCTTATTGGCACCGACTGCCCTGCTCTTTGTAGGAATATTCTGATTCTTTGTTTCCAGCAATTAAATCATGCAGATAGTGTCTTCCTTCCCGCCATGGACGGCGGCTATGCTCTAGTGGGAGTTCGCCGAACAGACCCCGAACTATTCTCTGGCATATCCTGGGGTACCTCTCAGGTCATGGCACAAACCCGGGACCGGCTGGCAAGACTCGGATGGTCGTTGTCCTGCCCTGCACAAGTCCGAGACCTCGATACTCCCGAAGACCTGATGCACCTCACGAACAAGGAACTCAACTCCCTGGAGATCTCGTTGTGACCGTTGATACCTCCGACACCATGGAAGACCGTCATGCCAAGCTCGCTGCCGTGCGACCACGGCTGCTATCTTTCGCCCGCCTTCACCTGCGCGATCATGCCGCCGCCGAGGATGCCGTCCAGGAAGCCTTGATTTCCGCCATCGAAAAAAACGACAGTTTCTCTGGACGTTCCGGTTACGAAACCTGGGTATTCGGCATTCTCAAATACAAGCTGCTCGACCAGATGCGTCAACAGAAACGCATGGGAAGATGGGAGCCCTTCAGCGACGAAACCAATGATGAAGCGATTGATCGCATGTTTCTCCAGGATGGTCACTGGCATGAAGCTTCCAGGCCCCAAGCCTGGGGTGACCCCGACCAGGCTTTTGAAAACGAGCATTTCTGGCAAGTCTTCGACGCCTGCATGCTGGCACTGCCCGACAACGTTGCGCGGGTGTTTTCCCTACGCGAATTGATGGGGCTGTCCACTGAAGAGATCTGTAAGGAAGTCGGCATCAAGGAAACTAATGCTTGGGTGATATTGCATCGTGCCCGCTTGAAACTACGCGCCTGCATAGAGAAAGGCTGGCTGGAGGAAACTGCATGAGCATGAAGGACTGCAAAACGGCCACCAAGCTGCTGTCGAAACAGCTTGACACTCCTTTAACCTCCCGCGAGCGCCTGACTCTGCGCTTTCATTTGCTGTTATGCGGGGCCTGCCGTCGCTGTGAAAAGCAGTTCCAACTGCTTCACCGTGCTGGCGAGCACTTCGATCAAGCACCCTCCAAGAACGATCCGTCCGACACATCCTAGACAACAATCACTTCGGAGACATCGCCATGCCGGCCATTCCATCTGTCATTTCCCGCATGTTTCTTTTTCCAGTGCTTTTATCGGTTAACGGGGTCGCCCTTGCTGCTGATATTCATATAAGCCCCGAAGACATGATGGCTTGGCCAGAAAAGTCCTTTTCAGGATCAAGCGACTACCGCCTGACACAACATGACGGTATGACAGTGCTAATGGCACAAGCCAACCGCCAGGCATCAGCCAAGTATCTAGAGCGTAAGATTGACCTGCGAGAGACCCCCTACCTGCGCTGGTGCTGGCAAATATCTGGTGTGCATTCAGGCTTGAATGAACAAAGCAAGAGTGGCGATGATTACCCGGCACGGGTGTATGTCGCCCGCAAGACTGGGGTGCTGCCCTGGCAGGTGGAATCGGTCAACTACGTGTGGTCATCGAACCAGCCCATCAATACCAGTTGGCCCAATGCCTTTACCGACAGGGCCGTGTTGCTGGCCTTGCAAAGCGGAAATGAACAGGTCGGACAATGGGTAGGGGAAGTCCGTAACATCGCGGCCGACTATCAGCGCTTGTTCGGTGCAAAGCCCACTCAGATCGATGGACTCGCACTGATGAGTGACGGCGACAATGCCAGCGTCAATGCCACCGCCTGGTTCAGCAAGATGGAACTCACCAGCGACGCCAATCCGCCACAGTGCCCATAGTGATTGCAGCCGCGCCCCTTCAGGCCAGTTGGTCTGCCAGGTCGTCGAGTCCTGTCACCGTCATGTCCGGCTCAATCCCCCAGGGATCGAAGGGCGCCTCCAGACTGCGCCGCACCCATGCGGCATGCAACCCCGCATGCCGCGCACCGATGACATCAAAGGCATTGCTGGAAATCAGCCAGGTATCCCCTGGTGCCACTTCGAGCCGACTTCTCAGGTAGGCATAGACCGCCGGATCCGGCTTGAAGCGCTTGACCTCCTCGACACTGATCACATCATCGAAACGCTCGAGCACTCCGGCATGCTGCAAGAGTCCTTCCACCGCCTTGCGGCTGCCATTGGAAAAGGCCACGCAGGTCAGTCCAGCCTCGTGAAAACGCTCCAGTGCCGTCGATACTTCCTCGAAAGCTGGCAAACTGTCATAGGCCATCATCAGATGGTCCTTGTCACCTTCGGATAGCCCTGTCTGCAGGACACGATCAGTGAACTCCAGCGCAGCCTGGGTGCACTCGGAAAAATCCGCCCAGGCCCCCATCACGCTGCGCCGAAAGCTATATTCCAGCTGCTTGTCACGCCAGCGGCGGGAAAACTCCTGGGCCTGGGCGGCCCTGTCGTCGCCCGTCAACCGATTCTCGAGTTCTGTCACCACACCGTGGGTGTCGATCAGCGTCCCATACACGTCGAAAGCCAATACCGTCGCCATGGTTGATTCCTTTTAACCGCCCGTCATGAATCGCGAACCATAAATCACACCATAGTCACAGCATGGATCAGACGCGCAGCCACATCCAAGTTTATGCCGCGTTTCCTCTACAACAGGATCAGCGACAACATATACACCAGCACCATCGCCGTCACACCCTGCACCAGGGTTGCCATGGTCTGAGCACGATAGGCCAGTCCCACGCTCATGCGGCTGAACTGCGACACCACCCAGAAGAAACTATCGTTGGCATGAGACACTGTCATCGCACCTGCGCCGATGGCCATCACGGCCAGCACGCGGCCCATTTCTGAGTTCAGCCCCAGGTCTCCCAGCATGGGAGCCACCAACGCTGAAGTGGTGACCAGTGCCACCGTCGAAGAACCTTGGGCACTCTTGAGTGCCGCCGATACGATGAACGGCATGAAGATGCCCACGCCCAGCGCCGACAGCGTTTCTCCCAGATAGTCTCCCAGTGGCGTGGCCTTGAGCACAGCACCAAAGGCACCACCGGCACCGGTGATCAGCAGAATCGGTGCTGCAGCGACGATGCCATCGCCAATACGCTGGCTGAACTGCTCGACCTTGTTGCCCCCCTTGAGCAGCAAGGACGACAGCAGCAGACCTATGACCAGAGCTGTGAGCGGCTGTCCTAGAAAACTGAGCAATGCCGCCAGATCTCCCTCGCCCAACGGCGCCGCTGGCAAGCGCACGATGGAGCCGATGCAGATCAGCAGGATGGGGACAAAAATCGGGGCAAAGGCCATGGCCGGGCTAGGCAATTGACCATAGGATGCTTTGAGCGCTTCCCAGTCCTGATGGTGCGCATCATCTTCCAGTGCTGGGTTTTCCACATCAGGTTGGGTATGAGAAAACAACCCGGCCCACAACAGCCCGGCCAGTGCGGCAGTCGCTGCGACTACCACACCGACACCGATAACCAGTCCGAGGTTGGATTCAAGCCCAAGATTCCCCGCTGCCGCAATCGGGCCGGGAGTTGGCGGTACAAACGTGTGGGTTGCATAAAGCCCCGTAGCCAACGCCACGCTCATGGCAATCGGAGATGTTTCGAGCTTCTTGGCCAGAGATTCCTTGAGCGAATTGAGAATGACGAAGCCGGAATCACAGAACACCGGTATGGAAACGATATAGCCGATGATCGACATGGTCAGATTGGGAAAGCGATCTCCCAGCTTGGCAATGACCACATCGGCCATGGTGATGGCCGCTCCACTCTTCTCCAGAATCACCCCGATGATGGTGCCCAGCACGATGACCAGACCGATATAGCCGAGAATGCCACCAAACCCCGAGGTGATGGTGTCGGCAATGGTATCCAGCGGCAGCCGATAGGCAAAGGCAGCAATGAAGGCCGCAGCCAGCAGGGCAAGAAAAGGATGAACCTTGAACTTGCTGGTGGCCAGGACGATGAATACGATCACCGCCAGCAATATCAGAATCAGACTCATGTGGGCTCCGTTGGTGTTATCACTATATTTGGGAAGCGCTGAATAAATAGACGAGCAGGATGAAGAGCAAGGCGCACGGAGCACAGAAGGCGAGACATAACATGGGGTTAGGCGAGTCTTCGAGCACCGCGCAACGCAGCTGTTCGCCTGCGTAGGCATTTATACAGTGTTTCCTTTGGCAGGAGCCAATCACACTTGAGCTGGCAACGCCTCCATGCACATTGCTCCCGAGCGGAGTATGCCCAACCCTTTGTTGGCAAGCGCTGTGCTGACGAATAGAGAATAGCCAAATTCAGGCATTAGAATTTGTGCATGTTGACAAAAGCGCGTTTCAAGCATTTATTGACGAGCAGTCACTCTTCCCTCACCCGTGAAGTTCGTACAAGGCCCACAGCGACTGAGTCTATGGGGAGATTGGGGCGGCTGGCGCACCACCAACGCTCAGAGAGCAATTTTGAAACATCCTGCACTTGACTCGAAGGGTATTACCGAGAGTGGTGGTTATGGCCCTGTGTTCTTCACGCACTGGCATTTATGCCGTGTGTCTCTCATTCTAGGGTCTGTACGAAAAGTCGGCGAACGATGGTCAGGCAAGGCGGAATTGATCGAAATAGCGGAGTTTACGGGGTGTAAATGAGCATTTTGCGATCAAGTCCAACACAGCATGAGCAAGTGCAGGCACTTTTCGTACAGAACCTAGTAGCCTTCTCCAGACATCCTTGCCATGTCCCAGTAGCGTAGTTCTCTTCTTCTGAAGACATCCCTGATCATATATGACCGATGCTGGAAGATGAGTTCCAGCTGTTTTCTTGACAACTGCATGATCATTTCCGGGAAGCACCCATCAAACCAGATATTGAAGTCATCAGTATTCATGAGCCTTTTGTGCTGAAGTATCAATCTCTTTACCACATCTGCTTCATACCCCCATTCAAATGATAAAATTCGATATAGAGAGTAATCTCTATAGATATACAGACCTTGCAAGTAACCTTCCGGACACCCCAATATATGCTTCTTGATGACAAATGATTCATCACTACTACTGAGGCTTATAGGAAGTAGGTGCTTGAATGAAATCATTTTCTTTCTCCTGTTTCAGGTAGCCATCGTCACCCTGTCCCATTTCAATGGATCAGCCCTGAATATTGTATTCCCTTTGACTCTTCATCCAGCGTCAGAATCAGCCCCAGGTATCTCGTCTTGATATATGCCAAGGGACGAGACAAGTTATTTCCTTCATTTCGCATTCACTTGATGATACCAAGACAATGCATGCCTTATTCGATAAGCCCATGAATATATTAAAAAACAAAAATCACACCTTCTCCTTTTCACACCTCTCTCTACTTACGGATTCCTGACAGGTCTTGCAAAGAGCATCGTGGATATAGGAGATATAGGCTACGCGTCATGATTAATATTATTTACTATATTCTAAATAGCACACTTTTTCAGAGAAATTACAAAATCTTGAGAAACGGAAAACCATTCCACCCAATAAATACTGAATGTGCACAATAGCAATCTTTTTTTAATACTCTATCATGATAAGGCTATATAGTAGAAAGGAGCAGAGTGCCATTATATGGCACTATGTTTATCCCTCGCCCCCGGACACCTGTAGCTGTATTCCCAGATACAGCTCCACTAGTCCAGTAAAGTGATGGGGGGAAATTCCCGTGATGTCATGAATGCGATTCAGGCGATAACGCAGTGTATTGCGATGCACATGCAGCGCTTGAGCGCATTGGGTCAGGCTGCCTTGGTGGAGATAAAGTGCATGCAGGGTCTTGAGTAACTTTCCTGAAGTATCCTGCTTACGTAATGCTTCGATGGCCTTCTTCAACTGAGCCCCTTGCCATTTGTCCGCCAAGGGGGCCAGCAATACAGGCAGACGAAGCTCATCGAATAGATATTTGCTCGATTCAGGGTTCTGCAGCTTGCCTGTCTGCATCACCTGACAAGCGCTCTCGAAGGAAAGCGGCAACAGGGCAGGATCAGGAAAGAATTGTCCCAGGGCAACCTTGACCTGACCAATTCCCCGGTCTTCCAGACGTTCCATCAGTACATCGATACGCTGGCTCTCTCGCTCTCCCCAGGGTTGGCCACCTCTTGGTGCGCTGCAGGGTTTGAGCACTACCAGCTGGCGGGTCGAGACCATGGCCACCAGATTGTCGCGACTGGGAAACTCCAGCAGTTCAATCACCTGCTGCATGTCACTGAGATTGGACATGGGGCTCGCCTTGCCCAGTTCGATCAAGACCGCCACCCGCGGCTCATGAATATTGATACCCAGTCGCACCGCCCAACTCTGGAGCTGCTCTTCACTCAGCTCACGCTGGATCCAGGCCAGGATGAAGCCTTCCTTGTGACGTTTGTCCCACTGCAGCCGGTCCATGAACGCAGCCTGCTCCACCAGCATCTCGGCAGCCATCTTGACCAGTGCGACATACTGGCGAATCCTGGCCGGGTCTCCCGTGACACCGAGCACTCCCACGGTTTCAGCATGGCATTTCAGCAGTGCATTGATGCCAGGCTTCACCCCCTGCAGGGTCTTCTGGTCGTCAACCGTGATCACCACTTGCTGCTGGCGTTTCAGTGCCAACACCGCGCCATCATGCAGTTGCCCCAAGCGAGAGCGATCGCCACTGGCAATGATGACGCCACGGGTATCCATGACATTGATGTTGGCATCAAGGATACCTTGAGTCTTGTCAATGATCTGCTGAGCGAGTTCCGCATCCAGAAGCATAGGATTTACCATCGGCACAAGCGACACGATCACAGTTTATCGAGATACCCAAGCCCCAGATTGCTCATCTGACGGCGAATCCAGTTGGCATGGCCGGCAGTGGCCGGACCTGGGCTGGAAGCGCTGCGTTCAAGGGGGTTGGGGAGTACCGCAGCGAGGCGCGCAGCCTGATCGGCACTGAGCTGATCAGCATCGACCCCGAAATAATGGCGACTGGCAGCCTGAAGGCCGAAGACTCCACGGTCGAATTCGACAATATTGAGATAGACCTCGAGAATACGTTCTTTCGGCCACAGTAGTTCAATCAGCGTGGTGAACCAGGCCTCGAAACCCTTGCGAACCCAATCCCGGCCTGTCCACAGGAACAGGTTCTTGGCCGTTTGTTGACTGATGGTACTGGCACCACGCAGGGAACCGCCATTCATCCCTTTCTTGATAGCCCGACGTAATTCAACGAAGTCAAATCCATGGTGTTGGGGAAAGCGCTGATCTTCCGCGGCAATTACCGCCAGCTTGGCGTAATCGGAAAGCTCATCCCAAGGGCGCCAGCTCTGCTGTATGTCCAGTGGTTCACCCGAGAACCAAGAAGACACTTCACGTTCGAACATGACCATGGAGCCGAACACCGGCACTACGCGAAAGACCAGTACCAGCAGCACCGACCCCAGCACAAAAGCCAGTAGCCCACGCAACGCGATTCTAGAGACAGGACGCCACCAATCACTCATTCTTCGGCCCGACACAGACAAATTTCGCCCCAGTATATAGGCAAGTGCAGCATGAATGCCTGTATCAATGGAGAGCCTGGGCAGTTAATGCTTCACCTATTGATCAGAGCCAGCGCATGCGCCGGAAAACGACCAGCAAGGTGACGATCAAGGTACCCATGACACCCAGCAATACGAAGTATCCCCAGCGGTAATGAAGCTCGGGCATGTAGTCGAAGTTCATTCCGTACAGGCCTGCCAGGAAGCCAAGAGGAACGAAGATCGCGGTCAATAAGGTGAGCAGTCGCATGGTGTTGTTGAGCTCATGCGAGCTCAGGGATAGATAACCATCGACCAGATCGCCGGCCTGCTCATAATACATGGTGCACAGGCTCAGCAGCCGTTCGTACTTCTCGTAGGTATCGGTGAGTACGTGTTTATAGCGGCCCTTGCGGCCATGGAAGAACACCGCCTGTTCTTCGCGCAGCGTCTCGAATATTCGGCAGTGATAGTTGAAATCCCGACGCATCTTGCGCAGACGTGTGCGATACAGCGTCAGTTCACGCATGGTCGCGTCGCTGGGTTTTTCCTGCAGCAGGTCTTCCAGCGCCGCCATGCTAGGTTCGAATTCCGCCAGCAGGTCGATATAGCGCCGCGCCACCGAGGTCGATATCCCCAGCGCCAGCATGATACCACTCTGCTTCAAGACTTCTGACAGGCGGGGCGACTCGGACCAGCTATCCAGGCTCACCGATCTCTTGTCATGCCGGGTGACGAGAAAACGCTCACCGGCAAACATGGCCAGCTGCAGACAACCGAAGTCCAGTCCTCGGCTCTCTGCACCCAGCCCCTTCAACAGTATGAACAGGTGGTCATCGAACACTTCCAGCTTGGGAGGATGACTCTGCCTCCTGGCATCGGTCATCACCAGGTGGTGCAGGCCGAAAACCGCAGCAATACGATTTTCATCTTCTTCCGAGAGGCGGTACATATCCACCCAGATATGACTATCGCTCGAGGCTTGCCACTCCTCGAGCAACTCGAAACCGCCACGGACCTCGCTACCATCCCCACGCAACAGGAATACCTTCACCGCACTTCTCCCTCGTCGCGATCAACCGAATGGTGATCAACGCTGAAAGACTACCGTGCGATTGCCGTTGAGGAATACCCTGCGCTGCACATGAAGAGCGACAGCCCGAGCCAGGGTCAAGCATTCGATATCGCGCCCACGGGCCACCAGGTCTTCTGCTGTGTCCGCATGACTCACCGCTTCCACGCCCTGGGTGATGATCGGACCTTCATCCAGGTCATCGTTGATATAGTGCGCCGTAGCCCCTACCAGCTTGACGCCCTTCTCGAAGGCTTGATGATAAGGCCGGGCGCCCTTGAAGCCAGGCAACAGGGAGTGGTGGATGTTGATGGCTTTCCCCGACAGGCGCTCGCACATGTCGCTCGACAGCACCTGCATGTAGCGAGCCAGGATCACCAGTTCTGCACCACACTCCTCGATAATGTTCCACACCGCCTGTTCCTGCTCAGGCTTGGTGTCGGCAGTGATCGGCAGATGGTGATAGTCGAGACCATGCCACTCAGCCAGCGGTGCCAGATCCGGATGATTGGAAATCACCGCCTTGATGCTGATCGGCAACTGTCCTGTTCGATAACGATAGAGCAGGTCGTTGAGACAGTGATCAGCCTTCGACACCATGATCACCACCGGCACCAGACGCTCCGGAGGTGTCAGTTCGAATGTCATGTCGAAGCTGGATGCCCGATGGGTAAAGGCGGCCTCGAAGGCCGCCGCGTCAAACTCCCCCCCCTGATCAACATCCAGGGGGCGAAACTCAGTGCGAATGAAAAAGCGCTCGGACGCACTATCATCGAAAGACTGTTGCTCGGTGATGTAGCAGCCCTGTTCACGCAGGAAACGGGTTACCACATCCACGGTACCCAAGCGACTGGGACACTGGGCTGTCAGGATCCAGGTCCCTTCTCTCATTGCCCGGATCTCTTTCACTGCACTGGTCAGCGACATGGCTCTGCTCTCCGCTCAACTGTTTCGATCAGCTATTTCGATCAACTGTTTCGATCAACACCAATCTCGAACTCTTCACCAGCATCCAGCAGCCAGCGATACAGATAATCGGCAAAGCTGCGCCGAATCACCAGTTCCCAGCGGCTATCATCCGGACGCCGCAGGATAGCGCTGGACTTGGCCATCACCACGGTCACGCCCTTGCCAGGCGGGAAGTTACGGGGATGCACATCGTAAGCCACCGACTTCATCAGCAACTCGCGCATGGCCAGATCTTCGCCGTGCAGCTCGACCAGTGTCTGGCCGGCGCTGACATCGCTGATCGCCACGGAAGCACCTCCCAGCACCTGACGCAGTTCCGTCTCGACGCGATAAGCCTGGCCGAACGGCACAATCAGCAGCCATTCATCCGGCGACAACCATTGCAGGCTGCTGACGCCACCATTGAAGACGACCAACTGCTGTGGGCGTGCCGGTAAGCTCACTCCAAATACCTGGCGCACGGCTTCATCGAGGACGATGGCACCACCACGCAGGATCAGGTGATCCCGGTCCGCCAACTCGCGCAGGACCACACGGCTGTTGGGTCGCGGGGCCGGAGCCCCGCTGTTGAAGAATGACCAGGCCAACGGCGATTCCTGGGCAATATCGGCGCCCGGGCAGGCATCGTACGTATTGGCGCGGTCAGTGTGGTTGACGGACTCAGACATTCTGGCGCTCTCCCTTGGGATCGAGAAAGATCGGGCTGACGATTTCGGCTTCGTGGACCTTGCCATCGGCCATGGGCAGGTAGACGGTCTGCCCCATGCGCTCGTGGCCACCCTTGACCAGTGCCAGGGCAAATCCGGAATCCAGCGTTGGGCTGTAATAGCTGGAGGTCACATGTCCCATCATGGGCATGGGGATCGCATGGCCAGGATCGAAGACGATCTGGGCCCCTTCCTCCAGAACCACAGCGCTATCCTTCGGCTTCAGGCCAACCATCTGCTTGCGGTCCTTGCGTGCCGTATCGGGACGCGTCAACGCTCGCTTGCCAATCCAGGAGAACGGCTTGTCGTAGCCGACCGCCCACTGCATGCCCAGATCCTCCGGGGTCACCGAGCCATCGGTATCCTGGCCAGCGATGATGAAGCCCTTCTCGGCACGCAGTACGTGCATCGTTTCGGTACCGTAAGGCGTCAGGTCGTACTTCTCGCCGTGAGCGAACAGCGCCTTCCACACGTGCATGGCAGCACGTGCCTGAACGTTGATCTCGTAGGCCAGCTCACCGGTGAAGGAAATACGGAACACACGTGCCGGTACGCCAGCGACCTTGCCTTCACGCCAGTCCATGAAACGGAAGGCTTCACGATCAAGATCGATGTCCGACAGCTCAGCCAGCAGGTCCCGTGCCTTGGGCCCGGTGATGGTCATGGTGGCCCAATGATCTGTCACCGAAGAGAACGTCACATCCAGCTCCGGCCACTCGGTCTGGTGCCACAGCTCCAACCATTCCAATACAGCAGCAGCGCCGCCAGTGGAGGTGGTCATCAGGAAGTGGTCTTCCGCCAGGCAACTGGTGGTACCGTCATCCATCACCATGCCGTCGTCTTTACACATCAGGCCATAGCGAACCTTGCCCACTGGCAACTTGGCCCACTTGTTGGTGTAGACACGGCCCAGGAATTCCCGGGTATCCGGGCCCTGGATATCGATCTTGCCCAGTGTGGAAGCATCGAGGATACCGATACCTTCACGTACCGCACGACACTCACGGGCCACGGCTTCATGCATGGTCTCACGCTTGCCATTGACCGTTCTGGGGAAGTACCAGGGACGCTTCCACTGACCTACGTCCTCGAATTCGGCACCATGTTCCACATGCCACTGATGCAGGGCGGTATAGCGCTCCGGATCGAACAGCTCACGGCAATGGCGTCCGACAATGGCACCGAAGGTCACCGGTGTGTAGTTAGGACGGAATACCGTGGTACCCACTTCTGGAATCGAGCGTTTCAGGCAACGTGCAGCAATCGCCATGCCATTGATATTGCCAAGCTTGCCCTGATCGGTACCAAAGCCCATGGCCGTATAACGCTTGACATGTTCGATGGACTCGAAGCCCTCGCGGGTGGCCAGCTCGATGGCCGCTGCAGTGACATCGTTCTGCAGATCGACGAACTGCTTCGGTGCGCGCAATGTCGGCTTGTCATGAGGCACCTGGAACAATGCCATGGCCTTGCCGTCACTGCGTGCCTTGACGCTGGGGAGCATCACCGACACGGCCTCGAAGCCGGTCTCCTGGGCAGCCTGGCTGCCCACATTGGCGCCATCCTGCAGTGCTTCAGCCAGCTCGTAGACACCATGAGCGCCACCGGCCACCAGCATGCCCTTCGGCAAGGTGGGGATGAAGCCGATGAGTTCGTCGTTCCACTGCGGACGAGAACCCGTATGCGATGCCAGGTGAATGACCGGGCTAAAGCCACCGGAGCTGGCCACTGTGTCACAGGCAAACTCTTTGACAGCACCACTGATGCGGAAACCAGCGACATCGATAGGCGCAATGCGCACACCCTTGACGCGATTGGCGCCCTGGGCCTCGATCACTGCTGCACCCTCGATGATCGTGACACCTTGCGCGCGAACCGCTTCGACCAGCTCACCCTTGGGTGCCTGACGGGAATCCGCGATGGCGACCACTTCACGCCCGGCCTCGAGCCAGTCCAGTGCAGCCTGATAGCCATCATCGTTGGATGTGGACAATACCAGCTGATTGCCGGGCACGACGCCGTAACGGCGAATATAGGTGGAAACCGCAGACGCCAGCATGTTGCCCGGAATGTCGTTTCCAGCATAAACCAGCGGCCGTTCGTGGGCGCCGGAAGCCAGAACCACCCGGCCGGCACGCACCCGGTGCATGCGTGAGCGCACCTGGCGCTTGCCTGCCACGCTTGGTGCCGTATGCCCCAGATGCTCCGTACGACGCTCGTGCAAGGTGACGAAGTTGTGGTCGTGATAGCCATTGGCCGTCGTGCGCGGCAACAGCGTGACATCGGGGTTATCTGCCAACTCTTCCAGCACATCTGACGCCCACTTGTCCGCCGGACGCTCGTCCAGCGTCTGACGGCTGGACAGTAGCGAACCACCCATTTCTTCCTGCTCATCACACAGAATGACTCTGGCGCCAGAGCGAGAAGCGGTCAGCGCTGCGGCAAGTCCAGCAGGACCCGCGCCGATCACCAGCACGTCACAGTGCTGATGCATGTGGTCGTAGATATCCGGGTCCGACTCGCTGGGACTGCGTCCCAGACCAGCGCTCTTGCGGATATAACGTTCGTAGGTCATCCACATGGATGCCGGTGCCATGAAGGTCTTGTAGTAGAAGCCAGGAGGCATCATCTTGCCACCCAGCTTGCCGATCATGCCCATCAGGTCACGCTGGACGTTGGGCCAGCCATTGGTGGAACGCGCACTCAGCCCCTGAAACAAGGCCTGCTGGGTGGCACGCACGTTGGGCACCTGCTCGGCAGCAGACTCACCCAGCTGCACAACGGCATTGGGCTCTTCGGCACCCGCCGCCACGATGCCCCGGGCGCGTGAGTACTTGAAGCTGCGGTTGACGATATCGACACCATTGGCCAGCAGTGCCGACGCCAAAGTATCACCGGCATAGCCCTGGTAAGTCTGACCATTGAAGGTGAAGGTCAGACGCTGGGAGCGATCAATCCGTCCTCCCTGGTTCAGGCGGTTAGGCTGTCTCATGCGCGAGCCTCCTGTACTGATGCTGTCTGTGAATCGAGGTCCGCACTGGCAGCCCCACCCTGGGATTCTCCATTCGGGTTCTCAGCGGTGAAACGCGGCTGCTCCCCCATCTTGTAGGTCTCGAGAATCACGTAGCTCTGGGTGTTACGCGTGATATTGAAGAACTTGCGACAACCGACAGCATGCACCCACAGTTCGTGGTGGATGCCACGGGGGTTGTCACGGAAGAACAGGTAATCCCCCCACTCCTCGTCACTGCAGGATTCCGGGTCGAGCGGGCGCTGGATATGTGCCTGGCCCTTGGCATGGAATTCTTCTTCCTCACGCCATTCTTCGCAGTAGGGGCAGTAGATATGAAACATGGTGACTCTCCTCTGCGAACTTAGTGCGCAACGCCGGCAGCGCCATGCTCATCGATGAGCGCGCCAGAGTGGAAACGATCGATCGAGAACGGCGCAGCCAATGGATGCATCTCGCCCTTGGCCAGGCTGGCAGCGAAGGCATGTCCGGAACCCGGCGTCGCCTTGAAACCACCCGTTCCCCAACCGCAGTTGAAGTAGAGCCCCTTGACGTCAGTCTTGGACAGGATCGGACAGGCATCCGGACAAGTGTCGACGATGCCACCCCACTGACGATTCATGCGCACCCGAGAGAAGATCGGGAACATCTCGACAATGGCTTGCAGGGTATGCTCGACCGTGGTGTAGCTGCCGCGCTGACCGTAACCGTTGTAGCCGTCGATACCGGCACCGATGACCAGGTCTCCCTTGTCGGACTGGCTGATGTAGCCATGCACGTGGTTGGACATGACCACGGTGTCGAGCACCGGCTTGAGCGGCTCTGATACCAGTGCCTGCAACGGGTGGGATTCCAATGGCAGCTTGATCCCTGCCATCTTCGCCATGACCCCGGAATTACCGGCCGTCACACAGCCCACCGTCTTTGCTTCGATATCACCACGATTGGTGTGCACACCGTAGATGCGGCCATCGCGAATCTTGAAGCCCGTCACTTCGGTCTGCTGCAGGATATCGACGCCATGCGCATCCGCTCCACGGGCAAAGCCCCAGGCCACGGCATCGTGACGCGCGACGCCACCGCGTGGCTGCCAGGAAGCACCAAGCACCGGATAGCGGGCATTCTTGGAGCAGTCGAGAATCGGCACGATCTCCTGAACGCCCTTGGCATCGAGTACCTCGCCATCGACACCATTGAGGCGGTTGGCGTTGACCCGGCGCTGGATATCACGCATGTCCTGCAGGGTGTGGCCCAGATTGAGCACGCCGCGCTGGGAGAACATGACGTTGTAGTTGAGATCCTGAGACAGGCCTTCCCACAACTTCATGGAGTGCTCGTAAAGCGCGGCGGCCTCATCCCACAGGTAATTTGAGCGTACGATGGTGGTGTTACGCGCAGTGTTGCCGCCACCCAGCCAACCTTTCTCGATCACCGCGACATTCTTGACACCAAATTCCTTGGCCAGATAGTAGGCTGTCGCCAGACCATGACCACCGCCACCGACGATGATCACGTCATAGGCTTTCTTTGGCGTCGGGTTGCGCCATTGGCGCTCCCAGTTTTCATGATGACTCAAGGCATGCTTGGCCAGGGCGAACCCGGAATAGCGCTGCATGTTGTTACCCCCTAAGGTTTGTCTCAAAAGTCGGCGAGCGATAGCCAGATAAGGCAAAAATTGGTGATAAGGCGCAGTTTACGAAGGGGTAAATGAGCACTTTGAGCCAATTTTTAACGCCATATGGCTGAGCGCAGACACTTTTCAGACAGAGCTTATCCTTCGTTGCCCGGCCGCTATATCGGCCGGGCATGTCGTCTTGTCGCTGTCACTGCGTCTGCCGTCAGGCTGACGCCATTTCACTGGGTTGTTGCGCTACCGCTGACGGATAAACCGGATAGCGGGTACACAGTGCGGCGACCTGGCCGCGTACCTGGTTTTCGATCTCGCTGCTATCGCTTCCGGTCGCCAGTACATCGAGGATGTCGCAGATCCAGCCAGCCAGGGTTTCGCAGTCTTCCACGTCGAAGCCACGTGTGGTCACAGCCGGGGTACCGATACGCAGACCGGAGGTCACGAAAGGACTCTGCGGATCGCCCGGTACCGCGTTCTTGTTGACCGTGATGTGGGCACGTCCCAGCGCCGCATCGGCGTCCTTTCCGGTAACGCCCTGGCGAATCAGCGATACCAGGAACAGGTGATCGCGGGTTCCTCCAGAAACGACGTCATAGCCACGCTCCATGAACACTTCCGCCATGCGCTGGGCATTGGCGATGACGCGTTCCTGATAGCGCACGAATTCCTGGCTCATGGCTTCACGGAAAGCCACGGCCTTGGCCGCGATCACATGCATCAGCGGACCACCCTGCTGCCCCGGGAACACGGCACCATTGAGCTTCTTGTACAGCGCTTCATCACCGCTGGCGGACAGAATCAGGCCACCGCGAGGACCACGCAGTGTCTTGTGAGTGGTGGTGGTCACCACATGGGCATGGGGCAGCGGACTGGGGTACAGGCCTGCCGCCACCAGACCGGCAACATGGGCCATGTCCACCAGCAGCCAGGCACCGACACTGTCGGCAATGGTGCGGAAACGGCGCCAGTCGACAATCTGGGAATAAGCGGAGAAGCCGGCCACGATCAGCTTGGGACGATGTTCCTGGGCCAGGCGTTCAACCTCGGCGTAGTCGATCTCCCCAGTGGCTTCATCGAGGCCGTACTGAATGGCGTTGTAGTGCTTGCCGGAAAAGTTCGGCGCAGCGCCATGGGTCAGGTGACCACCATGGGCCAGGCTCATGCCGAGCACGGTGTCACCCGGAGACACCAGCGCCATGAAGGCAGCGGCGTTGGCCTGAGCACCGGAATGCGGCTGGACGTTGGCATAGTCGGCAGAGAACAGCGCGCAGGCACGTTCGATGGCCAGGCTCTCGACTACGTCCACATGCTCACAGCCACCGTAGTAGCGCTTGCCCGGGTAGCCTTCTGCATACTTGTTGGTCAACTGGGAGCCCTGGGCCTGCATGACGGCCTGGCTGGTATAGTTTTCCGAGGCAATGAGTTCGACGTGGGCCTCCTGGCGGGCCTCTTCATCAGCTACGGCTGCAGCCACTTGAGGATCGAACTGGGAGAGAAGAGATAGCGCCATGGGAGGGTCTCCGTAAACAAGTCGGCCGCACAGGCCTGTATTGTCAATTGTCAGTTATCTGTTTATCTGTTGTCGGTTGCAGGAGGCATTCCATATGCCAATGAAACCATCGCTCCAGAATCATGGCTCCACGTTAGGCAAACTGCGTCACGGGTGCATTCTGTAAACGACTTCGACATCACTGCCTGAGACATCCCCAAGCTGATTGCCCGGCGTTCTGGCACTGTTTGCAACCATGCCCGCCATTCAACCGCCTGATGACCTTTACGGCTTGAACAAATGCGACACTTTTATTGGACAATTGCAGAATCCCCGACACTTCTGGAGGAAGTCTTCGGGAAAGCGCATGAAAAGATACAGAGAAAGCCCAGCAGTGACTGCAACTTCTGCAAGAGCGAAACAGAAGTACCGTCAGCGAGAGCGACAACATAGCCAGGAAGATCGAGAGTGTCCCGGGAAGATCGAGAGTGTCCCGGGAAGATCGAGAGTGTCCCGGGAAGACGCGTCAGGTAATGGATCCTACGTACAGGAAGTAAGGATCAACGAGACGCTCCTGCACCAGTTCAGGATCCCGGCGCAGTTGCGACGGCGACGCACCGAAACTGGTACGGACATGTCGAGAGAAATGTGCGGTGTCGGCAAAGCCACAGGCCTCTCCGATTTCCGTGATGCTGCGTTCGGTATAGTGCAGCAGCCACAGGCCATAGCGCAGCCGCAGGTCACGTTGAAACCTTTGCGGACCAACCCCCAGCGTAGCGCGAAAGCGCCGCTCCAGTGCGCGGCGTGAAGACCCGACTCGACTGGCCAGTTGGTCGACGCTGAGTGGCTCGCCCAATTGCTGTTCCAGCACCCGAATGGCCCGACGCACCAAGCGGTCGGAGATGCGATCGAACACCACCGGCTGGGGCTGCCCATGTTCTCCGGCGCGATGTCCGTCATACAGCATGATGGCCAGGCTCTTGCGTGCCCAGGCACGTCCCAGATGACGCTCGACAAGATAGGCTGCCAGGTCGGCCGCCGCCGAGCCTCCGGCACAGGTCAGACGGTCGCCATCATCCAGGTAGAGACGATCGGCCACCGGCTCGATATCGCGAAAGCGACTGGCAAGATCCCCATGGTGATACCAGCTGATGCAGCAGCGTCGTCCCTGCATGACCCCCGCTTGTATCAGCGACAGCACCCCTGTACACACACCGACCAGAGTTACCCCTTTGGCGGCCGCCATGCGCAGATAGTCAATGGCGGCACGGTCGGCAACACCTGGGTCATGCAGCACGCCTCCGATCACGACCAGGTAGTCGAATTCGCCAGGATCCACGAAGGACTCGCAGGGCGTGATTTCCGCCCCACAACTGGAGAGTGCCGCATTGCCGTCATGGGTCATGAAGCGCCAGCGACAATGCAACTGACGGCTTCGATCGCCCTCATCTGCCGCCAACCTCAGGCAATCGACAAAAGCCGCAAAGGGCAGCAGGGTGAAACGCGGCAACAGCACAAAGCCCACCGACAGAGCAGGTGCACTCGATGACAGAGCCATATCAGCAACAGGAGCTTGCGCCATGGAACAAGGGCCGGATGGAGAACCGGTCACCAGCATAGCGCATCTCCCTGAAAGCCACGAGCCACGAGCCACGAGCCACGTAGCAGCATTATTCCCTTAGGATCCTGCCATCACAGCTCGAAGCTCGAAGCTCGAAGTCCACTGTCTGATCAGAAATCGACTTCGACATCCCCGACGGGCCGGCTGCAGCACGACAGGATGTAACCCTCTTCGATGTCTTCCTCAGTGATACCGCCGTTGTGATCCATCTCGACGTTACCCGAGGTCAGCGACACGCGGCAGGTACCGCAGATTCCCATACCGCAGGCCTTGGGAATGTGCAGGCCCAGCTTGGCAGCAGCGGCGTGTACCGTTTCCCCCGGTTGGATCTGAACGCTCTTGCCAGCCCCGGTAAACTCGACACGAATCAGCTCAGAAGCATCGATTTCCTCAGCTTCCGCCTCGGCTTGCTCGGCCAGTTCGATCGCTTCTTCCTCGATATCGCTGGGTGTGGCACCGAAGGATTCTTCATGGTAGCGATCCATGTCGAAACCACGCTCACGCAGGATTCTCTTGATCGCCTCCATGTAGGGTGTCGGACCACAGCAGAAGATTTCCCGGTCCATGAAGTCCGGTACCATCATCTCCAGCATGGGATCGGAGAGATAGCCACGGAAACCGGCCCAGGCCTGGTTGAGCTCCTTGTCTCTCTCGCAGATGATGTGCAGGCGGAAATCATCGATACGCGAAAAGATATGCTCCAGTTCACGGTGATAGATGATGTCCCGCGGGGTCCGTGCGCTGTGGACGAACTCCAGATCCACGGCAGCATTGGTATCGAAGAACCAGCGCGTCATCGACATCAGTGGTGTGATACCCACACCGCCGGACAGCATCAGGATCTTGTCTGCCGGAAAATCGATGGCGTTGAAGTTACCCACCGGCCCATGCACGGCCAGCTCATCGCCGACACTGAGATTTTCATGCAGCCAGTTGGACACCTTGCCACCGGGTACCCGCTTGACCGTGATGGAAAAACTGTAGGGAATCGAGGGTGAGCTGGAAATCGTATAGGAACGCATGACCTGCTCGCCATTGATATCCAGCTCCAGAGTCACGAACTGGCCAGGCTTGAAGAAGTACAGCACCGGCTGTTCGGCCATGAAGCAGAAAGTTCTGACATCCCAGGTTTCCTGAATCACCTTGACGCAGCGCACCAAGTGCCGGCCGTTGGTCCAGGTCTGAGTCGTCACCGGATTGGAAAAGTTCATGGACATGGTGGTATCGCTCGTTGATGATCATCAGGAGGGTGTTGTTTGCCGGCATTCTGCCCACCCTATCCATGGAGCCACTTTCCTAATCGCGACATCTTCGTGCCCAGGAACACCTCACAGGCCAAAAATTCGTTAATCCAGGTCGCAATGACATCATCCAGTGTCGCCGTTGGATATCTGCCACCTGGCACCCTGCCCCACACTCCACCCCATAAAAGGGTCCCATCATGAGGGCCCGTGGCCTGCACCATGATGAGGATGTGGAACGATGGATCTCTTAGCGAAACAGTCTCTGGACGATCCCCTGAACAGCGCTCGCAGCGCTACCCTGGAAATGTTGGCCCAGCACCCGCAAGGCTATTCATTGCCACAACCCTTCTACAATGACGAGCGCCTGTTCCAGCTCGACATGCAGGAGATTTTCGAACGCGAATGGCTGTTCGCCGGGATGAGCTGCGAAATTCCCGCCAAGGGCAACTACATCACCCTGAACATCGGCAACAACCCGGTGCTCATTGTGCGTGGTGATGGCGGTGCCATTCACGCGTTCCACAACGTCTGCCGCCATCGCGGTTCGCGCTTGTGCCTCAGCGAAAAAGGCAAGGCCGCCAAGCTGGTCTGTCCTTACCACCAGTGGACTTACGAGCTGGATGGACGCCTGCTGTTTGCCGGTACTGACATGGGCGAGAACTTCGACCTGAGTGCCCATGGCCTGAAGCCCATCGCCCTGACCGAGGCCGGTGGCTTCCTGTTCATCAACCTGTCAGAGAATCCGTCACCCATCGACGATCTCAAGAAAACCCTCGAGCACTACCTGGCGCCCTATGAGATGGAAAATCTCAAGGTGGCCGTCAGTTCTTCGATCGAGGAAGACGCCAACTGGAAGCTGGTGATCGAGAACAATCGCGAGTGCTATCACTGCAACGGTTCTCATCCGGAGCTGCTCAATTCACTGCAGGAGTTCGACGATAGCGACGACCCTCGCGCGACACCGGCCTACCGTGAGCTGGTCAAGCGCAAGCAGGACGATTGGGATGCCATGCAGGTTCCCTGGCAGCTGACGCGGATCGGCAGGCGCAACCGCCTGACGCGTACCCCGCTGCTGGACGGCATCGTGTCCATGACCATGGACGGCAAGCCTGCCTGCAAGAAGCTGATGGGTCGCCTGACCAGCCCGGATATGGGCTCGTTGCGCATCCTCCACCTGCCCAATTCCTGGAACCACTTCATGGGCGATCACGCCCTTGTGTTCCGGGTACTGCCCCTGGGACCCCAGCGTACCGTGGTCACCACCAAGTGGCTGGTGCACAAGGATGCCGTGGAAGGCGTCGACTACCATCCCGAGGAAATGCGCCGGGTCTGGGATGCTACCAACGACCAGGACCGCCGCCTTGCCGAAGAAAACCAGCGCGGCATCAACTCCCTGGCCTACCAGCCCGGCCCTTACTCACCCACTTACGAATTCGGCGTCATCGATTTCATCGACTGGTACCGGGAAACCCTGAGCGCCAACCTGGCCAAGACACCGACATTACGTTTGGCCGAGGCTTGAGTCATAAGCCTCCAACGGCAATGACAAGCGCCAAGGCATGAAAAAGCCCCTGAGGATCATGATCCCCAGGGGCTTTTTGATATCAGGACGGCAGTGACCTCAAATGATCCTCGATCGCTCGATGCACAGACGGCAACAGCACGTCGCTCTTGTTGAGCAGTTCCTGCACCAGTTCGGAAAGCCCTGGCACCCCCACTTCCTGGGCCTTGAGGCGAGCCATGCGCGCACAGGTATCTGGACAGGCATCGTCGGGAATACGAATGCCTAACGCCACCAAGCGGTCACGAAAATCATCACCATCGATCAGTTCGGCAATCATCATGATGGATATCTCCTGAGGTCAACGAGCAACTAAGGTTATTGAGAAGACGGGTTATTGAGAAGAAAGGTAATGAATAGAAAGGTCAATGAGTAGCAGGATCAATGGCTGGGCGCTGCCGGACTCAACCGGCAAGCCGCATACTTGAACTCAGGAATCTTGCCGTAGGGATCCAGGGCCGGATTCGTCAGCAGGTTCACCGCCGCCTCGGCATAACAGAATGGTACGAACACCATACCGTTCGGCATGCCTTCATCGACACGGGCTACCAGGGTGATTTCACCCCGTCGCGTAGTAATGGTCAGCCGTTCCCCAGCCTGCATGCCCAACCGTCGAAGCTCTCCGGGAGACAGCATGGCCACAGCTTCCGGCTCCAGCGCATCGAGTACCTGGGCGCGCCGGGTCATCGAACCGGTATGCCAATGCTCCAGTTGACGCCCCGTGGAAAGTACCGTGGGGTAATGGCGGTCGACGGGCTCATCCGGCGGCAGTGGCCGTACCGGTGAGAAACTCGCCTTGCCACTGGCCGTGGGAAATGTATCGCTGAAGACCACGTCTTTGCCCGGTGCGTCGTCCGCCGGGCAAGGGTAAGTCACTGAACTTTCCCGTTCCAGGCGTTCCCAACTGATGTGATTGAGCGAAGGCATGCCCTGTTGCATCTCGGCAAACACCTCTCTGGGATGCTGGTAATTCCATGGCAACCCGCAGCGCTGGGCAATCTGCTGAATGATCCACCAGTCAGGACGCGACTCGCCAGGCAGGGGCAAGGCCTGACGCCCAAGCTGCACCTGGCGATTGGTATTGGTCACCGTGCCATCCTTCTCCGGCCAACTGGAGGCCGGTAGAATGACATCGGCATACTGGGCCGTTTCGGTGACGAACAGATCCTGTACCACCAGGTGTTCGAGCTTGGCCAGGGCCGCTCGGGCATGCTCAAGATCCGGATCCGACATGGCCGGGTTCTCACCGAGAATGTACATGCCACGAATCTGCCCAGCATGGATGGCGTTCACGATCTCCACCACCGTGAGCCCCGGCTCGTCATCCAGCTTGGTGTTCCACAGTTCCTCGAAAGCGGCCCGCACCTGCGCATCCGTGACGGGCTGGTAGTCGGGCAGCACCATGGGAATCAGCCCGGCATCCGAGGCCCCCTGCACATTATTCTGGCCACGCAGCGGATGCAGACCGGTACCGGGACGTCCCGTCTGTCCACAAGCCAGCGCCAGGGAAATCAGGCAACGTGCATTGTCAGTACCATGGGTATGCTGGGAAATGCCCATGCCCCAGAAGATCATGGCCTTGTCAGCCAGTGCGTATTCTCGAGCGGCGGCACGAATTTCGTCAGCATCGACACCGCAATGGGAAGCCATGGCCTCCGGAGTCTGGCCACGCACCTGTGTCTTGAGCCGCTCGAAGCCTTCGGTATGCGCAGCAATGTAGTCGGCATCGTAGAGCTGCTCCTCGACAATGACATTGAGCATGGCATTGAACAGTGAGACGTCGGTACCAGGATGGAAACGCAGCACCCGGTGCGCATAGGCCCCCATGGCCTGACCACGGGGGTCAATGATGATGAAGCGGGTCCCCTGCTTGGCTGCCTGCTTGAAGAAAGTCGCCGCTACCGGATGGTTCACCGCCGGATTGCAGCCTGTGAGAATCACCACATCAGCTTCCTGTGCCTGCATGAAGGATGCGGTCACGGCGCCAGAACCGATGCATTCCATCAGCGCCGCCACGGAACTGGCATGACACAGACGCGTACAGTGATCGACGTGATTGGAGCCAAAGCCTGTTCTGACCAGCTTCTGGAACAACCAGGCTTCCTCGTTGGAACACTTGGCACTGCCAAACCCTGCCAGGCCATTGGGCCCGTGTGCCTGCTTGAGTTGCATCAGCCCATCCGCCGCCAGGTCCAAGGCTTCTTCCCAACTGACCTCACGGAAGTGGGTCAACGGATTGGCGGGATCGAAGGCGGGATCGAGCGCCTTGGCCACCCCGGCACGACGAACCAATGGCTGGGTCAGGCGCGCTGGATGACGTGCATAATCGAAACCGAAGCGCCCCTTGACGCATAACCGTCCCTGGTTGGCCGGGCCATCGCGGCCTTCGACGAACAGGATCGCATCATCCTTGATGTGATAACGCAACTGGCACCCCACCCCGCAATAAGGGCATACCGAGTCCACCTGCCGTTCAGCGCTGGCACTGTCGCCGCAGCCATCCGCATCAATCAGCGTGGCCGGCATCAGCGCTCCGGTAGGGCAAGCCTGAACACATTCGCCGCAGGCAACACAAGTGCTGTCTCCCATCGGATCATCAAAGTCGAACACGACCTTGCTGGCAGCGCCACGATGGGCCAGCCCGATCACATCGTTGACCTGAATTTCACGACAGGCCCGCACGCACAGGTTGCAATCGATGCAGGCATCCAGATTGACCTGCATGGCGGGATGACTGGCATCATGGCCTGCCACGACTAATGGCGCAGGAATATCCTCATCGCCTGTCGAGGAAGTGGATTCACCAGCGACATTCTCCGCGATGGGTGGCGTACCTGGCGTTGGTAAGCGCTTACCGGGGGCATGGTGTACGGTTTCCGTACGGCGACGTGGATAGCGTGCTCTGGCCTGGGTGGCATCCACTGCCAGGGCATCGGCCATGGCCCACAGGTGACTGGAACGGTCCGGACTGTGCTCCCGCTCGGGTTGATCGGCCAGCAGCAGTTCCAGCACGCCTTCCCGAGCCTCGCGGGCCCGTTTGGACGTCAGGCTTCTCACGACCATATCCGGCTGCGCCTCGCGCAGGCAACTGGCAGCCAGCACCCTTTCCCCCTCGATTTCCACCATGCAGGCACGACAGTTGCCATCCGCACGATAGCCGCTAGCGTCCTTGAAGCACAGATAGGGAATGGTCTCGCCAGCACGCTTGGCCACTTGCCACAGGGTCTCGCCCCGGTAAGCACTTACTTGCTCCCCATCCAGCGTCAGCGTGAAGGGCTGCTCGCTCATGGCTGTTTTCGGGCTCATGGCTGTCTTCCGGCTCATGGCTGCCCCTCCTCCCCAGGCATCGAGGTCACAATGATGTCGTGACGTGCGAGATCGGCGCGGAAATGTCGCAGCAGGCTGAGCACTGGGTTGGGAGCTGCCTGGCCAAGGCCACAGATCGAGGCATCCTGCATGATGCGGGACAGCCGCTGCAGATCCTCCACGACCCAGGTATCGCGTTCGAGCAGACTGAGCATCTTTTCCGTGCCCACTCGACAGGGAGTGCATTGACCACAGGACTCATCGGCGAAGAAGGCCAGCAGATTGGTGGCTACGGCACGCAGGTCATCCTGGTCCGAGAGGACGATGACAGCCGCTGAACCGATGAAGCACCCTTCTGCCTGGAGGGTGTCGAAATCCAACGGCAGATCGGCCTTGGAAGCTGGCAGAATGCCTCCAGAGGCACCTCCGGGCAGATATCCGGCCAGCGTATGCCCTTCGAGCATGCCGCCACCATATTCCTCGACCAACTCCAGGAGTGTGATGCCGGCTGGCGCCAGGTAGACCCCGGGATGGCGGACACGGCCGGACAACGAGAAGCTGCGCAAGCCACTGCGGCCATGACGGCCATGGCCGGCATAGGAGTCGGCGCCGTCCCGCCACAACAGCGGTATCCAGTACAGTGTCTCAACGTTGTTGACCAATGTCGGCTGGTCGAACAATCCTTTCTGGGCGACGAAAGGTGGACGGTGCCGAGGCTTACCGGGCTTGCCTTCCAGCGATTCGATCAGTGCCGACTCCTCGCCACAGATATAGGCCCCGGCTCCCCTCCGCAGCATGATGAAGCCTGGCTCGATGAGTCCAGCATCTTCCAGCTCGGCAATCGCCTCATGCAGCACCCGATGCAACCCGGGATACTCATCGCGCAGATAGATATATAGACCTTCTGCTTCAATCGCCCAGGCCGCGACCAAGGCTCCTTCCAGCATTCTGTGGGGGTATCGCTCCAGGTAGTAGCGATCCTTGAAGGTTCCAGGCTCCCCTTCGTCGGCATTGACCACGCACAGTCTCGGACCCGGCTCAGCGCGTACCGATCGCCATTTGCGAAATGTCGGGAATCCCGCACCTCCCAGTCCACGCAAGCCAGAATGCTCAAGCAGGGTGAGCAGATCATCGACCAGGACTTCACCATCACGACAGCCGTTCAGCAATGCATATCCTTGCTCCTGGCGATAGGCATCCAGGCGTTGCCACATCACGGCTTCAGGTTGGTGTTGGCCGGTATCCACCACCGCGCACACGGCTTCTCGAGTCGCATGGCCCAGATGATGATGTCCAACTTCCACCACAGGTGCCTGGTCACAACGACCCATGCAGGGAGCTCGCAACACCCGTACCCGGCGGGCATCCAACTCCAGTTGCAACTCGGCACGAAGCTTCTCGGCCCCCGCCAGCTGGCAGGACAAGGAATCACACACGCGCACCGTCTTGAGCGGCGGTAACGCATCATCATCGTGAATCACATCGAAGTGGGCATAAAAAGTGGCGGTTTCATAAATCGCCGCCATGGGCAGATTCATATAGGCCGCCAGGGCACGCAACCATGTCAGGGACAAGTAGCCACACTCATCCTGAATGGCGTGAAGGTGCTCAATCAGCAGGTCACGGCGGGAAAGTTCGGGATAGCGACGCTCATCGCCCAACAGGTTGCGCAGGGTGTTGAGAGTGTCGACCTCTACCTGGCGTCCCTTCAGCGTCGCACGGGTACGGCGTCGTTCGGCGTCAGGCTTTGCAGTCTCGGTCTTTATGGTCATATTTGACTCTTGTCATTCAGCAAAAGCCTTCTCTTAATCTGGCAGTCGTCCCTCTCTTCTGCAATGCACTCTTGGCAGTAGTCCCTTTTCGCACGGGCTTCCTGCCTATCCCGACATCGTCATTATCCCCAACGGCGAGCACGGTCCTCAGCGATATGCCGAGGACCGTCGCTCTTGTAGCTCGTAGCTCGTAGCTCGTAGCTCGTAGCTCAGATCAGGCCGCGACGCTGCCGTGCGGGTCGATGACAAACTTCTTGGCGGCTCCGCCATCGAAGTCGGCGTAACCCTGCGGCGCCTGATCCAGGGTGATCATCTGGACATTGACCGCATCGGCAATCTTGACCTTGCCGAACAGGATCGCCTGCATCAGCGGACGGTGATACTTCATCACCGGACACTGGCCGGTGTGGAACGAGTGAGACTTGGCCCAGCCAAGACCGAAGCGCATGCTCAGAGCACCGTGCTTGGCCGCCTCATCAGTAGCACCGGGGTCTTCGGTCACATACAGGCCGGGGATACCGATCT
Organism: Halomonas sp.; assembly: GCF_029263665.1. Taxonomy (GTDB): domain Bacteria; phylum Pseudomonadota; class Gammaproteobacteria; order Pseudomonadales; family Halomonadaceae; genus Halomonas. The sequence goes on from NZ_JAJUFQ010000001.1 coordinate 277,915, forward strand.
GACCACCGGCGCGCGTCAGTGCCATGGCCGAATTCAGAACGGTAGCGGGAGCTTCCTTGCCATGGTTGCAGCCACAGGCATGGGCTTCGAAGCCGACGCAGTCGACAAAGGCATCGACTTCACGCTCACCGAGGATGACCTCGATCTTGTCGGCCATGTCGCCATCCTGGGTCAGGTCGATGGTCTCGCACCCGAAGCTGCGCGCCTGGGCCAGACGATCTTCGACCATGTCACCGACGATGACACAAGCTGCGCCCAGCAACTGGGCCGAGACAGCCGCAGCCAGGCCAACAGGACCGGCACCTGCAATGTAGACCGTGCTGCCCGGACCAACGCCAGCAGTGACGCAACCATGGAACCCGGTCGGGAAGATATCCGACAGCAGGGTCAGGTCACGGATCTTTTCCATCGCCTGGTCAGCATCCGGGAACTTCAGCAGGTTGAAGTCCGCATAGGGCACCATGACGTACTCGGTCTGGCCACCGACCCAGCCGCCCATGTCCACGTAGCCGTAGGCTGCGCCCGGACGAGCCGGATTGACATTGAGGCAGATGCCAGTGTGGCCTTCCTTGCAGTTGCGGCAGCGGCCGCAGGCGATGTTGAACGGCACGGAGACCAGATCACCCGGCTGGATGAACTCGACGTCACGTCCGCACTCGACCACCAGGCCAGTGATCTCGTGGCCCAGCACCAGGCCTTCCGGGGCGGTGGTGCGGCCGCGCACCATGTGCTGGTCACTGCCGCAGATGTTGGTGGTGACGACCTTCAGGATGACACCGTGGTCGCACTTGCGGTTGCCGATGGCGAGCTCCGGATAGGCAATGGACTCGACGGCGACTTTACCTGGACCTTTGTAGACCACTCCGCGATTTCCTGCAGTCATGGCGGATGTCCTCTTATTTGTGTTGGTTCGGTAGGCTGTGCGCGAGAAACACCACATTGTGTGCGAATGCTCGCTTCCCACAGAGCCTGGCGTGTCTTGGGAACATAGCGTCTCTGGCAATGACGACTGTTCTCGAAGAGTCACTGACATATCCATTCAAGACATGCACTCACCACGAGGAGTCAATAGATAGCCACATGTCGCTTTGACGACAGTGCCTCTGCAAATACCTCCGAACAATGAGCAAGGCCGAACTTCTGCGATGTTCGTCCCACCTCCCATAACAAATCAGACAATGTTCGAGAGGTACTCTCAATGACCCGACCATCGGATCCCCTTTTGACGCCGGGCGAAGACAATACCCAGCGTTGGGGGATGGACTATCATTCGCCGGTATTCCCCCTATCGGCATTATGTATTCTAGGATTCATCCTTTACGCTCTGACTTTTCCCGACAATGCCAACACCCACCTGACGGCAGCTCGCGGCTGGGCCATCGAACACTTCGACTGGCTATTCATGATATCCGCCAATATCTTTGTCGTGCTGTGCCTGGTACTGATCATCCTGCCACTCGGACGCATCCGCTTGGGTGGTGCCGATGCCCGCCCCGAGCACTCGACATTTTCCTGGTTCAGCATGCTGTTCGCCGCCGGCATGGGCATTGGCCTGATGTTCTGGAGCGTGGCGGAACCAGTCGCCTACTACACCGACTGGTACGGTACTCCGCTGAATGTCGCTGCCAACAGCCCAGAAGCGGCCAGTGCCGCCATGGGAGCCACCCTGTTCCATTGGGGGCTCCACCCTTGGGCCATCTACGCCATCGTTGGCCTGTCACTGGCGTTCTTTACTTACAACCGCGGCCTGCCCCTGACTTTGCGTTCCGCCTTCACTCCCTTGCTGGGCCGCAGAGTCAGAGGCTGGCCTGGTCACCTGATCGATGTGCTCGCTGTGCTGGCCACGATCTTCGGACTGGCGACTTCCCTTGGGTTTGGCGCCACCCAGGCCGCTTCAGGCCTGCACTATCTGTTCGACACTCCCAATACGCTGGGCACTCAACTGGCCATCATCGTGGTAGTGACCGCCATTACGCTCTTCTCGGTATGGCGGGGCATCGATGGTGGGGTAAAGCTGTTCTCCAACATCAACATGGTCATTGCGCTACTGCTGCTGGTCTTTGTCGTTGCCGCCAGCTCGCTGGGTCTGTTCATCAGTCACTTCGGTGAGGCTGTACAGTCCTATGCCCATTATCTCCTACCGCTATCCAACTGGATCGGTCGTGAAGATAGTGACTGGTACCATGGCTGGACGGTGTTCTACTGGGCCTGGTGGATTTCCTGGTCGCCTTTCGTCGGCATGTTCATTGCCCGGGTATCACGCGGGCGTACGGTGCGTGAGTTCCTGATTGCCGTGCTGCTGGTGCCCACCTTGATCACCCTGGTATGGATGGCCGCCTTTGGTGGCGAGGCACTTGAGCAGGCTCAGAACAACATCGGTGCGCTGTCTTCCGGGATCAGTGATGTCTCCCTGGCCATGTTCCAGATGCTGGAACAGCTGCCCTTGACCACCCTGACGTCAAGCTGCGCCATTGTCCTGGTGCTGGTGTTCTTCATCACCTCATCGGACTCCGGCTCACTGGTGATCGATGGCATCACCGCTGGCGGCAAGCAGGATGCCCCCAAGGGCCAGCGCGTATTCTGGGCGACCCTGGAAGGCTTGATTGCAGCCATTCTATTGTATGGCGGAGGCGACACTGCGCTTGGCGCGCTTCAGGCAGGCGCCGTGGCCACCGGCCTGCCCTTCACCATCGTGCTGCTGGTGATGAGCCTGGCACTGGTCAAGGCCTTGGCCGAGGAACACCGTCGCCCGGGATTATCCGCGGCCGGAAACTAATCAGCCCACTTCACCTGTCCTCATAAAAAGCCCCCCGAAAGTTGGACACCCAATCCAGCCTTCGGGGTGTTTTCATGCCAATCAAGCGTAGATTCTTCAGCGAAACATTGAATAAACCATCAGGCAAGATGAAGAACAAAGTGCACTACGCATGTAGGCCTTTCTGTGTAAGGAATAGAGATTTCCTGCGACATAGCAACCTATGACAGCTTAATGATAGGAAAGTCGCATGCCTGCCGAATATCGTATCAAGTCCGCACCACAAACACTCTCCAATACCTCTGGTGCAGCCAAGGCTCTGCTTGAAAAGGTTCATAAGAAGACAGGTTTTATTCCGAAGATATATGAGGGAATGGCACTCTCTCCAGCGACACTCTCAACCTATTTGCATGGTTATGAGCTATTTCGAGATGACTCTGCTTTCACCCCTGCAGAACAGGAAGTCATCTTTCTGACCATCAGCCGCTTCAACAAGTGTGAATACTGCATGAGCGGTCATAGCCTGGTGGCGGATAAAGTTTCCAAAGTACCGGCAGATGTCACCCAAGCCATTCGTGACGGTCAGCCAATCCCCGATAAGCGCTTGGCAGCGCTCAGCCACTTCACACAAGTGATGCTCGAAACACGAGGCTATCTCAGCGACAAGGAAGCCGAGACATTTCTGGCAGCAGGATTCAAAGAGAACCATATGTTCCTGGTCATCCTGGCTATCGCATTAAAAACAATTACCAACTACTCCAACCATATCAGTCATCCTGAAATGGAGAGTGTCTTTTCTGGATACACATGGAAAGCTTCGCAAGGCCAATTTTGATCAGGTCTCAAAAATAAAAACAATATCGAAGAAACTTCTCTTCCATTAAGAGATATGATCGAAACAGCCGAAGAACAAAAAAAGCCTTTCTTTGCTATTTCAGAAAATCAGTGCCAGGTTCTCGGACCGGAAACCTGGCACTGATACTTTCTCTGGCGTGCTATCTTGAGTCTGCCTGACCAAACAATACTTCTCTAAAGTAGCAATATCGAAAGGAGATGATGCAAACTCATCAATAGTCAAAGTTTCACCTATCTCAACACCCCTTCCTCCTTCAGCAAGGTTAACACGGCCTCGGCCCCCTGTTCGGGACTGACATCCTGCAGGACCTTGCCTCCGGTACTTTCGGCTTTTGCCGCAGCCGCCTTGAAACGATCCCGAGCATTGGTCGCGGTGACGATCTTCAAGCGCTTGGGACGTGGCTTCGCGGGCTGTAATGGCCAGTTGGCCAGGCTTTCGTCTGCGATCACGCTCGTCTCCAGCTGGCGCTGTTCGATACGTCCACGACGCGCGGGGCCAAAGGCACTCTGGCGTGGTTGCGCCGCCGCAGCATCGATGCCGAGCAATGCCGGCAACCGGACTCGCAGACGACGACGCTGGCCTCGCGGTAATGCCTGCAGCACCGTCGTGTACCAGTGACCATCCTCTGATGCGACGTCTTCGACCTCGACCACCGCCGGCACATAAGCCCAGCCCAGGGACTCAGAGAGCAGGAAGGGCAAGAGACCGGAACCTTCACCCTGTTCGGCGCGCATGCCACACAGGACCAGCCGCGGACCAGCCGAAACCTGACCTGCGCGCAGGTGTTCATCCAACAGGCCCAACGCATCCGAGCCTTGCGGTGCATCGATCCAGGTCAGGTGTTCAAGCCCCATGCCTAGATAGTCCCGCAGCGCCGCTTCGGTATCCGACCCTGCCCGTTGGCCGCCTTCACCAACATGGCAGGCGTTGACCTGAGCACCTCGCTGATCGCGCAGACGCAATGCCAGTTCCAGAGCCCGGGCATCAAGGTCCGCCCGACGCGGGCGCTCGGTGAGAGAATGCCGCCCCACCGAGACCAGCACATCGATATTCAGGGCTTGCGTAGATGCCGAGGCGACGGATGACGAATTGACAGAAGATGGCTCAAGCGACATCACGAACCTCCTTGAGAGCATGAACATCAGACGGTGTTGCCTGTTGCTGTGAAGTCGCTTCACCACGTGAGGCTTCGACCAGCGTCGCCAATGCCTGCAGTACCTCAGCAGAATCACCAATCACTGAAAGATCGGCGCGCTTGACCATGTCACAACCAGCATCACTGTTGATGGCAACCACCTTGTCGCAGCGCTGGATGCCCTGCAGGTGCTGAATGGCACCACTGATGCCCACCGCCACATAGACCCGGGCACTGACCCAGGTACCGGTAGCGCCCACCTGGCGGTTACGCGGCATGAAGCCATCGTCCACGGCCACTCGGGATGCCCCTTCCGTGGCCCCAAGCACCCTGGCCGCGTGATGGAAACCCTCCCAGTCACGAATACCATTGCCTGCGGACAGAATGAACTCGGCCTCATCCAGGGCGATGGCAGACGGATCCACCGCCACGGCTCCCAGGTCTTCAATGGATGAGCCAATAACCTCGCCGGCTCCTTCATTGGCCTGAATGGCTACCAGGTCCAGCCCCTCCACCTCGGCGGCGGCATGGCGTGTTTCCACGACTGGCTCAGCACATTCAGCCAACGCGATAGCCACACGTGGCAACGGGCGCGGCTGATCCCAGCGCCCGGAACCAGACCGACACACACAGCTCCACCCCGTGGCGGCCTGCTCGTCCTCATCCACCCGCCACAGGCCACAAGCCGGACGCTCACCAAGCTGCACAGCGAGACGACGCCCCAGATCACCGCCACCGAGAACGGTGTCAGGCAACATCCAATGACGTGGCAGCAAGGCCGCTTCCAGAGACATCAGCGCAGCAAGGCGTTCCTCCGGCGCATATCCGGAGGCTATCGGGAAGCAGACGACACGGTCCGCACCAGCTTCATCGAGGCCTTCGGGAATGCTGTCACCGAAGACAACGGCCAGCACGGCACCTTGCTCGACCCCAGGCTGATCCGCCAGCCTCCGGGCCAGACCAAACAGGTCTCGATCATGCTCAGTCAGGCGACCACTACCCGTATCCGGCACCACCGCGATGAAGAAGTCCGGCTCGGCAATATCCACTTGGCGGCGATTGTCTTGCTTGGCCGTATTGCCCGCCCTGCCGCGCAAGCTATCCGTCGCACCTACCTGGGCACCGCTGCGGTCGATACGCTTGCGCCCATTGGGGCCGATGAAGCCCACGGCATGGGGGTTGCGGCGCATGCGGCCATTGGGCCCCATCCATTCAATGGCAAGGGCCGATCCACCGACCTGGCCAAGGGCAGCAAGCGCCTGTTCATGCTCTGGGTGCAGGCGATTGCGAGCAATCCACTCCAGGCGCGGATCTCTCCGCACCCGGTCCTGGTTGGACGAACTCATGGGCTCACCTCCACAACTTGAGGCCTGGCAGCACGTTCTTTTCCGGATGCATCCTCGCTAACCAGCGCATCTGCCACCAACTCGGCAATATCACGCACCTGGGCGGTGGCATCCACGACACCCTCGAGCATGGCAGTACACTGCGGACAACCCACCGCGACCAGTTCTGCTCCGGTTTCCGCGACATCCTGCATGCGCATATCGGGAATCCTGCGCTCACCGGGGATATCGGTAATCGGCGCACCACCGCCACCGCCACAGCAACGTGAACGGAAGCCCGAGCGCTGCATCTCGTTCAGCTCGATGCCAAGCGCCGTGAGCACCCGACGTGGCGCTTCATACTCGCCATTGTATCGGCCGAGATAGCAGGGATCGTGATAGGTCACTGAGCCGCCTTTCCAGCTGCGCAGACTCAAGCGATCAGCCGCCATCAGCTCATCGATGTAGGTACTGTGGTGACGCACACGATAGTGGCCACCAAAGGCACCATACTCATTGCTCAACACATGGAAGCTGTGCGGATCGCAGGTGACGATGGTCTGGAAACGGTACTTTTCCAGGGTCGCGATATTGGCCTTGGCCAAGCGCTGAAAGGTGGCTTCATCGCCCAGGCGACGTGCCACATCTCCGCTATCGCGCTCTTCGTCTCCGAGCACGGCGAAGTCCACCCCGGCAGCACGCAGCACCTTGACCAATGCACGCAGGGTGCGCTGGTTACGCATGTCGAAAGCGCCATCGCCCAACCACAGCAGCACATCGACCTGACCGAGATCACGCATCAATGGCAAGGAGAGATCTGCCGCCCAGTGCATGCGCGCTGCCGGCGCATAGCCATTGGGGTTGTCGGTAGCAATTAGGTTATCGATGACCTCCGAGCCCTTGCCCGGTGTCTGCCCCTGTTCCAGCGTCATGAAGCGACGCATGTCGACGATGGCATCGACGTGCTCGATCATCATCGGGCATTCTTCGACACAGGCGCGACAGGTCGTGCAGGACCATAAAGTATCCGCATCGAGCAGCGCACCACCCGCCTCGACCACGATCGGACCAGAAGGGTTGCCCTGATGCTCACCCACCGCCTTGCCCGGATAGGGAGATCCGGCATAAGCCGCATCGCTGCGACCGGTCATGCCCAGCACCATGTCCTGGATCAGCTTCTTGGGGTTGAGCGGCTGACCAGCGGCAAAGGCCGGGCATACTGCTTCGCAGCGCCCGCATTGCACACAGGCATCGAAACCCAGGCGCTGATTCCAGGTGAAGTCTTCGGGCGTTGCCACACCCAGTGGTGCAGTTTCATCCTCGAGATTCAGCGCCTTGAGTCCCGTGGAGCGATGGACCTTGCCCTCGCGATCAGACTTGCGAGTAGAGAAGCGCTCCGCCCTGCGGTGAAAAGCCAGATGCAAGGCGCCAGCAAAGGCGTGCTTCATCGGCCCACCCCAGGTCATGCCCAGCAACAACTCAGCCAGGCCAAGCCCGAGGGCGACCAGTAAAACAGCGGCCAGGGCCCAGCCCATCACGCCAGAGATCAATCCCTCCGGCAGCAGGCCCAGGTTGGCCAGGGCGATCAGAAAGACGCTGGCCGAAAAGGCCTGCAGGCTTTTCGGCAACCGCATCCAAGGGCCTTTCGACAATCTTGCCGGCGGATGACGGCGACGCTTGGCCACCAGCCGCGCACCAACGAACATCGTGGCACTGAAGAGCAGCAACAGCACTTCCAGCACCGTCTCTACGCTGCCGGGCAGCGGAACCAGGTACACCACCAGCAACAGAGCCGCCGCCGCAACAAAACCACCAGCAGTGGCCACGTGGGTATTGGCAAAGACCTTGTCACGCGCCACGACATGGTGGAGATCGACCAGATAACGACGCGGCATGGCCATCAGCCCGGCAAGCACCGGAACCGGTGACGGCCTGCCCCGCCGCCACAAAGCAATGCGCCTGGCAGCACCGACCACAGCCAGCGCCAGCACTGCCAACAGCAACATAGGGAGAAGAGTATTCAGCATAGCCAGTACCTCAGGCAATTCAGGCTGCAAGAACGACAATGGAGCCGTAAGCCGTAAGCCGTAAGCCGTAAGCCGTAAGCCGTAAGCCGTAAGCCAGCAGTCTCGAGTACAAGTGCACAGCGCTGAACTCTTGCCAGCCCAATGACTCAACAGTGGCTATTGCTAGGTTTTACTTACCGCTTAAAACTCATTACTTACGGCTCTCGATCTCGATTAGACGTCCTTGCACAACCGCAACGCATCATAGATCGCTGCATGCGTATTGCGCGGCGCAGTGCAGTCACCTAGACGGAACAGGACAAAGCCTTCGCCATTGCCGAGCTTCTCCAGGCACGGCTGGGCTTCGGCCGCATAAAGCGCTTCCAGATCCACCTGGCCGTGGTTGAGAGACCCAGCCTTGAGCTCCAGATACAGCGCCTCATCCGGACGCACGCCATTCTCCACCACCACCTGATCGACCACTCGCTCTTCCTGGGCGCCGGTATATTCGTTCTCCAGCACGGCCACGAGCTTGTCGCCTTCACGGTAGACCTCATGCAACATGAGATCGCCCGTCATGATGACTTCCTTCTCGTAGAGGCTGCGGTAATACGTGGGGAACGTGGTACCGCCCACGGCAGCCCCAGGCTTGATATCGTCGGTGACGATTTCGACCTTGGCCCCTTTGTCCGCCAGGAAGTCAGCCGTGGAGACCCCGGAGAATTCACAGATGGCGTCGTAGATGAGCACGTTCTTGCCCGGCGCCACTTTGCCGGAAAGGATATCCCAGGTACTCACGACCAGGCTCTTTTCCGGATCAGCGTCATAGCCCCATTGCGGATACTGAGACAGGAACGGTTGCCCACCCGTGGCCAGCACCACCAGATCCGGGCGCAGGTCCTGAATGGTCGCCACGTCGGCGCGAGTCCCCAGGCGCAGATCGACCTGAAGGCGAGCCAGCTCCAACTGATACCAGCGGGTGATACCGGCAATCTGGTCGCGTTGCGGTGCCTTGGCTGCCAAGGTGATCTGGCCACCCAATGCATCTTCGGCCTCGAACAGGGTCACTTCATGGCCACGCTCGGCCAGGACTCTGGCGGCTTCCATGCCACCGGGACCACCACCGACCACCACGGCACGGCGCTTGGCGCCTTCTGTCGGCTCGATGATATGCGGCAGGCCCATGTACTCGCGGGATGTGGCAGCATTCTGGATACACAGTACATCGAGGCCCTGATACTGGCGGTCAATGCAGTAGTTGGCACCAACGCACTGTTTGATCTGATCAACCTGATTCATCTTGATCTTGGCGATCAGGTGCGGATCGGCAATGTGCGCACGCGTCATGCCGACCAGGTCTACATAACCACCCTCGAGAATGCGGTTGGCCTGAGTCGGATCCTTGATGTTCTGGGCATGGATCACCGGCACACTGACCACTTCCTTGATGCCCGACGCCAGATGCAGGAAAGGCTCCGGCGGATAGGACATGTTGGGAATGACGTTGGCCAGGGTATTGTGCGTATCGCAACCGGAGCCAATCACACCAAAGAAGTCGATCATGCCAGTGGCATCGTAGTAGGCAGCAATCTGCTTCATGTCGTCGTGGGTGAGGCCATCAGGATGGAACTCATCACCACAGATACGCATGCCGACAACGAAGTCATTACCGACTTCGGCACGTACCGCCTTGAGCACTTCCATGCCAAAGCGCATGCGATTCTCGAAGCTACCGCCCCATTCGTCTTCACGCTTGTTGACGCGCGGGCTCCAGAACTGGTCGATCAGGTGCTGGTGGACAGCAGACAGCTCAACGCCATCCAATCCACCTTCCTTGGCTCGGCGCGCCGCCTGAGCGAAGTCACCGATGATACGCCAGATCTCTTCTTCCTCGATGGTCTTGCAGGTAGACCGGTGGACTGGCTCACGAATGCCGGAAGGTGACAGCAATGTCGACCAATCATATCCGTCCCAACGGGAACGACGTCCCATATGGGTAATCTGGATCATGATCTTGCCGCCGTGCTTGTGCACGGCATCAGCGAGATTCTGGAAATGCGGGATGATGCGGTCGGTGGACAGGTTCACCGAACTCCACCAGCCCTGGGGGCTGTCGATGGACACGACGGAAGAACCACCGCAGATACACAGGCCACAGCCACCCTTGGCCTTTTCTTCGTAGTACTTGACGTAACGCTCGCTGGTCATGCCACCATCGGTGGCATAAACCTCGGCGTGGGCCGTGCTGACCACGCGGTTACGGATGGTCTGGCTGCCAATCTGGATCGGTTGGAAGATAGCATCAAAAGCCATGTCAGACTCCTCGACCCTCGCCGGTCTGTTGCTGGGTGGCAGTCAAGGGTTGCACCTCAAAACGGCCAACCTCACATCCGGACTCGGCAGCGCTCTGGGTCTGCAGTGCCACGGTACGCAGCGAGCTGCCACGGGCCTGCAGAATCTGATCCAGGGCCCCGGCAAACCAGCCGGTAAACATGTATTCGATCTTGCGTCCGACCTTGCCGAGCTGGTAGACGAAAGCGCTGTGCTCAAGACGCACCGCTGCAGTCCCCGCATCAAGATCAATGGCTTCGGTAATGAAGTGGCCCCAGCCACGCTGGGACAGGCGCTTCATGTAATGCTCAAATACGGCTTCACCTTCCAGGCCATGCAATTCAGCCTCTTTCTCACACCAGTGCCAGGCACTCTTGTAACCGGCGTGATAAAGAATCTCGGCATAGCGTTCAGCCCCTAGGGCCTCCTCTACTGCGACATGGTTATTGATGAAAAAGTGTCGTGGTACGTACAGCATCGGCAGGGCGTCAGTGGTCCACACACCCGTCTCGACATCCACTTCAATCGGCAGCTCAGGGGCCATCTTGGTCACGGTTGTTACCTCGAAATATCTTGTTGTGACGGGTGAACAACACCCGGCTTCAGCACTCGGTTTCAGCACTCGATTTCAATAAGGAGAAGGCAGGCTTATTCGCCCCAGACGTCCTTGAGAACTCTTACCCAGTTCTCACCCATGATCTTGCGCACCTGCTGCTCGCTCATGCCGCGACGCAGCAGGGCTTCGGTGAGATTGCCGAACTCGCCAATGGTGCGGATGCCCTTGGGGTTGATGATCTCGCCAAAGGAGGTCAGACGACGGGCGTAGCCCTTGTCATGGGTCAGCCACTCGAAGAAGTTCTGGTCGTGGCCCTGAGTGAAGTCGGTACCGATACCGATGGCATCTTCACCAACGATGTTCATCACGTACTCGATGGCTTCGACATAGTCATCGACGGTGGCGTTGACGCCGGCACGCAGGAAGGGAGTGAACATGGTCACGCCGACGAAACCGCCATGATCGGCGATGAACTTGAGTTCCTCATCGGACTTGTTGCGCGGGTGCTCCTTCAGCCCTGAAGGCAGGCAGTGGGAGTAACACACAGGTTTCTTGGACTCGAGAATCACTTCCTGTGAGGTATTGCTACCGACATGCGACAGGTCGCACATCACCCCGACGCGGTTCATTTCAGCGACGATTTCCCGTCCAAAACCGGACAGACCGCCATCACGCTCATAGCAACCGGTGCCCACGAGGTTCTGGGTGTTGTAGCAAAGCTGCACGATACCCACACCGAGCTGCTTGAAGACTTCCACGTAGCCAATCTGGTCTTCGAAGGCGTGGGCATTCTGGAAACCAAAGATGATGCCGGTCTTGCCCTCTTCCTTGGCGCGGCGAATATCGGCGGTGGTTCGCACTGGACGCACCAGGTCGCTGCACTCTTCCATCAGCGCGTTGGAAGACACAATGTTGTCTACCGTCGCTTGAAAACCTTCCCAGACGGACACCGTGCAGTTTGCCGCGGTAAGCCCACCACGACGCATGTCCTCGAACAGCTCACGGTTCCATTTGGCAATGACCAGACCGTCGATCACCGTCGCCTCACGGTGCAGAGAGGCAGCATCCCCGGACTGCCCCTGACCTTGGGTCGAGGGTGTTTGGGTGGCAGGGGGCTGAGTTATAGGAGAATTCATCGCGATTATCCTGTCCGGTGAATGGAGCTCGCGTCCGAAGGACGCGTCATGCCGGCAGGATAGCGCCGCCTTCAGTACCTCCGGCTCCTGATAGCGACGGCCAGAATTCCAAAAACGTCATGGCCGTCGGTCAGAGACCAACGGCCATGAAATGAGAGGAGAGAGATGAGAAAAGCTAGCAAATGGCGTCAGGCCGAAATGATTCGGCAAGTACCGTAGGTAGGCTCCCCACGAGCATGTTCCAGCGCCGCCATGGCCTGGGAAATAGGTTCCAGGTTCTTGCTATGCAATGGTGCTGGCACGGGTTCAGGCACGGCCGAGGCAGCCATTGCTGGCGTAAAGGCACTCCAGCCCAAGCGTTCTTCACGCGGAGGGAAGCCGAAGAATTCGCGATAGCACTTGGAAAAGTGCGGCGTGGAAACGAAACCACAGGCCGCCGCGATGTCGATGATCGACATGGATGTCTGCTTGAGCAGCTGACGGGCCCGGTTCAGGCGCAGACGCATGTAATAGCGCGAGGGAGAACACTTCAAGTTACGCTGGAACAATCGTTCCAGCTGACGACGTGACAGGTTGACATAGCTGGCCAGCTCATCGAGATCGATGGGCTCTTCCAGATTCGCCTCCATCAGGGTGACAATCTCCTGGAGGCGTGGCTGGGTAGTGCCCAGGACATGCTTGAGAGGAACGCGCTGCTGATCCTGCTCACTACGTACCCGGTCGTAGATGAACATGTCGGAGATCCCCGCCGCCAGCTCACGGCCATGATCACGTGCAATCAATGTCAGCATCATGTCCAGAGGGGCGGTACCACCGGAAGCAGTGAAACGCTCTCGGTCGATGGAAAACAGCTTCGATGTCAGGGAGATTCCAGGGAAATCCTCCTGCAATGCTGCCTGGCACTCCCAGTGGGTGCTGACTTCATAGCCTTCCAGCAGCCCGGCCCGGGCCAGGGCCCAGGCCCCGGTACATACCGCGCCGAAGCGGCTTACGTGACGGGCCTGGTGACGCAGCCATGTGGCATGCTGCGGCTTGACCGTACGCGTCGGAGCAACACCTCCGCAGACCACGATCATATCCAGCGACAAGGGCACTGACGTCGATGCATCCGGTGTCACGGTCAAGCCATCGCTGGCCTGCACGACGGCACCATCCAGGCTCAGGGTATACCAGCGATACAGCTCCTGGCCCGAAAGCTGATTGGCCATCCGCAGGGGATCGATCGCCGACGCCAGGGAAATCAGGGTGAAGTCATCCAGCAGCAAAAAGCCAATGGTCTGGGGCGCGGTGCCTCGCGGCATCGCGTTATTATTCACGGTCATGGTCACCTCCATCGTGGCTGGGATACCGCAGTCTGCTAATCCGCCACCTTTCTGGTGTTGTTATTAGGTCAGTATGCAGCCCGCCGGGAGGTATCGCTCGATGGATAGAGCCAGTCGTTGCGACCAGATCACGAGTCAGGAGTTTTGCCGACGAGTTCAAGCGAAATGTATTCTGGAACAGTGCAACAATGCACAGCAAAAATTACTATCGCACGACCACAACATAATGAATTGCGACAATGATGTCGTTTCTGGAACATTACAGGTCGCCTGAGAGACGCTCCACCTCTCCACAACCCTCTGTTGCATGGGGAAAAATCGATAAAAAAACCTGTTGGAACAGAGGTCCCAACAGGTTTTTCTCAGACTTTATTGCTACTTATCTCTACTACTTTGGGTTTATCACCTGCGTGACATGAGCAAGCACAGGCACTTATCGCGCATGCCTAGTCGCGCAAACCTAGAGTCGCGCAAACCTAGCGCTGTGCATATAAGCGTTCCGCGTGGTAACGCAGATGATCATCGATAAAACTGGCGATGAAATAATAACTGTGATCATAGCCAGGCTGACGGCGCAGCGTCAGCGGGTGGTCATGCTTGGCGCATACGGCTTCCAGACGCTCCGGGCACAACTGCTCTTCAAGGAAGTCATCCGCTTCACCCTGATCAATGAACAGCGGCTGGCGGGAAGCCCCTCGAGCTACCAGTTCGCAGGCATCGTATTGGCTCCACTGACTGATATCGTCCCCCAGATAGGCATTGAACGCCTTGCGCCCCCAGGGCACCTGTGTGGGATTGACGATCGGCGCGAAGGCCGAGACCGAACGATAGTGGCCAGGACGGCGCAAGGCCATGATCAAGGCCCCATGCCCCCCCATCGAATGTCCGCTGATCGATTCCCGGCCATTAAGCGGGAAATGCTGATGTACCACCGAAGGCAATTCCTCGGTGATGTAGTCATACATGCGATAGTGAGCCGACCAGGGGGCTTGGCTGGCATTGACATAGAAACCAGCACCGGAGCCCAGGTCATAGCTATCGTGTTCACCGGCCAGGTCCGTCCCCCTGGGACTGGTATCAGGACACAGGATGGCAACCCCCAGCTCCGATGCCAGCCGGTGAGCACCGGCCTTCTGCATGAAGTTCTCGTCGGTGCAGGTCAGCCCGGACAACCACCACAGCAATGGCACTTTCTGGGTCTCCGCCTGGGGAGGCAGATAGATGGCAAAGGTCATCTCGCAATCCAGTGCCCGCGAGCGATGACGGTAACGCTTGTGCCAACCGCCATGACTGCGATTGGCACTGACCAGTTCCAGTTGTTCGGATATCGACATGGGAGCACTCTCTGATGACAGTCGGTTCAATGGCATTCAAACGGATGGAAGGAGTCCGAGCTTTCCAGGCCCTTGGGTTCCAGGCTGTTTGACTCAGAACCCTTGCGCTCAGAACCCCGCTCGGCCCCTTTTCGTTCAGGAACTTGAACCCGGGGGGGTGAGTTCAGATCCCCGGGAGTTCAGGCTCAGAAATGCAGCACCGTGCGAATGCTCTTGCCAGCATGCAACAGGTCGAAGGCTTCGTTGATCTTCTCGAACGGCATGTCGTGCGTGATGAATTCATCAATCTTCAGTTCGCCATTCATGTAGCGGTCCACGTAGCCTGGTAGTTCGCTGCGGCCCTTGACGCCACCGAAGGCAGAACCTTTCCACACCCGTCCGGTGACCAGCTGGAATGGACGGGTAGAGATTTCCTGGCCAGCACCGGCAACCCCGATGATGATCGACTCGCCCCAGCCCTTGTGACAGCACTCCAGGGCAGAACGCATGACATTGACGTTGCCGATGCATTCAAAGGAATAGTCCACACCGCCATCGGTCAGATCGACGATGACCTGCTGAATCGGATCACTGTAATCCTTGGGATTGACAAAGTCGGTAGCACCGAACTGGCGCGCCAGCTCGAACTTGTCCGGATTGACGTCAATGGCAATGATGCGCCCGGCCTTGGCCATCTGCGCACCCTGGATGACTGCCAGACCGATGGCACCCAGGCCGAACACGGCAACGGTGGCGCCCGGCTCGACCTTGGCAGTATTGAGGACTGCGCCAATACCGGTGGTCACGCCACAGCCCAGCAGGCAGATCTTGTCCATGGGAGCTTCCTTGGACACGACGGCCAGGGAAACTTCCGGCACCACGGTATATTCACTGAAGGTGGAAGTGCCCATGTAGTGGTACAGCGGCTTGCCTTCCAGAGAGAAGCGAGAGGTGCCGTCCGGCATCACCCCCTGGCCTTGAGTCGCACGCACTGAACCACACAGGTTGGTCTTGCCCGAAAGGCAGAACTTGCACTTGCCGCACTCGGCAGTGTAGAGCGGAATGACATGATCACCCGGTTTGACGCTGGTCACACCCTCGCCCACCTCCTCGACAATGCCAGCACCTTCATGCCCCAGCACCGCAGGGAACAGACCTTCCGGGTCCGACCCGGACAGCGTGTAGGCATCCGTGTGGCATACACTGGTGGCCACCATGCGCACCAGCACTTCTCCAGCCTTGGGCCCCTGTACGTCGATTTCTGTGAGCGTAAGAGGCTTGCCCGCTTCCAGAGCAATGGCGGCGCGAGATTTCATGTGTTTCTCCTGACAAGATGGATGATGCATATGCTTCGCAGTCTAGCCCCCATGGCAGACTAGGATAAATAGCATCAACGGCATAACATTGTTGCCATATTGCAATAATGGAAAGATCGTCATGCATCCTTGGGCCGGCATAGAAGCCTTTGTCGAGGTGGTCCGCCTCGGCTCTTTCGCCAGTGCAGCTCAGCGCCTGGGAGTCTCCAGCTCCCATGTCAGCCGTCAGATCGCTGCCTTGGAGAAGCGCCTTGACGCACCACTGCTGTACCGCACTACGCGGCGTATTCGCCTAACGGAAGCCGGCCGTCTGTATTACGAGCAATGCGATGCATTGGTGGACGGCTTTCGTGATGCCGACGCGGTACTGCGCGACTTCGAGGCCCGGCCTCGGGGAGAGATCGCCTTGACCTGCGCCACTACCTTTGGCGAGCGCTATATTGCCCCGTTGATCAATGACCTGCTGACACAATATCCACAGCTCAGCGTTCGCCTGCATTTCACCAACAGGAAAGTGGACTTGATCGAGGAAGGTTTCGATATCGGTATTCGCATGGGCGCACTGGAAGACAGTTCGATGATTGCCCGCCGCCTCACCGATCGCCGTGAATATGTTGTCGGGTCTCCAGATTACTTTCAGCACTACCCACAACCCCACACGCTTTCGGAGCTGCGACGCCATCGCTGCCTGCATGGTTCCAGGGATCGCTGGAGATTTGCCGTGGATGGCATCGCTCGGGAGGTCACCGTTCGGGGACCATGGCAAGCCAACTCAGGCCCGGCGCTGCTCGACGCCGTACTCAAGGGGTTGGGGCTGGCCCAGCTACCGGATTACTACGTCGAGCAGCACTTGGCCAAAGGACAACTGATCTCTGTCCTCGACGCTTACCGCCACAGTGACACCGGGGTCTGGGCCGTGACACCCCACCACCGCCAGCGCTCCCCCAAGGTACGCCTGGTCATCGACTACCTTGCCGAACAACTGGCCAGGCGCTTGCCGCCACGCAGCCCTGAGCCCATGAACAGCCTTGAGCGCCATGAACAGCCCTGAGCGCCATGAACAGCCTTGAACTCATGAACAACCCTGGGCGTTACTGATATTGAGTAATGAGCGCCAACAAGAACCCCCGAACAGCGCTCCAGCAGATTCCCATCCGCTTCAAGGCCATTCGGGGGTGAGGAGCTCACGACACCATGTGCTTGTAGTGGCACCTGGCGTTGGGGCTATTTGCTGCTGCAGCTGGGCACACCGTTGGTGAAGAAGTCCTTCGGCACAAAGCGGGCCTCGGTGGTGATCAGGTTGTTCTCCTCATCCCAGACCATCGGCTTGTCCCAGACCAACTCACCTTGCGGCGATACCTCCAGAACACGACCACCTTCCGCCTCGGTAAGCAGGATATTGCCATCCGGCAATGTCTGATGTTTACCACGCCGCCAGCTATAGAAAGGCACCTGATCGGACCCCGCGAAGACGGTTTCGACAGTCTCCCTCCCTTGCTCGCTGGGACGGATCTGACGAATCTTGGTGGCCCCTGAACCTGTCGCATTGTCGAACACAGTGATGGTGCCATCGGGCTCGAAATCCGGGTCATGCTGCTTGAACCAGGGGCCATAGTGCCACCACTTCATGCGCCCGGTATCGGGATCGACGACAGTGATGAGGTTCAGCTCACGCATACTGAGCAAGACATCGCCTGCTTCGAACATTGGGAAGGCATCTGCCATATCCGCACGCAGAGGCTCGGCATCATTGATATGAAATGGATCGTTCAGACGGCGGATTTTCTCACTCGCGCTTTCGGGGGTACGAGTACGAATATCGAGCATGGCCTGCTGCATGCCACCATCCGCAGGGACCATGTCCTCTTTGATATCCAGCCGTTTCAGAACCTCCCCGGTATCTTCATCGAGCCATGCCACGCCATCTTTAAACAAGGTCACGATATGCCCTTCGCCATCGCGGGTAATGGAATGGTGGTAAGCCCCGTTCTGTACCCACATCGGTTCACCACAGGCGTCGATGCGTGCAATGGCATTACCAGCATCGAAAGTCAGGATCAGCGAGCCATCTTCCATGACCTCCATGCCATGCAACATGACATTCTGCGGTTCATGCTCGGTATCAAGCTTGTCGTAATGCACCGGCCAGCGATATACCTCGTTGCCGTCATTATCAAACAGACGAACCACATGGAATGACTCATCCTGGTTCTCATTCAGGCCAGCGATGAGCACATAGCCATCCGCCGAGAACTTTCCGGATTCACTGCGATCCGGTCCTGTATCGGTATCAGCACCACCCGGGGCCACAAGATGCCGTGTCGGCTCCAGGCCATAGTCATTCTTCCAGTTCTTGGCAATATCAGTCAGTGTACGCTGCGCAAGCTCGACTTGTGGGGCAGGAAACCAGTTGCGCCAGGCCGCGAAAGCGCCATAAATCACAGCAATGACAACCAGCGACACGATGAAGACAATAGAACCTATACGGTCAGAAAAAGACGATTTCACAGAGCAGACATCCTTTCATTTGGGCGGCACTCGCACTTAAAGTGCCCGTTCCTGGAGTTGTGCGTAAAGATCATTGGCACGCTGTACCAGATCAGGGGAGGCATTAGGCAGTTCAGGCGAAACACCAGGCGCCCGGAACATCTCGGAAGCTGCATTGAAAGCCTCGCGATGCTCAACCCCCAGCACCTCAGCAAGCATCGGCAACTGGGCCTCTGGGTCACGGCTCAGTGCAGCATGATCAACAAAGACAGACGCCACGGGAGCCGTGCTCAACACATGCTCGTAAGCCGCAATCCAGTAACGCAGCCAGTAATCAGCACGCTCAGCACCTTCTGCACCTTGCGGAGCCCCAGGAAAGGCGATGGGACGCAGTGCAGCACCGAACTCGAAATGTCCAATCCCTTCCATGTACTGTCGGGCAAAGCGGTCACGCGAGTGAAGATCAGCAAAGCGCTGATGCTGGCGCATCAATGATGAAATCTGTGACGCAGGGTCGCGCACGGGGATCACTATCTGGGCCTCGGGAAACGCGGCATCCAGTAGTGGCAAGCGAGCAATATTCGCGTTGTTCTTCGACACATAACGCTGCGAACCAGGCACACTGGCCACGATCTTGCGCATATGCCGAGAAAGAAATTCCTCGAATTCAGGGTTACGATCTTCAGCCCCCCAGAGCTCGATGCTCTTGTCAGTGTAATGTTCGCCCCAGAAAGCCATCCAGACCATTTCCTCGAAGGCTTCTGGACTATCGAAGTCCACTGCAATCCCATCGCCATGCGCACGTTCGGACTTTTCACCCTTCTTGCGAAACATGCTCGAAAAACGCCCCCATAGTAATGGCGACATGGTGAATGGCATGTTGCGATAGGAAGCCGAAGCAAATTCCTCCTGGCGGGCCAGCAGTTCCAGCAGAATGGTCGTTCCGGCACGCGGCAGCGAGGTCACGAAGACCGGCCTGCCCACTTGGGTTTCGGCTAGCGTACCTTTCCAAAGCTTGTCTTCGAATGACGATAACGCGATCTGACGAGATGGTGAGGAAAAAGCGTAGTTATGCAGCGCCTTGTCAATCGCGGAATACGGTACTTCTTCGCGAGCAGCCGCGGCATCCTCTGCCGTTTCAGTATCCGCCTGCGGGCTTCGTTTCTTCAATTTTCCACTGAGAACCCAAAGTATAATGGCCCCCAAGGAAGACCACAGGATGAATGACCAACTGGTAGCAATCGCCATCACTTGATCTGTAGTGAACAGGTCAAGCGCATCTCCTGCCAGAACGAACAGCGCAGCAGCCACACAGGCTGCCACGCCAATGGCCAACAGAATGAAGAACGTTTTCATCAAGGAAAGGGACGCACGCTGAATACTCTTTTCCTTGATGTCATCGCTCAGATCCGGATCCGTGATCACGCCCATTGCATCCTGGGCCACCTTTATCACCTGCAAGGCATGGCGCTCTGCTGCCAGCACACGCAACACCATGACAAAGGCAACAAGCCCTGCAATCAATGCAGCAAGAGCCATTACTGGGAACCTCGTGAATCATCCGAGGCTTCCTCGGCCTGCACATTTTCCTGAGTACTAGCCGTACGCTTCTTGCGCATCAACCGCTTCAGCGGGTACCAGACGAAGCCGACTACCGCCAGCACCAGGGCCAGAATGACGGCGATCATGGTGCCGATTGCAGTAAGCCCAGCCCCTGGGCCTACATAGGCAAACGCCGGGGTAGCAGCCAAACTGGAGGAGACAAGCACCAGACTAGCGAGACCCAGGCTTCGTTGACAAAAGGCTCGTTGAAAAGGGATCCGTTGAAACATGAGAAGGCTCCTTTGAGTCAAGCAATCCTATAAATTGAATACCTCGTAAAGTGGACTATGCAGTAAACGACTTGTTCCCTAAATTCTTGCCCAGTTTTTATATGTTGCTCACTAGCGACAGGGTTAATTAATCCCTTAAGAATCACAACCTGTTCTGACATGAGAATGGCATAAAAAAACACCTCTGAGCCAGGATATAGTATCCAGGTTCAGAGGTGTCGTTCGTCCAAAAAATGACGGAATCACCCGATCCAGCAACTTGCAACAGGCCCAACAGCTCACTTACATTCAAAGCCTGCCAAAACCAAAAAAAACACTCATATTCAACAGGTTAAAAAATATTTTAGACCTGATTTCGTTCAAAAGTCACATATAGCTTCCAGCCCACATAAATTCAGTCACGTGAACAAGAAGCACCTGAATATAAAACACTTTTCTGATGGACTTACATGAGCCGGTTTATATAGACCGCCTTCTTACTCAGACATTCCTCAGCATTCGATGGCATTTACCGCCAGACCACCTCGCGAGGTTTCCTTATATTTCTCCTGCATGTCAGCACCGGTATCACGCATGGTACGAATCGCCTGATCCAGAGATATAAAGTGATCCCCATCTCCTCGGCATGCCATCAGTGCCGCATTGATGGCTTTTACCGAGGCAATCGCATTTCTCTCGATACAGGGAACCTGAACCAGGCCGCCAACCGGGTCACAGGTCAGGCCAAGGTTGTGCTCAAGCCCAATCTCGGCAGCATTCTCCACCTGGGGAACACTTCCTCCCATGACCTCAGCCAGCCCTGCCGCTGCCATAGCGCAGGCCGAGCCGACTTCTCCCTGGCAGCCAACCTCGGCCCCGGAAATGGACGCGTTCTTCTTGCACAGAGTCCCGACGGCCGCGGCAGTAAGCAGGAAATTGACGACATCCTTCTCGCAGGCACCTGGTTGAAACTTCATGTAGTAATGCAGCACTGCCGGAATGATCCCTGCTGCACCGTTGGTCGGTGCAGTGACCATACGTCCGCCAGCGGCATTTTCTTCATTCACTGCCAGGGCGTAGACATTGACCCAATCCATGGCCGAGAACGTGGAAGCAATCAGGCCTGCATCATCAGCCATGGCTTCCAGGCGACGATAGAGAGCGGCAGCACGACGCTTGACATTGAGGCCACCTGGCAGAATGCCTTCATTGTGAACGCCCCGTTCGACACATTCCTGCATGGCCTGCCAGATATCCCATAAGCCTGCGCGTACTTCAGCTTCCGGGCGCCAGGCCTTTTCGTTCTCCATCATCAGCTCGCTGATCGACATGTCGTGAAGACGACACAGGGCCATCAACTCGGCGCCGCTGTTGAAGTCGTACGGCAACGCCGTATGATCAGTATCCAGGGAGCCTTCCTGGGCCTGAGCCTCATCGATGACAAAGCCACCACCGATGGAATAATAGGTTTCACGACGCAGCTCTTCGCCATGGCCCTTGGCGACCAGCGTCATCGCATTGGGATGGTAAGGCAGGTTTTCCTCGTGCCACAGCAAGTCACGAGCCCAGACAAAGGGCACGGCGACATGTCCCCCCAGCATCAGCGTCTGGCTTTCAAGCAGTTCCTCGATGCAAGGGCCGACAATGCTTGGGTCAATCGTATCGGGACGCTCGCCCATCAATCCCATGAGTGTCGCCCGATCAGTGGCATGCCCCTTTCCGGTAGCAGACAACGAGCCATAAAGGTGCACTTCAACACCGGCAACACGCTCAAGCAATTCATCGCGACGCAGGCCAGCGACGAAGTCATATGCCGCCCTCATCGGCCCCACGGTGTGAGAACTGGACGGTCCGATACCGATCTTGAACAAGTCGAATACGCTGATCGCCATGGGGGAGAACCTCTTGTTATATGCTGCCGGGAGGGTGTCTTGAGACACTTTTCATAGGTTATTCAGGGATGCACGGTCATGCGGTAGGGAAAGGCCAGTCATCAATTTCACTAAAGCCTCTTGTTACCCCCTCCCTCTTTAGCGCTATGATGGATCTCATCAAGCCGCACAACAACATAGAATATCTGGCTTAAGCTATAGCTCAGCTAAACCATAATTGGAGCGTATCACTTCCCTATGAGTCGCCTGCTTAATGCCCAGACCCACGCCTGGCTGAAAGGCTTTGCCGTGAGCGCTCGTCACCTTTCCTTTACTCGTGCGGCAGAGGAACTGCATGTGACGACGGGTGCCGTCAGCCAACAGATCAAGCAACTGGAAGATCGCCTTGGGTTCAAGCTGTTCCTGCGCCTGCCACGCAGGTTGGAACTGACAGAGGAAGGCAAACGCCTGGCGGCAGTAGTGGAAGATGCCTATCAGGCCGTAGGGCTTGAAGTGAACCGCTTGCGCAGCGGCGTCATGAGCGGTGTGATTCGACTACGATCAGTACCGTCTTTCCTGAACAAGTGGCTGATGCCGCGCTTGCCGCGCTTGCAGGCGCGCTTCCCAGACATCGAGCTGCATATCACCTCTGAAGATAGCAACATCTCCCTGCGTGATGGCAACTTTGACCTGGCCATCGACCTCAACGATGGCCAATACCCAGGGTTGACCATCACCCCCCTGATGGAGGAGCGCATCTTCCCGGTATGCTCTCCCGGTCTTTTACGTGGCCGCCCTCCCTTGCGCACCCCCGAGGATCTGGCCTGGTACCCACTTCTGCATGACATTACCGCCTGGCGTGGCAGCCATGAGTATGGTGAATGGCACCACTACCTCTCGGCCATTGACGCCCCGCCCATCAACCTGGAACGTGGCTACACCTTCAACCGCAATCACCTGACCATGGCAGCAGCCATTGCCGGCATGGGGGTCGCCATTGCGCGGGAAACACTGATCACCAGCGAGCTGGATAGCGGTGCACTGATTGCCCCCTTCCGTACCCGCGTCGACACCGGCAAGCACTATGGGATTGTTCATGCCAGTGGCGCCCTGGATGACCGTCGAGTCAGGGCCGTGCACGATTGGATCGTGGAAGAGGCGCAGCGCTGACCTTGATGGGTGAGACATTAGCACCTTGCCTTGAAGTCTCGTGCCAACCACCTCTGCACCAACTCCCTCTTGCACTAACGACTTCTTGCACTAACGACCTCTTGCACCAACTACCTCTTGCGCCCCGGCAAGATAACGCCTCAATCCAAAATAACGATTAAGCAAAGAAATGTAACTAAGGTATAATAGTCGGCTTTCAAATCCCCTTTGGAGGCCAGGGATGTCAAAATCGCCCACTTCTCCACCCCCTACCATCAGCTTCCGCCAGACATGCCTGCGAGCCCTTGTTTATCTGCTGGGTATCGGTGGCATCATGCAAGGCGTGCTATGGGAAGCCGGATTGTCACCGGACATCCGCTTCAGCGAACTAGGGTTCACCGAGATCACTCAGTCAATCCTTCTTCTGAGCTGCTGCTTGCTGCTGCTCTATACCCGCCAGGTTCTTGGCGCCCTGCCTAGGGTCACATTGCTGATGCTGGGCCTGCTGGGGAGTGCCCTTATTCGTGAGCAGGATGCCTTTCTCGACATTTATGTATTCGATGGCGCCTGGCAGACACTGGTCACGCTACTGGTGCTACCGATTCTCTATCAGACCATTCGCCATCGGCATGCCTTCTTAAAGGAGTTTGAAAGCATCTCCGACAGCTTCGCCTTTGGCGTGTTCGCTTCCGGCTTTCTATGTACCTTCGCCTTCTCTCGCCTGTTCGGGCGCGGGGCCATGTGGGAAACCCTGCTTGGCAATAACTACGACAGGATCTTCAAGGATGCTGCCGAAGAAGTGGTCGAGCTATTCGGCTATGTGCTATTGCTCTACGCGGTCATCGAATTGTGTCTCTGGGCACGGCGCCGGTTTTCAGCCTCCAGCAAACAGACGCCCGCCCCTCAATCGCAAAGCGATCTCGTGCAACAGCAACAGCAGCAGAAGAAACAGTGAGAAGAAGTTGATGTGAGCTCAAGAACGAGCTGACAAAGGCCATGGATAATGGCTAGGCAAGGCGACATCCGCCGGGGATGTCGCCAGAATTGAGCGACTTGGATAGTCCCCATGATAGTCCCACGGCACGGCACCGCATCTCAACGCAGCATAATCGAGCACCGTAACTTGCCAGTCACCTGATACGACAATGCCCTGATATACGACAATGCCCGTGGATCTCTCCACGGGCATTGTCATTTTCAGCAGCGTGCTTTCAGCATCGCCCTCGACGTACGATCATTCATCGAGGAAAGACCGCAGCGGCTCCGAACGTGTTGGGTGACGCAGTTTACGCAACGCCTTGGCTTCGATCTGACGGATACGCTCACGAGTAACGTCAAACTGCTTGCCGACCTCTTCCAGGGTGTGATCGGTATTCATGTCAATACCGAAGCGCATACGCAACACCTTGGCTTCACGCGCGGTCAAGCCACCCAGAACATTGCGAGTCGCTTCGACCAGCCCCTCACCCGTCGCCGAGTCGATCGGCAGGATCATGGTAGCGTCTTCGATGAAGTCACCCAGGTGCGAGTCGTCGTCATCACCAATGGGCGTCTCCATGGAGATCGGCTCCTTGGCAATCTTGAGCACTTTCCGCACCTTGTCTTCCGGCATCTCCAGACGCTCACCCAACTCTTCCGGAGTCGGCTCACGCCCCATTTCCTGCAACATCTGGCGAGAAACGCGGTTGAGCTTGTTGATCGTCTCGATCATGTGTACCGGAATACGAATGGTACGTGCCTGGTCAGCAATGGAGCGAGTGATCGCCTGGCGAATCCACCAGGTGGCATAGGTCGAGAACTTGTAGCCGCGACGGTATTCAAACTTGTCGACCGCCTTCATCAGGCCGATGTTGCCTTCCTGAATCAGATCCAGGAACTGCAGGCCACGGTTGGTGTACTTCTTGGCAATGGAGATTACCAGGCGCAGGTTGGCCTCGACCATCTCCTTCTTGGCCCGACGAGCCTTGGCCTCACCAATCGACAGCCGACGGTTGACTTCCTTGATCTCACTGACCGGCAGGCAGACCATTTCCTCTTCGAAGGCAATCTTGCGCTGGGCACGCTGGACGTCCGCACGCAACTCTTCCAGCCCTTCAGCATAACGGGCATTGGCGGCGATGAAGTCATCCAGCCAGTCAAGCCGGGACTCGTTACCAGGAAAGTCCTTGATGAAGGTCTTGCGCGGTACCTTGGCCTTCTTGACCAGCAGCTGCATCACCGTCTTTTCCTGAGCACGAACCTGCTCGACGCTGATACGCACCTGCCCTACCAGACGCTCGAAATGCTTGGGCACCAGCTTGATCGGGGAAAACAGTTCGGCCAGACGCGCCAGCTCTTCCTGGGCCTCGGCAGATCCACGCCCCTTGGATTCGATGGTGGAGCTTACCGCCGCTACCTGCTCACGAATCTGCTCGAAACGGGCGCGAGCCTCTTCCGGATCAGGGCCACCACCAGCGTCATCTTCTTCGGCGGTATCGTCGTCGTCATCGCCATCATCTTCCACGGAGGCTGTCTCGCTTTCCTCAGGAAGATCAGCCTCGGCCACACCAGGAATTCCCTCATCGGGATCGATGAAACCAGAGAACAGGTCAGACAGACGGCCAGGTGCTTCTTCGTCCTGAGTCGCATCATAGGCTTCGAGGATGGACTCTACTGCTCCAGGCAGGTAGGCCAGCGCGGACATCACCTCGCGGGTACCTTCCTCGATACGTTTGGCAATCTCGATCTCGCCTTCGCGGGTCAGCAGTTCCACCGTTCCCATCTCACGCATGTACATGCGCACAGGATCGGTGGTGCGGCCCACGTCACTCTCTACTGCTGCCAGTGCTGCCACGGCCTCCTCGGCAGCGGATTCGTCGGTTGAATGGTCCGACATCATCAGGGTATCTTCATCGGGAGCCTCTTCGACAACGCTGATACCCATGTCATTGATCATGCCGATGATATCTTCGACCTGATCTGGATCGGCAATATCTTCGGGAAGGTGGTCGTTGACCTCGGCATAGGTCAGGTAACCCTGTTCCTTGCCGCGCGCGATCAACTCCTTCAGACGTGACTGCTGCTGCGCATTTCCAGCCATAGAAACCCTATCTCGACGAAGAAGAATGAAGCACCTGAAGCACTGAGGAGAAAAAACTCGGTAAGCAGAACAGTATAGCGCTTAGGGCCCTATCTCTGCCAGCAAAATGTATTTGCTCTATCATCCAGGTGTGTTAGTTTGTCGGGTTGCACCTATTCCCGACGAGTATTCTTTAGATGGTGGTGCGGGGCAATAATTCAACCCCTGACTTCCGTCAACAGAGCCATCAGTCGTTCACGTTCCTCGCGACTGAGGCGCTCGCCGGCACGATCCTTGGCCAATAGCGCATCCAACTCCTCTTCCGGAGAGCGCTGGCGCTGGCGGCGACGGAAGTATTCCACCAGCCCTTCCAACTCTGCTCTCCGAGCAGCAACAGGAATCAACAGTTCCCGTCGTGCCAGTGCAGCCAGACGTTCCCCATCCTGACTACCGTGGAAGTGCATCAACAGCACTTGCGCACTGGCATAGCCCCCGGCCCTGAGCAGCCCGATAACTTCGCGACACAAACGACTGTCATCATCATCGCCCAGGCACCAGCCGTCATCCTCGGGCAGGCTCTCAAACAAGCGTGGCTCATGCACAAGCAACTGCAAGGCTCGAGCCATCAATCCCAGTGCAGCCCCTTGGCGCTTGCTGCGCGACATGCCTGACGGAGCCATGCCTTCGCCGAACCCCGACATGGGCTCTTCGAAAGCAACCCCCTCTTCTGCTGGAGCAGCACCAACACCCGCCATAGTGTCTGGCTGACGCTGATGGCTCGCCATCAACGCTTCGAAACGTGATTCATCGACTCCAGTGCGACGCGATAGTTCCGTCAGCATCAGTGACTTGAGCACGCCTTGCGGAAGCCTTTCGATAGCGGCAAGCACCTGGCTGGCATAACGTTCGCGATCTTCAACGCGAGCCAGGTCACGCCCCTGGGCAGCCTGATCGAAGAGGAACTCCGATAGCGGGCTGGCACAGGTGATACGATCCTCGAAGGCCTTGGCCCCCTCCTTGCGCACCAGGGTATCCGGATCCTCCCCCTCGGGCAGGAACAGGAAACGCGCCTGGCGACCATCAATCATCTGCGGCAGTACCGTCTCCAGAGCCCTGGCCGCCGCCTGACGCCCCGCCTTGTCGCCATCGAAGCAGAACACGACTTCGCCAACCAGACGAAACAGGCGCTGCAAGTGGTCTTCAGTAGTCGCTGTTCCCAAGGTCGCCACCGCATTGACGATGCCGAACTGAGCCAATGCCACCACATCCATGTAACCTTCGACGATCAGCAAGCGCTCGAGCCGATGATTGGCCTGACGCGCCTCATACAGACCGTACAACTCCCGCCCCTTGTGGAACACAGGAGTCTCGGGAGAATTGAGATACTTGGGCTTGGCATCACCCAGCACCCGGCCGCCAAACCCCAGGGTTCGGCCACGTATATCGCGAATCGGAAAGACCACCCGATCACGAAAACGGTCATAGGTGCGGCCACTGTCCTCATGCTGCACCAGCAGGCCGTACTCTACCTGCAAGCCTTCGGCGACACCCTGGCCGCCGAGATGCTGTTTCAATGCATCCCACTGCCCCGGAGCGTATCCAATCCCGAAGGCCCGCTGGACTTCTAGTGAGAGCCCGCGACGCTCCAGGTATTCTCTCGCCGCCTGCCCTTCAGGCATTTTCAGCCGTTCACGGAAGAAACTGGCCGACATTTCCAGCAGGTTGACACCTTCCTTGCGTTTTTTCTCTCGAGCCTGGGCCTGGGGGTCATCACGGCCTTCCCGCGGAATTTCCATACCGACGCGAGAAGCCAACTGCTCGACCGCTTCAGGAAAGCGCAGCTTGTCATACTCCATCAGGAAGCGCAGAGCATTACCATGAGCACCGCAACCGAAGCAGTGATAGAACTGCTTGTCAGCACTGACAGTGAATGAAGGGCTTTTCTCCTGATGAAAGGGACACAGCCCTGAGTGATTGCGCCCTGCTTTCTTCAGCTTGACACGCTCACCCACCACCTCGACGACATCAACACGAGCCAGAAGATCATCGATGAAGCGCTGAGGAATCTGACCGGCCATGTATGACTCCAAAAATAGAGCATGACTCCGAAGAAACGTATGACTCCAAGAAGAGCATCAACCCGAGAAGAACGTCGGTCCGGCACCCACCCTTCCAGCAGGAAAGCGAAAGACGGAAAAAACAAGCGGCCACCGGATGGCGGCCGCTTGGGGAAACGCTAAATAAATTTTAGACAGGTTTCCCTGGCGTCCTCCTGAATCGCGGACATCGAAATATCCCCGACTCAAGTACGGATCAATAGAGACGTTCGAAGCGCTTACGCTCACGCTGGAGCTTCTTGGCGTGACGCTTTACAGCGGCAGCAGCCTTGCGCTTGCGCTCGGCAGTCGGCTTCTCGTACTGCTCACGACGACGAACTTCGGACAGAACGCCGGCTTTTTCACAGGAACGCTTGAAGCGACGCAGAGCGACGTCAAACGGCTCGTTATCACGTACTTTGACAGAAGGCATTAAGCACTCACCACCTTGGGTAACTTGAGTTCGGTTTGTACGTACACCTTCAAGGCCAACCTCCAACAACCGTGACATCGGTTTACACACCCTGCCGTGTTGCTGGTCTTCTGAGCCCTGGATGCACGACCCAGTCTTACAGCGCACAGCATTTTAGTCGTCGAACCGGGACTATGCAAATCCTTTACTTCCACAATGGTTCAGTCAATCACGGAAAAAGCGTAGAATATGGCACTTTCTGGCGTCCGAGCTTGTCCGAAACGCCGTCCTCCTCGAGGACACACCCTCTGGACAAGCCTGCTCTGTTTACCGAGTCCAATCCCTATGCGCGTATTAGGCATCGAAACCTCCTGCGATGAAACCGGCGTCGCGATCTACGACACTGAGCATGGCCTGCTGGCTGACACCTTGCATAGCCAGGTGGCAATGCATGCAGATTATGGCGGCGTAGTGCCGGAGCTGGCTTCACGCGACCATACCCGACGCCTTCTGCCACTGATTGATGAGGTACTGGATCAGGCCGGGATGAGCCGCCACGATATCGATGCCATTGCCTACACCGCAGGCCCTGGCCTGGTGGGGGCCCTGATGGTTGGCGCCAGTACGGCGCACGGCATGGCCCGCGCACTTGGTATCCAGGTACTTGGCATTCACCATATGGAAGGCCATCTGCTGGCTCCCATGCTGGAAGATGAGCCTCCGGCCTTTCCCTTCGTTGCTCTTCTGGTTTCCGGAGGCCACACCCAACTGGTACGAGTGGATGGTATTGGCTGCTACACGCTACTCGGAGAATCCGTGGACGATGCCGCCGGCGAGGCTTTCGACAAGGTCGCCAAGATGCTCGGTCTTGATTATCCTGGAGGCCCAAGAGTCGCGGCACTGGCCGAAAACGGCGACCCAAAGCGCCTGCGTTTCCCTCGCCCAATGACAGACCGCCCAGGCCTGGACTTCAGCTTTTCAGGCCTCAAGACACATACACTGACCACCATTCGCGAATTCGAGCGACGCCATGAGCTTGATGATCAGGCCAGATGCGATATCGCCCGAGCCTTTGAAGAAGCGGTAGCCGATACTCTGGCGATAAAATGCCGCCGAGCGCTGGAACAGACTGGACTCAAACGTTTGGTGGTGGCAGGTGGCGTCAGTGCCAATGTGCGCCTGCGTGCCCGTCTCGACGAGCAATGTCGCAAGCAAGGTGCCCGCGTATTCTATCCCCGAGGCCGTTTCTGCACCGATAACGGCGCCATGATCGCGTATGCCGGAGCTCAGCGCCTGGCCGCTGGAGAACGCGACGAGATCGGACAGATGAAAGCTGTACCACGTTGGCCGATGGACTCCTTGGAGTCACCGAAGGATCAGGAATCCCCGAAAGGTTGATACTGGATCATGCATCAAGCGCCCTGATGTCGGGATTGCGGCATCAGTTGGGCTTGATGGGCAGCTTGTGCCCCTGCCATTCGAAATCGATCGGCCATAGCACTTGGGCGGGATCGTCAAACTCAGTCCACAATGCCTGATACCTGTTCCCGTCGACGGGATGGCGCAAGTCTGGCAGGATTTCAGCCAGAGGCCACAGTACAAAGGCGTGACGCAGGATTTCTTCACGGGGTAGTGTCACCCCATCATGAGTCCCCACCAGATCCCCTACCGTGAGGATATCCACGTCCAATGTACGCGGGCTGAATTTGGGGCTGTCCTTGCGCCGACCATGATGAGACTCGAGCGTCTTGCACCATGTCTGCAGTTGTGCAACCTGCCACTCGCTATTGAAAGCGACGATCAGGTTGTAGAAATTACGGCCATCCTCGAACCCTACTGGCTCGCTTTCGAAGACTCGGGATACCATCAGTTCCCCGAAAGTCTCAGCCAAGGCATCGAGACAGGCTCGAATATGCTGGTCGCGTTCGATGTTGCTGCCAAGACTGAGCGTAACCAAGGCCATCAACCCACCTCCACCAGAGAGCCCCGTTCGATCATGACACCGACAGCTCGGGCATTGGGTACGGCACCAGGTTTACGAATAGTCAAACGCAGCCAGGGAATGGAGAATTCATCACGTAACATGGCAGCCAGGCGTTCGGCAAACGTCTCGACCAACTCGAAGTCGTTTTCCTTGGCGAAGGTGCCAATGCGTCGGCTGATGGCATCGTAGTCCAGGGTCTTGGACAGGTCATCATCTTCTGCAGCAGCACGGATGTCGGTCGCCAACAGCAAATCCAGCGACAGTGTCTGGGTGATAGTGCGCTCCCACTCGTAGACGCCAATTACCGTGTCTACTTCAAGAGCTTCGATCAATACCTTGTCCATCGCGAGGTTCCGAATGAAATCTGATGGTAGTGCGTGAAATCAGGCGCCGATTGTACGCGAGCAAGGAGAGGGAAGACAGCACATGGGACTACAGTTACACATCATCCTGCCATTGGCAGCACTGGGCTACCTGAGTGGCACCTGGCTGGGCGCCATGACAGTATGTCGCCTTGCCCGACTCCCCGACCCTCGCATCACGGGCTCCTGCAACCCAGGTTTTTCCAATGTACTACGTCAACATGGCGTGCAACTGGCCTTGGCAACGCTGATCATCGACGCCACCAAAGGTTGGCCAGCTCTGGTCCTGGGAATGATCATGCAGCTTCCACCCTGGGGGCTGGGACTGATTGGTCTCGGTGTATTGCTTGGCCACTGTTACCCCGCCTGGTACCGGTTCCGTGGTGGCAAGGCGGTGGCCAGTGCCTTTGGCGTCATGCTCCTGCTGACGCCTGGCGTCGCACTGATCTGTGCCGCCATCTGGGCACTGCTGGCCTGGCGCATCCATACCGCAGCAATCGCCTCCCTGGCCAGCGCCACTCTGGCACCGCTGATCAGCCTGTGGTTGTCTCCGGATTTTGCCTGGGTTGTCCTGATATTCGCCCTGCTTGTACTGGTTCGCCATGCCCTTAACATCCACCGTCTGCATCAAGGCAAGGAACCAAAGCTATAGACCTGATCGCCATCCCCTCTCATCCGAGATGAAAACTATGGTGGTGAGGAACTATGGCGGTGAGCAAACTACAGCAGCGAGAAACTATAGGGTGAGGAACTATAGCGGTGAGCAAACTACAACGAACGAGAGATGGCTGCGAGTCTGCGCCGGGCCAGTTCATGCCCCAGCTCACTGCCGCTATATCCTTCCTTCACTAAATCGCGTGGCGCCAGGCTTGATGCGGCTTGCCATGCAACACCCACGGATGCTGCAAGCTCAGGATGGTCGAGCGCCAGAACCGACAGCAAAGGACCAACCCTTTCGCTACGCCTCCAGGCATCTATACTTTCCAGCCACGTCATGATCGACTGCGCGGTGTCAGCACCAGCATTGGCCAACTGCCGTGTATATGCCAGCTGCTCCATGAGCTCTCGGTATACCCGGGGCATTCTCAGGCGCTGCCCCAGATCGGCGCGCTGTGATTCGCTCAACGTTTCCAGCAACCTGCCCCAACGCCATGACGCCACATCTTTCAAGGCCTCTGGCAACACCTGCATTCGTTTCAGTCTTGGTTCCAGCCCCTCGTGCTCATACAACTCAGGCATCAACACCTTGAGAGCGCCACAGCTATCCAGGGTACGAAAGTACTGCTCAGGGAAAGGTTCCGACAGCGCCCGTTCCGTTTCCGTCCAGACTCGTTCAGCAACCAGGTGTGTCAATTCGCCACTCTCGGCAAGCTTACTCATCAGCGCCATGGTAGATGCAGCGACAGAGAAGCCCAGGCCTGCATAGCGAGCTAAAAAGCGTGCAGTACGCAAGACACGCAGTGGATCTTCCACAAAGGCGGGACTGACATGGCGCAGGATGCGAGCTTCAAGATCCACCATGCCGCCAAAAGGATCCACCAGTGTGCCATCCATCGATTCGGCCATGGCATTGATGGTCAGGTCACGCCGGACCAGATCTTCCTCCAGCGTCACATCGGGACTGGCATGAACGACAAAGCCGGTATAGCCATGGCCGGACTTGCGCTCCGTTCTCGCCAGGGCATATTCCTCTTGGGTCTGCGGGTGAAGGAACACGGGAAAGTCACGACCTACCGGGCGAAACCCCCGTTTACGCATGTCTTCCGGAGTCGCGCCCACCACGACCCAGTCCGTGTCCTTTACTGGCCAGCCCAGGTGCGCATCGCGTACCGCTCCGCCAACACGATAGACATCAAGTCCGGCACAGGGGTCCTTGGTCATGCTCAGACCTCGACGCGGCTTGGCAGCAATTGCTGCCAGCCCACAAAACCACCATCCAGACTATAGACATCAGCATAGCCCTGGGAAGACAACCAGGCAGCGGCCTGTTGACTGGAATTGCCGTGATAGCAGACCACGACCATAGGACGCTCCTTGGGCGCTTCTTCGAGCAGGGCCGGAATACTGTCATTATCCAGGTGGCGACTTCCTGGTATATGCCCTTGAGTGAAGCTCTGTGGATCACGGATATCCACCAGGGTCAGTTCGACGCTTTCGTCCAGCCAACGTTCTAACGTGCCAGTATCCAAGTGTTGAAAGCTGGGATGATGCATGCAACCTCCATCAGAAGCGTCAGAGAAATGATATGTGGATCTGTAGATACAAGATTGAAGAAACGAAAGCTGCATCACGCAGACTGAAGACAAGGTACGTTGAAGACTAGGTACATTGAAGACTAGGTACGCTGATGCGCTCCCCACTATCCAGGTTGAGAGCCGTCAGGCATCCCCCCCACACACAGCCAGTATCCAGGGCTTCCACCCTGATCTTGCTTCCAGGGGTTGTGCCACATAGCGCCGCCCAGTGGCCAAACAGCAACCAAGGGTCGTCGTTGCGGGAATATTGAAACCATGGAACGAAGCCTTCGGGGGCACTGTCCAGGCCTTCCTTGGCAGAAAAATCCAGGCGCCCTTCCGCATCAATGAAACGCATCCGGGTCAAGGTGTTGACGATGGCTCTCAGGCGCTCGATGCCATGCAAATCAGCTCGGTAACGTCTCGGCTTGTTGCCGTACATCTGTTGCAAGAAAGTACCCGCTGCTTCACTGCGCAAGCATCTAGCCAGCTCTGTCGCCAATACTTCTGCCTCCTCCAAGCTCCACTGGGGAGGAATACCGGCATGAGTCATCAGGGTATCGCCGTCACGCAGCAGCAGTGGACAGGCCTGCAGCCAATCGAGCAATGCTTCTCTATCCGGGGCAGCAAGAATATCGTGTAGCGTATCCTTGCGTTTGACATCAGCCCCTCCTCTGGCCACAGCCAGAAGATGCAGATCGTGGTTTCCCAGCACCACTTGAGCCGCATCACCCAACGCCTTCACTTCCCGCAAGCAGGCCAGAGACCCAGGACCGCGATTGACCAGGTCTCCGGCCAGCCACAAGCGGTCACGGCGCGGATCGAAGCTCAGCTTATCAAGCAGTGCCACGAACTCTTCATGACACCCCTGCAGGTCGCCAACGGCATAAGTAGGCATGAAAGACTCCAGAGAACCAAAGACGCTTCGGACACTTCAGCGTGTAAAGACCCACTTCAACAAAAGCAATTCGATAACAGCAAGTTAATGACAGCAGCCAGATACAGGCCAACACAACAGGAATGGCCTTTGTGCGTCTAGTGAACCTGATTGGGCGTGGCCAGACGAAACACATCGACAGGTACTTCAACAGGTCGCTGGCTAGCCGTGTCGACGCAGGTATAAGCCCCTTCCATAAACCCCACAGGCCCATCGAGAATAGCTCGGCTGGTGTAACGAAAGGTCTGCCCAGGGGCAATCATGGGCTGTTTGCCAACGACCCCCTTGCCCCGCACTTCCTGCACCTGTCCGCTGGACTGGGTGATTTTCCAGTAACGCGCCATTATCTGAATGCTGTGTGGCGAATGGTTATGCACAGTCACCGTGTAGCTGAACACATAACGGTTTTCCAGCGGAGACGATTCGTCCTCGCGCCAGGTATGCTGCACATCAACACGTATGTCCAGCGCTGGCTTTCCCGTACTCATGCGTTCTCTCCACCTTCTTCGCCTGCACCATAGCCTGTCTTTTCGCCACGACTTGAACCCGTATCACTAGCGGCCACGCTGTCATGTATCGCGTTGGCGATAATCACGAACTCTTCCACGCTAAGGGTCTGAGGACGACGACCAGGGTCGATGCCGAGCTCGCTCAGGCGCTCCCCTGTGATGCGCCCCTTGAGGTTGTTGCGTAGCGTCTTGCGGCGTTGAGCGAATGCTTCGCGGACCACCTCGAACAGTAGTTTCTCATCCTTGGCCACACAGGTTTTTTCCTTGTGCGGCGTAAGCCGCACGATGGCAGAGTCCACCTTGGGGCGTGGTACGAAAGCCTCCGGAGGCACCACGAACAATGACTCCACCTCACAGAAATACTGAGCCAGCACGGACAGGCGGCCACGCTCTCCGCCTCCGGGAGGAGCTGCCAAGCGATCGACGACCTCCTTCTGCAGCATGAAGGTCATATCCTGAATCGCATCACCGGCCTCAAGCAGATGCGAGATCAATGGCGTGGAGATGTTGTAGGGCAAGTTGCCTACGACACGCAGTGGCTGACCACCGTCGCGCAATGCGACGAAGTCCATCTTCAGTGCATCACCTTCGTGAATGACAAAGTCAGGATACTGAAAGAACTGCACGCGCAGCCCAGGAATCAGGTCACGGTCCAGCTCAATGACTTCGAGACGGCCGCTGGTGTCCGCCAGCAAAGGTTCGGTCAAGGCGCCTTGCCCCGGGCCGATTTCAATCACACGATCCTGTGGACGAGCACCAATGGAGCGCACGATACGAGAAATGATGCCTGGATCACGCAAGAAATTCTGGCCGAAACGTTTACGGGCCCGATGCGCCATGGGGCGGGAAGCCATACTGTTTTTCCTTTCTGAAGTCCCGCGATGCCATATAGCGGAAGCAGGACGAAAACTACATGGGCTCGACGAGAATCATGCCCGGCCAGCAGCCTGGTGCACGACCATGTCTTCGGCTACGGCGATTGCGACGGCAAGACTACCCGGATCGGCAACGCCAAGACCGGCAAGGTCCAGCGCTGTACCATGATCCACTGAAGTACGCACCAGCGGCAGGCCTAGAGTGATGTTAGCGGCACTGCCAAACCCCGAATACTTGAGCACTGGCAGCCCTTGGTCATGGTACATGGCCAGCACAGCATCAACACCATCCAGATGACGGGGAGTGAAGAGCGTATCAGCAGGAAGCGGGCCATCCAGCATCAAGCCCTCGCTCCGCAAGCGCTCAAGTACAGGAGAGATCACATCAATTTCTTCACGCCCCAGATGTCCGCCTTCGCCGGCATGCGGGTTGAGGCCACACACGGCAATGCGTGGAGAGTGAATACCGAACCAGCGTGTCAGATCCGCCGCCAGAATACGTAGAACACGCTCCAGACTCTCCTGGGTCAGGGCAGCGGCGACATCAGACAATGGCAGGTGGGTGGTTGCCAATGCCACTCGCAGCGGCATAGGCTGCCCAGCCAAGCGGCCATGCAGGGCATTGTCTGTGGCCAACATCATCACGACATCGTCTACGCTACAGGCATCACGTAGATATTCTGTGTGCCCGGTAAAGTCAGTAAAGCCGGCATCGCGAATCACCCCTTTGTGCAGGGGCGCCGTGACCATGGCCGATGCATGCCCGTCAATGCAGGCTGTCACGGCCAGGTCCAGAGTTTCGAGCACATAAGTTGCATTCGCGGCATCCAGAACACCCGGACAACAAGGACGTCGCAATGCTACAGGCCATAGCGGCAAACGACCGACGCGAGGTTCTGGCATGGGGTCTCCAGGTGCCAGAACGACGATGTCGACATCGACACCTATTGCCTGGGCGCGCTCATGCATGAGCTGCGGATCGGCAATGGTCACCCAGCAGACTGCCTGACGCGCAGCCAACATCAGCACCAGTTCCGGTCCGATGCCAGCGGGCTCTCCACAAGTGATGACGAGAGGCATACCCATCAATCAGGCGTGCCCATCAATTCTGATTCAGGCGGTTATCGATGAACGCCTCACCTTGGATTTCCTGGACCCACTTGTCCAGTTCATCCCCGGCCTTGCTCTGGAAGATGGCCTGACGAGCCTGATCACGGGTAGCTCCAGGGTTCTGTTGCATGAAGCCGTCGACTTCGGCTTCAGTAACATTGACCCGGCTAGCCACTTCCGCTTGCTGCACCTGCATGATCAACATCTCACGGCGGATCTGTTCACGCACATCCGCCAGCGTCAGACCGTCGGCTTCCACGGCATCGGCAAACTGGTCAAGCGTCATGCCATTCTGGCTGGCCACTGCACGCACCTGACGATTGAGTTCTGTCTCATCGACGCTGAGATCCAGCTTTTCGGCACGCTGGGCTTCGATCTCTTCAACGATCATGCGGTCCAGCACCTGAGAGCGCAGAGCCTGTTCCGGCGGCATGGCCACATTGCCAGTATTGAGTCGGGCCTTGGCCTGAGCCACACGACTTTCCAGCTCAGAAGCCATGATGGCATCTTCATTGACCACGGCGACAATTCTATCCAGCGGCTGGCGATAGCCGTCCTGCGCCATGGCCACCATGGAAGTAAGGCCAAGGCAGGTGGCCAGCACCAAGGTGGCAAGATGTCGGCTACGCATAGTGATGCATCCTCTGTACGGCAGTAGTTATATACAGTAATCAAGACCCGGCAAGGGGGTATCAGTTCAGTGAAACATTGCGGTAGCCCGGTACCGCAGACTCGAAGTAGCTATCGGCTTCGCCACCAACGCCACCAAGCCCCTTGAGCACGAAGCGCAGGAAAACGCCCCGATCCGTGGTGTCATCCTCGATATTATTGGCGGTGTCCTCATCGTCGATCCACTCGCGCCACACCAACTGCACACCATAGCAGCAGTCGTTCCACTGCACACCCGCCATCTGATCCAGAGCGCGATCATTGGTATTGTCGTACAGCAGTCGACCGATCAGATCGATGTTGTTGGTCGCCTTGTAGGCGAACGACACATCGACCTCTTCGGTGTTGTAGTTGCGATTGTCCTCGGGATCATCTTCCTTGCTGAAACCTTCAATCTGCCAGCGGTACCCCAGGTTCACCACATGTCCTGCATCAGCGCGGTACTGCAAGCCAACCCCCGTGCTCTCGGTGCGATCCAGGTGATCGTCGTAGAGCCACTGCCAACGGGTCCGCCAGTTGTCATTGATGGTCCAGTCCAACTTGGTTACCCAGGCAGAGCGGTCTCGCGTGGCTTCGTAGTAGTCGAAAGAATCCTCGTCACGCGGCAGGGTATCGGGATCGCCGTTCATGTCAATGTTGCGATCCTCGAAGTAGGCTGATTGGCCAACCCCGAGCGACAGGCGTTCACGGCCACTTTCGTCTTCCAGGAAACGACTTTCCACACCATAGGACAGGCGATTGAGGTCACCGACACGGTCACCACCGGAGAAACGATAAGGCGACCACAGTTGCCCCCAGGAGAAGGACTTCTCGTTGGTATCGAAATCCGGGAACTCGCTCTGATCCCTGGCCGGGATATAGGCATAATTCAAACGCGGCTCGAGAGTCTGGCGATAGTCATCGCTGCCGACCTTGAGGTCGCGTTCGAAGATCAGGCCGGCATCAATGGTGCTGACCGGCACCGCAATGCTCGGATCATCGGAGCGATCCGTGATCCGATCCTGATAATCGAGATCGTATTGTAGATAGCGCATTTCCACCCGAGGCTCGAAGAAGCCCCAAGTGGGGTCGAGGCGATAGCCAAGTGCAGGTGCCAGCGTCAGACGAGTACCGTTGGCAGCTTCCCGTATAGGGATGCGGCGCTCCCTGCCATCGAAGTCATAGAAGCCATTTTCGTCACCTTCGATGTCACGCCAGAAATACGTCGCATTGGAATACCACTCTTGATAGAGACCGCTGTCCTGATCCCAACGTGCCTTCGCCGTCAGGCTAGGCAAGCGATAGAACGGCTTGTCCTTCTCATTGAGAGGATCATCCAGTTTCTGGTAACCCTGAGCCTTGGCCTGCAACTTCCAGGTGTCACCCAGGTAATCGATCTGGGCCAGGCGCGACATCTTATTGGTCGAGGACTCGCCAAAAGTCTTGCCGAAGTCATCGAAATAGCTGCCATCGCTGGCAGCGCCATAGCGCAGCTTGTACGGCACCTGCGGATTGATCTTGCCGACATGGCTATAGTCGAAGTACCAGCGGTCGTCACCATGCTCCAGTTCAGAGTTGGAATCGTCATCACCGGCACTCTCGTCATCGGCCAGGTACGCGCCTTCTATGGTGCCGCGACTATTGGGCAGCAGATAACGGAACTCGCCCCCCAACATGAAGCCACTGTCCTGAATCCAGCGTGGACTGACAGTGGCATCGTAGTTGGGTGCCAGGTTCAGGTAGATGGGCTGCTCGTAATCGAGTCCACCATCGGAAAACTGAACCAGCGGCCACAGCAGACCGGTCTGACGTCGTTCATCGATGGGGAAACGCACCCAAGGCCAATAGAACACCGGCACATTACCGAGTTCGAGGCGAGCGTGCTTGGCGATACCATAGCCTTTCATTCGATCCAGCAGAATGTCATTACCGACCAATCGCCATGTGCTGTCGCCGGGGTCACAGGTGGTGAAACTGGCTTCGTTCAGCCGGAATACATTTTCCGATACACGTTCAAGACGGATGGCGTCGCCACGCACATGCGCATCATGGGCCACATAATGGGCAGTATCCACATTGGCCTGGTCCGTCTTCAACGACACCTGAGCACTATCGCCGCGGACCAGCAAGTTCTGGTCACGCAGCGTCAGGGGTCCCTGGATATTGGCCACATCCCGCTCGGGAGGTACCTGTACATGGGGGGCTTCAAGCTGTGTATCGCCCTTGCGCAACACGACGCCGCCCTGAAGCACCGTATCGCCTTTGTTGTCATAATTGGCTTCATCGGATTCAGAGCTGACCTGACCCTCTATAGCCGGCTTCTCCAGGCGATATTCGGGTTGAACATAATAGCCCCGGCAGACTTCCCCACGCGGACGATCATCACCCCAGGGCTGCCAGTCAAGCTGACCGGCAGCCAGGGAATCCGGTGGCGCCGCCATCAGGGGGGCGTTGATCAGGCTGGAGGTGGCGAGGCCAGCCAGGGCCGTCCATGCATATCGCTTCGCCATAGTGCGCGCTGTCCTCGACGGGGTGAATCGGTATTATACAGACCCAGAATGACCTGTAACGCCCAAGTCGGCCAAAACGCGAGTGGCGATGTGCCCTGGTTGATGCTTTATATCCGGCGCTACAGCAGTCAATGAGTTAACACAGCATGCGGCGGGGGCGAGAAAGCGTCAACTAACGCCACCTCTGACATGCCACTTCAGGAGTGCTTATCCTTCATGTCCAAGGCCGACGCCCCCTCCCGCTTCGACCGTCTGAGCAACTGGGCCGACCAGCGCCATCCCGGTCAGGTCACCCAGGTGACGCTGGCAGCTGGCGATGCCAGTTTCCGCCGTTACTATCGCGTGACGCTTGCCGATGGCAGCACAAGAATGCTGATGGATGCCCCTCCTCCCCAGGAAGACATCCGTCCTTTTGTGAGCATAGCCAGATATTGGCTTCAATCCGGCCTGCCCGTACCCAAAATCCATGGAGAGGACGCCGAAGCTGGTTTTGTCGAGCTCGAGGACCTGGGTGACGAGCCACTCAACCTGCCTCTGGAAAGCGCCGACGAAACCACGACCAAGAAATATTTCGACGCTGCACTGGCATTGATCGACGAGCTGCAGAACCGCACCTCGCCGGAACAGCTACCGCCCTATGACGAGGAAGCACTTGGTCGCGAGCTGGACCTGTTTCCGCAGTGGTGTCTGCAGCGCTGGTTGGGAATGACGGAGCTTCCCCGGGGCTGGAACGCTCTTCGCCGTCAGTTGATCGACAGCGCTCTGGAGCAACCCATCGTCACCGTGCACCGTGACTATGACGCCATGAACCTCATGCAGCACGATGGCCGTCTCTATCTGATCGACTTTCAGGATGCGCTGGCTGGCCCCATCAGCTATGACCTGATTTCACTGCTGCATGGCCGCTATCGTCGCTTCTCTTCGCAACAACGAGCGAAATGGATAACCGCGTTCCACCAGCGAGCCATTGCCGACGGGCGCCTCGGTCCCGATGTCGATGCTGCAACGTTTGCTCTTCAGGTCAATGCCATGGCGGCCCAGCGTGCCATCAAGGTGCTCGGCATTTTCTGTCGCTTGACGCTGCGAGATAGCAGAGAAGGCTACCTGGCACGTCTTCCCCAGTTTCTGGAGCACTTGCAGGACAGCCTGGCGGAGCTGCCCGGCCATGAGGACTTCAAGACATGGCTGACCAGTACGTTCACACCGGCCATGCAGGCAGGCAAGGAAAGTGCAGCATGAAGGCAATGATTCTCGCCGCGGGCCTGGGTACCCGCATGCGCCCGCTGACCGATCATTGCCCCAAGCCTCTGCTGCCAGTGGCGGGAAAGCCATTGATTGTTCATCACCTCGAACGCCTCGCCGCCAGCGGTATCCGCCAGATCGTGGTCAATGTCAGCTATCGCGCTGAACAGATCATCTCTGCCCTGGGAGATGGCTCCCGTTATGGTGTCGAGCTGGCATTCAGTCATGAGGAACAGCCGCTGGAAACAGCTGGAGG
Organism: Halomonas sp.; assembly: GCF_029263665.1. Lineage (GTDB taxonomy): Bacteria > Pseudomonadota > Gammaproteobacteria > Pseudomonadales > Halomonadaceae > Halomonas. The sequence continues at coordinate 319,517 of NZ_JAJUFQ010000001.1, forward strand.
CATCGCCAAGGCCAGGCCTCTACTGGGCGATGCTCCCTTTCTGCTGATCAATGGTGATATATGGACAGACTTGGTGCTGAGCAACCTTCCGCAACTGGGTAACGATCTGGCGCACCTGGTCCTGGTCGACAACCCGCTCCAACATCCTGATGGGGACTTCTATCTCGATGACTCAGGCAGGGTTCATGTGCAGGGTGAAAGGATGCTCACCTATGCAGGCATCGCCCTGATCGACCCCGCGCTGGTCAATGACTTGCCTGAACCCTGCTATCCTCTGGCCCCCTTGCTGCGCCAGGCCATGGAACAGCAGCGTGTCGGCGGTACTCATCACCGAGGCCATTGGGTCGATGTCGGTACGCCACAGCGCCTGCAGGAGCTGGATGATCAGCTGCGTACTGGCTGAAATATGCTAGCGGGAAGAACCGTGTATCAGCTGAGACACAGGGCCGTAGCTGTTATGCTGCTCGCCCTCTGGTCACAAATTGGCTCGCGGAGAGCCCCGGTTGAAGAAACCGGTTGGAGAAAAAGGAATAAGCGATGAACGTCAGTGTGAAGTGGACCGATGGCCGTCAGTTCCTGGCCGAGTCCGGCAGCGGACACAGTGTGGTCATTGATGGCCCACCCGACCATGGTGGCCGTAACACAGGCCCCCGCCCCATGGAAATGCTGCTGATGGGCCTGGGAGCCTGCACCTCCTTCGACGTGCTGGACATTCTGGAAAAGTCCCGTGCTCCGGTGGAAGATTGTGTGGCCAGCATCGAAGCGGAACGCGCTGATGCTGTACCTGCCGTGTTCACCAAGATCCACGTGCACTTCACCGTGACCGGCAAGGGACTCAAGGAAAGTCAGGTGAAACGCGCAGTGGAGCTATCGGCTGACAAGTACTGCAGTGCTTCCATCATGCTCGCCAAGGGCGGTGTCGACGTCACTCACTCATACACCATCGTCGAAAGCTGAGACAACAACAGCAGCGAGCTCCGAGCAGCGGACTACGAACGATTCAGCACAGCTAGATATTGACAGATACCGAAGCCAGCTTCGGAGTCCCGCTCAAGCCATGCAGGCTCGTAGCTCGTAGCTCGTAGCTCGTAGCTCGTAGCTAGATACGATACACACTCTTGGTCATCACTTTTGACATCAGTGTCATGCCGGCCTTGACGGGGCCAGGGAAACGAGCACCACCAGCTTCCAGGGCCTGCTGGGCGTGATGCGCCTCATCGATGGCCATCTGTGCCAATACCGCACGGGAACGCCGATCTCCGGCAGGCAGGCTTTCCAGGTGCTTGTCCAGGTGCTTGCCAACCTGCTCCTCGGTCGCCGCGACAAACCCCAGACTGATACGGTCTCCCACTGCACCGGCCAATGCACCAATGCCGAAGGAGGCCGTGTAGAACAACGGGTTGAGTACACTGGAGCGTGATCCCAGCTCACCCAGGCGCTCTTCGCACCATGCCAGGTGATCGATCTCCTCCTGTGCAGCCTCTTCCATCTGGCCACGCACTTCCGGCAGCTTCGCGGTCAGTCCCTGTCCCTGATACAACGCCTGAGCGCATACCTCACCGGTATGATTGATGCGCATTAGTCCTGCAGCATGATGACGCTCTTCGGCACTCATTTCCCCGTCCTCTACCTCCTTTCCTGCAGGAGTCGGACGCGAGGCCACTGCAGCGCCAGGCACCAAGGTACGCAGCACATTATCAAATTGATGGATCGCCTGATCGATACGGCTGAGGATACGGGGCATGACGGACTCCTTGGCAATGACTGCGCCTATTCTAGCGACTGGTTCATGCATCAGAAAACCATGGCAGACATTTGCCTGGCAGCTCATGTGCGCCCGCTCTCGACACGATGGCACAGCCCAATGAGAGGCGCCGCCCATGATAGGCGGCGCCGATGAATGCACGGGAAGCGTCGAACGCTTTGATGATGCCGGAAGAAACTCCGTCGAGCGCCGGCTAGCCAGCCGGCCAAGTGAAGCGACGACCGCCCATCACGTGCATATGAATATGATAGACCGTCTGGCCACCATCTTCATTGCAATTCATCACCACTCGAAAACCATCTTCAGCAAAACCTTGTTCCTTGGCCAGTCTGGAAGCCGTCATTGGCAGACGTCCCACCAGTGCCAGGTCGTCCTCGGTGATGTCATTGAGAGTAGGGATATGCTTCTTGGGAATGACCAGCATGTGGGTCGGGGCCTTCGGATCTATATCATTGAAGGCCAACACCTGATCGTCTTCATAGACGATGTCCGCGGGAATCTCGCGATTGATGATCTTGCAGAAAAGGCAATCCATGTCAGACTCCAGAAACACGCAGCTGCAGCAAAGAAAAAGAGAATTCCTGATGAGGTTACCCGGACACTGCCTCGCTGTCAGTAGTCCTCACCTCGGTATGATGCATTCTCCCCGGCAGCAATGAGCCCTTGCCAGTATGGCACTGACGATGATGATGTCCGTGGTACTGCATGGCATTACCGCCCACCCAATGATCCAGCGCTTCAGCAATACCTGGGCCATTTGACAGGGCGGAACGCACAGCGGCGAGCTATTCGGCTCGCCGCTGTGCGTTCTTTACACTTTGTGTTCAGCCTGGAATCTAACGAAATCTACGTTGGGCCAACAGGTGCTGCACCAGTGGGCCAAGGATCAACTCCATAGCCAGAGGCAGGCGAGCTCCAGGTACCACCAGGGTATGGGGACGACTCATGAAGGCATCGTGGATCATGGCCAACAGATAAGGGAAGTCCACCGTCGATGGATCACGAAAGCGAATTACGACGAAGGATTCAGCATCGGTGGGAATGTCCTGAACCTCGAAAGGGTTGGAGGTATCCACCGTAGGCACCCGCTGGAAATTGATATGCGTGCGCGAAAACTGCGGCAGGATGTAGCGCACATAGTCGTCCATGCGACCCAGTATGGTGTCGACCACAGCCTCATGGGTATAGCCTCGGGCATGCATGTCACGATCGATTTTCTGGATCCACTCCAGGTTCATGGTCGGCGCCACCCCGACCAGCAGATCCACATGCCGAGCAATATCGATGTCACTGCTTACCAGGCCACCATGCAGGCCTTCATAGAACAGCAGATCGGTACCACTCGGCAATGGCTGCCACTCAGTAAAGGTTCCGACCTGGTAGCCAGCCTCGATCATCTTCTTGTCTTCGGCATGGATATAGTGACGATAGGTGCCTGTGCCACTATCGCCATACTCCTGGAACAGGTCACTGAGACGATCGAGCAGGTTGGCTTCTACCGCGAAGTGGGACAGCTCGTCCTTGCGCTCGGGTTCTTCGCGGAAAATGCGTGCCAGCTCCTGGCGCGTATAGCGGTGAAAAGCATCACCATCGACAAAAGCCGCATGCACATCCTCGCGGGCGAACATACGCTCAAAGGTTCGTTTAACGGTGGTGGTCCCGGCTCCGGAAGAGCCGGTCACCGCAATGACAGGGTACTCGCGCGACATCAGCGTGCCCTCGCCAAAGCCTCGCGCACCGTATCCGGTACCGCTACGGCGCGGCGGGCCTCAGCCTCAACCAGCACCAGATTGACACGTGCCGTCGCCACCACCCGCTCATCGCTATTTCGGCGAATGCGATGGAAGACAGCTAGTGCCTTGCGACCAGGCTCCGGGATGGCGATATCCACGGTCAACGCATCGGGCCAATGGGCCTCAGCTTGGTACTGTACTGCCAGATCTGCTGCAACACAGGGATATCCTCCCAGATCCCGCTCATCCAGCCCGCAATGAGCAAGAGCAGCCACTCGGGCCTCATGCATCAATGAGATCACCGTATCATGTCCCAGATGAGCGCCATAATTCATGTCCGTGATACGCACCGTCATGGGGTGACGGTAAACGATGGCGGCCTCGGGGAAATCGAGCTTCACTCGTTCCATGCTCGCTCCTTGGTGCTTATTGTTGTTGGGCCAACCCAAGCACCCTCGGGCTGGCCAGGGCTGGCGCCTGACAGTGCTCAGCTCTTCCGTGACATGGCACGATGGGCAATATCACCCCGACAGAAAGCACCTTCGAAAGAAATGGCCTCCACACCACGATATGCAAGCTCTCGGGCTTTCGCCACATCATCGCCTAATGCAGTGACACAAAGCACACGCCCGCCAGATGTCACCAATTGTCCATCCTGGTGCCTGGTACCAGCATGGAACACCTTACAGCCAAGCGCTTCAGCAGCCTCGATGCCGTTGATGACATCACCTTTACGGTAGCTTCCGGGATAACCTTGTGCCGCCATCACCACGCCAATGGCCGGCTGCGAGCTCCAGTGGCAATCACGCCCGGCCAGCTGGCCACGAGCCCCTGCCTGACAAAGCTCAGCCAGATCACTCTCCAGACGCAGCATGATCGGCTGGGTTTCAGGGTCACCAAAACGGCAGTTGTATTCGATGACCTTCGGCTGACCATCCGGAGTGATCATCAGTCCCGCATAAAGGAAACCTGTATAGGGATGCCCCTCGGAAGCCATGCCGCGTACGGTAGGTTCGATGACCTCGTCCATGATGCGCAGATAGACATCGCTGGTGACCACCGGCGCGGGAGAATAGGCTCCCATGCCGCCCGTGTTGGGCCCTGTGTCTCCCTCGCCAACACGCTTGTGATCCTGACTGGTCGCCATCGGCACGATGTGCTCACCATCGACCATGACGATGAAGCTGGCTTCCTCACCTTCCAGGAATTCCTCGATCACCACCCGTGCACCGGCATCACCGAAGGCGTTGGCTTCCAGCATGTCGCGAACAGCCGCTTCCGCATCATCGAGGGTCTCTGCCACGATGACCCCCTTGCCAGCCGCCAGGCCATCAGCCTTGATCACGATGGGAGCGCCCTTCTCGGCCACATAGGCCAATGCTGGCTCCACTGCGGTAAAGGTCTGGTACTCGGCCGTGGGAATGGCATGGCGCGCAAGGAAGTCCTTGGTGAAGGCCTTGGAGCCTTCCAGTTGAGCCGCCCCCTGTGTCGGACCGAAGATATCCAGCCCGGCGTCACGAAAACGGTCGACGACGCCGGCCACCAGCGGAGCTTCCGGCCCGACGATGGTCAGGTCGATGGCTTCACTGCAGGCAAAGGCCACCAGCCCATCGAGGTCAAGCACATCAATATCGACATTGGTCAGACTAGCCTCACTGGCGGTACCGGCATTGCCAGGAGCAACGAATACCTCATCGGCCAGGGGCGATTGGGCGACCTTCCAGGCCAGGGCGTGTTCGCGGCCACCGCCGCCAATGATCAGGACCTTCATCCGCTCAACTACCTTTCGAGTGACAAACGAGGCGGCATTATGGCAGAAATCACCCGCTGCCGCTCAGACGCCTGAACAGGAGACCTGCATCAGGAAGATGTCCGGTGCTCACTTCTTCTCGTCGTCATCCTTGCTCGAGGGGCCAGACATCGGGTTGGCCTGGCTGATGGTCTGCTGCCAGAAGCGCATGTTCTCTTCCGCCAGTTCCCGCATCAGTTCCATCGGTGAATGGCGCATGGCCTGCTGCCATTGGTCCTGCATGCGCTTCTGCTGCTCCAGCATCAACCGCGTGCCTTGCTCCAGATAACGCGCCAGGGGCAAGGGCTGAGACATGGCATAGACTCGAATCAGCTGTTCCAGCAGGTCATTGGAAAACACCTCGGCCTCACTATCGGCCTGTTCCTGCTCGATGATGATCGACAGCAGGATGGTTCGTGTCAGGTCCTCACCACTCTTGGCATCTTCGACACGAAAGGGAACCTCTTCGAGAATCAGACTGCGCAGATCTTCGAGAGTTACGTAACGGCTCTGTTCGGTATCATAGAGCCGACGATTGGCATACTTGCGAATTACACGCACGGCGCTGCTCCTGAAAGTCGGTGAGGAGTTGTCGAAAGCTCCCATGAGCCTCCATTTTGCATTGCGATACGCACCTTGCAAGATAATCCGGCACGAACTCGTTGCGATCTTATCGATCAACGCGGGCAATACTGTCTCAACCATCCTCAACGATGAGGTCCTATGAACCTGATTTTGCTCGCCCAAGATGACATTGTGACCACGACACGGGCCCGTGTCAGAGACCCTCGTCGGTTAACCCACCTTCGTCAGGTCCATCGCGCAAAATGCGGCGACATCATGACACTAGGGGTCGAGAACGGTCTCCTGGGGCGCGGAGAACTACTGTCGCTGACAGATGAAGAGGCTTGTTTCGACATCTCGGCACTGGACCAGACGCCTCCGGCACCACTGCCGGTTCATCTCGTTCTGGCACTTCCCAGGCCACGGATGCTGGCTAGAAGCATAGAACATGCCACATCCCTCGGGGTCAAACGGCTCACGCTTCTGCATAGTCGACGAGTGGAAAAAAGCTACTGGCAGTCACCTGAGCTCGATCCCGCCAAGATCCATCAGCACCTGGTACTGGGCCTGGAGCAAGCCAGGGACACGATGATGCCCTCTGTCGAGACAGCCAAAGGCTTTCGCCCGTTCGTCGAGGATCGCCTGCCAGAGTTGCTCAAGGGGCGTCGAGGCTTGCTCGCTCACCCAGGAATGTCCGTGGCCTGCCCAAGAGGCATCGACGACGAAGTGGTGTTGCTGATTGGCCCCGAAGGAGGGTTCATCGACTGGGAGGTAGAAAAAATGCTGGAAGCCGGCTGCGAAGGCATTCACCTCGGTGAGCGCATTCTAAGAGTCGAGACAGCAGTCACGGCTTTACTTGCCCGATTGTTTTAAGATGAAAAAGGGCGCTGAAGAATCAGCGCCCGATATGTTCATGCGTCGTCCTCGTTGTCTTCTGCGTCATCACCCTTGGCACTGTGATTTTCATCGGCGTCGTGGTTTTCATCAGCATCATCAAGATGTTCCTTGACGTTACCGTACTCACCTTCGCCATGATGTTCGATCACTGGAGAATCTTCGTCACAGGTCGGGTCGGTAATGAAGGTCTTGTTGACATCGAGCAGCCCCAGTTCACCGATCGTGCGCCTCCCCAGCAACACGGGATAGATCATGTCCTCGCGGTCCCGTAGGCTGAACTGTTCCTCATGGATGGTATCGCCCATGCAGATCTTCATCAGCACCACCAGACGAGGATCTCGACCACCAGCCCCGCGCACGGCCATGTCGCGATAGACAGGCTTCTCCAGATGCTTCTCGAACACTTCACCGGTTTCTTCATCGGTCAGCTCAAGATCGAAGCGCACCCAGGGCACGTCATCTTTCTTGAACTCTTCAATGTTACGCGCATCCAGGGAAGACGTCAGAGCGCCACTATCCAACTTGGCCTTGACCTCAATATTCCAGGGCTCAATGGTGGCCTTCTCCACCCAGCCAAACACATCCACGCCTTCCTTATCGTGATCCGCCAGTGAAGGAGCAGAGATAAGCAGGGCCGACATGGCCAACAGCATCGGCGCCATGCGTCCGGCGTGTTTGAGAGGGGAAGTCGAAAACGTCATGGTCATTCCTCATCAAGCACCCCCCATCATGGGCGGTACAGGGTTTGGTTTCCTTGATGCGTTGCGCTTCTGATATACGCGATGGCCTGATAGCTCAATGACATCGATCAGAACTTCGGCGTAAGACACCTTAACGGTTCAGGCGTTCCAATACCGTCAAGGTCGCAAAACCGTCAGGCACCAGCCCTTGGTCACGCTGCCAGGCCCGCAAGCCTTCACGCGTGTTGGGGCCAAGGATGCCATCTGGCGTTCCTACCTCATACCCTAACGCTCCAAGACGGGCTTGCATTTCCTGTATCTGGGAGCGACTCAACGGCTTCTCGTTCCTGGGCCAACTGCCCTGAATCCCTGGGCGACCGGCGATACGGTCGCTGAGTGTCGCAACGGCAAGTCCATAACTGGTGGCATTGTTGTAGCGCAGGATAGCGCGGAAGTTCGGCCCTACCAGAAATGCAGGACCTTGAGCTCCTCCGGGGGTGATCACCGAAGCTTCAGCAAAAGCCGGCAAACTCCCTCCATTGAGCGCCGTTACACCAAGACTGGCCCACTCTTGAGCAGAATGGCGGGTACTCAACTCAGTCTGGGAATAATCGAAGCCTTGTGGCAGCTTGACCTCGACACCCCAAGGCTGACCCTGTTGCCAACCAGCCTGATGCAGATAGTTGGCTGTCGATGCATAGACATCGGGAATACTGCCCCAGATGTCACGGTGCCCATCGCCATCACCATCCTTGGCATAGGTGATGAAACTGGAAGGGATGAACTGAGTGTGTCCCATGGCGCCGGCCCAGGATCCTTTCATGCGCTCAGGAGAGATATCGCCCGCTTGAATGATCTTGAGTGCGGCCAGCAGCTCATCGTGAGCCCAATCCCGTCGCCGGCCTTCATAGGCCAGTGTCGCCAATGCATCAAGGGTGGAGAAATCACCAAAGTTCTGGCCAAAGCTGCTTTCGATTCCCCAGATCGCCGTGACCACTTCAGCAGGCACACCATACTGCGATTCAGCTGCACGGGCGGCAGCATTATTGTCCGCCAGTTTGCTACGGCCCAGGGAAACCCGAGAATCGGAGACCGCGCCATCGAGATATTCCCAGATCGGCCGCACAAACTCAGGCTGAGCCCCATCGAGCTCGATCACCCGTGAACTGAAGCGTACACCGTCAAAGGCCCGTTGCAGGGTGTCCTCGCTGATACCTGCGGCAAGCGCCTCTTGACGGAATGCATCACGCCATTGTTCGAAGTTCTGGAACTGAGCGCTCGGCGCAGTGGCATGAGACGCTTCCTTAGTTTGCGTTACTGCTTGCTCCTTCTGCTCTGGCGCTGCCGGAGAGTCGGGTACGGCAGCCGAACTCTGGCAACCAGTCAGCGAAGCAATCAAAAGAGCTGGAACCATTACACGTGTCAGCATGGCGAAAGCAGTCCTTGGCAGTCGAATTGCTCCGCATGATGACCCAGCTATCGATGTCATTCCAGTCACAAGCTCACAACAGAGCGTTCTTCCCATTTTGATATACCTTCCATACCTGACTGCCCGAGCCATACGATTTCCGAAAAGCAGCCAGAAAGATGGAGAGAAAAGGTTGAAAACTGAACAGGAAGCGAGACGTTCAACTTTCGGGTAAAGTGGGACCGCCATCGAGGATGAGCCGAGCTGTACACCAGCCTTCTCTCATCACGTTCAATGACCGCGCAGGATGACCGACCGATGACATTGCTTTGGATCCCAATGCTGACTTTGCTGGGTGTGCTCGTACCCGCATTGACAGCTCAACGAGGCCGGCCAATATGCACCTTGGCGACCGCCGCCCTTCCTACTCTGGCACTGATCCTGACTCTGGCTCAGTTTCCCGCCATTGCCGATGGAGAATATCCCAGAGTCGCGCTGGAATGGATGCCACAGCTCGGTCTCGATCTGGCCTTTCGTCTTGATGGGCTGTCACTGCTATTCAACATCCTGATCCTCGGCATCGGTTTGTTGATTCTGCTCTATGCCCACTATTACCTGGACAAGAGTGAAAGCCATGGGCGTTTCTACGCTTATCTGATCCTGTTCATGGCGTCCATGGTCGGCATCGTCATGGCCGACAACCTGCTGGTCCTGTGGGTCTTCTGGGAAATGACCAGCCTGTCGTCCTTTCTCCTGATCGGCTTCTGGTCTCACCGCAGTGAAGCGCGCAAGGGCGCGCGCATGGCCATGACCGTGACCGGAGCGGGAGGCCTCGCCTTGCTGGCAGGTTTTCTGTTGCTGGGGGATATCGTCGGCAGCTTCGACATGCAGACCGTACTCGACAGTGCCGACCTCATCCTCGCGGATCCTCGTTATCCGCTGGTGTTGATCCTGGTTCTGCTCGGCGCCTTCACGAAATCTGCCCAGTTTCCTTTCCACTTCTGGTTGCCCCATGCCATGGCGGCGCCGACGCCAGTATCGGCCTATCTGCACTCTGCAACGATGGTCAAGGCCGGCATTTTCCTGATGGCCCGCCTGCACCCTGCCCTGGCCGGCAGCGAACTATGGACGGCGCTGGTGGCAGTCATCGGTATCACCACCATGGTCTATGCCGCCTGGTTCGCTCTCGTCGAGTCCGACCTGAAGGGTATCCTGGCATTCTCAACCGTCAGCCATCTCGGCCTGATTACGGTGCTGCTGGGCATCGGCAGTCCGATGGCCGTACTGGCAGCGCTCTTCCACATTCTCAACCATGCCACCTTCAAGGCAGCCTTGTTCATGTGTTCGGGGATCATCGACCACGAGGCTGGTACCCGAGACCTCTCACGGCTGGGCAAGCTGGCCAAGGCCATGCCAATCACCTGCCTGGTGATGAGCATCGCAGGCGCCGCCATGGCTGGCTTCCCCTTGTTCAATGGCTTTCTGTCCAAGGAGATGTTCTTCGAGTCCACTCTGCATACTCAGGCGCTGGGCGGCCTGAGCCTGATATTACCGGTGCTGGCCACCATCGGCGGAGCGCTTTCTGTGGGCTACTCCGTACGCCTGGTGCATGCGGTGTTCTTCGCCGAACCGCGCCATGCTCCTCCCAAGCACCCCCATGAGCCACCGCGCCTAATGCGGGCTCCTGCAGAGCTGCTGGCCGCACTGTGCGTAGCGATAGGATTGTTTCCGGCCCTGATGGCCACCTGGCTGCTGGCTCCTGCTGTGGAAGCCGTGCTGCAGGCGCCTCTGGAGTTCCATCTGGCCATTTGGCATGGCTTCAACCTGCCCTTGGCCATGAGCGGGGCCGCTGCCGCTGCCGGCATCACGGCCTATGTGCTGCACCGATATATCCGGCGTTTCATTCGCGATTTCCCGTCACGTAATGCCAATCTGATTTTCGAAGGTACTGTCCAGTACATCTCCGACAAAGCCGAGGTGGTAACAGAGTTCTTCGATAATGGCTCGTTGCAGCGCTTCATGGCGCTCTTGATTGGCACTGCCCTATTGATGGGCGCCATCGGTCTGTTCCAGGTAGAAACGCTGACCGGTCCCAAAGGCAATCAGCCCCTGGATGGTGTCTTGATCCTTGGCGCGGTGCTGTTGATCTTCACGGGTATCGGCACAGCGGTCACTCACCGACAGCGCCTGCTTTCGTTGATCATGCTGTCGGTGGTGGGCCTGATCGTATCACTGACCTTTGCCCGCTTCTCTGCGCCTGACCTGGCATTGACACAGTTGTCGGTGGAAGTGGTGACAATGATCCTGCTGATGCTGGCACTATTCTTCCTGCCCCAGAAGACGCCTAGGGAATCCTCCCCCGGCCGTTCACTGCGCGATGTCATCATGTGCAGCGGCCTTGGCGTCGTGATTGCGGCACTCAACTATGCCGTACTGACCCGCGACACCAGCACCATCTCCTCCTTTTTCCTCGAGAATAGTGTGCCTGGTGGCGGCGGTCATAATGTGGTCAACGTCATCCTGGTGGACTTCCGCGGCTTCGATACTTTGGGAGAGATCACGGTCCTGGCCATTGCCGGCCTGGCCATTCTCAAACTGCTCAACCGTTTGCGTCTGTTCATGCCACACAGCGACAGTGACGGCCGCATCTGGTGCCCTGACCGTTACCCGATGATTCTGACCACGGTATCTCAGCCTGTTCTGCCACTGGCTCTGTTGGTCTCCGTATTCATCTTCCTGCGCGGCCATAACCTTCCAGGTGGAGGCTTCATCGCAGGCTTGATCACGGCAGTGGGCTTGATCCTGGTCTACATGGCTCGAGGAGTGGATTGGACCCAGCAGCGCCTGGCGTTCCCCTATCAACCGATCGCCATCCTGGGGGTCGGCATCGCCACGCTTACTGGCTTTGGCAGTTGGTTGTTCGGCTATCCATTCCTGACCTCATCCTATGACCACTTCCATATTCCGTTGATCGGCGATCTGGAGCTGGCCACGGCTCTGCTGTTTGATCTGGGCGTCTACCTGGCCGTCGTGGGTGCCACCCTGATGATTCTCGCCAACCTCGGCAAGGTGACGACTTCCCACCGACCGAGCAAGGACGATTCAACGCCCATTCCGAGTGGCTTGCACCGTACCGATGTTATCGACGCAGCCAACCCGAAACCCGATGCCAAGGAGACCGTGTGATATGGAACTGCTTTATGCCATCACCACCGGCGTGCTCAGCGCCAGCGGCCTGTACTTGACGCTGCGCGGACGAACCTTTCCGGTTGTCGTAGGGCTGACGCTGCTGTCCTATGCCGTCAACTTGTTCCTGTTTTCCATGGGTGGCCTGACATCAAACGCTCCCGCCATCATCGGAGACAGCAGCCACTACTCTGATCCCCTGCCTCAGGCACTGGTGCTGACCGCCATCGTCATCGGCTTTGCCATGACAGCCTTCGCCGTCATTCTGGCCATGCGTGCCCGTGGCGACATGGGCAACGATCACGTGGATGGCCGCAAGGCCGAGGATCGAGGGGAACGTCGCTGATGTCACACCTGATCATCCTTCCCATCGTTCTGCCGCTCGCCGCAGCCGTGATACTGCTGCTGGCACGTTTTGGCGCCTTCACCCGACGCCTGCTAGCGCTCATTGCCACCGGCGCCTTGCTGATCACCTGCGTCATGCTGGTAGGCAAAGCCAGCCAAGGGGAAGTGCTCTATTATGCTCTTGGCAACTGGCAGCCTCCCTTTGGCATCGTCCTGGTACTGGACAGACTCTCTGCACTGATGGTGACAGTCACCGCCATCCTGTCCATGGGTTGCGTGATCTTTGCCTGTGGCGGCGATGACGAGAAGGGAAGCAACTTCCATGGCCTGTTTCAGCTCCAGCTCATGGGCATCAACGGAGCCTTCCTGACAGGCGATCTGTTCAACCTCTTCGTCTTCTTCGAAGTCCTGCTACTCGCCTCCTATGCCCTGCTGGTACATGGAGGTGGACGTGATCGTATCCAGTCAGCCGTGCATTATGCTGTGCTCAACCTGGCGGGATCAGCGCTGTTCCTGATTGCCGTAGGCATGCTGTACGGCGCCACCGGCACGCTCAACATGGCCGACATGGCTCGAGCGGTGAGCATGATGGACCCGGAGCGTAACGGGCTGGTCGTGGCCGGAGCATTGATGCTTCTAGTGGTCTTCGGTCTCAAGGCTGCCATCCTGCCACTGTACTTCTGGTTGCCCCGCACTTATGCCAGTGCTCCAGCACCAGTGGCAGCCCTGTTTGCTGTCATGACCAAGGTCGGGATCTATGCCATTCTACGCGTCTATTCCCTGATCTTTGGCAACCAGGCCGGTAGCCTGGAAGCTCTGGAACAGCCCTGGGTATGGTGGATGGCACTAGCGACACTGGTCATTGCCGCCATCGGTGTGCTGGCTGCCAGGGATCTACGCCTGCTGGTGGCTTATCTCGTGCTGGTCTCAGTGGGAACCCTGCTGGCTGGCCTGGGCATGCATTCACCTCAAGCTACCTCTGCGCTCCTGTTCTATCTGGTACATACCACTCTGGTCACCGGTGGCCTATTCCTGCTTGCCGAGATGATCGGTCTGCAGCGTGGCAAAGCTGGCACTCGTCTGGTCAAGGGCCGCATTCCCACTCATGCGACAGCCCTCGGCCTGCTGTTCCTGCTTGGTGCGATTGCAGTGGCAGGTTTGCCGCCCCTCTCCGGCGCCTTCGCCAAGGCCATGCTGCTGGCAGCAGCAGAAGGCGTTCAGCGCGCCTGGCTGTGGCCACCGCTGTTGGTTGCCGGATTATGTGCCCTCATAGCATTATCTCGGGCAGGCTCGACACTGTTCTGGCGTAGTCAGGAAAGCGACAACGCCGATGACCAGTTGTCCGGCTGGCATTGGGCCGGCACAGCGTGGCTGCTGATCGCCTCCCCTTTGCTGGTCGTTCTGGCCGGCCCCCTGGCCACTTACACAGAAGCGGCAGCGGCTCAGCTCAATGATCCTTCAGCCATAATTCAAGCCCTTCTTCCCACTGAGGAGGATGCCCCATGATGCGCCTGCGCTCCTGGCTGCCCACTCCGGGCCTGTCACTGTTGCTGTTGATTGTCTGGCTGTTGCTGGTCAATGAAGTCTCCGTGGGACATCTGCTCCTGGGGGGCATTCTTGCCATCGCCATTCCACGCTTGACCTCCCGCTTCTGGGATCGAAAGCCGACGGTGCACAAGCCCATGAAGCTGCTGCTGTTCTTCCTGCGTGTCGTTGGCGACATCATCGTCGCCAATCTCCAGGTTGCACGCATTATCCTCAGCCCCTGGCACCGTTCTCGACCACACTTCGTCGAGTATCCGCTGATGCTGGAAGAGCGCTTCGCGATCACCATTCTGGCCAGCACCATCACCCTCACTCCAGGAACGGTATCCGCCAACCTGCGCATGGATGGAAAGACCTTGCTGATCCACGCCCTAGACGCGGAAGACGACGCGACATTGATTCGCACGATCCGTGAACGCTACGAACAGCCACTGAAGGAGATCTTCGAATGCTAGATACCGCCGTGGTCATCAGCGGTGCCTTGATCGTCCTGTCACTGCTGCTCAATCTGTTCCGCCTGACCCGGGGGCCGGACATGCCTGATCGCATCCTGGCCCTGGACACCATGTACGTGAATTCCATTGCCCTGATTCTGCTGATGGGATTGTGGATGAACTCCAAGACCTACTTCGAGGCAGCCTTGCTGATTGCCCTTCTCGGTTTCATCAGTACAGTGGCCGTCTGCAAATATCTGCTACGCGGCGATATCATCGAGTAAAGGGAGGAAGAGTCTGCATGCTGTATGTGATTCTTGAAGCGGTGATTTCGGTACTACTGATTGCGGGAGGCCTGTTTGCCTTCATCGGCTCACTGGGCCTGGCACACCTGCGGGACTTCTTCATGCGTCTGCACGGCCCCACCAAGGCCACAACACTGGGTATCGGCTGCATGCTGATCGCTTCCATGCTGTATTTCAGTGTCACTCAGTCTGAGTGGCATCTGCAGGAACTGCTGATCACGTTGTTCCTCTTCATCACTGCACCGGTAAGCGCCCACCTGCTGGCCAAGGTAGGGCTCCACCAACGCTTGAAGTTTGTCGATAAAACACGGGGCAAACCAGTCGAGTTCCTGGATGAGGATATTGGGGGGAAGCCGCTATCTGACTCTAGTGACAGCAATAGTTGAGTCAACCACAGCAGAAGTCACCACCAGCCCCCCTCTCCCGCAGCAACTCGCCAACATACCTATGCCAAAAACAAAGCGCTCGCCAGATCGGCGAGCGCTTTGTTTTATATGCGAAATTTACTTGCAGGTTTCTTTTGCCAACTTCTCTTGCCAACGCCTCCTGCCTGGAAGCCAGGGACTAACAGGAAACGGAGGAGGGCCTTCTACAACCAGCCCGAAAGCTCATTGCGCGCAACATCGCTCAGAGCCGCTATATGATCATCACGGTCATTGAGACAGGCAATATAAGTGAAGCGCTCTCCTCCGGCCGCAAGAAAGGCCTCTTGAATTTGCTGCTGGATCTCTTCCAGCGTTTCCACACAGTCAGCCGAAAACGCAGGAGACACTACGGCAATATGCTTGTGGCCCTGCCGAGCAAGTACCGCCACCTGGTCAATGGTTGCAGGCCCTACCCACTCTTCCGGACCAAACTTGGACTGAAAGGTCGTCACGATCCGGTCCTCTTCCCAACCTAGTCGCTGTTGCAGCAGCCGGGTCGTAGCATGACACTGTGCCTCGTAGGGATCACCGTCCTTGATGTAGCGTTTGGGAACGCCATGGTAGGACGCCACCAGCCGAGAAGGCACATCCTCACCCTGCCAATGCTCCACGACTGATGCCGCCAGCGCCTCGATATAGCCAGGATGAGCGTAATAGGCAGGAACCGTACGTACCGATGGCTGCCATTTCTGCTTCATCAACGAGCGAAATAACTGGTCACAGGCAGTTGCCGTGGTCGGAGCTGCATATTGAGGATACAGCGGGAAGAACAGGATACGCTGGCAGCCTCTCTCCTGCAGGCGGCGCACCACACTGTCGGTGGATGGGTTGCCATAGCGCATGCAGAAATCTACCTCTACCCGTTCTCCATACTCTGCTTTCAGCAGGGCTGACAGCTTGTCGCACTGCTGGCGAGTGATCGTCAATAACGGGCTCTCGTCGCGCTCCTCGTTCCATATGCTGCGATAGGCCTCTCCAGAAGCGAAGGGGCGGCGACTGAGGATGACCAACTGCAATAGTGGCTGCCATAGCCAGCGTGGATAATCCACGACACGCTGGTCAGATAGAAACTCACTCAGATAACGTCGGACCGACCAGTAATCCGTCGCATCCGGTGTCCCAAGATTCGCCAGCAGAACACCAACCTTGGTGCTCTGTGCGGGAGCATCACACTGGGTCTGAAGAGAAGATGGAGCAGACTGTGGGGCTGGCTGGGCCATGAAAGCAGGATCCTTGAGAAGGTCTAGAGCCGCAAGAATATCACTCGCGGACGCCTGCCTCGAATTGGATTCCATCATGGCCACGATGGCGGGTATCAATAACTGGACAACACTCAGAATGCCAGGGGAGTACGCGAGGCCAGGGGCGCCAGGTAGTGTGTACTGCGACCGACCAGTTCATCCTCAGCAACCTGCTGCACCAGATAAGCCTGGTGGATACCGGCCCGCTTGAGCTCCAGATAGACATCCTCCAGAGAGCGGAACAGAACAGGTTTGCCACTGCGGCAAAGGCTGTGGCGCCCCCCTTCCATATCTTCCAGTTCAACCTGATAGAAACGGCTGGTGGAAGAGCCGATCACCCGGATTTCAAAATGGTGCTGCCCTGCTACAAAATTTTGAAGCTCATGAAGTTCCATCATATCCATCACCTTACTTTTCGCTGTTCTCGTCTTTTTGCCTGGCGTACAGACTAGAACTGCAGAGTGACAGAACAATGACATCAAGGCTGTTGATACAGGTCATGAGCAAGAGAAATCATCTGGCCCCGGGTTACTGATACTCTGAAGGGTCAATTGCCTTGCCCAGAGAATTGCGATCAACCCACTTGCCCGCCTTGGTTTCCTTGTAGCGAAACACGACCTTGTCACCGACTTGTACAGGAAGTTCAGCATCTTCCGTCTGGTAACTGTAATCGACACCGTCCACCACCAGGTGATAACGATACAGGTCAGGCATGCCCAGCCATTCCTTGAAAGGTCCTTCTCTTTCCACAGACGCCAATACACCACGGGCCTCCAGTTTGGGCGCGCGCTGCCGGTTACCGCGTCGAAATCCGCCTGCCATGGGATGAACCTCCAGATTGGATGGGAAAAGGAAAGGAGCGGGATTATACGATCCTGTGCACAATGCGCAATGCACCCTTGCAAGAACGAGGCTTCCTCTTACTCGCCGAAAGTATCGCCATACGCATCCGGTGCCAGGTCTTCAAAGCGAGTGTACTTACCGATGAAGGCCATGTGCACGGCTCCGATCGGACCATTACGCTGCTTACCGATGATAAATTCTGCGAGTCCCTTGTTATCGGGATTATCCGGATTGTAGACCTCATCGCGATAGACGAAACCAATCAAGTCAGCATCCTGCTCGATTGCACCTGATTCTCGCAGGTCCGACATTACCGGACGCTTGTTGGGACGCTGCTCGAGTGAGCGGTTAAGCTGGGAAAGTGCAATCACTGGGCAGCCGAACTCCTTGGCCAGCCCCTTGAGAGAACGAGAGATCTCGGAGATTTCACCGGTACGGTTCTCGGAAAATCCTGGTACCTGCATCAACTGCAGATAGTCGATCATGATCATGGCCAGGTTGCCATGCTCGCGCACTATCCGCCGTACCCGTGAACGCATCTCGTTGGGTGACAACGCCGCCGTATCGTCGATGAAGAGCTGCTTGTCCTTGAGCAGATTGACCGCAGACGTCAGGCGCGGCCAATCTTCATCTTCCAGCTGGCCACTACGTACTCGTGTCTGGTCGATACGTCCCAGGGACGACAGCATCCTGAGCATGATGGATTCCGCTGGCATTTCCATGGAAAACACGACAACCGGCTTGTCGCTGGATACCACGGCATGTTCCACCAGGTTCATGGCAAAGGTCGTCTTGCCCATCGAGGGACGTCCAGCGACGATGACCAGATCCGAAGGCTGAAGACCAGATGTCATTTCATCGAGATCGCGGAATCCCGTGGACAATCCTGTCATCGCCCCCTTCATGTTGAACAGCTCATCAATGCGATCGACCGCCTTGGTCAGCAGTTCACTCATGCCGATAGGCCCCCCCGCCTTGGGGCGATCCTCGCTGATCTGGAACACCAGACGCTCGGCTTCGTTGACCAGCTCGTCGGAACCTCGGCCATTGGGAGCAAAAGCACTTTCTGCGATCTGATTGGCGGCCTGAATCAACTTGCGCAATGTCGCTCGCTCGCGAACGATGTCGCCATAGGCGCGTATGTTGCTTGCAGAAGGGGTATTGCGTGCCAGTTCAGCCAGGTACGCCAGCCCTCCAACCGAGTCCAACTGGTCTCGTGCTTCCAGAGCCTCCGACAGGGTCACCACATCCAGAGGTTGACTGCCTTCCGCCAGCGCCACCATGGCGTTGAAAATCAGACGATGCTCGTAACGATAGAAATCACCGGCGGCCAAGCGGTCGGCAATACCATCCCAAGCTTGGTTGTCGAGCATCAAGCCGCCGAGCACTGACTGCTCAGCTTCGAGAGAATGTGGCGGTACCTTCAGCGCAGCGGCTTCCTGGTCGAGTTCCTGGACCTCACTCATGCACTCATTACCTTGGCGATGACAAACGGAATAGTTCGGGCTGGCTCATTCTACCCGAAGCGGGCCACTCTCGCCCGAAAACGCAAAAACCCTCTGCCATAAGGCAGAGGGTTTCTCCGTGACTCCCTACGCAATATCAGTTGGCAGTCGATAGCTCCGAGCCTTTCAGAGCATCACGGGGAGGTTGTGCAGGTTCATCCACGGCGAAGATGCCACCACTCAAGCGACGCACCCGTTTCATGAACAATGCGATACACAGCAGCGTGCCAAGTGCAGCCGCTACATAGCTGATCTGCAACGACAGACCAAAGCCAATCGGCGCATTGGCCAGGTAGGTAAAGGTCGCCATGGTCATGAACACGGCAGGAATAGAGGTGATCAGGTGTGGTTTGCGCGCCAGCACCAGATACATGGTACCGACCCACAAGGCGATGACAGCTGTCGTCTGGTTGGCCCAGGAAAAGTAGCGCCACAGCAGGGTGAAGTCGATATGGGTCAGCGCATAAGAAGCCACGAACAAAGGAGCCGCTACCATCAAGCGCTTGACCAGGGGCTTCTGATCGATCTTGAGATAATCGGCAATGATCATCCTTGCACTGCGGAAGGCCGTATCACCAGAGGTGATCGGCAGTACGATGACACCCAATATTGCCAGCGTGCCACCAATGGCCCCCAGCATGGAAACAGAGACCTCACTGACCACCGCAGCAGGACCGCCCGCTGCCAGCACGTCTGACAGGCTGTGGTCGCCATGGAACAGGCTCATCGCCGCAGCAGCCCAGATCATCGCGATGATCCCTTCAGCAATCATCATGCCGTAGAAGATCTTGCGACCGTTGTCTTCATTCTCGGTGGTGCGCGAAATGATGGGAGTCTGGGTGGCATGAAAGCCAGACAAGGCACCGCAGGAAATGGTCAGGAACAGCAACGGAAAGATAGGAGCGCCTTCGGGGTGCATGTTCTGTAGTGACAGCTCGGGAATCGGAGCGCCCGTCACCACGAGCCCGATACCGATGCCTGCCGCGCTGATCAGCAACAGAGCACCGAAATACGGATAGATGCGTCCGATGATCTTGTCGATGGGCAACAGTGTTGCCAACAGGTAATAGGCGAAGATGGCGCCAATGATCAGTGTCAGGGAGAAAGGTGTCATGCTTTGCAGCAAGGCAGCGGGCGACGTCACGAAGACAGTTCCCACCAGCAGCAGCAACAGAACCGCAAAGCCATTGACTACATGCTTCATGGTCTTGCCCAGGAACTTGCCGGCCAACTGAGGTAAGTGAGCACCATGGTTTCGGATCGAGATCATGCCTGTCAGATAGTCATGAACGGCACCAGCAAAAATGCAGCCGATGACAATCCACAGGAAAGCGACTGGCCCATAGAGCGCCCCCAGAATCGGCCCGAAGATAGGACCAACACCCGCAATATTCAAAAGCTGGATCAGAGAGTTGCGCGCAGAATTCATCGGCAGGTAATCGACATCGTCGCGCATCGTGAACGCCGGAGTAGGTCTCTTGCGGTCCGTGACGAACACACGTTCAACGAACTTGCCATAAGTGAAATAGCCCACAACCAGAAGCAGGATTGCGGTGATGAAGGTAATCATCCAGGCACCCTCTGAGACGGCCGCCGCTCGATACGTGCGGACGGCGTGAAAGATACTGGGCAGTGATTGGCCCAGTCCACGAGCAGGGGCAATCTACTTAGGTTGCTAACACCAAGCAGCTATACTTTGGTCGCAAACGCCTAGTTATGCATCCCCCCTGACACCAAGAGGACTGATAAATAGGCATTAATATAAAACAAGCAAAATACACAAAATGACAGAAGGGCCGACCAAGATGGCCTGACGCGCCGGGTGTGATGAAGACAGCGCCAAGATAACACCGAGACAAGATAACACCGAGAAGGGCTTCATCAGAGGGATATGAAAGTGGTTCATCAAGCCCACAAAAACAAAGGGCGCGAGAGAAACTCTCGCGCCCTTCGCACCATCGTGAATGAGGCTTGCCTTACTCGGCAACCACCACTACACGAACGGTGGCATCGACTTCAGCGTGCAGATGCAGGACGATGTCATATTCGCCAGTCTGGCGAATCGGACCTTCCGGCATGCGCACTTCGCTCTTGGCCACTTCGAGCCCGGCGCTGGAAATGGCTTCAGCCAGATCACGCGGACCGATGGAACCGAACAGCTTGCCTTCGTCGCCAGCCTTGGCAACCAGAGACAGCTCGATATCGTTGAGCTGCTCTGCACGCGCCTCGGCATTGGCCTTGCGCTCGGCGGCCTGAGCTTCGAGCTCGGCACGCTGGGCATCAAAGGCAGCGATGTTTTCCTTGGTAGCCGGTACGGCGAGACCGTAAGGCACCAGGTAGTTACGGCCATAACCAGGCTTGACGGTGACCTTGTCACCAAGACCGCCCAGCTTGCCAATGTTGTCGAGCAGAATGACTTCCATCTCGTAAACCTCTTATCAGTTGTCGTGGCCCAGACGCCCGCGAAAATCCGCAAAGGTGTCAATCATGGCCACGACCAGCACGATGAGAATCATGGGCCAGGTGGTGATCAGCAGCACATAGAACGCGACCAGCCACAACCCGTTCATCCCCTTACGTCCAACCACACCGTGTATCAGTCCAATGCCTGCTATCAGCAACGGTATCCAGGCCAGCATGCCCAACCCTGGCAGCCCCAGCACAGCACCTGCGATCAGCAATACCACCAGGAACACCAGCTCCCGAATGCTGAGGCGTAATGCATGAAACTCTTCCCGGAAACCGCCCGGATTGTAGAGCCCTGCTTGCCAGCTACGTGCCAGCACCAGACATGCCACAGCGGCAAGCATGACTATCAGCCCTGTGACACCGCTGATCAGCAACTCCGCCAGCGTCTTGGCATCGACACCACTGGCAGCCAGATCATCAAGAAACGCGCTGAGCTCAGTAGAGCTCTGACGCAATTCTTCCAGCAGCATGGCCGTGTCTGCACGAGGCAAGAACACTCCCAGCTGAATCATCACTGCACCTGCCAGGGCGCCGACGATGAGTGCCTCGCTCCAGCGCATGCGAGAGCGCAGCACAATGGCCATCAGTATTGCCAGCAGCGTGGTAGCCAGGGGAATCGGGTCACCCTGGGTCCACCACCATCCCGCAGGAATGGCTGCTGCGGCAATGACAGGAAGCCCGGAGGACATGCCCCGCCGCAAGGTGACCAAAGCGGCAATGGCGCTGCCGAACCAGAACAGCCACGGAATTGCCGAGGCCAGCAAAGCGACCAGAGCAGCCTGAGGCGTGCCCTTCATCGCCCATCGCGCGATAGCAAGCATCGACTAACGCTTACTGGTGGCTATCGGTATAGGGCAGCAGAGCCAGATAGCGAGCGCGCTTGATCGCGGTAGACAGCTGGCGCTGATAACGGGCCTTGGTACCGGTGATACGGCTGGGAACGATCTTGCCGGTCTCGGTGATATAGGCCTTGAGCGTGTCCAGATCCTTGTAGTCGATCTGCTTCACGCCTTCAGCGGTGAAACGGCAGAACTTACGGCGACGGAAAAAACGTGCCATGGGTAGACTCCTTATAACGTGCGATGAGCGACTTAGGCGGATTCAGCGGTGCGCGGCTTTTCTTCGCGACGGGCACGCTTCTCTTCCACCGGTTTCATCATCGGAGACGCTTCAGTGATGGCTTCCTTGCAGCGCACCACCAAGCTACGAATGATGGCATCGTTGAAGCGGAAGATGTTCTCGATTTCCTCGATAGTCTCGCCGCTGGCTTCAACGTTCATCAGCACGTAGTGAGCCTTGTGGATCTTGTTGATCGGGTAAGCCAGGTGACGACGGCCCCAATCCTCGAGACGATGAACAGTACCGGCATTCTCGGTCACGATGCTGGTGTAGCGCTCGACCATGGCCGGAACCTGCTCACTCTGGTCCGGATGGACCATGAAAACGATCTCGTAGTGACGCATGGGTTCTCCTTTCGGTTTGGCAGCTTCCGCAGGGGCTCGGGCTATTGCCTGGCACCGGGGGAAGCAAGGAGTTATAAAAGCAACGTCCGCATACGGACGCGCCCGCGCAGGACGCACGGGCGCAAGTATTCTATAGGAGCGACCCTATTGGGGCAAGCGCTGCCGCACCGCCTCGAACAAGCAGATGCCTGTAGCAACCGACACGTTCAGGCTCGACACCTGCCCCGCCATAGGCAGCTTGACCAGAGTGTCACAGGCCTCGCGGGTCAAACGCCGCATGCCCTTGCCCTCGGCTCCCATGACCAGCGCCGTAGGTCCACTGAAATCCGCCTCGAACAGACTGCTTTCGGCCTCACCGGCGGTCCCTGTGATCCATATCCCCATGTCCTTGAGCTTGGCCAGCGCACGCGCCAGATTGGTTACCTGATAGACAGGAACACTCTCGGCCGCCCCACAGGCCACTTTTCGCACCGTGGCATTCAAGGGAGCGGCGCGGTCCTTGGGCACAATGACACCATGCACACCAGCGGCATCAGCGCTACGCAGGCATGCCCCAACGTTATGCACATCGGTGACACCATCAAGGATCAACAACAATGGGGGCGTGTCACGCTTCCAGGCCTTGAGCTGATGCCAGAGGACTTCTTCGCTTTCCGGCACCAACGGGGGAACGAAAGCCACCACCCCTTGATGAGATGCCCCCTGAGACAGGCGGTCCAGCTCATCCCGGGGGACATGACGTATTCGCGCCCCCCGGGAACGAACCGTATCGATCAAGTCCGCCAGACGACGCTCTGCGTCACCATCCTGCACCCACACCTCACGCGGAGACTCTCCGCGTTCGATGAGAGCACGCACTGCATGTACGCCAAATACACTGTCAAGCCCACCGGGCGTTGCCGGAGAAGTGCTTCGACGACGCTGCTGTTGACGTTTGTTACTGTTGGCCACGGCCTCTACCTCTTGCTACGACGCGACCGCCGCCGGCGTGTTTTCTTTTCAGTACCGCTCTTGGCGGCTTTATCGGCATCACTCTGGGCTGTTTTACCCACCCCACTCTGGGCTGTTTTATCCGCCCCGCTCTGGGCAGCTTTCCCTCGGCGTGACTTGCTGGGCCTGGAGGATTTCGCGGGTGCGCTCGACTTGCTATTGCCATCCGCTACCGTTGCCTCTGAGCCACGGCGCTTACGAGGCTTGCGCCTAGGGCGAGGTTGGCCATCGGTCAGCTCAAAGTCGATCTTGCGCTCGTCCAGATCGACCCGCGCCACCTGCACCGTCACGCCATCTCCAAGACGGTAACTGATCCCGGTACGTTCTCCCTTGAGGCGATGCTTCTCCGGCTCGTAATGGTAATAATCCGAAGGCAACGAGGTAACGTGCACCAGTCCTTCAACATAGACCTCGTCAAGGCGCACGAAGATACCGAACTGGGTGACAGAGGCAATGGTGCCGTCATAGACCTCACCAAGCTTGTCGGACATGAACTCGCACTTGAGCCAGCCTTCCACATCGCGCGTGGCATCGTCAGCACGGCGCTCTGTCATCGAACAGTGCTCTCCCAGTTCCAGCATCTGCTCGAAGGTGTAGGGGCACCACGTGCTTGGCGGCTCCACAGGAGCCCCATCGACACGCAGTACCGTACTGGTCTGGCGTGGCCCTCGAATGACCGAACGAATGGCGCGGTGGACCAGTAGATCCGGATAGCGACGGATCGGCGAAGTGAAGTGGGCATAGGCCGGATATGCCAGGCCGAAGTGGCCTTCATTGTGCGGTGAATACACCGCCTGACTCATGGAACGCAGCATCACCGTCTGAATGATATCCGCGTCTTCACGATCCTTGATGGCCTCGGCCAGGTCACGATAATCCTGGGGCGAAGGATCATCCCCTCCGCCAAGCGACATACCGATTTCATTGAGAAACAGGCGTAACTTGTCCAGGCGCTCAGCACTCGGCCCCTCATGAATACGATACAGCGCTGGCAGGTCGTGCTTGTCGAGGAAACGCGCCGTCGCCACGTTGGCCGCAAGCATGCACTCCTCAATGATCTTGTGGGCGTCATTGCGTGAGCGCGGCACGATCTTTTCGATCTTGCGCTCCTCATTGAAGAGGATCGCCGTCTCGGTGGTCTCGAAGTCGATGGCTCCACGCTCGGTACGCGCCTGGCGCAGCAGCTTGTACAGACTGTAGAGATTCTTCAGCGATGGCACCAGAGCCTTGTACTCCCGGCGCAACGCTTCACCTTCCTCGCCTTCATCCTGCAGGATGGCCGCCACCTTGTTATAGGTCAGGCGCGCATGAGAGCGGAACACCGCCTCATAAAAACGATAGCGACTGATATTGCCACTCTTGGAAATATTCAGCTCGCAGACCATGGCCAGGCGGTCCACTCCCGGATTAAGGGAACATAGACCATTTGACAGCAGCTCCGGCAACATCGGCACTACCTGCCCTGGGAAGTAAACCGAGTTGCCCCTGGCGATGGCTTCCTCGTCGAGAGGACTCCCCGAACGCACATAGTGAGAAACATCGGCGATAGCCACCAATAGTTTCCAGCTGCCAGAACGTGTCTTGTATGCGCAGACCGCATCATCGAAGTCCTTGGCGGTCTCGTCATCGATCGTCACCAGAGGCTTGTCACGCAGATCCACACGATGCAACTTGTCTTGTTCGGCCACTTCCGCAGACATGGAAGCGATCTGGTCCATGACTTCCGGAGGAAACTCTGCAGGAATCTCGTAGCTGCGCAGGGCAATATCGATTTCCATGCCGGGATCCATACGCTCGCCGAGCACCTCGATGACTTCACCTACCGGTTGTACTCGGGTGTCAGGCTGCTTGACGATACGTGCGGAGACCACCTGGCCATCGCGCGCCCCACCACAGGCACTATGAGGGATAATGACTTCCTGGGTGATGCGCAGGTTCTCGGGGATCAGCACGCCGAATTCGGAGGTATTCTCTCGATACACACCCACGATCGTCTGGGTGTTACGAGCCAGAACTTCTACTACGGTGGCCTCATCACGTCCTCGGCGATCCCGACCACTGACGCGTACCAGCACATGGTCACCATGGAATACCCGGCGCATCTGGCGCGGTGGCATCACCAGGTCAGGTTTCTTGCCATCGTCACGAAGCAGAAAGCCAAAACCATCACGATGGCCCAGCACCTTGCCCTTGATCAGGTCGAGCTTGTCGATCAGCGCATAGGCGCCCCGACGATTGCGCAGCACTTGACCATCACGCTCCATGGCGGCGAGCCGTCGACGTACGGCTTCACGCAGATCCTCATCATCCAGCCCCAGTAAATCACTCATGGCCTCGTGAGTGATCGGCTTGCCGATATCCTCAAGACGGCCAAGGAGATATTCACGGGAAGGGGCGGGTTTATCGTACTTGTGAGCTTCGCGGCTGGCATAGGAGTCGCTGTCTAGCGTCCAGTGAGTCATGCGGCGGGCATCCTTGACGGTGTCGGAGATGAGAACCAGGCGCCGGCACCCTGGCGCGCGAGTATCTTTTCATTCATTTCATTGATCATGGGCGCAGTATAGCGCTGGCTGCAGACACACCCAACTATCGACGACCTTTATTCACTGGATAATGTGAAATGAAGGACCTGAAAAATCTTGCCGAAACTCGCGACAAGGGCTTGCATTGTGCCGAAGATTCGGTAACATACGCGCCACTTGCCCAGATGGCGGAATTGGTAGACGCGCTAGCTTCAGGTGCTAGTGTCCTTACGGACGTGGAGGTTCAAGTCCTCTTCTGGGCACCATGGATTCTTCGGAATCACGGCGATACACTATCGCCATGCTCTTTATCAGCATAGATTTCAGCATTGCCGTGTTCGCCCAGGTGGCGGAATTGGTAGACGCGCTAGCTTCAGGTGCTAGTGTCCTTACGGACGTGGAGGTTCAAGTCCTCTCCTGGGCACCAAACTCTCGTTGACACGGGAGACGACCACGGATAGCGATGCTGACTGATGTTGATATAGCAGATTGTTGATATGACAGATGCAAGTCATGACAGGCCCAGGTGGCGGAATTGGTAGACGCGCTAGCTTCAGGTGCTAGTGTCCTTATGGACGTGGAGGTTCAAGTCCTCTCCTGGGCACCATTTCCTGTCATGAGAAGAAGAGCCAATAGCAATTCCAGCAGCATCCAGCGACAAAGAGACCACCGCGCATTGACGCGGTTTTTTTGTGTCTGAAAAAGCCATTTCTGTCCCCTTCTTTCAATCACTCCCGAATATCATCCACACGAATGCCTCGCCCGGTTTCGTACCGCACACCGCCGTGATAGTCACTCTCAAACAGTTATCAGAAGTTCTTCAGAAACGTGATGGCAACGTTGCCACCTTCGACAATTCCCAGTCACCCACCCCTGCCGATGCCTCCCAGGCAGCCTCCTGGTTTTCCGGCAACCCTGGCAGAAAGTTGAGACCAGTGCGCGCCTCCACTTCATCAATACTGACCAGATAGTCCTTCAACGACTCATCCCCCCTCACATCCTGAGGCATGATGAAGGCAACCGCCAGCGGCGTATCTCCGGGCACGACAATGATCTTGTAGAAGGCTTCGGGCACTTCCACGAACCCCACCCGATCCAGCAAGCTGTTCAAGCTCAATGGCGCATAGACAGGACCTGTAATGACCTGCAACCTGCCAAAGCGAGGCAGGAAGTGATCCATCACCACGGCCTCCAGGCGTTGCCACAACTGACGATTCAAGTTGGGCTTCTGTGGCAGCATGTTGCTCATCAAGAAGCTATCATCCTGAGCACTCTCGCCCCCCGTCACCGCCATCGCATAGTTGGGAGCCAGATGCCCCCGATCATATCCACTACCCGAATAGCTATCGGTAGTGACCGGCCATAATGTCCGCCAGTCACGACGGAACTCAGGGCGAGGCCCGATGCTGGTATTGCCGTCCTCAGTGAGCATATAGCTCGACCAAAGGGCGCCAACACGGATATCCGACCAACCAACCAGATAACCATGGTTACGCAGACCACGTGTAAAGGTAAGCGGGTTCGGTTGCTGCCATTCCGTTACCCCCATCCAGCTCATGCGCTCACGATAGCCCTGCTCTGTGGTATGCCACACCGCAGCACCAGCCACCACCATGATCAGACATGCGAAAAAGTTACGTGGTCGCGGCAGGGCACGAGACAGGGAAAGATCCAAATTCATACGTGAGACACTCTCAACCTCAAAACGCCGACGGTTTCATGAGACCGTGCTGCTTTCAAAACATGCTGCCTTCAAAAACATGCTGATTTCAAAAAGCAGCAATGATTTCAAAGTGCTAGCAGATGCGCATGTAGCATCTCACAAAATAGCACGCCCCGGAAAACCTCTGGCGAAGAAGGCTTTCGGGGCAGCAAGAAAATTTCTCAGATAGAGAAGGCCTGGACCACACTCCGTATCGCCAGGCATAGACATCACCAGCCCAGAGAAAACATGGTCTCCAGATCATGGCGGGAATGCACCTGCATGGCATTGAGCGTTTCAGTATCCGCGATTCCGTCCACAGCATTGAGACGCTCAGTCACCAGCTCGGCAAGCGTCTCGAAGTCCCGGGTACGAGCAATCGCAACCAAGTCATAGCGACCGCAGGTGGAGTAGACCTCACTGATACCTTCAACCTCAGCCAGACGCTCAGCAACCGCCTTGACCTGCCCCTTTTCGGTATTAATCAGAATTACTGCATTCTGCATGACCGCACTCCTGTCGGCTGACGCACCACCATCGATCCACCGCGATAATGGCATAGGGTTATCATCGCCAATGAGTATATCAGCGTCCCTCTCCCGCAGGCATCAACAGTGAAATTTCGTGCATGCCGCCACTCTGGTACGACGCAATACGGTATGATCTAGGCAAAAGGCGTCGCCAAGAACGCAGCAACAGAATCCAGAAAATGCTGGAGATGGATGAGGAGAACCTGGACATGCCATCAATTACTCGTCGCGAGTTCATCCGCCATGGGCTGCTCGCCATCACAGCGCTTCCCCTGGGGGCAGGAATACTATCGAGTCGTGCCCTTGCCGCAGACCTGCCGCTGCTGGACCCTGGCAGTCCACAGGCTCAAGCACTGGGCTATGTCGACAAGGCCAGCAAGGCTCGTGGTCACGATGCCTGGAAAAAAGATCGCACCTGCGCCAACTGCATGTTCTTCGACGCAGATAGCGCAGGTTGCCAGCTATTCCCGCAGAACAGGGTGGCTTCAGAAGGCTGGTGCCAGGCCTGGAACGGTTAATACCTTCTCGTCACTGGCCCTCGTCTGCATCTCGCAGTGGCCAGTGATAACTGCGTACCACCTCGTTACCTTCCATGGACTCAAGCCGCACCGGAAATCCCCACAGCTGGTGAAGGTGACGCATCACAGGGTAGACACTGCGTGCCAAAGGACGACGGTGATCCTGAACATGCCGCAGCGTCAGAGAGCGATCACCGCGAATATCAGCCTCATAGACCTGGATATTGGGCTCCCTCACTGACAGGGCATATTGGGCAGAGAGCCCATCGCGAATCCGACGATAACCGCGCTCATTATGAATTGCGGACACCTCCAGCATTTCCTCTTGATCGTCATCAATGACCTGGAACAGCTTGAGATCGCGAATCACCTTGGGTGACAGGAACTGCTGGATGAAAGACTCGTCCTTGAAATTTCGCATGGCAAAGTTCAACGTCTCGCGCCAATCACTTCCTGCAATGTCAGGAAACCACTCCCGGTCCTCATCACTGGGAGTCTCGCAGATACGACGCAGATCCGAGTAAATGGCAAAACCCAGCGTGTAAGGGTTGATGCCATTGAAGTAAGGACTCTCGAAAGAAGGCTGACTGACAACGGCTGTATGGGACTGCAAAAACTCCAGCATCAGCCCTTCATCCACTGCTCCATCTTCGTAAAGACGGTTCATCAATGTGTAGTGCCAGAAGGTCGCCCAGCCCTCATTCATTACCTGGGTCTGGCGCTGCGGATAGAAGTATTGTGCCAACTTGCGGACGATACGCACCACCTCCCGCTGCCATGGCGCCAGCAGAGGTGCATTCTTTTCAATGAAATAAAGCAGGTTTTCCTGAGGTTCGGGCGGATAGCGCCGACCATCATGCAGACCGAGAGGATCATCATCAGAAACATCGGGTGCTGCAGCTCCCCCCAACTCCGGGCCAGGAATCGTGCGCCATAATGTATTGACCTGAGTCTGCAGATAGGCCTCTCGTTCTTCCTGGCGGCGCGCCTCTTCCTCCGGCGATATCGGAGATGGTCGCTTGTAGCGATCAACCCCATAATTCTGTAGTGCATGACAGGCATCCAATAGTTGCTCCACCGCCTGCACACCATGACGCTCCTCACACTGACTCAGATACTTCCGAGCAAACACCAGATAATCGACAATCGATGAGGCATCCGTCCAAGTACGAAACAGATAGTTCCCCTTGAAGAAGGAATTATGGCCATAACATGCATGCGCCATGACCAGGACCTGCATCATCAGGGTGTTTTCTTCCATCAGATAAGCAATACAAGGGTCCGAGTTGATCACCAGCTCATAGGCCAACCCCATCTGACCTCGCCTGTATGCCTGCTCCACAGCAAGAAACTGCTTGCCGAATGACCAGTGATGATAACCGACCGGCATACCAACACTGGCATAGGCATCCATCATCTGCTCAGTGGTGATGACCTCGATCTGATTGGGATAGGTGTCGAGTCGATATTCATCGGCAAGACGAGCAATCTCGGCTTCATATTCAGAAAGAACATCGAAGCTCCAGTCAGAGCCCGTAGCAATGGGCTTGGCACGACGTTTGGCGACCTTGCTCATGGGGCTATTCTCCTGTGATCCCGAACCTCATCCTTGGCAACAAGCACATCAGCTCTCGGCACGGCGCTTGAACAGTTCCCTGAACACCGGATAGATATCGCCTGGCTCAATGATCTGGCGCATGGCGAAACGCTCTGGGTAGGCTGCTTCAACCCGCTCATATTCTTCCCACAGCGCCTGGTGGGCATGAGGGGTAATCTCCACGTAGGTGAAGTACTGTAGACGCGCCATCAGCGAACCCATCAGCAGCTCACGACAGTTGACCGAATCATCGTCCCAGTTATCACCATCCGACGCCTGGGCCACATAGAGGTTCCACTGCGCAGGCGGGTAGCGTTTGGCAATGATCTCGTCAACCAACGTCAGGGCGCTGGATACGATGGTGCCCCCCGTCTCACGTGAATAGAAGAATTCTTCTTCATCGACCTCTTTGGCAGCCGTGTGATGGCGCACGAAAACCAGTTCGACCCGCTCGTAGCTGCGTTCCAGAAACAGGTACAACAGAAGGAAGAAACGCTTGGCGATGTCCTTGTGAGCCTGTGTCATGGATCCGGATACATCCATGACACAAAACATGACAGCCTTGCTGGATGGCTGGGGCTGATTGACCAGATGGTTGTAGCGCAGGTCATAAGTATCAATGAAAGGCACTGACTCCAGGCGTTTCTGCAGATGCTCGATCTCATCCTTGAGCTCCTGGATACGAGCCGGATTACGCAACACCGGATCCTTGCGCTCCTCCTCGGACAAGGCCTCCTGAGCTTCGCGCAAGGCACGCCGGATGGGGGCACGCATCGCTATACGCCGGGCATGCGCCTCACGCATGGAACGGACAATGTTGATACGCGCAGGCACCCCATCACGGGATACTCCCGCACGCACAGGCCGCACTTCCTCGAGATCTACCAAAGGCTTGCGCTCCAGGTGTGGCAGCTCAAGACCATCGAAAACAAACTCGAGGAACTCTTCTCTCGTCAGGGTAAAGGCAAACTCATCCATGCCTTCTCCCTGATTGGAAGCGCCACCTTCTCCGCTACCCCCTCCACCACCGCCTCCGCCCCCCGGGCGGCGCAGCTTGTCACCTTCCTGAAATTCACGGTTGCCCGGAGCAACGATCGAACGCTGCCCTCCCGATCCATGCTGGAAGACCGGTTCGGAAATATCTCGGGTGGGAATCGATACTTTCTCACCACGCTCCATGTCGGTGATGGAGCGGCGATTGACCGCCTCTTCGACGGAACGCTTGATATGAGTGCGGTAGCGGTCAAGAAACCGCTGGCGGTTCACCGCACTCTTGTTCTTGGCATTAGCCCGACGATCGATGAAGTAGGTCATTCGACCTCCTGTGCGCAGTGTACTTGATCTGCAGGGCGGTGCTGCCACCCGGAGACTGCCGACACACTACTGCGTTCGATCATTCTGCGTTGAAATCTGCCTCAAGATGCTCACTCAGCCCTTGTAAACTACACCCTCTCGGCCGATTTCTCCTTGCCTGATCATCGCTCGTAACGTTTGTCAGCAGCCTCCTCGCTCACTCACAGCGTCGCTATTGCGACTTGCGCACCCGCAGATACCACTCGGACAGCAGTCGTACCTGCTTCTCGGTGTACCCACGATCCACCATCCGCGCCACAAAGTCTTCGTGTTTCTTGATATCGGCGGAAGATGCCTTGGCATTGAACGAAATGACCGGCAACAACTCCTCGGTATTGGCAAACATCTTGTGTTCGATGACACCACGCAGCTTCTCGTAGGACTGCCACCCCGGGTTCATGCCATTATTCTGAGCACGCGCCCGAAGCACGAAGTTGACGACTTCGTGACGGAAATCCTTGGGATTGGAGATACCTGCAGGCTTTTCGATCTTCTCCAGCTCTTCATTCAAGGATTGACGATCAAACAACTCGCCAGTCTCGGGATCCCGGTACTCCTGATCCTGAATCCAGAAATCGGCATAGGTCACATAGCGATCGAATATGTTCTGTCCATACTCGGAGTAGGACTCCAGGTAAGCGGTCTGAATCTCCTTGCCGATGAAATCCACGTAGCGCGGCGCCAGATATTCCTTGATGTAGCGCAGGTAGCGCTCGAACACTTCCTTGGGCAACTGCTCCTGCTCCAGACGTTGTTCGAGCACGTAGAGTAGATGCACCGGGTTGGCAGCTACTTCGACATTGTCGAAATTGAATACCTTGGACAGGATCTTGAAGGCAAAACGCGTGGACAGGCCATTCATGCCTTCATCGACACCGGCACTGTCACGATATTCCTGGATCGACTTGGCCTTGGGATCGGTATCCTTGAGGTTTTCGCCGTCGTAGATCCTCATCTTGGAATAGACACTGGAATTCTCGGGCTCCTTGAGTCGCGAAAGCACAGTGAACTGCGCCAGCATACGCAAGGTATCCGGAGCACAAGGCGCCTGGTTGAGGGAAGAATGCTCAAGCAGTTTCTGGTAGATCTTGATTTCCTCACTGACCCGCAGGCAGTAAGGCACCTTGACGATATAGACCCGATCGAGGAACGCCTCGTTGTTCCGGTTGTTGCGGAATGTCTGCCACTCGCTCTCATTGGAGTGCGCCAGCACGATGCCATCAAAAGGAATCGCGCCCATGCCTTCAGTGGGGTTGTAGTTGCCTTCCTGGGTTGCAGTCAGCAGCGGATGCAGCACCTTGATCGGCGCCTTGAACATCTCGACGAACTCCATCAAGCCCTGATTGGCTCGACATAGGCCGCCGGAAAAGCTGTAAGCATCCGGGTCGTCCTGGGAGTACATCTCAAGCTGGCGAATATCGACCTTGCCCACCAGGGAAGAGATGTCCTGGTTGTTCTCGTCACCAGGCTCGGTCTTGGAAATGGCGATCTGGTTGAGGCGCGATGGATACAGGCGCACCACCCGGAACTCGGAAATATCTCCCCCGGCTTCACGCAGGCGCTTGGCCGCCCAAGGCGACATCACACTGCGCAGATAACGCTGCGGAATGCCATATTCCTTCTCCAGCAGCTCGCCATCCTCCTCTGGCGAGAACAGCCCAAGGGGAGACTCATGCACAGGGGACCCCTTGATGGCATAGAAAGGTACATGTTCCATCAGCAACTTGAGGCGCTCGGCCAAGGACGACTTGCCTCCACCCACCGGCCCCAGCAAATACAGAATCTGTTTCTTTTCCTCCAACCCCTGAGCCGCATGACGGAAATAGGAAACAATCTGCTCGATCGCCTCCTCCATGCCATGGAATTCGCTGAACGCCGGGTACCGACGAATGACCTTGTTGGAAAAGATCCGTGCCAGCCGTGAATCTTTGGCCGTGTCGATTACCTCGGGCTCACCGATGGCCTCCAGCATGCGCTCCGCCGCGCTGGCATAGGCGGACGGATCCTGACGGCAGAGCTCAAGGTACTCCTGCAAGGACATCTCTTCCTGCTGAATACGAGCGTAACGGTTCTGCACGTGGTCAAAGATACTCATCGAAGCCTCCTGTTTGCCCGACTCCCGGCTACAGCAATCCTTCCTTGACGAACTTTCACCGGGGCTACTTGTCAGCGTAGAACAGTATTAGCCAAACGTGATTCAACGCTGAGTTCCCTTTTCTCCTTCGTCGCTACTTGCTACCCATCCCTTACCTATAAGAACCCAACCAAGGCGGAGTGTTTCACTCCTGATCAGAAAACCCTCTGTTCTGAAGGAAAAAACACACCTGAACAAAGCTTCTCCGCTGCCTGCCCGAATCTGTCCAACGCCCCAACATGTACGGTAATGCAAAAGCGTGACTCCCTACCAGCGTATCCGGGAGCAGACACCTCTCTTGCGCCTGCCTGCGACCAGCCTACATTTCAGCGGCAAGCCGCACCCCTTGATCGATGGCTCGCTTGGCATCCAGTTCTGCTGCCTTATCCGCCCCACCAATGATATCCACCCTGACACCGGCGCTTTCCAGAGGCGCAATCAGATCACGCACGGACTCCTGTCCGGCACATACCACAACGCTATCGACTGCCAATATGCGCGGTTCTCCGGCCACCCGCAGATGCAGGCCTTGATCATCGACATGCAGGTATTCACAGCCAGCCAAGGCTTCAACGCCGCGATGGCGCAAAGAGGCTCTATGCACCCAGCCAGTGGACGTGCCCAGCCCTTTACCCGGTTTGGAAGTCTTGCGCTGCAACAGAAACACTTGGCGCGGCGTGTCCGGCCGCCGAGGCGGCTTGAGTCCACCGGGTTCTCTGACCGATAGGTCAACGCCCCACTCATCGCACCACTGCGCCACGGGATCTTCACCTGATTCAGTGTGGGTCAAGAGTTCAGCCACGTCGAAGCCGATTCCTCCTGCACCGATGATTGCCACCCTTTTTCCTACTTTCTCAGGTGCCGTAATGGCTTCGGCATAGCTCAACACGCTAGGGTGATCCGCCCCGGGCAATTCAAGCTGGCGCGGCCGCACCCCGGTCGCCAGCACAACTCGATCAAACCCACTAAGCATCTCGATATTCGCATCACAGCCCAGCCGAACATCAACACCTGTCTTACCCAGCATGACGCGGAAGTAGCGCAAGGTTTCGTTGAATTCCTCCTTGCCCGGAATCTTGCGCGCAAAATTGAACTGTCCACCCAACTCATTCTGGCGCTCAAACAGCGTCACATGATGACCACGCTCTGCTGCTGTCACTGCGACAGCAAGCCCAGCAGGGCCACCACCGACAACGGCAACATTCACCGGAGACTCAGCAGGCTCCAGCACGATTTCCGTTTCATGGCAGGCTCTTGGGTTGACCAGGCAGGAAGTCAGCTTGCCTTGAAAAGTGTGATCAAGGCAGGCCTGATTGCAGGCAATGCAAGTATTGATTTCATGACTCAACCCCTGTCTCGCCTTGCCCAACCAGGCAGCATCAGCCAGCAGCGGTCGAGCCATGGACACCATGTCCGCATGCCCATCGGCAAGCACTCTCTCGGCAACTTCCGGCATATTGATGCGGTTCGTCGTAATCAGCGGAATGGATACAGCATCACGAACCCGGTGAGAGACTTCAGTGAAGGCAGCCCGAGGTACACTGGTCACGATGGTCGGCACCCGTGCTTCATGCCATCCGATGCCCGTGTTGATGGCATCGGCCCCCGCGGCTTCCACCGCCAGGCCCAGCGCAATGACCTCCTCGGCAGTACTCCCTTCCTCCACCAGGTCAATCATCGACAAGCGAAAGACCACGACAAATTCATGCCCAACCGCTTCTCGAATGCGGCGCACGATCTCTACCGGGAAGCGAATACGATTGTCGAAGCTGCCACCCCAGCGATCACCACGCTGGTTGGTCCTGCGACAGATGAACTGGTTGATCAGGTACCCTTCCGAGCCCATCACTTCAATCCCGTCATACCCCGCCTTCTGGGCCAAGGTGGCACATCGAACATAGTCTGCGATCTGCTTCTCGACGTCAGCATCACTCAACTCTCGAGGCATGAACGGATTGATTGGCGCCTGAATCGGGGAGGGTGCCACCGATTGTGGTGAGTAACTATAACGGCCGGCATGCAGAATCTGCAGCAGCAGACGCCCTCCCTCACGGTGCACACTGCCAGTCAGTTGCCGATGACTGACGAGCTGCTCATCGCTATCGAGCACCGAAGCCCCCTCCACCAGAACACCTTCGGCATTGGGGGAAATACCTCCTGTCACCATCAATCCGACCCCATGCCGGACACGCTCGACATAGAAGGCGGCCAGGCGTTCGAAACCACCAGACATTTCTTCCAGATTGGTGTGCATTGATCCCATCAGCACACGATTGGGTAATTGCAGATGACCCAGCATGATCGGCTGGAACAAATGAGGATAAGCTGCCACGGCAAGGCCCTCGAACGAACTCATGAGTTGTCATTGAACTCGGTAACGCTCACTCAAGGATGATCAACTCAACCCATGATGGCGCCAACCAGATTCAAACAACTGTATGATAGTCATCAACGCCTTGCCACCCTGCATACGTATAACGCACACGCAAAAAACCCGATGCATGAAAGCATCGGGTCGGAAATCTTGCAGCGTGTGTGGCGGACCGGACGGGGCTCGAACCCGCGACCTCCGGCGTGACAGGCCGGCATTCTAACCAACTGAACTACCGGTCCGCATGGTGGGTGATACCGGATTCGAACCAGTGACCCCCAGCATGTGAGGCTGGTGCTCTAACCAACTGAGCTAATCACCCATGTATCACACTTGATATGCTGCTATGTAACTTTGGCCCTGTTACGTGGGATCATCATGGCGGACCGGACGGGGCTCGAACCCGCGACCTCCGGCGTGACAGGCCGGCATTCTAACCAACTGAACTACCGGTCCACTTGATGATATAGCGAGAGCGATGATGGCGGACCGGACGGGACTCGAACCCGCGACCTCCGGCGTGACAGGCCGGCATTCTAACCAACTGAACTACCGGTCCGCATGACATCACAACACTATTACAACTCTTACGTTTCCGGGCATCACTTGCGTGATGGTGGGTGGTACAGGGTTCGAACCTGTGACCCCCAGCTTGTAAGGCTGGTGCTCTCCCAACTGAGCTAACCACCCCTGGTCACGTGGCGCTGCATTCTACAGAACCCCGGAATGATGTCAACGCGTTTTTTTCAATTACTGATCACTTCACTGGCTATTTTTCATCCAGCTTTCATCCACTTGGACGAAAAAGCCAGTAACCACGGGCTAAAGAACACAGGCACCCCTCTACGAGCACATCGACAAAAAATATCACTTCAAGCCTCAAGGCGAGTCATCTGAGCATAATTTATGGCCCAGCATGAATTCCGCAGTCACCTTGGCAGCCTCTTCGATCAAGCCCTCCTGGGTGGCACCGCTCGAGCGCCTGGCCACCCAGTCGTGATCACCATCCTCAAGCCAATGCACTAGAGACCGAGGCGCCAATCCCGTCAGGCCATATCCTTCCACTTCTGCCTGCGTGCCGAAGGGATCACGCTTCCCTTGCAATACCAGCACCGGACAATGCAATCCTGGCCAATGTTCTAGACGCAACCTGTCTGGCTTGCCAGCCGGATGAAAGGGGTAACCTGCAAGGACGAGACCAGGGACTTCTTCACCCAAGTCATCCTCTGCCAACAGCATACTGGCCACTCGCCCTCCCATGGACTTGCCACCCAACCAGAGCGGTTCCCCTTCTGTCCGCGACAACAGGGCGTGCCACTGCCGCAATTCTTCCACCAGCACACTCACCTTGGGGGGTGGCCGGCGACGACCTTCTTGCTGCATACGTTGCATGTACGAGAACTCCACGGCCAGAGTCTGTACTCCTTGTGTCGCCAGTGCATTGCGCCACGCGACAAGAAAATCTGACGCCTGCCCTGCCCCCGCACCGTGCATCAACAGCAGCGCACCTGCGGTTCCAGTCCCCTGAAGCCATACCTTGCCATGGTCCTCCAACCACCAGTTGCCGCAAGCACTTGAACGCCGCAGGTCGCTCAGTTCCGCCAACGAAATCCTGGTACAACTTTCGTCTTGCACCTGGTCACTCCTGTACCAATTACACATTCAAAGTGTATACAATTAACGAAGAAAACGGGATACACTTACTACCAGACAGTTGATCCGCCCTGCTCGCGGAGCCTGCATTCAATGGAACCAGGATCATGAGCTCAGCAATCGAACACCCGCCTCAGCGCGAGGCCAACAGCACTGGTGACGGCAACTCACCTCTATCAGCGAGCGATAGCTCTGTAGGCAATGCAACCTACGAGCCAACCTCCGACCCGGCTTGCAGCTCAGGCTACGATACGAGCTACAACACAACCTACAACTACAAAGTGGTTCGCCAGTTCGCGATCATGACAGTGGTTTGGGGCATCGTCGGCATGTGCGTCGGCCTGACCCTGGCTGCCCAACTCGTCTGGCCACAGCTCAATCTTGACCTGCCGTGGACCAGCTTCGGCCGTCTGCGCCCGCTGCATACCAACCTGGTGATCTTCGCTTTCGGCGGCTGCGCACTCTTCGCCACATCCTATTACGTGGTCCAGCGTACCTGCCGAGTTCGCCTGATCAGCGACCGGCTTGCCGCCTTCACTTTCTGGGGGTATCAGGCAGTGATCCTGTGCGCACTGGTCAGCCTGCCGCTGGGTTACACCGAGATCA
The DNA here is from genome assembly GCF_029263665.1 of Halomonas sp. GTDB lineage: Bacteria > Pseudomonadota > Gammaproteobacteria > Pseudomonadales > Halomonadaceae > Halomonas. The sequence goes on from NZ_JAJUFQ010000001.1 coordinate 358,090, forward strand.
AGGAATACGCGGAGCTGGAATGGCCCATCGACATCCTTCTGGCAGTGGTCTGGATCACCTATGGCGTCGTTTTCCTCGGCACCATACGCGCTCGCAAGACATCACATATCTATGTGGCCAACTGGTTCTTCGCCGCATTCATTCTCACCGTCGCCGTGCTGCACATCGTCAATAGTGCTGCCCTGCCTGTCACCTCCACCTACTCCATTTCCGTATATGCCGGTGCTGTCGATGCCATGGTGCAGTGGTGGTATGGCCATAATGCCGTAGGTTTTTTCCTTACCGCTGGCTTCCTCGGCATGATGTACTACTTCGTGCCCAAACAGGCAGGTCGACCGGTCTACTCCTACCGCCTGTCAATCGTCCATTTCTGGGCGCTGATCATGGTCTACATGTGGGCCGGACCTCATCACCTGCACTACACCGCCCTCCCCACCTGGGCACAGTCACTGGGCATGGTGATGTCGATCATTCTGCTTGCACCGTCCTGGGGCGGCATGATCAACGGCATGATGACCCTCTCTGGCGCCTGGCATAAGCTGCGCACCGACCCGACACTGCGTTTCCTTGTCGTGGCACTGTCCTTCTACGGCATGTCGACCTTCGAAGGCCCGATGATGGCAGTGAAAACCGTCAACGCACTGTCTCACTACACCGACTGGACCATTGGTCACGTACACTCCGGTGCCCTGGGTTGGGTCGCCATGATCACCATCGGTTCCCTCTACCACCTGATTCCGCGCCTCTACGGCCACACCGAGATGTACTCGGTCAAGTTGGTGTCGGTGCACTTCTGGTTAGCCACTGTAGGTACGGTGCTGTACATCGCCGCCATGTGGGTCAATGGCATTCTGCAAGGGCTGATGTGGCGTGCCTTCAATGCCGACGGCACCCTGATGTATACCTTCGTCGAGACTATCGAAGCCAGTGTGCCGGGCTATGCAGTACGCATGCTCGGGGGCTTGTGCTGGGTCGTGGGAATGGTGGTCATGGCAGTGAATGTGTACAAGACCGCCAGACCTGTCACCGACAGCCGCAGGCTGATGCCACAGACCGCTTGAGCCGACGGGGAAACCATCATGCGACATGAAATCATCGAGAAGAACGTCGGTCTGCTGGCCGTGCTGGTACTGGCAGTGATCAGCCTTGGCGGCCTGGCCGAGATTGTTCCGCTGTTCTTTCAGAAACAGACCACCGCGCCCATTGAAGGCCTCAAGCCACTCTCCGCTCTGGAGCTGGAAGGGCGTGACATCTACCGTCGCGAAGGCTGCGTGGGCTGCCACTCACAGATGATCCGCCCATTCCGCGCCGAAACCGAGCGCTACGGCCATTACAGCGTGGCGGGGGAGTCCGTCTGGGAGCACAACTTCCTGTGGGGCTCCAAACGCACGGGCCCCGATCTGGCGCGGGTAGGAGGTCGCTACAGCGACGAATGGCACCGCGCCCACATGTACAACCCCCGGGATGTGGTTCCGGAGTCCATCATGCCTGCCTACCCCTGGCTGTTCGACAACATGCTGGACGGCAAGGATACCGCCGCCAAGATGCGGACCCTGCAACGCCTCGGTGTGCCTTACAGCGACGAACAGATTGCCAAGGCCGGAGATGCGGTACGCGGCAAAACGGAAATCACCGCTCTGGTGGCCTATCTGCAGCAGCTCGGTACCGTCCTTCCCCGTACCGCAGTGAATTCAGAAAAGTAAGTCGGCGAGGCAAGCATGGATATCGGAACGTTTCGTGGCGTGATCACTGCCATTCTGCTCATTGCATTCGTTGGCCTGGTGATATGGGCCTACTCCGGGCGCCGCCGCCAGTCCTTCGATGAAGCGGCCCGCCTTCCCTTTGACGACGAGCCGACCGCTCAGCCGCGTCCGGAAGACCATCAAGACAAGGGAGACAAGGCGCTATGACCGCGTATTGGAGTGACGCTCTGTCCGGCTTCTGGAGTGGCTGGATCATCATCATCACCCTCGGCAGCATTGCCTTCGCCTTCTGGTTGCTGGTGGCCAATCGCAAGACCGATACACAGCCCAAGACCGACGGCCAGGTCAGTACTACCGGGCACGGTGCGGATGGCATCGAAGAATATGACAACCCGCTGCCACGCTGGTGGTTCTTCCTCTACATCGCCACCGTGATCTTTGCCTTGACCTACCTGGTGCTGTACCCGGGGCTCGGTAACTTCACGGGCTTGCTTGGCTGGACCCAGGAAGACCAGTGGGAACAGGAAGTCGCTGATGCCGAAGCCCGGTATGCACCCATCTTTGAGCGCTACCAACAGATACCGATTCCTGAGCTAGCCAATGACCCTGACGCCATGCAGGTGGCCGAACGCATCTTCCTCAACAACTGCGCCATCTGCCATGGATCCAATGCCAAGGGCGGCAATGGATTTCCCAACCTGACCGATGATGACTGGTTGTATGGCGGCCAGCCAGAACAGATCGTCACCACTCTGACCCAGGGACGTCGCGGCATGATGCCGCCATGGAAGCAGCTCGGCGAAGACAATATCGAAAACCTGACCCAATACCTGCTGTCACTATCCGGCAACGCCAATGATGAACAGAAGGCCCAGCAGGGCAAGACCCTGTACGCCTCCACCTGCATTGGTTGCCATGGCCCGGATGCCACTGGCAACCAGGCCCTTGGTGCACCGAACCTGAGCGACGATATATGGCTGTATCGTGCTCCTGGTCAGAGTATTGCGGACTCAGTTCGCCAGACCCTGAACGAGGGACGCAAGGGCCATATGCCAGCCCAGGCAGCCTATATCGGCGAACAGCGTGTTCATCTGGTCGCTGCCTATGTCTATGGTCTGAGTCGCCATGAAGGACAGCAGGCACACTAGGGCAAACCAGATCATGAGCCCATGTTGCCGTGGGCTTTGCCAGACAACCGCCGGGAGACAGGCATGAGCGAATCCAGCATCGAACGCTTTATCCCAGCCCAGCAGCTCGACGAGGTCCTGGGCCAGCCAGAGTCAGCAGCAAGTCACAGCCTGTACGAGCGTCGCCAGCATATCTATGTGCGTGAAATTGCCGGACGCTTCCAGCGTCTGCGCAGAATAACCAACTGGATACTGATGCTGGGCTTTCTGCTGCTTCCCTGGGTTCCCTGGGAAGGGCGCCCGGCGGTATGGTTCGACCTGCCAGGACGAGCCTTCCACATCTTCTCGGTGACCTTCTACCCTCAGGAATTCATGTTGCTGTCGTGGCTACTGATCATTTGCGCCTTCGGCCTGTTCTTCATCACGGTATTTGCCGGCCGGGCCTGGTGTGGCTACAGTTGCCCCCAGAGTGTCTGGACCTTCCTGTTTATCTGGGTAGAACATCGTGTCGAAGGTAGCCGTCACCGTCGTATCAAGCGTGACAAATCCTGCTGGAATCTCGACAAGCTATGGCGCAAGGCCTCCAAGCACTTCCTGTGGCTACTGATCTCCCTGATCACAGGCATCACCATCGTTGGCTATTTCACCCCCATGGCCGAGTTGATCCCTTCTCTGGTTCAATTTGACGTCAATGGCTGGACCTGGTTCTGGGTAGGCTTTTTTGTGCTGTTCACCTATGTCAACGCCGGCTGGCTACGCGAGCAGGTGTGCCTGTACATGTGTCCCTATGCGCGCTTCCAGGCAGTGATGTTCGACCGCGATACGCTGACCGTCTCCTACGACCAGCGTCGCGGGGAGCCACGGGGCAAGCACAAGGCCCATTCCCATGAGACGAAGCCTGGTTCCTGTATCGACTGCGAATTGTGTGTACAGGTCTGCCCCACCGGGATAGATATTCGCGATGGCTTGCAATATCAATGCATCGATTGTGCTGCCTGCATTGACGCCTGCGACAGTGTAATGGACAAGCTGGGCCAACCCAGAGGGCTTGTGCGCTACACCACGGAGAATGCGCTGCATGGGCAACCTTCTCGCCTGCTGCGCCCTCGTCTGCTGGGCTACCTGGCGCTCTTGCTGGTGATGCTAGGTGTCTTTCTTTACCACCTTGCCTCACGCACGCCACTGGATATCGACCTCAAACGTGATCGAGGCAGCCTTTATCAGACACTGAGTGATGGGCGCATCGCCAATGCCTATGCGCTTACCGTGCGCAACCTCGACAACCGCGATCATCGCTATGTTATCGAAGCGTCCGGTATCGAAGGTCTACAGATAGACAGCGACAGCATCCTCGTGCCAGCAGGAGAGTCCCGCCAACGCGTACTGACCTTGAGCCTTGACCCTGCTCGCCTCACGACTCCCAGCACGGATATTCGCCTGAGTGTGCATGTACAGGACATGCCTTCGATCACGGTGGAACAGGAAAGTCGTTTCATAGGAGCTACCCCCTGATGAGCCCCGAAGATGTCACTCTGACACCCTGGTACAAACAGTTCTGGCCCTGGTTCATGATCGGCCTGCTGGCATCCTCAATCATGTTCAGCCTGACCTATCTCGCCTTTTCCATCCGTTACTTCGATGGCTCCGTCGGCCAGGATTATTACAAGGACGGTCTTGCCATCAATGCACAGCTGGAAAAACAGCGGCACGCCAAGGCGCTGGGCCTGAGCGCTGAATTGCGCATGGATAGTGTGAGCGGCGATATCACTGTTCGCCTGGATGGCAACTTCAATGGCACGGGTGGTTATCCCGAGAACCTGGACCTCGCTCTGCGCTTTCCCACGGATAACGACCTCGATCAGGAGCTGACCCTGCAGCACATCCGTAATGGCCACTATGTCACCCACCTGGAAAAGCCACTGCACTACCGCTGGTATGTGCAATTACAACCAGTTCCCGGCAAGGACGCGGCATGGCGTCTCAATGGTGTGGCTCAGTTTCCGAGCACCGAGGCCATTCACCTGACACCTGGGCTTTAGGACAGCAATGTCATCCACGTCGTGCTATCACTGCGGATCAGCCGTTCCCCAGACCGGAAGCTGGTCCATCGAGCTGGATGGCCAGCAACATCTTCTATGCTGCCCGGGGTGTGAAGCCGTCGCCCAAGCTATCGTCAACGCCGGTCTCGATAGCTATTACCGCTTTCGCAGCGCCCTCCCCGAACGCCCTCCTGCTTCTGTCGTAGACCAGCAACGCTGGCAAGTCTTCGATGATCCCGGGTTGCAAGGCCGCTTCATCAAGCAACAGGAAGATTGCCACGTCGTCACCTTGGCAGTGGATGGCATTACCTGCGCCGCCTGCGCCTGGCTGATCGAGCACCGCCTCAATGCCCTCGATGGCGTGACCGAGAGTGCCGTCAACCTTGCCCAGCACCGGGTCAGAATATGCTGGCGACCAGAGCTTCTCTCGCTATCGCGCCTGCTCGCCGAGATGGCCGCCATCGGTTATCCCGCCCAACCCTATGAACCTGACCGTGCCAGGGTTCGTCTGCACCAGGAGTCTCGCAAGATGGTGCGACGCTTGATCGTCGCCGCCATCGGCATGATGCAGGTGCTGATGTTCTCGATTCCTCACTATGTCTCGGGCTGGGACGCCACATCAGGAGATCTGAGCGCCGACCTTGAACGTCTTTTTGCTTGGCTGGCACTGATTCTGACCACCCCCGTCGTCATGTTTTCCGCTCAACCCTTCTTCTTCGGTGCTCTGCGTGATCTGCGTAGCCGCACCCTGGGGATGGACGTTCCCGTATCACTTGCCATCGCAGGCGCCTACCTGGCCAGCGTATGGGCCGTGTTCAGCCAGAGTGGCGAGATGTATTTCGACTCGGTCAGCATGTTCACCTTCTTTCTGCTCGCCGGACGTTACATCGAGGCCCGTGCACGAACACATTACGGAAAGGCAGGAAACGCGATGAGTTCGCTGATTCCTGCTGCTGCCGTGCAAGTCGATGCAGGCGGCAACGAGCGCATGGTGCCATCCAGCGAGCTGTTGCCCGGTGACAGGGTACGCGTGCGACCAGGAGAGCAGATTCCCGCCGATGGCATCATCCGCGATGGCCTGGCCAGCCTCGATGAATCCATGCTCAGTGGTGAGGCCTTGCCGAATACACGGACTCTGGGCGATACCGTCAATGCCGGCAGTATGGTCCTGGACAGCCCTGTGGAAATAGAGGTCACGCAAGTCGGCCAGAGTACACGCGCTGCCAGCATCCTGGACCTGACAGATCGCGCCTTCAGTCAGCGTCCGCACATCGCACGTCTGGCTGAGCGCATTGCTCACCGTTTCGTGACACGCTTATTGCTGCTCTGCATCTGCGTGGCACTGGCCTGGTGGTGGATCGATCCATCTCGCAGCCTGTGGGTAACACTTTCCGTACTGGTAGTGTCCTGCCCTTGTGCTCTGGCATTGGCCACGCCAACTGCCCTGACCGTCGCCCATGGGCGATTGCGCCGCTCAGGGGTATTGATCACTCGGGCCGATGCGCTGGAAACCCTGGCCAGGCTCGACCGCATCATCTTCGACAAGACAGGAACCCTGACCCAGGGAAAAATACGCTTGGCGGCCTCACACATTCTCTCCCGGGAATACGATGAAACCTTTCTGCTGGCAGTGGCTGGCACATTGGAATCATCTTCAGAGCACCCCATTGCCCACGCCTTTTTGTCCTGCCAACGTCATGCCATTCGAGCTACTGGTATCATCAACACCCCAGGTCAAGGGCTCAGCGGACATCTGCAACTCCCCCATGACAACGCAACCTGGCGCCTGGGTCAGGCAAGGTTCGCCGTCGATGGTTATTCTCCTCCCCCGCCTCCGGGCCACGGTTGCTGGTTACTGCTGACCCGGGATACAGTCCCCATGGCATGGTTCCAGGTCGATGATTCTCCGAGAGAGGATGCCGCCATTACCCTTCAGTCACTGAAGGAACATGGCCTGAAAATAGAAATCCTGTCAGGAGACAGCGAAAGCAATGTCTCCGCCATGGCTTCCGCGCTCGGCATCACCCGGTGGCGGGGAGCAACCAGCCCTGAAGACAAGCTCGCCCACCTTCAGCGACGTCAGCACGCTGGGGAAGTCGTGGCCATGGTCGGCGATGGCATCAATGACACACCGGTGCTGGCAGGAGCCAACCTGGCCATCGCCATGCCCGGCTCCAGTGACCTGGCCCGCACCCGAGCCGACATGGTGCTACTGGGAGAGCATTTACACGCCATCGTGGAATCCGTCGACGTCGCACGTGCCACGCAGCGAATCATTCGCCAGAATCTCGCCTGGGCGCTGGTCTACAATCTGGTCGCGATTCCCCTGGCCTCCCTTGGGTTCGTATCGCCATGGATGGCCGCACTGGGCATGTCGCTCAGTTCACTACTGGTGGTAGGCAATGCGCTCCGCCTCCGCCCCAGCCGCAGGCAGCCAGCATGAGCATCCTGTTTCTCTTGATCCCTTTATCACTGATCCTGCTCGGCCTGGCGATCTGGGCTTTCTTCTGGGCGGTCAGGAATGACCAGTTCGAGGATCTGGAAGGGCCTGCCTATCGTATTCTGTTCGACGATGACGACCCTCCACCCGGCCCAAAACAGAACGGCCAGAGCGCCCCTCACGAGAAAGATACCCAATGAACCCGACTGGACTGGAACTACCAGCCCTTGCCGCAGCCTTTGTCTTTGGCCTGCTGGGCAGCGCCCACTGCATTGGCATGTGTGGTGGAATCATGAGTGTTCTGACCTTCAATATCCCGCCCAGCATGCGCCAGCCAGCCCGGCTTGTCGGCCTGGTACTGGGTTACAACCTGGGACGTATCACCAGCTATGCAATTGCCGGAGCGTCAGCCGCAACACTGGGCTCCGTGGTGACACTCGCACCAGGCATGCACACTGCAATGCAGTTGCTTTCAGCCCTGATGATGCTGCTGATGGCACTGTACATTGCCAACTTCTGGAAGGGGTTACGCCATGTCGAAAGGCTTGGGCGACACCTTTGGCGGCATATTGAACCCGCTGGACGCAAGTTACTGCCAGTGGTGCACATTCCTCAGGCTGTGGTGCTGGGTGCCATATGGGGCTGGTTACCTTGTGGCCTGGTCTACTCCATGCTGACATGGAGCCTGTCCAGTGCCGACGCCATGGAGGGGGCAGTACTATTGACAGCTTTCGGCTTGGGTACCCTGCCGGCATTGCTGCTCAACGGCCTTGCTGCGCGTCAATTACAACACCTGCTCGCGCTGAACAGTACCCGCTGGACCGCCGCAGCCCTGATTGTCTCCTTTGCCATATGGCAAATATCAAGAGCTACTATGCATCTATAATACATATATTGCCTCAGAACGAAATTCAGAAAAATCAGCGCATTTGCATAAAATTTCAGAAAAAATAGGGTGTATCTCCCCCTCTCCAGAAGAGGTATGCATATCCGCTATACATTTCAAGTGTGTAAAATGACGCCAGTTCTGTGCCAAGCTGGAATAATGATTCCATTGGCACTTTTTACATTTTCGTTCGCAACTGATTATCCACAGGAGCTGTGAATGTCTTCCTCGGCCCAAGACCGACGGCGTTCCCTGCTGCAAGAAACTCGCTGTGACTCCTGCCGACTGAGCTCGCTCTGTCTGCCGTTGTCACTCGACACGAACGACCTGGAACGCTTCGACTCCATAATTCGCCGTCATCCACCGATCAAGAAAGGTACTCGCCTGATCGAACAAGGAGACCCCTTCACCAGCATATATGCCGTACGCTCTGGAAGCCTGAAGCAAACCATCACCGAGGGTAGCGGTGAAGCTCAACTGACCAACTTTTTCCTGCCCAGCGAGATCATCGGGCTCGACGGTATCAGCGATGGCTTGTATACCGGCAGTGTCGTGGCTCTGGAAATGACCACGGTATGCGAGATTCCATTCGACCGTCTCGATACTCTGTCCCAGACGCTGCCCGAGCTCCGCTCTCAGTTGCTGAGAACCATCAGCAAGGAGCTGCACCAGGACCGACGCATGATGCAGCTACTCTCGCGCAAGACTGCCGACCAGCGACTGGCCTGCTTTTTCCTCGGGCTATCCGATCGCTTCAGGCGGCGCGGGTATTCGCCCTTCAGCTTCCGCTTGTCCATGTCCCGCGCGGATATCGGCAATCACCTGGGCCTTGCGGTCGAAACCATTAGTCGCATCCTAGGACGCTTCCAGCAGCAGGACCTGGTCGCAGTTTCCGGTCGTGAAGTGCATATCCTCAACATCAACGACCTGACGAGACTCGCCGACACTGAAACGAACTGAGTCTCGAAAAACAACCACCAATATATGGCGGATACTCCAGCCACTTCATGATGAACAAACAAAAAGGCAACCAATAACCACATGGGCGCCTTTTCGTTTCATATTGAAGCCATGCCTCTACCACCTATTATTGCCAAGTATCCCATGAGCCACACAGTCATCCTTTATTCCACTACTTCTAGCTCTTTCTCCTGACCAGACCAATCATGATCAAGCATGTCATGGATAGCTATTTATATATCCATCAGGATGCCTGACGCTTCAGCCAAAATTCGCGCCCCAGCTCAGGGCTGCACTCTGCTTGGGCCTTATCTGCCGCCGCCAGAGCCATTCGCCGAGCATCCTGAGGAAATGCCAGCAGGCGCCTCATGCACTCTTGCCAGTGATCAGAGTGGTCTTCCGCCAGCAGCCCATCAATCTCATCACTGACCAGATCCTTGTATGGAGAGCGTTGGCTGTAGATACCAACGCCACCCATCAACGTAATATCCAGGAATTTGATATAGGACTTCCCGGCATTGAACGCGGTAGGCCACAGCGGTGCGAGACCGATATGGATGCGGTGCTTGCATTGATAGTCCAGGAAGTTTTTCCAGGGGAGAGAGGACGGCGTACTCACCCGCTTAAGACTGGCCACCTCAGGTGGAGCAAAGCGCCCAAGCATCAACTCGAACTGGACGTGATGGCATGCTTCATGGATCGATGCCAACGCCGGGACAATATGCTCGAGATCCTGCAGATGAGCACGAGTCCCATGAAATCCCACTCGCCATTCAGCCGCCCTGAAATGTTCAAGGCTTGGAGGAACCGCAATCAGCCCGGGCGTCAGAATGCTGACATGGCGATGCCGGTCGACGAAGGTCCTGGCAAGCTGGTCACTGCATGCAATTACCTCATCAGCCAATGGTAGCAGCCGCTTCTGCTCTTCCACCTTGTCAGCCATACGCTGACGATACCCATCCGGCAGCGAATGATCCTGTGCTGCAGCAGACAGATCATCGTCAATCACGTAATACACCCCGGCCAGGAGAGAACGCTCACTCTCCAGAACTTCACACCAAGGTAGCGCCAGGCCACGGCAAACGATGACATGGGCACCGCGCATCAATCCTCGCAACCATGGCCAGCACCAGAGCGGATGACGCCATTTTCGTGTATCCAGACGCGTGATACGAGCGCCACGTTCCTGCAACCATGGGGCAACAGAAGCAAGGAAATAGATGTCTTCCGTAGGCCTGGCTCCATCACTGAGTACCAGCCAGTGAGCCCGTCTCCTGTTCATGCCCGGCGCCTCAACACTGCACCTCCCAGCCATGCAAGCAAAAGGCAGGCCAGCAAGGGAGACAGCACATCCAGTGCCGAGTCCAGGCTCCAGTGATATACCAGCCCGTAGTACCAACTCACCGCATTGCCACCACCACCCTTGTATTCATGCTGTGCGATTTCCCGGCCCAGAAAAACAGCCACACTGATGGCACCTGCCGCCCAACGTCCAAAAAATGGCCACAAGCACACCTGGATACCCATACCGATAACGAAATGCTCAAGATGTGTGCCATTCAATATCATCGACGAGGCCTCAGCGCAGGGAAACTTTTTCTCTTCATCCGCATGCTCTTCATTCACATGCTCTTCATTCACATAGAGCGAAGCCCTGACCTCGCCTGCCGTCACTGTACCCCGTCCCCCAGTGGCAAATGAAGGATGCCAATAATTATCAGCAGAAACCCACAAGAGACCGACGAGAGGTCAGACGTTCCCTCAAAGGTATTCGATCGGTCCTATCGAAACATCAACGAATGCAGTCCTTCTTGCAGAACAAATCACCCACCCATATTTTCATTTAATAACAAAGCATTAACAAAATAATTCCACCACTTCTTTACTCTCCGAAACCAGCATCACCAGTGCTGCTGATAGCTGGCAGCGGACAGTCCATTCCAGTCCTCGGCATCGTTACAGGTGTAACACCGGCTTTTTGAGCTTGCAATATGAGGCATTTGGTCTACTACATTACTTCTTTGGAGACATCAGCTAACAGACGGAATTAATAGTGACACATAAAAGCATTAGAAATTTCGTACTGTGCCATGTAAGAGTACTTCGGATGCCTCTTTGAAAATGGCCTCGCAGGGCTATCACTTCACGTGCAAGGGAACACCACAATGGATATCAAAACAACGGAATTAGGTGGAAGCTTCAGCGATGTACCCTCATGGGTTCTGGAGGGCGACAACCTCGTTTTGGAAGAACCATCCAAGGTGCTGCTGCACCTGGACCCAAATGATATTCAATCCTTCTCTCGCGAAGGCGATGACCTGATCATCGTCACCAATGACGGCCAGGTCATCACCCTGACTGACTTCTATGTAGACCCGGGCACAGGCCCCAGCGAGTTGTATCTCGTCGATGACGAAGGCGCCATCGTGTGGGCAAACCTTGGCCCCGCAGGCTCTGACGGTGTCGTCTTTGCCGAATTCATTCCTACTGGAGAAACGGCTGACTTCGCCATGGTAGCCGCGGGCGGCGCCGAGGATGGCATCAATCCCTGGGCAGTGGGAGGCGCAGCCGGACTGCTGGCCCTTGTAGCCGCCGCCACCGGTGGCGGTGGTGGTGGTGGTGGCGGCGGCGGAGATGATGATGGCCCCACCTCTCCGAACCCGGACACCACCGCTCCGGACGCCCCTGTCGTCAACCCGACCAATGGCAGCACCATCAGCGGTACTGCCGAGCCAGGCAGCACCATCGAAGTCGATACCGATGGTGACGGCAACCCCGATTACACCACGACGACCGACGATGACGGCAACTGGTCGATCACTCCAGATGAGCCGCTTGATGATGGCTCCGAGATCACCGTTACCGCGACCGATCCTTCCGGCAACACCAGTGATCCCACTACCACCACCGTTGACGGCATTGCTCCGGACGCCCCTGTCGTTAACCCGACCAACGGCAGCACCATCAGCGGCACCGCCGAGCCAGGCAGCACCATCGAAGTCGATACCGATGGTGACGGCAACCCCGATTACACCACGACGACCGATGATGACGGCAACTGGTCAATCACTCCAGATGAGCCGCTTGATGATGGCTCCGAGATCACTGTTACCGCAACCGATCCGGCCGGTAACACCAGCGACCCCACTACCACCACGGTTGATGGCACTGCACCGGATGCTCCGGTCGTCGATCCGACCAATGGAGAAACCATCAGCGGTACCGCTGAGCCAGGCAGCACCATCGAAGTCGATACCGATGGTGATGGTAACCCCGATTACACCGCCACAACTGATGATGACGGCAACTGGTCGGTCACTCCAGATGAGCCCCTTGCCGATGGCTCCGAAGTTACCGTTACCGCGACCGATCCGGCTGGCAACACCAGCGAACCCACCACCTCCACCGTCGACGCCACGGCTCCGGATGCTCCGGTTGTCGATCCGACCAATGGAGAAACCATCAGCGGTACCGCTGAGCCAGGTACCACCATCGAAGTCGATACCGATGGTGATGGTAACCCTGATTACACCGCCACAACTGATGATGATGGCAACTGGTCGGTCACTCCAGATGAGCCCCTTGCCGATGGCTCCGAAGTTACCGTTACCGCGACCGATCCGGCTGGCAACACCAGCGAGCCCACCACTTCCACCATCGATGCCACGGCTCCGGATGCCCCGGTCATCAACCCAACCGATGGTAGCGTGATCAATGGTACTGCCGAGCCGGGGTCCACCGTCGGCGTCGATACCGATGGCGATGGTAACCCCGACTACACTGCACCAGTGGATGATGCAGGCAACTGGTCCGTCACTCCAGATGCTCCGCTGGATAACGGCACCGAAATCAGTGCCACCGCCACTGACCCGGCGGGCAACACCAGTGATCCGGCCACAGTAACCGTCGACACCTCGATCGTGATGGCACCCGTGATCATCACGGCTGACGACGATGTGGGTGCCATCACGGATTCGCTGTCCAGCGGCGACAGCACCGATGACACCTTGCCGGTCCTCAACGGCACGGCACCTGCCGACAGCACCGTGACCATCTTCCAGGATGGCACCGAGATTGGCACAGCAACCGCTGATGCCGATGGCAACTGGAGCTTCACCCCGGATGCCGAACTGGCCGAAGGCGACTACAGCTTCACCGCCACCGCAACCGTCGACGGCAACACCTCCGATCCGAGTGCCGCCTTCGAGCTGACGGTCGACACCACTGCGCCGGATGCCCCGGTTGTCGATCCGACCGATGGCACGGAAATCACCGGTACTGCGGAACCGGGATCTACGGTCAACGTCGATACTGATGGCGACGGCACCCCGGACCTGACCGCCGAGGTCGATCCCGACGGCAACTGGAGCGTGACCCCAGAAACTCCGCTGGATAATGGCACCGAAATCAGCGCTACCGTCACTGACCCGGCCGGCAACACCAGCGATCCCGTCACCGCTACGGTGGATACCTCTGTTGTCATGCCGCCGGAAATTGGCTCGGTGACTGATGATGTCGGCGACGTGGTGGCTGACTTGGCTAGCGGTGACAGCACTGACGACACCCTGCCGACCCTCACCGGCACCGCCGCTGCCGACGCGACCATCACCATCTTCCAGGATGGCACCGA
>NZ_JAJUFQ010000033.1 GCF_029263665.1 Halomonas sp.
AGCAAATCATGACATAGTTCCAGGGCCTCGCGGTTATCCCGATCTGCCAAGGCCGGTACCGTCGTGTTGAGTGCCTCGGTGGTGATGGAGGCTTCGGGAGCTCGAACCTGCATTTGTGCCTCCAGTTCCTTGGCGGTAGCTTCCACTCGGGCCAGAAGCTCCTTGGCATCGTCCGTAGGCAGGTGGCGGATTTCCCAATCGAAAGTACAGCGCCGTGCCATGATGTTGATGGCAGTGCCGCCTTCTATCTTGCCAACATGCAGGCTTGAATGAATGACGCTGAAGGCCTCATCGACACGACCTTCCTCCTTGAGTTCAGCCATCACATCCTCGATGCGGGTGACCAGGCGCGCCGCGACATGAATCGCGGAGACGCCTTGGTAGACCTGGCTGGAATGCGCTTCGCGTCCGATGACCGTGGTGCGGAAATTGGTCGCCCCCTTATGGGCAACAACCGGACTCATCGACGTAGGCTCCCCCACAATGACGGCTGCTGGGCGTGGATGTTCATTCATCAGGCGCTCGATCATGCGTGGTGCGCCGACACAGCCCACTTCTTCGTCATAGGAAAGTGCTAACCAGATGGGAACCTGAAGATCAGCCTTCCGCCAGTTTGGCAGTTCTGCCAGAGCGCAGGCAATGAAGCCTTTCATGTCACAAGTGCCGCGACCATAGAGGCGAGACACGTTGTCGCCTTGACCTTGGGTCAGGGTAAAGGGATCTGTGGTCCAGGGTTGACCATCAACTGGTACCACGTCGGTATGTCCGGAAAGCACCACACCGCCAGCAACATTCGGCCCGATACGTGCCAGCAGGTTGGCTTTGGTGCCTTCGTCATTTTCCACCCGCCAGTAGTCCACGTCGTGCTGATCCAGCCAGCTCTCGATGAATTCGATCAAGGCCAGGTTCGAATCGCGGGACACTGTCGCGAAGCCCACCAGACGGGCGAGCATTTCGGTGGCGGTCATAAGGCACTCCTGAAACAAGACTGAGAAGAGACTACCACGGCCGCTCTGTGTACGGCAGAGGGGAAAGAGGCTATCCCGGCACTATGGTGGGCACGCAAGAGACGCTATGGAATGCATGACTCCGAGAAAGCCTTCTGCGCAGAGCAGGAATCCGATCGGGACATTTGCGACATTCAGCCCATGTGCTGAAAGCCATGGGCTTATTGGCATCAGTGCATTGGTATCAGCTAACGGGTATCAAGAGCGAGCCAGCCTTGCTCGGCTGGTGCCATTGCCCAGTGGTTCGATGACAATCTGCACAGGGATGCGCTCGTGCATCTCCTGGACATGAGAAATCACACCTATCCGGCGACCAAGTGCCTGCAGGCCATCCAGTGCTTCCATGGCCAGGGCCAGAGACTGCGGATCAAGGCTGCCGAAGCCCTCGTCGATGAAGAGCGACTCGATGACGAGATCGCCAGAGGCCATGGAGGCCAGTCCCAGAGCGAGGGCAAGGGACACGAGGAATGTTTCTCCTCCGGAAAGGGAGTGTACCGAGCGTCGTTCGTCTCCCATGTCGCGGTCTTCTACCAGCAGCCCGAGGGAGCTACCGCCACGGACAAGGCGATAACGGCGGCTGAGCCCAGTCAAATGCAGGTTGGCGTGTTCCAGCAACTGCTCCAGATTGTAGGCTTGGGCGATCCGCCGAAAGACCTTGCCATCGGCTGAGCCGATCAGTTCATTGATCTGACCCCAGCGACGGTGCTCGGCACGTGCGCTATCCAGTTCGCTCTGGGCCTGCTGCTGACGCTGCCGGCGATGGTCATCATCGCGCAGCGCGTGGACAGCTTCGTCTCGCTGCTGCTGTCTGCTGTCCAGAAGTGGAGCCAGTGCCTGCTGTTCAGCGGTCACTTCCTTGAGATGTTGCTGGAGGCGGTGGCGAGTCTCTTCACTCAACAGGGTGCCGTCATCGCTGTCTTCATTGCTGCCTTCAGCGGGTTGTTCCTGCGCGTGTCTCTCAGCCTGGGGCATCGCTCGGCGATGCTGAACCAGCGCCTGGCGGCGTTCGGCCAGACTGGCATCGGTGCGTTGCAGAGTCTGCTCGGCATCGGATAGCTCCTGATCTTGATCGCTGGCTTCCTCAGATGACTGGGCCAGTAGCCTGGCCAGCGTCGTATCGTCCAGTTCGGGATGCGCCTGACGCCATTGTTGCAGCTCCTGCTCCAGCTGCTGCTGTTCCTGATGGAGCTGGTCATGGCGTTGCGTTTCATGTTGCAGCCGGGCTTGCAGCCGCTCCTGTTCTCTATGGGCCTCATGCTGGCGGCTCAAGGCCTTGTCGCGAGCCTGGCGTGCCGACTCCTGGTGTTCATCAAGATACTGTTGCCAGGCATCCGGGGAAGCATGCTCTCCCAACAGGGTGGTCAGGCGCTGAGCGATATGTTCCTTTTGCTGTTGCAAGGGGGGGCGAGCATGAACAAGTCGATCCCGTTCCTGCCCCAGGCCATCGCCGCGCGTGTTGAGCTGAGCGAGTGTCAGCTGATGTTGGTGGAGAGCTTCTTCCACAGGGCCCAGTTCGGTTTCCGTCTGAGTCAGCCGTGCAAGGCGCTGTTCGGCATCATGCCGCTGGGAGGCATATTGCTTGCGCTGCTCTTCCAGCCAGTGTCGGCAGGCCTGGGGGTCGGTATCGGGCAAGGTGTCATGTAGCGGAAGTTCGTGGAAGCTCAAGCGAGCCTGAGCCAGGCGTCGCTCGGTTTCTTCAAGGTCGTTGCGCTGTTGTACCAGGGACTTCTCCAGGGCGAGATATTCACCACGCAGTTCATCCCTTTGCTGCTGAGCCTTGTCGAGCGCCTGGCGTGCCTGCGCCAGTTGTTCGTCTTCATGCGCTTGCTGTGCGGCAAGCTGTCTGGCCTCGGGTGTCTCCGGCGGTTGATGGCGCCAGGGGTGGTCCATTCCACCACATACCGGGCAAGGCTCATTCTCCCTGAGGTGTTGGCGTAGCCTCGCCACGCTTTCGCTGCGCACGGCACGGCTGTGCTCGATGAAATCACTCAGCTGACGGTAGGCGGTCTCGTTCTGCTCCAGGTGTTGCCTGGCTTTCTGGCCGCATTCGATCAGGCTGTGCTTGCGCTTCTCGGCAGCGGCCAACTGCTGAGCGAGTTCATGACGGGCCTGCTCGATGCGCTGCAGCTCCTGCCAGGCGTTGGCCAGCTCATTAAGAGCCAAGCCATGTTGTGCGGCCTGGTCGACTTGCTGCTGGGCCGTCTGACGCACGTCATCAACGGAAACATGCTTGCCGAGTACCTCTTGCAGGGCTGTCTGCAAGTCGTCGCGCTGCGTGCTGAGCTGTTGATGACGCTGTTCGGTCTGCAGGCGTTGCTCGTCAAGTTGGCTGATGTCGAACTGGCGTTGTTGAACTTGTCTATCGATCTCGGCCAGTTGATGATCCAGTGTTGCCAATGCCTGAGTATCTTCACGCGCCTTGCGTAGCGAAGGTTCCTGTTGCTGCCGATGCTCGGAAGCGGCAACCAGTGCCTGTTCGGCCTGTGCGTAAGCGGCTTGACTGATTTCCAGTTCGGCGTTGGCGGCACCCCTTGCCTGGCGCGTTTGGGCGAGAGACTTTTCTTGTGCCGAGAGCAGAGCAGGAAGCTCTTTCTGACGTTGCAGGCGGTGACGCTGGGGCAGCAGCAACTGGCGCCAATGCTGGTCGGCACGCATATCGGCTAGTGCCTGCCATCGCTGTTCAGCTGCGGTGTGCTGCTGGCTACCTTCGACCCATGATTGATGCAGCCTGGCATCGGTGGCATGCCATTGTTGCTGAGCATCAAGATGCTTGGCCTGTTGCTGAATGGCATGTAGTGCCTCCTCAGCCTGGGCGGCCAGGTTTTCCAGTTCGGCACGGGATTCGGCATCGGCAGGCAGGTCACCGGCGAGCTTGGCCTCGAGCGCTTCGACCTGCTTTTTCGCGTTACTGGTGCGGCGGTAGGCGGCCATGGAAATGGCAGAATACTCGGCGGTACCGGTCAAGCGTTCCAGCAGGTCACTGCGCTCGTTGTCATCGGCTTTGAGAAAGGCGGAAAATTCGCTCTGGGCCAGCAGAACCGCACGGGTGAACTGGTCGAATGTCAGTCCCAGGCGTTCCGGCAGCAAGCGCTCGAACTCGCGTTTCTGGGTTGTCAGCAATTGCCCGCTATCGAGATCGCGCAGTGACTGCTCTACAGCTTGCAGTTTACCTGTGGCCTTGTCGCGGGCACGGCGAACGGACCAGCGTGACCGATAATGATGTCCATCACGGCCAACGAAGTCCACTTCCGCATAGCCGCTGGCGCAGCCTCGTCGCAGCAGGGTGCGGGGGTCTGCGGTACTGACTGTGTCCTCGCCAACATCCGGTAATGGGGCGTCACGTCCAGGTGCCTGTCGCAGGCGTGGGGTATTGCCATACAGGGCCAGGCACAAGGCATCGAGTAATGTACTCTTGCCTGAACCGGTTGGGCCGGTGATGGCAAACAAGCCGGCATCACGCAGTGGTGGTGTGCTGAAGTCGAGTTCCATAGGGCCGGGAAGTGAGGCCAGGTTGGCCAGCCGTAACGCAAGAATCTTCATGGCTGCTTCTCCTGCCCCGCATCGTCCAGCACATCTTGCAGCAAGCGATCAAAATCGGACATGACGTCTGGGCCGGGCGGCTCGTTCCAACGTTCCTGCCAGGTCAGCTCGAACAGGCGTCGTGGCCCCAGGGATTCAAGGTCCACCTTGTGGGATCGGGCGTCCTGTCCGTTTTGCGGTAAGCGTCGCTCCAAACGCAGCAAGCGAACAGGCTTGTCTTTCAATGCCGCATCCACCTGAGCTTTCAGGTCGGGAACGGGAGCGGTCAATTCCACCCGAACTTCCAGCCAGGGCCAGTATTCGCGGGACTGTTCCGGGGCATTGGTCAGGTCGACAGTCATGGACGCCAGTTCTGTCAGGATGTCATCCAATGGCGCCGGCCCCACTCGGTACATGGCCACGGGGCGCGGCACGGCAATGGCCTCTACAGAGGACAGGATTTCACCCTCCAGGCCAATGGCGATTACCTGATGGGGATAGTTCACTTCACTGAAATCGAGTGGCAATGGGCTGCCGCTATAGCGGATGCGTTTCTCGCCAACCTGCTGAGCACGATGTAGATGTCCCAATGCGACATAGGCGATATCAGTGGGAAACAAGGATGCAGAAATGGACTCCTCACCACCAATGACAATGGGCCGTTCACTGGCTTCGGAAACCGCTGCACCATGCAGGTGAGCATGACTCATGGCCACCAGAGCCTGGCCAGGCTGACGCTTGCTGCGGGCCGCCGCGATCAGCTGCTCATGAACCTGAGTGACGCCGGATACATAGTTATGTGGGGAATCGTTATGTGGGGAATCGTCATGTCTGGTGCCATTCTGGGATGCCTCATCCAGCTGTACGCCGTTTCCTGTGACCTCGGCGGGTCGCAGGAAAGGTAGCGCCAGGCACCACGCACATGTCGTGCCGTCGATATCATCAAGGGGGATCAGCAAGCGCTCGCTGTCCAGAGTACCGTCATCCAGCCAGCATACCCGGCCCAGAGCATGAGTGCCCAGACGTTGCATCAGAGGGGCTGGAAGTTCGATACGATTGCCACTGTCATGGTTGCCGGCAATCAGTACGATATTGAGGCTTGGCAGGCGCTCGTGGGCAGATACGATAAAATCATAGAGCAACTGCTGAGCACGCAGGGAGGGGTTGACCACATCGAAGATATCACCCGCCACCAGCAGGGCGTCGGCCTGGTGCTGTTCCAGAGTATCGAGCAGCCAGTCGAGAAATGCCTGATGTTCTGCATGACGCTCCTGACCATGGAAGTTCTGGCCCAAGTGCCAATCCGCGGTGTGGATGATGTTCAACGGCTCCTCCCTGAGAATATCTGTATGATGCCCTAGTCTACCGCGATGCCATTCCAGGAAAATAACGGATGTCCACGTTCACTCCCCGACACCTGCATGATTGGGATCTTGCGCCTCGTGATGCCATCGCTCTGCAACGCCGGCTGGCAGGGCAGGTCGAGCGCCAGGATCGCCTGGCAGGTGAGGTGAAATATATCGCTGGTGTCGATATTGGCTTCGAGAAATCCATGGATATCGACAGTGGACAGGGCAAGCGCGACGAGATCACGCGAGCTGCAGTGGTGGTGCTGAGCTGGCCGGAGCTGAAGGTTGTCGAGCAGGTCGTGGCCCGGGAGCCAACACGCATGCCCTACATTCCTGGGTTGTTGTCATTTCGTGAAACACCTGCCGCATTGACTGCCTTTGCGCAATTGAAGCACCAGATCGACCTGGTCATGGTCGATGGTCATGGCATCGCGCATCCTCGGCGGTTGGGCGTCGCTGCACATCTAGGCTTGTGGCTGGACCTGCCAACCTTGGGCGTGGCCAAGAAGCGCTTGACCGGGAAACATGGTGAAGTACCTGAAGAACGCGGAGCCTGGACGCCTCTAAAACATGACGACGAGACGCTTGGCATAGTGTTACGCTCTCGAGCAGGGGTCAAACCGATATTCGTTTCGCCCGGACACCGCTTGTCGATAGATAGCGCCAGGGACTGGGCCATTGCCTGTCTTGGCCGCTACAAGCTTCCGGAACCTACGCGCCTGGCGGACCGTCTTGCTTCGCGCAGGGATGTGTCTTCCTGATCCCTGGCGTGATCGTCGCTCGAATTCTTCGCACTGTTTATATCTTTCAGATGATTCCTTTCCGAGGATGTGATGCCTGAATCCACTGCTGGCCGTAGCGTATCTCCTTGCATCAAGGCTACCCAAGCCTGGGTGGAGTCCTTTGTCGTGGCACATAACGTCTGTCCCTTCGCGGGGCGGGAGGTAAAGCGCGGTTCGGTGCATTACCGCTCTCTTGACGGGCGACATCTGGAGGCGGCCTTGCTCGGGTTGATCGACGCGTGTTCGCATCTCGATCGTGTGCCAGAAGTGGAGACAATACTTCTGGTATTTGAACGGGGCCTGGAGGACTTCGACGATTACCTCGATGCCTTGACCATGGCAGAAGCGTTACTGGAAGAACAGGGCTATGAAGGTGTCTATCAGTTGGCAAGCTTTCATCCCGATTACGTCTTCGAGGGCACCGATGAAGATGATCCTGCCAATTTCACCAATCGCTCCCCTTGGCCTGTGTGGCACCTGCTGCGTGAAGCAGGACTGGAACAGGCACTGAAGCATTATGCTGATCCGGAGAAGATTCCCACGCGCAACATTGCCCGCATGCGCGAGATTGGCGGTGATGCTCTCACCCAGCACCTGGTTGCGCTGCGTTTTCCAGGTGACTGAGCTCAGGTGGCAGAGAATGCAACCGGTGTCTTGCTAAACGATATCCAGCGGTACCTTGCGTGACGGTGCCGGGAACCATTCATCGAGCCGCGTGAGAGTATCCATGTCCAGCTCGATTTCCAGGGCTTTGGCGTTATCTGCCACATGGGCGAGTGACGTGGCCTTGGGGATGGCGATGACATCCCGGCAATCGTTGGTCTTGCGTGTCACCCAGGCCAGCAATAGTTGGGCCGGGGTGAGAGAAAGTTCTGCTGCCAATTGGATGATGGATGGATCATGTAATGGATTGCTGCCGTAACTACCTGCCTGTGCCAGCGGGCAATAGGCCATGATCGGCATCTGATGCTGTTGCATCCAGGGGCGCAATGCCACTTCGATGCCTCGTGAGGCCAGATGGTAGAGCACCTGATTGACGGCACAAGCCTCTGCTCCGGGGAGCGTTGCCAGGGCCTGCATCTCATCGATGTCGAAATTGGAAACACCAAAGTGACGAATCTTGCCGCTGTCGGCCAGGCGCTCGAAGGCTTCAAGGGTCTCGTCCAAAGGGATGTTCCCGGGCCAGTGCAGTAGATAGAGGTCCACATGGTCGGTGCCCAGGCGCTTCAGGCTTGCTTCGCAGGCGCGGATGGCGCTATCGCGACCTGCGTTCCAGGGATACACCTTGGAAACAAGAAACACTTCGTCGCGGCGACCTTTCATGGCTTCACCAACGACTTCCTCAGCACCGCCATCCGCATACATTTCCGCTGTGTCGATCAGGCTCAGGCCCAGGTCGAGCCCATGCTGCAGGGCCTTTACCTCGTCACCACGGGAATGCTGGTCTTCTCCCATATGCCAGGTGCCTTGACCGATGGCGGGAACCTCTACACTGTCTGCTCCACGCCCGATGCGTACCCGGGAAATCGTCATGATGTGCCTCGTCAGTCACTTTGGGTATTTATGTGGAAGGATTTTCCAAATTGGCTGGCTGGAACTATGGCAGTGAAGAGTTCACTGCGCAATGCTGCATCCACCATACTGGATCAAGGTGCCCGTTGATGGTGCTGTGATGTAGTGAGGAGGCAGAGGGGTGCGTATCATGTGCCCCATGGAGCGATTGTCTATCGTGTACCCCCGCAAGAGGCGGCTGGTGACAGCAGGAGGCGGACGGTGACGTCAGGAGTAAGGATGCGGACAGACTGGTTGGCTGAACATGCGATCCAGGCCATGCAATGGCTGGGGGTGGTAATGCTGGCAATGATGTTGGCATTGCCTGTGCAGGCACAGAGCCTGGGCTTGAGCGCACTCAAGAGTTCATCGCCAGATCAGCCTTCTGCGCAGGAACTGCAGCAATCCCTGGATACGCTGATCAGTACTCTGGAAGACGATCAGAGCCGGACACAATTGGTCGAGACACTGAAATCATTACGCAGTGCCAATCAGGTTTCGGCGGATGAGCACTCGACCTCAGAGGGGTTGCTCGGCGCCTTGGCCGAAACGGTCAGTGAGTTGGGAAACCAGGCCGATGGCGGAGATTCCCCCTGGGCGCAATGGAAATCCCGATTGACTCAAGGGTGGCACAGCACCATCGATAAGGTAGTGGCGTCCAATGGCGGAGAGATCGTACGCTTTCTCATTGAATTCAGTGTGTTGCTGAGTGCCTGGGTGGGTATGGTGGTTGGCCTGATTGCTCTGGGACGCTTGATCGGCAAGCACTATGGATGGCCGATGGACCTGCCCAGAGAACCCAAGGCCTGGCTGTTGGCTGTCCATTTCCTGCGTCGCATGCTGCCCTGGGCACTAGGGTTTCTGGCTGCGCTAGGGGTGGCCCAGTTGGCGTCAGAATTCCATGGCCGTACGGCGGTGCTGCTGATTGCTTACGCTGCTTTGTGCGGGCGTACGCTGTCAGTCGTCGTGGAAACCGTGCTTTCGGTATTCACGCGTGGGCACCGTTATACAGCGGTCCATATCCTGCAGCAGAAAGCCTTGCGTCCGCTGTTTGTGATAGGTGCCCTGATTGCCTTGGGAGATGCCTTTCAGACTGCGCGCCTGACCGAACAGCTAGGCCTGGATCTGGCGTCATTGGCCTCGGTGCTGGCCAATACCCTGGCCGCTCTGCTGTCGCTTCGCTTCATCTTGCGTTTCAAACGCCCGATTGGTCACCTGATCCGGCATCGACATTATATCCACCGTCGGGATAGCGGCAGTCATGCTGAAGTCATCCGGGTGGTTGGGCAGTTATGGCATATTCCGGCATTGTTGATTGTCGGCGCTTCCCTGGTATCCATTTTTGTCACTGGAGGGGATGTCGGTACGGCACTGGCTCGCTCGATCATCAATTCGGCCCTGCTGGTATTGACGCTGGTGATGACAGCCTTGTTACGGCGTCAGCGCGAGCGCCATGAGCGAACGCACAAGCGCTACCGCCACAACAGTGAGTACCTGCGCCGTCTGGAGCGCTTCGCGTATACGCTTGCCCATGTGCTGGCCTGGCTGGTGTTCGCGGAGTTGTCCATGCAGGTCTGGGGTGGCTCTCTGGTGGGCATCGGTAGTGAAGGGGTGGCAAGTGGACGTCTCGGGCATGCGGTGCTGGCGATTGCCTTTACCGTATTGCTGGCCTGGCTGGCATGGATCTTTGTGGATACTGCCATTCAGAGCTCCTTGACTTCCCCGTCTCGTTCTCGTGGCCGGCGTGTCAATCAGGCCAGGGCTCAGACGATCACCCCGATGATCCGTAATGTGATGTTTGCCACTATTGTGATCATCGCTGCCATTGTCGGTCTGGCCAACATCGGCGTGAATGTGACACCGCTGCTGGCGGGGGCGGGTGTGATCGGACTGGCGGTGGGGTTTGGGGCCCAGACTCTGGTTCAGGATCTGATCACGGGCATCTTCATCCTGATCGAGGACTCCCTGGCGGTGGATGACTTCGTCAGGATCAATAATTACATGGGTACGGTCGAAGGCCTGACGCTGCGCACCGTGCGGCTGCGCGACCTGGATGGCATCGTGCATATCATCACCTTCTCGCGTATCGAATCGATCCATAACATGTCGCGTCAGTTTGGTATTGCGCTGATGAAGATTCGTATTCCCTATGACATGCCTATCGACGATGCGACGAGCCTGATGCAGGAGACTGCCAAGGATCTGCGTCAGGACCCCATGATGCGCCACCATATCTGGTCGCCGCTGGAGATGCAGGGGGTCGATCGGTTCGAGGATGGTTGCGCCATTCTGCGTATGCGTTTCCGGACCGCACCCGAGATGCAGTGGGATGTATCCCGCGCCTTCAACATGCTGCTCAAGCGACGCATGGAAGAGATGGGGGTTCATCTTGGAGCACCACGCCTTAGCGTGAGCATGGAAGGCCTGGGAGGGGGGCGCCTGGATGGTACTACCCAGCCTGGAGAGCCGGATCATCAGCGTCGCGATGCCAGCGGCCGCAAGCCTGGAGAAGCCGGAGTTGCGGACCCTTTGCACCAGACCAGTTCGAGTGGTGGTGCTCCAGATCCCGCGTGATCAAGCCGGTATCGAGAAGCCGGTATCGAGAAGCCGGTATTGAGAAGCACGACAGGCGCCCGTGGACGTCTGCCGTTCTTCCGGTATGCGATGATCCGCTCAATGGTGCATTGACGAGTCCTTGCCGAGATTCTCGGGGCCAAAAGAGTCCGGCAGTAGTTCATCCATGCTATAGCGCTTGAGCAGCTTGCCATGGGCATCGACCACGCGAATCACTGTCTCCGGGGTGGCGAATTCACGCAGGCGCTGGCGGCAGTCGCCGCATGGTGTGCACAGGTGCTCGCCGGGGCCGATGACATAGACTTCAGCCAAGCGGCGTTCACCTGCGCTGACCATGGCAGCGATGGCGGATGCCTCAGCGCAGAGCCCCTTGTAATGGGCAACTTCCACATTGGCACCGGTATAGCGCTTTCCCGACTCGCTTATCAGCACGGCACCCACAGGATGGCCGGAATAGGGCACATAGGCCCGGCTGCGTACTGCGACAAGCGTGGCGATGATATCGGTGTCGATATGCTCGTTCATGGTCATCACTCCTGCTTACCGTCGCGAGACGCCTGATCATCGCGCAGTACCGACTCCAGAGCGACTTTCATCATGTCGTCGAAGGTAGTGGCACGGTCGTCGCTGGAAAGCGAATCACCATGGACGATGTGATCCGACACGGTGCAGATGGTGGTGGCCCGAGCGCCGAATTCAGCCGCCACGCCATACAGTCCGGCCGCTTCCATCTCCACTCCGACAATGCCGTACTGACGCAGAGTATCGATCAATGCGGGATCGGGGTGGTAGAAGAGGTCAGCAGAGAAGATGTTGCCGACTTTCACCGCCACGCCTTGCTCGTTGGCGGCATCCACTGCATGGCGAGTCATCTCGAAATCGGCAATGGCCGCGAAGTCCAGGCCGCGGAAACGAGAGCGGTTGACCCCGGAATCGGTGCTGGCGCCAAGACCGATAATGATATCGCGGACCTTGACGTCATCACGCACCGCACCACAAGAGCCGACACGGATCAGGCGCTTGACGTCGTATTCGGTGATCAGTTCCTTGGCATAGATGGAAACCGATGGAATGCCCATGCCATGTCCCATGACAGAGACCTGGCGACCGCGATAGCTGCCGGTGTAGCCATACATGTTGCGGACATCGGTGACCAGGCGAGCATCATCGAGAAAGGTTTCGGCGATGTACTTGGCACGCAACGGGTCGCCAGGCATCAGCACGGTATCGGCGAAGTCGCCGCGTTCAGCCTTGATATGGGGAGTTGCCATAAAGAGTGACTCCTTGGTGATGCTGCTTTATTCAATGCTTCCCTGACGGTGAAGGAGGAAACTTTCTCCATCGGCCATGGGCGAGAGATGCAGGAAACTGGCCAGACTTTGGCCAATGTCGGCGAAGCTTTCGCGTTTACCCAGTGAGCCAGCAGGCAGGCCTGCGCTTTTTACCAGTACCGGGATGTACTCGCGAGTGTGGTCGCTGCCATGCCAGGTAGGGTCGCAGCCATGGTCTGCGGTGATCACCAGCATGTCGTCGTCCTGCAGCATGTTCAGCAGTTCCGGAAGACGGGTATCGAAATGCTCCAGAGCCGCGGCATAGCCAGCGACATCTCGACGATGACCGTAGACCATGTCGAAGTCGACGAAATTGGTCATCACGATTGTGTTGCGTGAGGAGCCCGCGCTTTGTTCCAGAGCCTTCAACATGGCATCCATCAAGGCATCATGACCTGATGCCTTGATCAGCTGAGAGATACCGCAATGGGCATAGATGTCGGCAATCTTGCCAATGGCGATGACGTCTCCTCCTGCCTCGGTCAGCTTTTGCAGCACGGTAGAGGAAGGGGGCTCGACACTGTAGTCACGTCGGTTGGCGGTGCGTGTGAAGCTGGCGGTATCGTCACCGACAAAGGGGCGGGCGATGACACGACCAATGTTGTAGGGCTCAAGCAGACCTCGGGCGATTTCACACAGTGTCAGGAGTCGTTCAAGACCGAACGTCTCCTCGTGGGCAGCAATCTGGAACACGCTGTCCGCTGAGGTATAGACGATAGGCTTGCCGCTGCGGCAGTGTTCCTCGCCAAGGCGGGCGATGATGTCTGTACCGGATGCATGGCAATTGCCCAGAACGCCAGGCAGTTCTGCTTCGTGTATCAAGGCCTGGAGCAGTTCGGCAGGAAAGCTCTCTTCCTTGGCTTCGAAGTAGCCCCAGTCGAAGCGCACCGGAACGCCGGCAATTTCCCAATGACCGGATGGCGTGTCCTTGCCGGAGGATATCTCCTGGGCGTAGCCGTAAGCCCCATCGAGTGCATGGGCCGCTTCGCTGAGCTCGATACCTTCAGCTAACTGCCCCGTGGCTTCGCGGTGAGCATGGAAAAGCCCCAGGCGGGCCAGGTTAGGTAGATGAAGCGGCCCTTGGCGACCACGATCATCAGCTTCGCCCCGCGCACAAGCCTGGGCGATATGCCCCAGAGTATCTGAACCGCTATCACCGAAGCGCTCGGCGTCGGGAGAGGCACCGATACCAAAGGAGTCCATGACGATAACGATGGCACGGCTCATGGGCTATCTCCTGAAAGAGAGTCTTGGGAAGGGGTCAGTACATCATGGACCAAAGGGGGAGAGTCGACCTTTTCAGCACTGATGTGGAAGGCGTCACGCAAGCGCTCCGCGAGCATATCGGCATCCGCCTTACTGGCAGCATGCAGGCGAGCCAGTGGTGTCTGCGCATCAACGCAGGATCCGATGGCGGCAATATGATCCAGACCGACACGGTGGTCGATGCGGTCACCGGCGCGGCGGCGGCCGCCGCCCAGCTCCACGACCAGCATGCCCAGGGCCTTGACGTCCTGGGCGGTGACGAAGCCGGCATCTGCAGGATAGATATCCCGGATGACAGGAGCACTGGCCAAATACGCTGAGGGGCGTTCCAGCAGGTCTGTCGGACCGCCAAGGCCGGCCACCATCTGTGCAAAGCGTTCTGCTACCTGGCCCGAGGCGAGGGTTGCATCGAGGCGCCGTTCAGCCTCCTCGCGATCCTGGGCCAGTTTGCCTGAAAGCAAGGCTTCTACCGCCAGATAGCGGGTCAATTCCAGCAGCCGTCCGGTGTGCCGCTCTCCCTTGAGAATGGCTAGGCATTCATGCACTTCCACGGCATTGCCGGCGCTGGTGGCCAGCGTCTGATTCATGTCGCTGAGCACGGCGTTGGTCGGGGTACCCGAGAGTGTCGCGACTTGCGCGATCGTGCTGGCCAGCTTGCGGGTTTCTGAATCGCTGGACAGAAAGGCACCATTGCCGATCTTGACGTCCATGACCAGGGCGTCGAGATTTTCGGCCAGTTTCTTGCCCAGGATAGACGCCACGATCAGCGGCAGGGAGGCAACCGTAGCGGTGACATCCCGCACCGCATAGAGCCGCTTGTCGGCAGGGGCCAGGTCG
This sequence comes from Halomonas sp., assembly GCF_029263665.1. Lineage (GTDB taxonomy): Bacteria > Pseudomonadota > Gammaproteobacteria > Pseudomonadales > Halomonadaceae > Halomonas. Next base: position 14,217 of record NZ_JAJUFQ010000033.1, read on the forward strand.
GCACTTTGTCCGACAATGGCAACACCAGGCGAAGTCACCAGTCTGGCGAAGGTGTCTTGTGTTGGCGTGACGTCATAACCAGGGATGGACTCGAGCTTGTCCAGAGTACCACCGGTATGGCCGAGGCCGCGTCCGGAGATCATGGGGACATGGGCGCCACAAGCTGCCAGCCAGGGGCCGAGAATCAAAGACACCGGGTCGCCGACACCACCGGTGGAGTGCTTGTCGAGCACTGGGCCGGTGAGATTCAGTGCCGAGTAGTCCATCACTCGGCCAGAGTCTCGCGTGGCGGAAGTCAGTGCGACGGTCTCGGCAAGCGACATACCATGGATCGCCGTGGCCATGGTGAAGGCGCCGATCTGTTCGTCACCAGCCTTGTTCTCAGCAACGGCCTGAATGAAGTGGCGTATGGCGGCTTCATCAAGTGCCTGGCCATCGCGCTTGGCGGCGAGAATGTCCTGGATCAGCATCAGTAGTCTCCTGCGCTGCCCTCTTGATGGCTTTTTCCGTTCAGCGTCGCCAGCAGGTTGTCCAGCAAGCCTGAAGCGCCGAATCGAAAGGTTTCGGGAGTGGCCCAGGCTGGCCCCATGATGTCGCTGGCAATGTCCAGGTAGCGTGCAGCGTCTTCGGCACTACGCACGCCGCCGGCTGCCTTGAAGGCTACGGGACGGTCTGCATCGCGAATCACTTCAAGCAGGACGCGTGCCGCTTCTGGAGTGGCATTGACCGCGACCTTGCCGGTCGAGGTCTTGAGAAAGTCGGCACCACCGGCGACAGCTTGTTCGGCAGCTCGACGAATCAGGGCTGCGTCTTGCAGTTCACCTGTTTCCAGAATCACCTTGAGCACACGCTCGCCACAGGCCGCCTTGCATTGGCTGACCAACTCACGGCCGATATCGTTGTTGCCTGCCAGCATGGCGCGGTAGGGGAAAACGACATCCACTTCATCGGCGCCTGCCGCAATGGCTGCGCGGGTTTCGGTCACGGCAACCTGAATATCGTCACCACCCGCAGGGAAGTTGGTCACTGTGGCGATCTTGACCTTACCCGCAAGGCCTTCTGCCTCCAGGGCGCGTTGGGCGGTGTGAATGAATTGCGGATAGATGCAGATGGCGGCAGGGTGCCCAGCAGCAGTTCTGGCTTTATGGCAAAGGGTTTCAATGCACGCTTCGTCATCATCGTCATTGAGACTGGTCAGGTCCATCAGGGCGAGGGCTTGATGGGCAATCTGGGTGAGATCGTTCATTGAATGACTCCATGGGAAGGCCGAGACGAGAGAAAGAGAGCCACCGGCGTTTCCGTAGAACCGGGCCCATCTGGGCCCGGAGGTAAGCAGTAATCAGGCGCCGAGGGTAATGAAAAAGCCGGCGATACAGGCGGACATCAGATTGGACAGTGTTCCGGCAAGAACCGCCTTGATGCCAAAACGCGCGATCTCGTGGCGGCGACTGGGTGCCAGGCTACCCAGTCCACCAAGCAGGATGGCGATGGAAGAGAAGTTGGCGAAACCACACAAGGCAAAGGACAGTATGGCCGCTGTATGCTGGCTCATGACCTGGCCAGTGCTTTCCACCAACTGCTGTCCATCGATATAGGGTGCCAGGTTGATGAAGGCGACAAACTCATTGACGACCAGTTTCTGGCCAATGAATGAGCCCGCCAAGGTCGCTTCGTTCCAGGGAACGCCCAGCAGGAAAGCCAGTGGAGAGAACAGCCAGCCAAGAATCATCTCCAGACTCAGGCTGTCGATGCCAACCCAGCCACCGACACCGCCGAGAATGCCATTGATCAGCGCGATCAGACCGATGAAGGCCAGCAACATGGCGCCGACATTGGCGGCCAGCATCAAACCGGAAGAAGCGCCTGAGGCGGCGGCATCAAGGACATTGCTGGGCTTGTCATCCTCCTCAATCTGCTCCACACGGTGTTCCGCCTGGTCGGCTTCAGGATCCGTCTCCGGCATCAGCAGCTTAGCGAACAACAGGCCACCAGGAGCCGCCATGAAGGAAGCAGCGACCAGATATTCCATGGGAATTCCAAGAGCCGCGTAGCCAGCCAGGACAGAGCCTGCCACTGATGCCAGGCCACCACACATCACGGCAAACAGCTGTGACTGGGTCATGCCGGCAATATAGGGATGAACCACCAGCGGGGCTTCGGTCTGGCCAACAAAGATATTGGCTGTTGCGGAAAGGGACTCTGTGCGCGAGGTGCCAAGTATCTTCTGCAAGGCGCCCCCAAGCAGTTTCACCACCCACTGCATGATGCCCAGGTAGTAGAGTACGGCGGTCAAGGAAGAAAAGAAGATGATGACCGGCAGCACTTTCACTGCAAAGACGAAACCGGTGCTGTCGACATTGGCCAGGTTGCCGAAGACGAAGCCAATACCATCGTTGGCGTATGCCACCACTTGGCTGACCGCATCGGAAATGGTCTTCAGCACTTTCTGGCCAAAAGGTACGTAAAGGACGAAGGCGCCGAGCCCTGCCTGTATGACGAAGGCCCCTAGCACCGTACGTAGGCGAATAGCGCGACGATTGCTGGAAAACAGGATCGCGATGATGACGAGTGTCACCATGCCCACCAGACTCATGATAAGTGTCATAGGTTCGGTCGCCTTCTTACAAGAAGTTGAACTTAAGAGAGTAGATCACGGCGTTCTGGTACTGGCCCGGAGAGCCTAGCTTTTCATCTGAATAACGGTACTGGAGGCCCGTGGTCAGCATCTTGGTAGGGTGCCACCACAGGGCAACAGCGCCATTGGTGCCAATCTCGTCGGCCTTGGCGCCAACGTAGTTCTGCTCGAGATAGTCATCATCCCGGGCGAAGGTCTGTTCATGCCAGTTTGTCAGGCTGAAGTTCTGACCCAGGGCATTGAAGTCATAACCGGCGACCCAACCCAGCATGCCGCCGTTCATGCCGGTATAACCACTGCTCTGGACTCGAGCGGCACCGATGAAGGGTTTGATCCACAGGCCATTGCCGAAGGTATGGCGATAGCCGAACCCCAGGATCTGGTCCTGTTCACGGCTATGAAAGCCGTAGTCACGGAAATCATAGAGGTGCAGATAGACGGAGAAGGGGGTGTCGCCGAGATAGAGGTGGGATGTCACCTTGCCCGCAGTACGCAGGTTGTCCTTGCCGTCGCTGCCTTCATCGAACTGGTCGTGGCCGGGATTCTCGATATCGAAGAAACCGTAGAACTCACCCCAGGAATAGCCCACTCCCCCTTCAAGTTCGAGATAGACGAAATCGCTCTTGGCCGCGTTGGTGGCAGTTCGCTTTTCGGTGCCGTTGGACCAGTCCAGGTAGTTGACGGAAACGTTGCCGAACGACCATTGCGGGCTGGAAGCAATGGCGGCTGAAGGCAGTGCGGCAAGGGCGCAGGAAAAGACGGTGGTAGAAACCAGGGAAGTATAACGGGACATCAAAAGATCTCGAGTTGGGTAGCTTTATTGTTAGTAGGAGACGGGTGGTGCAGGGACACCTCGGAAATGCTGATAGCATTATAACAGTGAATGTGATTTTTTTAACATTTCTGCTCTAACTATGCCCTAACGCAAAGGTCGAGTAGTGAAATCTGGTGAGAGCCTTATGATCCTGGGCACCCTGCACTAAGGCGATAGAATGATTTATCTGGGCGATCATGAATCAGCCATATGTCATCAGGCTGGGAGAATGCCGGGAAGAGGGGCATGAGATAGAGGGAATGAAGTAAGGGAGTGAGGTGGATGGCGTAGAGAGGCGCGGGGATGTGCCTGAGGTACAAATGGACGGGATGGAGTGAACTGGGTGGAGAAAATGGTTTGATGAATCGACGGGGTGTGGAGCGGCAGGAGCGTCTGCTGCAGGCGCTGGTCAGTGGGGGAAGCCTGCATCTGGCCGATGCCGCCAAACTGTGTGGTGTATCGGAGATGACGCTGAGGCGCGACGTGTCTTCCAGAGATAGCCTTCTCAGTCTGATGGGGGGATATCTGGTGCGCCGTGATGACCCCCATTACATGCCAACGTACGACCTCAGTGCGCAGCAAATGCGTGGTGCCGAGATCAAGGCGTCTCTGTGTCGGCATGCACTATCCTGCATTGATGATGGCGATACCCTGTTCATCGATTGTGGTACCACATTGCTGCCCTTGGCGAGTGAGCTGGGCAGGCGCCAGGGGCTGACGGTAGTGACCTATGCACTCAATGTCGCCAATGCGGTCAGTGCTCTGGATGATGTGCGCCTGATTCTGCTCGGAGGCCGCTATCGCAGGGTGTCCCAGTCTTTTGAAGGGGATGACATGGCTGCACAGATCCGGGCACTGGGTATCAATCGTGCTTTCATCTCTGCCGCGGGCGTGCACCCCCAGCGTGGGCTCAGTTGCTTTCATTTTCATGAAGTGGCCCCCAAGCAGGCAGTGATAGAAACTGCTGCCCAGCGTATTCTGGTGTTCGATGACAGCAAGTGGGATTGTCTGCGGCCTGCTTTTTTTGGCGCCTTGTCTGATGTGGACATCATCGTGACCCATGATCGAGCTGCCAGTGCGCTGGCCGATATTCCCGATCTCATACCACGTTTGATCACCATGTGAGTCTTTATTCAGAATATCAGCCGGGAGCGAGTAAGGAGTGGGGTGGATAAACTCTTTATCGTTCCCGTTCCTGCCAATTTTTCCTGCAGTTCGACTGGAGCTTGAAGCTCTCTCGGTTTATGGTTGGCGCCGCAAGGCGGTGCGACACCCTGCGGCAAATCGTCGCTTCTCTTTCGAGGGACATGTGCCGACAATATGCGCTGTCCCATTCTGCCTCCCATCACATGGGGGGCAGAATGGGATATCGCCATTGGGGAAGGCGTAGGTGGGCTCATTGCAACTGGCTTTCGCCAAGCCGGAGGCAATGCACATGGATTTCGCTCCTGACAAGGGATGACAGCGTTTTCCTCCACCCCGCCGGGCCGCCTTGGCACGTGCGAGCTTGCTCAAGCAGAACCAGTAGCTTTCGGCTATTGGCAGTGCTTGAGCAAGGCTCGTGAGCTCTGGTATTCCGCCTCCACGCCCGGACGAGGTCGCTACATGAGAAGAAAGTCATATTTGCGCATGCTAGGCCTAGTGCTGATGCTCGCGCTACCCCTGGTGCTGGCGGGCTGTAGTTCAGCCTTGCTGGACCCCAAGGGGGAAATCGGTCAGGAGCAGCGTACTCTGATCCTCACTGCCTTCGGTCTGATGCAGATCGTGGTGGTACCGGTCATTGTGCTGACTCTGGTATTTGCGTGGCGTTATCGCCGCGGTAACAAGGATGCTACCTACGCTCCCGATTGGTCACATTCCACTGTGATCGAAGCGATCGTCTGGTTCATCCCCTGCGTCATCATTGTCTTCCTGGCGGTGCTGACCTGGTACACCTCCCACAGCCTTGATCCTCACAAGCCTCTTGAGGCGAAGGAAGGTCAGAACGAGCCGATGGAGATCCAGGCAGTGTCACTGGACTGGAAGTGGCTGTTCATCTATCCGGAGCAGGGCATCGCAACGGTCAATGAGCTGGCTTTCCCCGAGGACACTCCGGTGCGCTTCCGTGTCAGCTCTGGCTCGGTCATGAACTCCTTCTTCATTCCTCGCCTGGGCAGCCAGATCTATGCCATGGCCGGAATGGATAACGACGTTCACCTGATCGCCAATGAGCAGGGTGTCTACAACGGTCGCTCATCCAATTACAGCGGTCCTGGCTTCTCCGGTATGACCTTCAAGGCCCACGTCGGTTCCGTCGAGGACTTCGATGCTTGGGTAGCCAAGGTCAAGGAATCTTCAGACACTCTGACCTATCCGGATGAGTACTACGCTCTGGCTGCTCCTACCGAGCACAACGAGATCCAGTACTTCTCCCAGGTATCCCCGGGTCTGTACGAGTCCATCGTCAAGAGCTTCCTCAATGGCAACGAGGCTCATGCCGCTCATATGGCTGAGCAGGAAGGTAATCGTCACTTGTTCGGTCATGGCGGCAAGGCTCATGACGCAAGTGAAGTCGATGAGTCTCATGAGGCCGTGGAGTCCGAGGATGTCACTGACTCTCATCAAGCACCCGAGTCTCGCGACGAGCCCATGAGCGCGGAGGCAGCGGAGTAAACTATGTTCGGAAAACTTACCCTGGACGCGATCCCTTTCCACGAGCCAATCATCATGGTGACCGCAATGGTCATCGCGATTGTTGGTGTCGGGGTTGTGGGTGCTCTGACGTATTTCAAGAAGTGGAAATACCTATGGACCGAGTGGCTGACCTCCGTCGACCACAAGAAACTCGGTATCATGTACTTCCTCGTCTCGCTGGTGATGCTGATTCGCGGCTTCGCCGATGCCATCATGATGCGGACCCAGCAGGCCATGGCCGCAGGCGGCGCCGAGGGCTATCTGCCGCCGCATCACTATGACCAGATCTTCACCGCCCATGGCGTGATCATGATCTTCTTCGTTGCCATGCCCATGGTCATCGGTCTGATGAACCTGGTGGTACCGTTGCAGATCGGTGCCCGTGACGTGGCCTTCCCGTTCATGAACAACCTCAGCTTCTGGTTGTTCGTTGCCGGTGTCGTGCTGGTCAACATCTCCCTGGTGGTCGGTGAGTTCGCCACCACTGGTTGGCTGGCCTACGCACCATTATCGGGCAAGGAGTTCAGTCCCGGAGTCGGGGTGGACTACTGGATATGGGCACTACAGATATCAGGTATCGGTACGACCCTGACGGGTATCAACTTCTTCGTGACCATCATGAAGATGCGTACCAAGGGCATGACGCTGTTCCGCATGCCGATCTTCACCTGGACTTCGCTGTGCGCCAACGTCCTGATCATTGCTTCCTTCCCGGTACTGACGGCGACCATTGCACTGCTGACGCTTGACCGTTATCTGGGCATGCACTTCTTTACCACCGATTTCGGTGGCAACATCATGATGTATGTCAACTTGATCTGGGTCTGGGGTCACCCCGAGGTATACATCCTGATCCTGCCGGCATTCGGTGTATTCTCCGAGGTCATCGCGACCTTCGCCCGCAAGCGTCTGTTCGGTTACGGCACCATGGTCTGGGCGACCGTGGCCATTACCGTGCTGTCGTTCATCGTGTGGCTGCACCACTTCTTCACCATGGGCGCAGGGGCCAACGTCAACGCCTTCTTCGGCATCATGACGATGATCATCGCCATCCCCACCGGGGTGAAGGTGTTCAACTGGCTGTTCACCATGTACCGTGGTCGCATCGAGTTCACTTCTCCAGTGCTGTGGACCATCGGCTTCATCATCACCTTCACTCTGGGTGGCATGACCGGTGTGATGCTGGCCGTGCCTGCGGCCAACTTCGTGCTGCATAACACGCTGTTCGTCATTGCACACTTCCATAACGTCATCATCGGCGGTGTGGTGTTCGGCATGCTGGCCGGCCTGACCTACTGGTTCCCGAAGGCCTTCGGTTTCACGCTGGACGAGAAGTGGGGCAAACGTTCCTTCTGGTGCTGGCTGGTCGGTTTCTACATGGCCTTCATGCCGCTGTACGTGCTGAGCTTCTTCGGCGCTGCACGCCGCATGAACACTTACGAGAACACCGAGTGGCAGCCGCTGATGATCGTTGCCTGGGTGGGTGCCGTGATCATCCTAATGGGTATCCTGTGCACCGTGATCCAGTTCGCTGTCAGTATTCGCGATCGCAAGAAGAATGCCGACGTGACTGGCGACCCGTGGGGCGGTCGTACTCTGGAGTGGTCCACTTCCTCTCCGGCGCCGTTCTACAACTTTGCCCATCTGCCCGATGTCAGCGATATCGACGCTTATTGGGATGACAAGCAGAAGAACGGTGGCAAGGCGCCGCTGTCCAAGCCGCCTTACCAGGACATCCATATGCCCAAGGACACTTGGGAAGGTCCTGTCATGGGGGCGATCTCCATTGTCTTCGGCTTTGCCCTGATCTGGCATATCTGGTGGCTGGCGATCGTTTCTGCGTTGGGCATGTTCGCTGTGTTCATGGCGCGTATCTTCCGTACCGACGTCGATTACTACGTGCCGGCGGCTGAAGTCGAGCGCATTGAGCGCGAGCACCAAAAACGAGTGGAGATGCAGGCGTAATGGCGACTGATACTCTGACTAACCACGCAGGTCATGCCCACGATGGGCATGACCATGATCACCACGACGCTGCAGGCACCAAGGTCTTCGGCTTCTGGATCTACTTGATGAGCGATCTGATGATCTTCGGATCATTGTTCGCTACCTATGCGGTGCTGATGAAAGGCACGGCCGGCGGTCCTTCGGCCTCCGAGCTCTTCGAACTGCCCTTCGTGCTGGTCGAGACCTTCCTGCTGTTGTTCTCGAGCTTCACTTACGGCATGGCCGTGCTGTCCATGAATGCCAACAACGCCAAGGCGGTGTTCAACTGGCTGTTGATCACCTTCCTCCTGGGCGCAGGCTTCGTGGGGATGGAAATCTACGAGTTCCAGCACCTGATTCATGAAGGCTTCGGCCCGGATCGCAGTGCCTTCCTGTCTGCGTTCTTCACCCTGGTCGGTACCCACGGTCTGCACGTGACCTTTGGTCTGATCTGGATCCTGGTGATGCTGATCCAGGTGAAGAAGACGGGACTCAACGACATGACACGTCCGCGGATCATGTGCTTGAGCTTGTTCTGGCACTTCCTGGATATCGTCTGGATCTGCGTCTTCTCCTTCGTCTACCTGATGGGAGCCCTGTGATATGAGCGGACAAGCGCCTAGCGAACACAGCCATGGCAGTGTCAAGTCCTATGTCATTGGCCTGATTCTGTCCATCGTGCTGACCATCATTCCCTTTGGGGTAGTGATGGCGGGATCCTTCGAACTGGATGCCACTCTGGCTATCATCGTGGCAACTGCGGTGGCCCAGGTGCTGGTTCAGTTGATCCTGTTCATGCACATGAGCACCAAGACCGATGAAGGCTGGAACTTCAACGCATTCGTCTTCACCGTGTTGATTCTGGTTCTGGTCATCGGAGGTTCCGTGTGGATCATGTACCACCTGCATCTCAACATGATGATCGGCTGACGCCGACGCGCATGATGATCAGAGACTACGTCACCATCACCAAGCCAGGCATCATCGGCGGTAATGTGATCTCGGTTCTGGGCGGCTACTTCCTGGCCGCCCAGGGTCAGTTCGACTTCCTGGTGTTTGCCTCGGCCCTGCTGGGCCTGGCGTTGGTGATCGCGTCCGGGTGTGCCTTCAACAATGTCATCGACCAAGACATCGATGCATTGATGGAGCGCACCCGTAACCGACCTCTGGTGCAGGGCAGGGTGAGTGCTGCGGCAACGCTGGTATTCGCCACTATCCTTGGGCTGGCAGGCTTCGGCCTGCTGGCTCTTGGCACCAATGCGTTGACCGTGGGTCTGGCGGCCTTCGGTTTCGTTGTCTATGTCGGGATTTACAGCCTCTACATGAAGCGCCATTCAGAGTACGGCACTCTGGTCGGCAGCCTGTCCGGTGCGGTACCGCCGGTCGTCGGTTACTGTGCTGTCAGTGGTAGCTTCGATGCCGGGGCATTGACCTTGCTGATTATCTTCAGTCTGTGGCAGATGCCGCATTCCTATGCTATCGCGATCTTCCGCATGGAAGATTATCGTGCAGCGAAGATTCCAGTACTTCCCGTGGTGCGAGGGATTGGCACTGCCAAGCATCACATCATCGGCTACATCCTGGCCTTCCTCGGCGCTGCATTGTCGCTGAGCCTGGCGGGGTATGCAGGTCCTGGCTACCTCATCGTGACGTCTGTATTGGGTATCTATTGGCTGTACATCGCTGCCAAGGGCTATCGTACGGAAGACAATGTGCGTTGGGCGCGTCAGGTATTCGGGATCTCGATCCTGACCATCACCGCCATGAGCGTGATGATGTCGCTGGATGCCACATTGATGCCTGGTGTGCCGTTATGGACATCGATGTATTGAGATAAGCAAGAGATTCCCTGACCGACATACTGGCCGGGCCGCTTTGAGCGGCCCGGTTTTTTTGTGCACTTTTCCTGTGAAAGTGCATGAATTCTTGGTCTAACCAATAGGGTGAAGCGTTGAGACCCTGGGAAGCAAAGCATGAATTCGTATCTATACTGAGAACTGAAGGTAATGCTGGTCACAAGGGGATGGCGGCTTCACCCGCCTGATCATGCGGTATAGGAGGGAGTCAGTATGCTGACACACGTCTGGGGCTTGATGGCCCACCCGCATCGCGAATGGAAACAGATCAAGGAAGAACGCGAGACGATAGATCATCTCTACGCCCATCATGTGCTGTTGATGGCGGCGGTACCGGTGATCAGTGCCTACATCGGAACGACTCAGGTGGGGTGGAGTCTAGGCAGCGGTACCACGATTCAATTGGGGTATCTCGATGCCCTGGGTGCGGGAATTGTCTTTTATGTTGTGATCCTGGCTGCGGTTTATGCGGTAGGCAAGGTGATTCGCTATATGGCCAAGCGTTATCCCAAGCCGCCAAGCCAGAGCCAATGTGTCATTTTTGCTGGTTATATCGCTACACCCATGTTCCTCAGTGGCATCGTCGCGGTCTATCCATTGGTCTGGCTGTGCATGCTGGCTGGGGTCATCGGCCTCTGTTATACAGCTTATCTGCTATACATTGGCATTCCTACCTTCCTCAACATCAGTCAGAAAGAAGGCTTCATTGTCTCCAGCACTACCTTGGCTTTTGGTGTGCTAGTGCTGGAAGCTCTGCTTGGCATGACGGTGTTGCTGTGGGGATATGGGGAAAGAATCATTCTTTCCATTTTCGGGTGAGAGCAGGGGCTGAACCTGCAGTGGAAGGATGCAACGGAAAAGGGGCCATTGGGCCCCTTTTCCTTTATCTACCTTGCTGCCAATTGGTGTTTTTTGTGTCTTCCGGTCTTATTGTGCCACCTGGTCCAGTGCCGCTTTCAGGTTTGCCACGCTACGTTCGAGATGATGCAGTTTATCAAGACCAAACAGACCAATGCGGAAGGTCTGGAAGTTTTCTCCTTCGTCACACATCAATGGCACGCCGGCCGCGACCTGCAGCCCTGCCGCTGCGAACTTGGCGACTAACTGTGGATCACTGCAGTAGGACACCACAACGCCTGGGGCCTCAAAGCCCTCGCCAGCCACGCTCGAATAGCCATATTCAGCAAGTACTTCGCGTACACGCTGTCCTAGAGCCCACTGTTCCTGCATCACCTTGTCGAACCCGTAATTCGCCGTTTCCTGCATGATGTCGCGCAACTGGTGCAGGCTGTCAGTGGGCATCGTGGCGTGATAGGCATGCCCGCCTTGTTCGTAGGCTTCCATGATGTCAAGCCACTTACGCAGGTCCGCGGAAAAACTGCTGCTGGTGGTTTCCTTGATGATTTCCCGTGCATTGGGCGAGAGCATGACCATGGCGCAGCAGGGAGAGCCGCTCCATCCCTTCTGTGGGGCGCTGATCAGCAGGTCGACCCCGGTCTTTTCCATATCCACCCAGATGGTGCCCGAGGCAATGCAGTCGAGCACCAGCAGGCCTCCATGAGCATGCACCGCGTCGGCAACGCGTCTGATGTAGTCATCCGGCAGAATCATGCCTGATGACGTCTCCACATGAGGCGCGAAGACGATATCGGGTTGTGTGCGGCGAATGACTTTCTCTACTTCCTCGATAGGAGCGGGTATGAAGGGTGCCGTGGTAGTGTCTTCCGTTCGCCGGGCTTTCACGACGTTGAGATTTGCAGGGATCCTGCCCATCTCGAGAATCTGATGCCAACGGTAGCTGAACCAGCCGTTGCGAATCACCAAGGCATTGCGGCCACTGGCAAATTGGCGTGCCACTGCCTCCATTCCGAAGGTACCGCTACCCGGTACGATAGCCACAGAATGAGCCTTATAGACCTGCTTCAGTGTTGCCGAAATATCTCGCATGACGCTCTGGAAGCTTTGCGACATGTGATTCAAGGCGCGGTCTGTATAGACCACTGAGTATTCCAGCAGACCATCAGGATCGACATTGGGGAGCAAGCCGGACATGGATTCTTCCTTCATTCGCTTGTGGAAGGCGGTTGATTGCCGCCAATCGTGCATTCAAGGATACGGCTAACGATACGGCTGAGCCAGTCAGTACCGACTATTGAGATAGAGGCTGATTTTTCATGCGACGGCGGCAAGTGTGAGGGAGCTTCTGAATCTCCCCGCGGAAGGCGTAGAAAGGTGCGTCAGTCGAATTGTTACATAATGTTTCTTTTTTGTCCTGTTGAGGTCTCTGTCAGGGAGAAACTGATCGGATGTATGTAACTGAACCCTCCTGTTTGTGACTCCAAAAGCAGACTTCCTAGCGTATTTTCTTACCGAGCATTCTATAAAATCATTCTTTAGTATGATTTTTTTCACAAATTGTAACTATTGTGTTTGGCAAGTTTGTTCAATAACTAGCTGTATTTAATGCTATTCTTTATTTTTCATGATTATTTTTCAACCCTTTTGGCATTAATTTATTACCTACTTGGCTTTTTTTCACACTCTTAATGTAAGCAACAAGCTTGAATTGTAACTTTAAGTATATATCATGTGTCTGTGTGTGCGTGCTCCTGCACAAATCCCTGACGCCAGGAGCTCAAGTTAGACAAGAAGGGCCCCCGTAGAGGTGGCTCCGTAGTGCAGGAGAGGTATATGAACCGTGTCTTTCGCCTTGTATGGAATCGTTCATGCGGCCGTCTGGTCGTGGCATCCGAAGCGGCTCATGCCAGAAGCAAGTCATCGACTTCCGGACATCTCATCGGCAGTGCGCTACTGCTGGGAGGGGCCTTGAGTCTCTTGCCGGGAGCGATGGAGGAAGTGTGGGCCAACACTCTTGATGACGGTTCGCAAAGCTGTAGCTCCACCGGTGGCACAGGCACTGTAGGGCGCCAGCAATATGGACAGACAAATCGCGATCCTGAAGATGGTTCGGGCACTTTCTCTACTGTGGCCGGTTGCAACGCCCAGGGTAATGATCATCTTGCAGCAACGGTTTACGGCACTTTTAGCCAAGGACTTGGAGAAGGCTCTGCGGTATTCGGTTTTTCATCTTATGCAGGACAATGGGCAACGGCTATTGGCCTACAGAATGGGGCCGGGGGAACGGCTAGTACAGCTCTGGGTTTTGGCACTCAAGCGGCGGGGTTGAATTCCGTTGCAATCGGTGGCGCTGGCGGCAATGGTACAACCCCTCTGGCATTGGAAGATTCGACGCGGGCAATTGGTGCGCACAGCATTGCCATTGGTGCCAATAACACTAAAGGTGCCCAGACAACAGCAAGTAATGCCATTGCCATTGGTGGCCAGGCGGCTACAAGTGGGGAGAGCGCAGTCTCGTTAGGGCGCGCGTCTTCTGCCTCGACTGCAGGCGGGGTGGCATTAGGTGCACTATCAGCGAGTACCATCAGTGGCGGAATTCGTGGCTACGACCCCAGTACGGGCGTGGCCGCGGCGGACGGAAGCGCCATCGCTGACACAGAAGGAACGACAGGCGCTGTATCGGTAGGTGACCCGGATAATGGCGTATTGCGCCAAATTACCGGAGTGGCCGCGGGTGCTCGAGATACTGACGCTGTCAACGTCGCGCAGTTGAAGGCTGTTCAACAAGTGGCTGCAGGAACCTGGAGCATTAGTGCGGAAGGGGCCAATAGTAGTGACGTTGCATCAGGAGAGACCGTCGACCTGGCCAACACCGATGGCAACATCGAAGTCAGCAAGACAGCAGACAGCGACAATGTCACCTTCGACCTGGCCGATGACCTCAACGCCAACAGCCTGACCCTGGGTGATGAGACCCAGTCCACCACGTTGAACGATAGCGGCCTGACCATTGCCAATGGCCCGAGTGTGACTACAGACGGCATCGATGCCGCTGGCGATGTCATCAGCAATGTCGGCGACGGTGTGGCGGATAGCGATGCGGTCAATGTCGGGCAGCTCAATGCGGTCAATGAAACGGCCAACGCCGGCTGGAACCTCACTGCGCAAGGCGAGAACGCCAGCAATGTGGCACCGGGCGACACCGTCGACCTGGCCAACACCGATGGCAACATCGAGGTTAGCAAGAGTGCAGATAGTGACAATGTGACTTTCGACCTGGCTAATGACCTCAACGCCACCAGCCTGACCCTGGGTGATGAGACCCAGTCCACCACGCTGGATGGCAACGGCCTGACGATGGCCTATGTCACCAGCGTGTCCACAGACGGCATCGATGCTGCGGGTGATGTGATCAGCAATGTCGGCGATGGCGTGGCGGACAGCG
>NZ_JAJUFQ010000045.1 GCF_029263665.1 Halomonas sp.
CATCCGGCTGTCCCAGGCGCTCCAGTGGTGCCATGGCGGCAATCGATGCGATCTGCTCGTCGCTCTTGCCTTCGAAGAACATCTCGGTGGCCACTGGTCCTGGCGCCACGGCATTAACGGTGATCCCGCGTCCGCGCATTTTCGGGAATGCTGGGACAGCTCCGGTATCAGGTCTGCTCCTGCATGGCTTGGTACTGGTTACGAGCCGCAACAATCGTATGGTGATGCGCATCTGCCCAGGCCACAAGCTGCTGCAACGGCTGGAGAAAAGACTGTCCCAGCGGAGTCAGCGTATATTCCACTCGTGGAGGGACCTCCGGATACAGCGTCCGTGTGATGAAGCCGTCCTGCTCCAGTTGCTTGAGCGTGCGGGAGAGCATTTGCTTCGAGATATCACCGATCTCGCGCATCAGGGCATTGAAGCGCAAGGTGCCGGGGGCGAGAGCTTCCAGAATCAGCAGGCTCCACTGATCACCAATGCGGTCGAGTACGTCGCGAATGGGGCAGGGTTGCTCGAAAATCACCTCTTCGCTGCCAGGAGTCGTAGCCATTATTTCTCCATGAATAATCGTTCAGTGGTCACACTGTGGTGACCATGTCAGGTGAAGATGACTTCTTGTGCCGTTACGGGAACTTCCATAAGTTTATCTCACGGTCTGTCTTTTGGACCATGTGTCAAACATGAACTTACGGAGGTTCCTCATGGCAAACGTTGCGCTTATCGGGGCATCGGGTGATGCCGGCTCGCGTATTCTCGCCGAACTGTCCTACCGGGGGTATCTGGTGACCGCCATTGCCCGTAATACGGACAGGATTGCTTCATTGCCTGGGGTCACACCGAGGCAGGGCGATGCCAATAACCAGCAGACGTTGGAGGTATTACTCAAGGGACATGATGCTGTCATCAGCGCAGTGCCCTTTACCGCAAGCGATGCTGGCGCGCTCGTGGGGGCTGTGCGTGATGCTGGAGTGGTGCGCTATTTGGTGGTGGGTGGGGCCGGTAGCCTTGAAGTGGCTCCGGGTGAGAAGGTCATTGATCAGCCGGACTTTCCTGAGGCCTATAAGCCCGAAGCGCGCGCCGGTGCTGAGTTTCTGGATTTTCTGCGTGGTGTCGGCGATCTCGACTGGACGTTCTTGTCGCCTTCTGCAGAGTTTGTGCCCGGCGAGCGTACCGGAAAGTTTCGTCTTGGGCAGGATACGCTGCTGACCCGTGATGAGGGCTCCAGTATCTCCTTTGAAGACTACGCAGTGGCATTGGTGGATGAGTTAGAGAAGCCTATGCATGTGCGTCAGCGTTTTACCGTTGGCTATTGATCTTCCTATTGTCACAGGAGTTCCTGCATGTCGATGATAAAATTCCTCGGTGTTGTCACTGCGGCGCTACTACTGGCCGCACCTGTCGTATCCCTAGCGCAGCCTGGACGCGATGTCGGGGCCGAAGAAGCCAATCGGGCGCTTGTCACCGAGTTCTATGATCAATTTTTCAATGAGCACGAGACCGAACAAAGCTCGCGCGTGCTGGCAAAGGATTACATTCAGCACAACCCTGACGTGCCTGACGGCAAGGCACCTTTCGTGAATTACTTTGCAGGCTACTTCAAGGAAAACCCGGACTATAGAAGCGAAATCGTGCGCAGCGCTGCCGATGGTGATCTGGTCTGGCTGCATGTCCATTCGACCAACGGTGACGAGGATCGAGGCGAAGCTGTAGTGGATATCTTTCGGGTCGAGCAGGGCAAGATCGTCGAGCATTGGGACGTGATTCAGCCTGTTCCGGGAGACGCTGCCAACAACAACACGATGTTTTGAACCAGATAACGCTTAGGGACATGGCGAGTATCGTATTCGGGAGGGTTGGCCGCGTCGGGCATCGATGGGGTAGTGGCACTGCCTATCACCGGAGCGCTGTTGCCGGCCATGTCGTCGAGTGTTGCAAGACGCCATCGAATGTATGCCTCAGGTCTAGATAGCGTAAGCACCAAAACCCCTAGTTGGGGCTTTGGTGCTCATGCAGGCATGCTGATATCAGAATGAGGCTGGTTGGGGGCTGGGCTGATCGATGCTGTCCTGGTCAACCTTGGTACGCCAAATGGCGATGTTGGCGTAGCCGTAGAAGAGTGAGATGGCGATGACCAGCATGTGATACCAGAGGAAGGGCAGGTAGGCCATGGTCGAGACGCCGAGAGTGGTGGCCATGAAAACACCACCGTCGGTCCAGGGCACCATCGGAGTGGTCACGGTGCCACCGGCTTCTGCATTGCGCGAGAGTACCCGCCGGTCGATGCCTTGGTCATCGTAACTTTTCTCGGTGATCGTACTGGCGGTGATCAGAGAGACATAGGCGGCACCGCCAAAGAAGTTGCCAAAAAAGCCGCCAAGCATAGTCGAGAGCGTCAGTCGACCGGGATTGTTGGCCCAACGCAGGAAGCCGTTGCTGATTGTCTTGAGAATCCCGACTCGATCCATCAGGCCTCCAAGTCCGAGAGCGAACAAAATCAGTGCGACCACACTGAGCATGGATTCGATGCCACCGCGGTTGAGCAAGGTATTGAGGAACTCGACATCGGACTGTATGGCGTTACCGACATAGGCGATACGGATAGCGTCAATCGGACCGACACCTTGGGCCCACCAGGCGCACAGGCTGCCGAGTACGGCACCGAAGGTGATCACTGGAATGGCTGGAAAGCGGCGTGTCAGCAGGGCGATGACGATTACCGCTGGCATCAGCAGCCATGGGCTGATGGTGAAGTGGTTTTCCAGTGCTTGCATGGCCATGGTGGCGCGCGAGGTATCGACATCGCCGCTGATGTAGAAGAAGCCGACCACCACGAACAGGATTGAGGCAATCAGTATGGCGGGCGCGCTGACCAGCATCATGGAACGGATGTGGTCGACGAGGCTGACTTTGCACAGCGAAGCCGTCATGACAGTGGTGTCGGAGAGAGGGGACATCTTGTCGCCGACATAGGCACCGGAGATGACGGCACCGGCCACCAACGGCAGAGGAATACCGAAGCTGTGGCCGATTCCCATCATAGCGACACCAGCGGTACCAGCAGTACCGAAGGAGGTACCGGTGGCCAGCGAAGTCAGGGCGCAGATCACAAAGGCTGCGAGCAGGAAGATCTGCGGGTTCATGACCATCAGACCGTAGTAGATGATGCTGGGTACGATGCCACCGGCAATCCAGGTGCCGATCAGTGCGCCGACGGTGGTAAGCACCAGCACGGCTTCCATACCGTTATGGATGCCGTCTATCAGTCCTTTCTGCATGTCGTCGTAACTGATCTTCAGCTTGAGTCCTAGGGCCATGACTAGGAACCAGGAGGCGAAGAGGGCGAGCTGGATCGGTAGCCCGAGGACATTGATGCTGAGGAACATGATGGCAATGAACCCGATCATGACGGCCAGCACCTCAGTCATGCTGGGCAGCCTTGCGGAAGCCTTGATTGCGGACATGATGTCTCCTTGGATCTTGTTGTGGTGTTACAGGTCGTGTGATTGAGCGTCGTGGGATACGGATCAGAAGCGATTGAGCCGATAGGGTGCCGGCTCGAGGAGTGACTGAAACGAGGGGGTACGTTCCGGGGTTGCCAGGGTGGCAATCATGTCAGCAGTGATGGCCGCCTGGGTCAGGCCAAGGTGATGATGACCAAAGGCCAGCAGCACCTTGCCGTGTTGCACGCTGTCGATGATGGGGAGCGAGTCCGGCAGCGAAGGGCGGAATCCCATCCAGGGCGTGGCGCCCTCGTCGCTGAGCGGGTCGCGGAACAGTCCTTGGGTGAGGCGATGAAGCTGCCAGGCGCGCTGCATGTTGGCTGGGCGGTGCAGGCCAGCAAACTCGACGGTGCCGGCCAGGCGCAATCCCTCGCGCATCGGGGTCATGATGAAGCGACGTTCCAGCGACGTGACCGCCAGCGGTAGTCGGTGAGCTTCCTTGGGCAGCATGAGGTGATAACCGCGCTCGGTGTCTAGAGGGACGCGAACACCGGTGAGTTCGGCTGTCAAAGGAGCGGAGTGAGCGCCGCAGGCCAGTAGCACGCGAGGAGTCAGAATGGTGCTTGCATTTGCTGTCGTCAGGATGACGCCATGTTCGCTGATGCGGGCTCGGGTCACTTCCTGCTGGTGAAAGCGCACTCCGTGCTGACGTGCCGCGCCAACCAGCGCTTCACAGACGCTGTAAGGGTTGACCACATGCCCCGTGTCCGGGAAGAAGAGGCCGCCTTGAATGAGGTTGGAAAGCCCGGGAGCACGTTCACGGATGGCGTCGCCTGTCCATGTTTCCACTGCCACGCCGTGCTCTGCCATCCGAGTCTCTATCGCTTGGAGTTCCGTTGCTGTATCTGGCTTCTCGTGAACGAGAAAGGAGCCATCACTCTTCAGTAGGTGTCGTCCACCAACCGTATCCAGCAACTGGTGCCAGGCGTCTAGGCTGGCTTCATTGAGAGCGCGGATGCCACGTACGCTATGGGCGTAAGGGGCTTGTCGCAGGTTGAGCAACAGGCGAGTGAACCAGGGCAGTGAACGGGGCAGGTGTCTCCAGTCCAGGCGCAGAGGTCCCATTGGGTCCATCAGCATGCCAGGAAGGCGGCTGAGAATCGAAGCATCCGCAATGGGAAACACTTGCTCAGTGGCCATGTGTCCGGCATTGCCGAAGGAAGCCCCCATTCCCGGCGCCTGCTTGTCCAGTACTTGAACCCTAAGGCCTTTCCGGGCCAGCGCCAGAGCGCAGCAAATACCGATGATGCCGGCACCGACGACAGTGATGTCAGCCTGGGGAGCAGCGTTGTCGTCGACCTGGTCGAATGGACCCATGGAGGCTCCTGTTGCGATGGTGATTGTCATTTTGTCGATTGTATAAAATATAAGATGATTGGCATGGCACAGCAATAGCGACTACGACTAAAGTCGAGAGAAAATGGTGCGCGGGAGAACTGCCGGAAGTGAGTAACTCGGGGAATGTGGCGTAGGCGCGAGGAAGCGACTTGGGCTTGTCGCATCGCGTGGCGATTGGCATGCATGCCTAGGCCCAGCTATCAGGGCACCAGGCTGGCTATTGGGGATGTGAATCAGGTCAACATGGAGTGTGCCCCCATCATATGGCGATGAGTCCTGTCATACGTAGAGGGGCGTGGCCATGGCGTTAGAGGGGCTCGGCGCGTTTGGCGCGTTCCTCGAGCAGGGTCACGATGCCTGCGCAGGCTTCTTGAATATGCACCTTGAGTAGTTCGCAGGCCTCTTCGGTCTGGCCCTTGCGTGCCAGATCGAGCAGCCCGTGGTGTTCTCGTTCGGCCTTCTCGATTTCCTGGGTGTAGAGCAGCTGCATGCGTATGTAGCGGTCGGACTTAGTGTTGAGCTGACTGATCAATGACAGGGTTTCTGGCAGATTGGCGGGAGCGTACAGCGCCTGGTGAAAAGCGAAGTTGTACTCGCTCCAGTTGTCGATCTCGCCGCCACTGTCCAGTGCCTCGTCATACTTGTGCAGGATGTCCTCGGCTTTCTTCAGGTCTGCCTCGGTCAGCTCGGCAATGGCATGGCGCAGCACGTAGGTTTCCAGCAACACGCGCAGGTCGAACAGTTCGCGAATCTTGGCCACCGACAGCTCGGTGGTAAAGGCGCCACGATGGGCATGAAACTCGACCAACCCTTCGGACTCCAGGGTCAGCAAAGCTTCGCGAACCGGGATGCGGCTGACGTCGTAGTCGCTGGCCAGTGCATCCTGGCGTAGCTGGGTGCCGCCCTGAAACTCGCCGCCGAGAATGCGTCGACGCAGGTCGTCGGCGACGAACTGGGCTCTTGTCTTGAATGTTGCCATAGCCTGTCTCTGGCATTGGAGGGATATTGCACACTTTATACAAACGACAACAAATGTCCATGATACAGGGCAGTGCATGGCCTGGATCCACTGCCATGCACTACCACCAAGGGCGGGTGGCAGTGCATGGCGAGGCAGGTATAACAGGTATAAAAAGGAGGATCAGCTTTCGCGCTGACCGTTGACCAGGCGACGTAGCGACAGTGGGTTGTCGTGCTTGAGCGCCGTTGGCAGCAGGGCATCGGGCAAGTCCTGGTAACACACCGGGCGCAGGAAGCGCTGGATCGCGGCGGTGCCCACCGAGGTGGTGCGGGCGTCCGAGGTGGCAGGGAAGGGGCCGCCGTGAACCATGGCGTCGCAGACTTCCACGCCGGTGGGCCAGCCGTTGGCCATCACCCTTCCGGCACGGCGCTCGAGGATCGGCAACAGCTC
>NZ_JAJUFQ010000003.1 GCF_029263665.1 Halomonas sp.
ATGCAGGTGGTGGGCGTCACTCCGATCCTGCTGGCTGCCGAGCAGTATGAAATCGGCAGTGACCATCACGCTGAGGTAGATCTAGACCATTCGCATGAAGTGACCGGCATGGCCGAGCACCATCATGATGAAGAGGCCTGGACGCCTGCTGATGGTGCCGAGCGTTATTTCTATACCGCGGTTTCCAATGTTCTCGCCGGAATCGGTTTCTCCGCCATTCTTTTGGTACTCATGAACCAGCTAAGCGAACGTGGCCGGCTGTCGTTGACGGCGGGACGGGGCCTGCTGGTAGGCGGACTATGCTATCTGGCGATCTTTGTCGCTCCGGCATTGGGGTTGCCTCCGGAAATCCCGGGTGCTGCAGCCGCTGCCCTCGAATCACGCCAGCTATGGTGGATCACCACGGTCGCACTGGCAGCGGCAGCCCTGGGGTGGTTGTTCCTGGCGCGCGGCAGGAAACGCTGGCTGGGGCTGCCCATTCTGCTGCTGCCCTATGTCTGGGTGCCTGCACATGATGGGCCACTGTTCTCTCACCCTGATCCCCAGGCCGTCGTGGCGCTGAGTTCACTGCAGCAGGAATTTATCTGGGTGTCTGGATTTACCAACCTCGTGTTCTGGTTGCTGGCGGGACTGCTGTGTGTCATTGCCCTGCGGCGCCTAGGCAGCACGGCAAGTGTCGATGAGGGTGTTCATGGTTGAGTTTCCCTTTACCGCTGTTGTCGGTCAGGAGGCGTTGAAGACGGCATTGTTGCTCAATGTTATCAACCCTCGTGTGGGTGGGGTGCTGGTCAGTGGTCCACGGGGAAGTGCCAAGTCCACCCTGGCACGTGCGTTGGCCGCGATCCTGCCGGATGACGAGCAGGGGCGCAGGCCTCCGTTTGTCACCTTGCCGCTGGGCGCCAGCGAGGATCGCCTGACCGGTAGCCTGGACCTGCAGCGGGTGCTGTCCGAGCGTGAGGCGACTTTCCATGCCGGGCTGCTGGCCAAGGCTGATGGCGGTGTGTTGTATGTCGATGAAGTCAACCTGTTGCCCGACAGCCTGGTGGATCTGCTGCTCGATGTGGCCGCAAGTGGCATCAATATCGTCGAGCGGGATGGCATCAGCCATACGCACCCCGCTCGTTTCAGTCTGATCGGCACCATGAATCCGGACGAGGGGGAGCTGCGCCCTCAACTGCTTGATCGCTTCGGTCTGTGTCTTGAGCAGGACATGGCAGTGAGCGTGCGAGAACGGATTGCCATCGTCCAACAGCGCGAAGCCTATGAACGTGATCCACGGGCCTATGTGGTGGAGCATGAGCTTGCTCAGTCTGAGCTGACCCAGCGTATTCGTACCGCGCAGGCTGCGCTGGCCGACATCACTGCTGAGGCCTGGGTCTATGAGCATGTCGCTGTGCGCTGTGAGGCTGCGGGGGTCGAAGGCCTGAGGGCGGATGTCACCTGGCACCAGGCGGCCCAGGCCCATGCCGCCTGGCGAGGTGCAGAGGTGGTAGGTCGTGAGGACCTGGACACGGTCGAGCCTTGGGTGCTTGCACACCGCCGAGTGACGACGCCTGATTCAGGCACGCCACCTGCTGACCCCGGATCGTCTTCCAGGGGTTCAGGAGCGTCGGATTCAGGAACGGCGGGCTCAGGAACAGCACACTCAGCGCTACTCGGTCCAGCAACCGCTCTATTGACGGTCGGTCGAGAGTGTGCAAGCGGCAATGGTGAGGCATCGACGGGAAGCGAGCAGGCTCAAGGTCAATGGGGAGCCATGCCTCCCGTGGCGCACGAGAGTGTCAGTGTACCTCCCGTCGCCTTGGCGAGTAACGTGACCGGCAAGCCGAGGAGGCGGTTACTGACGACCCCGTCCCGGGAGCGCAAGTCCCGGCAGGAGATCCACCACAAGGCTCAGCCATCAGGACGCTATTCCTCCCACAACAGGATGCAGCGCGAGGCGAAGTCCCTGAACTGGTTCGCTACCCTGGTCGCCAATCGTGGTCAATGGCCCTGGCAACAGTTGCGCTATCGCAAGCCTCGCAGCGGACAGCAGGTGCTGCATTTCATCCTGCTGGATACTTCGGGCTCCACCTTGGGGCGCCGCCTGCTGGGGCGAGCCAAGGGGCTGGTCGATCAATTGGCCGAGCAGGCCTACCTGGCCCGGGAGCAGATGGTGGTGCACGGCTTCGGCAATGATCGTGTCACTCCCATCCTGCCGCGACGGCGTGCTCCCAAGGACATGCTCCAGCGACTCGATGGCGCAGGAGGGGGTGGCGGCACACCGCTGCGCGAGGCCGTGCTGCAAGCGGCTCGTTTGATTCGCCAATGGCAGCGACAGGATGCAGGTCTGCATGTGCGTACCTACCTGATCACCGATGGTCGTACCCGACAGTCCATGGGGGGGCTGCCGTCACTGGGCGACTGTGTCGTCGTGGATACTGAGCAGTCCCCGGTCAAGCTGGGACGAGGTGTGCTTATCGCCCAGCAACTGAGGGCTCAGTACCAATTATTGCCGACCATGCAGCGATTGACGGACATGGAGTCACGATGAGCGACACGACCTTCACCCCGAATGAGCGTGCGGCCTGTCCTGCCATCTTCATTTCCGCGCCTGCATCAGGGCAGGGCAAGACGACGGTAACGGCAGCACTGGCACGCATGCTGCGCCAGCGGGGCAAGCGGGTCCGGGTGTTCAAGACCGGGCCGGATTACCTGGACCCCCTGGTACTTGCCCAGGCCTCCGGTCAGCCGGTCGAACAGCTCGATCTGTGGATGGCGGGCGAGGCGTATTGCCGGCAACGGTTGCATGAGGCCGCATGCGAGGCGGACCTCATCGTAGTGGAAGGTGCCATGGGGCTGTTCGATGGCGAGCCATCGAGTGCCGACCTTGCCGTGTTGTTCGACCTGCCCATGGTCATCGTCATGGACGTCAAGGGCATGGCACAGACCGCTGCGGCTCTGGTGGCCGGAATGGCCGGGTTCCGTGATGACCTGCGTATTGCCGGGATGATTGCCAATGCCTGTGGTTCGCCGCGTCACAGGGAGCTGATCGAAGCCGCATTGCCAGTCTCTGTTCCGCTGCTGGCGGCAGTGGAACGCAATGCGGACCTGGCCCTGCCTGAGCGGCATCTGGGGCTGGTCCAGGCCGAGGAGATTCGCGACGACCTTGAAGAGCGCTTCGAGCTGGGCGCCAAGGTGCTGCTGGCCGAAGGCCTGGCCGATACATTGGAGCAACTGCCTCCCGTCAGCTTCGATGCGGTGCCTGAGTCTCAGGTCGTGGCGTTGTCATCACAGCAGTTGTCATCACTGAATGGTCAGCGCATCGCGATTGCCCGGGATACCGCGTTCAGCTTCATCTACCAGGCCAATGTGGATCTGTTGGAACGCATGGGGGCGACGGTGGATTTCTTCTCGCCATTGCATGATGCGCACATGCCGTCATGCGATGCGCTATGGCTGCCTGGCGGCTATCCCGAGTTGCATGCTGCTCAATTGGCGGCGAATACCACCATGCTGGATGACATCCGCCGCTTTTTCGCTGCGGACAAGCCCATCCTCGCGGAATGCGGTGGTCTGCTCTATTGCCTGGAAACCCTCACCGACTATGACGACCAGACCCACACCATGCTGGGGCTGTTGCCTGGATATGGCGCCATGCGCGGACGACGGGGTTGCCAGGGCATGCAGACGGCGGTCCTGCCCGAAGGCGACATCAAAGGGCATGCGCATCACCGTTCGGTGGCAGAGGGCACGCCTGAGCCAATCGCTCACGGACGACGCCAGCGTCACCCTGCTCCCGGGGAAGCCATCTATCGCCTGCGTGGTTTGACAGCGTCCTATCTGCACCTGTTCTTCCCTGACAACCCAGCCGCTGTTGCTCGCCTGCTGATGGGCGATGCCACGGAAAGGCGTTACGACATCGAGACTGAGGAGACCAACGGATGCGACTGAACAAGATCCCTGCCACGGTAGTGACCGGCTTCCTGGGGAGTGGCAAGACCACACTGCTGGCCAGCATTCTGCGCCAGGTCAGCGGCAAGCGCATTGCCGTCATCGTCAATGAATTCGGCGAGCAGGATATCGACTCCAACCTGCTACGCAGCTGTGCCCAGGGATGTGAAGAAGAGCAGGTTCAACAAGGCGCCGACAGCGGTATTTACGAGCTGGCCAATGGCTGTATCTGCTGCACAGTGGAGGAAGAGTTTCTGCCCGTGATGCAGAAACTCGTGGCCCGCCGTGATGACATTGACCACATCCTCATCGAAACCAGTGGACTGGCGCTGCCCAAGCCCTTGGTGCAGGCATTCAACTGGCCGGAGATCCGCCAGCATTGCACCGTCGATGCGATCATTACCGTGGTGGACGGGCCGGCGGTTGCCGCTGGCCGCTATGCGAGCGATGTCGACAAGGTCGAGGCTCAGCGGCAGGCTGATGAAAACCTGGACCACGACCCAAGCCTGCGCGAACTCCTGGATGATCAGTTGAGTGCCGCGGACCTGGTGCTGGTCAGCAAGACCGATCTGCTTGGCGCCGAAGAAAAAGAGCGAGTCGAGGCCCTGGTGCGTGCTCGAGTCCCCGCAGCGGTCAAGACCCTGTTCGTGGATCAGTCCCTGGCCACGGACACCGCCCAGCTGGAGGCGCTGATGGGTATCGGTGCGGCGAGCGAAGAGGGCATCGATCGCATCGACAACCATCATGACCGCCATCATGCCGAAGGGGCGCACCACGACCATGCCCATGATCACTTTGACTCCTGCGTGATCCGGCTGGGCGAAGTCGATGGCGCCGTCCTGGCAGACACACTGCAGCAGTTGTTGAAGCGGCATGAGATCTATCGTGCCAAGGGCTTTGCCGCCCTTCCAGGAAAGCCCATGCGCCAGGTAATCCAGGCCGTGGGTGAGCGTCTGGAGGGATACTTCGACCGCCTGTGGGGGCAGGATGAAGCGCGGCTCACTCAGCTTGTCATCATCGGCAGGGAACTGAACCGTGATGCGTTGCAGGCAGCCCTGTCCCGCGCCGAGATGGCGGCGGCCGACTGATGCATCTGTTTGCCGCCAAGCCGGGCGGCTTTGTCGATGACGAGGGCATCGTCGACCTGCAGCAGAGTCCGGCAGACATCGTCATCCTGTCAGCCGCCGACAGCAGCCTGTCGGCCCTGGCGCAGGCAGTCGATCATCTCGGTGATCACTATCCGGCGGTGCGGCTGGCCAATTGGATGAACCTGGTCAAGCCGGCAGCCTACGATCTGTATGAGGATCGTGTACTGGACAAGGCCCGTGTGGTGATCGTCTCGCTGCTGGGAGGCAGTGGCTACTGGCGATACGGCCATGAGCGCTTGCTGGCCTGGGCGGCGCGTGACCAGGGGCGTCAGTTGATCCTGGTGCCTGGCTGTGATGCCCCCGACGATGCCTTGCTGGATGATTCCAGCGTGCCTTTCGAACTGGCCCATGGCGTCTGGCGTTATCTGCGCGAAGGCGGCGTGGACAATGCCGAGCAGCTGCTCCGCCGTATTGGTGCACAGTGCCTGGGACTGGCCCTCGAATGGCATGAGCCAAGGGCCATTCCTGCCGCCGTGCTTTATGCACCGCAGAAGAACAAGCTTTATGCAGCGCAGCAACAAGAGCCTCATGCAGCGCAGGCGACAGGGCCCGGACACAGGGGCGGTCGACACGAAGCGAGCCTGGCGGAGTGGCAAGCACAGAGAACTCCTGGACGTCCGGTCTGTCTGCTGGTGTTCTATCGCAGCCACCTGCAGGGTGCCAATACCGCTGTGCTGGATGGCCTGATCGAAGCGCTGCAGCATCAGGGCATCGAGCCGCTGGCCGTCGCGGTGGCCTCGCTGAAGGAGGCATCCTGCGTGGCCTTCATCAACCATCTTCTCGAGCAGACCGGCACCACCCTGATCGTCAATACCACGGGTTTTGCGGTCAACCGCAACTCGGCTGACGAGGTGCCGGGGGATACGGCACCAGGTGATCTTTTCGTCGGACGGCCAGTGGTGCTGCAGGCCATCCTGTCGAGCAGCAGTGAAGATGACTGGCAGTCCATGGCCGCGGGTTTGCGCAGTCGCGATGTCGCCATGCAGGTGGTGCTGCCGGAGATGGATGGGCGCATCATCACCCGGGCGGTGGGCTTCAAGGCTGAAGCTCACTATAGCGAGCGCTGCCAGACGGCGGTGATCCGGCATGTTCTGCACCCCGAACGAGCGGCCTTCGTCGCCCGGCTGGCTCGCCGCTTCTGTGAGCTGCGACGGACGCCGAACCAGGCCAAGCGCCTGGCGCTGGTACTGGCCAATTACCCCAATCGTGATGGTCGTATCGGCAACGGGGTGGGCCTCGACACACCAGCATCGACGCTGCAGATTCTGCGGGCACTGCATGCGGCAGGCTATCCGGTGAGCGACATTCCCCAGGATGGGGATGCGTTGATCGAGCTGTTGCAGGGCGTCATCACCAATGACCATCGCATGCTGGACCAGCGCGGCTGCTGGCAGAGTCTTGCGCTCGACGACTACCTGGCCTGGTTCCGGACCTTGCCGGACGCCGCTCAGGAAGCCGTATGGCAGCGCTGGGGAGCGCCTGAAGATGACCCCAAGTGCCGCCATGGGCGGCTGATGATTGCCGGGGTTCGCCTGGGCGAAACCTTCGTTGGCATTCAGCCGGAGCGGGACTTCATCGATGACCTGACACAGAGCTATCACGATACGCAGCTGGTACCGCCGCACAGTTATCTGGCGTTCTATGTCTGGCTGCGCGAGCACTATCGAGTGGATGCCGTCGTGCATGTCGGCAAGCACGGCAACCTGGAATGGCTACCGGGCAAGAGTACCGCCCTGAGCGCCACCTGCTGGCCGGATATCGCGCTGGGGCCGGTGCCGCATTTCTATCCCTTCATCGTCAACGACCCGGGCGAGGGTGCCCAGGCCAAGCGCCGCAGTCAGGCCGTCATCATCGATCACCTGATGCCGCCGCTGGCTCGCGCCGAGCTGTATGGAGCCATGGCGGAACTGGAATCACTGAGCGACGAATATTACCAGGCCCTGGGCATGGATCCGCAGCGCGAGAACCTGCTGCGTGAACGCATTCTGCAACACTTGCGCGACACCGGTATCGACCAGGAACTGGCACACAAGGTAGATAGCACGGACGACGTGCAACTGCTCAATGAGCTGGACACTTATCTGTGCGACATCAAGGAAGCCCAGATTCGTCATGGCTTGCACATATTGGGTACGCTGCCGCCACGCGAAAAGCTGCCCGGTACCCTGGTCGCCATTCTGCGCCTGCCGCGTGGAGAAGGGACTGTCGAGAGGGGCCTGTTGCACAATCTGGCTGACGATCTGGGCTTGCTTGAGGATGGAGGTCGGCAGTTCGATCCGCTGGTGGCAGGCAACGAGACCTGGATGGGCCCGAAGCCTCAGGTTCTGGCTGAACTGAGTCCTTCTACCTGGCGCAGTGCTGCGGATACCCGCGAGCGCCTGGAGCTGCTGGCTCATCGGCTGGTGGCGGCCTATGTGGTGGAGCCGGGGTGCCTGGATACGCTGGCGGTTGATTATCCCGCCACTGCTGAGCAATGCCGTCATGCCCGAGAAACATGGTGGGTGGCCATGCAGCAGGGGGCCAAGATGGAGATTCAATCCCTGCTGGATGGACTGGAAGGGTATTTTGTTCCTCCCGGGCCAAGCGGTGCCCCCAGCCGCGGGCGCCTGGATGTTCTGCCCACCGGACGCAATTTCTTCAGCGTGGATAATCGTTCTATCCCGTCGCCGGCGGCCTGGTCGCTGGGCGAGAAATCGGCCCAGGCATTCGTCGAGCGGTTTCTGCAGGACAACGGCGACTATCCGCGCCGGCTGGGGCTGTCGATCTGGGGAACCGCCACCATGCGTACGGGAGGCGATGACATTGCCCAGGCATTGGCCCTGATGGGGGTGCGTCCGGTGTGGTCGATGGGCTCTCGGCGGGTCATCGATGTCGAGGTGATCCCGGCCATGCTGCTGCAGCGTCCTCGGGTGGATGTCACTTTACGGGTATCCGGGTTCTTCCGTGATGCCTTTCCCAATGTCATTCGCCTGTTTGATGCCGCGGTACAGGCGGTAGCCCGATACGAAGAGCCCGGCAACGCCAATACCATTCGCCAGGCCGTTCTGGCGCGTCGCCAGCAACTTGAGCACCAGGGCATGGCGCGCGATATCGCCGAACGTGAAGCCAGTTACCGGGTATTCGGCAGCAAGCCTGGAGAATACGGGACAGGACTGAACCGCCTGATCGACAATCGCGCCTGGGATGACGCCGATGACCTGGCGCAGGCCTACCTCAAGGCCGGGGCCTATGCCTATGGTCAGTCCGGCGAGGAGGGTGTCGTCGCCCGGGAAGCGCTGGAACAGCAGCTCAAGGGGCTGGAGGCCGTGCTGCACAATCAGGACAACCGCGAACACGATATCCTCGACTCGAACAACTATTACGCCTTTCAGGGTGGCATGGCCAATGCCAGCCGTTTTCTCGGTTCGGGTCAGCCGCTCATCTATCACGCCGATCATGCCAACCCGGCTCATCCGAAGATCCGCACGCTCAAGCAGGAGCTTGCCCGGGTGATGCGTTCCCGTGTGCTCAATCCCAAGTGGATCCATGCCATGCGCGAGCATGGCTACAAAGGAGCCGCGGAGATGGCGGCCACGGTGGATTACCTGTTTGCCTACGATGCCACCACCAATCTGATCGAGGACTACCAGTACGCGCAGGTCACCGACGCACTGGTGCTGGATCCCGACAACCAGCAGTTCCTGCGTGCACACAATGCTGCGGCAATGGAAGAAATGGCTGAACGCTTGCTGGAAGCTGCCCAGCGTGGGTTATGGCAAGACCCCGAGCAACGTGACCTGGCGCTGCAGGACCTGTTGCTCGAGATGGATGAAAGCAGGGAGGCGGGTACGCATGAGCGTTGAGCAGCCGCGCATCAAGGGCTGGTGCCCAGGAGCATGGCGGCCGATGCCGACCGGCGATGGGCTGCTGGTGCGCATACGTCCCCCGTTCGGCCAATTGACGCGTACCCAGATGCTGGCGCTGTGTGAGGCAGCGGAGCGCTTCGGCAGTGGGCTGATAGAGCTCACCAATCGGGCCAACCTGCAACTGCGGGGGGTATCCGAAGCGGTCTGGCGCAGTTTGATGGCGTTTCTTGTCGAGCATGAGCTGATTGATCCGGATCCCCATGGCGAACGTCATCCGCCCTTGCTGTTGGCACCGGATTGGCAGGCCGGTGATGCGACACATGAAGTGGCTCGACTGTTGTCCGCGCGTCGTGATGAGTTGCCGGAGTTGCCAGGCAAGATAGGCTTTGCCATCGATGCCAGCGGTTTCCCGCTGCTGAGCGATGTCTCGGCGGATTTTCGGCTTGAACAGAGCGCAACGGGAGCGTTGCTGGTGCGGGCCGATGGGCATGCCTTGGGTACGCCGATGGCCTCGGCCGACGCCGCGGTTGAGCAACTGATTCGCCTGGCGCACTGGTTCGTCGAGAGTGGCGGGCGGGATGCTGGGCGCATGTGCCGGCATGATGTGCCATTACCCTCCTGGGCGTTGGCAACACAGGCACCGGCCAAGGCTCGCGCCAGCTTGGCCCTGGGCAGCCTGACGCTGGAAAAGCGAGCTGTGGAAAAACAGACGCAGGGAATGTTGCTGGGACTGCCGTTCGGACGGGTCGCAGCCAGTGTGTTACGCAGTGCGCTTGAGCCTGAGTCCGTTACCAGCGTACGCGTGACGCCATGGCGTCGTCTGCTGATCATCGGTGCCCCCGCCATTCCTGTTGCTGGCTTGCTGCACGATAACCGGGATCCTCGCTTGTCGATGGATGTATGTCCGGGGGCTCCATATTGCGAGCAGGCCAGTGTCGCAACCCTGGGCCTGGCCGAAGGTGTCAGCAGCCTGGTTCGGGGCTCGCTGCATGTGTCCGGGTGTTCCAAGGGGTGTGCCCGTTGTCAGGCGGCCGAGGTAAGCCTGGTCGGGCGTTCTGGTCGTTACGACGTGGTCTTGAATGGTCGTGCAGACAGTACACCTGACATGACCGGCCTCAGCGAATCCGACGTTATTGCTTATTTGAAGAATCGACTCGAATTTTAAGAACTTACATGAAGAGGATGGATGATGCCCCACGTCTATGAAACAGATGGACCGGCGATCTACCAAGAGTCTTTCGCCACCATTCGACGTGAGTCCGAACTGGAACGCTTCGCAGCAGAAGAAGAGCCGGTGGCGGTACGCATGATCCATGCCAGTGGGCTGGTGGAGCTGGCTGCACACATTCACTTTCGTGGCGATGTGGTGAACAGGGCGCGGCAGGCACTGGAACAGGGCGCGCCGATTCTGTGTGATGCGCGCATGGTATCGGAAGGCATCACGCGCAAGCGCCTGCCGCAGGACAATGCCATTGTCTGCACGCTGCACGATGAACGCGTGCCCAGCCTGGCCCAGGAAATGGCCAACACGCGCTCTGCGGCTGCCGTGGAGCTGTGGCGGCCTTATATGGAGGGCGCGGTCGTGGCGATAGGCAATGCGCCGACGGCGTTGTTCCATCTGCTCAACATGCTGGAAGACCCGCAGTGCCCTCGTCCTGCTGCCATTATCGGTTGTCCGGTCGGTTTCGTCGGCGCGGCTGAATCCAAGCAGGCGTTGTGGGAGAGCGCATCACTGGCATGTTGCATTGTCGAAGGGCGGCTCGGCGGCAGCGCAGTGACGGTAGCCGCGATCAATGCCATGGCGGACCGAAGCGAATGACACAGGGAACCATATACGGGGTTGGCCTTGGACCCGGCAGCCAGGACCTGATGAGCGTGAGGGCGGACCGCCTGATTCGCCAGGCCTCTCATGTCGCCTACTTCCGCAAGAAAGGCCGGGCGGGCCACGCGCGCAGCATTGTCGAAGGCCTGCTGGCAGAAGGTGCTGTCGAACTACCGATGGAATATCCGGTCACCACCGAAATCCCCTTCGACGACCCGCGCTATAACGAGCTGCTGGCGGCTTTCTATGCTCGCAGCGTGGCGCAGCTGATCGAGATTGCCGATGCAGGGCGTGATGTGGTGGTGTTGTGTGAAGGCGATCCCTTCTTCTATGGCTCATTCATGCACTTGTACACGCGCTTGCAGGGGCGGGTGGCGTTGTCGGTGGTACCTGGCATCACCGGCATGTCCGCAGCCTGGACCGCATCCGGCCGACCGGTGACCTGGGGCGATGATGTACTGACCGTAGCGATGGGCACATTGCCGGAAGATGCTCTGGTTGAGCGCATTGCCCAGACCGATGCCCTGGTGGTGATGAAGATCGGGCGCCAACTGGACAAGCTCCGGCGGGCATTGTCACGGGCCGGGCGAGAGAATGAAGCCTGGTTGATCGAGTATGCCGCCATGCCCCAGGAACGGGTGGTGCCATTCACTGAAGTCAGCGGCAGCGTGCCGTATTTCTCCATTCTGCTGATCCATGGCAATGGGAGAAGACCATGAGTGGCTGGCTGAAGATTGTCGGGTTGGGGCCGGGTGCCGAGACGATGGTCACGCCAGAAGTGTCTGCCGTACTGGCGCAGGCCACCGATGTCGTGGGCTATGTGCCGTATGTCGAGCGGGTGCCGGCGCGATCAGGACTGGTGCGTCACGGCTCGGATAATCGTGAAGAGATCCGGCGGGCAGAACATGCCTTGCAGATGGCCGCCGACGGCCACCGGGTTGTGGTCGTCTCTTCGGGCGATCCGGGGGTGTTCGCCATGGCGGCGGCAGTGTTCGAGGCCCTGGAGAGCTTGGTGGCAGAAACTCCAGAATGGCGAGCGCTGGATATTCAGGTACTGCCGGGTATTTCCGCCATGCTGGCTGCCAGTGCTCGGGTAGGGGCGCCGCTGGGACACGACTTCTGCTGCATCAACCTGTCCGACAACCTGAAGCCCTGGGCCTTGATCGAAAAGCGGCTGCGTCTGGCTGCCGAGGCGGATTTTGCCATGGCATTCTACAACCCGCGCTCCAAGGCCCGGCCAGAAGGGTTTGGACGCACCCTGGAGGTATTGCGCGAAGCCTGTGGTGCACAGCGATGGATCGTGTTTGCCCGGGCAGTATCCACCTCCGAGGAGCGCATTCGAGTCACGACGCTCGGTGAGGCCACGCCGGATATGGCCGACATGCGCACGTTGGTGATTGTCGGTTCCAGCCTGACGCGCTGTATCCCGCGCGCAGGAGACTCGCTGGTTTATACGCCGCGTTTTTATGCTCCCAGCTCGGACCCGTCAGGGACAGTGTCATGAGCAAGCCAGGCCAGGACGCTGTCAACGTCGTGGACTTCCTGCCGCTGTGGCGGCGAGTGACGTTCGACCATCACCACCGGCAGCCCCAGTTGACGGGCGGCGATGAGCTTGGACATGGATCCTTCTCCGCCGGAGTTCTTGCACACCAGGCATTCAATGCGGTGTTCCCGCAGCAGTTGCAGGTCGTTGTCGAGCGTGAAAGGGCCGCGGTCAACGATCACGCGGTGATGGGGCAGCGGAGGTGGCGTACTGGGTTCATCGACCAGCCTGAGCAGATAGTGGTGCTGAGGCTGAGAGGCAAAGCTGGCGAGGTGCATGCGGCCAATGGCCAGCAGTATTCGCCGGGAAGGGCCTGCCAGAGCGTCGACCGCGGCCTCGATGCTGGCAACATGATGCCAGCGGTCGCCGGGCCCCGGCTGCCAGGGTGGACGAGTCAACGCCATGCAGGGAATGCCACTGAGGCTGGCTGCCGCGACGGCATGCTGGCTCATCTGAGCGGCGAAGGGATGGGTGGCATCGACCAGGTGAGTGATGCGCTGCTCCGCCAGAAAAGCCGCCAGGCCATCGACGCCACCGAATCCGCCGATGCGGGTCGGCAAGGGTTGCACCTTGGGTGCTGCCACGCGTCCGGCATAGCTGAACAGCGCAGGAATGGAGCGCTCGGCCAAGGCGTTGGCCAGGGCACTGGCTTCAGTGGTTCCCCCCAGAATCAGGACTTTCATGATGGCTGACGTTGATAACGCTCCCTGGCTGACCTTTCTCGGTTGGGGCGAGGGTGGCACAGAGGGGCTGACTCCAGCAAGCCGGTATGTGCTGGAAAGTGCTGATGTGATCTACGGGGCGCGTCGCCATCTGCGCCTGTTGCCGCCGCTGGATGCCGAGGTACGTGAATGGCCGGTGCCTTTTGCCGACGGTATTCCGCTTTTATTGGCTGAGCGAGCATTGGCCGAACGCGAACACAAGCACAAGGTCGTGATGCTGGTGTCTGGAGACCCGTTCTGGTTTGGTGCTGGCTCGACCCTGCAACGTCATCTGCGTGCTGAAGAGTGGCAAGCGATACCACAACCTTCCACTTTCAGCCTGGCGGCAGCCCGGCTGGGCTGGCCGCTGGAACGCTGCTCATGCCTGGGGCTGCATGCCAGGCCGCTGACGCGAATTCGGCCATACCTGCATCGCGGGCGCCGTTTGCTGGTGCTGTTGAGAGATGCCGAGGCGGTGGCCGAACTGGCTGCCTTGCTGGTGCGCCTTGGCTTCGGGGCCTCACAGTTGCACATATTGGAAGCACTGGGTGGAGACAGTGAACGGCTACGTTGCGTGCGGGCAGACGCCACCTTGCTGGATGACATGGCGTATCCGCTGGCGGTGGGCTTGAGTGTGGATGGCGACGGTTTGGCCATACCGCTGACACCCGGCCTGCCGGATGCCCTGTTCGAACATGATGGCCAGATCACCAAGCACACGGTGCGTGCCATGACACTGGCTGCGCTGGCTCCGGTTCCGGGGGAGCGGCTGTGGGATATCGGCACGGGGTCCGGATCGGTTGCCATCGAGTGGTTGCTGGCGCATCCGCATAATCAGGCGGTGGCATTCGAGTGCGATGAACAACGTGCTGCCAGGGCGCGGCGCAATGCCGAGATGTTGGGCGTCGACTGGCTCGACGTCGTCGAAGGGCGCGCCCCGGAAGTGCTGGACGATCAGCCTCTGCCAGATGCGGTATTCATCGGAGGAGGGCTATCGCAAGCGTTGCTAGAAACGCTGTGGCAGAGATTGCCACTTGGCACCCGCCTGGTGGCCAATGCGGTTACCCTGGAGTCGGAATCCTTGCTGGCTCATTGGCAGCAGCAGGTGGGAGGTGAACTCCAGCGTCTGGAGCTGGCATCTGCAGTGGCGCTTGGCACACGCCGAGGCTGGAAAGCCAGCTTTCCCATCGTGCAGTGGCGGATAACGCGATGACAGTGTGGGGGAGGCGGTAACGATAATGGACAACCTGATACTGGTGGCAGGTTTTGGCTTTCGCCAGAGGGCGCTGCTGACATCGCTGGGCGAGGTGCTGGACAGGCTTGAAGCACAATTCGGTGCTGTCGATCGCCTGGCAGTGGCCCACAGCATGTGCTCGCTGGTCCAGCAGTTGGGGCATGAACGTGGCATCGAGGTGTTGAAAGTCTCGGATGCCGTCCTGCCGACGATCACGACAGTCACGCGTTCCACGCATAGCCTGAAGGCGCGGGGAACAGGCAGTGTCGCCGAGGCCGTGGCGCTGGTGGCAGCGGGGTGCGGCGGGCAATTGCTTGGCTCGCGCTTGATTTCGGTAGACCGCATGGCGACGGCTGCGGTGGCCAGAGGAGTTGTAGCATGACAGTACATTTCATCGGTGCCGGCCCTGGTGCTCCGGACCTGCTGACATTGCGCGGGCGGGACCTCATCGCCGCGTGCCCGGTATGCCTTTACGCCGGGTCGCTGGTGCCTGAACAGATACTCGAACATTGTCCGCAAGGTGCTCGCGTCATCAATACGGCCCCCTTGTCCCTGGACGAGATCATCGCAGAGATGCGTCGTGCACATGCCGCCGGCCTGGATGTAGCTCGACTGCATTCCGGCGACTTGTCTGTATGGTCGGCCACGGGTGAGCAACTGCGTCGGCTGCGTGAACTGGATATCCCCTATACGCTGACGCCGGGAGTACCATCGTTTGCCGCCGCTGCAGCAGCGCTGGGTCAGGAATTGACGTTGCCTGGGGTCGCGCAGTCCGTTGTCCTGACCCGAACCTCGGGACGCGCCAGCCCGATGCCCGACGGTGAAACACTGGCCAACTTTGCCAGAACCGGCACTACCTTGGCCATTCACCTCTCCATCCACAACCTTGCCCGGCTGGTGGAGGAGCTTTTGCCGTTCTATGGCGCGGATTGCCCGGTTGCCATCGTGTGGCGGGCCAGTTGGCCTGATCAGCGTATCGTGCACGGACGCCTGGCGAGTGTGGCATCCCAGGTGGACGAGGCCATGCAGAGAACAGCGCTGATTCTGGTCGGGCCGGTGCTGGAAAGTGAAGACTTCCAGGAAAGCTGTCTGTATGCGATCGGCTATGACCGCCGCTTCCGTCCGCAGTCTGCCGATTCCCCCTTTGCCACGCCCGCTGCCGGTGAAGGGGAAATCGGGGAGGGTGAGCATGGGAAAAGCGGGTTCGGGAATGTCGGGTTCGGGCAAGGAGAAAGAGCCACATGATCCAGCTTTCCCTGATCGGTATCGGTACCGGCAACCCTGATCATGTCACCCTGGCTGCAGTACGGGCGCTCAATGCCGCGGATGTTGTCCTGCTGCCGCGCAAGGGCGAGGCCAAATCGGACCTGGTGGACCTGCGCCGTCTGTTATGCCGAAACCTGGTGACGGACCCATCGCGCACCCGGATCGTGGAGTTCGATCTGCCAAGGCGCAATACACAGGCTGAGTACCTGGATGCGGTGGATGCCTGGCATGCTGCGATTGCCGATGTCTGGGCGGAACTGATGGATCGGTATCTGCCCGAAGGCGGCCAGGTCGGCATGCTGGTGTGGGGCGATCCGTCGCTCTATGACAGCAGCCTGCGTATTGCAGGAAGATTGAGTGCCGCCGGGCGAGAGGTCGAGGTAAAGGTGGTGCCGGGCATCACCAGCCTGCAAGTGCTCACGGCAGAACACCGAATCCCCCTCAATGCACTCGCCGAGCCGATACAGATCACCACCGGGCGTCGCCTGCGCGAGCGAGGCTGGCCTGACGATGCGGCCACGGTCGCCGTCATGCTCGACAGCGGGGGAGCGTTTGAAACGCTGCCAACTGAAGGCCTGTATATCTGGTGGGGTGCCTACTTGGGCATGAGCAAGCAGAGTCTGATCGATGGCCAACTGGCCGATGTCGGTCCATTGATCACCGAATGCCGGGCGGCCCTGCGCGAACAGCATGGCTGGATCATGGATATCTATTTATTGAGGAAATACTGATTGTTGGGGGAAATACTGGGCTTGTCCGCGGAGCTGGATTTTGCTGTGCCGCAGCTATAATCTGAAATACCTCGTCTGTCCCTTCCTCGTTCTTCACTATCCGCAGGCACGACAATGCTCGACTACTCCTTGGCGCACTGGACCACCTTTCTGATTGCAGCCACCTTGCTCAATCTGTCACCCGGGCCGGATATGGCATTTATCCTTGGTCAGACGGCGAAGCATGGGCGACGTGGTGGTTTCGCCGCCATGTTCGGTGTGTGGAGCGGTGCCGGGGTGCATGTGTTGATGGCGGCGCTTGGCCTGTCGGCGATTCTGGCGACATCCGCCACGGCCTTTTCCATTGTCAAATGGGTGGGGGCTGCATATCTGGTATGGCTGGGTATTCAGGCGCTGCGAGCGCGCCCTGCTGCCGAGGGGCAGGAGCAACAGGCATTGCCGGTATTGCGTCCGGCCAATATCTATCGCCAGGGCATCCTGATCTCGTTGCTCAACCCCAAGGTGGCGATCTTCTTTCTGGCCTTCCTGCCTCAGTTCGTGGTGCCCGGGGCTGGCCCTGTCAGCTTGCAACTGGCGTTACATGGCTTCCTGATCATCGCGGTGGCTGCGGTGATTGAACCGCCTCTGGTGATAGCGGGCGCACGCCTGGTGGGAGCGCTGAAAGGTAACCAGCGCCTGGGGCTGTGGTGTGAACGAGGTCTCGGAGCCTTGTTCGTCGCCTTGGGCGTGAAGCTGGCCATGAGTAGCCGTGCTGTCTGACGGCAGCTTGGTCCGAGCGGTCATGTAATGGCATGAGCCATGTAATAGCAGGGAAAGCGAAGCCACTCTATAATTGAGCACTGTATGTATAGCCAGGTGATGGCCGGCAGTGCCTCTAGATCTTCACGCGTGGCCAGATGTTTCAAACGTGGCCGGATTTTCAAGCATGAACGAGTGCTGAGCGCCGCTGTAATCCCATCCCTGATCCAAGGAAACGAGCAGGGATAGCAAAAGCGGAGATGGCCATGCGCCTAAGAATACTGTCTGATCTGCATCTGGAGCACTTCGGTGGGGATCGGGAGCTGCCTGATGTCGAGGCGGATGTGGTGGTGCTGGCGGGTGATATTCATGTTGGTCTGGCGGGCCTGGACTGGGCTGCGCAGCGCTTTCCGCGACAGCCGATCATCTATGTACCAGGCAACCATGAATTCTATCGCCATCGCATGACGTCTCTGCGAGCCGAAATGCGCGAACATGCGGCACGCTTGGGTATCCATCTGCTTGATAACGAGAGCGTCGATATCGACGGAGTGCGTTTTCTCGGTACGACACTATGGACCAATTTTGCGCTCTATGATGAGCGCCCGCAGCAGCAGCGCGATGAGATCCCTGCTGGGACGCTTTCCGCAGCATTACGCTTGATGCCGGATTTTGCCATCGTCGAACAGCCGGATGGTGAAGTGTACTCGCCAGAAGAAAGCGTGCGCTTGCATCAGCAGGCATTGAGCTGGCTGAACGGGCGTCTGGCGGAACCCTTCAACGGGCCACGGGTGGTGATCAGTCACCATGCACCATTGGCGGCCTGTATTCCCGAGCGTTACCAGGGGGATGAGCTGTCGCCGGCCTTTGCCTCGGACTTGGGCCGCCTGATGGGCGCGGCAACCTTGTGGCTGCATGGCCATGTGCACGACCCGGTGGATATCGAGGTGGCGGGTACTCGAGTGCTGGCGAATCCCG
Organism: Halomonas sp.; assembly: GCF_029263665.1. GTDB lineage: Bacteria > Pseudomonadota > Gammaproteobacteria > Pseudomonadales > Halomonadaceae > Halomonas. Next base: position 17,940 of record NZ_JAJUFQ010000003.1, read on the forward strand.
GTGGCTATCCCGACGAGTTCGATCCGCCCGTGTTCATTCCGGATCTGGTCGTCGAGGTGGGAGGCCTCGAGTGACTGTTCCACGTCAGGGATTCGTATTGACGCGGCATTGGCAGGACACGCCACAAGGCACTAGCGTCGAGCTGTGGCTGGCTACCGATGACGGGCCTGTTCGGGTACGTCTGCCAGCACAGACTTCGGTAACCTTTGTGCCTGCAGACAAGCGTGCCGTGGTGGCGTCGCTGCTGGCGGATGGCGGTGGATTTCCTGATGTCCGGCTGGGTGAATTGCAGCTCAAGGATTTCCATCAGCGTCCGGTGGTGGGGTTGTACTGCGCGCATTATCGCCAGTTGATGCAGCTGGAAAGGCGCCTGCATGAACGGGGCGTGACCTGTTACGAGGCCGATATTCGTCCACCGGAGCGCTACCTGATGGAGCGCTTCATCACCGCGCCGGTCTGGGTGGTCGGGGAAGCGGATGGCAACGGCGGGCTTCATCACGCGCGTTTGCGTCCGGCTCCGCAATATCGCCCCGCATTGACGACGGTATCGCTGGATATCGAGACCAGCGCCAGGGGCGAGCTGTATTCCATCGCCCTGGAAGGTGTCGGGCAGCGCCAGGTCTATATGCTGGCAACCACTGAGCAGCCACCGCCTGGGGACGACATCGACTTTGCGCTGGAATACTGCTCCAGCCCCGGGATGATGCTCGAAAGGCTCAATGCCTGGTTCGGGGAGCATGATCCGGATGCCATCATTGGCTGGAATCTGGTGCAGTTCGATCTACGGATTCTGCGCGAACATGCCTTGCAACTCGGCATTCCTCTGCGCCTGGGGCGTGATGGCGCGGAGCTGGAGTGGCGTGCTCATGGCAATCGTGAAGGCTATTACTTTGCTGAGGCTGCGGGGCGCTTGATCATCGATGGCATCGAGGCGCTACGTTCGGCAACCTGGCATTTTCCTTCGTTCAGCCTGGAAAGCGTGGCACAGGAATTGCTGGGCGAAGGCAAGAATATCGACAACCCCTACCAGCGTCTGGCGGAAATCCAGCGCATGTTCGAGGAAGACAAGCCCGCACTGGCCCGTTACAACCTGCATGACTGCGAGCTGGTGACGCGCATCTTCGGCAAGGCTGAATTGATGGACTTCCTTCTCGAGCGTGCGACGGTCACCGGGCTGCCAGTGGATCGTAGTGGGGGTTCAGTCGCTGCTTTCACCCATCTCTACCTGCCCCAGATGCATCGTCTTGGCCTGGTCGCACCCAATCTTGGCGATGGGCTGGAAGGTGAAAGCCCTGGCGGCTTCGTCATGGATTCGCGTCCTGGGCTCTACGATTCGGTGTTGGTACTCGATTTCAAGAGTCTTTATCCCTCGATCATACGCAGTTTCCTGATCGATCCTGTGGGGCTGGTGGAAGGCCTGGCGGACAGCAATGAAGAGGCTGCGGTGGATGGCTTCAGAGGGGCGCGCTTTTCGCGCTCCCGGCATGCGCTCCCGGCTATCGTGGAGCGTGTCTGGCAAGGGCGGGAGCAAGCCAAGGCGGATGGCAACGGGCCCCTGTCCCAGGCATTGAAGATCATCATGAACAGCTTCTACGGTGTACTCGGCTCCAAGGGCTGTCGTTTCTTCGACTCGCGGCTGGCATCTTCCATCACCTGTCGGGGGCATGAAATCATGCAGCAGACCCGAGCGCTGATCGAAAGTGAAGGGTATACGGTGATCTACGGAGATACCGACTCCACCTTCGTATGGCTGGGCCAGGCTCATGAAGAAGAGGAGGCGGCAACCATAGGCCAAGCGCTGGTGACACGGGTCAACCAGTGGTGGCGTGAGCACCTGAAACAGGAATTTGGCCTGGATAGCGTGCTGGAACTGCAGTTCGAGACGCATTACCGCCGTTTTCTGATGCCGAGAATCCGTGGCTCAGAGTCCGGCAGCAAGAAACGCTATGCGGGCCTTGTCCAGGCTGCCGAGGGTGAGCGAGTGGTGTTCAAGGGCATGGAAACGGTGCGTACCGACTGGACGCCGCTGGCCCAGGAGTTCCAGCGAGAGCTCTATCGGCGCATCTTCGTCGGTGAGCCCTATCGGGATTATGTACGCCAGTACGTGCGCGATCATCTGACTGGCCCGTTGGCGCAAGACAGCGAAGAACATCTGGTCTATCGCAAGCGCTTGCGCCGCAAGCTGGAGGAGTATCAGCGCAATGTGCCGCCTCATGTTCGCGCAGCACGGCTGGCCGATGCAGAAAATCAGCGTCTCGGACGTCCGAGACGCTATCAGAGCGGGGGCTGGATCAGTTATGTGATCACCCTGGCAGGCCCCGAGCCGTTGGAAGCCCGTCAGTCACCCATTGATACCGATCATTACCTCACTCGTCAGTTGCAGCCAGTGGCTGATGCCATCCTGCCTTTCGTCGGCGACGACTTCAGCTCTCTGATCGATCGGCAATTGGCCTTGTTTGAATAGGGAAAATGCTGATGTATTCAGCGTTTCCTTAGGGGGAAGTTAGACCTGTTGCATCACTTGCTCTGGAGCTGTTCCTTGAGCTTGTTGGGCAGCTTCTTGATGATCAGTCGATCACGTTCTTCGTCGTATTCGATGCTGTTACCGAGCAAATGGGAGTCAAAGCTGATCGATACACCTTCCGCGCGTCCGGTGAAGCGCCGGAACTGGCTGAGAGTACGCTTGTCCGGTGGAATTTCCGGGGACAGGCCGTAGTCGGCATTGCGAATGTGCTCATAGAAGGCCTTGGGCTGCTTGTCATCGACCAGGGCTGACAGTTCTTCCAGGGTGATGGGTTCGCCACGGCTGGCCTGATCGCTGGCATAGTCGATCAGTGCATCGGTCTTTTCGCGAGAGGCCTGTTCTTCCAGATCTTCCTTTTCGACGAAGTCGCTGAATGCTTTGAGCAGTGTGCGTGTTTCGCTCTTGGGATCGACGCCATCGCTGATACCGAGCAGCGCCTGCATGTCATCAGCGAGTTTCTGGCCGCCACGATCGGCGAGCAGAGAAAGATATTGGCTGGAAGGTCCTCCCTGTTGCCATTGGCTTAGATTGATACGCAGGGCCAATGACATCTGGGTGTGGTTGATCTGGCCGCTGATGGCCACCTGTTGGTCATTACCGATGACGAAGCCATCCCGATGGTGAACCAGTACCAGAAACAGGCTGCGGGTTTCGCCTTGTTGCTGGTCGGCCAGGATCAGGTGGCCTCCCGTGGGGAGATGATCGTCTACCAGCCCGGTCAGACGCTGGCCAAGCTGGTTGGCCAGCGCCACCAGGCCCAGCGAGCCTTCTACATAGGCAGCCAGTTCGGCGGGAAAAGGACTTTCGCTGTCGCTCGGTTCGACAAGGCGTCCCCAGCGCTTGGATTTGCCGTGGTAGGCGTCCGATAGCCGTGTGATCAGACCATCAAGCGCATCGCTTTGCGGATGTGGCTCGGAGGCGCTGACCAGGCGGGCAGAGCTGTCGCTATCGGCCTTGTCCAGGCGCTGGATGACACAGGCGGCAATGGGCATGGGGGCTTCTTATCCTGAACTCAATCAATAAGGGCGGGGTCATCGAATACGATGCGGCTGCCGATGATAGCACTCAAGGCTTGAGTCGATAACCACTGCGGAAGATGGCCTGAATTATCAGCAGGGCCAGCAACATGAACAGGACGATCATCAGCAGGCTGATCCAGATGCTGACATCACCCTGGCCGTAGAAACTCCAGCGGAAGCCTGACACGAGATAGACCACTGGGTTGAACAGCGTCACGACCTGCCATGTCGGGGGCAGCATGTCGATGGAGTAGAAGGTGCCGCCGAGAAAGGTCAGCGGAGTGATGATCAGCAGTGGCACCAACTGCAATTTCTCGAAGCCATCGGCCCAGATGCCGATGATGAAGCCAAGCAGGCTGAACGTCAGGGCCGTCAGCACCAGGAACAGCAGCATGACGGCTGGGTGCTGGATACTGAATGGTACGAACAGGCTGGCGGTGGCCAGTACGATCAGCCCCAGCACGATGGACTTGGTCGCGGCGGCAGTCACGAAGCCCAGCACGATTTCCAGCGGTGAAATAGGGGCCGAAAGAATCTCATAGATGGATCCGGTGAAGCGGGGAAAGAAAATGCCGAAGGAGGCATTGCTCACGCTTTGGGTCAGCAGCATGAGCATGATCAGGCCGGGAACGATGAAGGCGCCGTAGGGTACGCCTTCCACCTGAGTGATACGGGTGCCGATCGCGGAGCCAAAGACAACGAAATACAGCGATGTCGATACCACTGGCGAGACGATGCTCTGCAGTACCGTACGCAGGCTGCGAGCCATTTCAGCGACATAGATCGTCTTGATCGAAGTGACGTTCATTCCTTGCGCTCCTGCACCAGGCTGACAAAGATCTCTTCCAGAGAACTCTGTCGGGTATAGAGGTCCTTGACGCCGACACCGGCATTGTCGAGCCCGGCCAGTAGCTTGGCGATGCCGCTTTGTCCTTCAACGTCGTGTCCTTGACGACCATGGCCATCCATCTCGGGGCTATCGCCATCGTGGTTCTCGCTGTCACTCGCGGTGCTGGCATCGTCGTAGGTATATACCAGGGCGTGGCCATCATCGGCCAAGGTCAGCCCGAAGCGAGTCAGGGACTCGGGGACTTCATCGAGCGGTTGGCGCAGCTGCAGGGTAAGTTCCTTGCGTCCAAGGCTGCGCATCAAGGCGTGCTTTTCTTCCACCAACACCAGTTCGCCGGACCGGATGACACCGATGCGGTCGGCCATTTCTTCAGCTTCTTCAATGTAATGTGTGGTGAGAATGATGGTGACACCATTATCTCTCAGTCCGCGTACCACTTCCCACATGTCGCGGCGCAGCTCGACGTCAACACCGGCGGTAGGCTCATCGAGGAACAGGATGTCAGGCTCGTGAGCCAGTGCCTTGGCGATCAACACCCGGCGCTTCATGCCCCCGGACAAGGTGATCAGGCGATTCTTGCGCTTGTCCCATAAGCTCAGCGAGCGTAGCACCTGCTCGATGTGGGCAGGGTTGCGGGGTTTTCCGAACAGGCCGCGACTGAAGCTGACGCTATCCCATACCGTGGAAAAGGCCTCATTGGTCAGTTCCTGCGGGACAAGACCGATATAGGAGCGAGCGGCACGAAAGTCGCTGATGATGTCATGACCGGCTACCCGGACATGGCCAGAAGATGGGTTGACCAGACCGCAGATGATGCTGATCAGCGTGGTCTTTCCTGCCCCATTGGGTCCGAGCAGGGCAAAGATTTCACCACGGCGAATGTCCAGGTCAATGCTCTTGAGCGCTGTGAAGCCTCCACCATAGGTCTTGGTGAGTCCCTGGATCTCGATCACTGGCGCTTGCCGTGCCTCCTGCATGGGTGACTCCTTGAATGTCATGATATTGACCACCTGCACAGGCAGCGGAATGAGGCATCTACTGGCGGGGTGGGACACCCAGCATGCGTGGCATTACATCTTCGCTCTTGCGGCTGAAGCGATGATGCAAAGTCATCAGCACATGGCCCAGTGCGATAACGAACAGTGTCCAGCCCAGCCAGCCATGCAACAGGTTGGCAGGAGCCATCATCCATTCGATCTTGCCTCCTTCGAAACCGGACATCAGGGGCAGGCCGAAGGGCTCGAAAGCGCGCCCCGAACCATACTGGCGCAGCAGTGCCAGCCCCGGGATGATCAGCAACAAGGCATACAGCGTGATATGGCCCAGGCGGGCAAGGGCGCTGATACTGGCCGGGCGGCGAGAGAGGTTGAACAATGCCCAGATCAGGCGCAGTACCATCAGTAGCAGAATGGTGAAACCGGCAGGCTTGTGAGTCGCCCAGAGCAGCTCATCCAGGGCAGAGTCTTCCGCCAGGGCGGTAACGGAAGCCGTGACCAATTGCCAGATGACCAGAATGGCCACGACCCAGTGCAGAAAGCGAGTGAACGTTCCGTAGCGTTGTGGCGTATCGATGACGGGCATGCAGAACCTCCTGTTCATTGGTCGACGATGCGAGTGCCAACTTCTGGCACCTCTCCAGCATAGCGGGAGAATCTTGCCCATGAACAACATGAAGGAAGCGCTGCGGCTGTTCTATGAATCCCGGTGCCTCAGCGCTTCCTGCTGACACGTGGAGCGAAGTGTCAGGCATGTGCAGACAGTGGAGCGCTCATGGCAAGGATAGTTCCATGCTGGCTCCACCTTGGAGGGGACAAGACCAGCGCCCCCTCATTTTATCCGCGGCTGGTGATTTCCAGCAGATGATAGCCGAACTGCGTCTTGACCGGGCCGTGGACCTTGTTCAGTTCGCCAGAAAACACCACTTCATCGAACTCGCGAACCATCTGTCCCGGGCCGAAGCTGCCGAGATCACCACCCTGACGCCCGGATGGGCAGTTGGAGTGCTCGCGGGCAGCATCGGCAAAGTCGAGTCCATTCTCGATTTCAGTCTTGAGGGCCAGGCATTCGGCTTCGGTGTCGACCAGAATATGACGTGCGGTAGCTTGTACCATGGAGAAACTCCTTATTTTGATAGGGGAAAGGGAGGAGCAGCGAAGCTTACCACGTGACCTGAAGGGATGGCATGGGACGGGTTGCGTGAATTGGCATAGAAGGCCTTGTTCACTACCTCACGTTGTCCACTATCCTGAAAGGGTATTTCTGAAAGGATCTTCGGTCAGGAGCGACCATGTGCTTGTGGCGCGCCTTCTCTGATTCTCCATTGTCACCTTCAAGGATAGATATCATGGCAATGCAACCGACTCCCGATATGTCACGCCTGACAGTGCTATTGGCCCGCCAGTGGTGGGTACTGTTATTGCGAGGCTTGGCCGCCATTGTCTTTGGTGTGCTGGCCTGGATGTATCCCGCCATGACGGTGGAAGTGCTGATCATCATGTTTGGTGCATATTGCCTGGTCGATGGCGTGCTGGGTGTGATCACCGCGCTGGTTGGTCGTAAACGTAATTCGCAGTGGATCTGGCTGCTGCTATGGGGGCTGGCGAGCATCGTCATTGGCGCGATCACTTTCGCATCTCCGGGGGTGACGGCACTTGTGCTGTTGATGTTTATTGCCGCCTGGGCCATCGTGACCGGCCTCACGCAATTGGTCACCGCCATTCGCCTGCGCAAGGAGGTCCGCGGTGAATGGTTATTGGGCCTGTCGGGGTTGGCGTCGCTGATCTTCGGCGTCCTGCTGATTGTCATCCCCGGGGCAGGCGCCATCGCGCTACTGTGGTTGATCGCTTTCTATGCCGTATTGTTTGGTATCCTGTTGGTGATACTCTCTCTGCGCATTCGCAAATTTGGTCAGTTGGAAGCTTGATGTCAGTAACTGGAGACTTGATGTTCGGGGCTCATGGGGCCCGAATTCTTGTGAGCGCTTGCCTGCTGGGTGATCCGGTACGCTATGATGCTGGCCACAAGCGATTACTGGACGAACGCCTGGTACGCTGGCGCAAGGAAGGGCGTCTGGTTCCCGTATGTCCCGAAGTTGCCGCTGGTCTACCGACACCAAGGCCAGCCGCCGAGATTCTCTGTGGTAGCGGCGCTGATGTGTTGGCTGGGCGTGCCCATCTGGTAACGCAGGACGGTGACGACCCCACAGATGCCTTTCGAAAAGGGGCACAGCTGGCCCTGGCCATTGCCCAGCGTCACCATTGCCGCTTGGCGCTGCTGACAGAGGGCAGCCCTTCCTGTGGCAGTTCCACCATCTACGATGGAAGCCTTCAAGGCGTGAAAAGGCCTGGTGAGGGAGTGACGACCGCCTTGCTTCGGGCCCATGGCATCACGGTCTATTCTCCTGGTCAGTTGGATGAGCTGACACAACATCTCGAGCGGCTCTAATTCTTTTGCATTCATACCCTTCCATGTTTCCTACTCACGCTGAGCGCCTGGAGCGATTGACGAAGCTGCTGTCCGAGTGGCAGTGGCTGTGGGCACCTGCGCCTTTCATGCATCGTCAGAGCCCCTGGCAGCAGCATGTTTCCCGATATGGCTGGCTAGAGCATCTGACCGAGTGTCTGGCTGAGTTGGATGATGAAACGTGCATACGTCTTCAGGAGGCCCCTTTTGCTGACTCGCCCTTGGCGGAATGGTTGCCCATGGCTGAACTGGCCGAACTGATCGCAGTGCCCAATGGCGTGGAATCTGAACGACTATCGGCCATCATGGATGCGCCTTCGCGCTGGGCGGATCATGTCGGTGGGCGAAAGTGGCAGCAAATGGCAGTGTTTGCTGCTCATATGTTGCCACCCGGTCTGCAACCCATGGTGGAGTGGTGCGCAGGAAAGGGACATCTGGCACGCCTGCTGTCGCGCTTGCATGGCGTTGAGGTGACCGGCCTCGAGTGGCAACGAGTATTGTGTGATGAAGGTCAGCGCTTGGCGGATAAGCAGGGGGTAGCGGTGCAGCTTTCCTGCCAGAATGTCATGCAGGACGACGTTGTGACCTGGCTTGAAGGCCGTTCAGTGGCTGCTTTGCATGCCTGCGGTGATCTGCATGTGCGGCTATTGGAACTGGCTCGCCAGCATGCTACGACAGTCACGCTGGCACCATGCTGCTACCAACGTACCCGGTATACGGATTATCGCCCTCTGTCGAATCGGGCTCGCGAAGAGACTGCACGTCAAGGGTTGTGCTTGAGCCGGGAGCATCTGGCTCTGTCTGTACAGGAAACCGTGACAGCGTCTCATGGCGAGCGCCGCAAACGTGAACGTGCCAGTGCATGGCGGCTGGGTTTTGACGAACTCCAGCGCGAGATATCAGGCATCGACGAGTATCTGCCGATTCCGAGCCTGTCACACGGGCGGTTGCCCCAGGATTTTGCGGGTTTCTGCCATTGGGCTGCAGCACAAAAGCACGTGGTGTTGACGCCATCCATTGATTGGCCAACCTTCGAGGCGCAAGGCTGGGAAAGGCTGTCTCGTGTACGCCGCTGGGAGCTGGTGCGTCATCTGTTCCGCCGGCCACTGGAAATGTGGCTGGTGCTGGACCGTGTGGTATGGCTGGAGGAAGCAGGTTTTGATGTTGAACTCTGCGAGTTCTGCGAACGTCACCTGACTCCCAGAAATCTACTGATCAAGGCGCGCCCTATAGCGAACCCATCACAGGACCACTGAAAAGGGCGGCCGTGTGGGCCGCCCTATTTCTTTCCAGAACACGCTGTCTGGAAAGTCTGTCAGGCTAAGCGATCAATTGCGCTTGCCGCGGCGGAATTGTTCGACTTCCCATTCCTTGGCGCGCTCGATCATCGGGGTGATGCTGGAGCCTTGGATCAGGATGGAGAACACCACGACGGAGTAGGTCATCACGAGAATGATCTCACGCACATCGATGTGCTTTTCCGGGATGACCATGATGCCGGCAGGAATTGACATGGCCATGGCCAGGGCCAGGCCACCACGCAATCCCCCCCAGGTGAGGATGCGTACCGACCAGGGGTTGTAGCTGCGGAAACGGTTGAAACCCACGTAAGCGGCACGCACGCTGACATAGCGGCCCAGCAGGACGAGAGGAATGGCGGTCAGCATCAGTACCCAGTCTTCGGGGTGGAAGGTGAATGCGATCATCGTCATGCCGATCAGCAGGAACAGCACCGCATTGAGGAATTCATCGACCAGTTCCCAGAAGTGGTCCAGGTGCTGTTGGCTCTCTTCGGAAAAGCCCTTGCGGCGGGTGCGGTTGCCGATGATGAGGCCGGCCACAACCATGGCCAGTGGTCCAGAGACATGCAGCACTTCAGCGAATACATAGCCGGATGTTGGTACCAGAAGGGTCAGCATCAACTCGATGGAGTGCTCTTTTGTATTTCGGATCAGATAGTGAAACAGCTGGCCCAGCAGGAAGCCATAGAGAATGCCGCCGACGGCTTCCTGCAGGAACAGGTGCGTGACGCCGAGAACAGTAGGCTGTGTGCCACCGAAGGCGACAGCATAGATGGTGACGAAAACCACCAGGCCGAAACCATCATTGAAGAGTGACTCACCTTCAACCTGTGTAGATATGCGGCGTGGGGCGTCCATCTTCTTGACGATGGCCAGCACCGCAATGGGGTCGGTGGGCGATATCAGGGCGCCGAACAGCAGGCAGTAGATCAGGTCGAAATTGATGCCGATAACCTGCACAACTCCCCACAGGGCGAAGCCGATGAAAAAGGTTGAGATCAAGGTACTGCCCATGGCCAGCACGGAGATCTCCCATTTCTGGTCGCGCAGATGAGGAAGCTTGGTTCCCAGGGCACCGGCAAACAGCAAAAATCCGAGCATTCCCTTCAGCAGGAAATCCTCGAAATTCAACTGATTGATGGCGTCTGCAGCTTGATCATCAATGGTGATCCAATTGGCGTGACCGGCAATCACGATGATCAGCGAAAGAATCAGAGCACCTGCAGTAATAGCGATGGTGGTCTGAAACTTGATGAACTTTTCGTTGATCAAGGAGATTGCCATCGCCATGGCAGCGAGTAGACATAGGGTGGCGTACACCGACATTTAGGTTGGCCTCAGGAGTCAATGAATGAAGCGGGTGTGCTCGGGCGCAATGCGTCCGAGCAGAAATGTCTGGGAAGGAAGGGGTAGAGCAGTTCGGGAGGAGGGCGGATGGCGAAAACACAAGCGCACATGGCCGAACCGAGTCGGTCTGCGAGAGTGTGATGAGCGATATTGACGTATCCATCGCCTTAAACAGTCCTGAACGTGACGTCTACCCGGGGCTCTGCGGTTGAGCCCTGATGGGGGAAGGGACGATACGCGGCAGGGCAGTGACCCAATCCTTGTTGCTGATCTAGATGGTTGATCCAGCTGAATTGGGGAGGCTCAAGGTTCAGAGCCTGCGGCCATTGTCGCGGTGCAGCGAAGTATACGCCTCTCGTTGTCCAGGTGCAGCCGGCAGGTCGCAATTTTTGAAGTTTTTCTTGTTTAATTTGACATTGAATGCGAGCCATTCGACCAAGGTAGAAGGCAGATGTGGGGCATTCTCCCTTCAACGACAGCCTGAAGCCACTGATGACTGCCGGAATTGCCTGAGCCTCAGCGGCGCCGATAAGGATCAAGCGTCTGCTGCTCCGGTCGCCAGCGTTGCCGTTCCCCATTCAGTGTCAGCATCAATTGACGTGCACCGCCATGATCGCGGTGTTCACACAGATAGATGCCTTGCCAGGTCCCCAGCGCCAGACGGCCTTCGCTGACAGGAATGGTCAGGCTTGGTCCCAGCAGGCTGGCTTTCAGGTGAGCCGGCATATCGTCACTGCCTTCATAGGTGTGGCGATAGTAGGGCGCATTCTCCGGCACCATCTGGTTGAAGTGGCTTTCGAAGTCCTCGCGCACCGTGGGGTCGGCATTCTCGTTGATGGTCAGCGAGGCGGAGGTATGTTGAATGAACACATGCAGCAGGCCATGGCGCATGTCGCTCAACATGGGTAGCGCAGCGATGACATCTTCCGTGATCAAGTGAAAACCGCGCGGGCGAGAGGAAAGGCGAAGGGAAGTCTGGAACCACATGTAGGGAATATGTCTCGTGGTGAAGGAATGGAACTTTGCCCCTATAAAAATAAAGCCCTTCCCCGGCTGGGGAAAGGGCTGTGAGAAAAGCGCTACAAGGAAAAGCTCCGTTGTTGGGTGATGTAGTCAGTGGTCCATGTAGAGATCAGTGATCCACGTAAAGATAGTGCTGCCAACTGAGCATGCGCAGCAGGATCTTGCGCAGGATGGACAGGTGGTGGAAGTGGTGGCTGTACACCGCGGCCTGGGCTGATACGCCCAGTGGTAGCGGGGGCAGTTCCTGACCGTCCTTGAGGCGCAGGGTGACCAGTGCACGGTTGCCCATCTGAGTGAAGGCTTCAGTGCCGCGTAGGCGATCGGAAGGGGTGATCTGCGATTCAGCAATGGCAGGCAACACCTCTATCACTGTTGCTTCGAAGACCTTGCCGGGCAAGGCATCAAAGATCAGTTCAGCATCGGCGCCTTTCTCGATGCGAATGAGAGACTGCTGGCGGAAAGCCGCGGTGAACACCCCCTCCTGCTGGTGCAGGAAGACTCCCAGAGGGCGCAACGGCAAGGGGACTGCCATCATGCCGGGGCGTACCGCCAGCTGAGTCATATAGCCGTCAGTGGGCGCGCGTAACACGGTATCGCTCAGGTTAAGCTCGGCCTCTTCCAGGGCGGCCTGCTTGGCCAGCACAATAGGGTCGACACCACTGTCGTCGGTTTCCTGTGCCGAACGGGCACGTTCCAGTGCCGCTTGTGCTTGCCCCACCTGAGCCTTGGCGGTATCGAGATTCTCGCGTCCCTCGTCGATGCGCTGCTGACTGAAGGCTGATGAGGCACCCAGCATACGGTTCAAGGTGCGTTGAGCCTGATCACGGCGAGCTACGGCGGCGGCCAGAGCCGCCTCGGCTTCTGTCACGCTGGCCACACGGCCTTCGGTGCCGCGCAGGGCATCGCTTAGCTCGGCACTAGCTTGGGTGACGCGTTCCTCGTAACGTGTGGGATCCAGGGTGATCAGGGGATCTCCCGCCTTGACCAGGGTATTGGGAGTGGCATTGACTTCCTGCACCCGAGCACGTACTTCGGAGACGATGGGAGTCACCACATAGGTCTGGCGTACCAGGCGAGTGAACGGGTGATTGTAGTTCATCACCAGGACCAGAGTGGCAAGGATGATGATGCCACCCAGGGCGGCTGTGGGAATCGTCCACTTGTTCTTCGGGATACGGAAGATCTTGAAGATGGCGACACATAGCGCGGTGTAAGTCAGTATGATCAATGTTTCCATCGCGCTTTATTCTCCCTTGTGTGCCATGCGTTCTTCGAGGCGTGCTTCGAGGACCGCGATACGGTGCTGCATGCGGCTCAACTCGTTTTCCACGCGCGAGAGTTCATTGCGTTCGCGTTGTTGCTCTTCCTCAATCCTGTTGAAACCCCAGCCGCGTTCCGGCCGGTAAAGCGTCGCCCATATCCAAAGAAAGGGCCACAGGACATGGAGGGTGAAGAGGCTAACCCAGCCGGCAACGTGGATAGCATCCTGATGAGGGTGTTCTCGTTTCTTGGCGATTTCGTAGGGAATATCGTGAATGGCGATGATGCCGTAGAACAGGACCAGGACGACGAAAACCATCATTCCCAGTGCGATATTGTTGAGCATGGTCGGATCTCCACTCCATGGTTGCGTGTTAGGCCTATGCCGGCAAAGACGCTGGTGCTTCTTACAAGATACTCAAAATACCGACAAAAGAGTCCTTCGATGCCCACAAAGAGGGGGCTGTGCTGATACGGGCGGCGTATTCTAATAGGGCTCGTGCTAATACTCCTCGCTTTGCTGTGGTGTTTTTGATGTAGGTCAAGAATGTGGTCTGTTGCGGATCCATAACAACGTTGTGGGTCCATAAAAACAAGGAGCAGAGCATATGGAACGACAACACCTCGTGCTGCCATGCTCGTTGTGTTCAGTAATGGATTGACTTGCAAACCTGGTTGCGTAAAATACGGCCCCGCCTACCCATGCGGATGTGGTGGAATTGGTAGACACGCTAGATTTAGGTTCTAGTGCCTTCGGGCGTGGGAGTTCAAGTCTCCCCATCCGCACCATGAATTCCTTGTTTTTCAAGCACTTAAAGAATCAAAAATTCACGAATTGACCATGATATACCCTGGATTGACCGTGGTGTGGTCAGTTTTTTGGTCAGTTTTTATCATCAGCTCGGCTCACGGGTTGCGCAGCCACGCCCCCGAAACATCTTTCTTGATTTCGATAGTCTCAATATTTCGATAGTTTCAATTTCGTCGACGAAAGCGAAAGGCCTGCAGGCGAATCATAGCCTTGCGCGGGGCACGCCATATGCAGCGAAACAGCTTGGCGAACAGTTCAGCACGCAGCTGCGCGTTGCGCCGCTCTATTGCTCGGATCTTCCGGTTTGGAGTGTGAAAGGCCATTGCAGTCAACCCCACCTCGTTGCACTCTGACTGGTGCGATAACGCTCAAATTAGCACAGGACGGGGTTTCTCCCACAGAGACTTTTTCCACAGAGCGCGTCGCAAATGGATAGAGGTCGATAGTGAAGAAATGCGTCTGAGTTTAATGATTGAAATATAAGAATACCGGAAAAGAAATATCCGCATATTATTATTGCATGGCGTAACACTTTTTTCTTGATGAGAGACTAGAATCAGAGACCCACATAGACGCTCTGGAGGGCACTATGAAAGGCTCAACCATTCGTACTCTCAGTAATGATGAACTCGATATCGTCACCGGTGGCATTCTTGAGCCTTGGCTGGTGGAACCTGATGTGGGTTCTGGCCTCTCACCAGGTATCGACGGTAACAATGGCATTCTTCCCGGTGGCTGTGTAAGACCTGGCCCTTTTGTTGATCTTGGCGCCATCATGGATGGCTTTCTTGGTAGTCCTGGCATCTCGTAATCAATGAAGTCAGTCATTCCGTTTTACGCATTGAATGCGTCGCCCTGGCCATAGAGCCAGGGCGTTTTGTTGCTGGCTTTACGGTGCCAGGCGACGGTCACTTCAGGCCATAGATCCGGTATGTTCGTTCAAGAAGTGCCTGCCAGTCTGCTTCTGTCATCGCCGCTCTGGCCTGACAGGTGAGACCTTCCAGATAGGTACCTGCAAACAGGTATCGGGAGTCGGGTGACAGGCTGATCAGTTCCACACCAATTCCGCAGCCATCGGTAAATGGCTGGACCTGGATGCCCTCTGGATCAGCGTTGGCCGCAGAAGTCGACATGAAGACATGCCGAACCTTCTTGCCTCCTAGGAATTGATAACCGGAAGTGTCTGGTAGTTTATAGCGAGTTTGTAATTCCAGAAGACTGAACTCGGTATCTATCAGTCGGCTACCATCCTGATCAGACTTCCATACGAAACTGTAGGACTTTTCGGTGCTATTACCTGAGTTGCTGGCCATGCTGGGTTCTTTCCTTATGTAATCGCGGCTGGCCAAAAAGTGATGAAAACCAGGGGGCATGGCAACTCTTTCCACTGGGTAGCCCTTGGCAATGATAGCTCGTTGCTGATGATCATAATATGGAGGATTCGATTTTCCAGGTAAAGAAGAGCAACTCGCCAGAGTGGTTGACATGAAAAGTGAGGAAACAATCAACAAAGTTCTCATGACATTATCCTTGATTGTAAATGATCAGTATGCATACTGAATGATTTTTGCTTGTTATGTTTTTACTTTTTAAATGTTTTGATTTTATTTGATTTCTATTGCCTATGTAATTCAGTATTTAAATGTTTTTTCGAGACAAGAGAGAATGATTTTCATCATGGTGCATGGTATGTGCGTAAGGATATGGAGCCAGATGATTTGAGCCTGCTCCCATAAAATATACTCATTGAATAGAAGGATGTTCAGTCTTTATGAAGGTATTCGATATGCGGTTATATAAATTCAGCCAATTCCTACAAGAGAAGTAAGAACTGACTGAAGATATTGGCCCTTGTGTGGTCGTTCTGTACCGTTATGTACAGGTATCCATTTTCAGGATGGTAGCGATAAGTGATTGGCTGCTGCATCAGCAAGTGCCTGGTGCCCGCTGACAGGCAAACGGGGAACGATGCCCAGGCAGGGAGCGGAGATCCGCTGCTCGAGGTGGCGAATATTATCTTCGTAAAGGCGTTTGTCTTCGGCAAAACCGGGATCGATCACATTGCCTACCCAGCCTGCCAGAGGGCGCCCATCGCCAAGTATGGCTTCGGCACTGAGTACGGCATGATTCAGGCACCCCAGCTTGAGCCCCACGACCAGAATCACGGGCAGTGATAGACGCGTTGCCAGTGTGGCGATGTCCTCTTCATCATTGAGTGGTACTCGCCAGCCTCCGGCACCTTCGATCAGAACCAGGTCACGCTGCTCGGCGAGCGGGGCGGAAAGCGCGTTCTCCAGGTCTTCTACACACAATGTTCTGCCGGCGTAGCGTGCTGCGAGATGTGGGGCAATAGGCGGCGCGAAAGCGAACGGATTGATGGCCTCATAGGGGAGTTCAGGCCTGGTCTGCGCCTGCAGGGTCAAGGCATCGATATTGCGCAGGCCATCCTGGGTGTCATCACAGCCTGAAGCAACCGGCTTCAACCCCAGTGTGCTCAGCCCCTGGCGTCTTCCCAGGGCGAGCAGGCCAGAACAGATGAGGGTCTTGCCGGCATCAGTGTCGGTGCCGGTGACAAAGTAACAAGGCATTTCAGTGGATCTCCAATCTTCCCGTAGTTTCAGGCGTGCAATACCAGAGTCAGCAGCTCATAACTGACAGGGAGCCCTTCAGGCTGGCGCAGTCGTTCGTATCTGGCACGAGCCGTGGCGATGTCGCGGCGGGTCAAATGTGCCCCTTGGCGTGGAACTTGTGCACCCACTCCCTTGATCGAGTCCATGACGTCCTTCAAGTCTGGATAGAAGAAACGCTGCCGTTGCTGGTTGACGGTGACCTGTGCCCAGCCTGCGGCATAGGCAGCCTCGATATGGGTCTGGCGAAGGTGAAACGCCAGGACGCCAGTGTCTCCGGTTGAACCATCAGCAGCGGAAGGTGACCATGCCTGCTGGATTTCCTGGAGCGTGCCAGGTGCCAGAGTGTTGATCACTGCCTTGCCGCCAGCCTTTGTGACCCGACGTATTTCCTGCAGAGTCTGCTTCAGGTCGGGGCACCACTGTATGGCCAGATTGGATACCACCAGATCCTGGCTGCCTGCTTCCAGCGGTAGTTGCTGGGCATCACCACACAGCCACTGTATGCGCTCGGAGAAGGGAGCAGGCGTATAGCGCCGGGCTTCCACCAGCATCGCGGCGGAAAGATCCAGGCCTGTCAGTGAAGCTTGTGGATAGCGATGAGACAGGACTCTGGTCAGATCGCCAGGGCCACAGCCCACATCCAATACTTGCTGGGCCGAAGAAGGCAGATGGGGGAGCAGCATGTCTGCCATGATGGCCTGAGCTCGGGCCAGTTCGCGATAACGTGGTGCTGCCCTGGAGAAGGCGTGAGCGACGCGACGTTGCCAGTCAGTGGAAGGGCTTTCCTGACAAGAGAGGGCTTCCTGGCAATGACCGGTCTCTGGGTGCGGGCCATGCGGCAAGGACGGGGCGAGGGCAATCATGTGGATATAGTCTCCCTGCAGGACGAGTTGACACGGCTCATCCGACGGGCTTGTTGCACGATGGTCTCCGCCAGAGCTTCAGGCCGACTGAGCATGGGGCAGTGCCCCGCCGAAAGCAGTTGTACATCCATGCTATTGCGGACGGAGGGGGCAAGCAGTGGGTCCTGCGCTCCGCATAGCGTCACTACGAAACCTGGAAAGTTCGCGAGAATCGCTGAGATATCGGCATGCGCCAGTAGCTTGAGGCCTGCCTCGAGAGTTTCAACATCGGGTGGGGAGCCTGCAGCCAGTAGTGTCCGGAGTTGGCGCATGGCGTCACGAGGTGATGGTTCGCCACTGGCTTGCCAGCGCAGGAAGGACTCTCTGGCGGCAACAGGATCACGCAGGAAAGCGCGGTGAAACTGCGCGAGCTCGGCTTTGCTGACGCCATGGGGATGGCAGAAACGGTGGCCCATTCCGAGCAGCATCAATCCCTGGGGAGGTGATAGCGTCGGGCTCAACAGGGCTGCTTGCAGTGCTCCCAGAGACCAGCACACCCAGATGGCATCGGCAGGCATATCGTCCACCATGGCCTTGGCCAAGGCTTCCTGGGACTCAGGGCGGGCCAAGGCAGGGCGCTGGCCCATGCCGGGCCAGTCTGGCGCTGTCACGGATATGTCAGCAGGCCAGTAAGACGATAGAGGCTGCCAGATGCGTGCATCGATTCCCCAGCCAGAAAGCAGGACGAGCTTGGTGACGCGGTTGGCGTCAGAGGCAGGCTCCGGGAGGCAATTCATGCGGCCTCCTTGTGCAGACAAGCTGCCAAGGTATTCAACAGATGATCCAGTTGTGCGTCGCTGTGTCGGGCGCTCAAGGTGATGCGCAGGCGGGACTCGCCTTTTGGGACCGTCGGCGGACGAATGACGCCGACCTTGATGCCCGCCTGAGCCAACCAGTCGCCCCAGCGCAGGGCCCGCTCTTCGTCTCCCAGCAGCACGGGTTGGATCGGTGTGGATGAGGGAAGAAGGCTGAGTCTAAGGTCGCTGGCCCGCCGGCGGAATTCGCGGGTCAGGTGCAGCAGGCGTTCGCGCCGTTGCGGCTCGTGAGTGCAGATGCGTACGGCCTCTATGGTCGCTGCAGCGACGCCTGGTGGCATGGCCGTTGTATAAATATAAGGACGAGCGAACTGGATCAAGTGATCGATCAGGTCGCTGTCACCGGCGACGAAAGCGCCGGCCGTGCCCAGGGCCTTGCCCAGCGTGCCGACCAGCACTTGCACGTGTTCGCTGCCAAAGCGTTGACCCGTGCAGCCGCTGCCATGCTCGCCCAGTACTCCCAGCCCATGGGCATCATCGATCATCAGCCAGGCCGAATGTCGACTGGCCATCGTGGTCAGCCCGGCGATATCGGCCTGGTCGCCATCCATGCTGAACACACCATCGCTGACAATCATCTTGCGAGTGTCCGTCGGGGCGCGTTGCAGCAATCTGTCGAGGTCATCGATGTCCTGGTGATGAAAGCGCCTTGAACGTGCTCCTGACAAGCTGGCGCCATCCAGCAACGAGGCATGGTTGAGACGGTCCTGGACGATATATGTGTCAGATCCACAAAGCGCTTGGAGCGTGCCTAGGTTGGCCATGTAGCCAGTGGAAAACAGCAGTGCCCTGGGGCGTCCAGTCAAGTTGGCTAGCGCTTCTTCCAGGGCTTCATGAATTTCCAGATGGCCATTGACCAGATGAGAAGCACGACTGCCGGTTCCATAACGGCGAGCACCTTCTGCCTCGGCCTCAGCCAGGCGTGGATCGCTGGCCAGGCCAAGGTAGTCGTTGCTGGCAAAGTCGATGACATCGTTATCATGATGAATATGGCGTGTCCGCCAGCGGTGAGCTTCACGCCGCTGGCGCGCGGCCTGTTCCAGATAACTTGCCCAAGCGGTCATGCTTGAACCGAGGCGTCGTAGAAGAGTCGGTCGGTGGCCTGGCGCTCCATGGCGGCTTCCAGTTCGCGCTGCTGATCGGTGTCGCTGCGGCAGCTCTCGCGACGCTCGGGATGCAGACCAAGCTTGTCGAACAGGAGGCGATCGCGTTCCACCTGAGGATTGCCGGTCGTCAGTAGCGTATCGCCATAGAAAATGGAGTTGGCACCGGCCAGGAAGGCCAGAGCCTGGGTGGATTCGTCCATTTGCGAGCGCCCTGCGGACAGTCGCACATGGCTTTGTGGCATCAGGATTCGAGCCACGGCAATGTTGCGAATGAAGTCGATGGGATCAAGATCTTCAACATCTTCCAGAGGGGTGCCGGGGACCTTGACCAGCATGTTGATCGGCACGGATTCAGGGTGAGGATTGAGCTGGGCCAGTTGCTGCAGCAACCCTGCCCGATCCCGGGGTGTTTCACCCATGCCGATGATGCCGCCGGAGCAGATCTTCATGCCGGCATCGCGCACATTTCCCAGGGTCTCCAGGCGGTCGCCATAGGTGCGCGTGGTGATGATCTCACCGTAGTAGTCTGGAGAGGTGTCCAGGTTGTGGTTGTAGTAGTCGAGTCCCGCCTCGGCCAGCTGCTTTGCCTGGTCTCCATCGAGCATGCCCAGCGTCATGCAGGTTTCCAGGCCGATATCCTTGACCTGGCGCACCATCTCGAGCACGACGTCCAGGTCCTTCTGGCGTGGGCTGCGCCAGGCCGCTCCCATGCAGAAGCGGCTTGCACCAGCTTCCTTGGCGGCCTTGGCCTGGTTCACGACTTTCTCTATCTCAAGCAGTTTTTCCTTGTCCAGGCCGGTGTTGTAGTGACCTGACTGGGGGCAGTATTTGCAGTCTTCCGGACAAGCACCTGTCTTGATCGACAGCAGCGTGGAGACCTGCACGGCATTTGGGTCGAAGTGTTGGCGATGAACCTGCTGGGCGCGAAATAGCAGGTCATTGAAGGGCAGGGCGAACAGGGCCTCGATTTCCTCCAGACTCCAATCGTGCCGAATTGCGCTATCAGTGTTACCAGGCGTTGCATTGCTGTCCTGGATGGCGGTATCTGCAAGAGACAGCGTTGGAGAAGTCGCGTTAGCGGCAAGAGAGGACGAGGTACTAGGCATGGTCAACTCGAATATAGGTATTAGGTTGACTGAAAGGATAAGGGCTATAAGACGGCTGTCAACCAGGTTTGTAACCAAAGTTGACAGTTGCATGGCGCGTTGCCTGCCTGGGTGCTGCCCTCTATGCCTGGCCCCTCTGCGGACTCAGGATGCCCAGGCATGCCGTCATGGGCCCATCTGCGAGCGTTGCTATGTGTCCTTGCCCTTCAACAGGCCTGCCTGTGTGCGTTGTGCGGAGCCGCTGGTGATGTATGCATCTCAGGGCCGTGCATCCTGGGCCGATGAGATTCCGGGGCATGCACCCCGCTTATGCGGGCGCTGTATGACCCGCCCACCGGCTTTCATGGCTACACGGGCGCCTCTGCTGTATCGCGGAGAAGTGCGCACATTGATGCAGCGCTTCAAGTTCGATGGCGACCGACGTTCCGGGCAGATGCTGTTGAGTGTATTTCTGCAGGCTGAATCCATTCGTGACGCGATGGGGCATGACAATGAGCTGGCAAGCCATTTACCTGAAGCATTGGTGGCCGTGCCATTGCATTCTGGACGTGCGCGGCAACGTGGTTTCAATCAAGCGCATTGGTTGGCAACGAGGTTGGCTGATCGATTGGACATTCCGCTGATGATAGCGCGACGCAGGCGCGACGACCTGTCACAGAGGAAGCTGACCAGGGCAGGGCGACAACGCAATTTACGTGGCGCTTTTGAAGTGGCCGGGTCGCTACCACGTCATATTGCCCTGGTGGATGATGTGATGACGACCGGGGCAACTCTCGACAGTCTGGCGCGGGCCTGTCGCAGAGCTGGGGCTAAACGGATTGAGGCCTGGGTGATGGCGAGGACACCGCGGTAGACTATCCGTCTGAAACGCTTTTTCTGGAGCCATCATGTCTGATTCCCGCGCAGCAGAACCTCGCCCGCCGTTTGCTGATCTCTCGCCTATGCGTGTGGTGGAGGCCATCGAATCCCTGGGCCTGTGGCTACCAGGAGAGCCGTTTGCGCTCAATGCCTATGAGAACCGCGTATATCTGATCCATGATGATGAACGCAGGCGTTGGGTAGCCAAGTTCTATCGCCCCGAACGCTGGAGCGACGAACAGATTCAGGAAGAGCATGATTATCTAGATGAGCTGTCTGAGGCGGGGGTTCCTGTCGCAGCCCCCTGGCGCGATGCAGAAGGTCATAGTCTGCACCATGTGGATGGCTACCGACTGACGCTTTTCCCTCACCTGCCGGGGCAGGCCCCGGAACTTGATAATCCTGAGCATCTCTTTGCCTTGGGCGAGCTGATGGGACGTGCCCATAAGGTGGGGGAGCGTCGGAGCTTTCAGCATCGACCACGCCTGGATCTATTGGCCATGGTGGGGGAAGCCAGAGAAATTGTACTGGATAGCCCTTGGCTGGATCGTCGTCAGCGTAGCGTCTATGAGCGTACTTCCACCAAGTTGCAGGAATTGCTCGCTGACAAAGTATTGCCGGATGACGCGGCCATTCGTGCCCATGGTGATTGCCACATAGGGAATATTCTTGGAAGGGATGCCAGCTTTGCACTGGTGGATTTCGACGATGCGTTGATGGCGCCTGCGATTCAGGATCTCTGGATGTTGCTGACGGCCGATGCGCCTGAAGAACGTCAGATGCAGCTTTCGGAAGTGCTTGAGGGCTATGAACAGGAACGTGAATTTGATCGTGGTGAATTACGCTTGATAGAGGCCTTGCGCACCTTCCGTCTGATTCGCCATAGCGCTTGGTTGGTGTCGCGCTGGAATGACCCTGCCTTTCCTCTGGCGTTTCCCTGGTTGGTCGAAACCAGTTACTGGGATACACATATTCGTCAGCTCGAACAGCAACGAATCGCCATGGATGATAGTGAGCGCTGGATGGCTGGGGTAGACTAACCGGCTTTGCCGACAAGGCATTGTACGATAACCAGTTGTTGCTCTCTTAAAGGGCCTGATTAATGACCGACTCTCTCGCCAACCATTACCGCAATATAATCAAGGAACTGGGTGAAGACCCAGATCGTGAAGGGCTCGTGGATACGCCGCGTCGTGCGGCCAAGGCCATGCAGTTTCTCAATCGCGGTTATACCCAGTCGCTGGAAGAAATCGTCAATGGAGCGGTGTTCAGTTCCGAGACCGATGAGATGGTGCTGGTCAAGGATATCGAACTGTATTCCATGTGCGAGCACCATCTATTGCCTTTCATTGGCAAGTGCCATATTGCTTACTTGCCCAATGGCAAGGTGCTGGGATTGTCGAAGTTCGCGCGTATCGTCGACATGTATGCCCGTCGCATGCAGATCCAGGAAAATTTGACCAAGCAGATAGCCGATGCCGTGCAGAGTGTCACTGGTGCTCGGGGCGTTGCGGTTGTCATTGAAGCCCGCCACCTGTGCATGATGATGCGAGGCGTCGAGAAACAGAACTCCAGCATGACGTCTTCGGTGATGCTCGGCTCCTTCCGCGACAAGGCGTCCACTCGTCAGGAATTCCTTACCTTGATCAATGGGCGCTGAAAGGCCTTGGATGGATCTGCCTGTCAGGATGAAGCTCCGGGCTAGCGTATAGGTGTTCATATAGAATTTTCTGAAGACTTTTTTCGACAGGGACTTGTTTTCAGCAGGGACAAGGTGCGTCGAGAAAAAACAACAATGGAGGCGAAGCCATGGCGCTTCACATATTGGATGATCAGCACTTTGATCATGATCTGGCGACCATCCGCATCAAGAATCTGCGGTTGCGAACCTACATTGGTATCAAAGAAGAAGAGATCCAGAATCGCCAGGATGTGGTGATCAATGTGTTGATCCGTTATCGCGCGGACAAGGCTGTGGCATTCAACCATATCGAGCAGGCGCTCAATTACCGCACCATCACCAAGGAGATCATTGCTCATGTGGAGGGAAATCGTTTTCTGTTGCTGGAGCGCATGACGCGTGAGGTGCTGGATCTGGTCATGAGCCATGAACAGGTGCTGACCACCCAGGTGGAAATCGATAAACCCCATGCCTTGCGCTTTGCTGATTCGGTATCGATCACCTTGTCGGACTCCCGCTTGCCACGGCGAATCAACGAGGCATGAACGTTTCTGCTGCGTAGGCAGACGTTTGCATAATTTGTATGCCGCAAGCGCAACGCTTAGCATGAAAGTCTGCCCATGATCAGGAGCTCTTCATGAACGTCCTACAGGATATGCCGCTGTACCGCCCCTTCGCCTATATCGATGGCAGCTGGGTTGCCGCTGACAGTGGTGAGCAGATTGATATCCTCAACCCAGCCAGCGGCGAACTCATTGCCAGAGTGCCGCGGCTTGGGCGCGCGGAAACCGAACGGGCCATTGATGCTGCTGAATCAGCCCTTCCTGCATGGCGTGCCTTGACCGCTCAGGAACGCGCCGATGTCTTGATGAAGTGGTATGACCTGATGCTCGAGCATCAGGAAGAGCTGGCCTCCATCATGACGCTGGAACAGGGTAAGCCGCTCAAGGAGGCGGCAGGGGAAATTGCCTATGCAGCAAGTTTCCTGCGCTGGTTCGCCGAGGAAGGACGGCGTGTCTATGGCGAGACCATTCCCGCGGCCAGTGCCAATCAGCGGATTGTCGTCACCAAGCAGCCAGTGGGCGTGGTGGGTGCCATCACACCGTGGAATTTCCCAGCTGCCATGATTACCCGTAAGGCCGGTGCCGCACTGGCTGCCGGTTGTACCATCGTGGTCAAGCCAGCCAGCCAGACCCCATTGTCGGCGACTGCTCTGGCGCTGCTTGCTGAGCGCGCTGGTGTGCCTCGCGGTGTGTTCAATGTGGTGCCAGGTGCCGCCGGCGAGATTGCGAAAGCGCTGACAGAATCTCCTGCGGTGCGCAAGATCACCTTCACGGGGTCCACGGAAGTTGGTCGTACCTTGATGGCCCAGGCAGCTCAGCATATCCAGAAAATTTCTCTGGAACTGGGCGGTAACGCTCCTTTCATTGTCTTCGAAGATGCTGATCTGGATGCTGCGGTCACTGGTGCCATGGCGGCGAAGTTCCGCAATGCGGGACAGACCTGCGTGTGTACCAACCGTTTCCTGGTCCAGTCCAGTGTGGTCAACGCTTTCTGCGAGAAGCTTGCAGTGGCCATGAACAGTGAGTTGACCGTAGGCGATGGCATGCAGGATGGCATCAATATTGGTCCGCTGATCGATGACAAGGCGGTGGCCAAGGTCAATGAGCATGTGCAGGATGCTGTCGATGGAGGTGCCGAGCTGTGGATAGGCGGTCATGCTCATCCGCTGGGAGGCAACTTCTTCACCCCGACGCTGATCAGTGATGCAACGGACCAGATGAAGGTGGCCAGCGAAGAGACCTTCGGCCCCCTGGCTGCGGTGTTCTCCTTCGACGATGAAGCCGATGCCATTGCCATGGCCAATGATACCGAATATGGCCTGGCGGCCTATTTCTTCTCCCGGGATCTTGGCCGTGTGTGGCGGGTTGCCGATGCCCTGGAGTACGGCATGGTGGGGATCAACACCGGCCTGATTTCCAATGCCAGCGCACCGTTTGGCGGTGTCAAGGCGTCAGGGCTTGGCCGTGAAGGTGGTCATCAGGGACTGGAGGAATTCCTCGAGACCAAGTATCTGTGCATCGATCTAGGGGAATGATGGCTACGAGCTACGAGCTGTAAGCCGTAAGTAAGCAATAAGCCGCAAGGTGAATCCTGAAACAGGACCTTGCGGCTTATTTATGAGCGCTAGAAGCTGAACCCGGCTTTTATCCATGCCCCGAGGCGGCACCTCGTAGCTTGCAGCTCGAGAGGCGAAGCTCAGTGACGGAAGTGGCGCATGCCGGTGAAGACCATGGCGATGCCGGCTTCATTGGCTGCATCGATGACTTCCTGGTCGCGCATGGAGCCGCCCGGTTGAATGACAGCGGTAATGCCAGCGGCAGCCGCAGCATCAATGCCATCACGGAAGGGGAAGAAGGCGTCGCTAGCCATGACGGATCCTGGCACAGAAAGACCTTCATCCTCAGCCTTGATGCCGGCAATCTTGGCAGAATAGACGCGGCTCATCTGGCCGGCGCCGACGCCGATGGTCTGACCGTCCTTGGCGTAGACAATGGCATTGGACTTGACGAACTTGGCCACTTTCCAGGCAAAGGCCAGGTCACGTAGTTCCTGCTCGGAAGGGGCGCGCTCGGACACCACGGTCAGGTCGTCGACAGATACCATGCCCAGGTCGCGATCCTGGACCAGCAGGCCGCCAGTGACGCGCTTGAAGTCATGGCTGGCTTCACGCTTGCCCGGCCAGTTGGCACTGACGTCGAGCAGGCGCACGTTCTGCTTTTCGGCGACGATGGCCTTGGCTTCATCGCTGACGCCAGGTGCGATGATCACTTCGACGAACTGACGATCGATGATGGCGCGGGCCGTTTCTGCATCGAGAGGCTTGTTGAAGGCAATGATGCCGCCGAAGGCACTGGTCGGATCGGTAGCAAAGGCCATGTCGTAGGCAGCCAGAGGAGTGTCTGCCACGGCTACGCCACAGGGGTTGGCGTGCTTGACGATGACGCAGGCCGTTTCTTCGAAGCTCTTGACGCACTCGAAGGCAGCATCGGTGTCGGCCACGTTATTGAAGGACAGCGGCTTGCCTTGCAGGGTAACGGCTGTGGAGACGCTGGGTTCGGTGGTACCTTCCTCGACATAGAAAGCAGCCTGCTGGTGAGGATTTTCACCATAGCGCATAGACTGCTTCTTGGTCAGTTGCAGGTTGTAGGTGCGCGAGAAGCCGTCATCGCTACCTTCCACCAGACGTCCCAGATAATTGGCAATGGCGCCATCATAGCCGGCGGTGTGCTCGAAGGCCTTGACCGCCAGATCAAAGCGGGTGGCCTGGCTCAGGGTTCCGCTGTTGCCACGCATTTCATCGATCACGCTGGTGTAATCGGAAGCATTGACCACGATAGAAGTATGGGCGTGGTTCTTGGCGCAGGCACGTACCATGGTCGGGCCGCCGATATCGATGTTCTCGATGGCATCTTCCAGGGTGCAGTCTGGCTTGGCTACGGTGGCGGCAAAGGGATAGAGGTTGACCACCACCATGTCGATAGGATCGATGCCGTGCTTGGCCATGACCTCATCATCCTGGCCGCGACGACCGAGAATGCCGCCATGAATGGTCGGGTGCAGGGTCTTGACGCGGCCATCCATGATCTCAGGGAAACCCGTGTGCTCGGACACCTCGGTGACAGCGATGCCCTGTTCGGACAACAGGCGGAAAGTACCACCGGTGGACAGCAGTTCGACACCCAGTTCGCTGAGTGCGCGGGCGAAGTCGACAATGCCAGTCTTGTCCGACACGCTGATCAGGGCGCGGCGGATGGCAGGAGAGGGAGTATGGGCCATGGGTCGGTCTCTATAACGGACAGAAAAAGCGAAAGTTCGGGCGCTGGCTCCTGGTTGGCCAGCGCATAGAAGGGAGCCGTGGGCTCCCTTCGCGGTGTTATATCAGATTGTAATGCTTAAGCTTCTTGCGCAGAGTGCCACGATTCAAGCCAAGCATTTCGGCGGCGCGTGTCTGGTTGCCATGGGTGTATTCGAGCACCGATGACAACAGTGGCGCTTCGACCTCAGCCATGACCATGGCATGCAGATCGGTGACGGTACCACCATCGAGATGATCGAAGTAGCGTTGCATGGCGCTGAAAACGGCTTCTCGCAACGGTCGGTCATCCTGGCCGGTGGCGGTGGACGGAGCAAGGCCGTTAAGCTCGTTGCTGGCGGCGTCCAGGGTAGTGATTGAGGACGTCTGGTCAATGGCTTGTCGGCTGGTCATGCGGCACGGGTTCCATGCTGTGCCACGGCCTTCGCCACATGCACCGAAGCTGTGGCAGGGTCGTGACGAAAAAGTTCGTCGATAAAGTCTCGTTGCCCCTGGGTATCCTCCAGGCCGTTGAAGATGGCTCGAAGGGTACGGCGTGTCTGGTCATCGAAACGTGAGTCACCGTCTAGATACCAGCCCAGGTGCTTGCGCGCGATGCGCACTCCCATATGTTCGCCATAAAAGGCATGCAGGGCATCAAGGTGTCCGCCCAGCACCTCCTGACGCTCCTTGGCGTCAGGGGCGGGCAAACGACTGCCTTGGCGCAAGAAGTGCTCAATCTCCCGAAAGATCCAGGGATTGCCCTGAGCGCCTCGACCAATCATGACGGCATCTGCACCAGTATAGTCGAGTACTGACTGTGCTTTCTCCGGAGTTGTGATATCGCCATTGGCAAAGACCGGGATATTCACTTCGGAGACGACAGCAGCGATGGTGTCGTACTCGGCCTCGCCCTGGTATTTCTGCTGGCGATGACGGCCATGTATGGCCAGGGCCTGGATGCCGGCATCTTCTGCCATGCGTGCAATACGCACGGCGTTGTTGCTGTCGGCACACCAGCCGGTACGAATCTTCAGTGTAACCGGTATATCCACGGCAGCGACCACTGCGTCGAGGATTTCTCCCACCAGAGGTTCATCGCGCAACAATGCGGAACCTGCTGCCTTGTTGCACACCTTCTTTGCGGGACACCCCATGTTGATATCGATGATCTCGGCACCCTGGTCGGCATTCAGCTTCGCTGCCAGCGCCAGCATGTCAGCATCGCCACCAGCGATCTGTACCGAGCGTGGCCCGGGCTCACCGCGGTGATCCATGCGCAAGCGAGACTTCCTTGTATGCCACAGATTCGGGTCGCTGGTGACCATTTCACCCACTACCAGACCCGCTCCCAACTGTCGGCACAGCGAGCGAAATGGGCGGTCGGTGACACCGGCCATCGGCGCGAGAATCACGCGATTGGCCAGCCGGTACGGACCGATGCTGGGTAATGGACGAGAATCGGACATGGGCAATGGCTCGTTCGGGGCTGCATATCATACGCGTCGAAAAGGCCTTCGTGAAGGCGGAAAGTCGCGCTATAAAAGGTTTATCTTTCGGTCGGAAAATTCCCTTAAGCAGGGCGCTGTCCGCTCAAACGTACCCAGCCTTCGCGATATTCCGGCTCCTCCATGATCAGCCCTTGAGCGTGGTAGGCATCCATGACCTCATCTGCCTGGTCGGAGAGAATGCCGGACAGGGCCAGGCGTCCACCATCTGCCACATGGGCGGCGATGACAGGAGCCAGCTCGACAAGAGGGCCTGCGAGAATATTGGCGATCACCAGAGGAAATTGCTCACCGCTCATCTGCTCAGGGTAACGCAAGGTCAGGCGCTGCTCTTCAATATCATTGCGCTCGGCATTTTCACGGCTGGCAGTGAGTGCCTGTGGATCGATATCCGTGCCTATGGCCTTTTCGGCGCCGAGCTTGAGCGCTGCAATGGCCAGAATTCCGGATCCGCAGCCGACATCGAGCAGTTCAATGCCTTCGAGTGTTCCGTCTACCGACAGTGCGTCCAGCCATTCCAGGCATAATGCGGTAGTGGGATGAGTGCCTGTGCCAAAGGCCAGTCCTGGATCCAGGTGCAGGTTGACGGCCTCCGGGTCCGGTGGTTCGTGCCAGCTGGGCACGATCCAGAGTCGCTGCCCCATTCTCAGTGGCTTGAAGTCATCCATCCACTCCCGCTCCCAGTCACGGTCATCGAGCAACTCGTACTCGATCTGCGGGCAGGGCTCATCGGAGACATGCTCGGCCCAGGCCGCTGCCAGGCGCTCAAGCATGGCGTGGATGCCCTCGAGGTCATCGTATAGCCCTGTCAGAATGGTCTGGTCCCACAGCGGTGTCGTGCCACGGTCTGGCTCGAAGACCGGGTCGTCGTGGGCATCCTGAAGGGTGATGGCGGTAGCGCCTTCTTCAAGCAGCAGCTCTTCGAGCAGTTCGGCATGTTCTGGTGGAATTTGGGCCTTGAGTTGTAACCAGGGCATGGATGGAAGGCTCCTGAAAGTCTTGCGCTATTGTCGTTGCCACGGTACTCGAGAAATCAAAAGGGGCGGCTGCGAGCCGCCCCTCGAAACCAGGCGCTGGGTCAGAGTCCCAGTTTCTTTTCCAGATAGTGGATATTGACCCCACCTTGCTGGAAATAGCCATCGCGGACCAGATCCTTGTGCAGGTCAGTATTGGTCTTGATGCCTTCCACCAGCAGTTCATCGAGGGCATTGCGCATACGTGTCAGCGCTGTCTCTCGATCCACACCCCAAGTGATCAGCTTGCCGATCAGGGAATCATAGTGGGGGGGCACGTTATAGCCAGTATAGACATGGGAGTCCATGCGCACGCCCAGTCCGCCTGGCGGGTGGTAGAGGGTGACCTTGCCAGGAGAAGGCATGAAGGTGCGTGGGTCCTCGGCATTGATACGGCACTCGAAGGCATGTCCGCTGACTTCAACCTGGTCCTGCGAAATGGACAGGGGCAGGCCTGCAGCGATACGCAGCTGTTCGCGCACGATATCGACACCGGTCACCATTTCAGTGACAGGGTGTTCCACCTGGACGCGGGTGTTCATCTCGATGAAGAAGAAACGCCCATCTTCGTAGAGGAATTCGAAGGTACCTGCGCCGCGATAGCCGATCTCGATGCAGGCCTGGCGGCAGGCTTCCAGAACTTCTGCCCGGGCCTTCGGATCCAGCCCAGGAGCGGGAGCCTCTTCCAGCACTTTCTGGTGGCGGCGTTGCAGGGAGCAATCGCGGTCGTACAGGTGGATCGCATTACCCTGACCATCGGCCAGTACCTGGACTTCCACGTGGCGCGGCTTTTCCAGGAACTTTTCCATGTAGACCGTGCCATCACCGAAGGCTGAATGGGCTTCGGTACGCGTCACATTGACGGCGGAGATCAGGTGGCCCTCGGTATGGACCACGCGCATGCCGCGTCCACCACCACCGGCAGCAGCCTTGATGATGACCGGATAGCCAATGCGCTCGGCGGTGGCCAGCAGTTCGCCTTCGTCATCGGACAGCGGACCATCGGACCCCGGCACTGTAGGGACGCCAGCCTCTTTCATGGCCTTGATGGCACTGACCTTGTCGCCCATCAGGCGAATGGTGTCGGCGCGCGGTCCAATGAAGGTGAAGCCGGAACGCTCGACCTGTTCGGCGAAGTCAGCATTCTCGGCAAGGAATCCGTAGCCGGGATGAATGGCGCTGGAGTCGGTGACTTCAGCAGCGCTGATCAGGGCCGGAATGTTGAGGTACGACTGGGCTGAAGCTGCCGGGCCAATGCATACGGCTTCGTCGGCCAGGCGTACATGCATCAGTTCACGGTCGGCCTTGGAGTGCACTGCAACGGTCTTGATGCCGAGCTCCTTGCAGGCACGCAGAATTCGCAGGGCAATCTCGCCGCGGTTGGCGATAAGAACTTTGTCCAACATGGTGATATCCGCCGATTGGATGGATAAACGCTGAGAGTGCCGGGCAATACCCGGCACAAGGCTCAGGCGATGACGAGCAGCGGCTGGTCGAATTCGACCGGCTCACCATCCTCGACCAGAATCGCCTCGACGACGCCATCACGGTCGGCTTCGATCTGGTTCATCATCTTCATGGCCTCAACGATGCACACGGTCTCGCCCTTGCGTACCGTGCTGCCCACTTCAACGAAGGGCTTGGCACCCGGAGCGGGAGAGCGATAGAAGGTTCCCACCATGGGTGACAGGATTTCCTGGCCCTGGAAGGCAGGAGCGGCGGCTGCAGCGGGGGCTGCTTCTGTCGGTGCTGCCGTCGGTGCGGGAGCGGCAACAGGCGCCGTAGGCCAAGGCTGAGCAACGGCAGCCGGTTGCCAGGAGCCACCCTGGGGATGGCGGCTGATGCGGACCGACTCTTCACCTTCCTGGATTTCGATTTCGCTGATGTTGGACTCTTCCAGCAGCTCAATCAGCTTCTTGACCTTACGAATATCCATGATGTTGTCTCGACCCTTTAAGCAGAGAAGGCCGGGCGCTGTAAACCCGGACGAAGTTTATATAGATCGGTGCAAGATATCGGCTCTTGCCGTCTCTATCGTGTAAGAATTCGGAGTAGTGCGAAAGTTTGCCGAAATTCCCAAAGGTTGTCCAGCGCATGACGAACGCTGTTCGTGGGAGTCTGTTTCGCACCTATTCGGCTAACGCCTTTTCCGTTATTCCTGGGAGTTTTCCGCTAGCCATTGGCTGACCTGATTGACATGACGTGTCAACTGATCTGCGGTGACTTCGCCTTGGATGCGGGCGGCGCTGATCTCGTCGCTTCCGTCGAAGAATAGCAGGCTGGGAGGACCGAACAGACGGAGTTCCTGCAGCAGTTCCCGACTGGTGGCGTTACTGCTGGTGACATCGGCCTCGATCCAGCGATAGTTGACCAGGGCCTGCTGTACGTCCGGCGAGGGAAAGACGTCCCGTTCCATCACCTTGCACGAAATGCACCATTCGGCGGTGACATTGACGAAGGCTGGGGATGAGTCCTTGGCCAGTGCTGCATGTAATTCGTCCAGGCTGTGGACAACGGTGACAGGGGCAACTGGCGTGCTTGCCTGCGTCGCTCCAGCGATAGCTGATGTCATGGCCAGTGGTCGCAGCGGGTCGCTGGCCCCGCGTGCGGCTCCGATGACCAGTGCGATACCCCATACCAGTAGCATGATGCCTGCTCCCTGGCGCACACGTGGCCAGCCAGCGGATGCGGACAGGTTCAAGGCGCCCAGGGTCAGGGCTGTGCCGATGGCCAGTCCTGCCCACAGAAGCAGGGCGACTTGGCTGGGTAGCAGGCGCTCGATCAGCCAGATCGCGACCCCGAGGAGAAGAATGCCAAAGGCTGTCTTGACGCCATTCATCCAGGCACCTGAACGGGGAAGCAGGGTCGTGCCGAAGCCACCGACCAGCAGTAGGGGCACGCCCATGCCCAGGGCCAGGGCCAGCAAGGCGGCGCCACCGATCAATGCATCTCCCGTAGTGGAAATGAACACCAGAGCACCGGCCAGAGGTGCCGAAACGCAAGGGGAAACGACCAGTACAGACAAGGCTCCAGCCACCGCCAGGCCTACGGGGCCACTCTGCTGGGCCCTGGTCTGCCAGGCATCGATGCGGCTGCCCAAGCGTGATGACAGGCTCAGATTGAATACTCCGAACATGGCAAGTGCGAAGAAGGTGAACAGGATGGCAAAAAGAATCAGCACCGGTGCTGACTGCAGTCGGGCCTGGAGGTTGAGCCCGGCGCCAAACAATCCCATGAGGACACCGACCAGGGCATAGGTCAGCGCCATGCCGGCCACATAGCTGCCCGACAGGGCTAGAGCGCGGCCACGAGTAGGGTTCTGTCCCACGATGATTGAAGACAGGATAGGCAGCATCGGCAGTACGCAGGGCGTGAACGTCAGTCCCAGGCCAGCGAGGAAGAACAGGCCGAGCATCAACGGTACGCTGGTATCACGCATCAGTGTGCTGAAATGGCTGTCTTCGCTGAGCGGTACGGCAATCTCAGTAGCATTCATGCTATTGGCCGTAGTGCTGTTGGTTGTAGTGCTGTTGGCTCCAGGGTTGTTGGCGGTTGCGGAATCACTGCTGGGAGTGGTGTCGTTGCTGGCCTGTGTGCCCCCCTGGGCGTCCTTGTCCTTGGCACTGCTCACGGTGTCGTTAGCATTGCCAGCCATCAGGGCTTCGGCATCTGCCGCAAATTGAGAGGGCGCTGACGCTTGCGGGGCTTCCAGGTGCACGGTTTCCGGTGGGTAGCACAAGCCTGCATCGGCACAGCCCTGAAACGTCAGGTCGATATTCACTGGGCCTTGCTGAGGCGTAGTAAAAGGTACGGCAAAGACCATCTTGTCGTAGAAGACGAAGACATCTCCGAAGAATTCGTCTGTCTTGGCCTCCCCGGGGGGGAGTTGAGGCTCTCCCAGCAGGTCCGGTGCATCAGGGGCTGTGACGGAGAAGCGATGACGGTAGAGATAGTAGCCATCAGCATTCTCGAAGCCGATGTAAAGATGTTCTCCATCATGCCAGGCATTAGGGAAGAAGGCCTGATCCACCGGCAGGAATTCGGAGGAGTTCGATGAGGAAGAAAAGAACTGTGCCTGGGCCGTAAAGGGCAGGAGTATCAAGGAGCACAGGGCAAACAGACGTATGACAAACGGCACGATGTATCCTTAGTAGAAACAGTTGCAATCAGCTGTGGCATTAGGGAAGCACATGCTTGGATGTCTGTGCTATCGACATTGCGTTTGAGTCATGTTTATCGATTTGTTGTGCTTTTTCTGAATGACTCATTCGAACAAGCCTATGCCCCGCAATCAGACATCCTGGTGATGTGCAGGGTTCCCGTATGAGACACGTTATGATCAGATGCAAGGGAAGGTCCCGAACATCTTGTCAGCCTTGTGCAAGCCGCCAAGGGGTATGGGCCGATCTTGTGTACAACATCATCCTACTGCATCTCCAAAGGAGCGCCACCTATGATAAGCCGCCGATTGCGTGACGAGCGCCGTCGAGAGCAACTTGAAACGCCCCAGTATGGATGGATATGGAAGCCCTTGGCGGTCCTGGCCATCCTGGTCATTGTGGTGATGGCCGGCCTGGCGGTCTGGTGGAGCCTGGCACCATCACGGTTTGATGTGAATGCCGCAACGCTCGAGCGTAGAGAGGCAGCTTCGGCTGATGCGAAGGGGGCCATGACAGTGGCCACTCTGGCCGAGGTGGTGGATACGTTGTTGGACAAGCCGGGCGGCTACTTGCGCGACGACATCCTCCCGCCGGGGCTGCTGATGGACAATATGCCATCCTGGGAAGCCGGGGTGCTGAGCCAGGCGCGTCTGTTGAGTGCGGCGCTACCCAGGCTGGATGCGCAGGCAGGGGAATCCGTGGCGCAAGTGAATGAGTTGCTGCAAGGAGACGATAGTCAGTGGTTTGGGACTTCGACGGGAAAACGTCTGGCAGATGCCAGCACTCAACTTGATACCTACCTGACTCAGTTCTCCGCTCAAGGAGGATCCTCTTTCGATAGTGCAGGGCTTAAGCCCTGGCTGGAAAGTGTGCGTGATGAACTGCAGCGTATCACCTTGCGCTTGTCAGCCTCAGTGGAGGATATCGATAGCCTGAAGGAAATGGGGATATCGGTGGCGGGTGATGTGCCCCAGGATGCTGATGTGCCCTGGTATCACGTGGACAATGATTTTCACCAGGCCCGTGGTCAAGCCTGGGCCCTGACCCTGTTGCTTGAAGCGGTGTACCGTGATGAACAGGGAGTCATTGCCGCTGCCGGTCTCGACAATAATTGGCAGCGTCTGTTGGCCGAGCTTGAGCGGACCCAGCGACAACTCTGGAGTCCTGTCGTGTTGCGAGGTTCAGGCTTTGGCATCTTTGCCAATTACCCTTTGACCATGGCGCATCAGCTGAGTCGAGCGGGTATAACTCTGGAAATGTTGATTGACGACATGTCAGAGCTGCCTGAAGAGACTCACCAAGGCAAACCAGCCGGACAGAAGACGACTCGCTCGTTCATCGATGAGGTGGTCACTGAGCAGAAGCAGGATCAGGGCTCCAAGCAGGACAAGGCGACAAATGCTGGTCAGGATCAGGATACCGATTCTGAACAGGACAAGGCAGCGGGTGCCGAGCCAGAACAGGATGCTGATTCCGGGCAGGACAAGGCAGTGGGTGCCGAGCCAGAGCAGGATGCTGATTCCGAGAAAGGCAGAGCGGACAAACCCGAGACTGGAGAGGCTGTTCCCCAGACTGAGCCTCAGCCGCAGTCCGGCACATCCGAGCAGGGTGAAGACTCCTCTATGGAGGAGTAGGTCTGAACCTGTTGCAATGAAAATAAGCCGCTCGAATGAGCGGCTTATTTTCTTCTGGCTGAAGGGAGGCGGGCACTTTGACGACAGTGCCGTAGCCTGGATCAGCCCTTGTAGGCAGCCGCGGATTTTTCGATGGCAGCGCGGGCGGCATCAGCACCTTCCCAGGACTCCACCTTGACCCACTTGCCTTTCTCGAGGTCCTTGTAGTTCTCGAAGAAGTGAGCAATCTGCTGCAACAGCAGCTCAGGCAGGTCGTTAACGTCTTGAATATCGTCGTACAGAGTGGACAGCTTGGGATGCGGTACGCATACCAGCTTGGCGTCTTCGCCGGCTTCGTCCGACATGTTCAGTACGCCTACCGGACGTGCGCGGATGATGCTGCCTGGAGCGACCGGGTAGGGGGTCACGACCAAGGCGTCGAGAGGATCACCATCGTCAGCCAGGGTGTGAGGGATGAAACCGTAGTTGGCTGGATAGAACATCGGGGTGGCCATGAAGCGGTCGACCAGCAGGGCGCCCATGTCCTTGTCGATCTCGTACTTGATCGGCGCGTGGTTGGCGGGAATCTCGATAGCGACATAGATGTCGTTGGGGAGTTCCTTGCCGGCAGGGATGTTGTCGAAGTTCATCGTCGCTTCCTTGGTTAGAGGGAAACACGGCATAAGTGTCTGCGCGATCCAGTCACAAGGCTATAGTCGCCATCCATGGCGACTACCCTTCGGGCCACCCGAAGGGTGTTCCAATTCGCTCCTGGCGAATTGGTGCGCGGTGCTCGTTGTTCTCACATATGACCATATGCTCGGACTCCTGTGCTCCGGGCGCCTTGTGCTTGAATATGCTCGTCGACTTGTCGCGTGTCTCCTGAGAACCGCTGGGTAAATGCTCGCGTGCCGCCACGCATGTCTGCTTTATTCAGCGGTTCCTTGGCGGATGTTCGGAACAGTAAAAAAGCGGGCGAATTATACGAATCCCGAGCACCGATTACCATTCCTGGCGTGTATGATGGCAACCTTATACATGCCAGGGGCGAGGCGATCCCCAGCTCCTGGGGCCTGAAGTCGATGATCAGGAGGGTTTCTTGGCCACCCCGCGTTTATCACTGAGTTATGGGCAAGCTTTTGTTGCGCCGGACCGGCGCCATCATCGCAGCTCCATGTCGGTAAGTGTGCCCGATGAACGCCAGATGCAGTCCAAAGGGGCTGCGGCGCTGGTCAGCGATTCGGCATCCCGTAACGTTCTGGCCAAGCAGGCCAGTGATCTCAGTGTGCGTGGCTTTCTGGCGGATTATTACTCCACCCCTGAACACTGGGAGATAAAGACCTCTGTTCACCGAGTGTTGCACTCTCTCAACGCGTGGTGCCATGGACAAACCCGTCAGGTTCAGGACGGTAGCTATGTGTCTTCGCTGTCGACGCTGATCTTCCTTGGTCGAGATGCCCACCTGTTTCATGTTGGTGATACGTTGGTGTTCCGCCTGCGTGGGGCGGAGTTCGAGCAACTGACACGGGATCATGTCACTGACCTTGGCGGGTACCGCTACCCGGCTCGGGCACTGGGCATGGATGCCAGGGTCGATGTCGACTATGCGGAGATACCACTGAAGCAGGGAGATATTTTCCTGTTCACGACCCAGAGCGTGCGCGGCACCTTGATGCCTTCAGATTATGTTGGTCTGATTCGCCAGGATGCCAGTGACCTGGATGCGGCATGCGAGCGCCTCGCCCAGGCTGCCAAAGAGCGGGCCGGTGAGCGGGGTTATGGCAGTGACTCCTTCTGTTTCCAACTGGTGCGGGTCGATGAGCTGCCGGATGCTACTCCCGATCGCCCCAGTCGCGTCTATGGAGACCTGCCTATTCCCCCGGAGCTCAACAAGGGGGATCGTCTTGATGGCTTTGAAGTAGATGAAGTGCTCTCGCGTACGGCGCATTCCCGTGTCTATCGAGTGCACGATATCAAGAGTGGCCGGACATCGGTGCTCAAGGCGCCCAGTCCCGAACTATCCAATCGCAACGCTTACCTGGAGCATTTTCTGCTGCAACAGTGGGTGGTGGAAAGAGTGCATTCGCCTTTCGTTGTCCGGGTCGTAGAACCTTCGCGTCCGCGCCGTTATCTCTATTATCTGATGCGTCATGTCGAAGGCGTGACTCTGACGGAGTGGGTGCGCCTTCATCCCTTGTCCAGCCTGGCGCAACGTCTAGATCTGGCATCGCAGCTTGGCAAGGCGCTGCAGGCATTGCATCGCAGAGACCTGATTCACCAGCAGGTGCATCCGGACAATGTACTGGTTGACCCTCATGGACAGGTCATCCTGGCAGACTTCAGTGCATGCCATTTACGTGATGTGGATGGCCATCGCCGCTCTCGTCGCCTAGTTCAGCAAGTCGGGCT
Organism: Halomonas sp.; assembly: GCF_029263665.1. GTDB lineage: Bacteria > Pseudomonadota > Gammaproteobacteria > Pseudomonadales > Halomonadaceae > Halomonas. The sequence continues at coordinate 55,194 of NZ_JAJUFQ010000003.1, forward strand.
GAATGAACATAGTGCTCCCGAATACGCGCTGGATGACGAGGTAGGAAGGCGTAGTGATCAATATGCGCTGGCTTCCACCATCTATTGGTTGCTGACGGGAGATTTGCCCTATGCAGTACCGACCAGCCGTCTCCGTAGCCATACCGATCTTGAACAGCTCAGCTACCGCAGTGCCCGTAGCCTGAATCCAGAAGTCAGTAGTGAACTCGATGAGGCTCTACGTCGGGCGCTGGACCCTCAGCGGCCGTTGCGTTTCCGTCGCTTGTCGGAATTTCTCTATCATCTCAAGCCTGTCAGGCACACTCGTGAAGACCCCTCGATTCCAAGGGAGGGGAAAGAGCCGACCAAGCTCTGGCAGTGTATTGCAGCTTTGCTGATGCTGCTGTTGGTGCTTTCCTGGTGGCTACGCTAGAGCGACGCTGGGTGATGGGGTAGCCAATTGTGCTGCCGGAAATACGTGGCGGTTGCCAGCAGCCAGTCGATGAAGCTGTTGACGCCAGTTGGGGGCGTGCCATGGCGGGGCATGACGAGTTCATAGGTGAACGGTGAGGCAAGCGCATGGGCATCGCCAAAGGGGCATGCGAGGACACCGCTTTCGAGACGGTCGGCAACCAGCGGATAGCTGGCCAGCATGACGCCGCGTGCCGCGATGGTCTGATCCAGAGCAAGCCCGTACAAGGAGTAATGGCGCAGCCCGGAGAGAGAAGTGTCTGTCAGGCCGGCGGCTGCAAACCAGTCGCGCCAGCCCGGGAAGCCTCCACGTTGCTGAGTGCGCCAGCTGACTTCGAATAATGTATGGTCGAGCAGGTCGGAAGGCTGACGGATAGGGCTGCGCTCGAGAAGGTGAGGGGAGCAGACTGGTATCAGAACGTCTTCGAACAGTTGAACGCCTTTCACACCACTCCAAGGAGCTCGGCCGTAGCGTAGTGCCAGGCGCGCTCCTTCCTCATGCCACGACGGCTCGCTGAATGACTGGCTTGCATCCACCGAAATGGTCACCTGTTCCCCGCGGGTTTCAAAATCTTCCAGGCGTGGCAGTAGCCACAATTGGGAGAAGGACGGTGGTGCACTGATCAGCAGGGAAAAAGCGGCCTGGGATTGTGTATGGAGCGCTGCGACTGCATCGGCGATACGTTGCAGGCCGGCATCAATATCCTGAGCCAGCAGTTGTCCCTTTGCCGTAGGGCGGACGCCATTGGGCTGACGCTCGAACAGCACCGTGTCCAGGTATTCCTCAAGCTGCTTGACTTGCCGGCTCACCGCACCAGGTGTGACGTTGAGTCGAGTGGCTGCTGCCTTGAAGCTGCCCTCTCGAGTCGCCTCCGCAAATGCCCTGAGAGCATTGAGTGGTAGTCGCTCTATCTTCATGGGTTGAGTTTTCCTGAGCCTAAGTGCCCACATTAATCGTTTGGACACGAGACGGGCAAATGTTGAACTAGCGCTACTTGATATCTCTGCTCGACTAACCCAGCTCAGCTATCCCGGTTCGGCTGTCTCTGCCCGGTTATCTCTGATCGAAACGCCTATCACCAAGGGGGAAGGAAAATGGCGGAATCACGATGTGTTGCTGTCGGCGGCGTTCAGGTATCGGCACTTCATCACTCTCGCCGTCCTGTGGACATGATGGCTGGCGTGGCCATGCTGGCTTTCTGTCTGGCCCTTGGTCTGCAACAGGTTGCTATCAAGGCGATTGCCGCGGAAGTGCCGCCACTGACGCAGATTGCCATTCGCTCGTTGCTGGCAGCGCTGCTGGTTGGAGGGTTGATGGTTTGGCGTGGTATCCGCTTTGCCGAACTGCGAGCAGGGCTGGGGCCGGGGCTGCTGGTCGGGTTGGGGTTTACCTTTGAATTCGTGTTCGTGGCAGTAGGGCTGAATTACACACTGGCGTCGCATATGTCTGTCTTTCTCTATACGGCGCCCATCTTTGCCGCCCTGGGGCTGCATTTTCTCGTACCAGGTGAGCAACTGGTAAAGCGCCAGTGGCTAGGAATGATGATCGCATTCGGTGGGCTGGTGGTGGCAATGGCGCCGATAGGGGGCGTGTCCGTCAATGGCGCCACGTTACTAGGGGATATGCTGGGCCTGCTGGCCGGTGCTTCCTGGGCGATGACCACGCTGGTCTTGCGCCGCTCGTCCTTGTCTGAAGCGCCGCCATTACAGACGCTGTTCTATCAACTGGTCACGGCAGCAATGCTGCTGCTACCTGTTGCGGCACTGCGGGGGGATCTTGGAAACATGGCTGTCACGACGTCAGCAGTGACCAGTCTGGCTTTCCAGACCTTTGTGATTTCCTTTGGTGTATTGCTGCTATGGTTTGCCTTGCTACGCCGCTATCTGGCATCACAGTTGGGTGTGCTGTCGTTTCTGGCACCGATCTTCGGGGTGATGTTCGGCGCTATGTTGCTTGAGGAGCCGCTGACGACAAGCTTCCTGATCGGTGGTGTCATTCTGCTGGGAGGTGTGATGCTGGTGACACGTCCGACATGATAGCCTCACCCCGCCGTCGGCGGGGTGAGGGACTGTCAGGAATGTCTCTGCTGCACTAGTGGCTTACAGAGAGAATTCCGGAAGGCGTTTTTCAACGCGGGCAAGCTTGAGCTTGGCGACCTTGGGCAGGCCATTTTCAAAGGGAGGGAAATCCTCGCCTTGAATCAGCGGAGACAGATAGGAGCGGCAGGCATCGGAAATGCCGAAGCCATCTGCACTGATGAATTCCGGCGGCATGAATTTCTCGCGGTTGGCAACTTCTGCCAGGGGAGCCGCTTCGATCTGCCACTGATAGGGAGCATCACTGATGCGCTTGATGGCTGGCATCATGGAGTTCTGGCCAGTCAGTGCCAGTTCTACGGCTTTTTCGCCCACGGCATAGGCCTGCTCCACATCGGTCTTGGCGCCGAGGTGACGAGCCGCACGCTGTAGATAGTCGGCTACGGCCCAATGATACTTGTAGCCGAGGTCCTGCTTGACCATGCCCGCCAAGGTCGGAGCAACCCCACCCAACTGACGGTGGCCGAACGCATCGGTGTTGCCGGAGTCGGCAAGGAAGGTCCCGTCTTCATAGCGGGCACCTTCGGAGACCACGATCACGCAGTAGCCATAGTGTTTCACGGCGTACTCGACCCGCTCCATGACCTTGCGACGATCGAAGGGAACCTCAGGGAAGATGATCAGATGCGGAGGCTCGCCTTCACCTTGGCCAGCCAGGCCACCGGCGGCTGCAATCCAGCCGGCATGGCGCCCCATGACCTCGAGCACGAATACCTTGGTGGACGTAGCGCACATGGAGGCGATGTCCAGAGACGCTTCGAGGGTGGAGGTGGCAATGTACTTGGCCACGCTGCCAAAGCCAGGGCAGTTGTCGGTGATCGGCAGGTCGTTATCGACCGTCTTCGGCACATGGATGGCGGTCAGCGGATATCCCATCTTCTCAGACAGCTGAGACACCTTGAGACATGTGTCTGCACTGTCTCCACCACCGTTATAGAAGAAGTAGCGGATGTCATGGGCCTTGAAGACTTCGATCAGGCGTTCGTACTGGGCACGATGGCTGTCGATGTCCTTGAGCTTGTAACGGCAGGAGCCAAAGGCACCGCCTGGCGTGTGGCGCAGGGCCGCGATGGTTTCGTCGCTCTCCTGGTTGACGTCGATCAGGTCTTCGGTGAGAGCGCCGATGATACCGTTATGGCCGGCGTATACCTTGCCAATGCGGTCACTGTTACGGCGACAGGCTTCAATGACGCCACAGGCACTGGCATTGATCACGGCAGTGACACCACCGGACTGGGCGTAGAAGGCGTTGTGCTGAGCCATGGGGCTGGGACTCCTGAGGGGATGACTTCGGCGCCAGGAAGCAGTGTATGACGGGCTATGCACGAGGGGCTGCGGGAACCCAGACACGCTCCGTGCGTCTGCGCTCCCGTCAGGTGTGGTGCATTTTCACGCGTGACCTTCCGCGCCAAAACTTCCCACATGGTTAGCGGCAGCACCTCTCTCTGCCGCTTTATCCCGTTCGCCTATCGATTCATTGCTTCCCTGGTATCTATGGCGCCAGCGTAATTGTGTAAGGCGCGATTCTAGCCCATTGGTTCCCCAGGTGCATCCGGGATAGCACGGATTGTCCTTGCTCCGGCGCTGCTGGAGGCCTTCTGAGCGGCATGGTAGTCTGCCGGATTCGGGTTGGTCATGTGCGCTCGGAGGCGCCCCCCATGCATCTTCATATTGTCGGAATCTGTGGAACCTTCATGGGCAGCCTGGCCTTGCTGGCGCGGGAATTGGGTCATCAGGTCAGTGGTTCGGATGCCAATGTCTATCCTCCCATGAGTACTCAGTTGGAAGAGGCCGGCATTGCTCTGATGTCAGGCTATTGTGCCGATAACCTGGTTCCGCGGCCTGATCTGGTGATCATTGGCAATGCGCTGTCGAGGGGCAATGCCGAGGTGGAGGCAGTGCTCGATGAAGGGATGGCCTATGTCTCCGGCGCGCAGTGGCTTTCTGAGTATGTGTTGCCCGGCCGGCCAGTCATTGCCATTGCTGGGACCCATGGCAAGACCACGACAGCCAGCCTCACCGCTTGGATCCTGGAAAGTGCAGGCCTGAACCCAGGTTTTCTGATTGGCGGTGTGCCACGTAACTTCGGTGTTTCAGCCCGTCTTGGCGATCCCGAAGGGCCGTTCGTGGTGGAGGCCGACGAGTACGACACGGCTTTCTTCGACAAGCGCTCCAAGTTCGTTCATTACCGGCCAACGGTGGCGGTACTGGGCAACCTGGAATTCGATCATGCTGACATTTTCCCGGATCTGGCTGCCATCGAACGCCAGTTTCATCATCTGGTGCGTACCGTGCCGAGCAAAGGATGCCTGCTGGTTGCGGATGGTGAGCCGGCATTGGACCGTGTGCTGGCCCAGGGAGCATGGACACCCATTGAGCGTTTTGGCACTCAGCCTGGTTCCTCATGGAGAATCGAGCTGGAGCGCGAGGATGCCAGTCGTTTTCGGGTCATCCATCGTCAGCAAGATGGTAGCGAGGAAGATGCCGTGGTGGACTGGTCACTGACAGGTGCTTACAACGCTCGCAATGCGCTGGCGGCATTGGCGGCAGCGGCGTATTTCAAGGTTGATCTGGCGCGCAGCGCGGCGGCCTTGTCACGCTTCGAGACTCCGCGCCGGCGCCAGGAAGTGCGTGGCGAAGTGGCAGGTATTCAGGTCATCGATGATTTTGCTCATCACCCCACTGCCATTCAGGCAACCCTGGAAGGTTTGCGAGCAGCGACTCAGCGAGGCCGGCTTCTGGCCGTGATCGAGCCGCGCTCCAATACCATGCGCTTGGGGACGCTCAGTTCACGCCTTGCAGGCAGCGTGGCGAGTGCCGATGCAGTATGGTGGTATCAACCCGAGGGACTGGACTGGTCACTTGATGGGGTGATTGCCGAGTCGCCGGTGCCGGCGGCCTGCCTGGGTGACATTGATGCGTTGGTCGCTGATGTGGTGGCAGAGGCCCGACCCTATGATCGTATCGTGGTGATGTCCAATGGAGGCTTTGAGGGCATTCACGAACGTCTATTGCAGGCATTGGAGGCTGCCCATGACTGACGTCTCGCCCAAGCCGTCAATGACGGCGGGCTTCAATGCTCCCGTCAGCGTGGCTCTGACTGGTGCCTCCGGGGCGCAGTATGGGCTGCGCCTGATAGAAATGCTGGTGGCGGCAAGGCATGAAGTCTGGGTGATGGTATCCAAGGCGGCCCATATGGTCATTGCCACGGAAACCGATGAGGCTTTGCCTGCCAGGCCGGAGCGTCTGGCTGAGGTGCTGGGAGAGCGTTATGGGGCGGCGCCAGGACAGCTGCGCTGCTTTGCTCGTGAGGACTGGATGGCTCCCGTCGCTTCGGGGTCCGGGGCTGCTGCGGCCATGGTCATCTGCCCGTGCTCGACTGGCACTCTGTCGGCTGTGGCGACGGGGGCAAGCAATAATCTGATAGAGCGGGCGGCCGATGTGGCACTCAAGGAGCGTCGCAAGCTGGTACTGGTGCCACGTGAAACGCCTCTGTCCGCGATTCATCTCGAACATATGTTGAGCCTGACGCGTATGGGAGTCGTGATCCTGCCTGCGGCACCGGGCTTCTATCATCAACCGAAGTGCGTTGAAGATATGGTCGACTTCATTGTGGCTCGCATCCTCAATCAGTTGGGTATCGAGCAGCAATTGGTGCCTCGTTGGGGGGATGATTGACGGGGCAGGCATGATGGCTCGGACAGGCAAGCTTCATGATCCGGGCGATATTCCGTTGTAACTTCATTCCATGTGCTGTGGTAAGGAAACCTGATGCCTTCTTTGGCGGTACTGTCTGTCTTCGTTCCTACCTTTCTGTTCGTTTCGCTGACACCGGGAATGTGCATGACCCTGGCGATGGTGCTGGGCATGACCCAGGGAGTGAAGCGTGCGCTGTGGATGATGGTTGGTGAGCTGCTGGGCGTTGGCCTGGTGGCTTTTGCTGCCGGGGCTGGCGTGGCAGCGTTAATGCTCAAGTTGCCGGCCTTGTTTGCTGTATTCAAGTGGGTTGGTGGTGCCTATCTGTTCTACCTGGGCATACAAATGTGGCGTTCAAGAGGCCGTATGGCCATTCCTGATGATCTCTCTGGCGTGGCCCCGACAGCCCGCAAGGAGTTGGCCATGCAGGGGTTTGTCACGGCGGTTGCCAATCCCAAGGGGTGGGCTTTTTTTGTGGCGCTTCTGCCTCCCTTTCTTGATGCCTCACGCCCATTTATAGGGCAGTTGCTGGTGTTGATCGTGATGATCCTGGCCATCGAGTTCGGTGCCTTGATGTTATATGCCAGTGGTGGCAAGAGCCTGCGCCATCTGCTGGCCAAGGGCGGTAACGTGCGCTTGCTTAATCGTGTCGCTGGCACGTTGATGTTAGGCGTGGGGTTATGGCTGGCGTTTGGCTGAAGGAGAAGGCAAACAACGCGAATGCGATCTTCTCCTCGAATGGTCTTCAGACTGGGGGTAGCCACAACACTCTTGCACAGACCAGCAGCAGTGAAGCAAGCAGCAGGGCAGGCAGGGGGCAGGGCGAGAGAGGCTCGCGTTCCTGGCGTGACCACGCCAACTGAGTCATGGCGCATACCACCAGGCCAAGCAAGCTGCCGCCGACCAGGTCACTCAACCAATGCACTCCCAGGGTAATGCGCGACAGAGCCATGGGTACCACGATCAGAATGGCTGCCCAATATGGCCAATAGCGCTGGTGTCGCGGCAGGGCTTGGGCGATGAAAGTGGCTGCCAGGCCAAAGACCACCACGCTGGTGGAGGTGTGGGCACTGGGATAAGAGAAGGAATTGGCCAGATAGTCTGGCGTATCGGGTCTTGCTCTACCGATCAGTTCCTTGCCCAGTGTATTGAGGGCGGCAACGCCCAGTAGGGCAGATAGAATGTGGCCCAGAGCTGCCCAATGGCGTTTCACAAGCAACCAGGCGAGCCAGGGCAATGTGATGACAATGATGCCGAGCATGTCACCGGCCTTGGCCATGACTTCCGAAAATGTCGGTAGTAATGGCAGATCAAGTCCGCTGACGATGGCATTCAGTCGCGCGTCCATGGGCATGGGACCATCAGCATCCAGCACCATCAGGGTCCAGGCAGACAACCCGGCCAGGGAGCCGAGTAACAGCAGCCAACTGGCAAGGGGAGGCTCGTCCTCATGATGGGGGGCCAGAATGCGCCATAGCTTGTTACCACCTGGCAGGCGGGCGGTTAGCCAGGCCAGGCCGCGATAGAGCAGCCCCTCCGGGCTGGCATGATGCCGCACCAGAGAAAACAGCAGGGCAAGCACCACGACGGTAATGCCCAGGCCAATGAGCCAGGGATCCAGGGCCGCAGGAAGTGCCTGCCACTGGTCCCAGGTATTGCCGAGAAAGTAACCTGGCAGCACGTAAGCCGGCGCCCATAGCATTGCCGACCCTACATTTGCCCAGGTGAAAGTGGCTGGTGGCATGTGCATGATGCCGGCTATCAACGGCACGATGGGGCGCACGGGGCCGACGAAACGGCCCAGGAGTACCGAAAGCGGGCCATGATGATCGAAGAAGCGTTTGCCTCGTTCCAGCCATTCAGGATGTTTCGACAAGGGCCACATGGAAGTGACCTGATCGCGGTAGCGATAACCGAGTGTATAGCTGGCGCCGTCGCCGATGATGGCGCCGAAGAAAGCACAGGTTATCACCCAGGCCAGTGAGATCTCATAGTGCCCGGCCAGGGACGCAGCTGCCGTGATCAGGACCACGCCAGGGACCAGCAGGCCAATCAGTGCCAGTGACTCCACCAGAGAGATTGCGATGATCAATGCCAGAAGTACGCCTGGAGATGGCATCATCTGGTACAGCCAGTTCCCTAGATCCACTTGCATGATTCCTTGGTGGGCCCATGCCAGCCTCTCGATGTCAAGAAGATGGCGTGAGCGCTTGCGTTCCGCTGTGACAGGAGATGTTCAGGTCGAAGGTGCTCTTTTCCAGGCGCTGCTCGAAGTCAGGCCAAGTTTCGCTCGGGCGCAGGGTACACAGACATGAGCATAAGGTCACGGGGATAGTATCGGTAAGCCGGATGTTATCCAGCATCTGCTCCAGGCGTTTGAGTACCAGAAGCGCGCCACTTTCTGACGTGTTGGGCAGGACCAGCCAGAAATCGGCGTGATTCTGACGACCGAGAATATCATGGTCGCGGCAACGAGAACGCACGGCCCGGCATAGTAGGTCGAGTTGTGACAGCTGAGCCCTGGGGCCGAATTGCTCGCTGGTAATGTCCAGTTGAGGAAGGTGCAGAATCAATACGACGAGGCCTTGTTCCAGGTGCCGTGCTCTGTCGACCTCTCCCTCCAGGCGCTCGTGCAGCGTATGGCGATTGACTGCATCGCAGTCGGGGTCGTTTGGATCGGTTGCCCGGGCCAAAGCCCGCTGGCGTTGGAATTCCCAGCCACATAGCGCAACGATGGCCACCATGGTCAGGTAGGGCTGGGTGTGATTCCATGCGGCGAAACTGCCTTCCAGGCGGACGATCCATACTGGCATCAGCACCAGGTTCAGGGCCAGTGTCAGCAAGGGAGATAACGGCAGGAGCATCAGGTTGAATACTATCAGGGCGCATAGCCACAAGGTGTGGAAGTCGTCCAGGCTCGGGAACTGCATGAAGGTGACCAGGTAGCCGCAGACCAACAGCAGATAATCCATGGTGCGGGTAGGTCGGCGTAGCGTGCTGAGAGTGGAGATCAGCAGCAGGCAAGCCACTGCTGCTGGCAGGGCAATCAGCCGATAGTCGCCGACGAGATAGTGCCAGAGTGATAACCCGGCCAACATCAATGTGGCAACGATACCGGCTGCAGCCCGTAACTCGGGAGCCCAGTGAGGATGGTCGGTCATGCGCCTCCCTCCACAACGTGTGTTGAGGGCGCTTGCTTGTCCAGTGCGGCCAGGGCCTGGGTCAGGGAGTTGAGGCCGGAGAGTTGGGCGACGCGCACGGTGACAGGGTGGTCGAGCGCTTCGAGCATGTCATTACGGCGCTGCTGGGCGTGCTGCGATGTGGTGCTGGTCAGGATCATGCCAAGCGTCCGGCCGTTCAGATGGTAGACGTTTTCAAAGCGATGAATGAGCTTGCATAAGTGGTGAGCCAGGGGCCACAGGTGCAGGGGACTGGTCTGCACCAGGACCAGTTCGGTGTGTACGCCATCACGGGTGGCGCGACTGGTTTCCCTGGGCAGGTCACGCTCGAGTTGCGCCAGTGGCCAGAGCGGCAATCCGGGAGCCAACCGTGCGCGCTGCAAGAAGCTGCGTTGGCGTTGAGTGATAGGCAGGGAATGGGCCACGGCAAGCAGTATGAATATGCTCAATATGGCCCCGGCAAACAGCCAATGATGCAAGCTCAATGTCCCCAGTAACCACCACCAGGAGAAACCTGCCAGGCAGATGTTCAGTACCAGCATCCATTGGTTCTGGGGGAGCAGCAGAAGGCATGGCCAGACCCATAACCATTCACTGTTCTGTGCAGGACTCAGGGTCAGCAAGCTGGCCAGGAGAATGCTTGGCACCATTAACCATGGGCGGTAGGCATGACGCCTGTGGCTGAATTCAAGCAACAGGGTGCTGACGACCAGCCAGACGGTTGCCAGACCCAACAGTCCGGCGTCTATGGGGTGTGCGACGGTGGCGGCCTGATAACCGAGCAAGCCAGCAACGATAAGAAGATTGAGCCTGAATAGGGCGACTTTGTACTTGTTGCGCATGCTGATTTAGTATGGTGCCTTCCATTGACAAGAGTTCGAGAAGCCGCTGACTGACAAGTCGCTAGCGCTTCCCTCCGAGGAGATCCTTTTCGGCATGACCGCCCAAGCCAACGCCAATGATGCCATCACCCAGGTCGCCGATGTTGACGCCTACATGACACAACTGGGCCAGTCGGCTCGTGATGCGGCTACTCAGCTTCGTCGCGCCAGCACTGCTGTCAAGAACCAGGCTTTGCTGGCCGTCGCCGCACATCTGCTTGCAGCCCGAGAGGTGATCAAGGCTGCCAATGCCCAGGACCTTGAGCGTGGCCGAGACAAAGGCCTGGATGCTGCGCTTCTTGATCGCCTGGCACTGAATGATGCGCGCATTGATGCCATGATTGAAGGCCTGCATCAAGTCGCGGCCTTGCCTGACCCTGTGGGCGAGATCGATGGCTTGCATACACTCCCTAGTGGTATTGAGCTGGGCCAGATGCGTGTTCCTCTGGGTGTCATTGGCATCATCTACGAGTCGCGCCCCAACGTCACCCTGGATGCGGCCAGCCTGTGCCTGAAGTCGGGTAATGCCTGCATACTGCGTGGCGGTTCCGAGGCCAATGCTTCAAATATTGCATTGAGTGAGTGTATTACGAAAGGCCTGGCAGATGTTGGGTTGCCTGCCGCCGCTGTACAGATGGTGAAAACCACGGATCGCGCTGCGGTTGGTCGCTTGATCGCGATGCCTGAGTACGTGGACGTCATTATTCCGCGTGGCGGGAAATCACTGATCGAGCGCATATCCGCCGATGCCCGGGTGCCGGTGATAAAGCACCTGGACGGAATCTGCCATGTCTATGTGGATGCCAGCGCTGACCTGGACAAGGCTGAAGCCATTGCAATCAATGCCAAGACGCATCGTTATGGCGTGTGTAACGCCATGGAAACCTTGCTGGTGGATGAGCCTATTGCAGCGCAACTGTTGCCACGCCTGGCCGAGGTATATTTCGAGCACGGTGTCGAGTTGCGTGGCTGTGAACGAGCCCGTGCCATTGTGCCGCAAATGAATGCAGCGAGTGATGAGGATTGGGCGACCGAGTATCTGGCACCCATACTGTCCATCCGCATCGTCGATGGCATCGAAGAGGCCATGGCGCATATTGAGCGCTACAGCTCGCGCCATACCGATGCCATTGTGACTGAGAGCTATACTTTGGCGCGGCGTTTCCTGGCGGAAGTGGATTCCAGTTCAGTGATGGTCAATGCATCGACACGCTTTGCCGATGGCTTCGAATATGGCTTGGGCGCCGAGATCGGAATTTCCACTGATCGCCTGCATGTGCGTGGCCCCGTGGGTCTTGAGGGTCTCACAACGCGCAAGTACGTTGTGCTGGGCGATGGACAGATTCGCCAGTGACACTGAAGTTTGAAGTTGGTGATGGGGAGGAACCGGCACGCATTGCGATGCTTGGCGGTACCTTCGATCCCGTTCATCTAGGCCACCTACGCACTGCTGTCGAGCTGCGCGAGGTGCTGGGGTTGCACGGTGTCCATATGATTCCTGCAGCCCAGCCCCCCCTGCGCGATCAGCCACAAGTGTCTCCTGAGCAGCGTCTGGCCTTGCTGCGCTTGGGTATTGGCGACACGCCGGGGATCGTGGCTGATCCTCTGGAACTCGAGCGGGCAGGGCCTTCCTATAGTGCTGATACCTTGGCGGTGCTGCGTGGCCGCTATGGGAACGGTGCGCGTCTGGTCATGGCGCTGGGCCATGATGCCTTTCTCAAGCTGGCTGGCTGGCACGAACCAGAGCGCCTGTTCGAGCTGGCCAATCTGGTAGTGGTCGATCGGCCGGATCATGACAGCCCTCTGCCGCCGGCCTTGCATACCTTGCTTGCGGGTCGTGAAGTGGAGAGTGTCGAGGCGCTGATGGCACGCCCTCATGGTCGACTGCTGCGCCTGTGTCTACCGTCTCGCATGGCGATTTCTGCGACTTTTGTGCGTGAGCGGCTGGCACGAGGAGGAAGTGTCAGATACCTGCTTGCAGAGGCAGTGGAGGCGGAAATCCAGGCCAAGGGACTTTATCTGCAATGTGATTGCCGAGAAGGATGAATCAGGCGCTGCCAGTTGCGAGCCAAAGGTTTACAATATCGGTTTACGGTAATTCCCATTGATGAGGGACTATGCAGATCGACGCACTAAAAACACTGGTGATCGAGGCTCTTGAAGATGTCAAAGCCAATGACATCACTATGCTCGATGTTTCCCGTCTGACAAGTGTCACCGATTGGATGGTGGTGGCCAGTGGTACTTCCAGTCGCCATATCTCGGCACTGGCCAACAGCGTGATCACAGCAGCCAAGGAGAATGGTGTTCCTCCATTGGGGGTCGAGGGCGAAAACGGTGCCGACTGGGTACTGGTTGACCTTGGCGACCTGGTGGTGCACCTGATGTTGCCACAGACTCGCGAACTCTATGACCTGGAGCGTCTGTGGGCAGATCTCCCTACGGACAGCACAGATGTTGGTACTGAGGAAGTCGGGGAAGAGGTCAAGGCATGAAGATCCGCCTGTTGGCGGTCGGTACTCGCATGCCAGCATGGGTGAGCGATGGTGTCGAGGAATATCGCAAGCGTTTGCCCAGGGACTTCTCCCTCGAAATTGAAGAAATTGCCCCTGGTCATCGTGGCAAGAATGCCGATGTGGCGCGGGCAATAGCGCAGGAAGCCGAGCGTATAGAAGCACGCCTCAAGGGGGACGAGCACATCGTCGCTCTTGAAGTGCTGGGCAAGGCATGGACGACTGAGCGCCTGGCTCAGGAGGCCGATGCCTGGCGCATGGAGGGGCGCGATGTGGTGCTGCTGGTAGGTGGCCCGGATGGATTGTCGTCCGAGTTGTCGGCCAGGGCTCACCAGCGCTGGTCGCTATCTCCTCTGACTCTCCCGCATCCCGTGGTACGGATAGTGCTCGCAGAGCAGCTGTATCGAGCTTGGACATTGATGGTCGGACACCCCTACCACCGTTGATTCCCGAACGAGTTTGTCAAGGATTGCTTCTCGCATGCGTGAGCGTCGTGAAACCCTGAAAAATCCCGAACACGCATCGCGTACCTTCCGTCTGCGTGCTGCTCTGGCAGCGATTGTCGTGGTTCTTCTCTCTGCTACGCTGGTGGGGCGCCTGGTATATCTCCAGGTCATCCAGCACCAGACTTATGTCACTCGCTCGGAAAACAACCGTGTACGGGTAGAGCCGCTCCCTCCGACCCGGGGGCTGATCTATGATCGCAATGGCAAGCTGCTTGCGGAAAACCGCCCAACGTTCAACCTGACGCTGGTGCGTGAGCGAGTCGATGACCTGGATGCCACCCTTGAATTGCTTGTCGATCTTCTCGACCTGCCCGAGGTGGAAGTCGATGAGTTTCGTGAACGTTCACGCCAGCGTCAGCGCCCTTATCAACCGGCATTATTGATGACCGACCTGACCGAGATTCAGGTCGCCAAGCTGGCGTTAAATCGCCATCGTCTGCCTGGCGTTGAAGTCCAGACCCAGTTGCTGCGCTATTACCCGGATGCTGAGATCATGTCGCACGCCTTGGGCTATGTGGGGCGAATCAATGCGGAAGAGTTAAAGCAGCTGGATCCTGGCAACTATGCCGGTACCCACTTTATTGGCAAGACCGGAGTGGAGTACTTCTATGAGGAGCAGTTGCATGGCCGGGCTGGCCTGCGCAAGGTTGAAACCAATGCGCGTGGTCGGGTGCTGCGTGAGCTGGGGCATACCGATCCAACGCCAGGGGCAGACCTGACTCTGACCATCGACAAGGATATGCAGCAACTGGCCTATCAGCTGCTTGATGGACGTCGCGGAGCTATCGTTGCCATTGCTCCTCAGAGTGGCGAGATCATTGCCATGGCCTCGGTGCCTGGCTTCGATACCAATCAGTTCGTCACGGGAATCGACGTCAAGTCCTATCGCGATCTACAGGAAGATATCGATCTTCCTCTGTTCAATCGGGCGACACGCGGTAGCTATCCGGCAGGTTCCACGATCAAACCCTTCATGTCCATCAGTGGGCTGAGGGAAGGGGTCATTACGCCGGATACGGTGATTTTCGACCCTGGTTACTATCAGCTGCCGAATGATGATCGCCGTTATCGCAACTGGCTGCGCTGGGGGCATGGTCGAGTCAATCTGGAACGAGCTCTGGCTGTGTCCAACAACACCTATTTCTATTCTTTGGCTCATGAAATGGGCATCGATCGTATCCATGACGACCTGCTGGATTTTGGCTTTGGCACCAGGGTGGCTGCTGACGTGGCAGGGCAGGGAGATGGCCTGCTGCCGTCAAGGGATTGGAAACGGGCACGTTTCAATCAGGCCTGGTATCCAGGAGAGACCTTGTCGGTAGGTATCGGTCAGGGGTATTTGCAGATCACTCCGTTGCAACTGGCTGCCGCTACTGCAACGCTGGCTAATCGTGGTCATTGGGTACGTCCTCGTCTGGCCAAGGAGATAGGCGATAATCCCGTACCCGTGAACCTGCCCGACACACCACCGGATATCGAGATCGGCAATGATTCCTATTGGGATAGTGTCTTCAGTGGGATGCAGAAGGTGCTGTCAGGGGTAGAGGGAACGGCGCGCCGCACAGGCGCGGGCTTGCAATACCATATGGCCGGAAAGTCAGGTACCGCCCAGGTGTTCTCCCTGGGGCAGAACGAAAAATACAATGCTGCCGAATTGCGAGAGCGTTTGCGCGACCATGCGCTTTTCATGGCCTTTGCTCCGGTGGAAGACCCACAGATTGCCATTGCAGTAATCGTGGAAAATGCCGGGGGTGGCTCAACTCATGCGGCAGGGTTGGCTCGAGCCATGGCGGATGCCTGGATCATTGATCACAACTCTGGACGCCCTGTAGATGATGACAGCGCAGCAGCAGGCGATGACCTGGCTGCCCGCCGGGAGGACGACTGAACATGCCAATGGACTTCGTGCGCTCCCTGCGTGGATACCCGGTGCGTCCTCCGGTAGGCGGTATTTCCCGGCGCAAGACCATCTGGCAGCGCCTGCACATTGACCCCTGGCTGGTCGGGCTGTTGCTGCTGTTGATGATGGGCGGACTAGTGGTGCTCTACAGTGCCAGTGGTGAGAACTTGCACATGGTCATTGCCCAGGCAATTCGCTTTGGTGTGGCACTGCTGGTGATGCTGGTACTGGCGCAGTTTACGCCGTCGGCATTGATGCGCTGGGCTTTCCCTGCCTACCTGGTAGGCATCCTGATGCTGCTGGCTGTCGAAATCCTTGGTGATATCGGCATGGGCGCCCAGCGTTGGCTAGTCATTCCCGGTGTGGTGCGCTTTCAGCCGTCCGAGTTGATGAAGCTTGCCATGCCGATGATGGTGGCGGCATGGATCAGTCGTCATGAATTACCGCCCAATTGGAAGGTGTTATTGGGCTGTGCCGCACTTATCACTATCCCCGTTGGGCTCATTGCCCGGCAGCCAGACTTGGGAACCTCCCTGCTGGTGGCGGCTGCGGCAGTCTTCGTGATTCTCCTGGCAGGCCTGTCCTGGAAGTTCATCGGGGTAATGGTGGCTGGTGCTGGAGCGGCACTCCCCGTGTTGTGGATGAACATGCATGACTATCAGAAGCAGCGGGTATTGACCTTCCTTGACCCGGAAAGCGACCCCCTGGGAGCCGGATGGAACATCATTCAATCCACCACAGCGATCGGCAGTGGCGGCATATGGGGGAAAGGCTGGTTGCATGGCACCCAGTCGCAACTGGAGTTCCTGCCTGAGCGTCATACAGATTTCATTGTCGCTGTTCTAGGCGAAGAATTTGGCCTGATTGGCATGCTCGTGGTGTTGACACTGTATCTGCTGATCATTGCGCGAGGCATGTGGCTTGCCGGAGCGGCGCAGGACACTTTCGGGCGCTTGCTGGGTGGAGCAATCATCCTGACCTTTTTCATTTATGTCTTCGTCAATATTGGCATGGTGAGCGGTATCCTGCCTGTCGTGGGGGTTCCGCTGCCTCTGGTGAGTTACGGAGGGACGTCCAGCGTGACCTTGATGGCTGGTTTCGGTATCCTCATGGCGGTTCACGCACACCGCCGTTTGTTGCCGCGCTAACCCTTGTTCAAGCAAGCAGGCAGGCGTCAACGGGTGCTGATTCAGGGAGAGGACGAATGAAAGTGCCCCCGTTCCAGGGAAAAGGTGGCGTTCGTGTAGCGCTGTGTACATTGATGGTAGGGTTGCCGTGGATGGTGCCGTTGGCGGCCCAGGCCCAGGATTTCGATCCCGCCGCGATGCCTAAGGTTCAGGCCATGGTAGAGCGTCTGGCAGGACAGGGTATTGATCGAGGTTGGTTAAACCACGCCATGGGCGAGGCCCATTATCAGGCTTCAGTGATCGAAGCCATGAGCGGTGCGGCCGAATACAATCTGACGTGGCATAAATACCGTGACATCTTTCTGGGCGAAGAACGTATCCAGGAAGGTGCGGCCTTCATTGCTGAGCATCGCGATGCCTTTGAGCGTGCTCAGGCGCGTTATGGCGTTCCGCCAGAAATCATTGCCGGCATTCTCGGTGTCGAGACCCGCTACGGTCAGATTACGGGCAAGCATCGGGTGCTCGATTCACTATCGACTTTGGCCTTCCATCACCCGAGTCGAGGCAAGTTCTTCCTGGGTGAACTGGAGGCTTTTCTGACCATTGCCTATCAGCAGCATGTAGACCCCGGCGAGCTCAAGGGTTCCTATGCCGGTGCGATGGGCTACCCGCAGTTCATTCCTACCAGTTACCAGGCCTATGCCGTGGACTTCGACGGTGATGGGCAGCGCAACCTGTGGACGGATCCGGTCGATGCCATTGGCAGCGTGGCCAACTATTTTGCGGAACATCGCTGGCAGCCAGGCGGCACGATCTACTGGGAAGCTGAAGGGCCGGCGACACCACCAGCATCGGTGGACTTCAATCAGGCCAAGGCGCCGTACATGAGTGTTGCTGAGCTGGCTGCAAAGGGTATTCACCCCCAGGAAGCGATAGCCGCGGATCGGCGTGTCATTCCATTGGCTCTGGAAATGGCCGATGGCAGTACCAAGTATCGCCTGGGCGGTGATAATTTTTATGTCATAACCCGTTATAACCACAGTCATTTTTATGCCATGGCCGTTACTGAACTGTCCGAAGCCATTGCTCTTGCGTTTGAACAGCAGGAGGGTGGCGAGATGGGAAAGGGCGGATGGCTGGATGCCACAGTGAAGGAGACGGCACCATGAATCGACGTAGTTTTGCCCTGCCGACCCTATCATTGTTGCTGGCCCTTGGCGGGTGTGCGAGTGATGGGGATAGTGGTGCGGCATCCGGCCCGGCCCAACCCAAGGCTTCCGCCAGCGCCCCCGCTCCGGGGACTGCGGGTGGACGCTATGCCATGAGTGGTGATGCTTATCCCGAATCACCTCCGGATGTCAGTCAGGTGCCGGATGCGACACCCAGGGTAGAAGCTCGGTCGTCTGCGGGTAATCGGTCTACCTACGAAGTATGGGGAAAGACCTACCATGTACTCGATGATGCGACGGGTTACAGCCATGAAGGAACGGCATCCTGGTATGGGAATAAATTTCATGGTTACGCCACGTCCAATGGCGAAATCTACGACATGTACAAGATGTCGGCCGCCCACAAGACACTGCCGTTGCCAACTTATGCCCAGGTGACCAACCTGGATAACGGGCGTTCGGTCATTGTACGGGTCAACGACCGCGGCCCTTTCCATGATGACCGGGAAATAGATCTTTCGTACGCTGCTGCATCACGTCTGGACATCCTTGATCATGGTACTGGCCGGGTGCGGGTGACGGCCATTGACCCTCAGCAATGGCTGGCTCAGCACTCCGGCGGCTCGGGAACGCAGGTCGCCAGGGCTGCGCCGGCCGCAGCGCCGGTAACGAAAAACTCCGCCGTGGGCACTTCGACGGCGGCGCCGCGTGACTCTCCTGCTTCCGCACCCAGTGCGCCTGCAGCTTCTACGGGCGGCGAGGACCTTTTCGTGCAGGTCGCCGCCCTGGGTTCCCAGGATGGCGCACGAACCTTGCAGAAGGATCTTCAACGCCGTCTTGAGCGCAATGTTCGTGTTGCCAGCGAAGCAGGGATGTACAAGGTACAGGTAGGACCGCTGCCCGATCGAAACCAGATAGAGCCCTTGCGCCAGGCACTGGCCCAAGCAGGTTACCCCCAGACCTTTGTCGTCGGAGACCGTTGAGGCTCCATGACGCGAAGACGAGACCCGGCGATGTCATGTCGCCGTATTTTCTGTCAGTGAGAGACACCCAAAGATGATTGCCAAGCTGTTTTCTCGCCGCCGAGTATTGCCGGCAGCTCTGCTGTGCTGTTCTCTGGTTGCGCCCTGGGCCATGGCGCAACAGACCAATCCGCAGCCGGATGCGCCCAAGCCTGATGTGCCAGAGCCCCAGGTCATGATTCCGTCGCCACCACAGTTGGCGGCGAAGTCCTGGATCCTGGTTGATGCCGATAGTGGACGTGTCATTGCAGAGCACAACTCTGACGAGCGTCTGTCTCCGGCCAGTTTGACCAAGCTGATGACGGCCTATCTGGTCGAGCGTGAGCTTGAGCGTGGCAACATCAAACCCGATGATCTGGTACCGATCAGCGAAAAGGCCTGGCGGACCGGTGGCTCGAAGATGTTCGTGGAAGTCGGTACCCAGGTGCCGGTGAATGAGTTGTTGCATGGCATCATCATCGTTTCCGGCAATGATGCCAGCGTGGCGATGTCCGAGTACCTGGCCGGTGGTGAAACCCAGTTCGCGGACTTGATGAATCAGCATGCTGCGCAGTTGGGCATGGAGAATACGCACTTCTCCAATGCGACCGGTTTGCCGCATGACAACCACTATTCTTCTGCGCGTGACTTGATGCGCCTGGCTCGTCATATCATTCGGGACTATCCCGACCATTATGCGATGTATAGCCAGAAGACTTTCAAGTACAACGGCATCGAGCAGAACAACCGCAATCGCCTGCTGTGGCGGGATCCGAGCGTCGATGGTCTCAAGACAGGCTGGACCGATGATGCAGGATACTGCCTGGTATCTTCTGCCAAGCGCGATGACATGCGCTTGATTTCAGTGGTAATGGGGACCAGTTCTGAAGAAGCCCGTGCCCAGGAAACTCAGAAGCTGCTGAGCTATGGCTTCCGTTACTTCGAGACATTGAAGCTTTATGACCAGGGCGCTGTGCTCGATACCCCGCGTATCTGGGGTGGGGCCGTTGATCAGTTGCGTGTTGGTGTCGACCAAGCAGTCACCATGACCGTGCCGCGCTCCCGCAAGGATGAGTTGACTGCCAAACTGAACATTGATGCTGACCTGGAAGCTCCCATCGCTGCAGGACAGAAAGTTGGCACCATGGAAGTGCGCCTGGGTGATGAAGTCGTTGGAGAGCGCCCATTGGTCGCCCTGGAAGCCGTGGAAGAAGGTGGCTTCTTCAAGCGTATGTTCGATAAGGTTCATCGTTTCTTTTCTGAGCTTGTCGGCGGCTGGTTCGACTGAACCGATCGCTATGCAGGGCTATAAGGCCCACATTGACAAGCATGGGGCAGCCTCGGGGCTGCCCCATTGTATTGGGTTTCTTTATCGTATTGGGTTTCTTTGTCGCGAACTTCCGGGTTTCCCTTGGTTGGTGCCGTGCGGTTGAGTAAAATACTCGGATATCCTTTCACGGGGACCATGATGAACGACAGTTCCTTTCGCGATCTTCGCTCTGAGGCGGGACCGAATCCAACCGACGTCACGATCACCTTTCCCTGCGACTATCCCATCAAGGTGGTGGGTGATGCAGCCGAAGACTTTGCCGCTACCGTGGGTTTGATCGTCAAGCGACACGATCCTGGTTTCGATATCAGCAAGCTTGAAGTGGTCAACAGTCGCAATGGTCGCTTTCAGTCCGTGCGCCTGACCTTGTGGGCCACAGGTGAAGAACAGATAACTGCACTGTTCAATGATCTCAAGGCGACAGGCCGCGTCCATATGGTGGTGTAATGGCAGCGATCGAGGTTTTCCACCTGGGGCGTCAGCCATATGAGCCTGTGTGGCAGGCCATGCGGCATCTCACCGATACGCGGAATGCAGAAACCGCGGACCAGATATGGGTGGTTGAGCATGATCCGGTGTTTACCCAGGGGCAGGCGGGCAAGCCAGAGCATGTACTGATGCCCGGCGACATTCCGGTGATCCCCACTGATCGCGGAGGTCAGGTGACTTACCATGGCCCGGGGCAACTGGTGCTGTATCCGTTGCTTGATGTACGTCGCTCGCCCATGGGAGTGCGTGACTTGGTCACCGCTCTGGAGAATAGCGTCATCGATGCACTGGCTGAGCATTCCATCGAGGCCTATGCACGTCGTGATGCCCCGGGTGTTTATGTCAATGGGGCAAAGATTGCATCCTTGGGGTTGCGCATTCGTCGTGGCGCCAGTTTTCATGGCGTGGCAGTGAATATCAGTCTCGACCTGGAGCCTTTCTCGCGGATCAATCCGTGTGGCTATGCTGGTCTGGCCATGACGCGTCTGACTGACCTGGTAGAAGGCCCGGTAGATCTATGGAGCGAGAGCGAACGCTTGCTGCGGACGTTGGCCCTGCGTCTTGGTGAGCGTCAACTGGTACCGCGCAAGGGCCTGCCCACGATGATGGCCGCCCCCGAAACACTCATCAGCGAATGATCGGCGCCATTGTGAGCCGATCCATCACAGGACAGTGACATGACAGACAGTTCTGCCATTGCCGCGGCTGCCGCTGCCGCAAAGGCCAAGAAGAATGCCCGTGTCGAGCGGGGAGTGAAACTGCGCGGTGCTGACAAGGTTGCGCGTATCCCGGTCAAGGTGATTCCTACCGAGGAGATCCCGCGCAAGCCGGATTGGTTGCGTGTACGCATGCCGGTGTCCAAGGAAGTCACGCGGATCAAGGAGACCTTGCGCCGTCATGGTTTGCATACCGTGTGCGAGGAAGCTTCCTGTCCGAACCTGGGCGAGTGCTTCCATGGTGGAACCGCTACCTTCATGATCATGGGGGATATCTGCACGCGTCGCTGTCCCTTCTGCGACGTGGCGCATGGTCGCCCTAATGCACTGAATGAGCGCGAACCTCGCGAACTGGCTGAAGCCATTGCTGAGATGCGTCTCAATTATGTCGTGGTGACGTCTGTGGATCGCGATGATCTGCGTGATGGTGGTGCTCAGCACTTTGCTGACTGTATCCGGGAGATTCGCAACGATAGTCCCAATATCGAGATCGAGGTATTGGTGCCGGACTTTCGTGGGCGCATGGATGTTGCTCTGGACATTCTTGAAACCACGCCGCCTGACGTCTTCAACCATAATCTGGAGACAGTGCCGAGCCTGTATCGCAAGGTTCGTCCTGGTGCGGACTATCAGTGGTCGCTCGATTTGCTCAAGGGCTACAAGGAGCGCCGTCCTGAAGTGATGACAAAGTCGGGCTTGATGCTGGGTGTCGGTGAGCAGGATGATCAGGTCATCGAAGTGATGCGTGACCTGCGTGCCCATAATGTGGACATGCTGACGCTTGGGCAGTACATGCAGCCTTCCCGAAACCACTTGCCGGTGGATCGCTGGGTGACTCCTGCCACATTTGACTGGTTTGCAGAGCAGGGCAAGGCCATGGGGTTCACTCATGTGGCTTCTGGCCCCCTGGTACGCTCTTCCTACCATGCCGATCAGCAGGCTCACGGCATCGAAGTCAAGTAGACATGACATCGCCCGGCTTTCGCCGGGCGATGTCTTTCTAGGTATGGACTCTACTTGGGTGGGGCTTGGACAGCCGCTTCTCGGAAGCGCTGATCATGCAAAAACATGCATGATGACGCACCAGGGTTTTGCAGATTGGGTCTGGTTAGGTATATTGCAGTGCAACAATGCGATTTTTACAGCAAGCACTGTGACCGCAAGCACTGCAATGAAGAGCACTGCGTGCGATGAAAAGCACTGATGACCTTCTGTACAAGTTCTCTGCTGGTGGGAAAGGTTCCTGGCAGACAGTCTCAGTGAAGGCTGGCGTCCTCTTCGGTGCCAGCGCACCGGGTACCTCTTGGGAGCTCCTATGACTGCACAGATGTCGAAAGTTACTCAGCCGCTGTATCCTCTATTCGATCCTTTTGGTTTTGGGCGGGCTGCCGTCGATTACTGGCGCGACAGTGTCGAGCGCAGCATCCTGTATTGGGATGTGATGCGCCAGCGTGGCAATGAATATCTTGAGCACATCGAGAAGACTCGTCCCAGTGTGCTTGGCTTCGATGCTGACATCATCATGTACGGCCAGGATCTGCCTCGTCCCGTCAACTACGAACTATTGCGCATCCATCCTCCGGAGGGGGTGGAAATCGATGAGCAGGCGCGACCTTTCGTTGTTGTCGATCCCCGGGCAGGCCATGGTCCCGGTATAGGTGGCTTCAAGCCAGACAGTGAGATTGGCGTTGCTCTGCGTGCTGGCCACCCCTGTTATTTCGTCGCTTTCATGCCATACCCGGTACCTGGGCAGACAGTGGAAGATGTCGTCGAAGCTGAGGTCGCATTCCTTCAGCATGTCAATGAGCTGCATCCCGATACGGAAAAGCCTGTCGTCGTCGGTAATTGTCAGGCTGGCTGGCAGATCATGATGGCGGCTGCCCTCGAACCACAGTTGTTCGGTCCCATATTGATTGCTGGTGCGCCGCTTTCCTATTGGGCGGGCGAGCGAGGGAATGCACCGATGCGTTATACCGGAGGGCTGACAGGCGGAAGCTGGATAACCCACCTGCTGTCCGATATGGGGGATGGCCTGTTTGATGGTGCTTGGCTGGTGCAGAACTTTGAGCGCCTCAATCCGGCCAACACCTGGTGGGACAAGCAGTATCGCCTTTATGCCAATGTCGATACCGAAGCCGAGCGCTATCTTAACTTCGAGCGCTGGTGGGGCGGGCACGTGGTGCTGGGTGGCCAGGAAATTCAGTACATCGTGGATAACCTGTTTGTCGGTAATCGATTGTCCACGGCCAAGCTGGTCACCTCCGATGGGCGCCGTATCGACCTGCGCAATCTGCGCTCTCCCGTCGTGCTGTTCTGTTCGAAGGGGGACGATATCACTCCTCCGCCACAGGCCCTGGGGTGGGTGCGCGACCTTTACGCTGGTGTTGACGACATCATTGCCAACGACCAGACCATCGTCTATTGCGTGCATGACAAGACTGGTCATCTCGGCATCTTTGTCTCGGGCAGTGTCTCGCGGAAGGAGCATACCGAGTTCACTGCCAACATGGATTACATCGATGTCTTGCCGCCCGGTCTCTATGAGACTTCGGTGTCCAAGGCGGCGGACAGGCCGGATGCAGAACTGATCGAACGCGATTACCTGCTCGAGTTCTCCACCCGTGACTTCGACGATCTTGATGAGGTCGTGCAGCACAATCCCGAAGATGAACGACGCTTTGCCACAGTGGCTCGTGTCTCCGAGATAAATCTGGGGCTGTATCAACAGTTTCTGCAGCCTTGGATCAAGGCCTTGTCCACCCCGGAGAGTGCCCGTTGGATGCGCAAGATGCATCCTAACCGTCTGGGCTACCGCATGCTGTCCGACCGTAGTCCTTGGATGGCGCCGTTACCCGTACTGGCCGAGATGGTGCGCAAGGATCGTCAGCAGCTTGATGAGAACAATATCTTTCGGGCCTTCGAGGATATCTTTTCCCAGCAGGTTTCGCGTTCCTTGGATGCTTGGCGTGCGTTTCGGGATAGCGCTATCGAGAAAGTCTTTCTCGATGTCTATGGCCAGCCTATGTTGCAGTCTCTGGTCGGTCTGCATGGTGCCAGCAAGGAGGTTCTGCCTCGTCCGGGTCAGGAGCCCGAGCATCTGCGCTTCATTGCACTGCGCCAGGCAGATATTGCAGCACGCGTTGCCAAGGGCGGCAGTCATGAGGCGGTGATGCGCTCGGTGATTTATGTGCTGGGTGGCGCTCCAGCAACGGATGGTCGGAACTTCCGTCGCCTGCGTGCTTCGCGTTCCGAGTTGGAGCCGCGTCTGGATATGGCGCTGTTCAAGGAACTGGTGCGTGAACAGTTCTTCATCCTCAAGCATGACAAGGAGGCTGCCTTGGCCGCCATCCCTGCCTTGCTCAGGAAGGAAAGCGCAGAAGTCATTGATGCTCATGTCGAGCATATCGAACATGTACTGGCAGCAAGTGGCGAGTTGAGTACCCATGCCGCAGCGCGCCTGGACAAGGTCAAGGCGTTGTTTGCCGTGGCGCGCACGGCAGCAACGGCTGATGGCGGTGGTGGGTCCACAGCGACAATGCCGGCCGTTGCAGCCAGGGCCCCGACTAAGACAACAATGAAGTCCAAGCCAGCGAGTCATGAGCCGAAGGCAAGGTCGACACGTGCTCGTGCCGCCAGCAGTACCGGTAAGACAAGTGCTAATGTCGGCACTAAGACAGCAAGTAGCAAGACAAGTGCGAAGACTGACATCAAGTCAGCAGATGCTGTTGCTGGCAGCGCTGAGACAACAGATACCAAGGCCGCAGGCAGGAGTTCCGGAGCACGCAGCCCTCGCACAAAGAGCACTGCGCCCAAAAGCGCACAGTCAAAGAGTGCTCAGGCAAGTGCCGAGGCAACCAATGCCGGTAAGTCTTCCGCGAAGGATGCCGCTACTGAGGACGCTGTGCCGGCCGCGACACGTAGCACTTCTCGTCGGCGTGGTACGACTCGAGGTACGAGCAAGAGCTGATTCAGGGGATTCTGGTTGTCAGAAAGGAAGTGGTCCGATGCCCTCCAGGGTTTCTGGGGGGCATCTTTCGTCAGAGAAATGCCTGAAAAAGAGTGCTTTCCATCTGCTGTGCAGTGCAGCGGGGTTGTCGTCAGGCGTACCTTGCGTCTAGTCTCTTGGCGAAGCTTCTGGTTTCCTTGTCTGGAATTGCGAGCAGACAGACATGCCGTGTAGATGATGAAATTGGCAGGTAAATGCCATGTCGTGTGGGCTTCGACTGGCGTGTTGTGCAACGCTGGGGTAGGGT
Source organism: Halomonas sp. (assembly GCF_029263665.1). GTDB lineage: Bacteria > Pseudomonadota > Gammaproteobacteria > Pseudomonadales > Halomonadaceae > Halomonas. Next base: position 80,501 of record NZ_JAJUFQ010000003.1, read on the forward strand.
AAGCGCATTTTTCCGTCATCCTGATCATGGGGAGCGCAGGGGATTGCCCTCTGGATGGCGTGTCTTTCAGATTGGCGTGCGCACCAACCGCAACGCCACGACTATTGTGGAGTGCTATGGGCAAGTCTCTGGTCATCGTCGAGTCTCCCGCCAAAGCGAAGACGATCAATAAGTATCTCGGCAGCGATTTCATCGTGAAGTCGAGCGTGGGTCATATTCGTGACCTGCCGACCAGTGGCTCTGGCAAGACGGCCTCCGATCCCAAGGAGAGGGCGCGCCAGGCTGCTGCAACACGCAAGATGTCTGCTGAAGAGAAGGTGGAATACAAGAAGCGAAAGGCTCACGATCAACTGATCCGGCGCATGGGAATAGATCCTGCCAATGGCTGGCAGGCCAACTATGAAGTGTTGCCTGGCAAGGAAAAGGTCGTTGCCGAGCTCAAGAAACTGGCTGCAAAGGCTGATACGGTATACCTCGCGACCGACTTGGATCGCGAGGGAGAAGCCATTGCCTGGCATTTGCGCGAAACCATTGGTGGAACGGAGGACCGCTACCGTCGGGTAGTGTTCAACGAGATCACCAAGAATGCCATTCAGGAAGCCTTCAAGGACCCAGGTTCGCTCAATATGCCACGGGTCGAAGCGCAGCAGGCTCGGCGCTTCCTCGATCGTGTCGTTGGTTTCATGCTTTCTCCGCTGCTGTGGGCCAAGGTTGCTCGTGGCCTGTCCGCAGGCCGGGTGCAGTCAGTGGCCATGCGTCTGATCGTTGAACGTGAACGTGAAATCCGTGCCTTCGTGCCGGAAGAATTCTGGGATGTTCATGCAGATCTGATGCCCGAGGGCGTAGCCGGTCAGGTAGAGCCGGTGCGCTTTGAGCTGGCACGTCAGAATGGTGAAACCTTCCGCCCGACCAGTGAAGAAGAAACGCTCACGCGCATTGAGGCTCTCAAGAGTGCGAGTCTGAAGATCACTGCGAGGGAAGATAAGCCGACCCGTTCCAAGGCTACGGCTCCCTTTATTACCTCGACGCTGCAGCAGGCTGCCAGCGGACGCCTGGGCTTCTCCGTGAAGAAGACCATGATGCTGGCTCAGCGCCTCTATGAAGCGGGCTATATCACCTACATGCGTACCGATTCCACCAACCTCTCTGCGGAGGCGGTGGATTCGGTTCGTGATTACATTGGCAATGAGTTCGGTGCTCGTTATCTGCCTGATGCTCCCAACCGTTATTCGAGCAAGGAAGGTGCTCAGGAAGCCCACGAGGCCATCCGTCCTTCCGATGTCCAGCGTCGTGGTACGGACCTGGCAGGGATGGAGCGGGATGCTGAGCGTCTCTACGAGTTGATCTGGCGTCAGTTCGTTGCCTGCCAGATGACGCCGGCAGAATACCTTTCTACCACACTGACCGTGTCCGTGGATGGCTATGAGCTCAGGGCCAAGGGGCGGGTACTCAAGTTTGATGGTTATACCCGCGTCATGGCACCGCTTGGCCGCAAAGAGGAGGATCAGGCATTGCCAGATCTGGCCGAAGGCACTGTCATGTCCTTGCAGGCGCTGGACCCCAGGCAGCATTTTACCAAGCCTCCGGCCCGCTATACCGAAGCCAGCCTGGTCAAGGAGCTCGAAAAGCGTGGCATCGGTCGTCCTTCCACTTACGCCGCCATCATTTCCACCATTCAGGATCGTGGCTACGTCAAGCTGGAGAATCGTCGCTTCTATGCAGAGAAGCTTGGCGACATTGTCACTGAGCGTCTGAAGGAATCCTTCCCCGACCTGATGGACTATTCCTTCACTGCGCGCATGGAAGACAACCTGGATGAAGTGGCTGAAGGAGAACGTAACTGGCGAGCTTTGCTGGATGCCTTCTACAAGGAATTCAGCGCCGAGCTGAGTGAAGCAGAAAGCGAAGAGGGCATGCGTCCCAATCAGCCAGTGCCAACGGATATCGACTGTCCTGCCTGTGGGCGCAAGATGCAGATTCGAACAGCTTCAACAGGTGTGTTTCTTGGCTGTAGTGGTTATAACCTACCGCCCAAGGAACGCTGCAAGACCACCATCGACCTGTTGCCGGGTGATGAAGCGGTGGCCGCAGATGCTGGTGAAGACGCCGAAACGGATGCTCTGCGTGCCAAGCAACGCTGCCCGATCTGCTCCACTGCCATGGACAGCTACCTGATCGATGAGCATCGCAAGCTCCACATCTGTGGCAATAGCCCTGACTGTGCCGGTTATGCCGTGGAAGAAGGCAAGTTCCGCATCAAGGGATATGATGGTCCCGTCATCGAATGCGACAAGTGTGGTTCCGAGATGCAGCTCAAATCCGGGCGTTTTGGAAAATATTTCGGCTGCACCAACGACAGTTGCAAGAATACGCGCAAGTTGCTGCGCAATGGTGAAGTGGCCCCGCCCAAGATGGATCCGATCTCGATGCCGGAACTGGCCTGCCAGAAGGTCGAGGACTATTACGTTCTGCGTGATGGTGCTAGTGGCCTGTTTCTGGCTGCCAGCAAGTTTCCCAAGAATCGCGAGACACGTCCGCCGTTGGTCAGAGAACTCAAGGCACATGCAGATGAGCTGCCCGAAAAGTATCACTACTTGCTCTCTGCCCCCGAGCAGGATCCCGATGGCCGCCCAAGTCAGATTCGGTTTTCGCGCAAGCTCAAGGAACAGTTCGTGATGACGGATGATGACAATGGCAAGGCGACGGGATGGAAAGCATCCTGGGATGGCAAGGCCTGGCAAGTGGAGGACAAGCGTAAGTGACGCCGCGAGCAAGAACCAATCAACTGCTTTATCAGGCTGAACTATTGCTCGCCATGGCTTCAGGAAATGGTGGAGAGGTTGTTGATGAGCATAGTGATGCTCGTCGCCGCGCCCGTGAGGAAGGGGCGCTGGCCTTGATGGAACTGGCATTGAATGCCTTGCTGCGCGATGTCACTTTCCATGCTCACCTGACGCAGCATCACTGGCGTGAGCTGTTATTGGATGAGTCTGCTCCAGGAGTGGCGGAAGTGGTGCGTCTGCGCAGCCTGGCGGAGGACCCTGACAGCTGGCTTTCCTGGTTATTAGTTCGGATTGAAGCCTTGCATGGTGATGAAGGTGCCAGTAAAGCGAGTTCTGCAAGTGCTCGTTTGATAGCCGGAGGGGGAACCTTGACTGAGTCACTGGCCGGCTGTCTTGCCTCGATGAAGGCAGAAGTCGCTGCGCTGCGGGAAACGAGTGAGGAATGGTAAGTTTTCCTTGTTCCTTTTTTGCGACACATGGTATGCCTTTTTCTTGCCATGCTCAGATTGGGAGCTGGCATCATTTTCAATCCGGGCATACCTTACTGGATGGCACTTACGGTCTGTCACCAACGATTTCAACTATCGACAGTGAGTCTGATGCGCATGGATAAATTTTCTCGTCGCCATATTATCCGAATGATACTTGGGGCAGGTTTGCTACTGCCATCCCTCGGTTGGGCGTATACCGGCACCAATACAAATACCAGTAGCGATGTCCAGTTGAGCGAGCTTCTTCGTCAGGCGGATACGCCCGCTTCAGCCAATGAGGTCTGGGTGCTGATCGAGGATCAACAGTCGCTCTTGACCGTTTATCGTGGCAATGCCGAACTGGCGCGTTTTTACGATGTTCGTATTGGTCGGGGTGGGAGCAAGCTGCAGCGCGTGATGGGGGACAGGGCGACCCCGCAAGGGGAATTCCATGTCAATCGCTTCAATTTCAATAGCAAGTTCGACATCTTCATCGGGTTGGATTATCCAACGCCGCGGCATGCCAGGATGGCCCTGGAGAGTGGGCTTTATACCCAACAGGATTACGATTCCTATTTCGACTACTACCGCCTGCATAGTAGTCCGCCTCAGGAAACGGTGCTTGGAGGTTACATCGGAATACATGGTATTGGAGAAGGCGACGAGAACATCCATCGCAATTTTAACTGGACCAATGGATGTGTCGCCGTGTCCAATCAGGAAATTCAAGAGCTCGCATCATTAATTGATGTTGGCACCCGCGTCGTCATCCGCTAATCTTTATTGGGTGCAAAGGGCATTCAAGGCTCTGGACAAGCGCCGTTGTGTGTTATAAAACAGCGTTTGACTCAGTGTGCTATCGCAGCACCAGTCGCTGCAAGAAAGTCCTGCCTTTGCAGGAAGCCAGATGTGAATCTATCCTCCGATATGTTTGCATCATTAAACGTAGTACCAAGGAAGACTCAAGGAGAACACCATGACTCTCAAGACTACTCTGAAGCTGACCGCTGCTGCTGCCTCTCTGGCTGTTCTGGCTGGCTGCGCCTCCTCCAGCGCTCTGGAAGAAGTTCGCACCACAGCTGAATCCGCTCAGGCTGACGCTGCTGAAGCTCGTAGCATCGCTACTCAGGCTCAGAACACTGCGAACCAGGCTCAGCGTGACGCTCAGGCAGCTCTGCAGCTGTCTCAGCAGAACCGCGAAGAGATGAACCGCATGTTCCAGACCTCCATGCGCAAGTAATCATGGTTGGTTGATCGTTGTTGTTGTCCCTCGGGACGATAACGCGATTCAGATTGAGGCCCCGCCTTTTTGGCGGGGCCTCAATCGTTTGTGGGAAAGGGATAATGCTGAGGTGGAAAGTTGTATCCTCCTGGTTTGATGTCCTGATGCAGTAAAGTGGTTTGAAAGAATTGGTCAGGTGGGCTGTAGGGCCTTATAGAGAGTTTTTCTCTGGCCTCTATAGGGAGAGGTGCAGGGAAGTATTACTTCGCCTTACAACGCCTCTATGGGCGTTCTGGCTGAATCAAATATTGCGTTCAACATAAAAAAAGCGCTCCTGAAGGGAGCGCCTTTTTTCCATCAGGCTGTAAATTAGCCCTTGGCTTTTTCCTCGGCCTTGACATCGGCGCGGACCAGTTCGACATGGTCATACAGTGAGCCAGGCAATGGCTGGGGTTCTGTAACGCCAGGAACCAGAGCAACAGGCAAACCGCTGGAGTCTTCCACGGCCTGCGTCAGGATGTCGTAATCGACCTGGAAGTCAGTATCCTTGGCTGCTGCATCCGCTTGATCGATAGCGGCAGTCACGCGCTTGAGATCAGTAGTTTGCTTCTCATCTTCATCCAGCACAGGATAGGCTTGGGTGTAGAGAACGCCATCGAGCCAACCCATCTTGACTGGTTCGTTGACGATGTTTACCTGGGTGCCAATCGATACCTGGTCGAACAGGTGTTCGACATCTTCTGGCAACATGCGTACACAGCCATGAGTGACGCGCATGCCGACACCTTCCGGCTTGTTGGTGCCGTGAATCAGATAACCAGGAATACCCAGGCGCATCTTGCGCGTACCCAGGGGGTTGTCTGGGCCAGGCTTTACTACGGCCGGCAGAATGTCGCCTTTTTCGGCGTGCTCACGACGAATGGATGCCGGCGGGACCCAGGAAGGGTTGCGCTCTCTGGTAGTGATGCTGGTGACACCTAGCGGCGTTTTCCAGTCCATGCGGCCCACCGCGATGGGATAGGTCTGGACGATGCCGGGATCATTGGGCGGATAGTAGTACAAACGCATCTCCGCCACGTTGATCACGATGCCCTTGCGCGGTGCATCGGGCAAGATGAACTCTCCAGGAATCACGACTTCGGTGCCTTCGCCTGGGTACCAGATGCTCACATCCGGATTGGCGCGGACCATGGCGTTATAGCCGAGACCGTGCTCATGACCGATGGAAATCAGCGTGTCTTCTTCCTTGGCTTTCACGGTATAGACACTACCGACCACATCGCCGTTCTCGGGTAGGTGATAGTAGCCGCGGCGCAGATCTTCTGCGGCCGCAAATGGAGTGGCCAGGGCTGCGGTCATGCCCAGAATCATGGCCATCATGGCCAACGGCCGTCGGAAAGAGTTGAGTTTCATTGCTATCAGTCTCGACATTGGGGAAAACAGCAAGCTCCCTGCTTCGATGGTGCGAAAAGCGGGATGGCATAAGCATAGTTTGACGTCTCTTTCGCGGCGGCGCTAGTCCCTGGCCGGGGACATCGGCGCCGTCCGCTTCCCAAGCCAGGTAAAATGCCTCGAATCGCACATGCCGACCTTGCTGTCAGGCGGCCTCAGCCTTTCGATTCAGAGCATCGAGCAATTGCTCGATAGCCTGGAAGCGAGCCTCTTCATTGCTCATGGGAGTGGTGAAACGAAGTATATCCGCACCATCCAGGCGATAGATCTGGGGGGACTTCTGAATCAGTTCCACCAGGGTCAGAGGGTCCACATTTGTCCTGTGGCCAAACAGGATGCGGCCACGCTCCTCTCCTGCTTCCAGGCGGCTGATGCCCAGGCGCTCAGCACGATGACGCAGGCGTGTCTGGCGCAACAATGTCTTGACCGGGCCTGGCAGGAGGCCAAACCGATCGATCATTTCCACCCGCAGTTCCTTTAATTCAGCATCATTGGTCGTGTTGGCAATACGCTTGTACATGACTAGCCGCTGCTGCACATCATGGAGGTAATCGTCAGGAATCAATGCGGGCAGGTTGAGGTTGATTTCCACCCCATTGTCCAGAGGGTCCTCGATATTGGGCGTTCGACCTTCACGGATTGCCTGCACTGCACGGTCGAGCATCTGCATGTAAAGGCTGTAGCCAATGGCTTCCATCTGGCCGCTTTGCTCGTCGCCCAACAGTTCGCCAGCCCCCCTGATTTCCATATCGTGACTGGCCAGTGTGAAGCCTGCGCCGAGATCTTCTGCCTGGCTAATCGCTTCAAGGCGCTTGACGGCATCCCGGGTCATGGCACGGGGAGGGGGTGCCAGCAAATAGGCATAGGCCTGGTGATGACTGCGGCCAACTCGTCCACGCAGCTGATGGAGCTGGGCCAGGCCGAATTTGTCAGCACGCTCAATGATGATGGTGTTGGCGTTAGGCACGTCGATGCCGGTTTCAATGATGGTGGAACACACCAGCACGTTAAAGCGCTTGTGGTAGAAGTCCGACATCACTCTTTCCAGGGAGCGTTCGGGTAATTGGCCATGGGCGACACCGACCCTGGCCTCGGGAACCAGCTCGCGCAGCTTTTCAGCTGCCGCCTCTATGGTCTTGACCTCGTTATGCAGGAAGTAGACCTGGCCGCCCCGCAGGATCTCGCGCAGGATGGCTTCCTTGATGGTGGGTTCTTCGCGTTGCTGAATGAAGGTTTTTACTGACAGGCGGCGTGCAGGGGGCGTGGCGATGATCGACAGATCGCGTATGCCACTCATGGCCATGTTCAATGTTCTGGGAATAGGGGTAGCGGTGAGCGTCAATACATCGACTTCGGAGCGCAGGCCCTTGAGGTGCTCTTTCTGGGAGACGCCGAATCGATGTTCCTCATCAATGATGACCAGTCCCAGGCGAGGGAAGCGTAGCTGTTTCGACAGCACCTTGTGGGTGCCGATAATGATGTCTGTCTTGCCGTCCTGGATACGAGCAAGTGTGTCGCTCTGGCCGCTACCTCCGGTGAAGCGTGATAGCAATTCAATGTCCACTGCAGTGTCGGCGAAGCGGTCACGGAAGTTCTCGTAATGCTGACGAGCCAGTAGTGTGGTGGGCACCAATACCACCACCTGGCGCCCGGACTGTACTGCCAGGAATGCCGCGCGCATGGCAACCTCGGTCTTGCCAAAGCCTACGTCCCCACACACGACACGATCCATGGGTTTGGGTGTGATCATGTCCGAGATCACCGCCTGGATGGCCTGGCGCTGATCTGGCGTTTCCTCGAAGGGGAAGTTGGCGACGAAGCGGGCATATTCATCATCCGGGGGATGATTGGCAAAGCCTTCTCTGGCTTCGCGGCGAGCATAGATATCCAGCAGCTCTGCAGCGGTGTCGCGGATCTTCTCGGCAGCCTTGCGCTTAGCCTTGTCCCATTGTTCGGAACCGAGACGGTGCAAGGGGGCGAGCTCTTCGTCAACGCCAGAATAACGAGAAATCAGATGCAGACTATCCACGGGGACATAAAGCTTGCTGCCTTCGGCATATTCAAGGCAGACGAATTCGGCTGCCTGGCCGCTGGTTTCCAGGATTTCCAGTCCACGATAACGGCCGATTCCGTGGAGCTGGTGAACGACGGGAGCACCTTCCCGTAGTTCGGACAGGTGGCGTACGGCCAGTTCGTTGTCATCTGTAGCCTTGCCCTGGCGGCGCGTCTGCCGTACGACGTCACCGATCAGCTCGGTTTCAGTGATCACGGCCAGGTCAGGTGTGGTCAGGGTCAGGCCCGACGCCAGGTCGCCTTCACCGATGGCCAGGCGTTGGTCACTCTCCAGGAAGGCAGAGAAGCTTGCTACCTGTGGTAGATGAGGCGCCACTGGGGCCAGAGTTTCTTCGAGTGCTTCGCGGCGACCACGCGACTCGGCAACGAAAAGAACACGGCGTTCGGGATGATTGGCCAGGTACTGCTGCAGGGCCGCCAGCGGTGATTTCGTCCGGGCGTTGATGGCTACCTCGGCCGGCGCTTCCGTCAGAGAGGCTGCTGCATGCGGGTGTGCGGTATCACGTGTCAACTCGATGCGTGGGTGTTGCTTGATCAGGCCAAACAGTTCGGCTTCGGGAATGAAGGCCCGGTGAGGGGGCAGCAGTGGTCGAGTGGGATCGACGCCAAGATTTTCGTAGCGACTGGTGATGGCTGCCCAGTGATGCTCGGCAGCTTCCCGGGCAAGGGGCATGAGCGCGATGCGTGTGCCTTCGGCCAGATGGTCGAGGAGGGAAGCGGTTTCCTCGAAGAACAGTGGCAGGTATTGCTCCAGGCCTGCAGCGGGGATGCCCTTCAACGCATCCACATACAGAGGGCACTGGCGCGGATCCACATCGAAGAGTGTCTCGAAACCTTCGCGGAAGCAGGCGATGGCAGAGCGTGACAGCGAATATTCGTGGGCTGGCAGCAGTTCGATACTTTCCACCTTGTCGGCGCTACGTTGGGTATCAGGATCGAAACTGCGCAAACTGTCGATTTCGTCGTCAAACAGATCAATGCGCAGTGGCGCATCATTACCCATGGGGAAAAGGTCGATCAGTGCGCCCCGCAGGGCATACTCTCCAGGCTCGTAAACCGTTTCTACTGCACGATATCCCGCTCGGGACAGTTTGTCCCGGAAGGCTTCCCGGTCCAACGTGGCGCCCACTTCCAAGGTCAGCACGCGTCCCGCGATGTAGTCCACGGGAGAGAGACGCTGCATCAGGGTATTGATCGGTACCAACACGATACCATGCACGCCATCCTGCAGAGTGCGTAGCGTACGCAGGCGTGCCGATACAATATCCTGATGGGGCGAGAAACTATCGTATGGCAGCGTTTCCCAATCGGGGAAAGGCAGGACAGGTACTGTAGAGAAGAAGGCAAGCTCATTTTCCAGCCGCAGGGCCTCGGCAGTATCGGCGGTGACGACCAGCAGCGGGGCATCATTGGCCAGGCGCGACAGGGCCAGAGCTGTGGCAGATCCCTGGGGCTCCTGCCAGTAGAGGGTGTCGCGAATGCCCTTGGGGTGCGGAGGTTCGAGCGGCGAAAAAGTCGGCATGTTGACGTCGTATCGCTGTCTGGGTGAAGAGGGTTGCATCATACCAGCCCTATTTGCGTCCTGTAGTCAAACTGTGATTTCTGTAATATCCCTACATCTTGTGCGACCATCCAGCGATTGCGAGTGTGAGGTATGGGCCAGATAATACAGGCGTTTTCCATTCCCCACATTGAGGTATCCCGTGAGCCAGCAATCCGACGCAGTCTTCCAGGAATGGCACGATAACCAGGCTATCGTGGAGCAGATGATTCCACTGATCGGCAGCCTATATCGCCATAACAATGTGGTTACCACCATGTTTGGTCGCTCGCTGTTCAATCGCAGCGTCATCCGCATCCTGAAGGACCACCGTTTTGTTCGGAAGGTCGAGGGCACTGAGCTGTCCGTGACGGATACCTTCCCCCTGGTGCAGGCCATGACTGAGCTGAATCTGGGGCCGGCCCATGTCGACGTGGGTAAGCTGGGCGTGGCATTCAAGAAGCAAGGGGGCGGCGATGCCGTTGCCTTCATGCGCGAGCAACTTGCCGAGATCGTCGACGGCCATGATCCTCAGGCCACTGGCGAACCCAAGGATGTCGTTCTGTATGGCTTCGGTCGCATCGGTCGAATTCTGGCCCGTGTGCTGATTGAGAAAGCCGGGGGCGGTAACCTGCTGCGTCTGCGAGCCATCGTGGTGCGTGGCCGTGGTGATATCGCCAAGGATCTCGAAAAGCGTGCCAGTCTGCTGCGTCGTGACAGTGTTCATGGCCCTTTCGATGGCACCATCAGCGTGGATGTCGAGTCTCGCAGCCTGATCGCCAACGGCAATGTCATTCAGGTTATCTATGCCGATTCGCCTAGTGAGATCGATTATACCGCCTATGGCATCAATAACGCTGTGGTGGTGGATAACACGGGTATCTGGCGCGACGAGAAAGGGCTCAGCCAGCACCTCGAGTGCAAAGGGGTATCCAAGGCGCTGCTGACTGCGCCAGGTAAGGGTGACGTCAAGAATATCGTCTTTGGTATCAACCATGGTGATATCAACAGCGATGATCGCATCATCTCTGCGGCTTCCTGTACCACCAATGCCATCGTGCCTGTGCTCAAGGTGCTCAACGACGAATACGGTATTACGCATGGTCATGTCGAGACCGTGCACTCCTATACCAACGACCAGAACCTGATCGACAACTACCACAAGGGTGACCGGCGCGGCCGGAGTGCCCCGCTGAACATGGTGTTGACGGAGACCGGTGCTGCCAAGGCCGTTGCCAAGGCGCTGCCTGAGCTGGGTGGCAAGCTGACCGGTAATGCCATTCGGGTGCCGACCCCGAATGTGTCCATGGCGATTCTCAACCTGTCGCTCGACAAGGAAGTGGATACAGAAAGCCTGAATGGCTATCTGCGCCGCATGTCCATCGATTCTGACTACCAGAAGCAGATCGACTACGTGGACTCTCCGGAAGTGGTATCCAGTGATTTTGTCGGCAATCGCCATGCGGGTATCGTCGATGCTCAAGCCACCATTGCCCAGGGCAAGCATGTCGTACTGTATGTCTGGTATGACAACGAGTTTGGTTATAGCTGCCAGGTCATCCGTATCTTGCAGCACATTTCCAACGTATCTTTCTTGAAGTTGCCGCATAGCGCCAACTAATCAAGGACATTAGGCGCTTTCCTGCTTCATTTGGAAGTAAAGGGAGCGTCTATCGGGAAATGCTGATACCCCTTGTAGCCATTGATCTACAAGGGGTTTTTTGTGCCTTTTTGAACCTGTTCTGTCGTCAGTGGATGGATCTGCTACGTTCGATCCTGTAGTCATTCCATCGCCTTGTCTTTATAATGCTGGGGATTTTTCGGGGGGGTTCGTGCTCTCCTGTGCGTAACTGGTAATGCGACAAACTACAATAAAAGAATAATTCTCATTTCCAGGCGTTCCCCCGTCCAAATTATCTACCGATCCATCAACTGGGCGAGACTATGATCGAAGTCAAAAAAGGCCTGGATCTCCCCATCACGGGAGCACCAGAGCAGCGCATTGACGATGCGCGGCCGGTGCGCCACGTGGCACTCCTGGGAACCGATTACATCGGCATGAAGCCGACTATGGCGGTCAAGGAAGGGGACAAGGTCAAACTGGGCCAGCTACTGTTCACTGACAAGAAGATCGAAGGTGTTCGCTTCACGTCGCCTGCGGCGGGTGAAGTCGTCGCGGTCAATCGCGGCGAGAAGCGAAGGCTTTTGTCTGTTGTCATCAAGGTCGACGAGAACGAGGAAGCCGAATCGTTCACTGCTCATGGTCGTGATGGTCTGGACAAGCTGGATCGCCAGGTCGTGGTCGATCAACTGGTCGAGTCTGGTCTGTGGACAGCACTGCGCGTGCGTCCTTTCTCCCGCACTCCTGAACTCGACGCAGTACCGTATGACATCTTTGTTACCGCAATCGACACGCATCCGCTGTCTGCTGATCCGGGTGTGATCATCAATGAGCAGCAGGAAGCCTTCGAGGATGGTCTCAAGGTGTTGACTCGCCTGACCGAAGGTAAAGTGTTCCTGTGTACAGCTCCTGATGCCAAGATGCCCGGTACTGGCATCAGTGGTGTTCAGCACGAGACCTTTGGTGGCCGCCATCCCGCAGGTCTGGTGGGGACACATATTCACTTCCTGTCGCCGGTATCCATCCAGCGTCGTGTGTGGCATATCGGTTATCAGGACGTCATCGCGTTCGGCAAGCTGTTTGCAGAAGGTAAACTGGATGTCAGCCGTGTCGTTGCCATCGGTGGCCCGCGTGCCGAGAAGCCGCGCCTGCTGCGTACCCGTCTGGGAGCCAGTACGGATGAGCTGCTGGCCGGTGAGATCGTGTCTCCTGACGATACCCGTGTGATCAACGGCAGTGTCTTCTCCGGTTTCACCGCCGAAGGCAACCTGCGCTATCTGGGCCGTTTCTGCCAGCAGCTGAGCCTGCTGGAAGAGGGGCACAAGCGTGACTTCATGGGCTGGTTGTCTCCGGGATCAAAGCGTCACTCTGTACTGGGTATCTATCTGTCCAGCCTCAAGGGGCTTGGTAGTGACTATGCTCCGACGACATCCACCAATGGTTCTGAGCGGGCCATGGTGCCGGTGGGTTCCTACGAGAAGGTGATGCCGCTGGATATCCTGCCCACGCAGCTTCTGCGCTCTCTGATCGTTGGCGACATCGAGACTGCCATGCAGCTCGGCTGTCTCGAACTGGATGAAGAAGACCTGGCGTTGTGCACCTATGTGTGCCCTGGCAAGTACGAGTACGGTCCCATCCTCCGCGACAACCTCACCATGATCGAGAAAGAGGTATGATGATGGGCATTCGACAGACACTCGACAATCTCGAACCGCATTTCCATAAAGGCGGAAAATACGAGAAGTTCTATCCGCTGTATGAAGCGGTGGATACTATCTTCTATTCTCCGGCAAGCGTGGCCAAGACGGCTTCTCATGTGCGTGATGGTGTTGATCTCAAGCGCATCATGATCACCGTATGGTTGTGCACTTTCCCGGCCATGTTCTTCGGTATGTGGAACACTGGCTGGCAGGCCAATGAAGCCATCGCTGCTGGTTATGAGTCCATGGCCGGATGGCGTGAGATGGTCCTGCTGACTCTGGCGGGTGGGCACGATGCTGGCAGCCTGTGGTCCAACTTCGTGCTTGGCGCGACATACTTCCTGCCGATTTACCTGGTGACCTTCGTGGTCGGTGGTTTTTGGGAAGTCCTGTTCGCCATCAAGCGTGGCCATGAGGTCAACGAAGGCTTCTTTGTCACTTCCGTGCTGTTTGCCTTGATTCTGCCGGCGACCATTCCGCTGTGGCAGGTCGCACTGGGCATTACCTTCGGTGTAGTGATCGGCAAGGAAATCTTCGGCGGTACCGGCAAGAACTTCCTTAACCCGGCACTGACGGGGCGAGCCTTCCTCTACTTCGCATATCCGGCTCAGATCTCCGGTGATGCGGTTTGGGTTCCTGCTGATGGATTCACCGGCGCGACTCCTTTGTCCGCTGTCTACCAGAGTGGTATGGCTGCACTGCAAGATCAGTACAGCTGGTGGGATGCCTTCCTCGGATTCATTCCGGGTTCCGTGGGCGAGACCTCGACTCTGGCGATCCTGATCGGCGGTGTCGTGCTCCTGGCGATGGGCATTGCCAGCTGGCGCATCGTGCTGGGTGTGTTCCTCGGCATGGTGGCGATGAGCTCCATCCTCAACCTGGTCGGCTCCGATTCCAACCTGATGTTTGCCATGCCCTGGTACTGGCATCTGGTGGTGGGTGGCTTCGCCTTCGGCATGATCTTCATGGCCACTGACCCGGTATCGGCTTCCATGACCAATCCGGGCCGCTATATCTTTGGCGCGCTGATCGGTGTGATGACGGTGCTGATCCGTGTGGTCAACCCGGCTTTCCCTGAGGGCATCATGCTGGCGATTCTGTTCGCCAACCTGTTTGCGCCGCTCATCGATCACTTCTTTGTAGAGGCCAACATCAAGCGTCGTGCCAAGCGTACTGCTGTCCTGGCCGAGGAGACTGAGTGATGGCTAAAGACAATAACTCTATTGGGAAAGTCCTGACGGTTGCTTTCTCGCTCTGTCTTGTCTGCTCGATCATCGTGTCGACGGCAGCCGTGGCATTGCGTTCCAAGCAGGCTGAAAATCAGGAACTCGACCGCAAGACTAACATTCTGGCCGTTGCTGACCTGCTTGAGCCGGGCATGAATGTGGGGGAAGAGTTTGCCAAGGCGGTAACACCCAAGGCGGTGGAGCTGGCTTCCGGTGAATATACCGATGCCGTGGATGCGACCAGCTATGATGGCTTGACTGCTGCCAAGGACCCGGAGCAATCTCGCAAGCTGACGGCTGACGAAGATATTGCCGGTATCGGTCGTGAAGAGAAGTTCTCTACTGTCTACCTTGTGGGGGACACCGAGAACCCAGAGAAGATTATCTTGCCGATTCGTGGTCAAGGCCTGTGGGGACTGATGCAGGGCTACCTGTCCGTGAAAGGCGATGGTAACACCATCACGGGTATCACTTTCTTCTCCCATTCCGAAACTCCAGGCCTGGGTGGTGAGGTGGATAACCCCCGCTGGAAAGCCAAGTGGGATGGCAAGGAAATCTACGCTGCCGATGATGGCGATACGCCAGCCATCGAACTGGTCAAGGGTGGGGCGAGCAACCCTAACCAAGTCGATGCACTATCTGGTGCCTCTCTTACCAGTCGTGGCGTAACTCACTTGGTGCAGTTCTGGATGGGTGCAGAAGGCTTTGGCCCATATCTGGAGCGCTTCCGTTCTGGCGACGCCGGTGCTGCTGATGAATCCCAGGCCGCTGCCGTCACCACCGACGAGACCGAAGGAGCTTGATGATGGCTGAACCGACTCCCAAGGGCGTCCTGCTGACGCCTCTCTTCAGGAACAACCCCATTGCTCTGCAGATTCTCGGTATCTGTTCGGCATTGGCGGTGACTTCCAGCCTGAGCGTATCACTGGTCATGACCTTGGCCGTGATGTCAGTGACGGCTTTCTCCAGCATGTTCGTGTCGCTGATTCGGAATCATATTCCTTCATCGATCCGGATCATCGTGCAGATGACCATCATTGCCTCTTTGGTCATCGTGGTTGACCAGGTCCTCAAGGCCTATGCCTACGACATGTCCAAGCAGTTGTCGGTATTCGTTGGTCTGATCATCACCAACTGTATCGTGATGGGGCGTGCAGAAGGCTTCGCCATGACCAATACCCCAGGCCTGTCATTCCTTGATGGCATCGGTAATGGCCTTGGTTATGGTTTCATTCTGATGACCGTAGGCTTCATCCGTGAACTGTTCGGTTCTGGCAGCCTGTTCGGTGTGACCATTCTGGAAACCGTTCAGAACGGTGGCTGGTATGTGCCCAACGGCTTGCTGCTGTTGCCGCCGTCTGCGTTCTTCATCATTGGCTTGATCATCTGGGTGTTGCGTAGCATCCATCCGGATCAGGTCGAGAGCAACGAGTTCGTGATGAAGCACAACACCGAGCCGAAGGAGGCTGTGTAACATGGAACATTACCTGAGCCTGTTCGTTGCTTCCGTGTTCGTCGAGAACATGGCCTTGGCCTTCTTCCTCGGCATGTGTACCTTCATGGCGGTATCCAAGAAGGTATCCTCGGCCATCGGCCTGGGTATTGCCGTGGTGGTGGTTCTCACCGTCACTGTGCCGGTGAACAATCTGATCCTGAAGTATCTGCTGGCAGAAGGCGCCCTGTCCTGGACAGGTATTCCCGGTGCAGAGAACATTGATCTGACGTTCCTGGGGCTGTTGTCCTATATCGGCGTTATTGCAGCGCTGGTGCAGATTCTCGAGATGTTCCTCGATAAGTTTGTACCGTCTCTGTACAACGCTCTTGGTGTGTTCCTGCCGCTGATCACCGTGAACTGTGCCATCCTGGGTGGCACTCTGTTCATGGTCGAGCGTGACTACAACTTCGGTGAGTCCGTGGTCTATGGCTTTGGTGCTGGTTTCGGCTGGGCACTGGCCATCACGGCTCTGGCAGGTATTCGCGAGAAGTTGAAGTACAGCGATGTGCCAGCGTCCCTGCAGGGACTGGGCATCACCTTCATTACTGTGGGTCTGATGTCCCTGGGCTTCATGTCCTTCTCTGGCATCCAGCTCTGAGCGCGATCCGGCGGTTCACCGCCGGATCCAGGAAACGCTAGCAAATAGCAATAGGAAACCGACATGGTTGATACAACAGTCATCGTGCTCGGCGTGGTCATGTTCACCGTCATCGTCATCAGTCTGACGGCGGTGATCCTGGCAGCCCGAAGCAAGCTGGTCAGCACCGGCGATGTATCCATTGAGATCAATGGGGACCCTGCCAACACCATTACCACTCAGGCAGGCGGCAAGCTGCTCAACACCCTGGCGGCCAACGGCATCTTCCTGTCTTCCGCCTGCGGTGGTGGTGGCTCTTGCGCTCAGTGCCGTTGCCGTGTGGAAGAGGGTGGTGGTTCCATCCTGCCGACCGAAGAATCTCATTTCACCCTGCGTGAAAAGAAAAGCGGCTGGCGCCTGTCATGCCAGGTGCCTGTCAAGCAGGACATGAAGATTCAGGTGCCGGAAGAGGTGTTCGGTGTCAAGAAGTGGGAATGTGAGGTCATCAAGAACCCCAACGTTGCCACCTTCATCAAGGAACTCAACCTCAAGTTGCCTGAGGGCGAGGAAGTAGCGTTCCGCGCAGGCGGTTACGTTCAGCTGATAGCGCCGCCTTATGACATCAAGTTCTCCGACTTTGATGTCGAGGACGAGTACCGCGGAGACTGGGACAAGTTCGGTCTGTTCAATATTTCTCACAAGAACACCGAAGAAGTCATCCGTGCATACTCCATGGCCAACTATCCGGAAGAGAAGGGTATTCTCAAGTTCAATATCCGGATTGCCACGCCTCCGCCCAATTCCAGCCATCCGCCTGGCTTGATGTCTACTTATGTCTTCAGCTTGAAGCCGGGTGACAAGGTCACTGTGATGGGGCCCTTTGGTGAGTTCTTTGCCAAGAAGACCGATGCAGAGATGGTCTTCATTGGCGGTGGCGCTGGCATGGCGCCGATGCGTAGCCATATCTTCGACCAGCTCAAGCGTCTGAACAGTACACGCAAGATGTCTTTCTGGTACGGTGCTCGTTCCTGGCGTGAAACGTTCTACAACGAGGAATATGACCAGTTGGCCAAGGATCATTCGAACTTCGAATGGCACCTGGCACTGTCTGACCCTCTGCCCGAGGACAACTGGGAAGGCCCGACAGGCTTCATTCACAATGTGCTCTACGAGAACTATCTCAAGGACCATCCGGCTCCTGAGGATTGCGAGTTCTACATGTGCGGACCGCCCATGATGAACGCTTCCGTGATCAAGATGCTGCTGGACCTTGGCGTTGAGCCCGAGAATATCCTGCTCGACGACTTTGGTGGCTGATTCGTCAGTATCATCAACAAAACCGGCCCTTCTGGGCCGGTTTTGTTTTATGCGTGATAACGTTTTGTAGGCGATAAAAGCGCAGCATCAGGGACTGAAATCTGGCATAATGAGGCCCAGAAGCGATGGAACCAGTCGCCGTCATGAGCAGTCCGATATCTGGGGCAATGTCCATCTGAGGTAAGGTTCCCTCAGCTCCGGCAACCAACCCCATGGGTAGCAGTTGATGTTGATTCCTGTTGCCTGGGTGCATTGTGTGTTGCCTGTGATTTATAGCAAGGAGTCTGTCATGACCATTTTTTTCGTTGTTCTTGCTGCCATGTTGCTGATTACTGCTGCCATGGCCATTGGTGTCATCATGGGGCGCAAGCCCATTGCTGGTTCCTGTGGCGGCCTCAATGCTCTGGGGCTCAAGGATGGGTGCGAGATCTGCGGTGGCAAGGATGAAGTTTGCGAGGAAGAGTCTCGCAAGCGTGCCGTCAGCACGCGTCGACGTGCCGATGAGAATCGTGGTCTTGATCTGGGCTACGACGCCACTCGTCGTTGATCGCGCGGCAGTTGATTGAATCGAATGAATGATGGCGGCGCCCCGAGGGGCGCCGTGCTCGGTTCTGGGGATCGGGAAAGACAGGAATAAGGGAGAAACGATGGTAGTCCACAGCTCGGTGCACAAGTACGATGTCGTGGTTATTGGTACTGGTCCTGCCGGTGAAAGTGCGGCGATCAACGCTGCCAAGAATGGCAAACGCGTGGCCATCATCGAAAAGCAGGCCCGTGTTGGCGGCAATTGCACGCACTGGGGCACGATACCTTCCAAGGCATTGCGCCACCAGGTCCGCCAGATCATGTCATTCAATACGAACACCATGTTCCGTGATATCGGTGAGCCACGCTGGTTCTCCTTTCCCAAGGTGCGTGAGCGCTCCCGGCCGACGATCGATCGGCAGGTGGCGATGCGTACCAACTTTTATGCGCGCAATCGCATCGATCTTTACCATGGAGTGGCGCATTTCAAGGATGAGAACACGCTGGTAGTGAGAGGGAGTAGCGAGAAAAACGAGGAACTGGTTGCGGAGGAGATCATCATTGCCACGGGGTCTCGTCCGTACCGGCCTGCCGATATCGATTTTCATCATCCGCGGATCTATTGTTCCGACAGTATTCTGGGCATGGGGCACACTCCACGGACACTGATCATCTTCGGGGCAGGTGTGATCGGCTGCGAGTATGCCTCGATCTTCTCCGGACTGGGCCTAAAGGTCGACCTGATCAACAACCGAGGTAGCCTGCTGTCCTTCCTTGATGACGAAATCAGTGACGCCTTGTCCTATCATCTGCGCAAGCACGGTGTGTTGATTCGTCATAATGAAGATTATGAGCGAGTCGAAGGCGACGATGAGGGGGTCACGGTCTATCTCAAGTCGGGCAAGCGCCTACGAGCCGATGCCTTTCTGTGGGCCAATGGACGTACCGGTAATACTGATGAACTGGGGCTCGAAAATATTGGCTTGACCGCCAACGGGCGCGGGCAGTTGCAAGTCGATGAGCACTATCGCACGGCCATTTCGCATATCTATGCGGCCGGCGATGTCATTGGCTGGCCTAGTCTTGCCAGCGCGGCTTATGACCAAGGGCTGAATGCCTGCAATACGCTATTGGACAAGAAGTTCCGTTACATCACAGAGGTGCCGACCGGAATCTACACCATTCCGGAGATCAGCTCCTTCGGCCGTACCGAACGTGAGCTGACAGAAGCCAAGGTGCCCTATGAAGTCGGTCACGCGTTCTTCAAAGACACCGCTCGCGCACAGATCACTGGCGATACGGTGGGGATGCTCAAGATCCTGTTCGATCAGAGCACACTGGAGATATATGGCATTCATTGCTTTGGTGATCAGGCTTCAGAAATCGTGCATATCGGCCAGGCCATCATGCAACAGGAAGGAGCGGCGAATACGCTGGAGTACTTCGTCAATACAACGTTCAATTATCCGACCATGGCGGAGGCCTATCGGGTTGCCGCGCAGAATGGCCTGAACCGAGTGTTCTGAGACCGTTCCTGTTACATGAATTGTCTGTCGAATAGACATGTAGACGCAAGACGGCGCCCCATGGGGCGCCGTCTTGCGTCTTGACCACCGTTCTGGGGTATCACTCCGAAACAGGGCTCTGGTCTGTCAGGATGATGAAGTGTCATCCAAGTGATTTCCACCGGTGGAAGGTTGATCAGGATGTTGGTTGTCGTCGAAGTGTTCTCCGCCGAAGTGCTTCTCGTTACCGTAGCAGGGTGGTGAAGACGGCAGGGCATCAGCCTGGTCTTCCTTGTGCAGGGCTTCGAGGATGGCGTCACGTAAAAGGGGCAGGTAAGACTCTTCTACGTCGCGAGTCGCCGTCAACAGGGTCAGGCGTCCGCGTCGGGCCAGGCGCATCAGTGGCACCAGGTTCTCAGGATTGTCGCGTAGCTCTCCGCGATAGCGAATTTCAAATACTGTTCGGTTGATCGCTTCTTCGTGATAACGGCGGCGCAAGGCGTTGCTGGGTGATGCGTCACGATACCAGTCGGTCAGCGCTAGAGCCTCGCGTGCTCGACCGCGCGGCCAGAGACGGTCGACCAGGATGCGAGCACCGTCGGACTCGTCGATGGGCTGATAGATGCGCTTGACGACGATGTCATAGCTCATGAGGGGCTTCTCCTTAAGTCCCGGTGTCTTGTTGTGATGTGCTGCGATCATCCGGCTCGCCAGCATCGAGCTCAGTCAGCGCACGCTGAGCACTTTCCTGCCATGGTCCACTGATGGTTGCGGCCTGGGTCAGTGCGTTGCGTGCGGCGCTCTGCTGGTCCAGGTCGGCCTGGGTCAGGCCGAGGTTGAGCCAGGCGGGGGCCAGCATTGGGTCAAGCAAGGTTGCCTGCTGCCAGGCATCGATAGCGTGCTCGGTGTCATCCGTTGCACGATAGGCGTTGCCCAGTGCGAAAGCGCCCATGGCATTGTTCGGGAAGCGTTCCGTGAAGGCCCGCCAGGCTGGAAGTGCGCTGGCAGCTCCTTGGGAGCTTTCAAAGTCGGAAATGGCCTGCAGGGCATTCTGGGGTTCGATATCGACCGGAAGCTCGCCGGGAGGAAGGGCAACGAAGGCCCAGCGCTTGCTGCGTGCCCAGGTGGCATCGAAGCGGCTGAACGCTATGTGATCCTGGCGAGTAACACCTGTGCGCATCGACAGTGCCTCATTGCTCAGGTCGTAGCCATTGACGACGGCAAAGTGCCACAAAGGGAAAGCAGGTAGCGACAGGTTTTGCAGTACGGCGACAGGGTGTCCTGCATCGACTTCGCCCAGTACGGCATCAAGCCGAGCCGGTAGCACAAAGGGAATGCGTCCGTGGCGTCGAGTCGCAGCCAGCATTTCAGGCTGCAGGCTGCCCTTGCGGCCAGGGACGTAGACTTCAGGAATCAGGGTGTCGACACTGACATCTACATTGCTGTCGTTAAGCAACATGGCGAGAGTTGCTGGACCGCATTGATAGTCCCGCTGTGGGTGGAAGGGGACATCTTCGAGCAATACCTTGGGCTGAATTCTGGTGCTGAGCCCGGGATCAAGCTTTGGACTGCTGGCACAACCCGTCAGCAGGAGCAAGACTGCCAATGCCATAGCGCCCGCGAGGCGGGCGCTATGGGAAGAGTGTGATAAACGCGGCATGCGGTGCTCGCTGGATATCATCAACGGACGAAGGGGAAGACGTCAGTCAGGCCAAGAATATCCGTCACCAGCAGAATGACGAAGACGGCGAACAGTACGCCGACAACACTGGCACCTGCTGGCATGTTGTCAAGCTGGTCTGCCATCTGCTGAGCTTCACTGTCGGATAGTGCTGCCACACGCTTTTCCACTTCAGATGGATCGACGCCCTGGGCGACGAGCTGGCGTTGGATGTCTTCGCGGGCAAGGACCTGGGTGATACGGTCACGCGCATCATTTTGGCTCTGTGCAGACAATACATCGGCGGTGGATGCCAGCGGTGTAGAGGATGCGGAGGCCATCACCGGCATGGCACCGAAGGCCAGGGTAACAATCAGCATGGAGCAAAGGAGTCGGCGCAGTCGGAAAATCATTTGCAGCTTCCTTGATTATATGGGCGACGGGCCCTGGAGTTATCGGTTAAACATTGTTACTGCCTGCAGGGGCAGCAGTAGGACGAGATGCACTTGCCAGCGCCAAGCATCCGGCTAAACGGCGCGGTTGCGACTTCATAGAGTATAACCAACATGAGGGAGGCATTTCACTAACCGCAGGCGTGTGGAAGGCGCCTCTCATGCTGGCTATCTGCTCTTGCTTCAGGATGGAAGAAGGCATGAAGGCATGAGGCGTTGCGCAAATTGCAACATTGCCAATGTATCTTCATGAGATCTTCCTTTACGCAAAGGCACGCTTGTGCACATAAATTTTCAGAAATCACTGATAAAAAAGAAGAAAAGGGCCGTGTGTGAGATATCTCTTACAAACAAATAATATATCGCTTACACATGTCCACTTGTAGGTAAGCTGTCGGAGTACTTGGGCATCTGGTATTGTGCACCGCAAGGGGATGGTTTGGCAGTTCTGCATATCCTGGCACTGTTGCGCGAAGGTATTGCACATGTCGTCATGTACATGACAAGTGCACTGTGTAACAAGTTGCGCCGTGATAGATGCATTAAGCTGACCGAACGGGAAGGAAGAGAAGAAGCGCATTGAAGCACTTCTTTAAATAATTAATGGACCATGATGGAGTGTTACTGTCTTGGTTGTGGATGGTGTCTATGGGGTTTGTTCATAGATAGTGTCTGTGACTGGCAGATCTCTTATGTCTAACATTAATCAAATGCTACGCAGGGTAGCGACGCGTTCATCGCTTGTTTCCGTCTGTGCTGCTCACAGTAGAAACACGGCTGCTTCATGGGGGCTGCTGGGGGTTGCCCTTGCTGCGCTGGGGGGCTGTGCTTCGACGGATGAACTAGGGGTAGGCCAGCACTCGGAGCCTGTGACTCGCTATATAGGTACGCTGCCTTGCGATGACTGCCGCGAGATTCGTGCCGATCTGACATTGCATCGCGATCCTGATGATGGACATCCGATGAACTATGTTCTGCAGCAGACTCACGTTGATGCGATTGGTGGAGATTTCACCTCAACGCTCTGGGGGAACTGGGAACAAGCAGTATCGGGTGAGCAACGCTTTTATCGTTTCGACGGCAAATTGCAGCCGTTCATCTTGCGCCTGGATGATGATGGTCAGCGGTTGAGCTGGGTCGATACCGTTCAAGATTCCAGTGGCGGTTCCGATATCAAGACCTATGAACTCAAACGTGCTGAACCCTTGTACTAGTTTCATCAACTAGTCTTATCAATAGATAAATAAACAAGGGAAGCAGGAGGGAATCTGGAAATGGAACGAACGTTTGACATAGAGTCGTTCATCAAGGCTCGCAAACAGACGCGAGTTGTCGGTGATCTCCTGCATGAACAGGCAACGGATTACCTTGATACGCTAGGACTGTTGATTCGCCCCCAGACGATCTTTGGTGAATATCTCCAAGGTGCGCCACGAGGCAGTGGTAGAGAAGCCCAGCATGCTTTCAAGGAATTCAAGTCCCTGTTTGAAAGCACGGCCGGGGCAGCGCCATTTCGACTGATCCAGGAACTGGACGTTCCCCTGGAAATCCTCAGCTCTACCCCCCAACTGTACCCCTACGAATACGACGTGTCCCTGGCGGGACGTGACAAGCCCCTGCGCGTCACCAGTCCGGTGCGCTGGATCGTCGGTTTCAAGGGCTTCGAGCTACAGCAGTTTCGCCAGATTATCAAAGACCCAAATCGCAGCACCGCCGAACTGTTCCGTTTTGTCGTGCATTACCTGATGCTCTTTTATTGCATCAATCGTGCGCCAGGCTTGGGGCGCCTGCTGCTGGGGCTGCGTTTTCCAGTCAGTTTCGAGAAGCTGACGGATTTTGGTGACATGCCATTCTGTGTCATAGGTTCTCCAGTGACATCACATCTTCCAGATGAAAGCCTGATCCTGAGAAGCACGGAGATCGCTGGTAACAACACTTTCGAAGAGCTGATTGACGAGGCGGACGTCGCCGAAATGGAAGATGCCGTCAAGGAACGCCTGATGAAGGCCATCGCCGCGATTTGAGGTCGTCGGCACTGAAGCGAACGAATCATATCAACGCATGAGGATATCGACGCCATGGCGGAAAGGGATAGCACACAACACAAACTGGGACGAATTCGCGCACCGCGTGTTCACATTACCTACGACGTGGAGATTGGCGATAGCCAGGAGCAGAAGGAACTTCCCTTCGTGGCCGGCGTGGTAGGGGATTACACCGGTAATCCGCTGAGCCCGCCTCCCAAGCTCAAGGATCGCAAGTTTGTTGCCATCGACCGTGACAATTTCAACAGCGTGTTGAAGGGGTTCAAGCCTCGTTTGGCTTATCGGGTCGACAATACGCTGTCGAAAGATGGTTCTCAATTGCCGGTAGAGCTGAACTTCAATGCACTGGAAGACTTTGAACCACAGAACGTGGTCAAACAGGTCGAACCGCTGCGCAAGCTACTGGAAGTGCGTAACAAGCTGGCCGACCTGCGCAACAAGATGGGCGGCAACGACAAGCTGGAAGAACTGCTGATGGACGTGCTGCAGAACAGCGAGAAACTCAAGGCCCTGGGCGAAGAGTTTGGTCGCGAGCAAGCGGTACGCTCAGACGACGACAAGTAACGGCGGAGTCACGACATGTCAGAGAAGAATACCGAAACCCAGGCAGCGGCGGCTCAGGACGTTCAGGAAACGGTTTATGCGCCACAGTCGTCGCTGCTTGACAGTATCATTTCCGAAAGCCGTGTAGCTCGCTCGGAGACTGAGCGTAATCGCGCTCGTGACCTGATCGAAGAGCTGGTTGCCCAGGTGCTGGAAGGAGAAGTCCTTCCCAGCAAGGATCTGATTGCCGTCCTTGATGCCCGCATCGCGGAAATCGACGCCATGCTCTCGGAGCAGATGAACGAGATCATGCATGCCAACGAGTTCCAGCAGCTCGAATCATCCTGGCGTGGCCTCAAGTATCTGGTTGACCAGAGTGAAACGGGCACCAACATGAAGATTCAGGTGCTCAACGCGACCAAGAAAGATCTGGTTCGCGACATGAAGTCGGCTCCCGAATTTGATCAAAGTGCACTGTTCAAGAAAGTGTACGAAGAAGAGTACGGCACTTTCGGTGGCGCTCCTTTCGGTATGCTGATCGGTGATTATGAGTTTTCTCGCAGCCCTGAAGATATCTATCTGCTCGAGCAGATATCTCACGTGGCGGCGGCGGCTCATGCCCCGTTCATCTCGGCGTCTTCCCCCGAACTGTTCGGCTGGGATTCCTTCACCGAAATGAGCGGGCCACGAGATCTCTCCAAGATCTTCGACACGGTCGAATACGCCAAGTGGAAATCCTTCCGTAACTCGGAAGATGCTCGCTACGTCGGTTTGACCCTGCCCCATGTACTCGGACGTCTGCCGTACGGCCCAGATACTGATCCGGTCGAGGAATTCAACTTCGTCGAAAATGTCGATGGCCGTGAGCACAACAAGTATCTGTGGATGAATGCCGCATATGCCCTGGGTGCCCGGGTGACGGATGCCTTCTCCAACTATGGCTGGTGCGTGGCCATTCGCGGTGTCGAGGGTGGTGGGCTGGTCGAGGACCTGCCGACTCACACCTTCCAGACCGATGATGGGGAAGTGGCCCTCAAGTGCCCGACAGAGATCGCCATCACTGACCGTCGTGAAAAGGAACTGGCCGATCTTGGCTTCATTCCGCTGGTGCATTGCAAGGGTACCGACTATGCCGCCTTCTTCGGCGTGCAGTCCGCCCAGAAGCAGAAGCAGTACAACACGGATGTGGCCAACGCCAACGCGCGTCTGTCGGCACAGCTGCAGTACATCTTTGCCACTTCACGTATTGCCCATTACATGAAGGCCATCATGCGTGACAAGGTGGGCAGCTTTGCTTCGCGCACCAGCGTTGAGCGCTATCTCAATGACTGGCTGTCCCAGTATGTGCTGCTCGATGACAACGCTAGCCAGGAGGCCAAGGCCCAGTTCCCGCTGCGTGAAGCACGCGTGGAAGTGGCTGAAGTGCCGGGCAAGCCGGGCGTGTACAAAGCAGTGACTTTCCTGCGTCCTCACTATCAGCTTGATGAATTGACCGCGTCTCTGCGCCTGGTAGCTGAGCTTCCCCAGTCAACTCGCAATTGATCGCGGCTGACGTCGTTGGCGCTGACGTCGTTGGCGCTGACATCAGTTGAGCACAGAAGCTGCTGAGTGTGGCTGAAGGATTGCGCCGATCAAGGGAACGCCCGAGATCGGCCATGGCTGATGAGGTGAACCGTGCAAGTCAAAGGCACAAGGATGTTCGTGCCCACGCTCTGGGATCGTCTGCTTGATGACGAACCACATCGCAGTGTGGAAGCCGTGGAAAGGCAGTGGTGCTCACTCGAGGAGTACAAGGCCTCGATCGTGAGCGACCTGGAATCCCTGGTCAACACTCGTCGAGAGCTCCTGGCATCACAATTGTCGGGATATCCACTGCTGCATGGTTCATTGCTGGAGTTCGGTTTACCTGACTTTCTCGGCAGGGGGCTGCACAGCAGTGAAGACCGCCAACTGATTCAGCGCCAACTCGAACACGCCATCGAAAGTAACGATTGTCGTTTTCGCAACGTGCGTGTCCGGCTTCTCGACCAGGACAACCAGGACCGTCTGTTGCGTTTTCGTGTGGATGCCTTGCTGGTACTGGTGGATGCCTCTCAGCAAGTCGCTTTTGATGCGGTGCTTCAAGCCGAAACCCAGAGTTATAAAGTACAGAATCTGACCTGATGCTAGACGAACTGCTGCCGTATTATGAAAAGGAACTTTCGCACCTGCGCTTTCTGGGCCAGGAGTTCGCGCGTGAGTATCCGAAAGTGGCTGCTCGTCTCCAGCTCGAGGAGGATGGATGCGCGGATCCGCACACCGAGCGTCTGATCGAGGCGTTTGCCTTCCTGTCAGCCCGTGTCCACAAGAAGCTCGATGACGACTTGCCGGAAATCGTCGAGTCCTTTCTTGATGTGCTGTACCCCCATTACCTGCGGCCCATGCCATCGCTGTCGATTGCCCAGTTTGACCTTGGCGATCGGTCGACCCTGGATTCACGCTATCGGGTGCAACGACATACTGAGCTGTTTTCCCGTGCGATTGGGGGCACTGCCTGCCGCTTCCGTACCTGCTACGACGTGAGTGTCTGGCCGATCAAGGTGGAGCAGGCACGCTTCAACCTGCTGGAGCGTTCGGCCTTCAATGGACGCGACCGGGACAGCGTTGCGCGTCTGGATCTTGATCTGACAAGTCTGTCAGGCCAGAGCGTCGGACCCTTGGGTATTGATAGCCTGCGCTTCTTCCTCGATGGGGAAGGGGCCTTGATGCATCCATTGCATGAATTGCTCTTCAATAACCTGTCACGGCTTAGCGTCAGCTTCCATGAAGGTAGCCAGCGCCGTGAAGTCAATCTGCCACTCGATGCTATCCAGGCAGTAGGGTTTGGAGTGGATGAAGGGCTTATCGAGTATTCCGAGCGCTCTTTCCTCGGTTATCGACTGTTGCATGAGTACTTCATCTTCCCGGAGAAATTCATGTTCTTCGATATTCGGGGGTTGGAACGGGTACTGACGAGAATCAAGGGCTCGGGCTTCCAACTGCATTTTCATTTTGCGGACTATACCCAGAGTGAACGTCTGGCACGCCTGGCTCAGAACCTCGGACGCAATCATTTTCGTCTTGGCTGTACCCCAGTGATCAACTTGTTCCAGCAGCTGGCGGAGCCGATCAAGCTGACCCACACCCAGCATGAATATCCAGTGGTGGCCGATGTTCGTCATCCCTATGGGGTGGAAATCCTGTCCATCGACAGCGTCAAGAGAGTCAAGAAAACCGCAGAGCGCGATGTGGTGTCAGTGTGTCACCCATTCTTCGAACCACGTCGCCGGGATACCCAGCGTGATGCAAGTTACTGGGTCGCCAGGCGAGTGCCTTCCGAACGCCGCCAGGATAATGGTACCGAGTTGCAACTGCGCCTGGTGGATCGAGAGCTGACTCGGGTCGATACCGCCAACGATGTGCTCAGTCTCAAGCTGACATGCAGCAACCGGGATCTGCCCCAGCAGTTGGGCTTCGGGCAGCCGCAAGGTGATTTCACGCTACCTCAGGAACAAGTCGTCAAGACCATTCGTTGCCTGCGCAAGCCGACCACCGCGGTGCGTCCGCCGCTGGGCAAAGGGCTGATATGGCGCTTGATTTCTCATCTGTCGCTCAATCACCTGTCACTGGTATCCCGTGGCCGTGAAGCCTTGCTGGAAATACTCGCGTTGTACAACTATCGCGATACGGAAGCGGCCCGTCGCCAGGTCAATGGCATCGTGTCGATTGACAGCCAGCCGGCCATGACTCGAATCGGGCATCCTCGCCCGGCGTTCGTGCGTGGCCTGGGCATTACTCTGGAACTTGATGAGCAGCAGTTCATCGGTAGCGGTATCTATCTGTTTGGCATGGTGCTGGACCATTTCTTCGGTCAGTACTGCTCTATCAACAGCTTTACTCAACTCACCTTGCGTAGCCGCCAGCGTGAGAAGGATGTGGTGACATGGCCGCCCAGAACCGGCTCTCAGCCCCTGGTCTGATTGATCGAGCTCGGGCTGAGCCATACCGGTTCGGCTTCTTCCAGCTCGTGCGCTTGCTCAGGCTGCATTACAGCCATCAGGGGCGGCTTGACCCTGAGTCACGCCCCCATGAGGATCCGCTGCGCTTTCGTACCAAGCTGTCGCTGGAGTTTCCGGCCAGTGAAATCAGTGATCTGACCTTTGAAAGCACCAAGCGTCTGTCACCTCTGGAACAGCCTTTGACCGAGGTCCAGGTCACCTTCATGGGCCTGGTCGGGCCTTCGGGGGTTCTACCGCGGCCTTATACCGAGACGCTGATCGATCGTCACATACAGCTGCGTGACGATGCCGCTCATGCGTTTCTCGACCTGTTCTCGCATCGCATGACAGCGCTGTTCTATCAGGCTTGGCAAAAGTACCGCTTCTTCATCGAATACGAGCGTAAGGGTGAAGCTGACTTCGAACGTCAATTGCATGCACTGCTGGGCCTGACGGAGCGCTCCACGGCATTGCTGACTGATCGCCACGCCAAGGATGAGGCCGAGGCAAACCTGCCCAGGGAGTTGTTTGGTTACTTTGCCGGTCTGCTCGGGCAACGTCCACGCAACACCCACAACCTGCAGGTGATGCTGGGCTTCTATTTTGGCGTGTCCTGCCAGGTACGTCCTTTCTCGGGGCGTTGGCTGGATATTCCCGAGCGTGAGCGTACATGCCTGGGCTCGCGCAACGCCCAGTTGGGGCAGTCAGCCGTGGCAGGCAATCGAGTGTGGGACTACCAGTCCTGTGTGCGGATAGCGCTGGGGCCACTTTCTCGGATGGATTTTCAGCGCTTTCAGCCTGGTTCTCCTGATTACGCCCAACTGGTGGAACTGATCCGCTTCTATCTCGGTGCAGAGCTGGATTTTGAAGTGGAACTTGAGCTCGAAGCTCGTGAAGTGCCTGCGGCCCGCCTGGGCGGGAGCGATGGCGTGACGCTTGGTCGCATGGGTTGGCTGGGCAGTCAGGCGCGTACATGCAACGGTCATGCACTTTTCCAAATCCCCTTTAATGGAGCCACAACGTGAGCCTCAAGACACTGTTTGCCAAGCTCAATGATGTCAGCCGCGGTGCCATGGAAGAGGCCGCTGGCCTGTGTCTGGCTAAACGTCAGTACGAAGTGGATGTCGAGCACCTGCTGCTCAAGCTGCTGGATGCTGATGACAACGATGTGCTGCGCATTGCTCGCCACTATGAACTGGCCCTGGATCGGCTCGCCGATCAGCTTGACCAGGCACTGGAAACCTTCAAGACAGGCTGTACCCGTACTCCGGCGCTGTCACCGCATATCACTCGCCTGATAGAGCGGGCCTGGGTGATTGCCTCCATCGAGCAGGAAGTCTCGCGCATTCGCAGCGGGCACCTGATGCTGGCCTTGCTGAGTGATCAGGAACTGCGTCGGGTTGTGGTGGAAAGTGCACCGGAGCTGGAGCATCTGGATGCCGACGACCTGCGCCTGAACTTCAATGATCTGCTGTCAGCCAGCCCCGAGCAACAGGATGCCGTCCAGACCGAATCCTCCGCAACGGGGAAGGAGGGGGCAGCGCGCCGCGGTGGCAAGACGCCTGCTCTGGATCAGTACACCATCGACCTGACAGCCAATGCCCGGGAAAAACGCCTCGACCCCGTACTTGGCCGGGATGGCGAAGTTCGTCAGATGATCGACATTCTTACCCGTCGCCGCCAGAACAATCCGATTCTCACAGGGGAGGCCGGGGTCGGCAAGACCGCAGTGGTCGAGGCCCTGGCGCTGAAGATCGTTGCCGGAAATGTGCCCGATGCGTTGGCCAACGTCGAGCTGCGCACTCTGGACCTGGGCCTGCTGCAGGCTGGTGCCGGGGTGAAAGGGGAGTTCGAACAGCGCCTCAAGAATGTCATTGAAGAGGTCAAGCGCAGCCTGCATCCGATCATTCTTTTCATTGATGAAGCGCATACGCTGATCGGCAGTGGCGGACAGGCCGGCCAGAACGACGCCGCCAACCTGCTCAAACCAGCACTGGCTCGGGGCGAGCTGCGCACCATCGCCGCCACGACCTGGGCGGAATACAAGAAATACTTCGAAAAAGACGCCGCGCTGGCGCGGCGCTTCCAGGTCATCAAGGTCGATGAGCCTACGGAAGAGGTTGCCATTGACATGCTGCGAGGCCTGGCGGGCCGCATGCGTGATCACCATGGTGTGGAAATTCTCGATGACGCCGTGATCCAGGCAGTACGCCTGTCCCATCGTTACATCACGGGTCGCCAGTTACCGGACAAGGCGGTCAGTGTGCTGGATACCGCCTGTGCCCGCGTGGCTTTGGGGCAGGCAGTAGCCCCGGCGGAGTTGGAAGATGCACGCCAGCGCCTGAGTGACCTCGACGCCGAGCAGGCGGCGCTGCTGCATGAGCAGGAACGCGGCGAAGATGGCCATGGCCCTCGTCTTGAGGATCTGGCAACCCGGCGTGCGGAGCTTGTCGATACGATTGCTGACCTGGAACTGCGCTGGCAGCAGCAGCGCGATGGTGTCGCGGCGATTCGTGATGCAGAGAAAGCCTTGAGCGAGGCAGAAGACGAGGTGGCCCGTGAAGCCGCCCGCGAGAACCTGCTGAAGGCGCGCCATGCGCTCGAAGATATCGTCGGTGACCGCCCCATGGTGCACCCCTGTGTCGATGGCAATGCCATTGGCGCAGTCGTGGCTGCCTGGACAGGGATTCCGTTGGGCAAGATGCAACGTGACGAAATCGACACCGTGCGCCGTCTGCCGGAGCTGCTGGGAGAGCGTGTCATCGGCCAGGACCATGCCCTGGTCGAGATTGGCAAGCGCATCAGCCTTTCCAGGGCCAAGCTCGAGGACCCCAACAAGCCCATCGGTGTCTTCCTGCTGCTCGGCCCCAGTGGTGTCGGCAAGACCGAGAGCGCCTTGGCGCTGGCCGATACTCTGTACGGTGGTGAACGTAATTTGATCACCATCAACATGTCCGAATACCAGGAAGCGCATACCGTTTCCTCTCTCAAGGGCTCTCCGCCCGGTTATGTCGGTTACGGCGAAGGCGGTGTGCTGACCGAGGCTGTCAGGCGCAAACCCTACAGCGTAGTACTGCTGGATGAGGTCGAGAAGGCTCATCCGGATGTACTTGAGCTGTTCTTCCAGGTGTTTGACAAGGGCGTCATGGAAGATGGTGAAGGGCGCGAAATCGATTTTCGCAACTGCGTCATCCTGCTGACTTCCAATGTTGGTACAGACTGGATCATGGAGCGTTGCCTGGGGGCCGAGTCTCTACCAGAGGCAGAGTCACTGGTAGAGGAAATGCGTGATTCACTCAATGCCATCTTCAAGCCGGCATTTCTCGGACGTCTCAAGATCGTGCCCTATTACCCTGTGCAGGGTGATGTACTCACGCGAATCGTCAATCTCAAGCTGTCCCGCCTGCAACAGCGTTTCTCGCATAACCATGGGGCGCAACTCAGCTTCGAAGAGTGTGTGGCGGGGCATATTGCCGAACGTTGCACCCAGACCGATAGCGGCGCCCGCAGCATCGACCACCTGCTGACCGGCTCCCTGATGCCGCAACTGGCTGAACGGGTTCTGGAGCGCATGGCGGAAGATACGCCTATCGACAGCATCGTAGTGGGTGTCGACGAGCATAGCGATTTCACCTATCGCCTGATGTAGGAAAAAGAAAAATGACATCACGCAGGGAATCTTCAGCATTCATTCGCCATAGGGCCTGGCCACTGATCGTTGGGGGATTGGTGGTCACGGGCCTGCTCAGTGGTTGCGGTGTGGGGGGGCGTATTGGCAACCAGATGGACGGCACGGTCGGGGATGTGCTGTTCGGCAAGAATGAGCGTGTCATCGTCGCGCTGGATGCCGACGAAGAGCTTAATCCGGATGCCGAGGGCAATCCGCTTTCCGTCGTCGTGCGTATCTACCAGCTTGACTCGCTGACGGCCTTCAATGCGGCGTCGGCAGACGAACTCTGGCGTAGCGGCAAGGACAGCCTGGGGGAGTCACTGCTGGCCGAGCGTGAAACCGTCATGTTGCCAGGGAAACAGGTCACGGATAGTGCTCCCATGAATCCCGACACCAAGTATGTCGGCGTGGCAGCTTTTTTCCGCCAGGTACCGGATCAACGCTGGCGCCTGGTATTCGACGCTGCCGAGATGCGCAAGGACGGCATTCTGACATCGCCAGATGGTGTGGCCTTGCATCTGGCAAATGATTACATCGAACCTGCGGACGATGACAGCCTGGAGTTGCTCGTCGCGGATAACGACAGCTGATGATGCTCTCGTCACACGCTGTGAGCGACCAGGAAGGAAGGGATCAGTGAGCAAGCATAACCGTGTAATGTGGTCGGAAGGCATGTTCCTCCAGCCGCAACACTTTCAGTATCAGGATGAGTATCACCAGCACCAGCTTGGAGAAGTCAGTGCGCGGGGCGGCGCCTTCAATTGGGGGGTGCAGGAGCTGGCCGTGGATGAAGACGCTCTGGCTCAGGGGCGTTTGCAGCTGACTCGGCTCAAGTTGGTATTCCCCGATGGCACCCTGGTCGATGCTCCACAGCATGACCCATTGCCCCCTGCGCGGGACCTTGGAGAGCTGAATGGAACGGCGGAGTGCAAGATCTACGCAGCCCTGCGTCTGGTCGAGCCGCACTCGCCCAATGTGGTGGATGAGCAACACCGGCGTGGCAATAACCGTCGTTATCGACAGCGTTTCGAGCATGTGCCGGACCTGCTTGAGGGGGAAGTGGAAAACGAGCTTTCCCTGCTGGAGCTGAATGTCTTGTTGTTGCTGGAAGGGGACGACCTGGATGGCACCAGTCATTGCCCGTTGGTGGTGCTCAAGCGCAACGCTGCAGGTGGTTTTTCCGTAGAACGGGACTATGTGCCACCGTGCCTGCACCTGAGCAGTAATGATACTCTGCTGTCCCTGGCTCAGCGTCTGATCGGTGTGCTGCAGGCCAAGAACGAGGCACTTTCGAGCCGTCGGCGAGAACGTGCGGACCAGGTCGCCGAGTTCGGTTCCAGTGACGTCACACTGTTCTGGCTGTTGTACACGGTGAATCGGGCATACCCCGATCTGGCGCACCTGCTCCAGCATCCGCGACTGCACCCTGAGCAGTTGTTCCGCTTCCTCAATGATCTGGTTGCCAGCCTGATGACTTTCTCCATGAGTCATCGACTCAGCGATCTGCCCATGTATCGTCATGAAGATCCGGCCGCTTCCCTCTTCCAACTGGACAGCATGGCTCGGGAACTGCTCGATACCGTCGTTCCCAATCAGTACATCCCCATCGCCCTGGAACAGACCAAGCCTTCCTATTATGTCGGCCGCTTGAACGATCCACGTCTGGTCGATGCGGATTTCTATGTCTGTGTACATGCGGACATGCCGGGTGCCAAGCTGATCGAGCTGGTGCCCCGGGCCTTCAAGGTTGGCTCTCCGGAGGACATCGAAGTCGTGGTCAACAGTGCCATGCCGGGCGGCACCCTGGTGCATGCCAGCCGTCTGCCGGTGGCCATTCCCGTGCGTCTGGACAACCACTATTTCGCGCTCGAACCGCGTGGGCGGATGTACGAGCGAATGATGGCAGCGCAGGCCATCTCCTTCTACGTCCCAGGCGGTTTTACCAATCTCAAGATTGAACTCATGGCGGTGCTGAAATGAACCAGTACGTGGCGAACCAAGACCATACCCAGGAGCAGGATGCGACGGATAGTACCCAGGCAACGCTGCGTACCCTGACTCAGGACTTCTTTTCCATGGTGCTCATGGTCCGGCGTGGCAGTGAAGCACAAGGCGTCGACGAGTTCCTCGAGCGGGTCGAGAACTACTTCCAGGATCTGGAAAAAAGAGCATTGGCGGCTGGTTATACCCTGGAGCAGTTCCGTGATGCCCAGTATGCGCTGTGTGCCTTCCTCGACGAGAGCGTGCTTGGAGCAGGGGAAAGCAATATTCGCCATCACATCGAACTGCACCCATTCCAGTACAAGTACTTTGGCGTGCACCTGGCAGGAGAAGGCTTCTTCGAGCGCCTTGAAGCCCTGCGCAGCGACGTCAAGGGCAATCTTGATGTGCTGGAGATCTACCATCTGTGCCTGGCGCTGGGATTCGAGGGCAAGTTCCGTCTCGAGCACCGCGATCAGTTGCGTTATATCGCCAATACCCTGGGACAGGACATTGCACGCTATCGCAAGGTGCCCCAGGAACTGGCTCCTGATTGGAAACTGCCTGACCAGGTAGGGCAGTTGCTGCGCTACGAAGTGCCGGTATGGGTTTATC
Source organism: Halomonas sp. (assembly GCF_029263665.1). Classification (GTDB taxonomy): domain Bacteria; phylum Pseudomonadota; class Gammaproteobacteria; order Pseudomonadales; family Halomonadaceae; genus Halomonas. The sequence goes on from NZ_JAJUFQ010000003.1 coordinate 114,988, forward strand.
TCGTGCTGATTGCCCTGCTGTGTGGCGTGGTTTACCTGATTCTCGGCGGCATTCTCGACGCTCGTGTCGATGCGCTGGTCGAGTCCCTGAAATCTCTGTTCGATGGCTCCTAGGGGCGTGTCATGAGGCGATTACTAGGAGTTCTGAAGAGTTTCTGGCTGGTATCGATCGTGCTGTGGTTGATCGGTGTCGGATTGTGCGTGTGGTGGATTCCACGACTCGGTGGCGGTCCCCAGCGTCTGGCCATTGCCGTGGCCCTGCTCAGTGCCGTCTGGCTGCTGGCCGTGGTGCTGCGCAAGTATCGCAAAGTGCGTGCCGACAGGGGCATCGAAGAGCTGGTCACGCTCGAAGTCAACCGGGAAGCCGCCAGTGCGGCCTCGCAGTCGGGAGACTACGAGGTCCTGCGTGAACGCCTCAAGGCTGCGCTGGGCATGCTCAAGGCGCGTGGTGGCAGTAAAAGCAGCTTGAGCGAACTGCCCTGGTTCCTTGTGGTCGGCCACTCAGCCTCGGGCAAGACATCATTGCTGAGTCGCTCCGGCCTCAATACCAGTGTGGCAGGGATTGGAGCGGAAACCGGCACTCAGTATTGCGATTGGTATTTCGGCAATGACGCGGTATTGATCGATACCGCCGGGCGTTATATTGCCGAGGAACAGCCTGCCCAAGAGTTTGCCGAGTTCCTCAAGCTGCTGGCCAAGCGGCGCAAGCGTAACCCGATCAATGGCCTGGTGGTGGTCGTCGATCTGCCGGCGCTGCTGCGTGGTTCTCGGGAGGATAGCTACGCCCTGGCCCAGCAATTGATTGAGCGCATCGACGAATACCACGCTGCGATGGATGCGGCCCCGCCGGTCTATCTATGCTTCAGCAAGACCGACCTGGTGCCGGGGTTCGTCGAGGCGTTCTCCCGCCTCGACAGTGAGGCACGCCAGCGTCCATGGGGGATGTCTTTCTCTCTGGCGGAAATTCGCGGCAAGGGTCTGCGCCAGGCCTTCTCCGAGCGTTTCGAGTCTCTGGTAGCTTCCTTGCGTGCCCATGTGGATCGTCGGGTCATCGAGAGTGGACAGGATGCCAACAGCGAACTGTTGCGTTTCCCGGACTACGTGAATGAGCTCAGAAATCCTCTGATGGATTTCCTCGAACCGTTCGACCTGCGTCATAACCCGGACAGTGCACCGCTGGCTCGTGGCCTGTACTTCACCAGTGCGTTGCAGCGTGGTGATGTCATCGCACCGGTCTTCAATCAAGCGGCCAGCAAGATGTTTGCCTTGAACAGAACCGCGGAGACGACATCACAAGCGAGAGGTGAACGCAGTTACTTCATCCAGGGGTTGTTCCGCGATGTGGTGATCGCGGACCGCAACCTGGTGGAGCACCACTCACGCAATGGCCGTCGACGTTCCTTCCATCTGTGGCTGGTGGGAGCAGGGATGCTGGCAGGGCTGGGTGTCATCGGCCTGATGGCCCATGCCTTCTGGAATAACCGCACGGGGCTGATGAATTTCGAGGAACAGCTGGCAAGTGTGGAGCAGGCCGACGATGCCACCAAGCTCGAGACGTTGCAGGGAGAGCTGGCGCGCTTGCACCAGCAGCAGCGCGAGGGCGTGGCACTATGGGAGGATGCCGGGCTCGATAGTGGTGACAAGCTCCGTCCAGACCTGGAAGACACCTATTTCTCGGCTCTGAAAGATCAGGTTCTGGCGCCCATCGCGGCCAATCTGGGGCAGCAACTGGCCGAGGTCGGGGCGCTGGCGGATTCCCTGGGGCTCGATGTTGAACTGCCGACTGCGGCTGCGGATAACCTGGATCAGCAGGATTATCTTGCCAATGCGGCAGGTCAGGGAAGCGAGATGCTGGACCGCACAGGCGAACGCCTGCAGGACCGCCTGACCCAGCGCCCGACCTTGGGTAGCGTGCCGCGTTCTCCTGGTGAGCTGGCCAGCCGCCTGCGTGGTGAAGCCGACTATCGCCTGCGTGGCAGTGTCAATGATGCCTATTGGAGCGCCCGCTCAGATGGACGTGAAGCGCTGCGCGAAGGCGCGCGCAATGCCTGGGAGAATGCCCAGAACGGTGGGCTTGAAGAACAGTTGGCAGAAAGCGAAGCCCTGTCGGGTATTGGTCCGTCATTCTCGGCGGCTGCACTCAGCCAGCTTGAGCCCAGTCAGGTTTCCGATCTAATCGATGCCTACGACGCATTGAAGCTTTATCTGGTGCTCACGGATCCCGAGGCTCATCCTGAAGTCGACTTCGTCAAGGAAGCGTTACCGCGAGCCTGGCAACGCCTGGCCGAGCACGACAGCCAGGTGCCCCAGGGAGGCCAGCTGATCAGTGACAACGTGGCGCTTTATGCGGCATACCTGGAAGAGGGCAAGGCACCGGCCCTGGACAGAGACGAACGCCTGGTGGCCCAGGCACGTGCCAATCTCAAGGCCTTCCTGGTGCAGGCATCGCCAGCGGACCGAGAGTATCTGCGCCTGCGTCTGGCAGCAGAGAAACAGTTCCCTGCATTGACTCTATCCGACATCCTGCCCAAGGCCGACCTACCGTTGATGTATTCCGGAGAAGCGGTACCCGCCTTCTTCACCCAACGGGTGTGGCAGGAGTTCGTCCAGCCTGAACTGGCGAAGACCTTGGCCTCGGATCTGAGTGTGGAGCGTGACTGGGTGCTGGAAGGGGACTCCGAACTGGATGCCGTGCAAAGCAAGGCCCAGTTTGCCCGAGCAGTGCTGGCACGCTACAAGCGCGACTACATCTATGCCTGGGAACGCTTCCTGGCCGGTGCTGGGGTACGTCGTTTCGAAGGGCTGGAAGCATCGCGCAAGAATCTCACTCAATTGAGCGACTACCAGCGTTCTCCGCTCAAGATCCTGCTGCAGGTCGTGGATGCCAACACGCGTTGGGACAACCCTGATGTCGAGCAACGTCAGGCGAGCGGAGACAGTGAGGAAAAGGTGCCGCAGGACAGCACTTCTCCAGGCTTCTGGAAGCGCACCGTGAACTGGGTGAGCGGGTCAGACCAGATGGCTGAACAGGCACTGACACAAAGCAGCGACATGCCCTCGATCCATGATGGCATCCTGGCACGCCATTTCGAACCTGTCGGACAACTGTTCCGTACCGATGCCGGTGCCGAGGACGATGCGACGCACATGGACCGCTATCTGTTGCTGCTGCGTCAGTTCAAGGTGCGCCTGGATAGCCTGGAACGCGGCGATGTCGGCAAGCGCACCAAGCAGTTGGTGAGTGATGTGATTGGTGGTCGTCCCAACGAGATCACCGAACTGCACAACTATGTGGCAGCCAATATCGACACTTCACGTGACGAACTGGTGCAGTCCGTGCAGCGTCTGTTCCGCGACCCGGTGGACTTTGCCGTGGCCAGCCTCGATGGTCCGATATCCGGCCAGCTTGCCGGCGCCTGGGGCGAACAGATCTCGAGGCCCTGGAACAAGATGGTGAGTGGGCGTTATCCCGTCAGCAACTCCAGCAATGAGGCTTCGGTTCGCGACCTGCGTCACTTCGTCGACCCGAACTCCGGCCTGCTGGCCAGCTTCGATGAGAACGAGGTAGGCAACCTGGCAGAAGCCAACCGCAATGGCGAGCCTCTGGTCGATCCGTTGATCACTGCCACCATTGCCCAGGGTACTGGCGTGGGAGAAGTGCTCGATAGCCTGGCGGATGTGGAGAATGGATTCGAGATCATGATCCAACCATCCCCAAATCTCACTGCCATCACCCTGTCGCTGGACGGGCAACAACTGGAATACCGCAATGGACCCCAGTCCTGGCAGCGCTTCACCTGGCCGGGCGATGGACGCCAGGCGGGGGCACGGATGGATGTGATGACCTTCGGGGGAACTCGGGTCAAGGTATTCGATTTCCCTTCCCGCTGGGGGCTGCTGCGCATGGTGGATTCCGCCGATGTGACCAACCTCGATGACGTGCGTCAGCGTCTGACCTGGTACACCAGTGTGGGACCAGTGAGCATCACGGTGCGCAACTTCGGTGGTGTCAAACTGACTGATCTCGACAAGGTCCGGCGCCTGCGCATTCCTGCGCTAGGAGCTCGATAGAGCAGATGGACTCGATAGGGATGGAAGAGCTGGACATGGCAATGGCAGAGCGCAAGGAGGCTGCTTGATGATCGGATATTTCGGCAAAGTGCCGGGAAGTGCCGACTTCGTAGCACATAACGCTGCCTACAAGGATGTGCGTGAGCTGGATAGCTGGCTGCAGGATGCACTTGCCTGGATGGCCGAGTGCGATGCTGGCTGGCATGAGCGCTTCGATGCTCTGCCGATGTGTTTCTTCCACTTCCGTGCAAGCAATGGCCACTGGCTTCTAGGCGGAATGCAGAGTTCGCGAGATGCCAGTGGGCGACGCTATCCCTTGCTGGTCTTCCAGCGCCTGGGCGTCGCGCCCGGCGTGGAAGGCAGCGTGGGAGTGCACACCCTCAGCGAGACCTTCTGTGGTCAGTTACGAGGGCTTTTGCAACGCCTGATTCACGGTGATGCCGGGGTGCAGGAACTGCACCGCTCCATGGAAGAGCTGCGCGAGCTGGGCGAGGGTGATCTGAAGTTGCAGCAACGCTTGTTGCAGCGCTTTCTCGAGGACGTGCGTTACAGCGATCTGTCGCGAGCACTGAATCCCGGTTTCCCGGAATTCGTTGCCAGTGCCTTTGCCCTGCGCATGCAAGGTCTGCGGCAACGCCTGCTGGTGGGTGAGGCATTGCAAGCGGTCATGCCATTGCCCGCCGAACGTGCGCTCAAGCGCCCAGCTGCAGATCTGTGGCTGCACTGGCTGGATAGAAATGGCCCCAGGGCCAAAGCCAGTCTGCTGGTGGATGACTTCATGCGTCCTCAGCTATGGCGCTTTGCTCGTATTGAGAGAGAAGCCTTCCGCCTGTTGGCGGGAGTGGCGCCGCAGGAGGCGCGCTTTGATGTCCTGGAGTCCTTCGAGCATTTCGATCCGCAATGGGCGTCTGTGGAACCGCCTTCAGCGGAGCTGGACATGGGTACTTATATAACGCGGTTTCCCGGTGAGGAGAACGCTATGCGAATGGATGGACCCGCGTTGTGATGAACCGATTGAAATATTACTTCGTGAAATATCGTCCCTATGTACTGGGCGTGGCCTTCTTCCTGCTGATCTTCGTGATCTGGGGGTTGGGGGCGCTGATGGGCTTCTCCTCGCTGGATAGCCTGCTGGTGGGTATTGTGGTCTTCCTGGTGGTGTCGGCCTTGTATCTGCTGCTGCTCTATCGTGGCGTAGGCGAGAAGAAGGACGATGTAGAGTCGCTGCTGATCCAGAATGCCGACGATGCGGTGCTGGGAGCCGCTCCGGAGGACCGCGAAGAGGTCAGTCTGTTGCGTGAGCGTCTGCTCAATGCCCTGGAGAGAATGAAGAAGGGGCAGGGTGGCAAAGGGCGCAAGCGTGACCTGCTGTATCGCCTGCCCTGGTACCTGGTCATTGGTCAGCCCGCGGTAGGCAAGAGCACGCTGGTCTATCGCTCTGGCCTGGATTTTCCGTTCGCCGACCGTGAAAGTGCCCGGGTCGCCGGTGTTGGTGGCACCCGTCATTGTGACTGGTTCTTCAGCAGCGAAGCTGTATTGCTGGATACCGCTGGTCGCTATATCAGCGATGAGGAAGAAGCCGGCAAGTGGCGGGCATTCCTTGACCTGCTCAAGCGCCACCGCCCACGCCGCCCACTCAATGGCTTGATCGTGGCCGTGAGCGCCGATGAGTTGATCGACAGCTCCGCCAGTCAGCGTGATGTACTGGCTCGCCGCCTGCGCGAACGTATTCAGGAGACTCACGAGCTGCTGGGTACGGTACTGCCTATCTATCTGGTCTTCACCAAGAGTGACCTGATTCCTGGCTTCCGCCAGTTCCATGAGCAACTGGACCCGGCCCAGCGCGAAGAAGTGCTGGGAATGTCTTTCCCTCATCAGGACTTTGCCAATGCCGACTGGCGCCAGCGTTTCTCCACGGCGCTAAAGCGCATGGTGGTGCGTTGCCAGGCCATTGGCACGCAACGCTTGATCGAAGGGGATATCCAGCATACCCGTGCTGAACCTGCTGCTCTGGAATTCCCGCTGGAGCTGCGTGCTCTGTCACCATTGCTATCGGACTTCGTCGGCGCATTGCTGCAGTCGAATCCCTATCAGTCATCACCGCTGCTGCGTGGTTTCTATTTCACCAGTGCGCTGTCCGATGGTCAGCCGGCCCTGGGGGAACATGCACAGAACGTCGAGCGTCGCTTTGCACTTTCCGGAGCCCGTCCTGCCAGCGCCAATCGGGATGGCAAGAGCCTGTTCGTGAAAGGGCTGTTCTCCCAGGTCATCCTGCCCGACCAGCACCTGGTCGGGCTGTATGCTGGCCCCAATGGCGCGCGTCGACGTCAATTGCGCTGGTGCTGGGCGGCGGGTGCGGCGGCATTGGCGCTCTGTATCGCCTGGGGCGTGTCCTTCTACCACAACGCCGACGAACTCAGTGCCATTGACGCGAAGCTGGCGCAGGCCAAGGCATCGGATGCCGACCATACAGCGTATACCCAGTGGGAGACACTGGACGCCCTGCGTGGTGTGGCCCAGACCTATAGCCAGCGTCATGAACAGGGGGTTCCCTGGTCCATGGGCTTTGGCCTCTATCAGGGTGATGACGTGGAGCCGGCCATCCGTGACACCTATTTCACGCGCCTGAAAAGCGACATGCTCGACCCGGTGGCGGATAACCTCAATCAGTCCCTGTTCGTGCTGCCGACCATTCCGGTGTATCGCTCAGGGGAAGGTCAGCGCATGACCGCCATCGATATCGAAAGTGTCGAACCCAATGCTTTGCCACCGGACAACTCGCCCCAGGCGCTGGCCGAGTTCGGTAATGCCACGCTGGGTACCTATCTGGAGCTGTCACGCACGCCGCGCGACAAGATCGATGCTGATCTGCTGAGAGCGCACCTGCCGGATTACTGGTATCCGTCCATCACACAAGCCCGTGATGGCCAGCGCGACCCGCGTGATCTCGGTTATGCCAGTCGCCAGATCGACTTCTATGCCGAGCAGGTGCATGCCGATGATGTGCCCCGGATCGACGACAACGCCTTCCTCATCTCGTCGAGCCGCAATTACATCGACGGACTGCTGGACCGTTCTCTACGTACCGTGGAAACCATCACTCTGGAATCCGACACCTTGTTCGCATTCGGCCGTGCGGACTTTGCCGGCCTGCAGGGTGAAGGGCAGCGTCAGCTCAATCGCATCGCAGAGCGGCTCAGCAATACCCCCAATGTGGGGCGCATCACCATTACCGGCCATGCCGACCAGATTGGTTCGGCATCGGCCAACAAGCGTCTCTCGCTGGAGAGGGCGCAAACAATACGGACGTATTTGGTCGGCAAGGGCCTCGCGCCTGAGCTGGTCGAAGCCGTCGGGGCTGGCAATGAACGCCCCCTGGTGCAGTGCGACGGCAGCATGAGTCGTACCGAAAGGATTCGCTGTCTGGCACCGAACCGCAGGGTGGAGATCGAGGTTCGTGCACTCAACTGAGGGCAGGAACTGGCGTCATTGTCGCCAAAAGGAGGAAGTTCACCACTTCCAGGAAGTGGTCGACGACCGCAGGCCATACCTTCCGGGGCCATGGATGCCCCTGGCGGTAGCGTGCCTGGAAAAGGGCCCGACGAGTCACGGGAGTGCGATTTCGATACTCGCCGGGCCAAGCTCATCAACATCGCAAACTAGGGAATGACACATTATGGCATTTGATGCATATCTGAAAATTGACGGTATCCCGGGCGAAAGTCTGGATGCCAACCACAAGGACTGGATCGAGCTGCTGAGCTTCGAGTTTGGCGCCAGCCAGGCCACTTCCGCGACTGCCAGCTCTGCTGGTGGTGCTTCTGCCGAGCGTGTCAATGTCAGTGACTTCGCGATTTCGAAGTTCATCGACAAGGCATCTCCGAAGCTGTTCGAGGCTTGCTGCCGCGGCCAGCACATCAAGGAGATCACGCTGCATGTCAACCGTGCTGGCGGTGATCAGGTGCGCTATCTCGAAGTGAAACTGGAAGAAGTCATCGTGTCCTCCACTGAAATGGAAGGCATGAGCAGCTTCTCCCAGAATGCTGCTGGTGGTGCTACCGATTCTGTGCATGATTCGCGTCATGATCTGCCTTCCGAGGCAATCAAGTTCAACTTCGCGCGTATCAAGGTCACCTACACCCAGCAGAAGCGTCAGGACGGCCAAGGTGGTGGCAACATCACTGGTGGCTGGGACCGTACTCGCAACCGCGTGTACTCCTGATCGTCATGCCCAAGGCCATGGGGGAAACCCCATGGCCTTCTTGCTCATGCGATTTACAGGCATGGCGAATACCTGCAACAGGCTGGGGGGTTATGCCCTGGATACCCGGGCTGTCGCAGGTGTTTTTCAGCGCTAAACGGCAATGGCCGAGAGTCAGTGAAGAGGAATGAACATGGCCGATGAATGGGATCGCGAAGCACTGCTGGCACCGATCGGTGACAATGGTGCCGGGGAAGATCTGAGCTTTTCGCTGCTGATGGATCAGATCAAGGAGGCGCGGCGTGCCGATCCAACTTACCTCAGTCAAGGTGAGTGGCAGGCCGATCTCAAGAAGTCCGACTGGAACGAGGTCATCGCGCTGTCTACCGATGGACTTGCCTACCAGAGCAAGGACCTGGTGCTGGCCGGATGGTTGTGCGAAGGGCTTTCCCACCGTCATCACTTCGTTGGCATGGCCTACGGCCTGGGCGTCGTCACGGCGCTGTGCGAGCGCTACTGGGACTCGCTCTTTCCGACCCTGGAAGATGGCGAAGAAGAGCGAGTGGGGCGGCTGATGTGGCTGGATAACACACTGGCCGGCATGGTAGGTGATATCCCGTTGCTCGAAGGTCAGGGCTATGGCCTGAATCGCTATGAAGAGTCCCGGCAGGTCGAGAACCTGGCACGCAATGATGTCGATGCCATGGATACGGCCTTGTCGGAAGGCAAGATCAATGCCGAGATCTTTCAGCGCAGCGTGGTGCTGACCGAGACCGATTTCTTCAAGCAACGCCATGACGAGATCCAGCGCTGTCAGCAGGCACTGGAGGCACTCGATCAGGCCCTGACCGAACATCTTGGCGACCAGACTCCGGCCTTTACCCAGTTGACGACAGTCCTTGGTGACTGTACTCGGCTGATCGAACGTGTGCTGGGTGAACGTGGCGTCAGCCTGGGGGGCGAGTCAGGAGAAAGCAATGAGAGCGCGGCATCTGGTGCCGAAGTCACGGTAGAGTACCAGCGGACGGCTCCCGCGACACCGGCCAAGGTAGCGTCAGCCGGCGCAGCCCTGCGTACTGTACCGCAAAGTCGCGAAGAAGCCTTCGAGATGCTCAATGGTGTCGCCCAATTCTTCAAGGGCAGCGAACCTCACAGCCCTGTGCCATATCTGGTCGAGCGAGCCGTTCGCTGGGGTCGCATGCCGCTGGAAGAATGGCTGCGTGACGTGATTCGTGAAGATCACATCATTGACAGTATCCGTGACACCCTGGGCACGCAGCGGCGGGATGAGGACTAAGACATGTCCGGGGCATCGATCTACGATCTGCTGCACGAGTATGAAGCGCCTGTTGTCGAGGAAGAGGAAGCTGCACCGCAGAACCTCACTTACCAGGCTGACCGACTGTACCTGATCAGTGGCATCGCCCTGACGGCCGCCGGCTCGGTTGCCATGGGAAAGATGCCGGAACAGGCAGTATCGGAGCTGTCACAGGATCTGAAGGACACGAGAGGCCAGCGCCTGCCAGTCTATGGCGTGAAGCAGGCCATGTCGGTGGAAAGCCTTGCAACCCTGGGCGCGGAAGGCAAGGCACAGCGTCTGCATGAGCTGGTTCAGACGCTGATGCATGATGTCATGCTGCTGCTGAGCGATCTACCCAAAGGTAATGGCTGTGACATTGTGCTGAGCGCTCCGCTGCACTCGACAGAAGCGCAACGCCTGATCCTTGAGCACATGCGCAGCGCCATGATCAAAGGTGGGTTCGAGGCCTGCCTGGGCGATATCCGTCATGTCGCCAGTGGTTGGGATCCGCATGCTGTCCTGGACACGGGAGAAGAAGGCGGCCAGCCCTATGTGCTGTGGCTTAGTGTCGATTCGCTACTCAATCGGGCGGATGTTGCCGCACTGCACCAGCGCGGCATCCTGAGGTTGCCGGAACAACCGGCAGGGGTCTGTCCGGGAGAAGCCGCTGTGGCACTGCTGATCCGGCGAATGCCCGAGGAAGAAGACGCTGACCTGGAAGGCTGGCAGCTTGATCGGGCTCAGGTCATGGAACGTCAACCACGCCCTAAGGGCCGTAACAGCAAAGCCACTGGTAGTAGTGATCTCGACAAGCTGCTCGAATTGATCTGGCCCGAAGACAAGGTGCCTGAAGGGCCTTCTTGGGTCGTGGTGGATGCACTGAGAACGGCAGACAGCAGTCAGGAAGTATCGAATAGCTTGAGCGAGCGTTGGCCTGGGCTGCACATCGTCACCGGTGGTATCAGCGTGGCCAATTGGTGTGGCTGGCCGGGAGAAGCTCTGACCGCACTTCAACTGATATTGGCAATGGCCGATCTGCCTGCCGAAGACAGTGCGCTGGTGCTCAATGTGTGCGAAGACAAGCTCGCCCGCGCCCTGGTGCTGCAAACCTGTGCGCAGACCCCGGAGCCTGAACAAGAGGCCGCAGGCACTGCTGACAAGGAGAACTGAACAACATGGCAGAACGCAAGAACGTATCCTCGTCTGGCTTGCTGGACAGCATGCTGGCGTCGTTTGACGTATCGCTGTCGCAAGAGCAACGCCTGCTGCAGCTGTCCTTGGCCGGTACCGATCTGATTCCTCACCGGCTGGTGGGTGAAGAGCGTCTGTCGCAGCCTTTCTCGTATGTCCTGGATTGTGTCTCTCAGCGCGGCGATATCGAGCTCAAGAGTCTGATCGCGCAGCCCGCAGAGCTGAGCGTGCGTCAGGCCGATGGCCATTATCGCCGGCTGTCTGGCCTGGTGGAGTCGGCGGCCATCCTGGGTGAAGATGGCGGAGTATTTTATTATCAGGTGACGCTGGTGCCGTGGCTGGCGATGCTGCAGCTGGGCCTCGACAGCCGTATCTTCCAGGACAAGAACGTTGTCGAGATTCTCGAGGCGATGTTCGAGCCACTGGCCATTGCCCAGGGGCGCTGGCGTTTCGACTTGCGCCGCGAGTATCCACCGCGCTCGTTCGAGGCTCAGTATCGCGAATCGGACTACCACTTCATCAGTCGCCTGATCGAGCAAGAAGGCATCTGGTGGTATGCAGAGCATGCCACTGAAGATGATGATTTCAGCGGCCATCGCATCGTGTTCACCGATGATCCGGCGACCTGCTCTGCGGTGGCACCGCAGACCATTCGCTTTCATCGCCAGGCGGCCACCGAAACGGAAGATACCATCACCCAATGGAGCGGCAGGCGTCGCCAGCAGCCCAATCGGGTCAGCCTTGGCACCTTCGATTACAAGCAGCCACGGCTGGAGAAGCGCACTGGGCTGGATACCATTCGTGATCAGGGCAATCTGCCGGATGTCGAGGTCTATGATTACCCCGGCGAATACTACTATCGGGACTATACGCGCGGCGAGCGCCTGACGCTCAATCGCCTGGAAGCCCTGGAATCCCAGGCCAAGCGCTTTCAGGGTGCAGGTGGTGCTCGCCAGCTACAGGCCGGGCAGTGGTTCGAGATTAGCCAGCATGCCCGCCACGAGCAGGGGCACGAGGATGAGCGCCAGTTCCTGGTGCTCGGCGTGACCATTCATGCGGAAAATGCCCTGCCGATCTCCACGCACCTGCGTACCTTGCCTGGCAGCCTGCAGCCTCAGTTAGAAAAGGCCCGCAAGGCCCACGGGCTCGAAGATGACAGCCTGTATCGCGATGACTACCAGCAGGCCGGCACCGGCCATTATCTGGTCGATTTCGAGGCTCAGCGTCTCAGCCAGCCGTACCGCTCGCCGCTGGTGCATCTACCGACACGGGTGGATGGCCCCCAGACGGCCATCGTCGTCGGCCCGGAGGACGAGGAGATTCACACCGATCACCTCAACCGCGTAAAGGTGCAGTTCCATTGGGACCGCCAGGGCCAGCGCAACGCCTATTCCAGTTGCTGGCTGCGCGCTTCATCGCCCAATGCCGGGGACGGTTGGGGCGGCGTGTTCGTACCGCGTATCGGCCAGGAGGTGATCGTTGAATTCCTGGAAGGCGACCCGGCAAGGCCCATCATCACTGGCCGGGTGTACAACGGCGACCAGACGCCCGAGTGGCACAGCAACGGCATTCTGTCTGGGTTCAAGACCAAGACCTATCGCGGCGGCAAGTTCAATGAGCTGGTATTCGATGATGCTACCGACCAGGAGCGGGTGCGGCTCAACTCCGAGTACGACAAGAGCCAGCTCAACCTCGGCTACCTGATTCACCAGAACGGCAATACTCGTGGTGCCTTCCGCGGCACCGGCTTCGAGCTGCGTTCCGATGCCTACGGAGCCATTCGCGCCAATCAGGGTCTGTTGTTGACCAGTTGGGGCCAGCCCGGCGCCGCGGGTGAACAGCTCGACCTGAAGCCTGCCACCGAGCAGTTGCAGGGGGCCTATCGCCTGGCCGATGCACTGAGCGGCAGTGCCACCGAGCACAATGCCGAGGCCCTCGATGCACGCAGCAACCTCAAGCAGGCCGGTGACGACACCCAAGGCACATACGGAAGCGCAGAGACGGGGAGTGGCAGTGGCGCTACCACATCGGATCAGTCCAGCGCCCAGGGCGCCAGTCAGGCTGGGAGGGGTGAAGCCACTCGGCTCAATGCCCCTTGGCTGTACCTGAGCTCGCCCGCAGGAATTGCCGCCAGCACCCCGGCATCGACCCACCTGGCCCAGGGCCAGTCATTGAGCGTGACCAGTGGCGAGGACATCAACCTGGCCGCAGGCAAGAGCCTGATTGCCGCCATCAGCGAAAAGCTGTCCCTGTTCGTACAGAATGCCGGCATCAAGCTGTTCGCCGCCCGGGGCAAGGTCGATATTCAAGCCCAGAGTGATGAACTGGCCATGACCGCCGAGAAGGATGTCATCGTCACCTCCACCGAAGGCAAGGTACGCATCGATGCGGCCAATGAAGTCCTGCTCACCAGCGGCGGCGGCTATATCCGCATCAAGGATGGTGATATCCAGATTCACTGCCCGGGCAAAGTCGACGTCAAGGGCGCACAGCACAGCTTTGCCGGGCCTGCGAGCATGCAAGGCGACATGCCTGAGTTGCCGGAGTTTGATGGCGAACTGTGTCCCTTCAAGAAACAGGATGCTGCGAAGAGAGGGGCGGGCATCGTGGAAGGTTCAATGGAATGATGGCGGAGTTGAACGTAGAGGCCTCAACAGAGGTACTGATGACGACATTGGCCCGGTTTCCTGAACCGGGCAGGCTCTACCGTTTGGTCGATCCTTCCGATGCACCTGCGCGGGTGCTGTCACCCGAAGCCCTGGAAGAGTGCGGTTTGCTACGCAACCCTTTCTTTGCCGAGCCCCAGCAGCACCAGCTCTACCTGCAGCCGGTGACCACCCATGCCGATGAACTTCATCGCATGGTGGCCGAGGAGCATGCGGCATTACCTGGCAGCCGTGTAGAGCCCGTGGCTTTCTGTGGTTGGCTCTACTCCAGCGAACCCTTGTTTCGTGTAGTGGCCTATCTGGAAAGGCAGTTCAGAGTGATCAGCCCGGCAGGCCGCAACTGCCTGCTCAGATTCCAGGATCCCAGAGTACTGGAGCGTCTCGAAGACATTCTGGATGCCGAGCAACTGTCGCGTCTGCTGTGGCCCATTGATAGCTGGTGCTATTTCGATCATCTCGGAAAGCTGCGGGAACTCTTGCCGCACAGAGAAAAGCGCAGGGCAGGCAAACTGCAATTGACGGAAAAACAGTGGCAGGCCATCAAGCGTATCGAGAGAGTCAACAAGGTGCTCGATAACTGGAACTCGCTGAAACCCGCACCTCCCCATGCGGCCTCTCCCGCAGATGTCGACAGGATGCTGGAGTACGCCGAACAAGCTGGCATCAACACGGGAGCGGACACGAATCTCTTTGCCATGCAGGGGCTTTTCTATGGCGCAGGCTTTCATCGTCATCCGATCATCCAAGCCATGTTGCGCAAAGTGGCAAGGGGAGAAAGCTACAGAATGCAGGCGAGACAACTCACACAGAATGACTGGGATGTCATAACCCGGGATGTGAAGGGAGCAGATTGATGGCGAAGGAATTTGATCCAGCCGGACTGGATGCCGCAGCGTCAGCGGGGGAGTCTGCTGTGCTGGAGGATGGAAGGTGTCCGACATGTGAACGCAAGGGGCTGCCGATTCTTCCCGTGCGGCTGGCCGTCTGCCAACGCACTTCCCTGAACAGTGGCATTCCTGAACTAGCGGCGGAACGGGTGGCAGCGTTTACCGACATTACCCTCGACAAGTCGCTGGAAAATGGTGAAGAGCGCACGCGAACGCTGTCCGATGAGGTCAAGGAAGAGATTACAGAAGCGCAGGGCGGCAAGGCCAATAAGTATATCCTGCGCCAGTTGCGACCGGGATATCTGTATTTTTACGACCCGTCGAATCCTGAGGGCTATCACTGGACCTCCTATGTGATCAATGAAGATGGCATGTACCGTTTCTTCTCGGTGCGTGACAACCCGCCATCGGTCAGCGATGCCGCCTTTGATTGCCGGGAAAAGGGGGAGGAGGAACAGAAGACCAAGGCGCTGAATGCCTGTGTCGTCACCCTGACCCACGTAGAAGCCATGCAGGATCTTTTCTACGCCTTCACCGAACACCCCTGGTCGAGAGAACACCGGAAAATGATCGAGGGCGATGCCGAGTGGCGTGAAGCCCACATGCAGAAGATCAACATTCCGGCATGGATTGCCGGGCAATCCCAGTCTTATGGCTTTGGCTTGGATGAACTGGATCAGGTCGCTGAGTTCAGTGATGGCGCTGCCGGCATGGAAGAGCATTTCTGGCCCAAGAGCGATCGCCAGCTGTTCACGCGCGAAGAGCTGCAGGAGGTCATGACGACACGCCTGTCTGCCGCTCCACAAGGCATGAAGGACAAAGGTCTGATTCTTGGGGTCAAGGATGAACTAGGCGTCATCGAGGAACTGAATGCCTACCGGCATAATGCCTTGGGTATGGTGGATGAATTCCTGAAACAGGGCGACGGTGATAATCGCAGGAAGCTGGTTGCCATGCAGGCCATCGATGCCTTCAAGGAAAACTTCAAGCGTGCTCATGTAGAGAGAGCCAACCAGCAGTATGAGCAAGGTATCGAGTCTCTTGAGGAGGAGAGGCGCCCGAGTGATGAAGCTATGGCCCGTTTGAATACCCAGATCGAAGAAGCAAGAGCGTCGGGTAATGAGCGTGAATTGAGGCAGCTGGAGCTTCTGAACTCTCGTATGGAGCAGGTCAGGGAGTCAGTTTATGGCTCACAGGAAGATCGCCTGGAGCTGTTAAGGCATCATCGACTCAATAGCGCTGAAAACCTGGCGGACAGCCATGATCAGCAGTTGCTGGAATATTATGATGCTGCTGCGCTGGAAGACTTCAGAGAAGATTACTACAAGGAATTGGTGAAGAGCGAAGCGCTGATAGAAGTCCTCGATGCGGATTACGCCTTCTGGCTGCGTGATCATGTCAGACCCTTGATGGACCGTTACAGCAAAACCGACTACGAGACTGGCCTACGCCTGAGTAGCCTTCTTTCCAACGGTCTGCGCGGTGGCATTCTTGCACCGGCAAGTGCTTCCGTTTGGATGCTGTGGGCCAGAGAATTGGATGGCGAAGACTCTCTGTTGAGACGAATGCTGTTTCTCAATATGCAGGACATGGCCAGCCAATCGCTTAGCGACCGGCAGTCGCTTGGTGATGGTGACTTTTTCGGTCGAGAAGCGTTACTTGGCTGGGCGGCGCGTTTTGCTGAAAAAGATGAGGCACTACCTGCTGCGCAGCGGGAAGAACGGGCGAACAATTATCAGACCACTATGCCGTTGCTGGTATCGGTAGCCGGCAACTCCCTTTCCGCATTGGCGATCAATGAATGCCATCATACTTGTGCCGCAGGTGGAAACAGTGCTCTGAAGTCCTTCCTGCGCTATACCCAACTGATCTATGTCGGCGATCCTGATGTACAGCAAGGCAACAAGAGCTTGCCGTTGATGCAGCAGGTGACCTTGACCAAAGGGGAATATCACGCCTGGTTGACCTACATCTCAGAGCATGTGACCAAGGCCAGCGGCAAGCGCTTGCATGTTGATGATGCTCTGCCGTTCATCGAAGGTACCGGCGGCAACTTTGCGGTCAATTCGGAAGGCAATGACGCCATGATCAGCGTTTCCTTGCCAGTATTCGACGAACAAGGCAACGCTCTCGATATCTTCGATACCAAGGATGTCGGCAAGCGGAGCGATGATCTGTGGCAGAACGCCCGCGACGTGACCGCAAAGATCGTGGGCGAAAAGTCGATGAACAAGACTATTGCCGCAGGCCTGGTGACGTGGAATGCCGTTGGCACTGTCTGGGATGAACTGACGGGAGAGGCGGACGCCGATATGCTCAAGCTCTCGGGGGCTATCGTGAACCTGGGAACATCGAGCATGCAGCTCATCGAGGAATACGCCGTCATCAGGACTGCTGCCGTAGGCCCAGGCGGGAGTGCAGCCGCGAACTGGGTAGGCAGCGGCGCCTGGGCACTGGCAAAGCCGGTACTGAGTGTAGCGGCCGGTGTGCTCTCTATCGTCGATGGCTTCAAGAAGCTGAGCGAGGCGGCTCATGGCAAGCGGTTGGGCATACCGGATAGCTTGATCTCAAGACGAGAAATTGTCGGGGGCGCGACCATCGCAGGTGGGGTTCTCGGGTTGATAGGGCTCGCCGTGCCTGCCTTGGGAATACCAGCCGTTGGTATCATTATTGGCATTGTGATGCTGGTGATAGCGTTTGCCTTTGTCGAGCTTGTAGCGCCTTCCGTGGGCATGTGGATCAACCGTAGTATCCTGGGGTATCACAGAGGCCAGGTGGAAGAGTTCAAGAATGCCGATGAGGAACGCGCTTCTCTGGATATGGTCTTTAGGGGAGTGACCGTTGAACTGACCTGGGAGAATGCCCTGAACGCCGGACCTGCCGTGATGCCACATATGATGCCAGCGGAGCAGCAGCCAGCCCGCGTAAGTGGCTACCCGGCAATTGCCAGCCAGAACGAGCCAGAGTACACCGCGAAGCGGATTGCGTTGAAGGTGACAGTGCCGAAGCTGGAAGAGGTTTATTTGTCTATGACAATGGTGGCGAAGAAAGAAGAATGGCTGTCTGACAAGGAGTTATATAAGTATGAATTTGGTAAAAATGGTGACACTGAAAATCTGAAGAGATTGAGATCGGGAGATGATGCCACTCATCATGATTTCCCCGCTGTCGGTGTTAAAGACAATGCCTATGAGATAGAGGTAGTGCGCTCCTACTTAAGTTCTGAGATAGGTGATGCAGTGAATTTGGCATTAGTTTTTCAAGGAGGAGCGAATAATGGTGATAGGAAACAGGCAGTTTTTGAAATGTATTTATGAGCCGGTGTTGGCTTTATTATTGGTTTTTGTGCTCTATGTTCCGTCTTCATTGGCAGGCGTTATATATGAGAACCCTGTTGAAAATGAGCTTGGAAGAGAACTGCTAAACACCACCTTCGATGAATTATTGGAAGAAGCTGAAAAAGATATAGATGATGAGTGTGTAATAAAATCTCAGTACTTACTTGGTGTCGTGTATCTCAATGGGGATGATGATTGGGGGGTTGATCGTAACCCTCGTAAAGCAGGAGAGTATTTGATTAAATCTTGGGAGAATGGGGGGGTAGATTCAGGTTATCTTCTTGCTAAAATGTATTATCAAGGAATTGGGTTTGATAAAGACAATGATGAAGCATTAAGATATTTATCTGATTCAGCGGAAATGGGGTTTCTGCGCTCTCAAAGAGACTTGGGTAGGGCGTATCTCGGATACTATGATGATTGGAAAGGCTTGGTGCAACAGAATACCGAGAAAGCTATTTTATGGTTAGAAAAGGCAGCTAGTGCAGGAGACTTAAAGTCTGCAAGAGAGCTCGCGCAAGTATATTATTCTGGTGATTTGCTCCCTCAGAATAATGAGACTGCCTTTGACTGGTTGAAGAAGTCTTCCGAATCAAAATATGGCGTGGATCCATTGGCATTCGATTCTTTGGCGATGTTTTATGAAAAAGGCATCGGGACAGAAAAAGATCTCGTCCAAGCATATAAATACTATGATCTTACTAGTCCTGCCGGTGATGATGATAAAGCAAGAGTCGCTAAAGAAATGACACAGGAACAGATTGACGAGGCGGTCCGACAGTCGCGAGCATGGCAGGAAGAGCATAATACATTTGTGCCTAGTTATGACGGCCTCGAGTACCAAGAAGATGGTAGCTTCCGGTGACACTCGCCCCAAAGTTTGGTCTGAATAAGAAGCCTTATGCACTCAGTGTGCATAAGGCTGATTTTTATTATGTAATATTTGCAGAGTAGAAGAGAATTGATATTTCGTTGTTTTTCCATTGTCTTTTTTTCAGTATTTTTTTCATCTTCAGCATGTTCTGAAATTATTTATAACAACCCAATAAATAACGAAATGAGTCATGAGCTTAATAGTATGTCATTAAATGACCTATTGAGTATGCTAGAAAGCGGAGATGAGGATTTAGTAAAAAAATCACAATATCTTCTAGGCATTCTGTATATGAATGGAAGTTCCTCGCAGGAAATAGAAAAAGACGATGCCAAATCGTTAGAGTATCTTAAAGAGTCGTGGGATAACGGTGTATCCGATGCAGGGCTTCCTTTGGCATCGATATACTATAATGGATCTTCAGTTGAAGAAGATAATGAACTAGCACTCTGCTATCTGAAAAAATCTGCAAAGTTAGGATTTTTGAGATCACAAAGAGAGCTGGCTAAAGCATATTTAGGAGAAAAGTGGGAAGGTCTAGTTAAAAAAGATATTCCTACTGGAATTGAGTGGTTAGAAAGAGCTGCAAATTCAGGTGATTTGGTATCTGCTAGCTATTTAGCTGATTTCTATTATCAAGGCGAGATTGTTGAAAAAGATTTAAACCTCGCGTTTGATTGGCTTGTCAAAGCATCTGAGTCAAAATATGGAAGTGATATAAATACCTTTGATTGGATGGCAAAGTTTTACGAAGAAGGAATTGGAACAGAGGTGGATCTTGTACAAGCCTATAAGTATTATGATCTAACAGGAACCTCTGGATCAGATGATAAAGAACGACTTTCTGATAAAATGACACAAGATCAGATCGATGAAGCTATACGTCTGTCACGTGAATGGCAGGAAAAGCATAATACATTTGTGCCTAGTTATGATGGGCTAGAGCATCAACCTGATGGTAGTTTTCGCTGACATTCGCCCTGAAGTATTGTCTGAATAAGAAGCCTTATGCACTTGGGAGTGCATAAGGCTAATTTTTTGAGAATGTTTCATTCTGTCTTGTTTTATCCGTATGGATAAAGGAAAACAATGCTTTGAAAACATCCTGGCTTGCAAGGCACCTGTATGGAGCAGGGTGTTTATCGTCACTTATATAGGAGACAGCACATGTTCAGTCCTGGAGATGGTGTGATTCTGGTGGGGGATGCCACCACGCACGGTGGACGGGTCATTTCCGGTCAGCCGAATTATCAGGTGAATGGCAAGGCGGTGGCGGTGGTGGGGGACATGGTGTCCTGTCCGAAGAAGGGCCATGGGGTATGTCCGATCATCGAGGGGCATCCCACCATTACCGTCAACGGCAAGGCGGTGGCCTTTCATGGCTGCCACACGGGATGCGGTGCACAGTTGATTTCATCTTCGGCGAATATGCATTCGCTGGGTGACTGAACAAGGCGTACAGGGACGACATGAAAACAACGTTGGTAGGGCTGCTGCTCAATCTGCTGTTTACGCTTGCCCTGATGGGAGGCGTTTTCACGGATTACGACACCGACTTTGCCAGCTCGTTTGGCAGCGTGCTCCTGGGTTTATGGGGGCTCTCGGTGCTGGGCTTCGTGATCGCCATGGCAGGAAGCCGCAAATGGGGAAGCATCCTGGTGATCGTCGGGTCCATTGTTTTTATCCCCCTGGGGATCGTGGCCATGATCGGGGCCAGAAAGCTCAGGGAAGCGGACGCTAATGATGACCTGGAAGCTCGACGCAAGTTGAACAGCCGGCATTGATGGTGGCTGAACGTCATTGAAGACGAATAGAGAAAAGGGAAGGGGCGCGGTGGAAATGGAAAATGAGAGTGGCGTTGTCAAGTTTTATGCAAAGCGCCAGGTTGTCATGTATGTGCTTGGCATTATCGCTTTTGTACTGATGGGAGGCTGGGCGCTAGAAAATATTGGAGAAATTCCCAGTTTGATCATCATGTTTACCATCATATTCACCTTCATGGCCATCTGGATGAGCACCGTGCCGATGGCAGCGTTTCATGATGATCATGTCATTTTTCGCTTGAGCCCCGTGCGTGCCAAGAAGTCATTTCTGTATAGTGAGATCACCTCGGTAGATTGGAAAAGAAGTAAATACTTGATCTACTATCGTCTGCACTCGAAAAATCCCGAAGATGTGTCAAGAACCTTCAAGTTTCCTCTCAGCGTGTTTAGCAAAAGCGATCGTGAGTGTTTGGATCTTGTCATGCAGAACAAGCTGAAGTCTTGCAAGGAAGATAATAAGACAGCTAACGAAAATATAGGCGAACGTGATATTTAGCGAGAGCTGCTTTTCGGAAACTAATTATCAAGCGCTGACCAGCGATGGCGTCAGGAAAAACGGAAACCCGGGTGGTTTCCGTTTTTGTTTATATCAAGCCCGCACGGCTTTGCACCTCGGATGTTGTGGAAGGATGGCAGTATCAGGGGTAGGCTGGTGCCTTGCCTTCAGGATGTCATGACGGTGACACTGGTACGATGGATACTGGTTGAGTGAAGGGACGCCCTTCACATGAGCATGTGATAACATTCACTGCCACCTAATATTCTGATTTATATGGTATTAATGTCGATGGCGTTAATGCCGATAGTGTCGGTGGTGATAGTATTAATGGCGATGATGCTAATGCCGATAAAGGAGTAAGCCGTATGTCCTGGAATCTGGATAGCCTCAAGGATTGTCTGCGCAGAGACGAGTGGGAGATTGCCGAGGAAGGCGATTGCCTGCGTATCACCAATGAAGATGGGCTGGATGCGTATTTGGCCGTCAGTGGCGAGCAGATCGTGGTGGAGAGCGTGCTGTTCTCCAGAGAGGACGTGAAAGACGAAGCTGGATTAAATGAAAAGATTCTGCGTACTCACCAGATCTTCCCACTGACGACTATCGCTATCTCTACCATTAATGGCGAAGATTATTATATTGCCTTCGGTGCGCTTTTTTCTGAATCCAAGCCGGAAAGCATTGTCACTGAAGTCGAAAGTCTCTTCGGTAATATTCCCGCATTTCTTGAAGCTTACGAAGAGCATCTGATCTAGAGGAAGGTTGACCATGAGTGTATGGAAGAAACTGTTCACGGCGGTAAAGGGTGGCGTGAATGATGCTGCCGAAAACGTGGCCGACAGCCAGGCGCTGCGTATCCTTGATCAGGAAATTCGGGAGGCTCGGGAAGAGCTGAAGCGCTCTGATCATGCGCTGACCCAGATCATCGCCAAGCGCAAGCTGTCCGAGCAGAAGATCGCCAGCCTGACGAGTTCCATGGCGGAATATGAATCCCATGCCAAGGCGGCAAACAGCAAGGGCGACCAGTCCCTGGCGCTGGATTGTGCCCACAAGGTCGCGGAGCTGCGGACCCAGGTGGAAGCGGAACAGCAGTACCTTGAGCAATTTGCCAATTCCGAAAGCTCACTGCGCAGCAATATTCGCCAAGCCAAGGATAACCTGCGCCGCATGGAGCAGCAGGTGGATATCGTCAAGGCCACGGAATCCGTACAGAAGGCTCAGACGGCGGTGTCGTCCAGCCATCTTGGTGCCAATAGCCGCATGAAGACGGCAACGGAATCCCTCGATCGTATCCAGAAGCGTCAGCAACAGCGTCAGGCGGAGCTGGAAGCTGCTTCGGAACTGGCCAGCGAAGCGTCCGGCGACGATCTGGAGAAGCGTCTTGCTGAAGCCGGCATCAAGGGTGGCAAGACCTCAGCTGATGAGGAACTGGCGCGTATCCTCGGTAGCTGAGTGCACTAATGACCATGATCGAAAAGGTTCGTTCGCTGCTTGTCCGGCATTTTTATGAGATGAAGTGGCACACGATCCTGCTCTCCCTGCTGATCTACCTGGTGGTGAGCTGGATCCTGCTGTGGCTGTGCGGTGAGTGGGAGATCGTCGGCAACGTCGATTATTTCTATTGGATCGTGGTGACGGCTTCCACCGTCGGATATGGCGATCTGTCGCCGGTCAGCCTGTCTGGGCGGATGGTGACCTCACTGTTCGTGATTCCTGTTGGTCTTGGCATCTTTGGTTTGACCATCGGACGCGTGGCTGCGTATGTGTCCCACCAATGGCGAAAGGGGATGAAAGGATTGAAGGCTCTGGATTATCACGATCATGTGCTGGTGATCGGTTGGCATTCAGACCGTACCATACGGCTGTTGAAGCTGTTGTTGCGGGAGATTGACACCCATGCCGATGCCAAGCATCTGGCCCTGTGCGTGCGTGCGTGAGTACATCGAGAACCCGCTGCCGGGGCGGATCGGGTTCGTCAAGGTGTCGAGTTATACCGATGAACAGGATATGGAACGAGCGTGCGTCGGCACGGCTTCCTGTGTGGTGATCGACTGTGCCGATGATGATGTCACGGCAGCGGCGGCCTTGTATGTGTGCAATCGCAACCCCGATGTGCATGTCATCACCTACTTCAATAACCAGAAAATGGGCAGCCTGCTGCAGAAGCATTTCCCGAATATCGAGCCGATGCCGTCGGTGGCGACGGAAATGCTGGCCAAGTCAGCGATGGACCCGGGTTCCAGTGCACTCTTTCATGAGCTGCTGAATGTTGACCGGGGCATGACCCAGTATTCGGCTGAGTACCAGGGCCTCGCCGGCATCGAGCTTGGTCTCCTGTTTCATAGCTTCAAGGAACGTTATGAAGCCACCATCATTGGTGTGTGCGACGGTCGGGGCGAGAGCATTTCGATCAACCCGCCGCTGAGCACCGTGGTCATGCCAGGCATGCTGATCTTCTATATTGCCGATGAGCGCATCAAGCACATCGAATGGGAGAAGATGAATGTTCAACCGGTTATTCGGTAAAACCGTATTTGGCAAGCCTGTATTTGGCAAGGCACAGGCGCCATCCCGGGTGCTGGCACCGGAAATTCTGGGCCTTCACCTGGGAGGCTCCTTCTCCCTCGACGAGCTCAAGTTGCGCCTGCTGGAACCGGAACTGGTCAGCGAGAACATGTCCAGTGTGCATATCATCCAGGCGGTGGGTGAAGTCCGCCTGGATGAGAGCAGCAAGGTGCTGCGTTTTTACACCGATGATGACGGCTTTCTTCAGGTCGTGCTGGATGGCGGCGACAGCGATGAGCATGTCACCGACGTCAAGCTCTATTACTTCTACGAGACCCAGGGCGTTGGTTCCGACGCCGACTGGGAAAAAGTATTGAAGGAAACAATCAGTCAGCCACAGGCGGTGCTGGAAGGTCATTCATACACGCGGGTGTGGCAGGGTGTCGGAGAATCATCGCCTCCTGTTGCCATGACAGAAACAACGCATCATGCGGATGGCTCGGTCACTTCCACTGACCAGTTCGCGATGCTGTATGAAAGAACATTGTATGAAGGAAAGCAGGATGAAACAGCGCAGAGCGGCAGTGGAGTAGGTGGAGAAAAGTTCGAGTACCTGATGAAAGTCGGGGAAGAGAAAATGAACAATGGGCAACTGGATCGTTGCCTGGTTGTCAGTACCGGGTTCGATATTGAACCCTCGGATATCAGCTTCAATTGATTGAATGCCTTTCATCGATCGTATCGTTCAACTGACCGTATGATCTAACGGATCAGAATTATCTGACCGATAGTGTTAATTGACAGGGAAAATCTATCATGTCGCATCTTTCTGCCTCGCTCGCTGGGTTGTTGGGGTTTGTCGTCTATTTTGCTATCTCGCTCGTCATGCTGGTGGTGTTCAAGTATGTCTATACGTGGATCACGCCTCACGATGAGTGGAAGCTGGTCAAGGAAGACAAGAACACGGCAGCGGCCATTGGCCTGGTCGGAGCTGTCATTGGTTTTGCCCTGGCGCTGGCGAGTGCCGCGACGAACTCGGTGTCGTTGATGGATTTTGTCATCTGGGGCATCGTCGCGCTGGTTGCACAGACCTTGGCCTTCGCTATCGTGCGTTTCCTGTTGATGCCGCGTATCGTGCAGCGCATCAATGATGGTGAAGTCGCGGCGGGTATCGTTCTCGGCGGTACATCGGTGGCAGTCGGTCTGCTCAACGCTGCCTGCATGACGTACTGAGGAGGCGGTGATGAAAAGGACGGCATCGATCAATCTGGCGCGGATGCGCAAGGCACCAGTACCCAAGCGTCTGGCGATGGCAGTTGCCATGGCCACCGCAGCCATTGCCACCGCTGGTTGCAGCAACAACGAGCGTGAAGCCAAGGTCTACCTGAATGCAGAGGACTGCACCCAGGTGAATCCGGGCATGGAAGCAGAGTGCAAGGCGGCTTATCAGAGTGCTCTGCAGGAAGCGGCCTCCAGCGGGCCGAAGTATGATCAGCGTATCGATTGCGAGAGCGATTTCGGCCCGAACCAGTGTGTTGCCTACCAACCCGAAGGGGCTACGCATTCCTGGTTCATGCCGGCCATGGCAGGTTTCCTGCTGGCCAAGGCGCTGGACCGCAACCGCTACCAATCCACTGCGCTGTACACCTCCGGGTATTACGGATCGCCGATCTACGGCAAGTGGTCGACCGTGGATGGCTATAGCTTCCGGCGAGGAGGGCGAACCTTCACCGTCGATGATAGCGCCTTCAAGCCCAAACCGGCTGTCACTCGGACAATCTCACGCGGTGGCTTTGGCTCGAAGGTATCGGCCAAGTCCAGCTTTGGCGGAAGCCGTTCCCGCAGTGGCTGGGGTGGCTGATTCGTGATCCGCTGCAATAGCCGTGAAAGGCCGGGTTGGAAGCGCAGAGCCGAAGAGTTCGGCTTTCGCTTCCATAGCATGTATGGCCAGGTCTACTGGGACGAAAGTGCCCATTATCAGTTCACTCTGGAACAGATCGAGCGGGACCTGGAAGAGCCGACGGCAGAGTTGCACCAGATGTGCCTCTCGGTGGTGGAGGATGTCGTCAACGATGAGCGCCTGTTGCGGCAGTTTCGTATTCCCGAGCAGCATTGGTCACTGATAGCGGGGTCCTGGCGCGATGGTGACAAGAGCCTCTATTCGCGTCTCGACCTGGCCTATGATGGCCGTGGTCCGGCCAAGTTGTTCGAGAACAATGCCGATACCCCGACCAGCCTCTATGAGACGGGGTTCTGGCAATGGCTGTGGCTGGAAGACATGGTCAATGCGGGAGAGATTCTGCGTAGTGCCGATCAGTTCAATTCCGTCCAGGAAAAGCTGGTCAATCGCTTTGCCGAATTGCAGCGAGAGCGTCCCGGGGAAACGCTGCACCTGGCGTGCTGCAAAGGCAGTGAAGAAGATCGAGGCACCGTTCAATATCTGGAAGATTGTGCCAACGAGGCCGGTATCCCTACTCGATTTGTGTATATCGAAGATATTGGCCATGGCGAAGGAGATGTCTTCACCGACCTGGACGACCAGGTGATTACCTGGATGTTCAAGCTCTATCCCTGGGAGTTCATGCTGCGCGAAGAGTATGGCAGTCTACTTTCGGCATCTCCGACACAATGGCTGGAACCACCATGGAAAGCGGTGCTGTCCAACAAGGCGCTGTTGCCTCTGCTGTGGCAGAAGTTTCCTGGTCATCCCAACCTGCTGCCAGCCTATTTTGAAGAGGGTCTCGCCTCCAGCCGGCTGAGTCGTTATGTGAAGAAACCGATCTTTGCCCGGGAAGGTGCCAACGTCAGTATCCATATCGATGGTGAGCAGCGTTACTCGTCCTCCGGGCCTTACGGCGAAGAAGGTTTCATCTACCAGGAGTATTCTCCGTTGCCCAAGTTTGGCGACAATTACGCACTGATTGGCTCCTGGCTGATCGATGACCTTCCGGCGGGCATTTCGGTGCGCGAAGACAAGGAGATCGTGACGCAGGATCTGTCGCGTTACGTTCCACACGTCATCCTGGGCTGATGACCGAGACGGGAAGAAGCAATACAAGCAGGAGCCAAGCAAGAGGAAACCAAACAATCAAGAAATAGAACAAACAGAAAAACACGGGGGCGCACTCGAAGGAGGCGCCCCTTTTTCGTTGCCATTCATTTTATTGCCATTCATTTGTCGAGCCGAGCCAAGCCAATCTGTGAAGGGTTGTGCCTTGATGATGCAGATGAGTGGAACCGGTAGTGAAAACCCGCTATCCGTTTGAAAGATGGTGTATCTTGTCTGCAATGTTCAACTTTTACGGCCCATGCCGGAATCAAGGAGTACACCATGCGTTGGCAAGGAAGGCGGCGTAGCCAGAATGTAGAAGACCGCCGTGGGGAAAGACTGGCAGCGGGAACGGGTGGTGGGGCGGTAATGTTGGTGTTGCGTTTCCTGCCGATGCTGCTGCGAAGCAAGGCCGGAAGAATCATTCTGGGACTGGGTGTGGTGGCCTACTTCGGCGCCAGGTTGATGGGAATTGACCTGTTGTCACTGGGGCAGCAGGACACCGCCAGTGTCGACCCCAACTCCCTGACCCAGGGGCAGCAGGAACAGGTCGAGTTCGTTTCGGTGGTGCTGGCGGATACAGAAGAGGCCTGGAACAACATCTTTGCTGAACAGGGCCAGACTTATGAAGAGCCGACGTTGGTGCTGTTCACGGGGGCTGTACGCTCGGCCTGTGGCACGGCCAATTCCGCGGTCGGGCCCTTCTATTGCCCGGGCGATCGCAAGCTCTATCTGGACTTGTCGTTCTTCGAAGAGATGAAACAAGGCCTCGGTGCTCCGGGCGACTTTGCCCAGGCATATGTGATTGCCCATGAAGTTGGCCATCATGTGCAGACGCTACTGGGTATCAGCCAGCAGGTTCGGGAAGCGGGAGCTGGACGTTCTCAGGCTGATGTCAATGCGCTGTCAGTGCGCCAGGAACTGCAGGCAGATTGTTTCGCCGGTATCTGGGGGCATTCCGCCAATATCGACAGGCAGATGCTCGACAGCGGTGATCTGGAAGAAGCCCTGAATGCAGCCAGTGCGATTGGCGACGATCGCCTGCAGCAGCAGGCTGGCAGGGCGGTGGTACCGGACAGTTTCACCCATGGCAGTTCGGCTCAGCGAGTAAAATGGTTCAAGCGCGGCTTCGAGAGCGGCAGCCTGGAAGCCTGCAACACCTTTGGCAGTGAGCTATGAGCTGGAAGGCGCGGACATGCAACGAGGTTGGCCTCATCGATACGATGAGGCCATCTCGGCCAGTAGACCACGTCCACCGGCGAGGGTGAGTGCGAGATCCTGAAGCCCTTCACGCAGGGGCAGGTCATTGCTGCCCTTGACCGAAAGATCGAGACGCTGGGCAAACATCAGCAGCTTGTGCAGCCGGCGCAAAGGCAGGCGGCGGATAGCCTCCTGATAGGCGGGACGACGCTTGTCGAAGATAGGGGGCTTCTGAGCCTTGCAGGCATGTTCGAAGCTTTGTCCCTGGTCGAGATGCTGGTGCAGTGACAGCAAGGTGCGAATTTCCCGGGTCAGCGCCCACAGCACGATAGGCGGCTCTGTCCCTTCGGCTTCCAGGCTGACGAGAATACGCAGTACCCTTTCGCGTTCGGCCTTGAGACAGGCATCGATCAGGTTGAAGACATCGTAACGGGCACTGTTTTCCACGCCGCCAGCGACATGCTGTGGGGCAACCTGGGTTCCCGGTGGCAGTATCAGGGCCAGCTTCTGCAGTTCCTGGTCAGCCGCCAGCAGGTTGCCTTCAGTACGTTCGCCAAGCAGGCGAGCGGCATCCAGGTTCATCGACAGCCCGTGGCGCTCTGCCCGGTCGCGTAGCCAGAAATGCAGGCGGGAGGCATCCACGGGCCATACCGGTACGAACAGGCCGATCTTGTCCAGCGCCTTGAACCAGGCACTTTTCTGTTCGCGGGCATCGAGCTTGGCGCAACTGATCAGCAGAATGTTGTCGCTGCCTTCCGCCTGTTCAGCGTACTCCTTGAGTGCCTTGCCACCTTCCTGACCGGGCTTGGCTCCGCCCAGGCGCAGTTCGATCAACTTGCGCGAGGCAAACAGCGACAGGCTGGCGGCGGACTCGGTCAGGCGCCCCCAGGCAAAGTTCGCTTCCACATGCAGGATATCGCGTTCCTCGACGCCATTGTCCCTGGCTCGGGCACGCACCAGGTCACAGGCTTCCATATGCTGCAGCGGCTCGTCACCGGCGACGATGATCACCGGGGGCAGGGACTTGGCCAGCGCATCGGGGAGCTTGTCGGCAAAAACCTTCATGCGTGATCTACGAACCCTGTAGCGAGCGCAGGCGCTCGATCATCTGGCGAACGGCCTCGCGGCGGGCATTTTCCAGGGCATCTTCACGGACATCATCCTGAGACAGCAGGTTGTCGCTGGCCAGGGAGTAGTCTTCCACGACCTCGACACTTTGCCGATCCTGCAGATAGGCATTGTCGGAAGTGCGTTGGATGGAATACGGCACATTGAGTACCAGTTGGCCGTCCTGGGTGCCGGAATCCAGGGTGCTGAGCTGGCGGTAGGAGGCGTTCTCCGCGCTGAGATTGAGGCGCAAGGGCGCATCGTCGCGAACCTGAACCCCGTAGTCTTCAAGGCGTTGCACCAGCATATCGGCGAAGGGGCCTTCGTTGCCGGCCACTGCCAGTTGTTCCAGCGTCAGTATGCCCCCTTCCTCCAGACCGCGGAGGTGGAAGCCACAGCCGGACAGTACCAGGGCGCCAGCGGCGGAAAGCGTCAGGCCGAGAAATTGACGGCGTTGCATGAAACCTCCTTGAGTCATTCGATCGCAAATCCTTGAGCCGAGTTGTCATCATGGACAACGGCCCGCTCGCGTGAACATCTGGTGGCTGATGTCTGGTCGTTCCACGAGCGGGCTGGCCTGGGCCCGTTGGCTACGAGTCAGTTGGCCACGATATTGACCAGTTTACCCGGTACCACGATCACCTTGCGTACGGTCTTGCCTTCGATATGACGTTGCACGTTCTCGCTGTCCATGGCCTGAGCCTCGACGGCATCCTTGCTTGCATCGGCAGCGACCTCGATGCGTGCACGCAGCTTGCCGTTGACCTGCACCACCAGCTCGACGCTGTCGCGGGCCAGGGCGGACTCATCCAGCTGCGGCCAGTTGGCGTCGATCACGGCTTCATCATGGCCTAGTTCTTGCCACAACGCATGGCAGGCATGCGGAGTGATCGGAGCCAGCAGCAAGATACAGGCTTCCACGGCTTCGCGAACAACCGCCAGTCCCTGTGGGCTGGTGTCGGTGAACTTGGAAATGGCGTTGGTCAGCTCCATCACCGCGGCGATGGCGGTGTTGAAGGTGGTGCGGCGGCCAATGTCATCACCTGCCTTTTGAATGGTCTCGTGGGTCTTGCGACGCAGTTCGCGCTGAGCGTCGTCGAGAGCGTTGACATCCAGGCTGCCCGGAGTGCCGGCTTCGATGTGCTCTGCCGCCAGGCGCCACAGGCGGCGCAGGAAGCGGTTGGCACCTTCGACGCCGGAGTCGGACCATTCCAGGGACTGCTCGGGCGGTGCGGCGAACATCATGAACAGGCGCACGGTGTCGGCACCGAAACGGTCGATCATGGACTGCGGATCGACGCCATTGTTCTTGGACTTGGACATCTTCTCGATGCCGCCCATTTCCACCGGCTGGCCGTCGCTGATCAGCGTGGCGCTGACCGGGCGTCCCTTGTCGTCGCGCTTGACCTCGACATCGGCAGGATTGAACCATTCCTTGCCGCCGTTGGCGGCGGTGCGATAGAAGGTCTCGGCGATCACCATGCCCTGGGTCAGCAGGCGCTTGAACGGTTCGTCTGATTCGACCAGGCCGAAGTCACGCATCAGCTTGTGGAAGAAACGGGCATACAGCAGGTGCAGAATGGCGTGTTCGATACCACCGATGTACAGGTCCACCGGCAGCCAGTAGTTGGCGCGCTCGTCGAGCATGGCATCCTGGTTGTCCGCGCAGCAGAAGCGAGCGTAATACCAGGAGGACTCCATGAAAGTGTCGAACGTATCGGTCTCGCGAATCCAGCCGTCACCCAGCTCGGAGAATTCCGGCATCTTCTTCAGCGGCGAGCCGGAAGCATCCACGGTGACTTCCAGAGGCAGGGCGACTGGCAACTCGTCATCGCTGAGCGGGACAGTCTGGCCTTCGGGGCCGTACTTGACCGGAATCGGAGCGCCCCAATAACGCTGGCGGGCGACACCCCAGTCGCGCAGACGGTAGTTGGTCTTGACCTCGCCATGACCCTCCTGCACCAGGTGCGCCGCAATGGCGTCGAAGGCTTGCTGGAAGTCGAGGCCATCGAACTCGCCGGAGTTGATCAGCTTGCCATGTTCGACGTAGGCCGCCTCGGACAGGTCCGGGGTGTTGCCGTTTTCGTCGGCGATCACCGCAGTGATGGGCAGGTTGTACTTGGTAGCGAATTCCCAGTCACGCTGGTCGTGGGCAGGTACCGCCATCACGGCGCCGGTGCCGTACTCCATCAGCACGAAGTTGGCGACATACACCGGTACGCGCTTGCCACTGAGCGGATGCACGGCGTCGAAGCCGGTCGGCATACCGCGTTTTTCCATGGTGGCCAGTTCGGCTTCGGAGGTGCCGCCCTGGGCGCATTCTTCAATGAAGGCGGCCAGTTCTGCATTGCCTTCGGCGGCTTTCTTCGCCAGCGGGTGGCCAGCAGCCACGGCCACGTAGGTCACGCCCATCAGCGTGTCCGGGCGAGTGGTATACACACGCAGCGGCTCGTCGTTTTCTACATCGAAGGCCAGCTCGACGCCCTTGGACTTGCCGATCCAGTTGCGCTGCATGGTCTTGACCTGCTCGGGCCAGTCGACCTTGTCCAGGTCGGCGAGCAGTTCATCGGCATAGTCGGTGATCTTGAGGAACCACAGCGGGATTTCCTTGCGCTCCACGGGCGCGCCGGAACGCCAGCCACAGCCATCGATGACCTGTTCGTTGGCCAGAACGGTCTGATCGACCGGATCCCAGTTCACGGTGGACATCTTCTTGTAGACCAGGCCTTTCTCCACCAGCTTGGTGAAGAACCACTGCTCCCAGCGATAGTAGTCGCTGTCGCAGGTGGCGAACTCGCGGTTCCAGTCGTAGGCGAAGCCGAGCGCCTTCAACTGCGAGCGCATGTAGTCGATGTTTTCGTAGGTCCACTTGGCTGGCGGAACCTGATTCTTGATGGCCGCGTTTTCCGCCGGCATGCCAAAGGCATCCCAGCCCATGGGTTGCAGCACGTTCTTGCCTTGCATGCGCTGGAAGCGCGATACCACGTCGCCGATGGTGTAGTTGCGTACATGCCCCATGTGTAGCTTGCCGCTGGGATAGGGGAACATCGACAAGCAATAGAACTTTTCGCGACTGGCGTCCTCAATGGCTTTGAAGCACTGGTTCTTGTTCCAGAATTCCTGGGCGTCGCGTTCGATGTCGTGGGGCTTGTACTGGGCGTCCATCGCGGTCTACAGGTACCTTGCAAGTCAGGCGCGCTGGAGTGTCAGCGCGCAGGGAAATGGAGTGCAACCAGCGGTGGCAGAGGCTGCCTGAGGGGCTCAGGTCTTCCACGCCAACTCATCGGTGCAGTAATGATGCCCGCAAGGATACCCCAGCAGCCAGGGATAGGGCTATGGTAGGGAGTGAACCCAGTGACAGTCATGAAGTGTCCAAGGAGAGAAAAATGATGAGCGAGCGACCCGATGGCGGTTCTGATCATCGTCTGCGCAAAGGTTATGAACGCATGCTGTCTCGGCTCCGGGAAGGGGCGGATGAACTGACCTGGGACAATCTGCAGCGCGACCTGGATGAGGCAGTCGAGTTCGAGGCAGAACTGGAGGAATACACCAAGGATGAACTGGCGCTGATGCGCGCCTGGCTCGAGCGAGACCTCAAGGACATGCGTCGTTATCTTGCTGCTGGAGGCGAGGGTGTGGCCAGTTGGCTGGGTATCGACCTGACGATCCTTTCACGCAAGATCGTGGACTCGCTTCTATCCATTGCGGATCGCAGTGTGGTCGAGCGTGAACAACTGGAGGATGACCTCGAAGCCTCCCGAGCGGACTATGCCGCTGGTGAAATGGCGGTGCCCGGGAGGATGATGTGTGTTCATTGCGATGCCGTGGTGGAACTGAATGATGTCACGCGCATCGAGCCGTGCCATCAATGTGGACACCGCTACTTTGTGCGGGCTGGTGACGTGTCCTCGCGTCCTTGATGCCACTTGTCCGGATGTCGCTCAACCTGTGCTGTTGGCAAGGCAGGTGATGGCAACCATGACCAGCAGGGACATGAACAGGGCGTAGAACAGGTTATTGCGCATCATGCGATAGCCGCTGATGCCATAACGTCCCTGCAGCGACAGGTTGGTCCCCGAAAGGGGGCCAACGGCAGTGCCGACACCCCAGGATGCCAGAGCGACGAAGCCGAACAGATTCTGGTTGATGCTGCCCAGGTCAAGCATGGAAGCCAGGACCGAGACACCGATGATCGGGTGCAGGCCGGCGATGGCACTGGCCACGATACCTAGGAAGCTCAGTATGGCAGCGCTGGTATCGAAGACCGGGAAGAGTGTCCAGTTGCCCTGGGTCGCAGCACTGACCAGGCTGGACATGCCCTTGGTCAGCAGCCCCGCACACAGGAACAGGGTGATTTCCCCACGCATGGCGGGCAGGCGGAAATAACGATGGCGCTGGATGCGTTGACGCAGTACCAGGGTGCCGCGAAACAGGTTGGCCAGCACGGCAATGCCGGGCATCAGGAAAGTGATGATCGCCACGATGGTCAGGTTCGGGGTGATCAGATAGTGGAACAGCAGGACCAGTGCGGCCATGCCGGCAGGCATCAGCAGGCTACGCGGTGATAGGGAAAAGCCCGGAGTGGTGGAAACATCGAAGCGGCGCGATAGCTCGATGATACTGAACAGCCCACCAAGCAGTGCCACCGGGAGTCCCACCACGACCATGGTGGTGAAGCGAATGTCCGGTGTCAGGCTGATGACCACCCCCATGGCGGCAAAGAAGGGGGACCACATGGCGGCGCTGCACAGGCCTCGGTTCAATGCCAATAACTGTGGGTCGCTCAAGGGACCGCGGCGCTCCAGGCGATCCCCGATGACGAACATGGTAGACAGGTTGAGAATGGCACCGAGCAGATGAACCCCCAGCCAAGTGCCGATCAAGCCACGCTTGCCCGTGATGGGCGGCCCTTTGGGCTGGCTTTCCTGGGGCGGTCGGCCAATCAACGAGATGAAACTGACCCCCACCAGCATGGTTACCACGAAAGTATTGCCATCCAGTACATGCCAGGCGTCGATGTCTCCGCCGTATATCAGCTTGGCAGCCAGCAGCATCACCACACCGAGCCCTGCCAGGATGCCGGCCTGCCACTGATTGCGCCGTGGGATGTCCGGCCACAGGGTAATGGCACCGCTCCATAGCAGCAGGCTGACAAGGGGCGAGGGCAGCCAGGGAAGCATGAAAGATGCGATCTGAAGCACCAGGCCTGTCAGTATCAGCCAGCCTCCCAGCCGATGACGTAGCGAGGGCAAGGGGACCTCGGGCTGGCTCGAGGCAACCTGAGCGGCAGGTGAGGCATGTTCCGGCAGTGTGGAAGAGGGCGATTCGGTGGTCATCCTTGGCACGTCATGTGGTAAGTGTGGGCAGGTCCCAATCGATCGCTTCGCCGTCACGCGCCGCGTCAAGACGCTCCAGCATGGAGCGGGCGGCATTGGAAAGCGTTCGCTCGCGATGCACGAGATAGCCCAATGGGCGCCGAATGGGGGCAATGTTCACTGGCAGACGAACCAGGTCATGGCGGGCCACATCTTCTTCCACCATGCGCTCTGGCAGCAGGCTCCAGCCGAGGCCAGCATTGACCATCATCTTGAGCGTTTCCAGATAATTCGTCGACTGGCCGACCTTGAGTTGCAGGCCGTGGGAGGCCAAGTGTTCGTTGATCAGCTGGCGCGTAAAGGTCAAAGGCCCAGGCAGCACAGCATCATGTTGACATAATAGCGCGAGTGACAACTCTTGCTGTTGGCTCAGAGGATGATTGCTGCAGGCGACGAACCACAGCTGGTCGATCCACAAGGGTACTACACGAAGTTGAGGGTCGGGATGTGCAGCCAAGGTAACGATGGCCATCTCGATGTCGCCATCGAGCACCCCTTGATAGGCTTGCTCGGAGTCAAGAAAGCGCAGGTCCAGGCGTACATCGGGAAAATCCTGCACGTAGGCCGACAGGATGGGTGGCAATCGGTGCAGGCCGATATGGTGACTGGTGGCCAGGATCAGCTCCCCCCCGACATCACCACTCAAGTTGCCCAGAGCCCGGCGGCTGTCATCCACCATGACCAGAATAGCCCGAGCGCGAGGCAGCAGCATGTGCCCAGCTTCGGTCAAGGTTACCTTGCGGCCGATACGGTCGAAAAGGCGTGCCCGGATCTGGCCTTCCAGGCCGGCGATACGCTTGCTTACCGCAGGTTGAGTCAGGTGCAGTTGCTCGGCCGCACGTGAGAAACTACCGCTGTCTGCCACGGCAAGAAAGGCCTGCAGGCTTTGCGTGTCCATGCCTTACACTCCGCTTCTATTATGACTATTCCCTTTGGGAATTGATTGAATAAATAACATGAATTGATTTTATTTGTCAGTGGGGAGAGACTCTTCTACATCCAGACTTTCTTCAAACCAAACAACGCCCGCCTGGATGTCCGGCTGCGAGCAGTACGTAGACATCCCGTCGACATTTAAAGAGAGGCTCAAGCCTCCGGAGGAGAAACCCATGAGCCAGACGTTATATGACAAGTTGTGGCAGCAGCACCTGGTCAAGGAGCGTGACGATGGTACTGCGCTGATCTACATCGACCGCCAGTTGCTCCACGAAGTGACCTCTCCCCAGGCCTTTGAAGGCCTGCGTCTGGCTGGGCGTCAGCCCTGGCGCCTCGACGCCAACCTGGCGACGCCGGACCATAATGTTCCAACCACCGTGAAGGAGCGTGCCGAAGGCAACAGCGGGATCAAGGATCCGGTGTCCCTGATCCAGGTGCAGACCCTGGATGACAACTGCGAAGCCTTTGGCATCGAGGAATTCCGCATCAATGATCCGCGCCAGGGCATCGTGCATGTGGTCGGCCCGGAACAGGGCGCGACCTTGCCCGGAATGACCGTGGTCTGCGGTGACTCGCACACCGCCACGCATGGCGCCTTCGCGGCTCTGGCTCATGGCATCGGTACTTCCGAGGTCGAGCATGTGCTGGCGACTCAGTGCCTGCTGGCACAGAAGATGAAGAACATGCAGGTTCGCGTGGAAGGCGAACTGGGCCAGGGTGTGACCGCCAAGGATGTGGTGCTGGCCATCATCGGCGAAATCGGTACCGCAGGCGGAACTGGCTATGCCATCGAGTTCGCTGGCAGCGCCATCGAGAGTCTGTCGATGGAAGGTCGCATGACGGTCTGCAACATGGCCATCGAAGCCGGTGCCCGTGTCGGCCTGATTGCCGTGGATGACACCACCATCGAATATCTCAAGGGACGTCCCTTTGCTCCTCAGGGTGAGCAGTGGGAGGCCGCCGTGGCCGATTGGCGTCAGCTCAAGTCCGATGACGGGGCGGCCTTCGACAAGGTGGTGACACTGGATGCTGCCGCCATCGAGCCGCAGGTCAGTTGGGGTACCAGTCCCGAGATGGTCACAGGCGTCAGTGGTGAAGTGCCTGATCCGGCCAAGGCCGGCGATGACACGGCACGCAGTGGTATCACCCGTGCACTTGAATACATGGGGCTGTCACCGCGCCAGAAGATCACCGACATTCGCCTGGACAAGGTGTTCATCGGTTCCTGCACCAACTCCCGTATCGAGGATCTGCGCGAGGCAGCGCAGGTCGCGAAAGGGCGCAAGGTGGCCGACAGCATTCAATTGGCCATGGTGGTGCCTGGTTCTGGTCTGGTGAAGCGTCAGGCCGAGGAAGAAGGGCTGGACAAGATCTTCATCGCGGCAGGTTTCGAGTGGCGCGAGCCAGGCTGTTCCATGTGCCTGGCGATGAATGCCGACAAGCTTGGTGCCGGTGAACACTGTGCTTCCACTTCCAACCGCAACTTCGAAGGCCGCCAGGGCTACGGTGGGCGTACTCACCTGGTCAGCCCGGCCATGGCGGCGGCTGCGGCCATTGCTGGACACTTCGTCGATGTGCGTACCTTCGATTCCTCTGCCGCTCGCCAGGAGGCCTGATCATGAAAAAGTTCGAACGACTCGATGGCATCGTGGCACCGCTGGATCGGGCCAATGTCGATACCGACCTGATCATTCCCAAGCAATTCCTCAAGTCGATCAAGCGCACCGGCTTTGGTGTCAACCTGTTCGATGAACTGCGCTATCTCGACGAAGGTCAGCCAGGCCAGGATTGCTCGAAGCGTCCGATCAATCCGGACTTCGTGCTCAATCAACCGCGTTATCAGGGTGCCAGCGTGCTGCTGGCCCGCCGCAACTTCGGTTGTGGCAGTTCCCGTGAACACGCCCCCTGGGCGCTGGAAGATTTCGGTTTTCGTGTAGTGATCGCCCCAAGTTTTGCCGACATCTTCTACAACAATGCATTCAAGAACGGCATCCTGCTGATCACTCTGGACGAAGGGCAGGTTGATCGCCTGTTCGGTGAGGTGGCGGACAATGAAGGCTACCGTCTTGATGTGGATCTCGAAAATCAGCGCATCACCACGCCGTCTGGCGAGATTCTCGAATTCGATGTCGACCCGTTCCGCAAGCACTGCCTGATCAACGGTCTCGACGATATCGGCATCACGTTGCAGAACGAAGACGACATCCGTGCTTTCGAGGCCCGTCATCGTGCCGCGCGCCCTTGGTTGTTCCGTGACGGTGCTGGCGCCTGAGGAAACGTTTCCTCTGATATAAGCAGAATTTCAAGGATATTGGATATGACACGCAAGATTCTCGTTCTCCCCGGCGATGGCATCGGGCCTGAAATCACGGCCCAGGCGGTCAGAGTGCTGGAGGCCTGTCAGGCACTTGGGCTGGATGTCGAGGTGGAGCAGTCGCTGGTCGGTGGCAGTTCCTATGACGTGCACGGTGTGCCACTGTCCGAGGAAACACTGGCCAAGGCCAAGGCGGCCGATGCCATTCTGTTGGGTGCCGTGGGCGGCCCGAAGTGGGATACGATCGAGGATCTTTCCAAACGCCCGGAAAAAGGCCTGTTGGGGTTGCGCAAGGAACTCGGCCTGTTCGGCAACCTGCGTCCGGCCATTCTTTATCCGCAGCTGGCAGAGGCGTCCACGCTCAAGCCTGAAGTGGTGTCCGGCCTGGATATCATGATCGTGCGTGAACTGACGGGCGGTATCTACTTCGGTCAGCCGCGTGGCATCGAAGAGCGTGATGGCCAGCGAGTAGGCTTCAACACCTACGTCTACAGCGAAAGCGAAATCGAGCGTATCGGTCGAGTGGCCTTCGAAATGGCCCAGAAGCGCAACAAGAAGTTGTGCAGCGTCGACAAGGCCAACGTGCTCGAAGTCACTATCCTGTGGCGTGAAGTCATGGAGCGCCTGGCGCCTGAATATCCGGACGTCGAACTGTCGCACATGTACGTGGACAATGCGGCCATGCAGCTGGTTCGCGCGCCGAAGCAGTTCGATGTGGTGGTTACCGGTAACATGTTTGGTGACATCCTTTCCGATGCTGCGGCCATGCTGACGGGCTCCATCGGCATGCTGCCGTCCGCATCGCTCAATGAGCGTGGGCAAGGCATGTACGAGCCGTGTCATGGCAGTGCTCCGGACATTGCCGGTCAGAATGTAGCGAATCCGCTGGCTACCATTCTATCCGTCGCCATGATGCTGCGTTATTCTCTCGATGAAGCGGCATTGGCCGAGCGCATCGAGGCTGCCGTAGGCAAGGTGCTGGACGAAGGGCTGCGCACGGCCGATATCGCCAGCTCTGGCACGCGTCAGGTATCCACCACTGAGATGGGAGATGCGGTGCTGGCGGCGCTGCAGTAAGAGGCGGTAAGAGGCGGTAAGAAAAAGCGTGCAGTAAGGAAAAGTGAGAGAAAAGACGAGGAAGAAAGCTTTCCACGTGTTTCTATCATTTTCAGCTATTAGCTAAGAAAGATCGATTCCAGGCGCTTCCCTGAAGGGAGGCGCTTGTTTCTGTATAATATAGGGCTCACTTGAATTTTGGAGGACTTCACATGTTGAAGGTCGGTTTCGTCGGATGGCGTGGCATGGTGGGCTCTGTGCTCATGCAGCGTATGGTGGAGGATGGAGATTTCAACGGCATTGAGCCGATCTTCTTCACCACATCCCAGGTCGGCCAGACCGGTCCCGACGTTGGTGTGGACGTGCCTCCGCTGAAAGACGCCTTCGACATCGAAGCGCTCAAGGCGCTGGATGTGGTAGTGACCTGCCAGGGTGGTGACTATACCAAGCAAGTCTACTCCGACTTGCGTGGTAGTGGCTGGAAAGGCTATTGGATCGATGCTGCCAGCACCCTGCGCATGGAAGATGAAGCCACCATCGTGCTGGATCCGGTCAACCGCAACGTCATCGATGCCCAACTGGCCGCTGGCGCCAAAACCTTCATTGGTGGCAACTGCACCGTCAGCCTGGCGCTGATGGGACTCGGCGGTCTGTTCGAAGCCGATATGGTCGAGTGGATGACTTCCATGACCTATCAGGCGGCTTCCGGCTCTGGCGCCAAGCATATGCGCGAGCTGCTCTCCCAGATGGGCGCGCTGCGCGACACTGTTGCCGACGAACTCAAGGATCCGGCCAGTGCCATCCTCGATATCGATCGCAAGGTGACAGCCGCCATGCGCTCTGGCGATTTCCCCACCGACAACTTCGGCGCGCCCCTGGCGGGCAGCCTGCTGCCATGGATCGATACCAAGCTCGACAGTGGCCAGAGCCGTGAAGAGTGGAAGGGTGGCGTCGAGACCAACAAGATTCTCGGTCGCATGGACAACCCGGTGCCGATCGATGGCTTGTGTGTGCGTATCGGTGCCATGCGTTCCCATAGTCAGGCATTCACCATCAAGCTCAAGCAGGACGTGCCGCTGGACGAGATCGAAGAGCGTATTGCCACCCATAACGATTGGGTCAAGGTGATCCCCAACGACAAGGACGCCACCATCGCTGGCCTGACGCCGACTGCTGCGACTGGCACTCTGTCTGTGCCAGTAGGCCGCCTGCGCAAGCTGAGCATGGGTGGCGAATACCTGTCTGCGTTCAGTGTTGGTGACCAACTTTTGTGGGGTGCAGCCGAGCCCCTGAAGCGTATGCTGAAGATCCTGCGCGAGCAGTAAATCAAAACCTGAAGAACAGGGTTTTACTCTGAAAGGGGCGCCGCGATAGCGGCGCCCCTTTTTTGTCTCATGATTTCAGCGGATATGTTGCAGGCGCTGCCAAGACGGCAGGTGTCATAAGTTCGAGAAACCTATAAGCAGGAGCAGGCCTATTACGTCTACATCAGCATAATATGCGCGATATTGATTAGTAATTCATGATTGATTCCTGCTGTTTAGTGTATTTTATAAATTCCTGAATGTTCCTTTTTGCAGAAAAACATCTTATGTGGTTGTAAGTCTTTCTTGAGTTATAAAAGTTTAGATGACTGATTAATATGTATTAAATTTTACCCTTTTAGGCGTATTATCCTAAAGTAAAAGATGGCTGGATTATGACAAGCCTATAATTTCAATGTGAGCTGGAGGTGTTTATAAATAAAAATAGGAAGTCATGATCATGATGAAGTTGAATGATAGTAATAATCGTGTTGGCAACATGGTTAAATGTGTATGTTTGTTGATGGTGGTGGGTTTTTCTAGCGCCAAGAGTTATGCATATAATCTTCCTTCCTGTGGTGTCAGTTCTATCGATTTATCAAAATTTAATCAATATGAGGACCCACATCCTCTCCTATATTTGGATGAGAGATATAACTCTGGTGTATTCAGGATTTTTTATACAAAAAAAGGGATGCATGCTATAAAAGACACAAGAGATGATGATAGGAGTGGGGTTCCTGATTATATCGAAAATATAGCGATTCAGGCTAATGCAGCATATGATATATACAATAGCTTAGGATTTAAAAATCCTCTAAACAGTTCGGCATTTAATGGTGCAAAATATATTGGGATATCGGTTTATGATTTGGAAGGATATAACGGTTTATCATACGATAAGGCATGGAGTTATCCAAAACATCCTTTAATAGGTCAAGACTGTGGATTACAAATCCGTTTATCCAATAATATGCGAGGGTTTCCTGGAACCTGGTCAATCCCTGCTCACGAGTTGTTTCATTTGTATCAATATGGTTATGCGAGAATGAAACCGACGTGGTATCTGGAAGGTATGGCCAGGTGGGCTGAACAAGCGATTCGTGACAGTACGCCATATAGAGATGGAAAAATGTATCTGCCCAGCACCCAAAATGAGGTCAAGAATGAAGTCTTTTGTGAGAGTTATGATGTTAATAGGCTATTTGGGAGGTTGTCGGTGATTACAGGAAGTGGATATGGAAGTATTCCACTTCCTGGCTCATTAGATGAAATGACTTACATTAATCATGATATGGTGGTTAAGGATAATAGATTTAAAGGTGTTAGTTTCGTTAAAAAAGTTTTGGATAGAATGAGTAAGGAAAGTGATATTATCTCTGCTGAAAAAGGATGGAACCCTTATCAGTGGAAGGAGAGTGATCAGAAAAGCCTTGAGTTTTATTGGCCGGTAATAGATGTCATAAAAAATGCACTACGAGCATCGGATTATTTTCCTTATGAAGACGAAGTTGAAAGTTTTTTATCAGTTAAGCCTTTCCCCTTTTTCAATAAAGAAACTGAATGTCCCTAGAAATTAAAGAGGAACAATAATACTTTAAGATATAGTAAGGCTAGGCTGCCTCCTCGCAGTCGAGGAAGCCATCGTTTGATGTGAATAAACGAGGCTTCCTCTTTCGGGTAGGGAGTAGGCCCATAATTATGCTGAACTGGCTGCCTTTGACATGATTTTAGCATAAACAACATGACATAGAGTATCTGGATATCTTATAAATTATATGTCTTGTTGTCGACTGGGTTACTGTTGTAAAGTTTGCCATAATCAAAATATTTGACGCTTTTTTATATAAATTTCTAATCATCGAGTTGCTTATTTTTCATATATTTTACGAGGTTCCATTGTTGTGATTATGGTTATCTATACCGACATTTATAACAATATGCCACATGTTTTGTTTTTTGTGCTTTCAGATTTTGTAACATCATGATGTTACATGGTTTATAAAAGCAATGATCACGTGTCAATCAAGTAAGGGATAAAACATGAATAAAAAATTTATAGAAGAAATGTTTGATGGTTACTGGTACAGGCTTCCTAACGAAGGATGGAAGGCTTCTACTATCGGAATATTTCCTGCTCAGCATTGGGGGAAGGAAACACTATTCTTTGCTATGGATAAGGAGACATGGACGCGGGGATCTGGAAATAGAGGGGATTATATAAAAAATTATATAGATACTCATGTGTCAATTGTAAAATATCAGAGTTACGTTGCTGGAGTTGTTGCGCAAAGACCCATAGAGGAACTGGATGAAAACATTCCCCAATTTATTGTTAAAAATTCATATGATGATTTTAAAAAGCTTTCTGAAGTGGTTAGGCGAAAGTTTTATGGAAAAGTAGTAGCCATCACGGGAACGGTAGGAAAAACATCGACAAAAGATGCTATTTCTAGAGCTCTTTTATCTACTAATAATGTAGTGTTTTCAAAAGGAGGGAGTAATTGCAGGACATCAGTAAGGCTGACTCTGGCGAATGCTGCCTTATTGGGAGCGGAGTATGCTGTTATTGAAACAGCTGTATCTGCGTTATGGACACGTGACGGCGGGCTTGGGCCATTCCTAAAAGCAGATATTGCCGTGGTAACACATGCAGATGTTGGGCAAAAGGGGCTCACTGCGAGACAAACTGCCCAATACAAGGCAAGAATTGCTAATGGAATGTCTCCTGCGGGGACAGTGGTGGTGAATAGAGATATCGACTGCTACTATTTTCTGTGCAAAGAAATTCGAAAAAATACCAAAAGTGCTCGTATTGTTAGCTATGGGGTTCACCAAAGTTCTGATATTCATATAGAAGCATTCTGCGTTACCGATACTGCTGGAAAACTAACACTGAAAACCGATGCTGAGAAAGTAACGCTTAATATTCTGGATGTTGACAATGGGAGTGCATCTAACTTAGCGGCAAGCTTTTCGGTGTTGAGGTCCTTAGGTCTTGATGTATCTCGATATATACAAATTTTGGAAACTCGGCCATCAAGAAAGTTTTATTTTGAGAAGGTTAATCTTTCTTGGAAAGGAAACAGTGCTGTACTGATAGATGATAGCTACAATGCAGAGCTTGCGTCGATGCTTAATTCTATTGATGTGTTCAAACGTCAGAGCCGCTTATATAGAGGCAAGAAAGTTATTGTTGCAGGAGAGATATATAACCTACAGAAAAGATCTCCTGAGGTCCATACTATTTTGGCGAAGAATTTAGCACTCAGTGGTGCAGATAAAGTCTATTTCTTTGAAAGCTATGGTGATGCAGGAAGAACTTTAATGGAAAACCTTCCAGAATCCATGCAAGGTGGGTATTATACGAGTCCTGAATTATGTTCTTTTGCTGTTGCAAAAGAATTGACAGATGACTCATTTGTACTTTTCAAGGGGTCTAGAAGAGCAAGTGAATTTCCAAGAGTAAGAGATATTCTTGAAAATAAAATTTCTGCTATAATCGATAATGAAAGTGGTAGTGCTCACTATGTGTCTTTAGTTGACTTATCAAAAGGAGAGATATTAAAGGATGTTGGAAGCACAGAGGTCTCTGGCGATATTGGAATAGGTAATCTCATCATCATATATGAAGTGCTAATGCGTCTGTCAATGCAAAAAATAAAATTAGAGGATACTGTTACAGTTGATATTCTTCCTTCAAAGAATAATACGGCATCCAGAGCAATAGGGTTGAAATACGGTGATAAGATCTCTCTCTACTATTTGCTGATGTTTGCGGTAAATCGCAATTCTCCAGACGCTATCCTGGCTTTGGCTGAGTACATATTTGGTTCCAATCGGTCAGCTATGTTGGGGGTTAAAGATTTCGCGAAGAAAAATAACCTATCTGCTGATTGTACTCATAATATATCTGGTAGAAGTCTTTCTAATAAGAGGCAGATGTTTTTTCATCGCGACCTTGTCATTATGGCAAGACTATTTTCTACTTTGCCTTTAGAGTATTTGTCCCTGATTCAACATAAAGATATTTTCTACGAGGGTCGTGTATATTCTCCAGAGCATCAAATATCACGCACCGGGAATATCTATGGTGGAATATTTTGGGGCGAGAATAATCAGCATGCACTGATTCTGGTGAGGCGTGATTCACGCTGGTATGCCGCAATAGCGATAAGTTGTAGTGATCACTTCGGTGTTGAGTCTAACGTTATGTCTTTGCTGGATGATGCTTTTATCGGCGAGCCTGAAAGTTGTCTTGAACCGGTAAAGGAAATGGAGTCATCATGCATTAATATAATAGGGGATACCTATTTTGGTGAAAGCTATACTCGAAAAAGGCTGCGTACAGGACAGAAAGATGCGTTAACTACATATGGGTATGCGCATTCATTTAAAATGATATCCTCTTTATTCAGAAAACAGGATTTTAATATTGTCAACTTTGAGGCAGTATTCGTCAATGGACATGAAACCCCATTGAGAGGAATAAAAAGTTTTATTCTCGATGCCAATGCGAAGAAATCTATCACCGAATTGAAGGATAATAATATAAAGTGCGTGACGTTGGCCAATAATCACTTGATGGATTATGGGGCAGGGGCATTGAAATACACTCTGGATGAGTTTCAGAATAATAATCTTGTGTCTATAGGAGCGGGACTGAATCATCGGCACGCGAGCCGTCCTATCATTCTGAATTATGGCGGCGTTGAAGTAGCCATTTTTAATGGTTACTGGTATCGGAGACCTGCTTTTGTTCGATACGGTAATTATGCGCTAGGTAACCAGCCGGGAGTATGTTGCATAACTGGCGGGATGACGGAAAGGATGCGAAAATTTCGCTTGAAACATCCTAACACCCTTATTATCGCCATTGCTCATTGGGGGGTAGACTTTAATTTTGTTGATAAGTATCAGGTTCAATGTGCAGAGGCCATTGTTGCCGCTGGAGCAGATGTTGTAATTGGTCACGGTCCTCATATGATGCAGTCGGTGAGGAAGATTAATACCAAGCCAGTCATCTATAGTATTGGAAATGGCGTATTTAATAGCAACGGAGAGTACGATAAGCGTGGTATGCCTCCTTATGGGTTTGTCGTAAGGCTGGATGTTGTAGATAGAATTATTCGTCTTTACCCTATATTCACCAATAATCTTAGAACTTTTTGGCAACCGAACTTTGTTAG
The DNA here is from genome assembly GCF_029263665.1 of Halomonas sp. GTDB lineage: Bacteria > Pseudomonadota > Gammaproteobacteria > Pseudomonadales > Halomonadaceae > Halomonas. Next base: position 159,869 of record NZ_JAJUFQ010000003.1, read on the forward strand.
TGATGCACAAATGGATGAGGTTGTGTCGTGGCATGATAAATGGCGAAGTGGTATTGGTCAGAATGATGCGAAAAGAGATGAATTAGGTCACTACTTTGTCATTGATTTCTAGGGTTTTTACGAAAATCGCTGAGTGCTGATTAGGTCACCTACTATTTCTTGCACGGATAATCCAAGTGGGCCGTAAGGTTGAATTGATCGACAGTAGCAACATGGCAAGACGATTTGGCAGCTTTACGACTCACTGGGGGAAGGAGTGCAAGGTGTCTAAGCGCTGCTTACACCCGGGATAGGCTTTGACTGGGTATCTTTTACTGAAGGTCGAGCAACGTACCAAACTAGCCTCTGGCTGGCGGAAAGAGGATAATGTTCTGGCGATTCACCAGACCTTGATGACAAGCAGGCGGCATGACCCTTTTTTACCACCTTGATGAACGAACCCCTCTGAAAGGCCGTCTGGCGCTTTCTGTCGAATACGATGGCACCCACTACTGTGGTTGGCAGCGTCTCAAGCATACGGCATCGGTACAGGGCGCGGTGGAGGATGCCCTGGCCAGAGTGGCGGGGGCACCGGTCACGGTACATTGCAGCGGGCGCACGGACTCTGGTGTCCATGCGACCCGGCAGGTGGTGCATTTCGATCCACCTGCGCAGCGTTCTGAAAAAGCGTGGGTCTTCGGTGGCAATGCCAATCTGCCCAAGGACATTGCCATTCGCTGGGTACGTGAAGTGCCTGATGAATTCCATTCTCGCTTCAAGGCGCTGGCGCGGCGGTATCGCTATGTGATTCTCAATCAGCCGAGTCGGCCGGTGCTGGAACGGGCCAATGCCACCTGGTGCCGCGACCCCCTGAATGCGGAAGCCATGCATGAGGCCGCGCAAGCCTTGGTGGGAGAGCACGACTTCTCCAGCTTCCGCGCGGCGGGCTGCCAGTCCAAGACCCCATGGCGCCACCTGCATTTCATCGAAGTACATCGCCATGGTCCCTTGGTGGTGATCGATATTCAGGGCAATGCCTTCCTGCACCATATGGTGCGCAATATCGCTGGAGCCTTGATCACGGTAGGTCGTGGAGAACAGGGCAGCGATTATATGGCACGCCTGTTGGCATTGAAGGATCGCACCCAAAGCGACGTCACTGCTCCCGCCTGTGGCCTGCACTTCGTCGATTCCATCTACGATGAGTCCTGGAACCTGCCGCAGGAACCACTGGGTCCCAATCTGCTGGCGTTTCTGGGCGAGTGGACGGGCCAGCGGCCGTTACCGGATTGCCCCATGGTGGAATTCCGTCGAGGCCGGCCGGTGGCAGAAGAACGCTTGGCGGCCTGGAAGGCGGGCAAGCGCGTGGGAGGCGACATGGATGAACATGGCAATGTCGATGACGCTACGGAATTCGACAGTCCAACTGCTGCGCAACGGCAGAAGCCGGAACCGGACACGAAGGAGTAAAGGCGCATGGCCAACGATATGCACGATGAGCCTGTTCGCACTCGGGTGAAGTTTTGTGGTTTCACCCGCTCGGATGATGTCGATGTCGCCGTCAGGCTGGGGGCAGATGCCCTGGGTTTCGTGCTGTGGTCGGGAAGCAAACGCGGGATCGACCAGCACACGCTGGCCATGCTGGCATCGCGTGTGCCCGCTTTTGTCACGCGAGTGGGTCTGTTCGTGAATCCGTCCAGAGAAGAGGTCGAGTGCTGTCTTCCGCACCTGGATCTGTTGCAGTTTCATGGAGATGAATCTCCTGAGTTCTGTGTGCAGTTCAGTCGCCACTGGATCAAGGCTCTGCGCATGAAGGATGACCTTGACCTGTACCAGGCTGCCGAGGACTACCGTGATGCACGTGGACTGCTGCTCGATGCCTATCGCCCAGGCGTGCCTGGTGGCACCGGGGAGACGTTCGACTGGTCGCGGATTCCCAGTGATTTGCCAAAACCTGTTATCCTCGCTGGCGGATTGTCGGCGGATAATGTAGCGGAAGCCATTTCCCGGGTAAGACCCTTTGCCGTGGATGTTTCTGGTGGTATCGAGTCTGCGCCGGGTCTCAAGGATGCCGCTGCCATGCGGGCCTTCATCAGCGCTGTGAAGCGCATGAGTGGTTTCTGAGCCTGAGCACAAAGGCGATGGAAAAGGTTACGGTGAACTGACCTACCCATTACCCGGAGCGAGCCGCTACAATAAGCGCCCAACACGTCTGGATATCTATTGTCTTTCCCGGTACGGGGAGGTGGACGCCACCGATGAAACATCGGGATGGTTCCGGACAACCGATTCGAATACGTTGCAGGCCTGTTTCTGCGACCGCATTTAATGGAAGACTTCTGAGATGAGCTGGTTAGACAAGATTGTGCCCTCGGTGGGCCGCATTCAGCGCAAGGAGCGACGGGCTAGCATACCGGATGGCCTGTGGCGCAAGTGTCCCAAGTGCGAATCGGTGCTTTATCTCCCTGAGCTCGAGAAGAACAGCAATGTCTGTCCCAAGTGTGACCATCATCTGCGCCTGACAGCACGCAAGCGTCTGGACTGGTTCCTCGACAAGGAAGGGCGTGAAGAGATTGCGGCTGACCTGGAGCCAGTGGACCGTCTCAAGTTCCGCGATTCCAAGAAGTACAAGGACCGCTTGAATGCGGCCCAAAAGGAGACCGGTGAGAAAGATGCACTGGTTGCCATGCGCGGTACCCTGGATGGTCTGCCGGTGGTGGCCGTGGCCTTCGAGTTCACCTTCATGGGTGGTTCCATGGGCGCAGTGGTCGGCGAGAAGTTCGTGCGTGCTGCCAGCCTGGCCCTGGAAGAAAACCTGCCATTGCTGTGCTTCTCTGCCTCTGGTGGCGCGCGCATGCAGGAAGCCCTGTTCTCCCTGATGCAGATGGCCAAGACATCCGCGGCACTGGAGAAGCTTCGCCTGGCGGGGGTGCCATACATCTCTGTGCTTACCGATCCGGTGTTCGGTGGCGTCTCGGCGTCCCTGGCCATGCTCGGTGACCTGAACGTGGCCGAGCCCAATGCACTGATTGGTTTTGCCGGACCGCGCGTCATCGAACAGACGGTACGCGAAAAGCTGCCGGAAGGCTTCCAGCGCAGTGAGTTCCTGCTGGAGCATGGCACTGTCGACATGATTCTGCATCGTCACCAGATGCGTGAGCGCCTGGGTGCAGTGCTGCGCAAGCTGACGGGACAGCCAGCCATTGGCGTGTCCGATGATGAAGCAGTGGGTGATGTTGAGGTCGGTGGCAACGAAGTGCCGGGCGATGGAGTGCTGGTGGCAGATAGCGTTGTTGACAGTTCGGTAGAACATGCCAGCACTGACGCGTCCAAGGACGCTGAGCCTTCCTCTGATAAATCGCGTTGATCTTTCGCCATGACTGACGATGCTCCCATGACCCTCGATGCCTGGCTTGCCAGGCTCGAGGCTGCTCATCCCGTGGGTATCGACCTGGGGTTGGACCGAGTGTCCAAGGTGGCTGAGCGAATGGGCCTGCTGCAGGCACCTATTGCTGAGCGGGTCATTACCGTCGCGGGTACCAATGGCAAGGGCTCGACGGTCGCCATGCTTGAATCGCTGGCCCTGAAGCATGGGCTGAGCGTGGCGGCCTACACCTCTCCTCATTTGATTCGTTACAACGAGCGCCTGCGCCTTGATGGGGTAGAAGCCGATGATGAACTGCTGATGGCGGGCTTTGCTGCCGTGGAGCAGGCTCGGCTGCAGCAGGAGCCGGTCAGCCTCACCTATTTTGAAGTCGGCACCCTTGGGGCGCTCTGGGCCATTGCCCAGAGCCGTCCGCAACTGGCGGTGCTTGAAGTCGGCCTGGGTGGGCGCCTGGATGCGGTCAATGTGATCGATCCGAATGTGGCGGTCGTTACCACTGTGGCTCAGGATCATGCTGCTTTTCTGGGTAACGATATTCAGGTCATCGGTCGCGAGAAGGCCGGCATCATGCGCAGTGACCGGCCAGCGGTCCTGGGTAGTCAGACATTGCCTCGGAGCGTGCATGAACATGCCGCGCAGATCGGTGCTCGAGTACATGCCCTGGGCCAGGATTTCAACCATCAAGGCAAGGAAACATGGGCCTGGCGGGGGCGGGATGCCTTGCAGGCACAGATAGAGCTTGTCGATCTTCCAGACCCTCACCTCCCCAGGGACAATGCGGCCACCGCGCTGCAGGCCTTTGTCCTGTGTGATATCGCTGTGCAGGCTGATGCCTGTCGACGTGCCTTTGCTGAGGTGCAACTGGCAGGGCGAATGCAATGGCATGGACAGTGGTGCCTGGATGTGGGACACAATCCTCATGCTGCCGAGTATCTGGCCCGACGCCTTGGGGAGTGCTCAGGGCTACGAGGCTCGGGTCGCCTGCTGGCCCTGCTCGGCATGCTCGATGACAAGGATGCCGAAGGCGTCATGGCGGCCCTGGCACCGGTCGTCGATGCCTGGGTGACGGTATCATTGTCGGGAGAGCGTGGTCGTAGTGCAGAGGATCTTGCGCAACGTTTGGAACATCGGGGGTTGACGGTGTTGCATTGCGCTGATGATCCTCTGGCTGGAGCCGAATGGCTGGAGGCCCATATGGAGGAACAGGACCAGGTGCTGGTGACAGGGTCCTTCCTGACGGTTGGTGCCATACTGCAACAATGGCAAACCGAGGCCGGAGAACGGCCTGCGTCCATTGAGGGAGCAAGATGAAATACGGAATGCGTGAGCGGGTCAGCGGCGTCATTATCGTGATTGCCTTGGCAGTGATCTTTGTCCCCTTGCTGTTCAGCGACCCGGAATCCCCCAGGGATGAGCGCCCGGATCCGGTGCTGACCATCGATCAGCCGGTAGAGGTCGAACATCGCGATGTTCCTGAACCAACCCCGCCTGACGGGTTGGGGCAGATACTTCAGCCTGAGGATGTTACCTCGGCAGGCTCCGCGCAGGATGGCAATCGTGAGGATGAGGCGCGTGGCCAGAAGAGTAGCGACACCGCTCAGTCATCCGACACGCAATCGTCTCGTTCATCAGAACAGGACAATGCAGCGCAACAGGATTCTCCCACTCGTGATCCGATTGCAGAACTGGCCAAGGCGGCCGAGCAGCGTTCCCAGTCGCAGGCCAGCAGCACCAATACCGGAGGTGGTGGATGGGCGGTGCAGGTCGGCAGCTTTGGTGAAGCTGCCAATGCTGAACGCCTGCTGGGCGAGCTGCGTGAGTTGGGGTATCCCGCTTTCACGCGTGCACGTGGCAATAATTTGACCACGGTGTATGCAGGGCCGTTTGGTGCATCTGGAGATGCACAACGCGTCGTCAGTGAGCTCAAGGCCAAGATCAATCAACAAGGTCTGGTGGTGAGGGTGGATAGTTGATGCTGGCAACATGGGTGGATTGGGTCTTTGTTGCGATACTGGCATTGGCGGTGGCGGCAGGGTTTGTGCGAGGTCTGGTTCGCGAGGCACTGGGTCTTGCCAGTTGGATTGTGGCGTTGCTGGTAGCCCGGGCATTTGCGACGCCTCTGGCTGACCATCTGGCGCCTTGGATCGATAGCCCAGATGGCCGACTGATCACTGCTTTTGTGGCGCTGATCATTGTCACCATTCTGGCTTCCGGCATATTGATTCGCATGTTGCAGGCGGCAGTGGAGTGGGTCGGAGCGGGATTCCTCAATCGTCTGACAGGAGCCGCGTTCGGTGGCATCAAGGCGGCCGCAGTGCTCTGTCTTGTCACGGTTCTGATCGGCTTCACTCCGCTGCAACAACTCAGTGCCTGGCAGGATGCTGCCGTTCGTCCGCAATTCGAGCAGTTGAGTGCCTGGGCACTTGGCCAGTGGGACGAATTCGGAGGGCAACTGCCCGAACTTCCTGAAGCATTGCGTCAGGCTCCGCCATCTGAAGAAGCCCCTATGCAGGAAACCCCTATGCAGGAAATGCCCACGGAAGAGGGTACAATGCCAGAGGAACCGGCGACGAATACAGTGACCGAGGGCCAGGTAATAGCCCCCGATAGCACCAGCTAAGGAAATGGCGAGCGGCTGCAGCACGTTTTTTTGCAGAGCGTTTATGCAAGAAGCCGCGCATTTCTGGAAAAGATGTTTCTCGCGTCGTCCCGTGACGGCGTATCAAGGCAAGCGAGGTAAGGTGAATGTGCGGTATCGTCGGCCTGATGGCCAATCAGGCGGTTAACCAGGCAATCTATGATGCCCTGACGGTGCTTCAGCATCGTGGTCAGGACGCTGCCGGGATGATGACCTGGAATGAAGGTCGTTTCCTGCTGCGCAAGAGCAATGGCCTGGTGCGCGATGTCTTCCACACTCGTCATATGGCGCGTCTGAAAGGCAACCTCGGGATCGGCCATGTACGTTACCCGACTGCGGGATCTTCCAGTGAGGCAGAGTCGCAGCCGTTCTATGTCAACTCACCTTACGGTATTTCGCTGGCCCACAACGGCAACCTGACCAATGCCGACCAGATCAAGCAAGAGCTGTTCTCCTCTGATTTGCGCCATATCAATACCAGCTCAGACTCGGAAGTGTTGCTCAACGTTTTCGCCCACGAACTGGGCAAGCAAGGGCCGCATCTGCAGCCGGGCGACATCTTTGACGCTGTACGCCGTGTTCATCGTCGTTGTCGTGGTGGTTATGTCGCCGTGGCGATCATCAATGGCGTGGGCATGGTGGCCTTCCGCGATCCTTGCGGCATTCGTCCGGTAGTGTTCGGTACCCGCCAGACAGAAGAGGGCCAGGACGTGATGATCGCCTCCGAATCCGTGGCGCTTGATGTTGGCGGATTCCAGCTGGAGCGAGATCTGGCTCCGGGCGAAGCCATCTTCGTCGACATGAATGCTCAGATTCATACCCAGCAGTGTGCCGACCGGCCGCAACTGGTGCCCTGCATCTTCGAGCATGTCTATCTGGCCCGTCCTGACTCCTTGATGGATGGCGCCTATGTCTACGGTACTCGCCTGATGATGGGGCGCAAGCTGGCCGATCGGATCAAGAGCGAGTGGCCGGACCATGATATCGACGTGGTCATTCCGATTCCGGATACATCGCGGACCTCTGCACTGGAGCTGGCCCAGCACCTGGGGGTGACCTACCGCGAAGGGTTCATGAAGAACCGCTATATCGGGCGGACGTTCATCATGCCTGGCCAGACGCTGCGCAAGAAATCCGTGCGCCAGAAGCTCAATGCTATCGATGTGGAGTTCAAGGGCAAGAACGTACTACTGGTGGATGATTCCATCGTGCGTGGTACGACCTGCAAGCAGATCATCCAGATGGCCCGCGAAGCGGGTGCCAACAAGGTCTACTTTGCCTCTGCCGCGCCGCCCGTGCGTTACCCCAACGTCTACGGTATCGACATGCCGGCCGCTTCCGAGTTGATTGCCCATGGGCGCACCGAAGAGGAAGTCGGGGAGCTGATCGGCGCTGATCGCATTGTCTATCAGGATCTGGATGACCTGAAGAATGCCTGCCGGGAAGTCAATCCGGCCCTGGATGAGTTCGACTGTTCTGTCTTCGATGGTGCCTATATCACGGGTGACATCGATGCGGCCTATCTCGCTGACCTGGAAGCGTCGCGCAACGATATTGCCAAGCAGGAGCAGAGCGCGGGTGACCATGCGTTGGTCGGAATGCATAATCAGGACGATGATATCGACGATTAAGGACGCGACCCATGCACGACGATTTCAGTGCCGATGGCTGGGGTATCGAGACCCTGGCAATTCGTGCCGGACATGATCGGACCCACGAGCAGGAACATGCCGAGCCGATTTTCCCGACTTCGAGCTTCGTCTATGGCAGCGCCGCTGAGGCGGCGCGCAAGTTTGCGGGTGAGGAACCGGGCAATATCTACTCGCGTTTCACCAATCCGACGGTACGTACTTTTGAAAAGCGTCTGGCAGCCCTTGAAGGAGGCGAGCGTTGCGTAGCGACCAGTTCGGGGATGGCGGCAATCCTCTCTACCGCGCTGGCACTGCTCAAGGCGGGCGATGAGATCGTTGCATCACGTTCACTGTTCGGTTCGACGGTCAGTCTGTTCGACAAGTACCTGGGCAAGTTCGGCATCACCACGCGTTATGTGGAACTGTCGGATATGAGTGCCTGGGAAGCCGCCATGACGCCGGCTACCAGGCTGCTGTTTGCCGAGACTCCGTCGAACCCGCTCTCCGAAGTGGTCGATATTCCGGCGCTTGCCGAAATCGCCCGGCGCCATGATGCGCTGCTGGCGATCGATAACTGCTTCCTGACACCCGTGCTGCAGCGCCCCATTCAGCTGGGGGCGGATCTGGTCATTCATTCCGCCACCAAGTATATCGATGGACAAGGGCGAGCCATTGGTGGGGCAGTGGTCGGACCGGACAAGTTGCTGGAAGAAGTGTTTGGCGTGGTACGTACCTGCGGCCCATGCCTCAGTCCGTTCAATGCCTGGATTTTCACCAAGGGCCTGGAAACCCTGGGGCTACGCATGAAAGCGCATTCAGCTTCTGCACTGGAGCTGGCACGTTGGCTGGAAGCTCACCCCGCGGTGGAACGCGTCCATTACAGTGGCTTGGAAAGTCATCCGCAGCATGCGCTGGCCAAGCGACAGCAGGATGGCTTTGGCGCCGTTCTCGGGCTGGAAGTGAAAGGTGGTCGTGAGGGTGCCTGGAGCGTGATTGATGCTACCCGGCTGCTGTCCATTACCGGCAATTTGGGCGATGCCAAGACCACTATCACGCATCCGGCCACCACGACACATGGTCGTTTGTCCGATGCACAGAAGGCCAGCGCAGGGATTGCCGATGGCCTGATCCGGATTGCCGTAGGTCTTGAGAGCCTTGACGATATCAAGGCCGACCTTTCCCGCGGCCTGGATGCCCTGGCGTAATCACAGGCACTGTGTTTCTGGCGCCATGTTGCTTCGGAGATGAACAGGCGCAAGTTCAGAATTAGCAGTGATAGTTCTGACAGAGTAGTGAAAGCTCTGACACAGTAGTGAAAGCTCTGACACAGTAATGAAAGTGAAACCCTCGACCTTGCACCAAATATCAAGGTCGAGGGTTTTTCATTGCCTGGTCTTCGTACTCCAATAGGTGCCATACGTAAATTCCGAATCATTCGTCCATAATTTTTCAACGGTTAGGTGCATTTGATTGGGTTAAGATCGATTTCATCGATAAGATCGTGATGTTTGACGAGATTCTGATCCATTATGGAATTTTGACCCATTATGGAATTCTGACTTAACAGCGTGAACTCATGTGAGGCTGATGATGTGGCGAAACACCCGTAGTGGTTGGGGATTGGTGAGTATTCTCCTGCATTGGCTGAGTGCGATTGCCATTATCGGCCTGTTTGTCATGGGGTGGTGGATGACCGGGTTGGACTACTATAGTCCCTGGTATCACGATGCTCCCTGGTGGCATCGCAGCATCGGTATCCTGATATTGTTTGCCACCCTGTTTCGCCTGCTATGGCGCCTCATGCAACCGACACCCCATGCTCACGGCGGCTCTATTGAGCGTAGTGCAGCTGCCCTCGGCCATCTTGCTCTCTATGTATTGATACTGGCGGTACTGATCAGTGGCTATCTGATCTCCACCGCGGAAGGCAAGGGGATCTCGGTGTTCGGTTGGTTCGAGATGCCGCCACTGATCAGTGGTCTTTCCGGGCAGGCCAGTTGGGCGGGAGCTGTTCATTGGTATGCGGCGGTGGTGCTGATCGTGCTGGCTGCAGGCCATACTCTGGCGGCATTGAAGCACCACCTGATGGATCGTCAGGACACCTTGAGGCGTATGATCAACCCCAGGCATGCGCGCCGGGGGTGATGACAGGCGACTGTGTTTTCTAGCGTGACTGTTTGCTAGCGTGACTTTTGCAGTGAAGTGAAAAACCTATCCAGGAGATCCAACATGAAGAAGATTGCCATTGCTGCCCTGAGCGCCACGGCGCTGTTTCCGCTGGCCCAGGCTCAGGCTGCCGACTATCAGATCGACACAGAAGGGCAGCATGCCTTCGTGAACTTCAAGATCAGCCATCTCGGTTTTTCTTATATCCTCGGCAGTTTCGAGTCCTTTGATGGCACCTTTTCCTATGATCCGGAAAACCTGGAAGACTCTGCTGCCAATATCGAAGTGGACGTTACCAGCCTGACGACCAACCACGCTGAGCGCGACAAGCACATCCTCAGTGCTGACTTCCTCGACGCCAGCGAATATCCGACGGCGACCTTCACTTCCACAGGCTTTGAACCTACCGGCGACAACGAGGGTGTGCTGACAGGTGATCTGACGCTGCACGGAGTGACCAACACCATCGAGATGCCGGTAACGCTACTGGGAGAAGGGGATGATCCCTGGGGTGGCTACCGTGCGGGCTTCGAGGGTAGCACTGAGCTGAACCTGGGTGACTATGACATCGACATGAGCAAGTTCCCGGAGGGCATGCGCTCACTGGAGCTGTATGTGACTTTCGAGGGTGTCCGCCAGTAATGCCCGGTGTGTTGCTGATGCCCGCCTGATGGCAGCATCCATCGGGCTGGCTGGTTCACCAAACCCCCATTCCCACAAGGAATGGGGGTTTGTGCGTCAATATATGGCCTGGCTTTACCCAGAGTGCCAGATCTGAATAGGGGAATTACGTGGATCCATCGCAAACTGACTCACGGCTGGGAAGGCAATTATGGCGCCAGACCTGGCCAATGGCGATTGGTGTGCTGTCATTGTTGGGTTTCCAGCTGGTTGACTCGGCTTTCATTGCACGCTTGGGTACATCACCCCTGGCAGCGCAGTCGTTTACCTTTCCGCTGACGTTTCTGATCATTGGCGTACAGGTGGGTATCGGCATTGCCATTGCTGCGCTGATCTCTCGTGCCCTTGGGGCTGGGGAGGCGTTGCGGGCGCGGCGCCTGGGAACGCTGGTAATGGCGCTGGGTACGGCAGTGATCGGTGTTCTGTGTGTGTTGCTGTGGGTGGTACAGGTACCCGTTTTCACTGCGTTGGGTGCAGATGCTCCTACTCGCGAGATGATACATGACTACTGGGCACCACAGTTGTTGGCTGCCTGGGGAATGGCAATCGTCTATTTCGCATACAGCCTGTTCCGCTCCCACGGTAATACTCGTGTTCCCGGCAGCATGATGGTGATCACCAGTCTGCTCAATCTGGTGCTGGATCCGCTGTTGATCTTCGGTGTCGGGGGCTGGGACGGTCTGGGCCTGGCGGGCGCAGCCTGGGCAACAGTTGGCGCCTTTGTCGTCGCAGCCAGTGTGCTTGGCGTGCGCCTGGTGAAGCTTGATTGGCTGGCATTCACCGGCTTGAAGCAGGAATGGCGGGCGTCATCTGGTGCTTTTGCAGGCGTCGCCGGCCCGGCGATGGCAGGACAACTGATGCCTCCTCTGGCGGCAATGCTGGCTATCTATCTGGTCGCCAAGCTGGGCGAATCCGCGGTTGCTGCATGGGGACTGGCCGGTCGTCTGGAAACCGTGTCCTTGATGGTGGTGCTGGCGTTGACCATGTCGCTTCCTCCATGGTTGGGGCGCTGCTATGGCGCAGGTGACTGGAACCAGATACGCCGTCTGCTTCGCCTGACCCTCAAGGTCGTGGTGATCTGGCAGCTTTCCTTGGGTATCTGCATGGCATTGCTGGCGCCCTGGTTGGCCCAGGTATTGGCTGGAAACCCGGAAGTGCGCAGTGATCTGGTGGTGTTGATTCGCTTCCTGCTGCCGAGTTATGCGGCCCTTGGGGTGTGCATGCTGGTCGTTTCCGCCGGCAATGCTCTGGGCTGGCCGCTCAGGGCCATGCTGCTGTCAGCGACTCGCCTGTTCATCTGCTATCTGCCTTGCCTCTGGTTTGGCGTGACGCTGTTTGGCAACCTGGCTGGCCTGGGGCTGGGCGCTGCCTTTGGCAATGTGCTGGCCGGAGCGGCCGCGTTGCTGATGCTGCAAAGGTCACTGGCGGAGTTCAAGTATCAGGAGACAGCTAGAGATGCGACTAAAGTATCATAAGTTAAATTCTCTAAATAAGGTCAATATTTCAGCTTTATATATTGAGTAAAAAATAAAAATCATTTTTCTCGTCCATGCAATGGCATAAAAACAGAACAATAAACTATGCAACTCCCCCTATACTCGCCGCCATCGATGAGGCCAGCTTCTCTGGCCTGATATTTTCCTGAAATCGACAACATGTCATTGATGCTTCGTCAGTGACAACGAACAGGTCATAAGAACAGGAGCGGCGAGATGAAGATTCTGGTACTTGGTGCGGGCGTCGTGGGTGTGACCAGCGCATACTATTTGGCCCGCCAGGGCCATGAGGTAACGGTAGTGGACCGCCAGCCGTCACCGGCAATGGAAACCAGCTACGGTAATGCTGGCCAGGTGTCATTCGGCTTTTCGTCACCCTGGGCTGCCCCTGGCATTCCCCAGAAGGCCGTCAAGTGGATGTTCCAGGAGCATGCTCCACTCAAGATTCAGCCGCGCATGGACCCGACCATGGCCCGCTTCATGATGAAGATGCTGGGCAACTGCAATCCTGAAAGCTATGCGACCAACAAGGAGCGCATGGTGCGAGTGGCCGAGCATAGCCGCATGTGCATCGATGCGCTGCGTGCCGAGACCGGCATCCGCTATGAGGATCGTCAACGTGGTCTGTTGCAGCTGTTCCGTAACGACAAGCAAGTGGCGGCAGCGGACAGGGACATGCAGGTGCTGGCGCAGTGCGGCATTCGTCACAAGCTGTTGGGCGCAGATGAGCTGACCGCCATAGAGCCGGCTCTGGCCCGGGTTCCCGGCAAGTTTGTTGGTGGTCTGCATCTGCCAGATGACCAGACTGGTGATTGCCACCTGTTTACCAACCGACTGGCTGACTACTGTCGCGAGACGCTGGGTGTGACTTTCCTGTTCAACACCACTATCGAGCGCCTGACCCGGGTGTCCGGTCGTGTGGAGGCAGTGCATACCAGCGCAGGCAAATTGACGGCAGACAGCTATGTCATGGCCTTGGGCAGTTACTCCCCATTCCTGGCCCGCGACCTTGATATCCGCTTGCCGATCTATCCGGTCAAGGGCTACAGCCTGACACTGCCGGTGATTGATGATGGTGGTGCCCCGCAGTCCACGGTCATGGACGAGACGTTCAAGGTGGCCATCTCTCGCTTCGACAATCGCATTCGCGTCGGGGGCACGGCAGAGTTGGCATCCTATGATCTGAGCCTGGCGGAAAAGCGCCGTGCCACCATTGCCATGGTCGTGCGTGATGTCTTCCCTGAGGGGGGCGATCTGGCTCAGGCGGAGTTCTGGACAGGCCTGCGTCCGATGACGCCGGACTCCACGCCGATCATCGGTGCCACCAAGTACGACAATCTATGGCTCAACACTGGCCACGGCACACTGGGCTGGACAATGAGCTGCGGCAGCGCTCAGCTACTGGCTGACCTGGTAGATGGTCGTCAGCCGGCCATCAATCCGGAAGGCTTGTCCGTGGCACGTTACGCCGCCTGATTCCTGCCACGAGACCCGAGTTCAGCGACCCCGTCAGCCTTCCGGCTGACGGAGTCTTCTGTTTATGGTGCCTATCTGGACATGAAGCCTTGATGTGAATATATGGCCTTGTGTCGTACCTATGTCGCCGAAGGTGCATAGACGTAGAGTCGAGCGAAGCGACTTCCTCTCAAGGCATGGCGCATCGGAAGCTCTATATAGCGGTACAAACCGACAGAAATCAGAAGGATGGCTGCAATCAGAACCATGAGCGCCAGTACGGATGTTGGTGCATCCAGCCAATGGCCAAAACCATGCCCCGTAATGACGCGACTTCCCAGTTGAATCGCTTCGAGCACCAACATATGGCTCATATAGATTGAGTAGGAGATCACCCCTATCACACGAAGAGGAGCGACTGAAAGTACCGCAGCGATACGGTGCTTGTTACCGGCAAGAGACAGAATCAACAGTGCAAAAGCGGGAGGCAGCAACAGGTCGTTGGCCCCAATATGCATCAGTCCTGTAGTGATCGATGCAATCACCACGAAAGCTATATCATGATGCAACCAGCGCATGCTGCCTCTGCGAAAGACCTGATACAGCGCCGCTCCGATACAGAACTGGAATAGGCACCGGAAAGCCCCGTAATCGTAGGTGAGGTTCAATCCTCGAGGATTATCGGCAATGACGGCCAGACCGAGAACGCCGACCAGGCAGATGAGGAGATGGGCTCGCCAGCCCTTGCCGAATAGGAATGAGGCAAGCACCGGAAAAACCAAGTATGCGAACCACTCTGCTCCAATTGACCAGGCGGGGCCATTCCATGTCAAGCCATCCTGCAGACCAGCAGCCTGAAGCATCAACAAATGTTCAGCAAGGGCTGGCAGATTCTTGCCTCCTTCAAAGGCCTCTCGTTGCAGGCCGTCCACTCCTGATTGAGTCAACGTGGCCCTCATCAGCTCCAGCAGAACGAAAGCCACCAATATCGTCAAATGGAGTGGATAGAGACGTGCAATTCTCCCGAACATGAATGTCCGGAAGGAAGGCCAATCAACCCTGGAGCGAAATTGCTGGCCGTAGGCGTGCATGATCACGAAACCGCTGAGCAGAAAGAACAGATCTACCCAAAGGTAACCCTTGACGATAAAGGAGGTATGTTGAGAGACCGATAGGTTAGGCAGAAAGTTTCCTGTGTAGTGGTACAGGACCACAAGGATCGCAGCGATGCCTCTCAATGAGGTCAGGGCGTCGATCTGATCACGCATGCATATCTCCAATCCGCATTCGATTCGAAACTGAAACTCCGCAGGGGATCACATTGGAATGGTCCACCTCCATCAAGCGGAAGGAGAACAGGGTAGTCAGCTTCCCGGGAGGGGCGGAAACACAGCGAAGTCGTTTGTTTTTTGGTTTCAGGGATTCTAGATCTTTCAATAAGTTCCGCAGACTTATCTGTGTGAATTATCTCCGAGACTGCCATCCTGCTTGGCTCTGGCCTGGTGAGTTGCGTCACCCAGGCCCAGTAAGTTGCCATGGTGTCTGACGAATATTTTCAGCGTATCGGAGCGGCTGAAGGTGAAGCTCATGCACACTTCACGAGCTGTCGAATATTGAATTCTCTCGACCGAGATCGGTGCGATACCAGAGTTGCAAGCTGATTGCAGCCGCAGCGATGCTCACGACGGTGACTCGAGGCGGGGTGATCGAGTGTCGCAGCGCTGGATATCCTTGACCACCATGGCAACGAAGTTGCAGGGGCGGGTACGGGCATCCAGTTGGGCAGCAATGATGTCATCCCAAGCGGTAGCACAGGCCTTGGGGGAGCCAGGCATGGCAAATACCACGGTCTGGTCGATGACCCCTGCAACAGCTCGTGACTGGATCGTCGAGGTGCCGATCTGCTGGGAGGATATCTGGCGAAACAGCTCGCCATAGCCTTCGATCACCTTGTCGAACAGTGGCAGCAAGGCTTCCGGGGTACTGTCGCGAGCGGTGAAACCGGTGCCACCGTCGACCAGTATGACCTGGACTTCCTCGTCGACGACCCAGCGGCTGACCTGGGCGCGGATATGATAGATATCGTCCTTGACGATCGTACGTTCGACCAGGTGGTGGCCGGCATTCTGCAAGCGATCAATGAGCAGAGCACCGCTATCATCTTCATCAATGCTGCGCGTATCAGACACCGTCAGTACGGCGATACCCAACGGAATGAAATCGAGCTGGCGGGAATGATGGGACATATCTATCTCCATGCAGGCAGGACATCGAAGTGCCTACGTTGGACAAGCACTGGGATGCGTCAACGCTATATTGGTGCGAGGTTCTCACAGACTGCCTGAAGGCAGCCCGTGAGAGGTACTGGTTCAGATGATTGGCTAGATCACTGGATCAGGGCTCCATCTGGTTCGGAATCGGCCAGCGAGAATCCTTTGACGCCAATCCGACTCTCCAACTCCAGCAGATAGTGGCGAAGGGCCATGCGTGTGGCCTGTTCACGCAACTCATGGCGCACATGCTCGACCACATCTTCCCATTCCAAGGTCTGCGCCTCTTCGCGTGCCTCCACATACACCACGTGCCAACCATAGCGTGATGGCAGTGGACGATCATGCAGCCCCATCGGCAGGAACACCAGGGCGCGATCCAGCTCCTCGACGGTCTGGCCAGGAATCAACCAACCCAGTCCCCCTCCTTCCGTGGCGGAAGGGCAGCGTGAGTGGCGTTGAGCCAGTTCCGTAAAGCGCTCAGGGTTTGCCTTGAGTTCATCGATCAGTCGTTCGGCGCGTTGAAATTCTGCATCACGGGCACTGGTATCGTCCGGTGCGGCGGCGAGCAGGATGTGGCGCACCTTGAAGCGTGGTGGATGGCTGAAGCGTTCGGGGTGAGCCGCGTGATAGCGCCGGCAGGCATTATCGTCAGGTTCGGGGACCACCAGTTCACGCTCCAGCATGGCAGCGATCTCGCTTTCACACACTTCATCTACAGGCTGTCGACTCTGGTGGGCCGCCTGTTGGCGCAATAACTGCTGAATGACCAGAGCGCGGGCTGCCGCAATGGCTGCGGCCTCATGACTGGTGGCTGGGTGGAACTGCATCTCGCCGGCAATGGCGCTTTCATCGATCTGCACATCCCCCACCTGAATGGTGGGGAAAGTGGTGGGTAAGGTCTCCAGCGGAATGCTCTGCATCAGTGGCCTCCTGCATCACGGCGTCTCACGATCTGGTAGCGACGACCGAGATAGCCCAGAGGGGCGCTCCATACATGTACCAGACGAGTGAAGGGGAAAATCAGGACAATGGTCAGGCCGATGAAGATATGGATGTGGTAGATGAATCCCAGACCTTCAAGGTGAGAAGCGGCGTTGCCCTGGAAGAACACGATGGCCTGAGCCCAGTCGGCCAGCTTGAGCATCACGCCGCCATCGAGGTGATGCATGGCGGCGGGAATGGTCAATAGTCCCAGAGTTACCTGCACCACCAGCAGCACGATGATCAGATTATCGCTGAAAGTGGAAGATGCCTTGACGCGTGGGTCGGTGAAGCGGCGGTGCATCAGCATGGCGCCGCCTACCAGACACATCACCCCGGCGATACCGCCGACCAGGATGGCCATGATCTGCTTGTTACCGGCACTGATGAAGGGTGCATAGACCCAGTGCGGTGTCAGCAGACCCACCAGGTGACCGAAGAAGATCACCAGAATGCCAACGTGGAAGAGTGGGCTGGCCAGGCGCATACGCCGTGAGGACAGCATCTGGCTCGAACCGGTCTTCCAAGTGTATTGGCCATGATCGTAACGCAGCAGACTGCCGACCAGGAAGACAACGCCGGCCACATAGGGGTAGAGGCCGAACAGCAGGGTATGAAGGTAATGCATCATGATAAGCCTCCAGTCGAAGAGGGCTGCGAGGATTCGGGCAGACGAACGATTTCCGGTTGCACCTGCTGGCGACGTTCGGCCAGACGCCGGCCTTCGGCGGATTGCAGAGCGCAATCCTGGTCTGATTTCGCACTGAAGCGCACGGCTTCTTCTTCCCACACGGCATCAATAGCGGCAGGGGTATTGTCTGCCGGCTCCTGGCGGACTTCCCCGCGCATGGCATCGATATCCGCTTCTGCACCAATCAGGCACAGCAGGGTGCGAGGAACCAGAGCATAGTCACATTCACGTTCTTCCAGGCGAGCAGCCAGCAGGGCGAGAATATGGCGTATGTCGCCCAGCCAGTCGGCCACTTCCTGCTCGGAGCGTGTCGACAGGAACTCCAGCAGTAAAGGCAGATGATCCGGCAGCTCACGCTGTCCGATGGCAAAGCCTGCATTCTCGTACTCGGCCAGCAGGTCGACCATGGCCTGGCCGCGATCACGCGACTCTCCGTGCACATGCTCGAACAACAGCAGTGAGGTCGCGCGTCCGCGGTCGAACTGGGCAACGTAGGCTGCCTGGTGGTCGAGCAAGGACCCTTTCGCCAGATGAGCACACCAGTCAAGCAAGGCCTGACGAGGGGCGCTGGGAGGCATCGGCATGGCCCTGAGCGCGACAGCGAGCTCGGGCAACGACTCAGCCATTTCCCGGTCGGGATAGTCGAGCATGCGTGCCAATGCACGCATGCCTCGAGCGAAGGATTCAGCCATGATGAGACTCCTTCACTTCCGGATGGCTCGGATCGTACTGCTCGACCTGGACCAGGGTAGAGGTCTGCTTGCGACCACCGAACAGGCTGGTTTCATTGTTGCCGCCCTGGCAGCCATTACCGAAGGTGAAGCCGCAGCCACCGCGTTCAGGGAAGGCTTCACGGGCCAGCTCACGATGGCTGGTGGGGATCACGAAACGGTCTTCATAATTGGCGATAGCCAGGTAGCGGTACATGTCCTCGACCTGGGCCTCGTTGAGCCCGACCTCTTCCAGCACATCCAGGCGCTGTTCGCCATCGACATGCTTGCCGCGCATGTACTCGCGCATGGCCATCATGCGCTTGAGGGCCAGAACCACCGGCTCTTCGTCGCCTGCAGTCAGCATATTGGCCAGATACTTGACTGGAATCCGCAGCGACTCGATATCTGGCAGGATGCCCTTGCGCTCGACATGACCAGCGTCGACGGCGGACTGGATCGGTGACAGCGGCGGCACATACCAGACCATCGGCAATGTGCGATATTCCGGGTGCAACGGCAGGGCCAGTTGCCAGTCCATGGCCAGCTTGTAGACCGGAGACTGCTGGGCAGCCTTGATCACGTTGTCGGTGATACCGTCGCGCTTCGCCTGGGCGATGACCTCGGGATCAAAAGGGTCGAGGAAGATGTCGCATTGGCGCTGGTACAGATCACGCTCATCTTGGGAAGATGCCACTTCCTCGATACGGTCGGCGTCATAGAGCAGCACGCCGAGGTAACGAATGCGTCCGACACAGGTTTCGGAGCACACGGTCGGCTGGCCGGACTCGATACGCGGGTAGCAGAAGATGCATTTCTCGGATTTGCCGGACTTCCAGTTGTAGTAGATCTTCTTGTACGGACAGCCGGAGACACACATCCGCCAGCCGCGGCACTTGTCCTGGTCGATCAGCACGATGCCATCTTCTTCACGCTTGTAGATGGCACCGCTGGGGCAGGAGGCCACGCACGCCGGGTTGAGGCAGTGCTCACACAGGCGCGGCAAGTACATCATGAAGGTGTTTTCGAACTGACCGTAGATGTCGGCCTGAATCTGGTCGAAGTTGCTGTCCTTGCGCCGTTTGGCAAACTCGGTACCGAGGATCTCTTCCCAGTTCGGGCCCCATTCGACCTTGTCCATGCGTTGGCCAGAGACCAGCGAACGGGGACGTGCAGTGGGCTGGTGTTCTCCCTTCTTTGCTTGATGCAGGTGCTGATAGTCGAAGGTGAACGGCTCGTAGTAGTCGTCGATCTCCGGCAGGTCGGGGTTGGCAAAGATATTCGCCAGTACCCGCCACTTGCCGCCGATGCGTGGCTCGATGCGACCGTCCTTACGCCGCAACCAGCCACCTTTCCAGCGCTGCTGGTTCTCCCACTCCTTGGGATAGCCGATGCCAGGCTTGGTTTCGACATTGTTGAACCAGGCGTACTCGACGCCTTCACGGCTGGTCCAGACGTTCTTGCAGGTGATCGAACAGGTGTGGCAGCCGATACACTTGTCGAGGTTGAGCACCATGCCCACTTGGGAACGGATCTTCATTTGACGGCCTCCTGTACGCTGTCGTTACCTTCTCCGTCGAGCCAGTCGATGTTCTTCATGCGCCGCACGATGACGAATTCATCGCGGTTGGAGCCCACGGTGCCGTAGTAGTTGAAACCGTAGGACAACTGGCCGTAGCCGCCGATCATGTGGGTCGGTTTGGGGCACACGCGGGTGACCGAGTTGTGCATGCCGCCACGGGTGCCGGTGACCTCGGAGCCCGGCATGTTGAGGATTCGCTCCTGGGCGTGATACATCATCGCCATGCCGTTCTTGACCCGCTGACTGACCACCGCACGTGCAGCGATGGCGCCGTTGGCGTTGTAGAGTTCGATCCAGTCGTTGTCCTCGACACCAATGGCGCGGGCGTCATCTTCGGACAGCCAGACAATGGGGCCGCCACGGGACAGGGTCTGCATCAGCAGGTTGTCGGAGTAGGTCGAGTGGATACCCCACTTCTGGTGCGGCGTGATCCAGTTCAGCGCGATTTCCGGATTACCGTTGGACTTCTGTTCGGCCATGCTGCGGGTGGCGCGAGTGTCGATCGGCGGACGGTAGACCAGCAGGCTCTCGCCGAAGTCACGCATCCAGGCATGATCCTGATAGAACTGCTGACGACCGGAGACGGTACGCCATGGAATCAGTTCGTGGACGTTGGTGTAGCCGGCGTTGTAGGACACATGCTCATCTTCCAGACCCGACCAGGTGGGGCTGGAGATGATCTTGCGCGGTTGAGCGACGACATCGCGGAAGCGGATCTTCTCCTCTTCCTTGGGCAGGGCGAGGTGAGTGTGGTCACGACCGGTGATCTTCGACAGGGCATCCCAGGCCTTCACCGCCACCTGACCATTGGTCTCCGGGGCCAGTGACAGGATCATCTCGGCAGCATCGATAGCGGTGTCGATCTGCGGCTGGCCTTTGGCCGGGCCATCCAGTTTGACGTGGTTGAGGCCACGCAGCAGCTCGACTTCCTTGTCGGTGTTCCAGCTGATGCCCTTGCCGCCGTTACCGATGCTCTCCAGCAGGGGGCCCACCGAGGTGAAGCGCTCGTAGGTCTCGGGGTAGTTGCGCTTGACCTCGATCAGGCTGGGCATGGTCTTGCCGGGGATCGGCTCACACTCGCCTTTCTTCCAGTCCAGCACTTCAGGCTGGGCCAGCTCGGACGGGGTGTCGTGCTGCAACGGCAGCGTCACCAGGTCGGTTTCTTCACCCAGGTGGCCGATGCAGACCTCGGAGAACTTCTTCGCGATGCCCTTGTAGATGTCCCAGTCGCTGCGCGCTTCCCAGGCGGGGTCGGTGGCGGCAGTCAGCGGGTGGATGAAGGGGTGCATGTCCGAAGTATTGAGGTCGTCCTTCTCGTACCAGGTCGCTGTCGGCAGCACGATATCCGAGTACAGGCAGGTGGTGGACATGCGGAAGTCGAGGGTGGTCAGCAGGTCGACCTTGCCCTCCGGTGCTTCCTCATGCCACACGACCTCTTCCGGCAGGGTCGCGCCGGTCTGTCCCAGATCCTTGCCCTGCACGCCATGACGGGTACCCAGCAGGTACTTGAGCATGTATTCGTGGCCCTTGCCGGAGCTGCCCAGCAGGTTGGAGCGCCAGATGAACATGTTGCGCGGGAAGTTCTGCGGATTATCCGGGTCTTCAGCAGCAAAGCCGAGACTGCCCTGCTTGAGCTGGTTGACGGTATAGTCGGCAGTGGACATACCGGCATCGGCAGCGGCCTTTGCCAGGTGCAGCGGATTGGTGCCCAGCTGTGGGGCGGAAGGCAACCAGCCCATGCGCTCGGAGCGCACATTGAAGTCGATCAGGCTGCCGGAGTAGCGTGCAGGATCGGCCAGCGGCGAGAGGATCTCCTTGACCTGGAGCTTCTCATAGCGCCACTGACTGGAGTGGTTGTAGAAGAACGAGGTGCCGTTCATGTGACGCGGCGGGCGCTGCCAATCGAGACCGAACGCCAGTGGTGTCCAGCCGGTCTGCGGGCGCAGTTTTTCCTGGCCGACATAGTGCGACCATCCACCGCCGCTCTGACCGACACACCCGCACAGGATCAGCATGTTGATCAGGCCGCGGTAGTTCATGTCCATGTGGTACCAGTGGTTCATACCGGCACCGACGATGATCATGCTGCGACCGTTGGTCTTGTCGGCGTTGCTGGCGAACTCACGGGCGATGCGGGTGCACTGGGCGGCGCTGACTCCGGTGATCTGCTCCTGCCAGGCGGGCGTGTACGGGCGCACTTGGTCGAAGCTGGTGGCCCCGTCGTCCTCACCTTCGGCGCCAAAACCACGGTCGATGCCGTAGTTGGCACACATCAGGTCGAACACCGTCACTGCCAGTGTCTCGCTGCCATCAGCCAGCTTCAGGCGCTTGGCCGGCAGGCAATGATGCAGGATCTCGTTACCTTCGACATGGTTGAAGTGCTCATGCTCGATGCCGCCGAAGTAGGGGAAGGCCACCCGAGCAACGCTGTCGTGACTGTCGGCCAGGCTCAGGCGCAACTGAGTGTCCTTGCCGTCGGCGTCCAGCTCCTCCAGATTCCACTTGCCTTTCTCGCCGTCCTCGCCCCAGCGGAAACCGATCGAGCCCAGCGGTACCACCAGCTGGTCGCGCTGCTCGTCCCAGGCCACGGTTTTCCATTCGGGGTTGTTGGATTGTCCCAGGCTGGCTTCGAAGTCCGCCGCGCGCAGTTGGCGGCCCGGCACATAGCTGCCGTCTTCACGCTGCTCGAGCTGCACCAGGCACGGCATATCGGTGTAGCGACGCACGTAGTCGGTGAAGTAGTTGCTCGGATTGTCGAGGTGGAATTCCTTGAGGATCACATGACCCATGGCCATGGCCAGGGCCGCATCGGTGCCCTGTTTGGCCGACAGCCATTCATCGGTGAGCTTGGAGACCTCGGCATAGTCCGGGGTGATCGAGACTGTCTTGGTGCCCTTGTAGCGGACTTCGGTAAAGAAGTGCGCATCCGGGGTACGGGTCTGGGGCACGTTGGAGCCCCAGGCAATGATGTAGCCGGAGTTGTACCAGTCGGCGGATTCCGGCACATCGGTCTGCTCGCCCCAGGTCTGGGGGGAGGAAGGCGGCAGATCGCAGTACCAGTCGTAGAACGACAGGCAGGCGCCGCCGATCAGTGACAGATATCGAGCACCGGCGGCATAGGAGACCATCGACATGGCGGGAATCGGCGAGAAGCCGATGACGCGATCAGGGCCGAATGTCTTGATGGTATAGACATTGGAGGCGGCAATCAGCGTCTGGACTTCATCCCAGTCGGTACGCACGAAGCCGCCCATGCCACGGGCACGCTTGTACTGGCTGGCCAGAATCGGATCTTCGACGATCGAGGCCCAGGCATTGACCGGGTCGGAATGTTTTTCCAGAGCGCGCCGCCAAAGTTGCACTAACTCCTGGCGAATCAACGGATACTTGAGGCGGTTGGCGCTATACAGATACCAGGAATAGCTGGCGCCCCGCGGACAGCCCCGTGGTTCGTGGTTGGGTAGGTCGGCCCGGGTGCGTGGGTAGTCGGTCTGCTGGGTTTCCCAGGTGACCAGGCCGTTCTTGACGTAGATCTTCCAACTGCAGGATCCGGTGCAGTTGACCCCATGGGTAGAGCGCACGATTTTATCGTGCTGCCAGCGGGCACGGTAGCCGTCTTCCCAATCGCGGGATTCATCACGGGTTTCGCCATGACCTTCGGCGAACTGCGGGGGACGCTTGGTCAGGTATCTCAGTCTATCGAGAAAGTGGCTCATAGTGGCTTCTCTTCTCATTTGGCCGCCTAGGGTCAGGCGGCCTGGGTGGTGGTCCTAAGAATGAGCGGTCTTGATGCCGCTATCTGCAGCAGGTACGGCTTGTGGAGTGGCTTCAAAACGAATTTCGGCGCCTTTGCGGCTGTAGTAGAACCAGGTCAGTACCATGCAGGCGGCGTAGAACACGATGAAACCGATGAGCGCGGCACCGACACCGCCAGTCATGTCGATAGATGTGCCGAAGGCCTTGGGAATGAAGAAGGCTCCATAGGCCGCGATGGCGGAGGTAAAGCCGATGGTCGCTGCGGATTCACGTTCGGCATGAGGAAGCTGTTCTGCCGGGGACAGGTGAGGCATCAAACGTGCCACTTCCTCGCGGAAGATCGCCGGAATCATCTGGAAGGTGCTGGCGTTGCCGACGCCAGTGGCGAGGAACAGCAGCATGAAGGAGCCGAAGAAGCCGTAGAAACCAAGGCTGGCATCCTTGTTGGCGAGGAAGTACATGACGCCGATCACACCGACGATCATGGTGGCAAAGGTCCATACCGTAACTTTTGCGCCACCGAAACGATCGGACAAGCCGCCACTCCATGCACGGCTAAGCGCACCAACCAGCGGGCCAAGGAAGGCAAACTTGAGAGCATCGATCTCAGGGAATTGGGTCTTGGTCAGCAATGGGAAGGCAGCAGAGAAGCCAATGAAGCTACCGAAGGTGCCGGTATAGAGAATGCACATCAGCCAGTTGTGCTTGCGCTTGAAGATTACCGCCTGCTCCGCGAAGGACGCCTTGGCACTGGCGATA
Organism: Halomonas sp.; assembly: GCF_029263665.1. Lineage (GTDB taxonomy): Bacteria > Pseudomonadota > Gammaproteobacteria > Pseudomonadales > Halomonadaceae > Halomonas. The sequence continues at coordinate 184,052 of NZ_JAJUFQ010000003.1, forward strand.
TCGTGCATGCCGAACCAAGCCGCTACGCTGGAAACCACGATCAGCGGTACCCAGACAAAACCGGCGTTCTGCAGCCACAGCTCACCGCCATTCGTGGCAGCCTGCCCATGACCAGTGATGAAGGTGAACATGCCGGTAGAAATCACGACGGGCACCAGGAACTGCATCACGGAAACGCCGAGGTTGCCAAGGCCGGCATTCATGGCCAGTGCCTTGCCCTTCTCACGCTTGGGGTAGAAGAACGAGATATTGGCCATGCTCGAGGCGAAGTTACCACCACCAAAGCCACACAGCAGGGCGAGGATCGCCATCACCAGATAAGGGGTTTCGGGGTTCTGCACCGCGAAGCCGATCCAGGCAGCGGGCAGCAGCAGCGAGGCGGTGGAAATGGCAGTGAAGCGGCGGCCACCGAAGATCGGCACCATGAAGCTGTAGAACACACGGAAGGTGGCACCGGACAGACCGGGCAGGGCCGCCAGCCAGAACAGCTGGTTGGGGCTGTAGTTGAAGCCGACCTGAGGCAGCTTGGCCACCACCACGGACCATACCATCCACACTGAGAAAGCCAGCAGCAGACAGGGGATCGAGATCCACAGGTTGCGTGTGGCGATGCGCTTGCCAGTGGAGGCCCAGAATTCTTCATTCTCAGGGAACCACTTTGTCAGCACGAAGCGTGAAGGTGTGGATAGTTCAGGCAGGTCGGTGGATTCGCAACGGTCGCGAATCTCGATGCGCTCGGCGCGGTGAATAGCGTAGTGCATCCAGGCCAAAGCGGCGGCAACGATAACAAACAGCAGCATGAAGCAGCTTTGCCAGATACCGATGACATCGTTGAGCATGCCGAAGGTCAGGGGTAGGAAGAAGCCTCCCAGACCACCCACCATTCCGACCATGCCGCCGACGATACCGACGTTCTTCGGGTAATAGATGGGGATGTGCTTGAATACTGCCGCTTTGCCCAGCGACATGAAGAAGCCCAACACCATGGTCAGCAGAATGAAGCCCAACAGTGGCATCGACAGTGAGAAGGAGACCTGGCCATGCACGCCCTTGACCACGTATTCGGTAGGCGGATAGCTGAGCAGGAACAGGCAGATGAAGGAGGCAATGAAGGTCCAGTACATCACCCTGCGAGCACCGTAACGATCCGACAGCCAGCCGCCGAGGATACGAAACAGAGACGCTGGAATGGTATACAGCGCCGCCACGATTCCGGCTGCAGCCAGGCTCAGGCCATAGACCTCAATCAGATAGTGTGGAAGCCACAAGGCCAGGGCGACAAAAGCGCCAAAGACAAAGAAGTAATATAGCGAGAAGCGCCATACGCGAATGTCGCCGAGAGGAGCGAGCTGTTCGGCCAACGATGGTTGCTGTTGGCGATTGTTCTGGCGCGCGGGGTCATTCTGAGCGAAGAGGAGAAAGATCACTCCCATGATGGCGAGCACAGTGGCATAGATCAGTGCAGTACCTTTCCAACCTGCGGCCAGCAACAGAAAGGGAGCACCAAAATTGGTTATCGCTGCTCCGACATTACCAGCACCGAAAATACCCAGTGCCGTGCCCTGGCGTTCCTTGTCGAACCAGGCCGAGGTGTATGCCACACCAACGATGAAGGAACCTCCTGCCAGACCTACGCCAAGGGCCCCGACCAGCAGCATGGGATAGCTGCTGGCGAAAGTCAGCAGATAGACACAAGTGGCCGTGGCCAGCATCAATAGACTGAAGACCCAACGACCACCGAAACGATCGGTCAGGACGCCGAGAAACAGGCGGCTGATGGAGCCGGTCAGTACCGGTGTTGCCATCAGCAGACCGAGTTGAGTATCGGAAAGGCCAAAGTCCTCCTTTATTTGAATGCCAATGATCGAAAACAGGGTCCAGACGGCAAAACACAAAGTGAATGCCAGTGTTGATATCCCCAGTGCCCTGTACTGCCTTGCGGGGAGTGGGGTGTCGTAGAGGTTCATCGGCTTTCCTTCGCTTATGCTGATGCGGTGTCCGTGACTCTGCTACAACTGAATTAAGCGGCATTTGATTTGTGTCAAAAGATTATTGACTGATTCGTGCGTCAATTTGTCCGACTCAGCACCATTCTTTGCACATTCGCGCATTAATTGGCGATCAGGACTATTGATGGCATGACAGTGATCATCCTATCGGGGAGCTTTTAAAGTGGCTTTTGCTCTCTCTCTACGCAGGTCGTTGATGCTACGTGTACTTCTGGTCATTACCGTGATTTCCAGCCTGGCGCTTTTCAGTGTGTTCGGTTCTATTTTCGTTGCCGTGAGCAGCGTCGGGGTGGGGGATGCCATCGATAAAAGCAGTTCATTGAGAATGCACGCCTATCGCCTGATGGTGGCAGCCGAGCACCTTCCCCCGGAGCATCCACTGCGGATTGTCCAGATAGAGGATATGCAGGCACTGATCACGGCCCCCGCACTCCTGCGCTTTATTCCTGAGCAGAAAGACAACTCCATGCATCAGGCATATCTGGATTTGGTCGATACTTGGAAAGTTTCACTTTATCCAATACTTCTGAACTACGAAGCAGGGGAATACAGGATCCTAAAGAAAGCAACTGACGAATTTATAGAAAAAGTAGATGTACTGGTAAATAAGCTGAAAGAAAGAATTAGTTGTAAAGTATTATTTCTTGAAGCGTTTCAAGGTGGAATTCTCATCGTTCTTGCTTTTGTCATCGGGCTTTTTTTCTATCATTTCATTGTCAGCATCATGCCGCCATTTAGAGATCTGGTACGTGTGGTGGAGGGGGTCATGCTAGGGGACTTCAGCGGAAGGACCACGTATCAGGGGGGCGATGAGATCGGGTTATTGTCGCGTACGATCAACAGGATGAATGTCAGTCTGTCAGAGAAGTACGGGCAGTTGAAAAACAGGGTCGCAGCCAAGACCCAGGAGCTGAAGCTTAGCAATGATGCGTTAAGGATGCTTTATCTAACTGCGCGAAGACTGAATGGCATCACACCTTTGACCCATGAAGAGCTGATCGAAGTGCTTCGCCAGCTAGGCGCGGTGACTCGTGAAGGCCCCTTTGAGCTGTATCTGACCGTGGCAGACAATCCTCAGGAAATGGTGTGTCTGTCTTCCGAAGGTGACGAACCTCATGTGGTATCGGCAATGCCTGGCAATGGCACGGCGAATGAGTACGCCGTACGGGTATGTGAGGCTGATCGCGATTATGGTGAGCTGCGTGTCATGCAGCCTTCTGGCCAAATACTGGCTCAATGGAAGATCGAGCTCATCGAGACAGTGGCGGGATTGATTGCAGCGGCTATCTCTCTGTCGGAAAAGGCCAACAAGCAGCGTCGGTTGGCATTGATGGATGAACGGGCAGTCATCGCCAGAGAGTTGCATGATTCTCTGGCACAGTCTCTTTCCTATTTGAAAATTCAGGTGACGCGTCTGCAAGTGCGCCTGGATCAGCAGCGCCACGATGAAGTCTCCCTTGTCGTGGGAGAACTGCGCCATGGCCTCAACTCCTCATATCGACAATTGCGTGAGTTGCTCAATACCTTTCGTCTGCGTATCCACGAAGCGGGCCTGGAAGCGGCAATGAAGGAAACGGTGGCGGAATATTCCCGACGCGGTGACTTCCACCTGAGCTTGAAAGGTCAGTGGAATGGGTTGTTCCTGACGCCCAACGAGGAAATCCATGTGCTGCAGATAGTACGTGAAGCCTTGTCCAATGTGGCACGACATTCCAAGGCCCGCCATTGCGAGGTCAGCCTGGAACAGAACGAATTGCATCAGTACCAACTATCGATTCGCGATGACGGTATTGGTGTCGGCCAGTCTGCCGGCTCTTCCATGTCCCATGGCATGACGATCATGGAAGAGAGGGCCAGAAGTCTATGTGGAACCTTATCCATCGGAGCTGCACTGCCTTATGGCACGGTGATAACGGTGTGTTTTCTCCCTCGAGGGTTCGACCGACTTTCCTCCGCGATCGGGTGAATCGAGCACCCTATAACAGGACAGTAGCTATGAGCATTATTCGATTGATGATTGTTGATGATCACCCCCTGTTCCGCCGTGGCGTGCGCCAGCTTGTCGACATGGATCCGGAGTTGATCGTGGTGGCGGAGGCATCGGATGGCATCGAGGCTGTGAACAAGGCTGTGGAGCTGTCTCCTAACCTGGTCCTGCTGGATCTCAATATGCATCCGATGGATGGCATTGAAGTGCTGCGGCGTATGCGTGATGCCAGGGTCGATAGTCGCATTGTCATGCTGACCGTATCGGATGCTGATGAAGATGTCGTACGTGCCCTGCGTGAAGGAGCGGATGGCTACCTGCTCAAGGATATGGAGCCGGAGGAAGTGCTGCGCCAGATTCGAGAAGCCGCTCAGGGGCAGGTCGTGATGGGGCCCAAGATGGCTTCCTTGCTGGCCAGCGTCGTGAAGGGAGAGCTGCCGGTGACAGGAGACGAGGTGATGTCCTGCCTTACCGCCCGGGAGCGCGACATTCTGCGCATTCTGGCTCGGGGGCTGTCGAACAAGATGATTGCTCGGGAGCTGGATATCTCCGAGGGAACCGTCAAGGTTCACGTCAAACACCTGTTCAAGAAGCTCGACTTGCGTTCGCGAGTCGAAGCCGCCGTCTGGGCGAGCAAGCATGGGTTGGGGTGAGCGAGCGGCAAGCCGCTCGAGCTGTAAGTCACCAGCTATAAGCTGTAAGTAACAGAAAACCCCGAAACCATGTGGTCTCGGGGTTTGATCTGCTTACAGCTTACAGCTTACAGCTTACAGCTAGCTTAGGCCTTGCCGTTGACGGTCGCGACAGCCTTGGCGATGTAAGCCAGGTTCTCATCAGAGAAGCCTGCCACATTGGCGCGGCCAGAACGTACCATGTAGATACCGAACTCATCACGCAGACGGTCGACCTGCTCCGGCGTCAGCCCGGTATAAGAGAACATGCCGCGTTGTTCGGCCACGTGAGCATACTTCTCGTCGAGGCCGTAAGGCTTGAGTGCTTCCACGAAGTTGCGACGCAGGGTGTTGATGCGGTCGCGCATTTCGGTCAGCTCTTCGCGCCATACTGCAGTCAGCTCTTCTGAATGCAGGATCTCGCTGACGATGGAACCGCCGTGGGCTGGTGGGTTGGAGTAGTTCTCGCGAGCGACGATGGCAATCTGCGAACGTACGTTCTGCATTTCTTCGTTGTCCTTGGCGACAACGATCAATGCACCAGTACGCTCATTGTAGATGCCGAAGTTCTTGGAACAGGAGCTGGTGATCAGCACATCGTCGAGATTCTCGGCCAGCAGGCGTACTGCATAGGCATCTTCGTCGAGACCCTCGGCAAAGCCCTGATAGGCGAAGTCGACCAGCGGCAGCAGGTTGCGCTCCTGAAGGACCTTGAGCACTTGCTGCCACTGCTCGCGATCGAGATCGAATCCGGTAGGGTTGTGGCAGCAAGCATGCAGTACGACCACATCACCCTGGGGAATCTCCTTCAACGCATTGAGCATGCCGTCGAAATCGAGACGGTTGTCGGCATCGACGTAAGGGTACTTGTTCAGCTTGATGCCAGCGGCGGTGAAGATGCCATGGTGATTGGGCCAGGTCGGGTCGCTGACCCAGATGCCCTTGCCAGGCAACTGGTGGGCAATGAAGTCAGCGGCCAGGCGCAGTGCACCGGTACCACCCGGAGATTGCGTGGCACTTGCACGACCTGCTTCGATGACCGGAGAGCCCGCGCCCAGCACCATCGGCAGCACCACTTCGCCGTAGGATGCGGCGCCGTGTGAACCAATGTAGGTCTTGGTGGTTTCGTTCTTGAGCAGCCGGGCTTCCGCTTCCTTGACCGCGCGCATCACTGGAGTGGTGCCTTTGGCATCGCGGTAGACACCTACACCAAGATCGACCTTCTGGGGATTGGTGTCCTTGTTGAAGGCGTCAATGAGACCGAGGATGGCGTCCCCGGGAACCCGCTCAATATGCTCGAACATTTACTTCGCTACCTCGTCGGTTCTGGCTGCCAGAATGAAATCATTCTTGTGCAGGCCCTTCATCTCATGAGACCACCAAGTGACGGTCACCTTGCCCCATTCGGTCAGCAGGGCAGGATGATGACCGGCTTCCTCAGCGATGGCGCCAATCTTGTTGGTGAATTCCAGGGCCTGACGGAAGTTGCGGAACTTGAAGCTCCGCTCCAGTTGCATGATGCCATCGCGCTCGACGATCTGCCACTCAGGGATTTGTACTTTGTAGCGTTCCATTTCACTCTGAGTGACGTGGGGAGCGTCCCAGCTGCAGGCTTCGCACTGTTGTTCGGTGAGGTGACTCATGTCGACTCCGTATGAGTGGTGTTGAGAAGGAATGGTCGGTTGGCACTTGCCACGCGACATCGATCAAGCGTGTCTGGTGTTCAGTGCGTTTCGGTCTTGGGGGGAAAGCGTGGTTCGAACAGGCCCATGTCACGTGCCTGCTCAACCAGTGCCATGATGTCGCACTGAGACAGATCGTGGAGAGCATCCAGGCTGTCCAGTACATAGTAGAGCGGCTGCAGGATGTCGATACGATAAGGCGTGCGCAGGGCACTCAAGGCATCAAAGGGCTGGTGCACGGGGGTGTTCGACAACGCATGCAAGGTCTCCTTGGGTGAGGAGATGATGCCACCGCCATAGATGCGTCGACCCTGAGGGGTATCGACCAGACCGAACTCCACGGTCATCCAGTACAGACGGGCCAGATAGACGCGGTCCTTGGGTTCGGCATTGAGGCCCAGGCGACCGTAGGTCGCAGTGAATTCGGCAAATGCTGGATTGGTCAGCATGGGGCAGTGACCGAAGATTTCGTGAAAGATATCGGGTTCTTTCAGATAGTCGAGCTCTTCTGGTGTGCGAATGAAGGTGGCAACCGGAAAGCGGCGGTTAGCCAGCAGTTCGAAGAAAGTGTCGAAAGGAATCAGCGCCGGTACCTGTGCTGTTTGCCAGCCTGTTGCTTCGAACAGAACCTTGTCCACGTCTGCCAGTTGCGGAATGTGGTCGATCGGCAGGGCAAGGCGCTCCAGGCCTTCGAGGTACTCCTGGCACACACGTCCCTGGATCAGCGACAGCTGGCGTTCCATCAAGGTTTGCCAAGTGGCATCTTCTTCTTCACTCCAATGGATGATGCCATGCTCATCCGGCAGGCGAGCCTGGTAATGGGTGCCCTTGGAGGTCACTGTCCCGGTGCTTGCCATCTTGGCTTCCGCGCGGTGGCTGGAACCACCATGTGCCTGGACTTCTGGTGCTGTGCTCATGCTTTCTCCCCGTAGCAATACGGTGACGTTCTTTAGACCGCCCGTTATTGAAATTGTTGATGTTGCTCGAAAGAGGGATGGTCGAAGTCTAAGGTGCTTGAGGCTGGACTGAAGGGGAGAAGCGGGCCTGAGGAAAGCGTGATGACGCTGTTGAGTGTCAATATTTCGTTACATCAGCGCCTGCTGGAACCGAAGAGTGATGAAAGAAACGAGACTCAAGGGCTTTGACCACGTATGCTGTAACGTAAAGTTTACAGTTCAGTCAGTCCGTCGTGACACAAGATTGACTGGCTTACGAGAATCACGTCATGCGTCTGAGATTTCATTGCCAGAATCGTATCGGTATCTTGCGGGATATCGTTGCCCACTTTGCTGACTATGGCCTCAATGTGGCTCGGGGGGAGGTGGGTGGCGAGCATGGAAATGCGATCTACCTGCACGTCCCTAACTTGCTGAATGCTCAGTTGGCCACTCTCAAGCCTGAACTGGAGCAGGTCCCTGGGGTATTTGGCGTACGTCGTGTCAGCCTGATGCCCAGTGAGCGCCGTCACCTGGAACTGGATGCACTGCTGTCATCCCTGACCGACCCCGTCATGTCGATTGATATGGAAGGCCATCTGGTGGCGGCGAACCGGGCGGCCAGCCAGCTGCTTGGTGTGCGTGTTGATGAAGTTCCGGGGTTGTCCCTGGACCGTTATCTGCCGGACCTGGATCTACCTGAGTTGATCCGGCGCAACAATGCCCGGGTCAATGGTCTGCGTATGCACCTGCGTGATGCCACCTTTCTTGCTGATATCGCGCCGTTGCACCGCGAGCATCATGATGATGTCGCTTCCCTCGCTGGGGCGGTGGTCACGCTGCATAGCGTCGATCGTATCGGGGAGCGTATCTATCAAGTGCAGCGCCAGGAGTTTCGTGGCTTTGAGGCCATGTTCTCGAGCAGCCCCAGGTTGGCGGCGTTGATCAACGAGGCTCGGCGCATGGCACCGCTGGATGCCCCTTTGTTGATCTTTGGCGAAACGGGAACCGGCAAGGAAGTCCTGGCTCGAGCCTGTCACCTGGCCAGTCGGCGGGGTCAGTCACCCTTCATGGCGCTTAACTGCGCCGGGCTGCCAGAGTCCATGGCAGAAACCGAATTGTTTGGTTATGCCCCAGGGGCGTTCGATGGCGCCCGGCCGGAAGGCAAGCTTGGGCTACTGGAACTGACGGCCGGTGGCACTATCTTTCTCGATGAAGTTGGCGAGATGAGCCCACGCCTGCAGGCCAAGCTGCTGCGTTTCCTGCAGGATGGCGGCTTCCGCCGGGTAGGCAGCGACGAGGAAACCTTTCTGGATGTGCGCGTGATCTGCGCGACCCAGCAGGATCTTCTCGCCTTGTGCCAGTCAGGGCTGTTTCGCCAGGACCTTTATCATCGCCTCAATGTGCTGTCCTTGAACGTGCCACCATTGCGGGATTGTCTTGATGGTATCGAGCCCATGGCGCGGCACTTCCTCGATCGTGCTTCCCGCCAGATCGGTTGCCCATTGCCCCGTCTGTCTCCTGCAGCATTGTCACGCATGATGACATACCACTGGCCAGGCAATGTACGGCAGCTGGAAAATGTGCTGTTTCAGGCGGCATCCCTGTGCGAAGCCGGTGTCATCGAGCCTTCGCATCTACGCCTGCCTGATGCCGGTGTGGCACCGGGCCTGGATGGTATCGATCTGGAGGGTTCTCTGGGCGATATCCTGGCAGAAGTGGAGCGGCGTGTGCTGGCTGCGCTTTATCCCGAGCACCCCTCCAGCCGTCAGTTGGCCAAGCGGCTCGGGGTGTCCCATACCACCATCGCCAACAAGCTCAATCGTCATGGCATCGGTCAAGAACGATAGGGTTTGTCCGGCTGGTGCTTTCCGAGGGGGATCTCGTTCAGGAAGCTGCTCACGGCCTGAAATACCTGCATGTAGCGATGCTGTTCGAGGGCAGCGAAGCCGGGCAGGCGGCGGGCCTTGGCCTTGGTGAGGAGGGGGGAGGTAATGCCACACAGAAAACGTGTGGCCAAGGTGGCATTCAGTGCGCCAGAGGCTCCCGCTGCGGCCAGGGCGGTGGCAAGTTCATCAAGCCAGAGGCGCAGCTGATCGGTCTCCGGTAGTGGCGGTGGCGTGAGCTCGAGGAGCTGCACGGCGTCTCCGCGGCAGGCACTGCAATGGCCGCATTGTTGTGGAGCCTGAGTGTCGCCGAACCACTGGGCAAGCCGGGCGCTGAGGCAATCCTGGGTCTCGAAAAGTTCGAGCATGGCGGCAAGCCGGCCAAGCTCCGCTTTGGCACGTTCTACACCATCCCGATAAAGGTATTCGGCAAGGGACCTGTCCTGAGCCCCCGGCATGGTACTGAAGTCTCGGGTGATGACCTCGTACACTTCGGTCATCTGCTTGCTTTCCAGACTGATGAAACCTTTCTCGGCGAGATAGTCCAGTGCGCGGAGCACCCTCGGACGCGATATATCCAGGTCTCTCTCCTGGCCCAGCCGATCGAGTATTTCAAAGTCCAGGGTACGCCAGGTACGAGCTTGTGGTGCGGCATCGAAAATAGCCTGCAGGAATACACCCCGCTCGCCGGGGAAGGCGGCAATCACGGATTCGGCCGATGTCTCCAGGCGCAGGCGGTACTCGGCAAAGTAGCTGTGACTCGGCCGCAGGATGCCGAGCAACTCGAGCTTTACCAGCAGCGTCTTGAGCGGTAGTGGGCGAATATCCGTGGCCTGGGACAGGGCATTGAGCGATAGCTCCCAACGTTGTCCCTGCGATGGAATATCGTCCAGCAGCATCTGAATGCCGCTCAGGGGCGGGACGTCCCCGAGAACAAAGTTTTCCAGCACGGCCAGGTTTTCGCGGCCAGCCAGCATGACGCATTCGGAGCGTTGGCCATCGCGTCCGGCTCGGCCGATTTCCTGACTGTAGTTCTCGATGGATTTAGGCAGGTCGAAATGCACGACATGGCGGATATCCGCTTTGTCGATGCCCATGCCGAAAGCGATGGTGGCGACGATACAACCTTGTTCGCCTGCCATGAACTGTGCTTGCAAGTTCTCGCGTTTCTCATGATCCAGGCCCGCATGGTAGGCCGAGGCAGAAATGCCGGCGGCCTGCAGATAGGCCGCCAGACGTTCGGCGCTTTGCTGCAAGGTGACATAGATGATGGTGCCGCCGCCATCTGTCTGGCGGTGCCTGAGCCATTCGACCAGGTAGCGAGGGCGCTGATCACTAGGCACCGGCGTCACACTGAGGTCGAGGTTGGGGCGATAGAAACCGGTAGTCACGACATCCTCATGGCGAATGTCGAAACGCTGACACATATCATCGATGACTCTGGGTGTCGCCGTTGCGGTGAGCAGCAGGACTTGATCGATGGCGAATTCTCGGCGGTAGCTCGGTAGCTTCAGGTAGTCGGGGCGGAAGTTATGGCCCCACTCGGAAATGCAGTGGGCTTCATCGACCACCAGCAGGGAAATCTGTACGCGGCGCAGGAATTCGCGGAAACGCTCATTCTTGAGGCGTTCCACCGATACCATCAGTACCTTCAACTGACCATCCAAGGCCGCGCGCATGGTAGCGCTGGTGTCCTCTCGGTTCTGGGTGGAGTCGATGCTGGCCGCGGCGATGCCCTTGGCTTTCAGAGCATCGAGCTGATCGCGCATCAAGGCCAGCAGCGGCGAGATCACCAGGGTCAGATGGGGCAGATGCAAGGCGGGTAACTGGTAGCACAATGACTTGCCTGATCCCGTAGGAAAGATCGCTGCTGCAGAGCGTCCCTGGGTGACGGCCTCGATGACCGGGCGTTGTCCGGAACGAAACTCACGGTGGCCGAAAACCTCGGCCAGGGTCTGTTCGATAGCAGCAGGCATGAAGTCTCCCAGGGATACTGATGGAAGGGGGCGCGAGTCAAGGGCTGATGGGGCAAGGGCTGATGGAATGTAGCAGCCTACCGGGAAAGGAGGTTCGGTGCGAATATCCGGTTTCTCGATGCTGTGCCTGACCGCTGGTATTGTTCAGATCATGACCCGCCCGGCCGAGCTTGGCATAATGACGATCCTTTTGCGTGCCGTGGGAAAGCATGGCGTTCGACATTCAGGATTCATTATGACCGCATGGAGCAAGCTGCTCGTTGCCACGACTCGCTTGATTGACCTGCACGACAGTGCCCACGAACCTGGCTCGCCTTTCGTTCAGGTCAGTCAGGAGAGTCGCCGTGGATTGCGTGATGGCTACTGGCTGGATCTCGGCTGTCTGTTGCTGGATTACCTGCTGGATGTGGATTTCGCCACCAATAGTGCCTTTGTGTCGCAGACGCGCTGTCTGGCCGCGTTGCGTGAGTATTATCCAGCGCTTTGCCACGATGATCTGAGCTTCGTGATCAACCTGCTCGCCACCCCCAGTGAACTCCACCTGCGCGATGAGGGCGAGGATATCGAGCGCGTACGGCGCAGTACCAAGCGTACGGCGCTGGTAGAGAAACAAGGGCAGACCGGGCAGGTGCGCCTGACGCCCAGTGGGCGTCAGGCCGTGACACTGGCCAGTGCCGTGGAGGATCTGCTGTATTCCGAATACGATGCAGCCAAGGTGCTGGCAGCTTTGGCCAGGGATGACTTTGGTCGGGTACCGGACATCACCAATCAGATTCTGCTGGCCATTCGCGGGCTCACCCAGGAACTGCGGCGGGTCCGGGAAAACCCCACCCGTGAAGGCAAACTATCGGTATTGCTCGATAACGAACGCCATTACCACAATGCCTTGTCGAGCATTCAGCGCACCTTGCTGGATGCCCGGGCCCAACTGGCCAGCCCCGCGCTTGGCGAGCGTTTTGATGCCTGGTGCTCCAGCCAGGACGACGAATGGGATCTGCGTGTGCTGTCCAGCGCCATCGGCCGCGTGCTGACCGCCATTGAAAACCTGTCGCGGCGCTTGTCCGAACTGATCGCAGATATTGCCGAAGGGCGGGTACAGTCCATGGGCGTGGTGGACTTCAGTGCGCTAGCGGCACAGATACTCCAGACACCGCTTCCCGAAAGGCTGGCCGAGCCAGTGGTCAAGCGCATGATGCCATTCTTTCAGGGAGTCGCCTTTCCCCGTGTCATGCCTTTGGTGCCATTGCTCGAGACGCGTCGTGCCGAATCCAGCCCTGTGGCTCTGGTGTATGACGAGGCAGGTGATGCACACCTGGAAGAAACGCAGTTGGCACGTTATCTCTCTGCCCGGGGCACAGAATTGCGCCAGCGGGTTGCCCAGGCGCCACTGTCGTTGCCCGATGCACTGTCTGAAGGCTGGCATCTGTGTGAGCTGGGGGATTGCCTGCCTCAGTTGATCAACACTTTTGTCGATACTGGTCTGTTGTCCGAGTCCCTGGTCGTGGGCGTCGAATACAAGCCCTTTCGTCTCACCCTGCCTGATGGCAGGGTGATCGATGGCCCCGTGACGCCGACGCTACGTCTGGCAAGCGACGGCATTGACCACAACGCTGCCGAAGAGACTCTACCCCCCACCTCTGCCAAGGAAGTTTGATCATGAACATGACGGAAATGGGCGAGGTGGTCGCCTACCTGCTGCGTTATCGTGCTGTTGAACGCCTGCCGTCGGGAGGGCGCAAGCGCCGGGCGGCGAGGGACGGTCAGCTGTCGGAGCGTGATGTCTGCGCTTTGATCGATGATGCCAGTGATCTCGAACGTGAGAACCTGAGGGATTTTCTTGCCGGGCAGGGCTTGCGGCTGAAGGCATTTGAATCCGGCGATTATCCCGGCATTGCACCGGGGTCTCGCTACTATGCCCTGCTGCCTGATCCAGACATGGACCAGCCGCCGTTGTATACCCGTGAACCGGTGTTCGACGCATTGCGCCTGCGCCAGGAAAGCCGCGCTGAGCTGGCGACATGGTATCTGCAGCTATGGCTGTTGATGCACACCCTGATGTACACCCGCTATAACCGAGCGCTGTCCGATGTCAGCCGCTACCAGGAAGCGACTTTCAGTGGTGCGGAGCTGCTCGATCTGCTGCGCGACCAGGTCGAGACATTGCGAAGCCTGGGCGATGCTGCCAATGAGGTCCAGCGTAGCCTGCTGGATGAGCGTGGTGAGGATCTCAGCCGGCGTGTGAGGGCCTTCATCGATTTGCATGTGAAAGCGGGATTTCTGGAGAGCCTGAGGGATGATGATCCATTGGCTGGAGACGTCTGGCAGCAGACATTGCTGGGAGCCCTGGAGAGCGAACAGGTCGGTGTGCATCAGTTGGAGCACCTGCAGGCATTGGCCGATGGACGATCCGTCGATGATGGCCGTGTTGCGGGCAGGGAAGACATGGCTGTGGATGATATGGGCCAGGGTGGTATGGACCAGAACGAGATCGACCAGAGCAACATGGATCAGGACGCTGAAGGTCAGCGGGTAGTGAGTCGGGAGGTGACGCAATGAGTGTGATCAATCGCATCGAAGTCGCCAACCTGCTCAACAAGCATGGCGATGTATCATCGCCATGGGATGCCAAGATGCGCCATCTGATCCTTGATCTGCGTGGCCAGTCGAGTGCGGTCAGCATGGAAAACGGCTTCGGCAAGACGACTCTGGCGGAAGCGCTGATTGGCCTCCTGTCACGCGATCGCACGCTGCTGTCACGAACCCGGCGCAAGTGTTCACCTTCCAGTGTGGAAGGGCGTGGCCGCAGTTGGTCGCACTTGCGTGTGGAGTTCCGCAGTCGCTCGGAGCAAGGTGGCCAGGAAGACCTGTTGGCCAGTGCCGGGGAAGAAGTTTCCGGCACTACCTTCGTGTTCGGCTTCTATGGTTACAGCGATGGCAGTGGTCTGTCCTTCTATCACTATGCCGGGCGTTTCGAAGACGTGCCGGTGCACCATCTGACCCAGGATGCCAAGCTGGCGCTGTATTCCAATGCCGACGTGAAGCAGGCCATGGGCCGTCATGGGGTGCGCCTGACGCACAATCGCGATGAGTGGCTGGATGCCGTCAACGCGCATGTCTCACGCCGGGAGCTGGCCCAGTTGGCAGCCTTCCAGAAGGAAGGGGGGGCCGACAAGAGCCAGATCTTCAATGCGATCAAGCCTCGTGGTGGAGAGAAGCCTGACCAGGCCTTCTTCTTTGAAGTGCTGGCGCCGGAGATCCTGGCAGGCGCTACCCGGGGCGAGACGGATGAAGGCGAGGAACTGATCGAGGAAGTCATTCTCAATTCCGGCACCAACATCACTGAATTGCGTCACCGTCTCGAGGATGCCGAGACGGACCAACGCCGTACGGAAGCCAAGGTGGTCTGCCTCGATGAAGTCCGGGCCCTGGGCATCTCTCTGATCGAGGAGCGTGCCAGTCTGGCGCGCCTGGATGATGGCCTGATGCTCAGCGAGCGCCTGCTGGCCGGCCAGGTACTCGCAGGCCTGCCAGGCATTCCACGCTTCCCTGATGGGAGTGCTGGTGAAGGGAGGGATAGCAAGAATGTGGTTGATAGCAAGGACGTCGTTGGCCTGGCATGGGTTCGGGGCGATACCGGGAGACCGCGAGTATCCGTGTGGCTGCTGGCTCGGCTCAGTCGTCAGTCGGAACGTCAGGTGCGCGAGGCCCTGAGCGAGCTCGGTGTGCGTCTGGATGCTCATCGCCAGTTGGTGCACCTGGCGGATGCCGAATGGCCCGCCAGTCGTGAACCGCATCATCTGGCCTTCGATGCCGCTCGTGCCTGGCTGGACGATAGCCATGCGTTTAGCGACGATGCCGCGCGTTATCGCGCCATCAAGCGTCTGGATGAGGCAGCCGAGGCCTTTGAATCCCTGGATGGCAATGTCTTCCGCGACGAAGTAGTCGCCGATGGGCTCTATCGCAATGAGTTGAAATCGGACATCCAGGCGCTGGAAGCCCGTATCGAGTCCATGGACCAGGAGCGGGAAAGCCTGGCCTCCCGCCAGCGGGAGTTCGTCGATAATCAGAGTTTCTATACTCAGGCGTTGGCGGAAGGCCTGTTCAGCGAAGCCGAACTCAACGCACCTGAAGCGACGCTCGAGGCGGCCCAGCAGGAGCAGCAGCAAGTCCGCGATGCGCTTTCCCGCCACCTTGGACGCATTGGCGAGTATCGCCGCCTGGATGCAGATTACCGTGCTTTTTGTACGGCCAACCCCAATGTGGAACCGGCACAGCTGCTGGCCGAGAAAAGTGAGCGGCTCGAGGCCCTGGACGAGCGCCAGGCAGAGTTGCACGAACAGGTGCAGCAGTCGCGGGAAAGCCTGGAATCTGCCCGGCAGCAACATGAAGGCCTGATTTCCGAACGTGCTCGACTCGAAGGTGAACTGGCACCACTGCGCGAGGGACAGTCCGCTTGGGAGGCCTATCAGCAGGCCTGGCCGGAGACTCCGGTAGAGGGATTGTGGGCCAGCCGCCAGGCGGCATTGTCCAAGCTCGAGGCAGAGGTGGAGCGCCTGGAGAACCGCCAGCAGACGGCTGGGCAGCTACGCAAGCGGCTGGTACCGTTGGCGGAGTCTGCTGAGTCATATCAGCAGGTGCATGGCGACGACGAGCCGGTGCATCTGCGTGATCGTCTCTATGCTCAGGCCCGGGAACTGGATGATGAGCGCCACCGCCTGCAGCGTCAGGAAGAGCAGTGTCGCCAATTGCACGTTGCCCTGATGGCGTTTCGCCAGCAGCACGACGGCAGTCCTGAGGATTGGCTGGCCGAGGCTCGGGCAGGCTATCCGCGCCTGCTCGGCGAGCGTGAGGTGCTGGAGCAACGCATTGCGGCACGGGAAAGCTATCTGGAAACGCTGGCAGGGGACCCGCTTGCCCGCCAGGTTGCCGAGAGTGAAGCACAGCGCCGCCTGGAGGCTGAAGGCATCGTCTTTGCGCCCTTGCACCAGGTGTTGGCTGAACTGGCCGACAATGAGGCTTGTCGGCGTGACTGGTTGATACAGGCGGCAGGCCAGCTGTTTGCTCCGGTGGTCGTGGAAGATCAGGCCGATATGGCGGCCCGATGCATGATCGAGCATGGCCTCAATGTGCCGGTTCTCAGCCGCGAACGTCTGGCGACCTGCCTGGCGCAGGGGCAGCCTCCGTTGGGTGCTATCTGTGGCGCAGAAACCTTGGCCGTCAAGGCTGCACTGAATCCTGAATATCTGGTCGAGCTGCGCAGTGAGACCCAGGCCCGCCTGGCCCAGGAGCAGGAAGAGCGCAAGCGGCTGGATGCTGACATTGCTCGGTTCGATCCACATGGTGAGGCATTCCTGCAAGCGCTGGCCGCTCGTCAGGCCGTGGCGGAAGATGTGGAAGGCGAGCTGGAACGCATTGATGTGCGCCTGGCGGAACTGGATGCTTCGGCAGCGCAACTGGCCCCGCGTATCAGCGAGGCAGCACTGCAGTTGATCGACGATTTTCAGCGTTACCTGACAGAAGGTGGTGACAAGGCTCTGCAGGAGGCCAGCGAAACGCTGGCGGAAGTGGATATCGAACTGGCTGCGTTGACCCCCAGACTACAACAGGCCCGCGAAGAGTTCTCCACCCATGCCGACGCCTGGCTGGCTGCCGAGGCGTTCAAGGCGGCAGGTGGTGTGGAGCGGCTGGCCTCCATTGATCATCGTTTGCTGGAGCTCGGCGAACGTGAGGCAGCCGCAGCACAGCAACGTGCAACTGCCACCGAGCAGTGGGAACTGCTCAACCGCGAAAGTGAAGCGATCTCCGGTCAGCGTCAGGCAGTGTTCGACGATGGGGAGCGGGAGCACTTGGCCACCCTGGAACGTTATGTCGAGACAGGTGGCCCGGATTTCATGGCGACAGCGGAAGATGTTCAGGCCGAACTGGAAAGCACACTGCAACTGGCCCAACGCCGGGCCAGCCTGGATGCCAAACGCATTCGCGCCTATCTGGATGTACGTGACGAGAAGGGCGCGGGTACGATGCTGGCCTCACGCATTGCCCGGCTAAAGAAGGAACGCGATGAGCTCAATGCTGAGCGGCGCTCCAAAGGAACCGAATTGGTCAATGTGGAACGGCGGCTGGACGTCCAGCGCCAGGCCCTCAACCTTTGTGACGAGCTGGCCATTGCCTGGTTGACGACATTACGTGAGCTGTCTTCCGGCTGGCGCGAGCGTCTCCAGGGCGTGGATGGGCGTGGGTGTTCATGGCCTGCCGATCATCCCGATGTCGATGCACTCGATCAGGCGCTGGAGCAATGGTGGCAACTGGCGAGTGGCCAGCATCAGGATGACGGCGAAGATGGTGCCCATGAACTTAGGCTGGAAGGGCTCTCCCAGAGTGCCAGCCAGTTGCAGGATGGCTTGACCCGTCTTGGGCTGGGTGAGCGCGCCCGTGTACGCGAGCGTCAGACCAAAGAGGTCCAGGCGCTGGAGCAGCGCCTGGGCAGCGCGCTGGAGGAAGCGGCAAGTAGCCGCCTGTTCAACGAGACCGAGCGTGCCCGCCTGGGTGTCATCTCCGGACCGCAGTACAATTCCGGACTGCAGCGCGATTCCAGACTGCAGAACAACGGCGCAGGCAATGCGGCCATCGAGCAACTGACAGCACTGCATGCTCAGTTGGCGTCGCAGTTGGGTACCCATCGTGAGCGGGTGGCCCATCTGCAGACTTCACGCCAGCATATCGAAGGCACTCTGGTCGAGCGTCTTGGCTCGATCATCAGCGATGCCGCCGGCAACCTGGATATCCTCAAGCGTGTTGCGCGCAAGGGAAGTGAACACTCTCGAGAAGGTGACACCCCGTCCGGGGCCTGGTTCGAAGTCAAGGCCGCCTTGATCGACAGCGATGCCCTGCGTGAGCTGATCACTACGCTGCTGGCGGATATCGATGAGCATCAGGCGGCCATGAAGCGACGTGCCGAACGTGATGGCATTGCCCTGGAAGAAGGCGAACGCCTGCGGCGCGATGATGATCTGCTTGGGCGTATTCGCCGGCGCATCTATCGTGGCCTGTTCAAGGATGTGGCCATCCGCCTGCGTCATCCCGCCATTCGTCCCCATGGGCGCCTGTTCTCCTTGAATGAGGCGATGTCCGAAGGACAGCGTGAAGCGGTGTCGTTGATGTGGCTGGTCAAGTTGTCCGAATTTGCCATCGAGCGTGAATTGCACGAGCTACCTGGCCAGCGTCGTCGTGCCCGTGCCATGCGCGAAAGTGTCATCCTTCTTGATGGGCTGTTCTCCAAGCTGTCTCATCGACGCCTGATCCAGGACTCGCTGGAATCCCTGCGCAATACACGCGGCCGTTTCCAGATGATTGGCCTGATCCATAATCCCAACTATGAGAATGATCCCGAGATCTTCCCCACCTATCTGGTCGGCAGCGTGATCGGCGGGGGGCAGGGAGGACACGTGATGGTGCGAGATGGCAAGGCGATGGCACCGGAAGAGCAGGGCAGGAGTGTAGGCGAGGCCAGCTTGTTCGGCATTCATGTCACGGCAGCTGAGGTAACCTGAGCCCTGCATGTCGACCATGGCCAGTATCAGTTGATACTGGCCATGGTCGAACGTCTCAACGGCAGAAACGCAAGTGCTGAAACCTGTTGAGGCCAAGAGCAAGCGCAGACACTTTTCGCACAGGACCTAGCGTGGAGCGTCATAACGGCCGCTTCTGCCCTTGGAAAAGGCGACCTGCCACAGTTGCAGGTTGCGTGCACGGAAGGCGCCGGCGCACACCGACAGATAATAGCGGAACATGCGGTGGGTCCGTTCATTGTAGTTGTGCGCTATCTGGTACCAGGTGGCATCCAGGTTGTGCAGCCAGGCCATCAGGGTACGGTCGTAATCAGCGCCGAAGTTCTGCCAGTCTTCCATGATGAGATGATCTTCACTGGCCTGTGCGATCTGGCGTATCGAAGGCAGTACTCCATTGGGGAAGATGTAGCGATTGATCCAGGGATCCGCGGAGACCCGGGAAGTATTCGAGCCGATGGTGTGCAGCAGGAACAGGCCGCCATCCGGCAACAGACGATCTACTGTGCGGAAGTAGGTGTCGTAATTGCGCTGGCCGACGTGTTCGAACATGCCGATGGACACGATGCGATCGAAGGTGCCTTGCAGTTCACGATAATCAGTCAGGCGAATCTCTACCGGCAGCTCATGACAGCGTTTCCTGGCCAGTTCTGCCTGCTCCTTGGAAATGGTGATGCCAGTGACCCTGACGCCATGATGGCGGGCTGCATGTTCGGCGAAACTGCCCCAGCCACAACCGATGTCCAGCACGTGCATGCCTGGTTCGAGCTGGAGCTTCCTGCATGCCAGCTCCAGCTTGGCCTGTTGGGCTTCGTGCAGGTTCGCTGCCTTCTTCCAGTAGCCGCAGGAATAGGACATGGTCGGATCGAGCATGCGTTCGAACAGGTCATTGCCCATGTCGTAGTGGGCTTCGCCGACGATGTAGGCACGCGCCTTGCTTTGCAGGTTGAAAAAACCTGACTGAAGGCGGTACATCAGTTTTTCTGATGGTGTATGGGCCCGCTCGCCAAGACCATGGCGCAGCACCAGGTACGTGAATTCATCAATGCTGTCGGCTTCCCACCAACCATCCATGTAAGCCTCGCCAAGCCCCAGAGTGCCTTGGTGCAGCACTCGACTGAACAGGTCCGGATGGTAGACCTTGAGATCCTGGGGAGCATCACCGTTCAAGCTCACTCCGGAGCCTTTCAGCAGATTTTCCACCACGCGCCGGGCCCGGGTATCGGGCAATGCGAGGGGGTGAGGACGTGAGTCGCTGGTCATGGAACCTCCCCTTTCCGTAGGCGGCGACACGCCGGTGAGCCATGCCGAGTGAGCGGGACACCCGGGAGGGCGCTATGTTGAGTTTCAGTACTGGTTGTTCCTGTGAATGTTTTATTTCTGCATATGTTGCAAAACAGCATAGACCAGTCATTCCGAAAAGTGAGTGATGGCCATGCACAGGCATGAGTGAGTGTCATGCCAAAATAGTGCAAGCAATAGGCACAATGCTGCCATAAAGTTTAGGAGGCTAACAAATGTATGTCATCGTCGATCTATGCGTCGTGCCCCTGGGGGTTGGAGTCTCCGTGTCCGAGCACGTTGCAGCGTGCCAGAAAGAGATTCGGGCTTCCGGGTTGAGCCATCACATGCATGCCTATGGCACTAATATCGAGGGGCCCTGGGATGAGGTCATGGCGGTGGTCAAGCGTTGCCACGAAGTGGTTCACCAGATGGGAGCACCACGCATCACCACTACCATGAAACTGGGCACACGCACTGATCGTGACCAGTCGATGGCTGAGAAGCTCCAGAGTGTGCATGACAAGCTGGACACATGATGCGCAGAAGCATGCAACCGTCGCCCCTAGGAACGCCGCCCTGGAAATGTAGCCCTGGAAATGTAGCCGCTGGGAATAGGCTGAATTCAAAGCGGGGTGAGCGAGTGCTGTGCTTCCTTGGCCAGGTGGTTGGCGAGGGCTGACAGCAGGTCACCGCCATGCCGCCAGTAATGCCAGTACAAGGGTACATCAAGATGGATGCCGGGAACGACGTCCACCAGCCGACCCCTTGCCAATTCCTGGTGCGCCTGGATTTCCGGCATCAGGCCAAAGCCTATTCCCGCCAGGGCCAGTAGCAGGAAACCTTCGACAGAGCCGCATAGATGATGGGGGAATGGGCCTTCTACGCCGAGCTGTGCCAGATAGCGGTGCTGAAGCTGATCGTTGGGACCGAAGACGATGACAGGTGTCTTCATCAGGTCCTCAGGCCTCGGCCCATGCGGCAAATGCCTGGCGATGAAGTCCGGTGTCGCCAGAGCGCGATAGCGCATTACTCCCAGGCTGACCACGCGCGCACCTTGCACGGGTTGATCACTTGCACACAGGCAGGCTGCCACTTCTCCCTGGCGCATGCGTTCCAGGCCGACGTCCTGGTCTTCGATGACCAGGTCGAGCTCCATGGAGTGCTGCTGCACGAAAGGTCCCATGGCCTGGGGCCACCAGGTTCCCAGGCTGTCTGCGTTGATAGCAATGCGCAGGCGCTGACGCTCTCCGGCCAGTTGGGGCAGAGAAGTGGCCAGCTCGTTCTCCAGTAGCTGGACTTGTTGTACATGGTTGAGCAGACGCCGGCCAAGGTCGGTTGCCTTTGGTGTCGGGGTGCGTATCAGCACAGGCTGGCCAAGGCGTGCCTCCAGCAGTTTGATGCGTTGCGATACGGCGGATTGGGTTAGTCCCAGAGCCTTGGCCGCGCGTTCAAACCCTTGGTGATGCAGTACCGCTGCAAGGGCTTCCAGCAGTTTGTAATCCAGCATAAGAAACTCTAATGGGATATTTTCAAGATTCGTTTCTCTTATTTAAGCCTTCTCGGTAGTGTGCGTAAACACCGGCCAGCCCAGCTTTCGAGGCTCAGTTTTCGAGGCCTCGTTTTTTAGGCTCAGCTTTTGAGACCCCGCTTGTGAGGATCTGGCCATGACACATGAGAATCATAGAGGAGGCGCAAGGATGTGGTGGTCACTACTGCATGGACTGGGAACCGGCGCAGGACTGATCGTTGCCATCGGGGCACAGAATGCGTTTGTGCTGGACAAAGGGCTGCGTCGCCAGCACCCGTGGCGGGTGGCGTGGATCTGTGCTGCGTGCGATGCCGTGTTGATTGGCCTGGGGGTGCTGGGGTTGGGTACGCTCATCGCCCAGAGTGAAACAGCCATGGCCGTGGCGCGTTTCGGTGGTGCTGCCTTTTTACTGTGGCTGGCTTGGGGAGCACTGCAGAGGGTGCTGCGCCCCAAGGGACTGGAGGCACTGCCGAGTGTGATGGGACGGCGCCAGGTCATGCTGGCGACCTTGGCGGTGACCTTGCTTAATCCACAGGTCTATCTGGATACGGTCGTCATGTTGGGTGCCATTGGGGCAGTGCAGTCACATCCTGTTGCCTTCTATGCAGGGGCAACCTTTGCCTCCTTTGCCTGGTTCTTTGCCTTGGTCGGTGTGACCGGCTATCTGGCGCCGCGACTGAAAAGCCCGCGAGTGTGGCAGGTCATTGATGGCAGCATCGTTGTGATCATGCTGGTGGTAGCATGGCAGCTGCTTTCCCTCACTCCGCCACAGGCCGCGCTGTAGTGGTCAAGCTGTAACGTATTTCTTACGCGATGTAAGGATTATTTTACGCCTGGAGAGCGAAACAACTGGGGTTATCGAAGGTGTCAGAAAAACGATACGCCTGGGGCCCTAAAACAGTGGCTGGACAAGGCTGAGCAGGACGTTGGAGCGATTCCGGTACTGGCCGGGTCGCTCTAGTCTGGGGGCATCCGAGGAGAGACTTTCCTTTCTGACAACGACAATTCTGATAATCCCTGGAGGCATCCCCATGACCGCAGTCGCTCCCATCAACACGGCCAATCCTATCGGTACCGACGGTTTCGAGTTTGTTGAGTTTACGGCGCCTGATGCGGCTGGTATCGAGGCCCTGCGCGAACTGTTCGTGAAACTGGGTTTTACCGAGACTCGCCGACACAAGAGCAAGAATGTCAGCCTGTTTCAGCAGGAAAATGTGAACTATGTGCTCAATGCCGAGCCTGGCAGCCATGCTGCCGAGTTTGCCAAGGTTCATGGCCCCAGTGCTTGTGCCATGGCCTGGAAGGTCGCTGATGCCAAGCAGGCGCTGGAATATGCGCTGGCCAATGGTGCCGTTCGCGTCGACAACCCGGTGGGGCCAGGAGAAGTCGGCATTCCTGCGGTGCGTGGCATTGGTGGTTCACTGCTGTACTTCGTCGACAACAAGGTCGATGACCAAGGTCGTACCATCTATGACATCGACTTTGACCCGATTCCCGGGACCACTGCACAGGATAATAGCGTCGGCCTCGAGGTACTGGACCACCTGACGCACAATGTCGAGCGTGGCCAGATGGATCCATGGGCGGATTTCTATACCCAGATTGCCAACTTCCGTGAGAATCGCTATTTCGATATCGAAGGCAAGAAGACTGGCCTGCATTCCCGGGCCATGACGGCACCCTGTGGCAAGATGCATATCCCGATCAACGAGTCTGCGGACGAGAACTCCCAGATTGCTGAATTCATCCGTGAATACAAGGGTGAAGGCATCCAGCACCTGGCCATGGCGACCGATGACATCTACACCACGGTACGCAAGTTGCGCGCCAATGGCATCGCCTTCATGTCCACGCCGGATACCTATTACGAAAAGATTGATGTGCGGGTGCCTGACCATGAAGAGGATGTCGAGGCGCTGCGTGAGCTCAGCTTGCTGATCGATGGTGGCAAGGGCCAGGGGGTACTGCTGCAGATCTTCACTGACACGGTGATTGGCCCGATCTTCTTCGAGATCATTCAGCGCAAGGGCAATGATGGTTTTGGAGAGGGCAATTTCCAGGCACTGTTCGAATCCATCGAGGAAGATCAGATTCGCCGGGGCGTGATCAAGGCGGATGACTGATCATGTCTCTGCGCTAGCGTGAGACGCCAGCGCCCAGGCCAGTGGCACTCGAATCAGAACAATTTGTCACTGGCCTGCACAATGACAACAAATTCCGTCACAATAGTGGTCGGGGACGGTATCCTTTGTTCCCCACCATGCCGATAGGCGGGTCATAACAAGCAGAGCGATGTCTGGTGATTCATGACGACCAATGAACAACCTCGTACTCAATGGCTGGGCCGTTGGGGATTCGTGCTGGCTGCTACCGGTTCTGCGGTAGGGCTTGGCAATATCTGGAAATTTCCCTACATGACTGGCGAGTACGGAGGTGGGGCCTTCGTACTGGTTTATCTCGCCTGTATCCTGTGCATCGGCATGCCGGTGATGATGGCTGAAATTGCCCTGGGACGTCGCGGTCGCGGAAGTCCCATTGATGCCATTCGTCGTGTCACCACGGAATCTGGCCGTAGTTCAGCCTGGTCGCTTCTAGGTTGGATGGCCATGGCCTGTGGCTTCATGATCCTGTGTTTCTATGTCGTAGTAGCAGGCTGGGCGTTTTCCTATCTGTGGAAGATGCTTTCCGGGGGCTTGGCAGGTACCAGTGTCGATGACATGGCGGCCATCTTCGGTGCCAACAATGCCAACCCCTTCAATCTTGGGGCCTGGAGCACATTGGTCACGGTGGCCACCATGGTCATCGTCGGCAAGGGCGTACAGGCTGGTATCGAAAGAAGTGTCAGTTGGATGATGCCGGGCATGGTGGTCATGCTGTT
The DNA here is from genome assembly GCF_029263665.1 of Halomonas sp. Classification (GTDB taxonomy): domain Bacteria; phylum Pseudomonadota; class Gammaproteobacteria; order Pseudomonadales; family Halomonadaceae; genus Halomonas. Next base: position 208,453 of record NZ_JAJUFQ010000003.1, read on the forward strand.
GGTCATGATTGTCTATGGGATGTTTTCCGGCGGTTTTGGCGATGCACTGCACTTCCTGTTTGCGTTCAATGCCTCGGACCTGTCCAGTGAAGGCACCCTGGCCGCCATGGGGCATGCCTTCTTTACTCTGTCATTGGCTTCCGGCGCGATTCTGACCTATGGCAGCTATCTGCCACGCGATGCCTCCATCGGTCGTACCACGTTGGCCGTGGCGGCAGCAGATACCGCTGTCGCGTTGATGGCGGGCCTGGCCATCTTCCCGGTGATCTTTGCCAATGGCATGGAACCTGGTAGTGGTCCCGGCCTGATCTTCATGAGTCTGCCACTGGCCTTCCAGGCCATGCCTTTCGGTACGCTGTTCGGCATTCTGTTCTTCATCATGCTGGCCATGGCGGCGTTGACATCGTCCATTTCCATGGTCGAGGCGACGGTGTCCTGGCTGACGGACAACAAGGGCATCAGCCGCAGGGCGGCTGCCTGGGGTACAGGTATCGTACTGTGGATCATCAGCACATTGGCCATGTTGTCGTTCAACCTGGGTGCGGACTGGACCGTGGCAGGCAAGAACTTCTTCGATTGGCTGGACTTCCTGACTTCCCGTTTCATGATGCCATTGGGTGGTCTGGGCATGGTGCTGCTGGCTGGGTTTGTACTGAAGAGCCAGGTCATGCGTGATGAGCTTGCGCTATCACCTTTTGTCCATGGCCTGTGGCTGTTCATGGTTCGCTATGTCAGCCCGCTGGGTATCCTGGTGATCTTTGTCGATGCCCTGGGCTGGATCAGCCTCGACTTCAGCCTGCACTGGTATTGGCTGGCGCTGATCCTGGTCGTCATCACCGTTGTCGGTGAGCTGGCGAGTCCGCGCTTGTGGCGTCTGGCTGGCTCCAAGGCCTGACGTCATGCTTGAAGCGAATGGCCTGATCTCGCGCTGCCAGGCCGTGCAAGAATAACGCTTCTGCCGACTGTTAAATGCCGTGCCTTTAGGCGCGGCATTTTTGTTGGTGCGCTCTATGTGTGGAAAGATCACTGCTCGATGATCAGATGAAATGAGGAATAAGGATTCTAAGGTTTAATTCCTATGTGGCATAATTGGCAATCTCATGCCATGCCTCATGCCCGCGTTTCCGGAGTTGTTTCATGATCACATCCCAGGCTTCCTTCCAAGTGCCAATGCCGCCTGCCAGTTCTTTTCCTCCGGGGCATGTCTGTCTGGTCGGGGCTGGCCCTGGAGATCCCGAATTGCTGACGCTGAAAGCCTGGAGGCGGCTCGCTCAAGCGGAGGTGGTGCTGCATGATCGCCTGGTCAGTGAAGAGATTCTGGCGTTGGTGTCGGGCACGGCGCACTGTCTCTATGTGGGCAAGGAGCGCTCGAATCACAGTGTGCCTCAGGATGGTATCAATCAGGCCCTGGTAGAGTGGGCCAGGCAGGGCAAGCGAGTGGTGCGCCTCAAGGGCGGGGATCCCTTTGTCTTTGGCCGTGGCGGAGAAGAGTTGGAAGCGTTGGTAGAAGCGGGGATTCCCGTGGAAGTGGTGCCGGGCATCACAGCGGCTGTCGGTTGCGGTGCCTATGCCGGTATTCCTCTGACGCACCGGGACCATGCTCAGTCGGTGCGTTTCATTACCGGTCATCTCAAGGAAGGCAATTGCGATCTGGACTGGCCGACGTTGGCAAGTCCTGGCCAGACATTGGTTTTTTATATGGGACTGGGCAGCCTGGTCATCATCAGCGAAGCATTGCGTCGCCATGGTCTGGCTGGCAGCACTCCTGTGGCACTGATCGAGCAAGGCACCACTCGGCGTCAGCGTGTGCATCTTTCCACTTTATCTAATTTGCCCGAGCTCCAGGGACAGGATAATATTCGACCGCCCACATTAATCATCGTTGGCAGTGTTGTTTCGCTGCATAAACAGTTGGCCTGGTTCGATCATGAGCAAGCTGGAAGCCGTGGGTGGGTGCACGGCAAGCATCCTTCGCCGTCCGAGCGCTCCTGATCCCGGCACCTTTGGAAGAACTGACTATACTGGCTGTGTTCGAGACGGGTTCTGCCGGCTCGTACATAGGCATATGAGAGTTAGGTGGCTGTTGCCTGCGGTCTATTGGCAGCAGCTTCCTGCTGTCAGCTTCTAGGTTGAAATCTTTTAAAGATGGACAGCTTTCTAGGTTGAAAGCGAGAGGAGTCAGTCGTTCTTCCTCGGATGTATCCCCATTGGGGTTTCATGAGGCTAAGGATGAGAAATGTCATCAGGTTGATGCGATCGGGACGCCCGACGCTAAGCGCTATGATCATGACCGCGGCACTTGCCGCTAGCGTTTTCCCTTCCGCCGCGATGGCGCATGGGGCCGACGACCAGGATGTAATCCAGCAAGGAACAGCTTCTTACTACGCAGACAGGTTCCAGGGGCGACGAACCGCCAGTGGACAACCCTTCGATCAGCAGCAACTCACCGCCGCTCATCGTTATCTGCCATTCGGAACCAAAGTGCTGGTGACTCGAGCAGATACCGGACAGTCGGTGGAGGTGACGATCAATGACCGTGGTCCGTTCGTGAAGGGCCGAGTGATCGATCTGTCGAAGAGTGCGGCAAACGAACTGGGAATGCTCTACCGTGGTACCGCGCCGGTGCGCCTGACATATCTGCCCTGAAATCGCTCGTCGAAGAGCAGGGACTACAGTAGTCAGACCCACCGGTACGATGAAGGAAGTGCACCACCCGTACCCACTTGGCAGAAGCCTGGGGTAGCCTGGTGGAAATGCGCTTCTCGAAATGTCTGTCGTGATGATATCAATCCCCCAGGGCTTTACGGCCTTGGGGGATTGTTTTTGGATGCATGGAAGGTCTCGTGGAGAAGGCCTTGTGGTCTGAATATCTTGTGGTCTGAATATCTTGTGGTGTGAAGGTCTTATGGAAATAGTGTCTGTGGACCACTGAATTCGCGTTGCCATCGACTCAGTAATGCGCGTCGCTTGAGGTCGTCCAGGGTAGTCAACAGCCCGGGGCCTAGCGGAGTCGGCCTGAGCCCTTCTGGCCTCAGGCGGTACAGGGCATTGGCGGTACCAGGGCCATCCAGTTCAGGATGCAGAGCGCCGAGATGTCCTTCCTTGGCCAATATGCCCTGACCATTGACGCTCAGCAGGTAGTCGAGAAAGTGCTTGGCGTTGATGGGGTGAGGTGCCTGGCGGGGCACGAATGCCAGGCGCTGAATCACCAAGGCATAGTCGTCGGGTATTCGCCATTCCAGGTCGGGGTGAGCATCAATGTCCTGGCGAACGTAACTGCCGAGCAAGTTGTAGCCGATCAGATAGCGGCCATCCTTGAGGCCTTCCATCATGGCTCCCGTTGTGTTGACCAGCGCTGCATCGGCATGCCCGAGTGCGGCGATCAGATCCCAGTATTGAGGGGAGAGGCGAGACTCTTCAATGGCGTAGGTGTAACCCGCCCCGCTGGCAACCGGGTCGTAGGTGACGACCTTGCCACGCAGTTCATCACCATGGCGGCGCAGAAGATCAAGCAGATCGGCATGGCTATCAACGGGCCCATAGCGCTCGATGACGGCGCGGTTGATGACCATGATCACGGGCTCGAAGCTGAAGGCAAACAGTTCCTGGCGCCATTTGGCTTCTGCCGGCCAGCGCCGAGTGACAGGCGTATCCACCGCCTGGGCATAGCCATCGTTGGCCAGACGATACTGCCAGGGCATGGCAGAGGAGATCATCAGGTCCGCTTCATCGGGGGCGGCAAGGAAGCGCTCATCCAGCTCCAGCGTGGCGAAGTTGCGATAGGTGATATCGTACTGGGGGTTGCGTCGATGGAAGTCTTCCAGCAACGGTCTGACATAGGGCAGGTCCAGAGCAGCGTGAATCACCAGGGGGGCAACGGGTTCGCGTTCTGCCGGCAGGTGCAATTGGTCGAAAGCGCTAGCCGTGAATGGCCATGCCAGAGAAGCGATGAGAGTGACCACGGCGGATAACGAACGCAACCTCATGACGTCCTCCCTGATCCAGTGGATGGAGAGAAGTGCAATTCCACCGACAGCCCTGGAGGCTGAGCATCGCTGGCATCTTCCAGGACAAGCTGCGCACCAAGGCTTCTGGCAATGCCATCGACAATGGCTAGCCCGAGCCCAGAGCCCTCAACACTTGGGAGGGAAGAGCCTTCAGCGGTTTTGGGACAAGAGCCCTCAGCGGTTTTGGGACAAGAGCCTTCAGCGGTTTTCCGATTAAAGCCCTCAGCCAGCACACTCCCTCGATGGAAAGGCCTCAACATCAGCAAACGTTGTTCCGCCGGTATGCCGGGGCCATCGTCTTTCACCCATAGTGCCGGTGGATTGGCATCGACCCCTACGGTGACCTGGTGTGCACCATACCGGCATGCGTTATCGATCAGGTTGGCCAGGACCTCGGCCAATTGCCAATCCTGGGCATCCACCTTCACCGGGATATCCGGTGCCTCGAGACCCAGGTCCACCCCCTGGCGCTGGCAACTTGGCCAGTGTTCCTTGACGGCCTCCCTGGCCACGTTGGTGAGATCGGTCGGGACCAGTTCGGGTTGGTACTCCGGGTTGCCCAGGCGAGTCAGGGACAAGAGTTGCACCGCAAGTCGCGAGGCCTTCTGGCTAGTGTCCTGCATGGCGAGCAATGCTTCCCGCCAGGCCTCGGGATTATTTTGACGCAGGGCCAGTTCGGCCCGGGCAGACAGTCCGGCCATGGGCGTTCTTAGCTGATGAGAGGCATCACCGATGAAGCGCTCCTGATTGGCCTTTACTCGGCGCATGCGAGCCAGTAGTTCGTTGAGCGTGTCACGCAGTTCAGCCAGTTCTCGCGGTAGGCTGAGTTCCAGCGGAGTGAGGGTGCGCGGGTCTCTGGCACGAATGTGACGGCGCAGTCGGGTCAGAGGGGCAAGTGCCAGGCGAATGGCGACCAGCAACGCAACGATGGACAGGGCGGCGAGTGCCAGCAGGTAAGCCAGGCTCTGGCGGAAAAGCTTCCAGGTCAAGGCGTCGCGACCCTCGCGAGTGTGGGCGACACGGACCTCATAAGCTTCGCGTACGCTCCAGTTCTCCAGGCGCGCCTTGCGTACTCCCAGGCGTAGAGGCATGCCGTTCCACTCGATATTGCGGAAGGTCAGGGGAGCATCGATTGTGCCTGTCGTGCGCGAAATGCCGGGAAGGTCTGCATTGCCGGTGACGACTTTTCCCTGAGCGTCCACCAGGGAATAAAACACTCGCTCATCATGTTGGGTGGCGAGCATTTCCAGGGCGGCAGGCGGCAGGTCAAGCCATAGGCGATTTTCCTGCCATTGCGTTTGTTCGGCGATAGCCAGGGTAGAGGCTTCCAACAGTCGATCGAAAGCTCGGTCTGCGGTGCGATGGGCATCCAGCCAGGCTTGCCACAGCACCAGGGCACCCACCACCGCCATGGGGAGCAGCAGCCAGGTGAGCAGGCGCCGGTTAAGAGAGTCGGAGCCGATCATGAGCTTTCAAGTGTACGTGAGCTTTCAAGTGTTCATGAGGTTTCAAGCACATAGCCCAGTCCTCTTACGGTTCGCAGGCTGATGTCATGCCCGGCGAGGCGTTTGCGCAGGCGGTGGATATACACCTCGATGGCATTGTCCCCAACGGCATCATCATCGCCAAAGGCTTGTTCCACGAGTGTGGCCTTGTCTACCGGCTGGCCAGCATGGCGCATCAAGTAAGCGAGCAGGCGCTGTTCCCGGGGCGGCAAGGCGAGGGTTTCCGCATTCAATGTGAAGCGTTGTGCCAGGCTATCGAAACTCAAGCAACCAATGCTGAGTTGGGTCGTGGCGCCACTGCGACGCAGCAGGGCGCGAATACGTGCTTCCAGTTCCTCCAGAGAGAACGGTTTGGCCAGATAATCGTCAGCCCCCAGGTCCAGTCCCTTGACCCGGTCTTCGATGGCTCCCCGAGCGGTCAGTATCACGACGGGAGTATCACGGTCATGCTGGCGCAGGGCTTCCAGCACCTCCAGCCCTGTGCGACCAGGCAGGTTGAGATCCAGCAGTATCAGTTGGAAGTGGTGGCCATTCTGCAGGGCGGCATAGGCCGCATCGCCATCTCCCAGGTACTGCACCTGATGCCCACTATCAGTGAGTGCATCGCGCAAAGTGGATGCGAGCAGTGCATCGTCTTCTACCAGCAGAAGGTTCATGACACCTCTCCTTCCAGCTTTGCCGCCATTATCTCCAGATGCTCTGCGAGCTGTTCGGCATCAAGGCGCCCCGAGGGGCCCGACAAGGCCAGCCACAGTCGTGAATGCTGCGCTGAATGACGGGTCAATGCCAAGGGGCGGCAGATCATCAAGCCTCCATTCAGTTGCTGGGCGGGGGAAGCGTCGCCATTGAGCGGCCAGTGGCTGCCCGTGACAAGGTCGTGCCGCAGGCTGGTGTCGGGAAGGGCAACCAGCTTGCACGAGACGGTATCTCCGACAACCTCCAGCAGGCTGGCGGTTTCGCCGCATTGCCGGGCCAGTGCGCTCAGTACTGGCTGTACCCGGACCGCCAGGTCGCGACTGGGAGGGTGGCGCTGTGCCAGACGTACCGGTGCGCTACCCAGCATCCAGCGACCATCCTCGCCACGCTCGGTGTAATTGAAGCGTTCCAGGGAGGCCAGCAGGCGTAACAGGGTACTTTTGTAGTACCCCGTGGCCTGGGCCAATTCTGCCAGACTGAAACTTTCCTGTGCCGAGTCGAAGACATCAAGCACGGTGAGGGCGCGTTCGACGGCCTCTACGCGATCCTGTGCCATAGCCGTTTATCTCTGTGGTAAGTCATCCAGGCAGGGCTGCACCTGGTCAAGGGCTGAATCAAGAGCCAAAGGCTGAATCAAGAGCCAAAGGCTAAGGTAAAGCCTAGGGGCTCGCTGAAACCGGAGCGCTCTCATGAAGCTAGGCGGCTCTCATGAATCTAGGTGGCTTTCATGAAACCGAGTGACGCCATTCGGGTGGCATGAGGCGCTTGGTCCGGTGTCCGTGTGAGCTGTTTCGGCACGCATCGTAGTCTCTATACAGGTGTTATCAGACAGGTGCTATTTGCATTCAACTTTGGTCGGAATTGTGCATTAACGCGTTGACCCGACCCAAGGTCGCCATTAGCTTTCCACTCTAAGGAACGATGTTCTGCCTTACAGAATTGTAAGGAAAGTGTCAGGTTCCAGCAAGCCTTAACTTATTGCTCCGTATAAACCTGAAGATGTCACGTCATCTGAGTTCTGACCGTGATACGACGCCAACTATAAAAGGGGATATCTCCATGGCACGCTCCAAGTCTTCTTTCTCCAAGGACTCTCTCAAGGTCGTTGCGATTGCCGCACTGGCCGGCTCGGCAGCCCTTGCAAGCACTACTGTTCTGGCGTTTGAGCCGAAAGGCAAGGTTGAGTGTATTGCCCCGTCCGACCCGGGTGGCGGCTGGGATTTCACCTGCCGTAGCGTTGGCACGGTGCTGGAAGAGCTGGACCTGGTTCCGCGCAGCGTGCAGACCGTGAACATGGCGGGTGCGGGTGGTGGCGTGGCATACGCGCACACTGTCAGCAAGCGCGCTGGTGATGAGCAGTTGTTGGTGGCGGCATCTACTGCGACCACGACACGCCTGGCTCAGGGGCAGTTCCCGGGTATGGATGCCGATATGGTGAACTGGATCGGTGCTCTGGGTGCAGATTATGGTGTCATCGCTGTGGCAGCCGACAGCGATTACCAGAACCTCAATGACCTGATGGATGCCATCAAGGAAGATCCGCGTGCGGTCAAGTTCGCCGGCGGTAGTGCCAAGGGCGGCTGGGATCATCTCAAAGTGCTGATTGCTGCCCAGGCTGCTGGTGTCGAGAACCTGCCGCGTATCCCGTATCTGTCCTACAACAACGGCGGCGAGGCCATGACCCAGGTGATCGGCCATCATGTCGATGCCTTCACCGGTGACATCACTGAGGCACAGGGTTTCATGGAATCCGGTGATCTCAAGGTGCTGGCAGTGCTGTCTGACGAGCGCCTGCCGGGTGAGTTTGCCGATATCCCCACCGCCAAGGAGCAAGGCATCGATGCCGTTGGTCCGAACTGGCGTGGTTTCTACATGCCGGCGGATATTTCGGATGAGGCCAAGGCTTATTGGACTGAGTCCCTGGATAGTCTCTACGACAGCCAGCAATGGCAGGATCTGATGTCTGCCAATGGGCTGATGCCTTTCCACATGAGCGGTGATGAGTTCGACACCTACGTCAAGGAACAGATCGCCGAGATCAAGCAACTGTCTACCGATATCGGACTGATCCAGCAATGAATACCATCAACGACCGTATCTTCGGGGTCCTGATGATCGTCCTGGCCGTCGCGTACGGCTGGGGCGCCTCCCAGTTCCCGGAGCCGTTCGGGGGCACTGAAGTGGTTGGCCCCAAGACTTTCCCTTATCTGCTGGCCGCAGTGCTGGGCCTGTCGAGCCTGTACATGGTCGTGCGCCCCGATCCAGATAATGCCTGGCCGTGGAGCCGTACCGGTGTCGAGTTGATCATCGCTCTGGTGGTGCTGGTGCTGTATGCCGCGCTGCTGCAGCCGCTGGGCTTCATCATCAGCACCACTCTGGCCGTGGGCACGCTGTGCTGGCGCATGGGCGCACGTCCGCTCAATGCCTTCATCACCGGAGCGCTGGCCGGCGTGGTGGTGTTCTTCCTGTTCAACTTTGCGCTGGACCTGTCCCTGCCGCTGGGCCTGCTGTCCTTCCTGGAGGTGGGTTGATGGAAATCTTCGGCTATCTGATCGACGGTTTCGGGGTCGCGTTATCCCCCGATAACCTGATGTTCGCGTTGCTGGGGGCCTTCCTCGGTACGCTGATTGGTGCCTTGCCCGGCCTGGGGCCGGCCAATGGCGTGGCAATCCTGATTCCGCTGGCGTTTTCCTTGGGCCTGCGCCCGGAAACGGCCTTGATCATGCTCACCTCGGTGTATGCGGGGGCCATGTATGGCGGGCGTATCTCGTCCATTCTGCTCAACATCCCCGGTGACGAGCCGGCGATGATGACCTGTCTGGATGGCTATCCCATGGCCCAGAAGGGCAAGGCTGCCGAGGCCCTGGCCATCTCGGCCATTGCGTCCTTCATCGGCAGCCTGATCGCCACCATCGGTCTGATCCTGCTGGCCCCGATCCTGGCGGACTTCGCCCTGACCTTTGGTCCGGCGGAATACTTTGCCCTGTTCATGCTGGCCTTCGCCACCCTTGGTGGCATTACCGGCAAGAACCCTATGAAGACCGTGGTCGCGGCCTGTCTGGGCTTGATGATCTCGACCATGGGTATCGACAGCACCGGGGTTCAGCGTTACACCTTCAACGTGCTGGAACTGTATGAAGGGGTCGACTTCATCATCGCCATCGTCGGTCTGTTCGCCATTTCCGAGTTGCTGTTCTTCATCGAGGATCGGGTCGGCAAGGGCAGGAAAACCATCGCGGTGAGCAAGCTCAAGCTGAGCTGGGCCGATATTCGCGGCATCCTGCCGTCCAGCCTGCGCGGCGGCGTGCTGGGCTTTATCGCCGGGGTTCTGCCGGGCGCCGGGGCCTCGCTGGGCAGCTTCATCAGCTACACCCTGGAAAAGAAGATGGTCGGCAAGAAGGGGTCCTTCGGTGAAGGCGATCCGCGTGGCGTGGCGGCGCCGGAAGCTGGCAACAACGGGGCTTCCAGTGGTGCGCTGGTCCCCATGCTGACCCTCGGCGTGCCGGGCAGTGGCACCACGGCGGTGCTGCTGGCATTGCTGATCTCGCTCAACATCACTCCGGGTCCGCTGATGTTCACCCAGCACGCGGATATCGTGTGGGGCGTGATTGCGGCGCTGTTGATCGGTAACTTCCTGCTGTTGCTGCTGAACATTCCGCTGGTGGGTATCTTCGTCAAGCTGCTGTCGGTGCCACCGATGTACCTGCTGCCGATTGTCACCATGGTAGCTTTCGTCGGTATCTACTCGATCAGTAATACCACCTTCGATCTGTACTTCATGGTCGCCTTCGGTGTCGCAGGCTATTTGCTGCGCAAGCTGGAGATTCCGTTGGTGCCGGTCATCCTCGGCCTGCTGCTGGGCCCGGAAATGGAGAAGAACCTGCGCCATGCCATGGACATTTCCGATGGCGACTGGATGGTTCTGTGGAGCAGCGGCCTGTCCATCGGTCTGTGGGCTTTCGCCATTGCCGGCCTGATCCTGCCGTACATCGTCGGGCCGATCCTGCGCCGGCGTATGGCGCTGAAATCAGAAGTGACAGGCGACTGATTCCCGTGTGACTGACGCAGGCTGAATGCCCCCGTCCGACACCTTTTGGGCACCTTGACGGTGCCCTTTTTTGTGCCTGTCGCATGGGCTGCACCGGTGTGGTGCCGGGCATTTTGTTCATGCACGGTAATGAAGCGTTGCATGCCCGCAAGTTCTCAGGGGAGAGCACGATTGGTGCATCAGAGCGTTGCAGCGCAGTGGTAAAGACACAGTGATAAAGACACCGTAGTAAAGACACCGTAGTAAAGACACAGTGGCAAAGACAGTGATGAAGACCACTGAGGAAACAGCGGTAAAGACGGTTCTCAAGACAGTTGGCAAGAAGTGGGCAAAAGTTGGCAGGACTCTTGCAGTGTGTTGAAGGCATAGAACATGCATAGAGCATTTATAGAGCTTTTTAGAACAACAAGCCTCGTGCACAACAACATTGCTGGAGAACACCATGTCACGCATTCCTCTGTCTCTCGTTCATGCTCTCAGCGTCACTGCCCTGACTCTGGGTAGCGGTGGATTTGCCCTGGCTCAGGATGATGAGCCGATCAAGGTCGGTATCCTGCATTCGCTTTCCGGCACCATGGCGATCAGCGAGTCGACGCTGAAAGACACCATGCTGATGCTCATCGAACAGCAGAACGAAGCGGGTGGATTGCTGGGACGAGAGCTTGAACCTGTGGTCGTCGATCCGGCCTCCAACTGGCCGCTGTTTGCGGAGAAGGCCAGGGAATTGCTGGCCCAGGAAAAAGTGGACGTCATTTTTGGCAACTGGACGTCAGTGTCACGCAAGTCGGTATTGCCGGTCGTGGAAGAGCTCAATGGTCTGCTGTTCTATCCCGTTCAGTATGAAGGCGAAGAATCTTCCGAGAATGTCTTCTACACGGGAGCAGCACCGAACCAGCAGGCGATTCCTGCCGTCGACTATCTGATGAATGAGCTGGGTGTGGAGCGCTGGGTGCTGGCTGGCACTGACTATGTCTATCCGCGTACTACCAACAAGATTCTGCAGGCCTATCTCACGTCTCATGGCGTCGCTGAAGACGACATCATGGTCAACTACACGCCCTTTGGTCACTCCGACTGGCAGAACATCGTTGCCGAGATCAAGCAGTTCGGTAGCGCGGGAAAGAAGACGGCGGTGGTCTCGACCATCAATGGGGATGCCAATGTGCCGTTCTACCGAGAACTGGGTAACCAAGGCATCGACGCGGCGGATATTCCCGTTGTGGCTTTTTCCGTGGGCGAGCAGGAGCTGTCGGGTATCGACACCACTCCACTGGTCGGGCATCTCGCGGCATGGAACTACTTCATGAGCGTGGATGATGATGCCAACTATGACTTCATCGATGCCTGGTATGACTTCACTGGAGACGACAACGCGGTGACCAACGATCCCATGGAAGCCCACTACATCGGCTTCAACATGTGGACTGAGGCAGTGCGCAAGGCTGGCACCACGGAGCCGGATGCCATCAAGGAAGCGATTATCGGTGTCAGCGTGCCCAATCTGAGTGGTGGCTACGCCACCATGATGCCCAATCACCACATCACCAAGCCGGTTTTGATTGGCGAGATTCAGGATGATGGCCAGTTTTCCGTTGTCTGGCAGACACCATCCTCCGTGGCGGGGGATGCCTGGTCAGATTATCTGGAAGGTTCCAAGGACCTGATCAGTGACTGGAGGAGGCCTCTGGAGTGCGGTAACTACAACGTGGTCAAGGGCACCTGTGGTGGTGCTGAAGTCGCAACGGCCGAGTGAAGTTCACCTACCACATGCCAAGGGTGTGGGTGTCACTGGTGTTGAGATACCCCGCCTCACGTTGAAGGAAACTCTCGATGAGACGATTGTCTTGCGGGCGCAGGTTATGCTTTGGGCTGGTCATGATCTGCATGCTGCTACTCGGTCAGGGTGTCAGTGCCGCTCCAGCCAGCGAGGATCCTGGTGCGATGCTGCTCGAAAGCCTGGCAGAGGCCAGTTTTCGCGACAAGGAAGCGGTGATCGACAGCATTGCGTCCAGTGGCGATGAACGTGCCCAGCAATGGCTTGACGCCTTTGCCGATGGACGGCTGCAACAGGTCAAGGACAGTGGGCAGTTTGTCATCGTTCTGGAAAGCAGAGGGCGAGAATGGCCAGTTGCCGATGCCTTGACACTGAAACCCATCGGCGAGATGTCGCGCCGTGATCTTTCCCGCATCAGGATCAACAATGCTCTGCGTAGCCATCTCGATGGCATGCAGACGCTTCTCGACCTGAATGCCGAGGATGTTGAGCTACGCCTGCAGGCAGCCCGTGATCTGCTCGGTGAGATCAGTCAGGATAGCCGCGAGGACATTGCCCGGCTGGCACAAGAGGAAGAGGATGCAGACGTTGCAGCAACCTTGAATCAGGCCTTGGCTCTCTATGCCCTGGAGCAAGGGGATGCATCAGCGATCTCGACGCTTTCCGGCAGCTTGAACCCCAAGGTGCGTGCGGCGCTGGTGCAGGCCTCCCGCAGCGACGATGGCTATCTTGCTGAGCGGGCTTCTCAGGCCTTGGCGGATATCGAACAGCTGCTGACACTGAATCGTGCTGCTGAAACACTGTATTTTGGCCTGTCTCTAGGGTCGGTGCTGGTACTGGCCGCCATTGGCCTGGCGATTACCTTTGGTGTCATGGGGGTGATCAACATGGCCCATGGCGAGTTGATCATGCTGGGCGCCTACACCACCTGGGCCATGCAACAGCTGTTGCCGCATCAGCCTGGGGTTGCCTTGCTGCTGTCGATTCCTGCCGGCTTCCTGGTGGCTGCTCTGGTTGGTGTCGCTATCGAACGTGGTGTCATTCAGTTCCTCAAGGGACGTCCTCTCGAGACACTACTGGCGACCTTCGGCGTCAGCCTGATCCTCCAGCAACTGGTGCGTACGTTGATCTCTCCGCTCAATCGTAGCGTGATGACGCCAGAGTGGATGAGTGGTTCCGTGATGATCAACGACGCACTGTCGTTGACGTTGAACCGTCTCTACGTGCTGGGCTTTGCGCTAGTGGTATTTGCGGCCTTGATGCTGGTGATGCGCCGCACTCGCCTGGGCCTGGAAGTGAGGGCGGTGACACAGAATCGTGCCATGGCCCGAGCCATGGGAATTCGTGCGACTCGAGTCGATATCCTGACGTTTGCCTTGGGTTCCGGCGTTGCTGGCCTGGCGGGTGTGGCGCTGTCGCAATTGACCAATGTGGGACCCAACCTTGGCCAGAACTACATCATCGATTCCTTCATGGTGGTGGTGTTCGGAGGCGTGGGCAATCTGTGGGGCACGTTGGTGGCGGGGCTGTCGCTTGGGGTCATCAATCAGGTGCTGGAGCCCTGGGCAGGCGCTGTGCTGGCCAAGATCCTGGTACTGGTGCTGATCATCCTGTTCATTCAGAAACGCCCGCGCGGACTGTTTCCGCAGAAGGGCCGTGCCGCAGAGGGCTGATGCATGTGGCTGACAAGACCTTTCAGTGAACGCTCGACGCTTGTCTTCATGGCAGTGCTGATCGCTGCCATGGTGCTCGTGGTGGCGGCAAATCTGCTGATCCCGGCAGATCACCCACTGCATGTCTCGACTTATACCGTTACCTTGCTGGGTAAGTATCTCTGCTACGCCTTGCTGGCGGTGGCGGTGGATCTGGTATGGGGGTATCTCGGCATCCTGAGCCTTGGCCATGGCGCTTTCTTTGCCCTTGGTGGCTATGCCATGGGCATGTATCTGATGCGCCAGATCGGTGATCGAGGCGTCTATGGAGATCCTGTCCTGCCGGACTTCATGGTGTTCCTCGATTGGGACGCGCTGCCATGGTACTGGCAGGGTTTCGACATGGCGGGCTTCGCTTTCTTGATGACGATGCTGGTGCCCGGTGTACTGGCCCTTGTATTCGGTTTTCTGGCCTTCCGCTCACGGGTCACGGGTGTCTATCTATCGATCATCACCCAAGCGTTGACCTTCGCACTGATGCTGGCCTTCTTCCGCAATGAAATGGGTTTCGGCGGCAATAATGGCCTGACGGACTTCAAGGAGTTGCTGGGCTTCAATATTGCGGCCGACTCCACTCGCATAGGACTGTTCGTCGCTTCTGGCCTTGCTCTGGGGCTGGGCTATGTCCTGTGCCGGGCAATCGTGGCCAGCAAGTTGGGCCGGGTATGCGTGGCGGTGAGAGACGCTGAAGCCCGTACGCGTTTCCTTGGCTACCGGGTCGAGCGCTATCAACTGTTTGTGTTCGTGATATCGGCCATGCTGGCAGGGGTGGCGGGGGCGCTGTATGTGCCTCAGGTGGGCATCATCAATCCCAGCGAATTCTCCCCGTTGTTCTCTATTGAGATCGTGATCTGGGTAGCCTTGGGAGGTCGCGCCACGCTGTACGGTGCGGTGATCGGAGCCTTGGTAGTGAACTATGCCAAGAGTGTCTTCACCGGGGTAATGCCGGAAGCCTGGCTGTTTGCCCTGGGAGCGCTCTTCATCCTGGTCACGGTATTGCTGCCCAGGGGCATTGCGGGGCTGCTCAAGCAACGTCGGCGAGACGATGAAGACATGCGTGACGAGACAGCATTGATAGGGGAGGCCGGCACATGAATTTTCTATCCCACTTTGCCGATCGCGAGCATGTCTTTGATTTTCTGATGCCTGACGCGTCGCCTGTCGATGTGCGCCATGGGCCGATCCTGTATCTCGAGGATGTATCAGTCAGCTTCGATGGTTTCAAGGCCATCAACGCTCTCAACCTGACCATCGATGATGGTGAGCTGCGTTGCATCATCGGGCCCAATGGGGCTGGCAAGACCACCATGATGGACATCATTACCGGCAAGACTCGGCCGGACACCGGAAGTGTCTGGTTCGGCAGCCGCCATGACCTGCTCAGGATGGATGAACCGCAGATTGCCCGTCTGGGTATCGGGCGCAAGTTCCAGAAGCCTACGGTATTCGAAGCCCTCAGCGTATTCGAGAACCTTGAGCTGGCCATGGCCACGGACAAGCGCCTGTGGCCGACATTGACGGCGAGACTGACGGGGGAAACGCGTGATCGTATCGATGAAGTGCTCGACACCACCGGGCTGACTGCCTTGGCGCGGCGCGAGGCTGCCATTTTGTCCCATGGTCAGAAGCAGTGGCTGGAGATCGGCATGCTGCTGATGCAGCGGCCGCGCCTGTTGCTGGTTGATGAACCGGTGGCCGGCATGACCGAGCAGGAAATGGAACGCACGGCTGAGCTGCTGACGGGGCTCGCTGGCCGCCACTCGGTGGTGGTCGTCGAACATGACATGGGGTTCGTACGTTCCATCGCACGTACGGTGACCGTGCTTCATCAGGGCAGTGTGCTGGCTGAAGGCAGCATGGACAAGGTGGCCAATGATCCCAGAGTCATCGAGGTCTATCTGGGTGGTGAAGAGGAGGTGACCTGATGCTGAGTATTCAGGGGCTGGATCAGTATTACGGTGAGAGTCATACCCTGTGGGACCTTGATCTGGACGTGCCTCGAGGTGCCTGTACCTGTGTATTGGGACGCAATGGTGTGGGCAAGACCACCCTGATGAAGGCCATCATGGGAGAGGTGCCGGTACGTGGCGGGCAAATGAACTATGCCGGAGAAGTGGATCTCGGAAGACAACGAATGGAAGCCCGTGCCCGCCTGGGCATCGGCTATGTGCCTCAGGGGCGACAAATCTTTCCCTTGCTCAGCGTGGAAGAAAACCTGCGAACAGGTCTCGCTGCCAGTGGGCTCAAGACAATTCCTGAACGTATCTATGAGTTGTTTCCCGTGCTCGAGGAAATGCGTCAACGCCGCGGTGGTGATCTATCGGGTGGGCAGCAACAGCAACTGGCCATTGGGCGGGCGCTGGTGCTTGAGCCACGCCTGTTGATTCTCGATGAACCAGGAGAGGGCATTCAGCCCAATATCGTCGCCCAGATTGGCGAGGTGATCCGCCAATTGATTGCCGATGATGGCCTGACCGTTCTCCTGGTGGAGCAGAAATTGCCCTTTGCACGAAAATATGCCGACTATTTCACCATTCTTGATCGTGGGCGTCGTGTGGCCAGCGGTGATATCGATACTCTCGATGACGCCATCATCAAACGTTATCTGACCGTCTGATCCTGGCCTGCCTCAATAAGGTGCATATCGTTTCGATGTGCACCTTTTTTGTGAGAAAACAGCATGTTGTATACAGGGTTGTATCGATTTTTGGTTCTTTAAGGTTTTGATAAGAAAAGATTTTATAGCCTGACTATGCAATTTGGTACAGCAGTTGCACCGTAATTGAACAAATGAAATATCTTGGGTCGTGCAGTAAGGGAGTCATATGACGGTGCAGCAATTGCCTCCGCGTAGTGCCTGGTCATCAGGGCATCGTTTCGATGACCAGCGTTGCTGGGAGGCCCGCTTGCGCCTTGGCTTCCAGGACGACGGCGGTGTGACTCGCCTGAAGGATGTGGATCATCACGGGCCCCTGCGGGTGCAGCGGCCCTTTTATCCCGAAGGTAACCATGGCCCATGTCATGTCTATCTGCTGCATCCACCGGGCGGACTGGTCAGCGGCGACAGACTGCATGTCGACGTCCGTGTGAAGCCAGGTGCCTCTGCGTTGC
Organism: Halomonas sp.; assembly: GCF_029263665.1. Taxonomy (GTDB): domain Bacteria; phylum Pseudomonadota; class Gammaproteobacteria; order Pseudomonadales; family Halomonadaceae; genus Halomonas. The sequence goes on from NZ_JAJUFQ010000003.1 coordinate 225,306, forward strand.
TCACCACTCCCGCAGCGAACAAGCTCTACCGCGCTGACAGTCATGGCGTGGCCTGGAAACAGCACACGCGCCTCAGTATCGCCGATGCTGCCTTTGTTGAGTGGCTACCCCAGGAAACCATTGCCTTTGACGGTTCCCGCGGCATTCAGGAAACGGAAGTGGTGCTGGAGAAGAGTGCCCGCTGCCTGGGCTGGGAGGTCCTGGCCCTGGGACGCCCTGCCAGCCAGATGCCATTTGCCAGCGGTCATCTGGAGCAACGCTTCCGCCTGACGCTGGATGGACGCCCATTATGGCTGGAACGTCAGCCTCTGGATCCGTTGCATCGCCGCTTTCATGGTCGTTGGGGGCAGGGCGGGCATCAGGTCCAGGCCACTCTGTGGGCTGCGGGGCTGGCCGATCCCTTGGCTGCGGTAGAGGAAATACGTCGGCAACTGGACAAGCGGGCCTCTCCCGGCTGGGCCGTGACCCAACGTCATGGCGTGTTGCTATTGCGCTATCTGGGAGATTCGCGTGCGCAGGCCTGGGGGCTGTGCGAGGCGGCCTGGGCAGTGCTGCGCCCGCTGTTCAACGGTCGTGGGGTGTGCCCGCCACGTATCTGGCGAACCTGAAGCCTGCCACGAATGATCGTTCATTTAACTGCATCTTGAAGGAGACGACAGCCATGGAGCTGACGCCAAGGGACAAAGACAAGCTGTTGCTGTTCACGGCAGGACTGTTGGCAGAACGGCGCCGGGCCAAGGGACTCAAGCTCAACTACCCGGAAGCGATAGCCCTGATCAGCTGCGAGATCATGGAGGGCGCTCGAGAGGGGCGTTCGGTGGCGGAGATGATGGGTGCTGGTCGGCGCATTCTGAGCAGAGAGGACGTGATGGAGGGTGTGGCGGAAATGGTGGACGAAGTGCAGGTCGAAGCCACTTTTCCCGATGGCACCAAGCTTGTCACTGTCCATAACCCGATCACCTGAGCCGTCGGATATTCCAAGCGTTTGTCATTTCAATCGTCTTCCACGTCAACAACTTGCCGTGCCAACAAGAAGGAAGTCGTGATGATTCCGGGTGAATACCAATTGAAGAGCGACGACATTGAGCTGTGCAAGGGCCGTCCACGCCGGACCCTTGATGTCGCCAATACCGGCGACCGCCCGATTCAGGTCGGTTCCCACTACCATTTTGCTGAAACCAACCCCGCGCTGAGTTTCGATCGTACGGCAGCGCTTGGTCACCGTCTGGATGTGCCGGCAGGAAGCGCGGTGCGCTTCGAACCCGGGCAGACTCGCGAAGTGGTGCTGGTGCCTTTCAGTGGACGTCAGCACATCTATGGTTTTCGGGGAGAGGTCATGGGCAAGGTCACGATCGCCGCAGACAGCACCGGGGATGCTGCACTGGACCCGCTTTCCCATTCGCCTGGCCAGGGAGCTGGACAATGAAGATTTCACGTCAGGCCTATGCGGACATGTATGGCCCTACGGTTGGCGATCGGGTACGCCTGGGCGATACCGAGTTATGGATCGAAGTGGAGCAGGACGCCACCCATTATGGTGACGAGGTCAAGTTCGGGGGTGGCAAGGTCATCCGCGATGGCATGGGGCAGAGCCAGCGGGCCGATGATGCGGTCATGGATACTGTCATCACCAATGCCTTGATCCTCGACTGGTGGGGCATCGTCAAGGCGGATGTAGGGCTTCAGGCCGGCCGCATTGCCGCTATTGGCAAGGCTGGCAACCCAGACACCCAGAGCGATGTGGACATCGTCATCGGGCCTGGTACGGAAATCATCGCAGGGGAAGGCAAGATCCTCACTGCGGGTGCCCTGGATGCCCATGTGCACTTTATCTGTCCTCAGCTGATCGATGAAGCCCTGGCCAGTGGCATTACCACCATGCTGGGTGGCGGAACGGGACCGGCGACAGGCACCAACGCCACTACCTGTACGCCAGGTGCCTGGCATATTCATCAGATGCTCAAGGCCGTCGATGAGATACCCATGAACATCGGTTTCCTGGGCAAGGGCAATGCCAGCCAGCCCGAGGGCCTGGAAGTCCAGCTCAAGGCGGGTACCATGGGGATGAAGCTGCATGAGGATTGGGGAACCACCCCGGCAGCCATCGATAACTGCCTGGCCGTGGCCGAGCGCTACGATGTGCAGGTGGCGATTCATACCGATACGCTCAATGAAGCGGGATTCGTCGAGGATACGCTTGCCGCTTTCAAGGAGCGTGCCATCCATACCTACCATACCGAGGGGGCGGGTGGCGGCCATGCGCCGGACATCATTACTGCCTGCTCGAAACCTTACGTGCTGCCGTCTTCGACCAATCCGACACGGCCCTACACGGTCAATACCGTGGATGAGCATCTCGACATGCTGATGGTGTGTCATCACCTCGACCCGAATATCCCCGAGGACGTGGCGTTCGCTGACTCGCGCATTCGCCGCGAGACCATTGCGGCCGAGGATATTCTCCAGGACCTGGGGGTGATCTCGATGATCTCCTCGGATTCCCAGGCCATGGGCCGTATCGGTGAAGTGATCTGCCGCACTTGGCAGACCGCGCACAAGATGAAGATCCAGCGTGGCCTGCTTGCAGAAGATGCCGACCTGGGCGCGGACAATCTGCGTGCCAGGCGCTACGTGGCCAAGTACACGATCAATCCGGCCATCACTCATGGTATTGCCCATGAAGTGGGCTCGGTGGAGGTCGGGAAGCTGGCGGACCTGGTGTTGTGGGATCCGGCTTTCTTTGGCGTGAAGCCTGCGTTGGTGCTCAAGGGCGGCATGATCGCCATGGCGCCCATGGGCGATGCCAATGCCTCGATTCCAACGCCTCAGCCGGTCCATTATCGGCCGATGTTCGGCTCCCTGGGGCGGGCCGCCAGTGCCACCCGGGTGAGCTTCGTTTCCCAGGCTGCACTGGAGGCGGATATCGGCGGTGAACTAGGGCTGCATAGCCGCCTGGTGGCCTGTCGCAATACACGTTCCGTGCGCAAGAGCGATATGAAACTCAACGATGCCTGCCCGCAACTTGAGGTGGATCCCCAGACCTATGAGGTGAGATGTGACGGTGAACTGCTCAGCTGTGAGCCGCTTGCCGAGTTGCCGTTGGCACAGCGCTACCACCTGTTCTAAGGAAACGCTGCATAAATGTCTGTGCTACTCAATCGCTGTGTTGCGCGGTGCGCGGAATCCTCACATATACCTCATATGCTCCGGTTCCTGTGCTCCGGGCGCCTTGCGCTTGAGCATGCTCGCCGATTTATTCAGCGCTTCCCTAAGACACGTTGCGATCTATTCCTGAAAGGCCATTCTCAAGGAACCTGATATGAGCATGCTTCAATTGACCGAAAGACTGGGCCCCATCGCTGCAGCAGAGGCCGACGATAGCTTGACCCTGCGTTATGACGATCGCATCAAGGGGCGCCTGCGGGTGACTCTGGACAGTGGGCGTGAGGCCGGTCTGTTTCTCGACCGTGGACCGGTGCTGCGTCACGGAGATGGACTGCTGAGTACCGACGGTAGTCGCATTCGAGTACTGGCGGCAGAAGAGCCGGTGGTGACGGCGCGAGTCGAGGCAGGATTGCCCTTGGCGCGCCTGTGTTATCACCTGGGCAATCGCCATGTGACCCTGGGCATCGGGGAAGATGAGCAGGGCAGCTGGGTGCGTATCGCCCCTGATCATGTGCTGGAAGATCTGGCCGAGCGCCTTGGCGCCAGGCTGCAGCATCATCAGGCGCCTTTCGATCCTGAACCCGGTGCCTACACCATGGCGGGGCATTCCCACGGACATTCCCACGGACATTCCCACGACCACTCACACGACCACGCTAATGGTCATTCGCATGGGCACGCCCATGAACACGATCATCCACATCCCCATGACCATGCTCACTGAGAAAGATGACACAGTCTCGGTGGCCAGCGATCTGGCGCTATTGGGGCTGATGCAGTTGGTCAGCCCTGCGCTGCCTATTGGCGCCTTTGCCTGGTCTCAAGGGTTGGAAAGTGCCTTTGAACTGGGCTGGGTGAGCAACGAAGATGAGTTGGGCGCATGGTTGGAAGGCGTACTGGACGATGGGCTGACCCATGCCGAACTGGCGGTGATTGCCCGTATGGTGCCGGCCTGGAGGCAGGGGGATGGTGCAGTCATCGCCGAATGGGATGGCTGGTTGGCCGCTTGTCGCGAGACCCGCGAACTGGCAGAGGAGGATCGCCAGTTGGGGGCTTCCCTCCTGCGTCTGATGACCAGTCTGGATATGGCACCGGCTGCCGAAATGCTGCCCGACAATGCCGGCTACGTCACTCTGTTCAGTGCCATGGCGGCCAGCCGGGGAGTTGGCACTCATGCTGCCATGCTCGGTTTTGCATGGGCTTGGCTTGAAAACCAGTTGGCAGTGGCCTGCAAGGCATTACCGTTGGGCCACAGCGCTGCCCAGCGCCTGATCGAGCGCTTGCGACCTGCGTTGGTTGCTGCGGTGACGCGTGCCGAAGCCCTTGAAGATGACCAACTTGGCCCTGCGCTACCTGGCCTGGCATTGGCCAGTGCCCAGCATGAGACCCAGTATTCGAGGTTGTTTCGTAGTTGATCGCTGCAGCGGTGAACCAGCGGTCACGCTGGGCTGGCAGGGTCTGTGAATCAATGACGGACCTCATCATGAACAACAGGAGAACACCATGACGTCATTTGCCACCTCTCAAACAGCGCGCCACTGCCTTCGGGTCGGTGTGGGTGGCCCGGTGGGTTCCGGCAAGACAGCGCTGTTGAAGCAGCTGTGCCTGGCATTGCGTGATCATTACGACATTGCCGTGGTGACCAACGATATCTACACCCGGGAAGATGCAGACATTCTCACCCGTCATCAGGCCCTGACCCCCGATCGTATCCTTGGCGTCGAGACCGGTGGCTGTCCGCATACCGCCATACGTGAAGACGCGTCCATGAATCTGGCTGCCATCGATGACCTTCAGGCGCGTCACCCAGGGCTGGAGCTGGTGCTGGTGGAATCCGGGGGAGACAACCTCTCTGCCACCTTCAGCCCGGAATTGTCCGACCTGACCCTTTATGTGATCGACGTTTCCGCAGGGGACAAGATTCCGCGCAAGGGCGGCCCCGGCATCACCAAGTCCGATCTTCTGATCATCAACAAGATCGATATTGCCGAACAGGTGCACGCATCCCTGGAAGTGATGGAGCGGGATTCACGCAAGATGCGTGGCGAGCGCCCCTTTGTCTTCACCAATCTCTACGACGGTGTCGGTCTGGATACCATCGTCGATTTCATCATCGAGCAAGGCATGTTGCCTGCGCGCCTGACACGTCAGGACGAGGCAAGGGCCGAGGAGAGTGGAGCCTGAGCAGAGCTGCTGATGGCATCACGTGAAACCCGATAAATTTTTGATCATCGAGCAAGGAGACATTGAATGGAACCTCAAGCTGTCGTGGCATCGACCAAGCGTCGCTGGACTTGGCTGGGTACTCTTCCCCTGGCGCTGGCTTCCGGTGCTGCGCTGGCCCATCCTGGCCATGAAGTTGGGCACGTTGGGTTCGTTGCCGGTCTTGGCCATCCCTGGTTGGGACTGGATCATCTGCTGGCCATGGCCGCCATTGGGCTGTGGAGCCTGAAGCAGGCACCGCGCTTAAGAGTGGCTACACCCTTGTTGATGGTGCTTGGCATGGTGGCTGGTGCTGGGCTTTCGCTGTTCGGTGTGGCAGTGCCTGGTGTCGAGTACGTGATTGCCTTGTCCGTATTGTTGGTGGGTATCCTTCTTGCCACGTATGCACGAGTACCGGCAAGCGTGGGTGCCATTCTGGTCATTGCCTTCATGATGTTCCATGGCTATGCACATGGCAGCGAAATGCCGATGGGTAGCTCCCTGCTTGCCTATATCGCGGGCTTTACGGTTTCCACGTTGGTCATCACCATGTTGGCTCGGCACCTGGGTACCTGGCTAATGCAACGCGAGCAACGCGTCCTGCGTGTCATCGGAGGCTTGATCGCGGCCTGTGGAGCCTTCTTCGCCTTCAGCTGATATTGGTCCCGTTCAGCCATTATGCCCGGTAGACATGCCGGGCATTTGTGTTTATGCGCACGGCAATCGATCATTGTCGGCAAAGCAGGTCGAGTCGACGCATCAGGGACGATAGATATGGGCAAGCGTTTCAAGCTGATCGGTATCAAGTGGTTGGGGGCGGGGCTGGCCCTGGCCCTTGCCTGGTTGAGCATGGGGATATGGCAAAGCGCGAAGCCGTTACCTGATGGAATAGGCAAGGCGTGGCCGGAACGAAAAGTGACAGATGTGCGCTTCCTGACGGATCGGACCTGGTATGACACCCGTGGCAAACGTCATATGGATCAGCATATCTTTGATGAAGCCTTGGCCATGATTCGTGAGGCGCGTCGTCTTATCGTGATGGACATGTTCTTGTTCAATTCCCTGGAAGGGCAGGATGCGCCTGTCGACTTGCGACCCATCGCCGAGGAACTCAGCGCCGCGCTGATCGAGGCCAAGCAGCGTCACCCCGACATGCAGGTGGTCGTGATTACCGACCCTCTGAATACCGTCTACGGAGGGGTGCGTCTGAAGCACCTCGAACACATGAGGGCAGTCGGGGTTGATGTCGTCATCACTGACCTGAATCGCCTGCGGGCATCGAATCCACTGTATTCGGGGCTCTATCACCTTGGGCTGGACAGGCTCGGCAATGACCCGGATGGCGGCTGGTTACCCAATGCGTTCGGTGGTGATCCTGTGACATTGCGTAGCTATCTGGCGTTACCTAATTTCCGTGCCAATCATCGCAAGACGTTGGTGACCGATGACGGTCAACAGTGGGTCGCACTGGTCGGCAGTGCTAATCCTCATGATGGCAGTAGCCGGCACGGTAATGTGGCCTTGCGCGTGGAAGGTGAGATGGCCCATGACCTCGTTGCCTCGGAGGCTGTGCTGGCTTCCTGGGCGGGAGTCGAGCTTTCCATGCCGTCGGCACCTGCTCTCCGTACTTCGGAAGCGAATGTCTCCACCGCTGCTACCGTTCAGCTGCTGACGGAGGGGGCGATTCGTGATGCCTCCCTTGAAATGATCAATGCGGCAGATCGAGGGGATCGGCTGGATCTGGCCGCCTTCTATATTTCCCATCGCAAGGTCATAGAAGCCCTGAAGGATGCGGTTGCTCGGGGAGTCAAGGTTCGCGCCCTGCTGGATCGCAATCGTGAAGCCTTTGGTTTCGACAAGGGCGGCTTGCCTAATCAGCCGGTGGCAGCGGAACTGGTCCAGGCGGGAATCAAGGTGCGCTGGTGCCTGACATCTGGAGAGCAGTGCCACAGCAAGGTATTGAGATTGCATTCGACCACATCCTCTGATGAGGTCATCCTTGGATCAGCCAATCTGACGCGGCGTAATCTCGATAACCTCAATCTGGAGACCAGTGTGTTGCTGAAAGGGGATGCAGACCTTTCGGCCATGCGTGATCAGGCAGACTGGTTTAATGAACGCTGGGCGTCATCGCCTGATCATCGGACCAGCCGTCCGTGGAAGCCTGAACACGACCCTGGTCGCTTGGCTGCTTGGCGTTATCGGGTAATGGAGGCGACAGGGCTGTCCACTTTCTAGCCATGGGGCTCGTCCTGGTTGCCAATACTCGAGTGGCTGACTTGACAGCAATGACGGTGGATTCCATGTTCCTCAAGCGTCACGATGTGTTTTCAACTTACTTTCTCCTCCTGGGGAGAGGTGGGGACGCTTGGGGATATTCAAGGAGAAAAGGTCATGGACAAGTTCTGGTTGGCAGTAAAGGTGGTTATCCTGGCGCTGATCGTTGTTCTGGTAGTGCAGAACATCGAAGTGGTTCATGTCCAGTTGCTGGGCTGGACCATCGGCATGCCGATGGCGCTGCTGGTGGTGATCATCTATTTGCTGGGGATGATCAGCGGTCGTGGCTTGATGGGGCTGATTCGTCGTCTGAGGGGGAAGCAAGGCTCTCATCATCAATAATGGCATCCTGATCATGATGCTGGCGTCCAGGGTCCTGATGCCATGGTAGCCCCAGGCGGGCATTATGCTCCAGCTCAGCAATGACCTGGGCGCCAAGCAACACGATGGCTGCGCCGATTTCCTGGCTCAATAAAAGGACGATCAGTGTGGCCAATGGCCCATAGACATCGCTGACGAGCGACAGGTTGGCAAAGTAATAGACCAGAGCGAAGCGTGCGCCTTCCCATAACAAGGCCGCGGCGAACCCTCCTGCCAGAGCACGGCGCAGCGAGATGCTGACGACCGGCAGAATCTTGTAGATGGCGCTGAACAGCAGAAAGACGCCGATGAAGCTGCACAGATTAAGCACTTCTTCCGACAAGGACGCGACGACCAGTTCCTTGCCATACATCACCATCCACATGGCATTCAGGGTGCTGGCCAGACTGACCGCAATGGCCAGGGCCAACAGCAGCATGCTCAATACCAGCATGAAACCATAAGGCAGCAGGAAGGATACCCAGACACTGCGAGTATCCTTGACGTCGGGCTTGTGAAAAATGGCCGACAGGGCATTCTCCAGCATGCGAAATGCCACCGAGCTGAATAGCAACAGCACCGGCAGACCATAGAGGCTGATGATCTCGCGAGAATTCAGCAGGGCCTGGACAGACTGCAATACCACGTCGGCATGACCCGGTGCGATATGGCGGGCCTGAATGCTGATCAACATGAACAGTTGTTGCTCGTCGACCAGTTGGGCCAACACCACCACGATCAGGGCAAACAGCGGAATGCTCGATAGCAGTATGTTGAAGCCCACTCCGCTGGCCAGCAGCATGCCTCGGTTGTGCAGGAAATTGGTGATGACCCGCCAGGTGAACATGGCCAGATGCGGCAGCAGGGTGAAGAGGGCATGGTGATACCAACGGGATTTTGTCATCTACCAGTTCATCCGTGACGGTGAGGAAGACACCGTTAAAGTCTGACGAGTATACTCGGGTATTGGAAGTTTCCCGGGTAGTGAAAGTTCTCCAGATAGTGGGGATTCCGGCTGCCCGAGCCCAACGTATAGGAGCGATTCGTGATCGAAGGAGTCAAGCATATCGTTGCAGTAGCCTCCGGCAAAGGTGGTGTCGGCAAGTCTACCGTGACGGTCAATCTGGCCTTGGCCATGGCTGCCGAGGGGTATCGAGTCGGTGTCCTCGATGCTGACATCCATGGTCCCAGTCAGGCACAGATGCTGGGAGTCGGCGAGGGTGTTCGGCCTCAGGCGGCAGGAGAGAACCGTTTCCTGCCATTGGAAGCTCATGGTATCCAGGCCATGTCCATGGCGTTCATGGTCGACGTGCGCGAGCCCATGGTATGGCGGGGACCAATGGTGGCAGGCGCTTTCCAGCAGATGCTGACCCAGACCCGATGGGATGATCTGGATTATCTGTTCATCGATATGCCACCGGGTACCGGGGACGTTCAACTGACACTGGCCCAGAAGGTGCCGGTGGATGGTGCGGTGATTGTCACGACGCCCCAGGATATCGCCTTGTTGGATGCTCGTAAGGGCATAGAAATGTTCCGTAAGGTCAAGGTCCCGGTGCTGGGAGTGGTCGAGAACATGAGCCTTCATACTTGTTCTCAGTGCGGCCATCAGGAGCCGATCTTTGGCGCTGGAGGCGGGGAGCGCATTGCGACAGAGTACGACACCCGAGTATTGGGACGCCTTCCTCTTGCCCTGTCGATTCGGGAACAAGTGGATGGTGGTCGCCCCAGCGTAGTGGCTGAGCCCGATGGTGACATTGCTGCCAGCTTCCGTGACATGGCCCGGCAGGTAGCCGAGCAGATTGCGGCTTCGGCTGGTGACAGCGGCCCCTCCATCAGTTTCAGTGAAGAGTAGAGAAGCACAATAGAGAAAACATTGCCCTTGGTGACGCCATCGCCCGGGGCCGTTATGATAAGGCCCCTATTTCTACCGGCCTGCGTTGTTGGGCCAATCGTCACCGTTATCCACCAGGAAATCCCATGAGCATCAAGTCTGACCACTGGATTCGCCGCATGGCTGAAAACGAAGGCATGATCGAGCCTTTCGAGGCCGATCAGGTACGCTACGTCGACGAGCGACGGGTTATTTCCTACGGGACTTCCAGCTACGGTTACGATGTGCGTTGTGCTGATGAATTCAAGGTATTCACCAACATCCATTCCGCGGTAGTGGATCCCAAGGCCTTCGATGAGAAGAGCTTTGTGGATGTGAAAGGGGATGTCTGTGTGATTCCGCCGAATTCCTTCGCATTGGCACGCACCGTGGAGTATTTCCGCATCCCGCGTAGTGTGCTGACCATTTGCCTGGGCAAGTCGACCTATGCCCGTTGTGGCATCATCGTCAATGTCACTCCGCTGGAGCCGGAATGGGAAGGGCATGTGACGCTGGAATTCTCGAATACCACCAATCTGCCAGCCAAGATCTATGCCAACGAAGGCGTGGCCCAGATGCTGTTCCTGGAGTCAGATGAGGTTTGTGCGACTTCCTACAAGGATCGTGGCGGCAAGTACATGGGCCAACGTGGCGTGACTCTGCCGAGGACATAGGTGCCGAGACGTCTGCTGATGAGCTGTAAGCTGTAAGTCGGAAGCTATAAGAAGACCACCCCGCCAGTGCTGCTGGTGGGGTGGTCTCGTATAATGGCTTCAGAATGACAAACTGACAGCTTATAGCTTATAGCTTATAGCTTATAGCTTATAGTGCCCCGTCTTCGTCCAGTTCTTCTGCTGCATCTTCATGGGACAGGCGCATGCCACAAAGCGGCAGTGGCTGGCCGTCGATCGTTGCCAGGTTGCCTTGCAGCTGCAGGCGGCCCTCCAGGAACCAGCGTACAGCGATAGGGAAGATCAGGTGCTCACGAGTCAGAACTCGGCTCTTGAGGCTGTCTTCGTCATCGTCTGGAAGAACCTTCACGGCAGCCTGCACGATGACGGGTCCACCATCGAGTTCTTCCGTCACGAAGTGCACACTGCAGCCGTGTTCTTCGGCGCCATCTGCCAGAGCCCGTGCATGAGTGTGCAGGCCCTGATATTCCGGCAGCAGAGAGGGGTGGATATTGATCATCCTACCCAGGAACCTTTGCACGAAGCGCGGGGTGAGAATGCGCATGAAACCGGCCAGGACCACGAGATCCGGTTCATGGCGCTCGATCACCTTTATCAGGGCACCATCGAAAGCATCGCGGGTCTCGTACTCCTGGTGAGGCAGTACCACGGCATCAATGCCGGCATCCCGCGCTCGCTGCAGTCCATAGGCGTCAGGGACATTCGACACCACTGCCACGATCTCGCCACCCAGCTGGTCATGAGTCTGGGCATCGATCAGGGCCTGAAGATTGGTGCCGCCACCAGAGATCAATACGACCACTCGAGGCTGGGTGGCTTCCTCAGGAGTGAAGCCATTCAGAGTGTCGTCACCATTCATGCCAGCTGGACCTGTTCTTCATCACCTTGGCGCGGAGCAATCTGGCCGATACGGAAGACTTGTTCACCCAGGCTCTCGAGCTTGGTGACGGTGGCGTCGGCCTTCTCGGCGGGCACCACCAGCACCATGCCGATACCGCAGTTGAGTACGCGATACATTTCGCGCTCAGCCACGTTTCCTTTCTGTTGCAACCAGTTGAACACAGCCGGGCGCTGCCAACTGGACGTGTCGATATGAGCGGTCAGGTCTTCGGGCAGTACGCGAGGCAGATTTTCCAGCAGACCGCCCCCTGTGATGTGGGACAGAGCATGGATGGCATATTCGTCGCTACGCAACAGCTCAAGCAGTGACTTGACATAGATACGGGTTGGCGCCATCAGAGCATCGGCCAGGGGCTTGCCGTCAATCTCGGTCGTCAGGTCTGCGTTACTGACCTCGAGGATCTTGCGGATCAGCGAGTAGCCGTTGGAGTGGGGGCCAGATGAGGCCAGGCCAAGCAGAACATTACCTTCTGCCACTTTGCTGCCATCCAGGATCTCGCTTTTTTCCACGACGCCGACACAGAAGCCTGCCAAGTCGTAGTCGTTGCCCTCGTACATGCCGGGCATCTCGGCGGTTTCTCCTCCGACCAGGGCGCATCCGGCCTGTTCACAGCCAGCGCCGATACCGGTGACAACGTCGGCGGCGACATCGACATCCAGCTTTCCGGTAGCATAATAGTCGAGGAACAGCAGGGGCTCGGCACCAGCGACGACCAGATCATTGACGCACATGGCGACAAGGTCGATGCCGATCGTATCATGGCGGTTGAGGTCCATGGCCAGGCGCAACTTGGTGCCGACTCCATCGGTACCGGAAACCAGTACTGGCTCGCGATAACCGCTGGGCAACTGGCACAGGGCGCCGAAGCCACCGAGTCCCCCCATGACTTCTGGGCGAGCAGTGCGTTTGGCAACACCCTTGATACGGTCGACAAGGGCATTTCCAGCATCAATATCGACACCGGCGTCCTTGTAGCTGAGCGAGGCCTGTTCGGGGCGGGAGGAAGAGTCGGTCATGACGGATCCTGTGGATTCAGTCGTCCCACGCAGAATGAGATCAAAGGTTAGCGGTCTGGTATTGCTGCGTGGTGGTGACATGAGACAATGAGACGTTGGGGGCCGGATTGTAGCACTATTTTCAATCGTTATGCTGCGTATCCCGCAAGGCGGGTCATGCGTTGCATGAAGAAATCAGGCATTACGCTTCATTTCAGGGAGAACAGAATGCGTAGGCAATGGTGGGTCGTCGCGGTCGTAGTGGCCATCGCGCTATGGTTTTTCGCCAGTATAGAGCCGGTTCTGGCTCCCTTTTTCATCAGCGCGGTGCTGGCTTATCTGGGGGATCCGATTGCTGATCGTCTGGAAGTCTGGGGGTTGTCCCGGCGCTTGTCGGTCACGGTGGTATTTGTCCTGCTGACCTTTCTCATCTGCTTGACGTTGCTGCTGGTCGTGCCCGCCCTCGGACGTCAGGTCGGGCAGTTGGCTGAAGCCATTCCCTCCATACTGAACTGGGTGCAGGAAAGTGTACTGCCCAAGTTGCAATCGCTGACGGGTCTCGATCTGAATACCGATTTCGATCAAATGAAAGAGGCATTGGTATCCAACTGGAAGGAGACCAGCACCGTGGCTGCGACGGTATTGGCTCAGGTTTCCCGCTCCAGCCTGGCGCTGGTTGCCTGGATAGGGAATCTGGCCTTGATTCCAGTGGTCACTTTCTATCTGTTACTTGATTGGGACCGCCTTGTGGCCAAGCTGCGCGACTCCTTGCCACGCCGTTGGGAGCCCGCTGCTGTCCGCTTGAGCCGGGAGTGCGACGAGGTGCTGTCGTCCTTCCTGCGCGGACAGCTGATCGTGATGCTGTGCCTGGGTGTGATCTATGCTATTGGCTTGACGCTCTTCGGCATTCGTTTTGGCCTGTTGATCGGCCTGCTTTCGGGGCTGGCCAGTATTGTGCCCTATCTTGGCGTGATCGTTGGCATCACGGTGGCGGGTCTTGTGGCATTCTTCCAGTTTCATGATCCACTGATGCTGTTGGCTGTGCTGGGTGTGTTCGGTTTCGGACAGCTTGTCGAAAGTGTGGTCCTGCAACCGAAGTTGCTGGGCGATAAGATTGGCTTGCATCCGGTGGCTGTCATCTTCGCTGTTCTCGCGGGAGGGCAGCTGGCTGGGTTTACTGGTGTGTTGCTGGCTTTGCCTGTCGCGGCTGTGGTCATGGTAGTATTGCGTTATCTGCATGAAAATTATAAAAAATCTTCTCTGTATGATAGTTCAGGAAAGATCGGTGCCAAGGAGTCGCACCAGTCAGAGGAGATTCCCCCTTCAAGGGGAGACAACGAGGAACCTTCATGAGGCGTGCGCCCTCACAACTGCCATTGGGGCTCGGTCTGCGTGACGATGCCACCTTCAGCAATTTTTACCCTGGTGCCAGCGAGCCGTTGGTCGGGCGCTTGCTGCATCAGTTTGACGCGGATGGGGAGCCATTTCTGTATCTATGGGGACCACCCGGAGTAGGGCGTAGTCACCTGCTGCAGGCGGCCTGTCATCAGGCTTCGGCTCGCGATCTGCGCACGTTGTATTTACCACTTGAGGAGCTAGGGCATTTCCCGCCGCTGATGCTGGAAGACGTGGAACGCCTTGACCTGCTGGCCATTGATGATCTGGAACGCGTTGTAGGGCGGAAGCGCTGGGAAGAAGCGCTGTTCCATGCTTTCAACCGGCTTCGTGACAGCGGAAAGCGCTTGGTGATTGCGGCCGACAGGCCGCCCCGCCAGCTTGACGTGCAACTGGCCGATCTGGCATCACGCCTGACCTGGGGGGTGACCTTCCATATGGGGCTGCCGGGAGACGAAGAGCGCCTGGGAGCCCTGCAGTTGCGGGCATCCTTGCGTGGCATGCAACTGCCTGATGAAGTGGCCCGTTATATTCTGCATCGAGGACCTCGGCAACTGGGAGATATACTGCGCTGCCTGGATGTTCTTGATAGTGCGTCACTCTCCGCCCAGCGCAAACTGACGATACCCTTCGTCAAGAATGCACTGGGCTGGTAAAACGGCCAGGATGGAGTCGCGCTGAAGGTCTAGCGAGTCAGTTCAACTTCTGTTGTACGGTCGTTGCTCAGAGTTGCTTCCTTGATGACAATCTCGCGTTCGCCAGTGCTGGGGTTTTCCACGATACCGGAGACATAGAAGTGGCCGGGCGGCAGGTTGCTGAGTATGAAGTAGCCGTTTGCATTAGTGCGGGTGCTATGGGTGTACTCCTGGGCCCGGGGGTCGGCGCGCTCGACCGTCTTGCCTGCCAGAGCCTGCTCAACGGCCTCTGCAGAGTAGGGAGTAACAGGGGCCACAGAAACACCCTGTTGTGAACCGATGACAACCCCGTTGCTGGTGTTGAGCGTCAAACGGCCAGTCACCACAGCAGTACCCGTTTTGGGCAACTGCGCATACATTGCTGGATCGAATGCTACCGTGCGGCTGACACGTTGTACGGGAGGTGGGGTGGTGGGTTTCTCTGCTGGGGTTGGTTGGCTTGGCTCCGGCTGGCCAATGTCAACCACATCGGGGCCCTGGCCTCTATCGGTTGGAATGATGCTCTGGCAACCTGCAAGAGCGATCGCTAAAGTCGCCAAGGCCGTAAGCGGCAAGTAGCGGCTGGGTAGCTGGGTCATCTCCGTATCCCTCATGACAAACTGGGTTTGTTGATTCCGCAAGCACTGGATCTTGCCGGAATCGCTCCTTTTTTATGCCCTGTGCCATGACAGCCTAATACAAAACCGGCTTCCGATGGGGATCGAAAGCCGGTTTTGATTATCTCGCTAGTTTCAGCACATGTTTTATTGTGCAGTGCTAGCCTTGGTAGCGGTATCGCTGGCCTTCTTGACGTTGGCTTCGGCCAGTTTCTGGCTTTCTGCCACAAAGTCCCGCTGCAGAGCGACGACCTTTTCGGCATCGCCCTTCATGCGATCTGTCAGATCCTTGGCGACTTTCTGCTGGCCTTCCATGTAGGAACGCAGACCTTCGACGTCCTTGACGGCGGTGAAGGCACGAACCTGGGCCAGGCCGGTCTCAGTGTAGGCCTTGGCAGCATCAAGCTGAGCATTGGTCAGCTTTTCGGCAAAGTCGACGGACAGAGTGGCATAGGCGCGAGCTGGCGCGAAAAACAGTTCTTCCAGCTGCTCGTTGTTGAATAGGGCCTTGGCGTCGAATGTACGGACCATGGTGATGTCTCCTGCTAATGGGTAGATGTTGCGTTTATCTCTATCGCTTGAAGGCATTGCCCACCAGGGCCGGAGCCTTCTGCTCACATTTCGACTTCTGTTGCAGTGCACAATAGCATTGCGATTTATGCGCTGCAACGTTTTTGTGCGATGCAGCAAGAAGTGTGTGGTAAAGGAATTGCCAGCATAGATCCGGAGCATGACGAAGTTGTGACGCATGCCCTGGAAAGCTGTAATGCATACCTTGAATGACCACGATACTCGCCATTGTCGTGATGCTTGTCATGGGAAGAGGGAGTTGCCATTGTGAAAGGAGATGTCGCTATGTTCACCAATGGAGGTTCCAATGCATCACTCTCGTATAGAGCGCGATAGCATGGGGGAGTTGGAGGTGCCAGCAGGTGCTCTATATGGCGCTCAGACCCAGCGTGCGGTCAATAACTTTCCTGTCTCTGGCCAGCCCATGCCTGCGCCTTTCATTCATGCGATTGCTCGGATCAAGCGAGCTGCGGCTGAGGTGAATCACGATCTTGGTCTACTTGATGAAGCACGTTGCCAAGCTATCGTCTCAGCAGCCGATGCGATCATCGCAGGGGCCCATGATGATCAGTTTCCCATCGATGTGTTTCAGACCGGTTCCGGTACTTCCAGTAACATGAATGTCAATGAGGTGATCGCCCACCTGGCCTCGACCGATAGTCTCGAAGTGAGCCCCAACGATCATGTGAACATGGGGCAGTCGAGCAATGACGTGATTCCTACAGCACTGCATTTGTCTGCGGCTCTGGAAGTTGTCAATGTTCTGAAGCCAACCCTGGAACACTTGCGAGCAGTGATCGAGACCAAGGCGCAGGAGGTCGGGGGGGTGGTCAAGACTGGCCGTACACACCTGATGGATGCCATGCCCCTGCGTTTGAGTCAGGAGTTGGATGGGTGGGCGAGCCAGGTGGGACAAGCCATTGAGCGCCTGGACAGTGCACTTGTGCGGTTATGCCGACTGGCCCAGGGAGGAACAGCAGTGGGAACGGGCATCAATGCACACCCGGAATTTGCCACTCGCATGTCCACTGCCCTGTCGCGCCAGACTGGCTTGCCTCTCGTACCCAACGACAGTTTCTTCGCAAGTCTAGGGTCGCAGGATGCTGCGGTAGAGCTATCAGGGCAGTTGCGCGGGCTGGCCTGCGTGGTCATGAAGATCGCCAATGATCTGCGCTGGATGAATTCTGGACCTCTGGCGGGCCTTGGCGAGATTGAACTGGAGGCTCTGCAACCAGGGAGTTCGATCATGCCTGGTAAGGTAAATCCTGTCATTCCAGAATCTGCTGCTCAGGCTGCTGCTCAGGTGATCGGGCTGGATATGGCGGTGACCGTGGCAGGGCAAAGCGGTAATTTTCAGCTCAATGTCATGTTGCCACTAGTGGCCAGTAACCTGCTTACCGCGATCAGGCTGATGTCCAATACCTCGCGTTTGCTGGCTGACAAGGCGATTGCCTCGTTTCGTGTACGTGAAGATCAATTGCAAGGCCCTCTGGCCCGTAACCCGATTCTGGTAACCGCCTTGAATTCGGTCATTGGCTACAATGCTGCTGCAGCTATCGCCAAGAAAGCGTATCAGGCGAGGCGTCCTATCATCGATGTCGCATTGGAGGAAACGGAACTTTCCCGTGATGAGCTGGAGCGTCTGCTGGATCCTGTTGCTCTGACTCATGGAGGGATTCCCCTCTAGGCTCTAACCAAACGTGTCTGATGACCTATCGTGATAGAAGCGGCTAGATAGCGTTGTCATCGGATTGAAGGGATGCCTGGAAAATGAAGTGGCGCCAGGAAAGGTAAGCGGGCAGCCAGTGCTGCCCGCTTACTTCTAGAATCCTCATTGAGATTGCCTGATTACTTGGTCATGCCGTCGTACAGGTTATGTCGTTTGGCGACATCAGCAAGGTCAATGATGTTACTGACATTGAGCTTTTCGAAGATTCTCTGTTTGTAGGTGCTTATGGTCTTGTTGCTAAGCAGCATCAAGTCAGAGATTTCCTTGTTGCTCATTCCCTTGAGTAGTTGCTGCAGGACGATCAACTCACGATTGGAAAGCTTGTCGGCGACATCTTCGTCATCGTTGATCTGTTCGTATTTTTCTGAGGTAACGGAACTGGGAAAGAACGTATATCCATCGACAATGCATTGCACGCCTCGGACAAGTGCAGACATGTCCAGGCTCTTGTTGATGAAGCCCGAAGCCCCGGCCTTGTGGCATCTACGGGCATAAACATCTCCGTCGAATGAAGTCAGCACCAGAATGCCGGGAGGGTTGTCCAGGGCCTTGGTACGCTTGATGACAGTCAGCCCGTCCAGATTGGGGATGCCAATATCGAGGATCATGACGTCTGGGGTGAGCTGTTTTGTCAGCTGGATAGCGTCCACGCCGTTGTCTGCTTCTGCCACGACATTCATGCCTGAGCGTTCCAGTGTGATGGCAGCGGCCATGCGGATCATAGGATGGTCATCCACGATGATCACAGAGGCCTGACGTCGCCTGCCTTCATAGCTTGCCTTCGACCTTCTTTGTGTCTTTTGCTCCATAATGAAACATCCTTAATCTCATTGTTGTGCGGAATGTTCTTATTGTTTCAATATGTTTAGCTGCAGTTCAATTGTGTAAATTCTGATTCTATTTGTAAGAAAAGGACTAAAAATGATGTAAGTTGTGCTGTATAGGGCAGTCGAGCAGGAAAAATGGTGAGGACTTCAAGAAAGAAGACAAGGAGAAGGCTGAAGAAGCAGGGGAAGGAACGAGGGATATGATGGAAGGAGAGAGCGGTGCAGGAGAGGGCACAAGTGTTCAGGGATTCTTCGGACAGCGAGCCACTTCCGCCAGGCTAACGGTCACGTTTCCCCCATGAACGGGAAAGGCCCGCCATCATGGCGGGCCTTTCCCGTTCATGGGGGAAGCTGCGATCAATGGCTGACTTGTCCCAGCAATAGAAACTCGATCAATGCTTTCTGGGCGTGGAGGCGGTTACCTGCTTCCTGCCAGACGACTGCGCGTGGATCGTCAAGCAGAGTCGTGCTGATTTCTTCTCCTCGGTGAGCTGGCAAGCAGTGCAGGAACAGCACGTCATCGGCAGCGATATCGAGCATGGATTCTGTGACCTGGAAGCCGGTAAAGTCTGCCTCGCGCTTAGCCTGTTCTTCTTCCTGGCCCATGGATGCCCATACATCCGTCGTGATCAGGTCTGCCCCTTGAGCGGCTGCCATGGGGTCACGCATCAGGGTGACGTGGTCTCCTGCTGCAGCCATGATGTCTGCTCGAGGCTCATAACCTTCCGGGCAGCAGACTCGCAGGTTGAAATCAAACTGGCGTGCAGCATTTATCCAGGAGTGGCACATGTTGTTGCCATCACCGACCCAGACAGCCGTGCGCCCGCGAACGCTACCGCGCAGTTCGGTCCAGGTCATCACGTCGGCCAACAGTTGGCAGGGGTGATAATCATCCGTCAGGGCATTGATGACAGGCACGGAGCTGGCAGCAGCAAATTCTTCCAGCCCCGTATGGGAGAAGGTGCGGATCATGACGATATCGACCATTTCCGATAATACTCGCGCGGTATCGGAAATGGGTTCCCCCCGGCCGAGCTGAGTATCTCGGGGGGACAGAAACAGCGCATGCCCACCGAACTGCGCCATGCCTGTCTCGAAGGAGACTCGCGTGCGAGTGGATGATTTCTCGAAGATCATGGCCATGGTGCGGTTGGTGAACGGAGTGTAGGTCGGGCCATGAGCCTTGAGGCCGTTCTTGATGGTGATTGCGCGTTGAATCAGATAACGCAGTTCTTCGGGACTCAGGTCCAGAAGCGTCAGGAAGTGGCGTGGGCCCATGACTGCTCTCCAGCGGAAAAAAAGAAACCATCCTATGACAGGCCTTCAATGATGCGCAATGTGCGCTATGGACGTACAATGCGCGCAACAATAAAGTTGAGTAATATTGTCGGATATGGTCAAGGTCAGATTCATGCAACCTCTTTGTCCTTGAAGACTTGCTCTTGAAATCAGGGCAAGTGGCCCCATGTCACAGGTAATGCCTCAGCGTTACTGTAAAGCACTATTTATCAAGGAGCCGTGATGAGCACTACTCTCGAGAACATTCAGCGCCAGATCAGCGAGAACCCGATTCTTATCTACATGAAGGGATCTCCGCAGCTGCCGCAATGCGGCTTCTCTGCGCGTACCGTTCAGGCTCTGATGTCCTGTGGTGAGCGTTTCGCTTTCGTCAATATCCTGGACAATCCGGATATTCGCGCCGAGCTGCCCAAGTATGCCAACTGGCCGACTTTCCCGCAGTTGTGGGTCGAAGGAGAACTGGTTGGCGGTTGTGACATTGTCCTTGAGATGCATGGCAATGGCGAACTTGAGCCGCTGATCAAGCAGGCTGCCGAGCGTGCCCGCCAGCAGGAAGAAGGACAGGCCTGACAGTTTGCCCGATGCCTGTCTGAGACAAGGCCCTGCCGGTTATCCGGCAGGGCCTTGTGCATTCAGAGGTATTCATCACGGAGAGTACCGTGTTGATTCAATCGTCGTCCTCGAAGCCTTGCTCCTGCAGGGCCAGTCGCCAGCCGCCCAGGTCCTTGTAGCGGTTGACCATGGCGCAGAACAGTTCGGCGGTACGTTCGGTATCGTAGCGGGCAGAGTGGGCGGAGCTGTTGTCGAATTCGATGCCAGCGGCCCGACAGGCCCGGGCCAGAACAGTCTGCCCATAGACCAGCCCTGCCAGGGAAGCGGTATCGAAGCTGGAAAATGGGTGGAAAGGATTGCGCTTGATATCACAACGGCTTGCAGCGGCATTGAGAAAGCCATGGTCGAAGGCAGAGTTGTGCCCAACCAGAATGGCTCTAGTGCAGCCGTGGGCTTTCACGGCTTTGCGGATAGGGCGAAAAATCTCGCCTAGGGCTTCATCTTCGCTGACAGCAACCTGTTGACGCAGTGGGTCATCAAGGCGGATGCCGGTGAAGTCCAGTGCTGACTGTTCGACATTGGCACCTGTAAAAGGTGTCACGTGATAGGCATAGGTCGCATCGGGCAGCAGGTTGCCCTCGGGATCCATGGTCAGCGTCACGGCAGCAATTTCCAGCAGGGCGTCCTTGTGCGGATCGAAACCACCCGTTTCGATATCTACCACTACTGGCAGGAAGCTGCGAAAGCGTTGAGCCATGAGTTCGCGGGCAATCAGCTCGCTCATGCACCTCTCCTTGGGATATATACGGATGAATGCTGAATACTGGGACGAAAGTGGCGAAAGTCTAGCAGCTTAGGGACGCGGCGTCCCGTTGATGGTATTCGTGGCGCGCCTGGCGCGCTATAATCGCCTCTCTGTCGGCGTCCTCTGACGCCCACCATGTTTGACCCCTCACATTTCCCCTCAATAAGAAGGAGCCGCTCGCATGTCCGATGTCAAGAAGGTCGTGCTCGCCTATTCCGGTGGTCTGGACACCTCCGTGATCGTCAAATGGTTGCAGGAAACATACGACTGTGAGGTGGTGACCTTTACTGCTGATATCGGCCAGGGGGAAGAGGTCGAGCCAGCACGTGCCAAGGCCGAGGCCCTGGGCGTGAAAGAGATCTACATCGAAGATCTGCGCGAAGAGTTTGTGCGTGACTATGTATATCCGATGTTCCGTGCCAACACCATCTATGAAGGTGAGTACCTGCTGGGTACCTCTATTGCGCGCCCGCTGATTGCACGTCGCCTTATCGAAATTGCCAACCAGACAGGGGCCGATGCCATCTCCCATGGCGCGACCGGTAAGGGCAATGATCAGGTACGTTTCGAGCTGGGCGCCTATGCCCTCAAGCCGGGGGTCAAGGTTATCGCACCATGGCGCGAGTGGGATCTGAATTCGCGCGAGAAGCTGATGGCATACTGTCAGCAGCACGATATTCCAGTGGACTTCTCCAAGAAGAAGAAGTCGCCATATTCCATGGACGCCAACCTGCTGCACATTTCCTATGAAGGCGGCATCCTCGAGGATCCGTGGGCAGAGGCCGAAGAAGACATGTGGCGCTGGAGCGTATCTCCGGAAGCAGCCCCGGATGCTCCGACCTACGTGGAACTGACCTACGAGAGAGGGGACATCGTTGCCCTTGACGGCGTGCCGATGAAGCCCCATGAAGTGCTGGCCAAGCTCAATGAGCTTGGGGGTGCCAACGGTATCGGCCGCCTCGATATCGTCGAGAACCGTTATGTGGGCATGAAGTCTCGTGGCTGCTACGAAACCCCAGGGGGCAGCATCATGCTTCGCGCCCATCGTGCCATCGAGTCCATCACTCTGGATCGTGAAGAGGCACACTTGAAAGATCAGTTGATGCCGAAATATGCCGAAGTCATCTACAACGGCTATTGGTGGAGCCCGGAGCGCCGCATGTTGCAGGCTGCCATCGATGAAACCCAGAAGAATGTCTCTGGCGTAGTACGCATGAAGTTGTACAAGGGTAATGCCAGTGTGGCCGGCCGTCGTTCGAATGCTTCCTTGTTCGATGAGTCCATCGCGACTTTCGAGGACGACCAAGGTGCTTACAATCAGAAGGATGCCGAAGGCTTCATCAAGCTCAATTCCTTGCGACTGCGTATTGCGGCAGGTAAAGGGCGCCGTCAGGACTGACTGTTTTTGGCAGGGAGGTATCGCTCATGTTGAAGAAACTGCTGGGTGGTTTGTTCAAGGGTGGTGAGCGTCACTCAGAAACTGAAGCCACGGGAGTAGAGCATGAATACCGTGGTTATCTGATCATCTCCCTGCCGCAACAGCAGGGTGGGCAGTATCGGGTGAGCGGCATTATCCGCAAGACGCTGGCAGACGGTGAATCCGAAGAGACCTTGGAATACCGTTTCGAACGCTCGGATATGCTGTCTTCTCGTGATGCCTGCGATGAACTGATGCGGCAGAAGGCCGAACGCTTCATCGATGAGATAGGCGACGATATGTTCTCTGAGCGATAGACTGTTCGAAGCGCCGATCACGCCCCCATGCTCCACGAGCATGGGGGCGTTGCTTATTGGTGACGCATCAATGGGGCGCTGTCGTTGAGTTTATGGGAATCAGCAGCATAATAGATGCATGAATAACCAGGCAAAGGGGTCAAGATTATGCTGAGGTCACTGATATTGGCAGGTGCCCTGGTGGCCACCAGTCAGGCATATGCCGGCAATGTGGAACCTTTGGTCAGTCCCGAGTGGCTGAATGATCACCTGGGCGATGAGGGGCTAGTGGTACTTGATGTTCGCTCAAGTGTGGATGATGGTGGTGACCGCTCTGATTATGAAGCGGCCCATATCCCCGGCAGTATCTATTCCAACTACAGTGAAGATGGCTGGCGTGAAACCCGTGATGGCGTGGTCGGAATGCTGCCTCCCGTGTCGAGCTTGGAGCGCCTCATCGGTGGCCTGGGGATTGGCAATGACGATACGGTCGTGATTGTACCTGCAGGTACTGGGCCTACCGACTTCGGTAGTGCTGCCCGGATCTACTGGACCTTCAAGGTTCTCAGTCACGATGAGGTGGCGATTCTTGATGGCGGTTTTGCCGGCTGGCAGGAGGCCGGCCTGGAAGTGGCCAGTGGGGAGGCGGAATATCGTGATCCAGTACGCTTCGAAGGCAAGCTGGACGAGTCATTGATTGCCACTACCGACGATGTCGTGGCTGCCCGTGAAGCAGGAGAGCAATTGGTGGATGCTCGTCCACAGGATTTCTTTGCCGGCCGGACCCAGGCTCCGGATGCCAAGGCGCCAGGTACCATCCCGGATGCACTCAATCTCCCTAATCAAGATTTTCTCTCCGGTGATGATGGTGCCTGGCATCTGAATACCGCGGAGGTTGAAGCGCGTATTCAGGCTGCAGGCCTGGATCCCAGCCAGCCGACCGTGTCCTTCTGCAACACGGGACACTGGGCGTCTACTGACTGGTTCGTGCTGAGTGAAATTGCCGGTTTTGACAATGTCGCTCTCTATGATGGCTCCATGGTCGAATGGACTCAGGATGATAGCCGCCCCCTTGTCGTGGCCAAGAAAGGCCTGGGCAAGATATTGGACGCGCTTGGCGTTGGTAAAGAGTAAGCAAAAGGGCCTTGGATCTCATGACTCAGTCATCTTCTGTAATGACAACGGCGGAGCGCCCGGTAGTCGATACCTTTGTCGTGGGCGTGGCATTGGTGGGAATGCTGGTTCTGGGTGGGTTGATCTGGCTTGAAACCGCACCATTCCTCGTTGCTCTGTTCGCGGTAGGCATTGTGCTTGGCGTAGCTCTTTACCATGGCGCCTTTGGCTTCACCGCCGGCTGGCGCAATCTGGTGACCACCAAGCGTGGTGCTGGAATGCGTGCTCAGTTGATGTTGTTTGCCCTGGCTTCTCTGATCATGATTCCGCTGCTGGGTAGTGGTCACCCGGGCATGACCGGAGCTGTGGCTCCTATTGGAGTATCCCTTGTCGTAGGGTCCTTCATGTTTGGCATCGGTATGCAGCTCGGTGGTGGATGTGGCTCCGGTACGCTCTTCACTGTAGGTGCGGGCAACATTCGCATGATGGTGACGCTGCTGTTTTTCATCATTGGTGCGGTGCTGGGTTCCATTCATCTTCCCTGGTGGCTGGATTTGCCAGGCTTTGATCCGGTGAATCTCATCACACTCATGGGGGTTCCCGGTGCCATCGCTGTGCAATGGCTCGGTCTGGGACTGGTGCTGTTGTGGGTCAATCGTGTCGAGCGGCGTGCTCATGGCAATGTCGAACATGGCGAGTTGCGCATGATGCCAGCGGAGGGTGGTGTATGGCGCACTTTGCTGACGGGGCGCTGGCCTTTTGTCTGGGCGATTGTGGTGCTGGCGTTGGGCAATGCGGCAACACTGGCCATCGGTGGGGCGCCATGGGGGATCACCTTTGCCTTCAATCTGTGGGGGGCCAAGGTATTGCAGGCGCTGGGCGTGGACATGAGCCAGTTCGAGTTCTGGACCTGGGATTATCCCGCCATGGCGTTGTCGGATTCGGTGCTGGTCAACATCACTTCGGTGATGAATTTTGGCCTGTTGTTGGGGGCCATGTGGGCCGCTGGCATGGCCAACAAGTTCAATGCTGCCAGCAATCAGCCCTTGGTCGCTCGCCAGTTCATTGCGGCTATCGGTGGCGGCCTGCTGCTGGGCTACGGCGCGCGTCTGGGGTTCGGCTGCAATATCGGGGCTCTGTTCTCAGGGTTGGCATCGGGTAGCCTGCACGCGTGGATATGGTTCGCCTGTGCTTTTGCCGGTTCACTGATCGGCATTCGCCTGCGCCCATTTTTCCGCCTGGCCAATTGATGACGGTGAGGAAGCCCCATGAAAGGCATGTATAAACGTCACCGAGTGCTCGGCATCCTGCTGGCAGCTCTGGTGCTGATCATGATGGATCACCTGCACAGTCCGACCTTTGCTTTCAATATGGGGGATGGGCATGCCAAGGCGTCCTTGAACCAGCGTGACGCTTCGGCCTGTGCACCTTGTGGAGCGCCGTGCCCCTCAAGGCGATGACGGATGCCAGATAAATATGGTGCAGAGCCCAGTGATACCTCAGGGCAGGTGCATGTTGAATCGATCAAGTACGAATCAGGCGCCACCGAAACGGTGGCGTCTGACGTATGCGTGCTGACGATCAATGGTCGTTGTCTGGAGTCCTGGAAGGTTGTGCGATCTTGGGGCCCAAGGGGCCTAGCCATAGCCAGACTTGCAGTACCACCAGAATGGGCAAGAGCCAGACAGGAGCATCGAAAGTCCATACCAGCACTCGGTGAATCATGAAGGCCGTGATGCCGCCCAGCAGGCCAAGGATCGGAAACATCAGTGGGCGCTGGCTTCCTGGACGGCCTGTAAGACGAAACAGGGAGCCCGTGAAAGCGCCGAAGCTGGCTGCCATGGCGAGAGGAATCAGGAGTTCGTGTGCCGCGTCCTGCATCGCTAAATGCTCATGTCGAGAGAATGCCTTTAGCCTAACGGCTTGGCAGGACAAGGGCGTTACCACTTTGGCATGACAACCATGGCATGAGTGGCAGCATCTAGAGCTCGGTCTTGTCCTTGAACTCGCACAGATCCTCAATGACGCAACTCCCGCAACGGGGCTTGCGAGCCACGCAGGTGTAGCGGCCATGCAGAATCAGCCAGTGGTGAGCGTCCTTTTTGAATTCCTTGGGAACGTGACGCAGCAACTTTTGCTCCACTTCCACAACGTCCTTGCCCTTGGCAATGCCGGTACGGTTGGATACACGAAAGATATGTGTGTCGACGGCGATGGTAGGCTGGCCGAATGCAGTGTTGAGCACCACGTTGGCTGTCTTGCGTCCGACTCCTGGCAAGGCTTCCAGGGCAGTGCGTGTCTGGGGAACCTCGCCATTGTGGCGTTCCAGTAGAAGATGACAGGTCTTCATGAGGTTTTCGGCCTTGGTATTGAACAGGCCAATGGTCTTGATGTGCTCTTTGAGACCACCGATACCCAGGTCGATGATTCCTTGTGGCGTATTGGCTACCGGGAACAGGCGGGCAGTTGCCTTGTTGACGCCCACATCAGTGGCCTGGGCGGATAACAGCACCGCCGCCAGTAACTCGAAGGGCG
This sequence comes from Halomonas sp., assembly GCF_029263665.1. Lineage (GTDB taxonomy): Bacteria > Pseudomonadota > Gammaproteobacteria > Pseudomonadales > Halomonadaceae > Halomonas. Next base: position 251,600 of record NZ_JAJUFQ010000003.1, read on the forward strand.
TGGACCAGTTCAGTTCGGTAGTGGGCTCGGGGTTATGTTCGCGTAGGCGCGTGAAGATTTCGAGACGTATCTGGGCATTCATGAGTGAGCCGGTATCAGAAGTAAGGACAAGGGGTGCGTCGTCCCGGTGTCTGAGGTGCTGCCGGGACGCTACAAGGCCCTGTAGCGTCATCAGTGCCGATTATATCATTACCGCCTCGGTGGGCTCGTATGGCCAGATGGGCATCAGGACGATTGGGCGGCACGGGCATCGGCAAGTATCTGTTTGGCCTGTTCGAGCTGCTGTTGCGCATTGGCGATGACCACCGGGTCGTCCTGCCGCTCAGCGTGGGCAAGTTGCTGCTGGGCCCGACGCAGTGACTGTTCCGCCGCACTGACAGCAAAACGGCGCTGACGCTCGCCTGGATCGGGCCGTGTTGCGTTGGTATTGCTCAACTGCTGATCGATATCGGCGAGGCGTGCGCGCAACTCGGTTGCGCGCCGCTCCAGTTCGGCGCCTTGAGCATCCGTAAGCCCATCCTGCTGCTGCTGTCGGGTCACGCGTTTGAGATTGGCGAGCAAGCTGACGCGCTTGGTACGCAGGCTGCTAGGTGGCACACTCGATACATGCGCTGGTTGAACAGTGCTCTGATCTGTGCGCGCATGTGCATCTTTGTCCATGCCCTGGCGGGTATTTCGACTTGCCAGGCGTCTGGCGCGACGTTGACGGCGTTCTTCTGTCTGGCGGACCAGTCGCTCATTGCGCGCCAGGAAGCGCTGACGGGCAGTGCTCGCGCGCTGGGCGAGATACGCCTGGCGCTCGGCATCGTCGTTGGCCGCTTGCCAGCCGGGGTGTGGCAACAGGTCGATACAGTCAACCGGGCAAGGCGCGATACACAGTTCACAGCCAGTGCACTCGTTAGTGATGACCGTATGCATATGCTTGGCTGCCCCGAGAATGGCATCGACAGGGCAGGCCTGAATGCACTTGGTACAACCAATACATTCGTCTTCACGTATCCACGCTGTCAGCGGTGACTGAGCGGGTTGTTCGAGTGGCAGGATGGCGCGGTTGGTGAGTTCGGCAAGCCGCACGATGGTGGTTTCTCCACCGGGCGGGCAGCGATTGATGGGGTCTCCGGCAGCGATGGCTTCGGCGTAGGGGCGGCAGCCAGCATGTCCACACTTGCCGCATTGGGTTTGCGGCAAGGTGGCATCGATGGTCTCGATCAGGGCGTGCTGATTCATCACGGTTGGCTTAGCTGACGCGCTGGCCCGGCTTGGCGCCGCTATGGGGTTCCAGTAGATAGATACCATCATTGTCGCCAGCAGCCAGGACCATGCCTTCTGACATGCCGAAGCGCATCTTGCGCGGTGCCAGGTTGGCAACCATCACGGTCAGCTTGCCTTCCAGTGCTTCAGGAGCATAGGCCCGGCGGATGCCGGCAAACACCTGGCGAGTTTCACCGCCAAGGTCCAGCGTCAGCTTGAGCAGCTTGTCGGCACCTTCCACATACTCTGCCTTTGCAATGCGTGCAATGCGCAGGTCGACCTTGGCAAAGTCGTCAAAGGTGATCTGTTCGGCAATGGGTTCATCTGCCAAGGGGCCCTTGGGTGCCTCCTTGAGCTTCTGTTCTTCCACCAGGTCCTCCTTCGATGCTTCGATCATGGCATTGATACGATCCGTCTCGACGCGGGTCATCAGTGGCTTGAACTTGGCGATCTCATGGTCGAGCAGCCATTGTTCGCGACTGCTCCAGTCCAGAGAGTCAAGCTTCAGGAAGCTGGCCGTCTGTTCGGCCATGGCCGGAACCACGGGGGCCAGATAGACCATCAACTGGCGGAACAGGTTGATGCCCATGGAGCAGATGTCCAGCACTTCTTGTTCGCGACCATCTTCCTTGGCCAGGGCCCAGGGAGCCTTGTCGGCAATATAGGTATTGGCCTCGTCGGCCAGTTCCATGATCAAGCGCATGGCGCGGGCGAATTCCCTGTCTTCATAGTAGCTCGCGATTTCCTCGCCGGCCGCAATGAAGCGTTCGCGCATCTGCGGTTCGGTGCACTGAGCGGAAAGACGGCCACCGCCGAGCTTCTTGACGAAGCCGGCGCAGCGGCTGGCGATATTGACGACCTTTCCTACCAGGTCGGAATTGACGCGTTGGGCGAAGTCCTCGAGGTTGAGGTCAAGATCATCCACGCGGCTGCCAAGCTTGGCTGCGAAGTAATAACGCAGGTACTCCGGATTGAGGTGTTCAGCGTAGGTTTCTGCCTTGATGAAGGTGCCGCGGGACTTGGACATCTTGGCGCCGTTGACGGTCACGAAACCATGGCAGTTCACGGCGCTGGGAGTGCGCATGTCGGCACCATGCAGCATGGCCGGCCAGAACAGGGCATGGAAATAGACGATATCCTTGCCGATGAAGTGGTAGACCTCGGCATCAGAGTCCTTGCGCCAATAGCTGTCGAAATCTAGACCCTCTCGTTCGCACAGGTTCTTGAAGCTGGCCAGATAGCCGATGGGGGCGTCCAGCCAGACATAAAAGTACTTGCCTGGAGCATCGGGAATCTCGAAGCCGAAGTAAGGGGCATCACGGGAAATATCCCATTCATTGAAACCGGACTCGAACCACTCCATCAGCTTGTTGCGAATCTGGGGCTGCACGTGTCCATCATCGATCCAGGATTTCAGGAAGTCAGCGAAGTCCGGCAACTTGAAGAAATAATGGGTGGAACTGCGGACCTCAGGCGTAGCTCCGGAAATGGCGGATACCGGGTCAATAAGATCCGCTGGCGTGTAGGTGGCACCACAGGCTTCACAGTTATCGCCGTATTGATCTGCGGTATGACATTTTGGGCAGGTGCCTTTGATAAAACGATCAGCCAGAAACAATCCCTTGACCGGATCGTACATCTGCTCGATGTCACGGGTGGCAATATGCCCCTTGTCGCGCAGGCGCTTGTAGATTAATTCACTGAAGTAGCGATTTTCCTCGGAATGGGTCGAATGGTAGTTGTCGAACGCCACGCCAAAACGGGAAAAATCGCGTTGATGTTCCTGCGATACGCGGTTGATCAGTTCTTCGGGGGTAATGCCTTCCTGTTCGGCCCGCAGCATGATGGCAGTACCATGGGCGTCGTCAGCACACACATAATGGCACTGGTGGCCGCGGCTCTTCTGGAAGCGCACCCAGATGTCGGTCTGGATGTATTCCAGCAGATGACCCAGGTGGATGGCACCGTTGGCGTAGGGCAGGGCACTGGTGACCAGGATCTTGCGCGAGGCAGGTGTGGCGTTGGACATGGCAGTACAAATATCCCGTTAAAAATAGGCGACGATTGTAGCTAGGATCCAGCTTCAGGGAAACGCTGGATCCTCCGTATCGGTGATGACCTCAGGCCTGGTTCGGCTTGCTGCTCAGCACGGCAACATGGTCGAAGCCCTGGCTCTTGAGATGTAGTGCCTGCAGGCGGCTCATGATGCCCTGATCGCAGTACAGGACATAAGAGCCTTGCGGATCAAGCTGGCTACCTTGCGAGGCAAGCTCGTAGAAGGGGATATGCCGTATATCCCAGTCATCGAGTTGCAGCGGATTGGTTTCTGCCTGATCCGGGGCACGGATATCAATGACTTGAGGTCTTGGTTCGCTCAGTTCATGCAGTTTGGCAAAGCTGATGGTGTCGATCTCAGTGGAGCCCTGTGCGTCATCTGGTTCCATAGGGGCGTCAACGGCACAACGATGCAGATTGGCAATGGCCCTGTCGAGTAGATCCTCTGGCAAGGCGGCTTCTGCGGCTTCCACTAGTGGCCAGGGCGCTTTGACGTGAGGTTTGCGTGAAATGACGGCGCAATATTCAGGCATTACCTCGGATAGCTCAGCTGTTTCAATGTGTCTTGCGATATCGATGATGTCCTGCTTGTCATCCGTCAGCAAGGGACGCAGGATCGGCAAGCGACAGGCCCCATCGATCAGGCTCAGGTTGGCCAGCGTCTGGCTTGATACCTGGCCGATGGCTTCACCCGTGACCAGCACGGGCAGGCGGGCGCGTATGGCAACCCTTTCGGCTGCACGCATCATCAAGCGTTTCAGCACGACACCCATCAGGCCGTCGGGAACATCACGGCGAATGGTATCGATGACGTCTTCGAAAGGCACTGTGGTGAAGGTGATATTGTGAGAAGCGCCATGCAGTTGCCATAACCGCAGGGTAATGGCTCTTACTGCGCGCTCCTGATCTTCTCCGGCGAAGCGGAACAGCAGAAAGTGGCATTTGATGCCGCGTCGCATCATTTTCCACGCTGCTACAGGTGAGTCAAAGCCACCGGACATCAGTACCAGAGCCTGGCCTTGAGTGCCAATGGGGAAGCCTCCGGCTCCAGGCCAGCTTGTGTCTTCCTGCATGACGATTTGCTGGTCGATGCGCAGGCGGACATCGACTTGTGCTGCGGTCAGGCTGACACGGGCATCATTGGCGCGTTCAAGGAGAACGGCTCCCAGGCGGCGTTCCAGGTCGACCGAACGAAAGTCATGCTGGCCGCTGCGCTTGACGCTCACCCGAAAGCTGTTGCCGGAGATGCGTGGCGCCCATTCATCTGCCACCTCTTCAATCAAAGCGTTCAGATCGCCAAACTCCGACATTCTTACCCGGGAGATACGGTGGATTCCCGGTATGCGGGTCATGGACTTTTCCAGAATCTCGCGTAGGCCGGCAGAGAGTGTCTGGGGCAGGCGCACGATCAACTGATCCCATTGATTCAATACGACAGCCTGAGGCTCTGAACGACGCAGTGTATTGCGGACATTTCGGGCCAGGCACTTTGTCAGGTGACGGCGTACCGAGCGGGACTTGATGGTGATGTCAGGAGCAAGTGTGAGGTGATAGTCCATGAGGAAACTTCAGATAGGAAAATGCAAGTCCGGCAGCGGAATGATGAGTAAAGTAAAAGAAGCCAGGGCGAGTGATGGATGGCAACATGTGCGCCGCGACCGACAGGCCACGGCATGGCTCTCTATGATGTGCTGGCCTGGTATGTTGGTTCTGGATGCGCTGCTCTGATAAACCGGGAAGTCAGTTGTTTCGGGTGGGCTGTCAGTAAAGAGCCTGTTCTTCCTGTATGACTTCTTTCAACAGCTCCAGAAACAGTCTATCGGCTTCTGAATGATCCTCGGGGTTTTCGGGGATATGAATGCTGGTGGTGTCGGATATTTCATTGGCGATGGCGGCCATGACGTCACCCTCAGCATTTTCGGACAGGTGCCGGCGGGCGATTTCCAGTGAAGCTTCGAGAATCTTGGGGTCCTGGAGCAGTTTTCTGATAAACCCTTTTAGCTCATTGATGATCCGGGTTTTTTGAATCTCGGAAGATGCCATTGGCGCGTTCCTCATGGGCAAGCTAAGCAATGTGCCACCAAAATACCACGTTTGGTGGGTGTGCGGGACAGTGACACCGCGGCGAAGCCGCCGGGCTGGCCATTTCATGATAGCGTCCAGGGGGATGGCAGGACGCTATCATATTTCGAGTCTGGATCTGCTCAGGCCTGTTCGGTGGGCGTGTCGAGCTGGGTGACCGGGGAGGCCAGGCGCGCGACCATGGCACTGACCATGCGACTGGAATGTTCTGCGGCCTGTTCGAGGAAATCCTCGAAGGATAAATGGTTGTCTCCCTGGCCGGCGATGTCCGAGAGCGCGCGGATGACCACGAAAGGGCAGCCGTAGAGATGGCAGGTCTGGGCAATGGCGGCAGCTTCCATCTCTGCTGCAAGCATGGTCGGGAAGCGTGAGCGGGTGCGGGCAACGAGATCCGGGCAGGCCATGAAGACATCTCCAGTGGCGATCAGGCCTTCGGTGACCTTGACCTCGCCCATGGCCTCGACGCATTCGGCAGCCACCTTTACCAGACGCTCGTCGGGGAGGTAGGCAGCCGGCATGTTGGGTACCTGGCCATGCTCATAACCGAATACCACAGCATCGACGTCATGATGGCGAACCTCGCTGGAAACGACGATGTCGCCAATATTCAAGCCCTCGCCAAACCCGCCGGCAGAACCGGTGTTGATGATGGCTTCTGGCTGATAGGTGTCGAGTAGCAGTGTCGTGCCAATCGCGGCATTCACTTTGCCAATGCCGGATTGCAGCAGGATCACCTCTGCTCCATGCAAGCGGCCCACATGGAAGGTGGAGCCGACATGGGTGTGAGTGGTGACGTCTTCCAGTTGGCTGGCCAGAATGGCAACTTCTTGAGCCATGGCGCCAATAATGCCAATGCGTTTCATATTGAGAGGGGTCTCCTGAACGAAGTGAAGTGAGGGCTCAGGCGAAGACCTGGGTCCATTCGTTTCGCTTGGCCAGGAGGTCCCTTGCTAGTGCCTGAGCGCCTTCCAGGCTATGACTGGCAGCCCAGCCGCACTGCACTTCATTACAGGCGGGCACTTCTGTTGCAGTGAGCACATCCTTGAGGGTGTTCTCGATCAGGCTAAGGACATCGTCATAGTCATCATGGTTGATCATGGCGACATAGAAGCCGGTCTGACAGCCCATGGGGCTGATGTCCACTACCTTGTCGGAGTGATTGCGCGATAGCTCGGCCAACAGGTGCTCCAGTGAGTGGAGTGCAGGCATTTCCATGTGCTCGCGATTGGGCTGGCAGATGCGCAGATCGTACTTGTGGATACGGTCACCATTCTCGCCAGTCTTGATGTCGGCCAGGCGGACATAGGGGGCCTTCACCTTGGTGTGGTCAAGGTTGAAGCTTTCGACATTCATCTTCTTGTCGCTCATGGCGCGGACCTCGCGAGAAACGGATGTAACGATAAAAGAAAAAACGGCTGCTCATTCTACTAAAGTGTTGAGGCGTCCGCACCAGCGAACGCCTCGGGGAAGCACGATATGTCTGCTGGCGCGCGAGAATCGGCAGGTTGCGCGCGGGAAATGCGTTCCGCCTTGTTCAATCGAACAAGTTATTCATGCTGATGATCAGGCCTGCTCGGCATCATGCAGTTCTGCCGCCATCAGCGTGTTCTCCAGCAGGCTGGCGACAGTCATGGGGCCGACGCCGCCGGGTACGGGGGTAATGTAGCTGGCGCGCTCTGAGGCGGCGGCAAAGTCCACGTCTCCTATCAGGGTGCCATCTTCCTGTCGGTTGATCCCTACGTCGATGACAATGGCGCCTTCGCGAATCCACTCGCCCTTCACCAGGCCTGGCTTGCCTACAGCGACGACCAGTACCTCGGCACGGCGGACATGCTGTTCGAGGTCTCTGGTGAAGCGGTGACATACCGTAGTGGTGCAGCCAGCCAGCATCAATTCGAGTGCCATGGGGCGGCCGACGATGTTGGAGGCGCCAACTACCGTGGCATTGAGGCCGCGCACCTTGAGCCCAGTGTGCTGGAGCAGGGTCATGACGCCCTTAGGAGTGCAGGGGCGCAGTAGGGGCAGGCGTTGTGCCAGGCGCCCCAGGTTATAGGGATGGAAACCGTCTACATCCTTGCTTGGCAGAATGCGTTCGAGGATCGGGCGGGAGTCGAGGTGGTTCGGCAGGGGGAGCTGAACCAGAATGCCGTCAATGCTGGGGTCTGCGTTCAACTTGTCGACCAGTGTCTCCAGTTCTGCCTGGGTCGTGGATGCTGGCAAGGTGTGCTTGACGGAGTGTAGACCTGCTTCTTCGCATGCCTTGTGCTTGTTGCGCACATAGACCTCGGAAGCGGGGTCCTCTCCGACCAGCACGACCGCCAGTCCCGGGACCCTGGCGCCGGCTTCACGGCGTGCCTGCACTTGGCGGGCAACTTGCTGGCGAACAGAGGCGGCTATCGATTTACCATCGATGAGTTGGGCGGTCATTGGCTTCCCTCAGCACAAGAAAAGTGGATAGGCACAAAAAATGCGCAAAGATTTTCGCATGCCGGGTCGTTCAGTGGAACCGGCTTGTTGCATGACTTCTTTCCAGTATCTTTTGTGCTTCCGGATCATGCATGGCTTGATGGGTTACTTGATGCGGGGCTGAATGTCCTAGGGTATCGAAGGGTAGAGCATGGCAATACACGGAATTAAGGCGTTGGCATATAGATGTAGGCGTTGCGCCGTTGCATGGGGTTTACAAGGAATTTTCTCTATCCGCTTGACGCCGGGTCAGATTTCCGTAGAATACGCAGCGCTTGGCAAGACCTGTGAAGGCAGCGTCAAGGGCCGTGCAACTTGTGCCGACGGGGTGTAGCGCAGTCTGGTAGCGCGCCTGCTTTGGGAGCAGGATGTCGGGGGTTCGAATCCCTCCACCCCGACCACAACTTGTTGATTGTATTGAAGAATATTCTTCGACAAGATTGTGGTGAAGCATGCGGTTGTGTAGTATGCGCCCATAGCTCAACCGGATAGAGCAACGGCCTTCTAAGCCGTGGGTTGCAGGTTCGAGTCCTGCTGGGCGCGCCACGTCGTGTGGTGGCCAATCCATGGTCTTCCGGTGGTGTCAGGCAGGCTGTTATCGATATGGTGGATGTAGCTCAGTGGTAGAGCCCCGGATTGTGGCTCCGGTGGTCGTGGGTTCGATCCCCATCATCCACCCCACTCGATGCGGCAACTGATTTTGTAGTGACTTGCTGGTCCAGGCCTCGTGTTGGTGTTGATCTGGGTTGGCTGAAGGTCTACAAGGCAGATCTTCAAGGTTGTGGTGGATGTAGCTCAGTGGTAGAGCCCCGGATTGTGGCTCCGGTGGTCGTGGGTTCGATCCCCATCATCCACCCCATTTCCTTGACCTTTCCTGTCTGCTTCTCTCTCTTCTTGGCTCTCTATTGTCAATGTGTGTGCGCTGGTGTGTTCTGCTGGCAAGGCTCGCTAGAGCTCATCTCTTTACTCGCTTCTGGCCTTTGATTTTTCATGTGGATGTTGTTGATCCAGCAGGCTGCTCTCGTTGTTTCGTATTGTATGGGTGCGCTGTGTCGGGCATGGTCGATATGATCCGGCATCGTCATCACGACAGTTTTTTGCGCATGTTGCCATGGTTTTGCCCTTGTAATAGTGAAAAGGGACCCCATAGTGGTAGGGTTCGCGCTTGCCAGTGCTCAAAGGGATTCATAAAATCCTTTCTTTGATGTTTTACATTGTTCCAGTACGACTCCAGTCGGTAGAGGATTATTCATGCAAGTTTCCGTCGATACGACCTCCCAGATCGAACGCCGCGTCAACATCCAGGTGCCGGCCGCCGAGATCGACGAGGCCGTAGCCGCCCGTCTTCAGGATGCCGCCAAGAATGTCCGTCTCGACGGCTTCCGTAGGGGCAAGGTACCGATGTCGGTAGTTCGCCAGCGCTATGGTCAGGAAGTACGTAACGAGGTCGTGGGCGAAGTGATGCGCGAGCGCTATGTGCGTGCCATCACCGATGAAAAGCTCAACCCGGCTGGTTGGCCCCAGATTGAGGCCAACGTTAATGAAGCGGGCAAGGATCTTGAGTTCACTGCCATCCTCGAGGTGTATCCGGAGATCGAGCTGGCGTCCATCGAAGGCGCAGAAGTAGAGCGTCCGGTGGTCGATATCGCCGATAGCGATGTCGATGAAATGATCGAGACTCTGCGCAAGCAGAATGCTGCTTGGGAAGATGTCGAACGCGCCGCAGCCGATGGCGATCAGGTCAACATCGATTTCGAAGGTTTCCTCGGTGATGAAGCCTTCGAAGGCGGCAGTGCCAAGGGCCACAATCTGGTTCTGGGTTCCGGCAGCTTCATTCCTGGTTTCGAAGACCAGCTGATTGGTGCCACCGCTGGTGAGGACAAGGAAATCAAGGTTACCTTCCCTGAGGACTACCAGGCTGAAAACCTGGCGGGCAAGGAAGCAACTTTCAAGGTCAAGGTGCATGGCGTCCAGGGCCAGGCTCTGCCTGAAATCGATGCGGACTTCATCGAGAAGTTCGGTGTCGAAGGCGGCGATGTCGAGGCCTTCCGCGCCGAGATCAAGAGCAACATGAGCCGCGAAGCTGGCCAGGCGGTGGAAAACCGCGTCAAGAGCCAGGTGCTGAGCGCTCTGCAGAAGGCTAATGATATTCCTGTGCCTCAGGCATTGATTCAGCAGGAAACCGATGTCCTCAAGCGCCAGGCTGCTCAGCAGTTTGGCCTGGGTGAAGACTTCGATGTCAGCCAGCTGCCTAACGAGCTGTTTGCTGATCAGGCCAAGACCCGTGTCAAGGTTGGCCTGTTGCTCGCCGAAGTGATCAAGGCCAACGAGCTGGAAGCCAGCGATGATGAGATCAAGGCCAAGGTCGAAGATCTGTCCAAGCAGTACCAGCAGCCGGAAGAGGTTGTCGAGTACTATATGAACAATGAGCAGATGAAAACTCAGGTGAAATCTGCTCTGCTTGAAGAGAAGGCTGTGGCTCAACTGCTTGAGCAGGCTACTGTGAAGGACGTAGAAATGTCCTACCAGGATGCTCTGGCAGCAGCGCAGCAGCAGCCGGGCGATGACGACGAGCAGGAAGGCGAAGACGCCTGATAGCACGCCGCAGGCCGGCCCACTGGGTCGGCCTTGTCGTCTCTTCCCCCATTCACACCGGATGCAAGGACATCTTCCCATGCACAACGAGTTCGACATTCGCGCCGCCGGGGGCCTGGTGCCCATGGTCGTCGAGCAGAGCGCCCGCGGCGAGCGTGCTTATGACATCTATTCCCGCTTGCTCAAGGAACGCGTGATCTTCCTCGTGGGACCGGTGGAAGACTACATGGCCAACCTGCTGGTGGCTCAGTTGCTGTTTCTCGAGTCCGAAAATCCGGACAAGGATATCCATCTCTACATCAATTCACCGGGCGGTTCGGTAACGGCTGGCATGTCAATCTATGACACCATGCAGTTCATCAAGCCTGATGTGTCTACTGTGTGTATTGGTCAGGCAGCCAGCATGGGTGCGTTGCTGCTGGCTGGAGGTGCAGCTGGCAAGCGCTACTGCCTGCCCAACTCACGGATGATGATTCATCAGCCCTTGGGTGGTTATCAGGGTCAGGCCACGGATATCGAGATTCATACCCGTGAGATCCTGGGGATCCGTGAAAAGCTGAACAAGATTCTGTCCCAGCATACTGGTCAGGACCTTGACACCATTGCCCGGGATACTGACCGTGACAACTTCATGAGTGGCGCTCAGGCTGCAGAGTATGGCCTGATCGACGCAGTGCTGGATAAGCGGCCAGTATCCTGATAGCGTGGCAGTCTTGCGCGCTGTGAATACGTGATTTCCCGGTGGCCATTCGTGGCCACCGCTGCCAGAGAGGTACGCGAATGGCCGACGGCAAAGGCAAGGACGACAATGGCAAGCTGTTGTACTGCTCGTTCTGTGGCAAGAACCAGAATGAAGTACGCAAGCTGATTGCCGGTCCTTCCGTGTATATCTGCGATGAATGTGTCGACCTGTGTAACGACATCATTCGCGAAGAAGTTCTCGATGCCGATGCCGAGAGTGAAGAGGAACGCCTGCCCGTTCCACGCGAGATTCGCCACACTCTCGATGATTATGTGATCGGCCAGGACCGCGCCAAGACGGTGTTGTCTGTGGCGGTCTACAATCATTACAAGCGTCTGCGTCATGGGGCGAAGAATAGCAGCAAGGATGACATCGAGCTCGGCAAGTCCAACATTCTGCTGATTGGACCAACGGGTAGCGGCAAGACGCTGCTTGCCGATACGCTTGCACGCTTGCTCAATGTTCCCTTCACCATTGCTGATGCCACCACGCTCACCGAGGCGGGGTATGTCGGTGAGGATGTCGAGAACATCATCCAGAAGTTGCTGCAGAAGTGCGATTACGATGTGGACAAGGCAGAGAGAGGCATTGTCTATATCGATGAAATCGACAAGATTTCACGCAAGTCAGACAATCCTTCCATCACCCGTGACGTATCGGGGGAAGGGGTGCAGCAGGCACTGCTCAAGCTGATCGAAGGCACGACGGCTTCAGTACCTCCTCAAGGTGGGCGCAAGCATCCTCAGCAGGAGTTCCTGCAGGTTGATACCAGCAATATCCTGTTCATTGTTGGTGGCGCTTTCGCTGGCCTCGACAAGGTCATTCGCGACCGTGCCGAGACCGGTGGCATTGGCTTCAATGCTGAGGTCAAGAGCAAGGATGAGAGTAAAGGTGTCGGTGAGCTGCTTGGTGAAGTGGAGCCAGAGGATCTAGTCAAGTTTGGCCTGATTCCTGAGTTCGTCGGCCGTCTTCCCGTGATTGCGACGCTGACAGAGCTGACCGAGGACGCCTTGATCCAGATCCTCACCGAGCCAAAGAACTCCCTCGTCAAGCAGTACAGCCGTTTGTTCGAGATGGAGGGTGTCGAGCTGGATTTTCGCGAAGATGCGCTCCAGGCCGTGGCCCGCAAAGCCATGGCCCGAAAGACGGGCGCTCGTGGTCTGCGCTCCATCATGGAATCGGTGTTGCTCGATACCATGTATGAAATCCCTTCCTTGGAAGGAGTCTCCAAGGTGGTCATCGATGCCTCGGTGATCGGAGGAGAAAGTGATCCTCTGCTCATCTACTCTCAGGCTGAGCAAGAAGAGCAGGCCCGCGTTGATGGCACCGATGGTTGATGTCACACATTCGTGCGTGACGCCGGTCGCGACATTGCTTGCATGATGCAGAACAGGGGCCGCAAATGCGGCCCCTTCCATCTGCAGCACTTTTACCAAGTCCCGGCCAATGGTGTCACTCCCCTTGCAATACCAGTGGTGTGCCCCCATTCCACTGGTATTAACCCGCCATGTTTGAGGAACGTCTGCGATGCAGCAGAACGCCGAACAGACCCTGAGTCTGCCCCTTTTGCCGCTGCGTGATGTCGTGGTATACCCGCAGATGGTTATCCCCCTGTTCGTCGGTCGAGAGAAGTCGATCCAGGCGCTGGAAACAGCGATGGCCAACGACAAGCGGGTCCTGCTGGTGGCCCAGCGTGAAGCGAGCAAGGACGATCCTGATAACGAGGACCTGTTTTCCATCGGTACCGTGGCAGAGATCATGCAGCTGCTCAAGCTGCCTGATGGTACTGTCAAGGTACTGATCGAGGGTGAGTCTCGTGCCGACATTCAGGAAATCATCACCAGTGAAGATGGCTTCAGCGAAGCCGTCGTCATGTTGCGTGATAGCGAACCGCTCAGCGAGCGTGAGCAGGAATCTCTGGTGCGTGTATTGCTCAATCAGTTCGAGCAGTACGTCAAGATGTCCAAGAAAGTGCCTAATGAGGTTCTCAATTCCCTTTCTGGTATTGAAGATCCCAGTCGCCTGGTGGATACCATCTGCGCTCATCTGTCGCTGAAGATCGGTGACAAGCAGGAGCTGCTCGAGATGGACCGGGTGCGTGACCGCATTGAGCACCTGATGGCCCTTATCGAGGCCGAGATTGATCTGCTTCAGGTCGAGAAGCGCATTCGCTCTCGGGTCAAGGACCAGATGGAGAAATCTCAGCGCGAGTATTATCTCAATGAACAGCTCAAGGCCATCCAGAAAGAGATGGGTGAGCTGGAGAACTCGCCAAACGAGGCCGACAAGTACGAACAGGCCATCGAAGAGTCCGGGATGCCCAAGGAAGCTGCTGACAAGGCGCGCCAGGAGCTGGGCAAGCTGCGCATGATGTCGCCGTCATCTGCCGAGGCGACGGTGGTTCGCTCCTATCTGGACTGGCTGGTGTCGGTGCCGTGGAAGAAGCGCACTCGGGTCAAGCATGATCTGCTTCATGCGCAGAAAGTACTCGATGAAGACCATTATGGTCTTGAGGAAGTCAAGGAACGTATCCTTGAGTACCTTGCGGTGCATAAGCGTGTGAAGAAGCTCAAGGGGCCGGTGCTGTGTCTGGTCGGGCCTCCTGGCGTCGGCAAGACCTCTCTGGGCAAGTCCATTGCGCGGGCAACTAATCGTCAGTACGTGCGCCTGGCCTTGGGTGGTGTTCGAGATGAGTCGGAGATCCGCGGCCACCGTCGTACCTATATCGGCTCGCTGCCAGGAAAGCCTATCCAGCGCATGGCCAAGGCGGGTGTGAAGAACCCGCTGTTCCTGCTAGATGAGATCGACAAGATCGGCATGGATCATCGTGGTGATCCGGCTTCGGCATTGCTCGAAGTTCTTGATCCGGAACAGAACAACACGTTCAGTGACCACTACCTGGAGCTTGACTACGACCTGTCCGAGACACTGTTCATCTGTACTGCCAATTCGATGAACATCCCCGGGCCCTTGCTGGATCGTATGGAGGTCATCCGGCTGCCTGGCTATACCGAAGACGAGAAGCTGGCCATCGCGACTCGCTATCTGGTGCCGAAACAGCTCAAGGCCAATGGTTTCAAGGAAGACGAAATCACCTTTGGTCAGGATGCGTTGCTTGAATTGATTCGTTACTACTCCCGCGAGGCAGGGGTGCGCGAACTGGAGCGTCAGATTGCCAAGGTTTGCCGCAAGGTGCTGCGCGAACGCCTGGAGAAGGAAGGCAAGGAAGGAGCATTGGCTCCGCAGGCGCTGGAGGCGGAGGATATCGAAGCCTATGCCGGCGTGCGTCGCTATAGCTATGGGCTGGCTGACCGTGAAGACCAGGTTGGTCGTGTCACCGGGTTGGCCTGGACATCGGTCGGTGGCGAGCTGCTGAGCATCGAGTCTGTTGTCACTCCAGGAAAAGGGCGTGTCAACAAGACAGGGTCTCTTGGTGATGTAATGAAGGAATCTGTCAGTGCTGCCCACACGGTCGTGCGTGCGCGTGCTAAAGCACTGGGTATCGACCCGGAGCGCTTCGAGAAAGAAGATTTGCATATTCACGTACCGGAAGGGGCAACGCCCAAGGATGGTCCCAGTGCAGGCGTTGCCATGGTGACGGCCATGGTGTCCGCTTTTACGGGTCGCGCAGTGCGATGTGATGTCGCTATGACCGGTGAAGTCAACCTGCGTGGTGAAGTCATGCCTATCGGTGGACTGAAGGAGAAATTGCTGGCTGCAAGGCGTGGTGGTATAAAGACTGTGCTTATACCTGAGGAGAACCGCCGAGATCTCAAGGAGGTTCCCGCGAATATCAAGGATGCCTTGGATATTCGCCCGGTTCGCTGGATTGATGAGGTTCTCGAGGTAGCGCTGTCGGATAAGGTGGATCCTAAAACAGATGATTCATTGGCCTCCGATTCTGCTTCGTCTCATTCAATGGTCAGCACACACTAATGCCTTTTTATGCGTGATGATGAGAGTAAAATCCCGTCATCACGCGGATTGGCAGGGAAGGTTGCTTGACAGATCTTTTGCAGCATTGCTATAAACTGTCGCCATGCTGCGATCGTACCTGTCGGCAGGAATAATCGCTGTTTAGTATCATTATCCGTAACAGTTAAGGGGTGAAGTGTGAATAAGTCCGAGCTGATCGATGCCATTGCTGCGTCTGCCGATATCCCGAAAGCCGCTGCTTCTCGTGCACTGGACGCCATGGTGGATTCCGTCACTGAAACTCTGAAAAGCGGTGGCAGTGTATCTCTGGTAGGTTTCGGTACCTTCTCCGTCAAGGAGCGTGCTGCACGTACTGGCCGTAACCCGCAGACTGGCAAGCCGATTCAGATTGCCGCGGCCAAGGTCCCCAGCTTCAAGGCTGGCAAGGCCCTGAAGGACTCCGTCAACTAAGGTATTGCTCCTGGTTGCATGCTCCGGCCAGGCCTATTGCTGAGGCCGGTTGCTGAAAGGCGCACCGCTTTGGCGGTGCGCCTTTTTTCGTATAATGTGTCGCGACCCGACTCAACCCTTTCGCAGAGGCGTGCATGCTGCAAAGTATTCGAGAGCGCTCCCAGAGCTGGATCGCCAAGATCATCATCGCTGTACTGGTGCTGGCCATGGCGCTGTTTGGAGTGGAATCTCTGATCAGCGTGTTCGGAAAATCCGGCGACGAGGTCGCCAAGGTCAATGGTGAGTCCATTACGCGCCAGCAGGTGGAACAGACAGTGCAGAGAGCTCTGCGCAGTGGTCAGGTTCCCCCTGAGCAGGAGAGGGCATTGCGTGGTCAGGTGCTGGACAGCCTGATTGCCGAGCGCCTGATGGCGAGCTATGCCGAAGATGGCGGGCTGGCCATATCCGATACACAGCTGGATCAGGTCATCGTCAGTTTGCCTGAGTTTCATGACGCGCAGGGCAAGTTCGACCAGGACCTGTTTCGCAGTCGTCTGAATGGCGCTGGTTATTCACCGCTGACTTTCCGGGCTCAGCTGCGTCAGGATCTGGTAGCGCAGCAGATTCAACAAGGCTTGATCAGCAGTGATTTTGTCCTGCCTGAAGAGCAGCAGTACCTGCTTGATCTGCAGCGTCAGGCGCGTACCTTCCGCTACCACACCTTGACCGATGCGGATCTTGAGCAGCCGGTCACTGTCAGCGAGGCTGAACAGTCAGCCTACTACAATGAGCACCAGCAGGATTATCTGCGCCCCGAGCAGGTCAAGGTGGCATATGTCGTGCTCGATCGTCAGGCCATGGCGGCAGATGCCAAGGTTGACGATGAGGCGCTGCACAAGGCATGGGAGGCCCAGGCAGCGGAAGCGGATCGTCGTGTGTCACATATCATGGTGAATGTCGGCGGAGACCGCAGTCGTGAGCAGGCTGAGGCAGAGCTTGCCGAGGTCAAGCAACGTCTTGAAGAGGGGGAAAGCTTCACGGACCTTGCTGCCGAGTATTCCGATGATGCTGCTACCAAGGACAAGGGTGGGGACCTGGGCGTTGTCGTCAAGGGTATCTTCGGCGAGGCCTTTGACAAGTCAGCTTTCTCCCTGCAAGAAGGTGAGGTGTCCGATATCGTCGATACAGGTGATGCCCTGCACCTGCTCAAGGTAACGCAGATCGATCACCCGAGTTTCGAGGAATCCAAGGACGAGCTGCGTGATCAGGTTGCTCAGCAGCAAATCGAGCGCGCTTTCAATGACAAGGTGCAACAGCTCATCGACGAGAGCTTTGCTGCCGAGGACCTCAAAAGCGTTGCTGATGACCTCGGCCTGAAGCTTGAACAGAGTGATTGGGTTGCCCGTGATGCAGGCGAAGGGGCCCTGGGTGAGCCGGGAGTCATGGATCAGGCGTTCAGTGAAGATGTGCTGAATAATGGCTACAACAGCGAAGTCATCGAGCTGGATGATGACCGTCGCATGGTTCTCCGTGTCACTGACCATCGTGAGGCGATGACATTGCCTCTTGAGCAGGTTCAGGAACGTGTGGCCGAAGCTGTGCGTCAGGACAAGACTCGAGACGCTCTGAAGGAGAAGGCGGCTAAGCTGGCACAGCAGCTCAAGGATGGTCAGGACCTGGATCTTTCCTGGCAGGCGGTTTCCAACATCACTCGACAGCAGACCAGTCAGGTGCCTGAGGCGATCGTCGAGACAGCCTTCCAGTTGCCTCATCCTGATGAAGCGGGCTCCTTGGTGTACGGACGTGCCGTGGATGGAGATCAGGTCACTCTGATTGCCCTGGAGTCGGTAGCGAAAGGAGAAGCCAATGAACAAATGGAAGGTTACGTGACTTCCATGAGTCGACGGCTTGATGCCCAGGCGATGATTCAGGGGCTTATGGAATACTTGCGTGCCACGGGCGATATTGAACGCTAGACGTTCACGATAGCACCGTAGGTCTACAAGCAAGAACAAAAGGGGCGCCCGTAGGCGCCCCTTTTGTGTCGCTTCCAGGTAGCATTCTGCCCTTGGCTGATGCCAGAGACCTGGTCGGCTATGGGGTGCGAACAAACTATATTTATACCGTTATCTATCTTGCAGGATGTTGAACGCCAAAAAAACCCGTAAACAGCATGTGAAGGGGGTATCGCTGGCATGAGGTGCTGAATATGTTATTGTTACTATATAACATTCAAGGAGGCGTCAATGGCACCCCATGCCCGGATTCCCACTCATGTCATTACTGGTTTTCTCGGTAGCGGCAAAAGCAGCCTGATTCGTGAACTCGTTGCCCAGAAACCCGAGGGAGAACGCTGGGCGATTCTCGTCAATGAGTTTGGTCAGGTGGGGATCGATCAGGCCATGTTCGAGGATACGCCAGGGCAAGGCCGTTATGAGGGAGAGGTGCATGTTGAAGCGATGGCTGGGGGATGCTTGTGCTGCCAGTTGTCGATTGTGTTGCGGGCGACACTGATCAGGCTGGTGACGCGCTATCGACCGGATAGGCTGATCATTGAACCGTCCGGGCTTGGGCACCCATCCGGGCTGGTGGAAGTACTGCAGGATGAGCACTTTTCTGAAGTGCTGGAGCTGAATGACATCCTGGCATTACTGGATCCGCGTCGTCTTGACGATCCCAGGTCTCGGGATCACGAAACATTTCGTGACCAACTGGCGCTGGCAGATGCGCTCGTCATCACGATGGGGGACCTTGTCACTGAAGAGCAACGCCAGGATGTGGATGAATGGGTTGCCAGGCGCTGGCCTGCGCCGCGCTGGGTGGCCTGGGCAGAGCACGGGCGACTACCCATCTCACGCTTGCTTGAAGGTGCCAGGCGGCATGATGAGGGCCATTCGCAGGCATTGCCTCAGCCTACCAGCCATCGCATGGCCGCCGCTGTAGAAACAGTACCACCCATGGTATTCATGGAGGAAGCGGCACCCGCTCCAGGCAAAGGTATCAGTTCTCACGGAAGTGCCTTGGGTTACATCACGCTGGGACTGCGCTGGCATCCTTCTGAACGCTTCGACCTGGATCGCCTGAGCTTTTATCTGAGTACCTTGCCTGGAGAGTGTCGCATCAAGGCGGTGATGCATACCGATATCGGCTGGCGGCTGTACAACAGGGGAGCCGGGCCATCGACATTGGCCGCCAGTAGCTGGCGACGGGATTCGCGCCTTGAGATCATCTGGCCGCAGGAGACCCATCTTGATCCAGAGGGGGTGATAGCTGGCATTGAGGCGCAGCGGCTTGGTAATGCATGAGCCTCAATGATGATCGAGAGGATATCAGGAGCAAGGGCGTCAAGTCAGCTCTGTGTAAGCAAAGCGGTTGAGCTGCAGTGATTGATCTGGTTCCACGCGAATTTCCCAGCCTTCGGTACGGCTCCAGTCACCCAGCACATATCGTTTGCCGGTTGTGTCAGGCAGATCGATGTCATGCACATCAGGGCGGTGGGTATGTCCATGAATCAGGGTTGTGACGCTCTGCTCGGTCATGATGCGAACCACTTCTTCGGGCGTGACGTCCATGATGTCTTCAGCTTTGTTGCTGTTGGCCTCTCCGGATTGTTCTCGCAACTTCTGAGCCAGGGCCAGGCGCTCAGGTATCGACATGGCCAGAATGCCAGCTTGCCATTGTGGGTCGCGAGCCTGGGCCCGAAACGCCATGTAGGCATCGTCCCTCGTGCATAGGCTATCACCATGCATCAGCAGGACGTTGTCGGTACCGAGCTTGATAATGGAAGGGTCGCCGATAAGTTCGGCGCCGGCAGCGTTGGCGAAGTGTTTGCCGAGCAGGAAGTCGCGGTTGCCATGCATCAGCTTGATCCGAGCGCCACGTTCGCTGGCAGCTCTCAAGCGGCGGGCGACTTCACAGGCTAGAGCAGCATGGCCGGTAGGGTCGTTATCCCCCAGCGCCATCAGGTCATCACCGATCCAGGCGTCGAAGAAGTCGCCAAGAATATAGAGTTCCACAGGTGACTGGGTATTGCGTTCGAGCCAGGCGAAGAAACCCTGGGTTATCTCTGGAGCGACAGGGGTCAGGTGAAGGTCGGAGATCAGCAGAGTGGTCATGGCGTGTCATGGGTCCTTGACGGATCACGCCCGCTGGAAGGCGGGCGTGAGAGAGGGCGGACGTGCTTACTGGATATAGGCGCGCTCGATGATCACATCCTCTTCGGGGACATCGGCGTGCATGCCTCGACGAGTGGTAGCAACGTTCTTGATCTTGTTGACCACGTCCATGCCGTCGACGACACGACCGAATACGCAGTAGCCCCAACCTTGCATGGTCTTGCTGGTATGGTTGAGGAAATCGTTGTCGGCGACATTGATGAAGAACTGTGCTGTGGCAGAGTTCGGGTCCTGTGTGCGTGCCATGGCCAGTGTGCCGGCATCGTTCTTGAGGCCGTTATCGGCTTCGTTCTCGATGGGGTCGCGAGTGGGCTTCTGCTCGAAGTTAGTGTCGAAGCCGCCGCCCTGGATCATGAAACCGTCGATGACACGATGGAAAAGCGTACCATCATAAAAACCGTCCTTGACGTACTGTTCGAAGTTGGCTGCGGTCTTGGGGGCTTCGTCATGGTTGAGTTCGATGCTGATATCGCCGAAATTGGTCTGCAGGATGATCATGGACGGGACCTTGTTGATGACTGGCGCAGGGGTGTTCCACTTGTCGCGGAAGATTACCCCTGATTATGTCTGACATGGCTTGGCGCCTTGCCATTGCGTGACGTTATAATACCGGTTTTGCTTCATATCGCGAAACGGGAACGCGGCCGTTCCTTCATCCTGCGATTCGTCAAGACACAGCCACCAGAGGTTGACTCATCAACATGACCACCGAGACCACCAGCGCGCCAAATTTCATTCGCAATCAGATTCGCGAGGAAATTGAGGCCGGACGGTCACAGAAGATCGTGACGCGCTTCCCGCCCGAGCCGAACGGCTTTCTGCATATCGGGCATGCCAAGTCGATCTGTCTCAATTTCGGCCTCGCGGAACAGTTCGGTGGTGACTGTCATCTACGCTTCGATGACACCAACCCGGCTAAGGAAGAACAGGCATATATCGATGCCATCAAGGAAGACGTGCATTGGTTGGGCTTCCAGTGGAGCGGTGATGTCCGGCATGCCTCCGATTACTTTGATCAGCTGTACGCCTGGGCCCAGCACCTGATTCGTGAAGGCAAGGCCTACGTCGATGACCTGTCCGCAGAAGAAATCCGCGAGTACCGTGGCACCTTGACCGCACCGGGCAAACCGAGCCCCTATCGCGAACGCAGCGTCGAGGACAACCTCGACCTGCTCGAACGCATGCGCACGGGCGAGTTCGCCGAAGGTGAAAAGGTACTGCGTGCCAAGATTGACATGGCTTCGCCCAATATCAATCTGCGTGATCCGATCCTCTATCGTATCCGCCATGCGCAGCATCATCAGACTGGCGACCAGTGGAAGATCTATCCATCCTATGACTTCACCCATGGCCAGTCTGATGCGATCGAAGGCGTCACTCACTCCGTATGTACCCTGGAGTTTGAGGACCATCGCCCGCTGTACGAGTGGTTTCTGGATAATCTGCCGGTACCCGCCAAGCCGCGTCAGATCGAGTTTGCTCGGCTTAATCTGAATTACACCCTGACCTCCAAGCGCAAGCTCAAGCTGCTGGTGGACAGTGGTATCGTCGATGGCTGGGACGATCCGCGCATGCCGACCATCTCCGGTCTGCGTCGTCGCGGTTATACGCCGGGATCGATTCGCAAGTTCTGCGAAATGATCGGGGTGACCCGGGCTGATGGAGGCCTGGTCGATATCGCCATGCTGACGCATGCGATCCGTTCGGACCTGGAAGATAACGCGCCGCGTGCCATGTGCGTGCTCAAGCCGCTCAAGGTGGTACTGACCAATGTCGCGGAAGACCATGAGGAAGTCTATGAAGTGCCTGGTCACCCGGCACGTGATGACTTCCCGGTACGTCGCATCCCGTTCACCCGTGAACTGTGGATCGATCAGGACGACTTCATGGAAGACGCGCCCAAAAAATTCTTCCGTCTTGCTCCTGGCAAGGAAGTCCGTCTGCGGAACAGCTATGTGATTCGTTGCGATGACGTGATCAAGAATGCGGACGGTGAGGTGGAAGAGCTGCACTGCAGCGTGGATTTCGACACGCTGGGCAAGAACCCGGAAGGGCGCAAGGTCAAGGGGGTCATCCATTGGGTCAGTGCCAGGCACGGCGTTCCTATGGAAGTACGCCTGTATGACAACCTGTTCCTGGTCGAACAGCCCGACAAGGACAAGGATGCGGATTTCCTTGACCACCTGAATCCCGAGTCCCTTGTTTCTGTTCAGGCGATTGGCGAGCCGAGCCTGGCGACGGCCAATGCCGAGGATCGTTTCCAGTTCGAGCGCGTAGGCTATTTCTGTGCTGATCGCCACGCCAGCCGCCCCGGTCACCTGGTGTTCAACCGTACCGTGGGCCTCAAGGATAGTTGGGCCAAGATTCAGAAGAAGGGCTGACATGCAGATCTACAACACACTGACTCGCACCAAGGAAGCCTTCACCCCCATCGAGCCGGGGAAGGTGCGCATGTATGTCTGTGGCATGACGGTCTATGACTACTGCCATCTGGGGCATGCCCGGGTGATGGTGGCCTTCGACGTGATCACCCGCTATCTGCGCTATCGGGGTTATGACGTCACATATGTACGCAACATCACGGATATTGACGACAAGATCCTGCGTCGTGCCGATGAAAATGGCGAGACCATCGGTGAACTGACCGAACGCATGATTGCTGCCATGCATGAAGATGAAGGGCGCCTGTTCGTCAAACGTCCTGACCACGAGCCTCGTGCGACGGGACATGTGGCCGAGATCATCAGCATGGTGCAGACCTTGATCGACAAGGGCTATGCCTATGCTTCGGATAATGGTGATGTCTATTATCGGGTGCGCAAGTTCGAAGGCTACGGCAAGCTCAACAATCGCGACCTGGATGAGATGCGAGCAGGTGCGCGTATCGAGGTCGATGAACACAAGGAAGATCCACTGGACTTCGTATTGTGGAAGGCTGCCAAGCCTGGCGAGGCACATTGGTCATCGCCCTGGGGTAACGGGCGTCCGGGGTGGCACATCGAATGTTCTGCCATGTCCACGTGCTGTCTGGGCGACACCTTTGATATCCATGGCGGTGGTCCCGATCTGACCTTTCCTCACCATGAGAATGAGATTGCTCAGAGCGAAGCGGCAACAGGCAAGCCTTACGTCAATACCTGGATGCATGCAGGAGCGGTGAGGGTCGATAGTGAGAAGATGTCCAAGTCGCTGGGCAACTTCTTCACCATTCGTGAGGTGCTTGAGGAACACGACCCTGAGGTGGTGCGCTATCTGCTGGTGGCGAGTCATTACCGTAGTGCCATCAATTATGCACCGGCCTCGCTGGGAGAGGCTCGCAAGTCCCTTGAGCGGTTCTATACGGCTCTCGAAGGGCTGGACGCCGTGGAAGACGATGCTTCAGGCAGCATTTCTCCGAATGGCATTTCTCCAGATAGCTACGCCGAGCGTTTCACGGCTGCCATGGACGATGACTTCAATACTCCGGAAGCCTTGTCTGTTCTGTTCGAACTGGCGCGTGAGCTTAACCGGGCCAAGCAGGGCGAGCAGGCCGATGCTGATCGTGCAGCTCGACTGGCTGGGGAGCTCAAGCATCTCGGTGGAGTGCTGGGGTTGTTCAGTCAGGACCCAACCACTTTCCTCAAGGGGGCTGCCGATTCACTGGCTTTGTCTGCTGAGGAAATTGAAGCACGTATCCAGGCTCGTGCCGAAGCCAAGAAAGCCAGGGATTTCGCGGCGGCTGATCGCATCCGAGATGAGCTTGCTGAACTTGGCATCATCCTCAAGGATTCCCGTGAGGGAACCACGTGGGTCGTGGAAAAAAGTTGAGGCCATGGCCAGAGGGTTGGGAAGAAACTCCAGGACAGCCTTGCTGATAGCTTGGGAACCGCCCTAGGTCAGCGGGGGTAGAGGAATCTGCCTTGGCCAGTCATCTCCTACCACAAAGACGCGTCGTCCAGCATATTTGGACGGCGCGTCTTTGTGTTTCTCATCAGCATGACATTGAAGCGTGAAAGGAAGATCGGAGAAGTACTGTGGTTCGGCACAAAGCATCAATTGCAAAGGTGTGGCATAGGTTGCGAAATGCGCTGCCAGGGTACGGCTCAGAGAGGTGCGCGACATCCAGTGGGGTGGCAGTGGTGGTGCTAGCCAGTGGGGCTTGGCCAGGCAAGTGCCAAAACGCATCTCATCCAGCTCCGAGCACAGTCGTGACCAGTCGCTCCAGTGACACCAGAGTCCCTGATAAGCGTCGGGGTTGAGCTTATCGGGCATGGGCAAGGAGTGGTTCCAGGGCGAAAAGAGCACCCCGGGCATGGCCAGCTGCACTTCGGGACAGGACGTTGCCAATGCACTCCGTATTGCTCCGGGCAGTTCATTCAAGATGTCATTCAATACCTGGCGGGCTTCCTTGGTCTGGGTCAGTGGCAACTGATGATGCAGCAGGTGATGGACCTTGAGTGACAGGCTGTCCAGGCCACCGGGGCCTATCCAGCGTGCCATGTCGTTCGGAGAACGGGGGCCCTGAATGAGTCCAAGGAAGAATTTCACCGCAACTTCGAGGTGTACCACGGTACCATCATGCTTGCGATAGACCAGATCCAGCTCACCCAATGTACGCCGATCGGCACGTACAGGAACATTGTGGGCGAGCAGTGTCGTGGAAGGTGCGGTGTCGAGAAGAAACTGCCAGAGGCGCTCATGATACTGACCCAGGCGGGTAAAGGCCGCCTTGCCTGTGTGTCGCTCCAGGGGGGCAGGATGGCTTTCGACATGGGCCAGATAGCTGGCCAGCACATCTGGATCTTCCAGGCCCAGGTCATGGCGCGTAGGGCGTCCGGGCCAAGTAGTGTTAACAAGATCCGGCGCACCAATTAACCATGCTAAATCACGCACCAGTGGATGGATCAGTGGCGGCCGATTTGAGGCAGGCGAGAAGAGATGGCATGGTGACATGAACAATACCTGATGCTGAGGTGCGTCTCATCCTTACCTCTTCTGCATAACATACTTCTATATTGGCTAGCGACTCTGATGACAAGAACGCGGTTGGTTCATGTTGTAACAGGATTATCATCACTACGGATCGAGAGTACTCTCATGAAAGCACCTCTTGCGCTTGTTTCCGCGACTGTCTTTTCAGCAATGATGTCTACCACTGCAGCTCAGGCTGCGGATGCAGTGGTGGTGTCTTCCAAGATCGATACTGAAGGTTCGGTATTGGGACAGATGATTCTGCAGCGTCTATCTGCTGCTGACATTGAGGTTGAAGACCGTTTGCAGCTCGGGGGCACCAGCGTGGTGCGCCAAGCCTTGCTCAATGATGAGATTGATATATATCCGGAATACACCGGTAATGGTGCTTTCTTCCATGATATGACCGACAGCGACGTATGGCACGATGCGGCGGCGGCCTTTGATACCGTCAAGCAGAAGGACGCCGAGCTTGGACTGGTGTGGCTGACTCCCGCTTCGGCCAACAACACCTATGCCATCAGTGTGCGTGGCGATGTTGCCAGGGAAAATGAATTGACCACCCTTGATGACATGGCGGCCTACATCAATGACGGCGGTGATTTCAAACTGGCAGGAAGTAGCGAGTTCGTTGAATCGGACTTTGCGCTTCCTGCCTTTCAAGAGGCCTACGGTTTCACTCTGGATGAAGACCAGCTACTGGTACTGTCTGGAGGCAACACGGCTGCCACCATGCGGGCGGCCGCCCAGCAGACCAGTGGGGTCAATGCTGCCATGACCTACGGTACCGACGGTGGCCTGCAAGCCCTGGACCTGCTCGTGATGGAGGATACCAAAGGAGTGCAGCCGGTTTACCAGCCGGCACCGGTGATTCGTCAGGAAGTGCTCGAAGCGCATCCGGAAATTGCTGACCTGCTGGCCCCCGTATTCGAATCCCTCGACCTGGAGACACTCCAGCGCCTCAATGGCGAAGTGGCAGTCAATGGCCTGGATCCGGCCAAGGTCGCAGAGGACTATCTGGCCTCTCTCGAGGAATGACCGATCGAGCCATCTGATATGCCACAAGGACAGGCCCAGGGACGGGCCAATTTCGTGCTGTTGAGTCTGCTGCTGATTGCCATGCTGGCATGGTGGGGCCTGCCCAGCGTCAGCCTGGCACCGAATCGCATTGTACCGGGGACGAACTATCATGTCTGGGCCGTGGTGGGTTGGCCCATGGCGATCGTGTGGGCCTTGCCATTGGCGGTGGGGGGCTGGTTGTGCAGAAAGTTCTCACCCCGACATGCCAGGGCAGTGCTGGTGCTAGTCACGATCAGCCTGATCGGCATGCCACTATGGATGACGTTGGCATCGTGGCAACTGGTAGACCCTGATTTGCCCCAGGCACGTCTCGGCATTGGAGCCAGCCTGTGGGTGCTGTTGTTTGTCCTGCTGCTGGCCATGGTCGAATTGCGCTCGTATCTGAAGCTGGCAACCTGGCAAGTATGGCTCTGTGTGTTATCTCCCGTGGTAGTGGGAGCCATCTGTATTCCTCTCGGTCTCGATGCTCTGGCGTTGTGGCAGGAGTATCTGGGGCGTCGTGATGGCTTGCACAAAGCCGTCGTCGAGCACTTGCTGCTGGTCAGCGCAACCGTCGTGCTGAGTCTTTCATTGGGTATCGCCATGGCCCTGGCGATACGTGCCGTACCTCGTCTGCAGAGCTCTGCCTTTGCTGTATTGAACTTCTTTCAGACAGTGCCAAGCCTGGCATTGTTTGGACTTCTGCTGGGCCCCTTGGCCTGGCTGTCCCACCACTACACTTGGCTGGCGAATCTTGGTGTCAGCGGAATTGGTTGGGCTCCTGCCTTGATGGCTTTGGTGATCTACAGTCTGCTGCCAATAGTGCGTAATACGTTTGTGGCGCTGGAAGGCGTCGATGAAAGTATCATCGACGCCGCTCGTGGCATGGGAATGAGCCGCATCCAGATATTTGCTCAGGTCCGGGTGCCATTGGCCTTGCCAGTGATGCTCGAAGGTGTCCGCATCACAACGGTACAGGCTATTGGCCTGGCTGCTGTCGCGGCTCTGGTTGGTGCAGGAGGATTAGGCAGGTTCATCTTCCAGGGCCTGGGACAGGCGGCCATGGACATGGTGCTACTGGGGGCTTTGCCAATCCTGCTGATGGCGGTGGCTGCCGATGCCCTGCTGGCTGCATTGTCGCGGTGGGTGCGAAGAGCGGAGGACGCAAGTTGATCGAGCTGATTCATGTCACTAAGCGATTCTCGGCGGCGACAGCTGTCGATGATATATCGCTCACGGTGAAAAATGGCGAATTCTGTTGCCTGATAGGGACCTCTGGCTGTGGGAAGTCGACCACGTTGCGCATGATCAATCGCTTGATCGAACACAGCGATGGTGAAATCCATATCGACAATCAGCCAATTCGCAGCTTCCGTGGGGAAACATTGCGACGGCGCATTGGCTATGTCATCCAAAGTACCGGTCTGTTTCCTCATTGGACAGTGGCACGCAACATTGCCCTGGTGCCGAATCTGCTGAAGTGGTCTGGGTCGCGTATTGAACAGCGTGTCGAAGAGCTGATGGAGTTGCTCGGGCTACCGGTTGCCGAGTTCGCCAGCAAGTATCCTCACCAATTGTCAGGAGGCCAGGCCCAGCGTGTCGGTGTGGCCAGGGCTCTGGCTGCAGACCCTGACATACTGTTGATGGATGAACCCTTTGGCGCCCTGGACCCGATCACTCGTGAGGCCTTGCAGTTCGAGTTGCGCGAGCTGCAGTCTCGCTTGAACAAGACCGTGGTCTTTGTCACTCACGATATGGATGAAGCCCTGCGCCTGGCCGACCGGCTGGTCGTGATGCATCAAGGGCGTATCGTGCAGCAGGGACATCCGCTGGAACTACTCCGGCAGCCTGCTGATGACTTTGTGGCTTCCTTGCTTGGTGGTGAGGACCGCGGTCTGAAGGAAGCCGCCTTGTTGCCGGTGCATGAACGCATGACACCACTGGGGGCTGGAGGAGTGGCCAAGCATCGCATTGCCCAGGACGCCTCCTTGCGTCAGGCGCTGTCGATGATGCTCTGGCAGCGTGTCGAGCGGCTGGCCGTCGTGGATGAGGACGATATTCCCATCGGTGAACTGAGTTTTCGGCGCCTGGCAGGAGCACAGAGCAATGACTGATCAGGCAGTGGGGCGTCCGCTTGCCTGGCGTTGGCTGATGCCTCTGATGTGGTGGTCGCTGCTGGTGGCGGGTTGTCTGATGATGGATGGGCTCGAGCCGTTGCTGAGATTGATCGAGCCTGATCATCGACAGGTTATCTATGCCCGGACCGATCTGCTGGTGCTACTGGGGCGACATTTGCTGGTGGTCGGAGTGGCTGCACTTCTAGCCGTGGCGATAGGCGTAGGAGCGGGAGTGGCCGTGACGCGTACCTGGGGGCGCGATTTCCTCCCTCTGGTGAGCCAGGTAGCATCCCTGGGGCAGACTTTCCCTCCCGTGGCGGTGCTGGCGCTGGCAGTGCCTGTCATGGGCTTTGGCACCTTGCCGATCATTGTGGCGCTGTTGCTCTATGGCCTGTTGCCTATCGTGCGCAATACCCTGGCAGGCATCGAGGGCATTGATCCTTCGGTCAAGGAAGCGGCGCGAGGCATGGGCATGTCAACAAGGGAGGTTCTGCTCCAGGTGGAACTGCCTCTGGCGGCTCCCGTCATCTGGGCGGGTATCCGGACTTCCGTGACGATCAATATTGCGACAGCTGCGTTGGGCGCGACAGTAGGGGCCAGTAATCTGGGGGATCCCATCATTGCCGGTATCGTCAACGGCAACATGGCCTACGTGGTGCAGGGAGCTGTGCTGGTCGCGCTATTGGCGCTGAGCGTGGATAGTGTCTTTGCTCAATTGTGCGACTAAAGTTGCGTCTATTAACTTCTTTCAGTTTACGTTAACGTCACATCGTGCGTTGACCGTTCGCAGGGCAATCCCCTGGCGAGACGGGGAAATAACGACAACACTGCCCTCAAAAAGGGTAAAGGAACAGCACGATGACAACGACAGCTCAGATTCACGAGCCGGACTTCCTGGCCGGCGACGAATTTTCCATCCCGACCTACAGTGTCCTGACTCAGGATGGCACGCTTTTTCCTGGCGCCACGGCACCTGATCTGGGCAAGGAAAAGGCGCTGCGTATCTATCACACCATGGTGAAGACCAGAGTGATGGATGAACGCATGATGGCAGCCCAACGCCAGGGACGCCTGAGTTTCTACATGCAGTGCACCGGTGAAGAAGCCGCCGTGATTGGCAGTGCTGCAGCCCTCGATGATGCCGACATGATCATGGCTCAGTATCGAGAGCAGGGCGCCTTGATGTATCGCGGCTTCAGCATCGATGAGTTCATGAACCAGCTGTTTGGCAATGAACTCGACTACGGCAAGGGCCGCCAGATGCCGGTCCATTACGGGTCACGCAAGCTGCATTACATGACCATCTCATCGCCTCTGGCAACTCAGATTCCCCAGGCCACGGGCTATGCCTATGGCCAGAAGCTGGCTGGCAATGGTAACTGCACCATCACCTACTTTGGTGAGGGGGCCGCCTCAGAAGGCGACTTCCATGCCGCCCTGAACATGGCGGCGGTACATGAAGTGCCAGTGATCTTCTTCTGTCGCAATAATGGCTATGCGATTTCCACACCATCGGTGGAGCAGTTCGCTGCGGACGGTGTGGCCCCCCGAGCTTTCGGCTATCGCATGCACGTGATCCGTGTCGATGGCAATGACGTGCTGGCGGTGTATCACGCCACCGAGCGCGCACGTCAGCTCGTGGTGGAGCATAACAAGCCGGTACTGATCGAGGCGATGACCTACCGTCTCGCGGCGCATTCATCATCTGACGACCCTTCCGGGTATCGTTCACGCAAGGAAGAGGACGCCTGGCGAGAAAAGGACCCGCTTCGTCGCATGCAGGCCTGGTTGGAGCATCAAGGCTGGTGGGACGAGGAGGAGGAGAAAGCCCTGCAGGATAGTCTGCGTCGCGAAGTGCTGGAAACCATGAAGCGCGCCGAGAAGCGCCCGCCACCTGCATTGGATACTCTGGTGAGTGAGGTTTACGCCGAGGTCACGCCAGCCTTGCAGCATCAGTTGGATGCGCTCAAGAACCATATCCGGCATTACCCCGAGGCCTACCCGCGCGGTGCCCGTTTCCTGGATACCACGCGGCAGGAAAAGGATGCGCACAATGAGCAGGGAGGTGCTTGAGATGCCGACGATCAATATGCTTCAGGCCATCAATCAGGCACTGGATATCGCCATGGCTGAAGATGAGCGTGTACTGTGCTTCGGTGAGGATGTGGGCGGATTTGGCGGCGTATTTCGTGCCACTAGCCACCTGCAGGAGAAATACGGCAAGGCCCGCTGTTTCAATACCCCCCTGGTGGAACAGGGCATCATTGGTTTTGCCAATGGCCTGGCGGCCCAGGGGTCCGTGCCGGTGGCCGAGATCCAGTTTGCTGATTACATCTATCCGGCCTTCGACCAGATCGTCAACGAAACGGCGAAATATCGCTATCGTTCTGGCGACCTGTTCAATGTCGGTGGGCTGACCATTCGTACCCCATATGGTGGCGGTATCTCCGGCGGTCATTATCACTCTCAGTCACCAGAAGCCTATTTCGCTCATACTCCTGGCCTCAAGATTGTGGTGCCCCGTAATCCCTACGAGGCCAAGGGGTTGTTGCTGGCAGCGATTCGCGACCCTGATCCGGTCCTGTTTTTCGAGCCCAAGCGCCTGTACCGCGCCGCTGTCGGCGAAGTGCCGGAAGAAGACTACCAACTGCCCCTCAGTGAAGCGGAAGTGACCAAGGAAGGCAGTGACATCACCGTGCTGGGCTGGGGCGCTCAGATGGAAGTCATCGACAAGGCTGTGGAAATGGCCGAGAAAGATGGGGTGTCATGTGAAGTCATTGATTTACGCACCATCCTGCCCTGGGATGAGGATACTGTTGTCGAGTCCGTACTGAAAACCGGGCGTCTGGTGATTACTCATGAGGCGCCGCGAACCGGTGGCTTTGCAGGTGAAATTTCCGCCACCATTCAGGAGCGCTGTTTCCTGTACCTGGAATCTCCCATTCAGCGGGTGACCGGGTTGGATACGCCTTTTCCTCTGACACTGGAAAAGGAATATCTGCCAGACCATCTCAAGATCTACGAGGCCATTCGTGCCGCAATGAACTACTGAGCCGCTAGCCCGTCGAGGGTGGCTCGTTGAGACAGGTACGGACAGGAGAGACAAAGATGACGGAATTCAAATTGCCCGATATCGGCGAAGGCATCGTCGAATGTGAGGTCATTGAGTGGAAGGTGGCCGAGGGCGACACCATCGTCGAAGACCAGCCGGTGGTGGAGGTGATGACCGACAAGGCCCTGGTCGAAATCACCGCACCGACGGATGGGCGCGTGACGCAGTTGCATGTGGCCAAGGGTGAGATGGCCAGGGTGCACGCGACATTGTTCAGTTACGATGCCCTTGATGGCGAAGGTGAAAGCACGACTGCCGGCAAGAGCCAGGAGCCAGCAGAAGGCAGTGCGGCACGCTGGGAAACGCCTCTCGAACATGGTTCCTCGCAAGTGACGAAAACCAGCGCTGGGGCCGTGGACTTCATTTTGCCGGATATTGGTGAAGGCATTGTCGAGTGTGAGGTGGTCGAATGGCATGTTGCCGTAGGTGATCATATCTCGGAGGACCAGCACCTGGTCGATGTGATGACTGACAAGGCCATGGTCGAGATCACCGCGCCGGAAGATGGCGAAGTCAGCGCGTTGCATGTTGCCAAGGGAGAAATGGCCCGGGTCCATGCTCCATTGTTTGCCTATCGTGCAAAAGGTGGTCACTCCGCTGTCGAGATGGCCGAGAAGCATGAGAAGGCCGTTTCTTCCGTCGCGGTGGATCATGTGGCGGCATCAGGATCCCATGTGCCAGATTCTGGCATGTCGGGTGGCGCTGAGGGTTCCGGTGTCAATGTCACGGCGGGAAAAGGGGCCTACGGGCGTACGCCGGCGAGTCCTGCCGTGCGCCGCCTGGTGCGTGAGCATGGCCTCAAGCTTGAGGCGATTCCCGGTAGTGGCCGCATGGGCAGGGTACTGAAGGAAGATGTATTGGCCTATCTGGCGCAGGCCGAGAGCACAGAGACCAGGCAACCGGATGAGAGATCATCCGACAGTACTGCCGTACGGCCATCAGCGGCGGGGTTCGAGAATATCTCGCACACCGAGCCCATGCGAGGCATTCGTGCAGCCATGGCTCGCCAGATGGTGGCTTCTGTCAGCACCATTCCCCATTTCCACTACGGGGAGGAAATCGATGTCACAGAGCTTTTGGCGTTGCGTCAGCGTCTCAAGCCCCAGGCTGAATTGCGACAGCTACGCCTGACGTTGATGCCGTTCTTCATGAAGGCCATGGCCTTGGCCGTGCGTGCCGAGCCTATTCTCAATGCACGCCTGAACGAAGACGCAAGTGAGATCCAGTATCTGGCCCACTGCAATATTGGTATGGCGGTGGATGGCAAGGCAGGACTGATGGTGCCGAATATCAAAGGAGTCGAAGGGCTCAGCGTGCTGGATATCGCTGCCGAGGTTCAGCGCCTGACCGAGGCTGCCCGGGAAGGCCGCGTCAGTCAGGAGGATCTCAAGGGCGGCACGATCAGTATCTCCAATATTGGTGCCATGGGAGGCACTTACGCAGCACCCATCATCAATGCGCCGGAAGCGGCTATCGTGGCCATCGGCAAGAGCCAGTGGTTGCCACGCTTCGATGAACATGGCGAGGTGACTCGACGGGCCATCATGACGGTGACATGGGCCGGTGATCATCGACTGATCGATGGCGGGACCATTGCTCGCTTCTGTAATGTATGGAAAGGTTTCCTGGAAAGCCCGGAAACCATGTTATTGCATCTGTCCTGATGCCTCTGTAGATGTCCCAGGCCCAGTTACAGCAGTTCTACATTCCCGAAGAGCAGTCGATTTATCTGCTCAGTCAGGATGATGCGCGCAAGCTCAAGGAGTGGGTTGCATTATGCCAGGCCCAGCTTGAGCAACTGGGCTACCGTGATATCGAGTTGATCGGCAAGGGCGCCTATGGCTTTGTCTTTGCCGGTATCAATAGTATGACCACGGCTTCCCGAGAACATTACGTATTCAAGTTCTCTCGGGTGACGCTGCCGCAGCATCTGCAGGATCGTCTTGAAGAAGAGGCGTTCATGCTGGAGCAGGTGGATCACCCCCGGGTGCCCCGGTTGGTGGCTTTCCAGCGAGTG
This sequence comes from Halomonas sp., assembly GCF_029263665.1. Taxonomy (GTDB): domain Bacteria; phylum Pseudomonadota; class Gammaproteobacteria; order Pseudomonadales; family Halomonadaceae; genus Halomonas. The sequence continues at coordinate 284,586 of NZ_JAJUFQ010000003.1, forward strand.
CGTCACCAATCGATCATGGTCATGCAGCGAGCTCCTGGTATCAATCTGGAGGAGTTCTCGCTGCACAATGGACGCCTGTCGCCGCGTCTGGTGGTGCGGATTGCCGATCAGCTGGCAGATATCCTGCGCACCTTGCGTCAGGAAAGGACACCAGAAGGCAACCCGCGGCGCCCGGTAGTGCATGGTGACATCAAGCCTTCCAATCTGGTGTTCGATGAAGAGCAAGAGACCGTCGCGCTGATTGACTGGGGATCGTCCGTCTTCGCCCAGCTTGATGCCCGCCTGCAGTTCGTGACCGCCAACGTCATGGAGCTGATGTCGGATAACCTGCAGCAGACCAATGCCCGTCTGGGAGATGTCTATTTCATTGGTGATGACCAGTTGAATGGTGCCTTGTCGTCGCCACGTTTCGACGAGCAAGGGGTGGCTGCCACGCTCTATGCCCTAGCGTCGGCTCAGTCCTGCCGTTTTGGCCAGCGTGCCATTCCAGCACGCTCTCTTGGCTTGCCCATGGAGTTTGCGCGGGTGCTGGACGGTATGCTGGATCCTGACCCGCAGACACGTCTCAAGGCCGGGGATTACTTCCTGAGTGAGATGCCGCGCATGGGACGCTTGGTGATGCTTGACCTGCCGGCCTCGCCCGAGGCCCCGCTGGTGCCGGTATGGAGTCGGGCAGCGACCCGCGATATCGACTGTGTGGTATACAGTTCACGCAAGTCCTTTCTACGTGAAGAAGGCGTGGAGGAAACCCTCAATGACGTCAACGACGTGCAATTGGATCGTTATTACCGCAACTTCATGCAGGGCATGGGAGAAACCGAAAAGGCCTTTCTTGCCTCGGTCAGCCGCCTGGGCAAGTATCCGCTTGTCGGCGGGCTGGCGGTTCGCTGGGAAGCAGATGGGGTCTATATCGATTCATCACTGAACCTCTACGATCCACAACTTAAGCCCGCTTTCGTCACGGCAGTGAACAACATGGTGACCCTGGCCAGAGCCATCCATCGCCAAGGTATCTTCAAGAGCTGCCTGTTCAATGCCAGGGATACACTGCACCTGGAGAGAGAAGGTGTCGAGCACCCTTTCATTGTCGACCCGACCATGCGCCTGTCGTATGAAGTAAGTGGAGTACCTGAGCTGGAAGATCGCTCGCGACTGCATAGCTACTTCGAGGATGGCCCGGATCCCGAAGAGCTGCTTGTCCTGCCCGAGGCCATCATCAGTGCCTTGCAGGAGCTCAATGAGATCCACCATACCGGCATGATCATCTTTGAGGCTCTGCCTTCCCATCTGAAGATTCACCACCATTACCGCTTGCTTGATCCATCACGGGAAGAAGAGTTCCGGGATCGTCTGGAGGATATCCTTGATGCAGTACGGCTGATCGAGGGACTGGGCATTTCCGGTTTCATGAAAATGCCCTACAAGGACACACGTTTCTTTCCCCATGTGGCCAGCCAGCCTGAGCGCTATTATCCACGCGACCCCAGGGCGGCACTGGCCAAGTGGCAGGAAACATCTTCCCCCGCAGGCATCCCCGACAGTGACTGAGGCTATGCTAGACCCTGGCGAATCATGACCTCCGTGATGATCGGAACGGGGCTCATCAAGTGCTCACGCATCATCTGGCGGGCCTTGGCCTTGTTTCGGGACAGTACAGTTTCGGTCAAGGCGGCATGTTCGTCGCGCTTGGCTGCCAAGGCGGCGCTCGACAGCACGATTTCACGTAACCACAGGTGACGATAGCGCTCGACCTGATCGAACAGTGTCTGACGCACCTGCAGCAGGTGAGGAGAGCGACAGCCTGTGACGATGGCAGTGTGATAAGCCTTGTGGCGGGCATCCCATACATCGAGCTGTTCTTCCAGGCCGCTGACCTTGACGACCTTGGACAGGGTATGCGCGCAGGCCAGTATTTCCGCCTCCCAGTCGTCATCACCACGCTCCATGGCCAGCTCCAGCATCAAACCTTCCAGTTGGGCCCGGGCATCGTAAAGATCGTTGAGTTCGTCAAGGGACATGGGGGCAACACGATAGCCGCGTTGGCTGATGGCCACGACCAGGCGCTCGGCGACCAGTTGCGACAGGGCTTCGCGCAGGGGGCCGGTACCTAGCGCATAACGCTCCTTGAGCCGTGCCATCAGCAGTTTTTCGCCAGGAAGGAACTGCCCCCGAATGATGTCCTGCTTGAGTCGTCGGTAGCCACTGATGGCGAGGTTCTGCTTGCCTTGTGGTTCCATGTCTGGCTGTTCCATATACGGCTGTTCCATATCCAGCGTTGCCCCTTGGATGAGGCATTCATGATACCAAATTGCTCGGCGTATCCAGATCTGCCAGCAAGGTATCAGGTTTCATGTTCAGGCGTTCCTCGGCTTCTTGAGCTCTGCCCAGGCTGCGTAGGTGCTGAGAAAGACTCGCCCCGTGAGGTCGTCAAGAAAGTCCGATCGTTTCAGGCGATCCATGACAGGACCTTTGACCTCAGCCAGATGCAGAGTGACTCGTGAGTCCTTCAGGCGCGCATTAATGGCATCCAGGCTTTCCAGAGCAGAGGCATCAATGAGGTTGACCGCAGAGCAGATCAATACCACATCGGTGAGTTCGGGACGTTGTGCCACCAGGGCGTACAGGGTGTCTTCCAGATAACGGGCGTTGGCGAAATAGAGGCTCTCGTCGATGCGCAGCAAGGCCAGGTGGCTGGCGGTCTCGACTTGATGGCGAGTGACCGAACGAAAATGTTCGCTGCCGGGAATGCGTCCGACAATGGCGCTGTGAGGACGGCTGGTGCGATACAGGAACAGTCCGATGGACAAGACGACACCGACAATGATGCCTGCTTCGACACCTTCCGTCAGCGTCAGTGCCATGGTGGCGGCGAGAGCCGAGAAATCACTGCGAGAATAGCGCCATGTCTGTCGAATCAGGGGGATGTCGACCAGCGTCAGAATGGCAACCGTGATGGTAGCTGCCAGGGTGGCAATGGGCAGATGCTCAAGCAGTGGTGTCAGGAACAGGGTGATGATGCCGATACCAATGGTGGCGAAGATGCCGGCAAAAGGGGTCTGAGCGCCTGACTCCTGGTTGATCACTGTGCGTGAGAGTCCTCCGGACACTGGCATGCCGCTGGTAATGGCAGCGGCAATATTGGCGCCTCCGAGTCCGATCAGCTCCTGGTTGGGTGATATGCGTTCGCGGCGTCTGGCGGCCAGCATCTGGGCCATGGAAATCGACTCGACGAAGCCCACGATACTGATCAACAGAGCGGGAATGAGCAGGGCATGCCATATGCTGGTATCGAGCAGGGGAAAGCTCAGGCCTGGCAAACCGGACGGTACTTGCCCCACGGTAGCCACTCCGCTGGCCGCCAGGTCAAAGTGCCAACTGATCCATGTGGCCACCACGACGGCAATCACCGGGCCGGCACGAACGAAAAGGGCGGCGATGGCATCCGGGAGCAACAGTGCTTTCAGGACACGCAGGCCGTACAGGCGAACAAGATAGAGGAAGATCAGGCTGCTGATCCCGACACTCGCCGTAGGCCAGTGAAAGCTGTCCAGGTGGCGTAACAGGCTGCCTGTCAGCTCAAGGCCGTTATAGCCACTGGCCTGCATGCCGAGAAGGTTGGTCAACTGGGTCAGAGCGATCAGCAGGCCGGAAGCAGATAAAAAACCACCGATCACCGGGTGACTCAGGAAGTTGGCGAAGAAGCCAAGGCGCAGAAAACCCATGGCGGCCAGCATCAAGCCAGAAATCAGTGATAGCACCAGAGCCGCTTGTAGGTACTCTTCGCTGCCCGGTGCCGCCACTCGCGAAAGCGCAGCGCCAGTCATCAAGGCAATGATGGCCACGGGACCCACCGCGAGGGTGCGACTGGTTCCGAATAGAGCATAAATGACGACGGGCAGCAGACTGGCATATAGCCCGACCACGGCAGGCAAGCCGGCAAGAATGGCATAACCCAGGGACTGTGGAATCACCATGACCGTGACGATGAGCCCGGCAAGGAGGTCAGCGCCACATAGACGCCGATTGTAGTGAGGTAACCAGGCGAGGATCGGCAGGTAGCGCTTGATCATTCCGAAGGCAGTTCCTTGGCTTATAAGATTATGTCGTTATGACATTTCCAGATTAACGCAAACGCGTTCCCTGGTAGAGAGGGTGCAGGCGAAAAGTTCGCCCTGTGAAACCTGTCATGCCACCAATGTTCATTTGGGCTAAGTGCAGCGCAAGTGATCGAGAAAACGTCGGTCAAGGTGGCGCTTGAGCCGGCTGGCGAGTCGCCCGCCCCACCACCAGTGGCCATAGAGGGCGAGTCCTTCGCCGCCTCCCAGGTTGAGAATCGACAGCGCCCGTGGCTGCGGCTGATAGTGGCGTAGTGATGAACCCTGCAGATTGGCGAGCAGGTTATGGAGCAGGATCGGCCCCTGGCGTACACCGTAAACACCAAGGCGCGGCAATGCATGACCTTCCATTGCTGCGCAGTCGCCAGTGGCGAAAATGCGAGGATGATCAATGACCGTCAGGTCGGCATGGATACGAAGGCCACGGTCTCTCACTGGCAAGCCAATGTCGAGAGTAGTTGCAGAGGGCCTGAGCCCTGTGGCAAGAACGCGATGGTCGACATGCTGCTCGCTGCTACATATTCCGGTTATCTCAATGTCTCGTCGAGCCAGGCGTTCCGCCAACCAGCTCTGCGCACTTCGGGGAATATCTGGCATTAATCCCTCGGAAGTTTCGGCTGCTTGGTGGATGAGGCGGATGGTCAGGTGACGCTTGTTGACCCCTAGGCGCTTGCCCAGTGTTCGCAAGGCGCAGGCAATTTCCACGCCACTGGCACCCGCTCCCACCACCTCCACCGAGAGAGACTGCCCCTGGTTGAGCTGGCAAGTGATGCGGCGCTTGAGCCTGAGCAGTTGGGGAATCGGCTTGACTGGCCACAGTTCTGGCCCTTCACCCGTTTGAGGCAAGCTGGCTGAGGCAGAGCCAAGGTTGAGGCTCAAGAGGTCATAACGCAGCTTCTGCCCATTGCCGAGCGTGATGGTCTGTGCGGGATCATCAAGCACCACCATGCGTTGGCGCAGCAGGGTGACGCCCTGCCGTCGACAAAGACTCGCAGGGTCCAGGCGATCATCCCCCGGAGACACCTCGTCAGCCAGCATGGAGCTGGCCAGACCTGAATACCAGAAGGCACCTGGCTCCACCAGAGTGAGCCTGGTATTGCGCAATTTCTCTGCCTGGTCCAGCAGGTGCAAGTGGGCATGTCCTGCCCCGACCAGCACAATATGAGGGAGAGTCACCTGTGCTCCTTACGCTGAGGCCGCTCTGGAGGGGCGCTTCCAGGAGGAAAGACTATAGAGAGCAAGGCTCACCCAGATCAGCGCGAAAGTGGTGAGCTGTTCCATCTGCAGAGGTTCGCCGAATACCCAGATGGCAATCAGGAACTGCAGCGTGGGGTTGATGTACATGAGGAAGCCCAGGGTTCCCAGGGGCAGGCGTCGGGCTGCACCGGCGAAGGCCAGTAGTGGCACAGCGGTAATGATGCCACTGGCGATCAACAGCATGCTGGTGTGGGTTCCGGAGAAGAAGTGAGACAGCTCCTGATGGCTCAACCACACCAATCCTATTCCGGCCAGGGGAAGCAACAGCAGGGTTTCGACGAAGAGCCCGGATAATCCATCGAGCTTGACCTGCTTACGCAGTAGCCCGTAGACGCCAAAGGAAATGGCCAGTGCCAGGCTGATCCAGGGCAAGTGGCCGAGTTGAATCAACTGTAGCAGGATGGCAGTGCCGGCAAGAGCAATGGCAATAAGTTGGAAGCGGTTGATGCGTTCTTTCAGTACCAGCATGCCAAGTGCGACATTGACCAGAGGCGTCATGAAGTACCCCAGACTGGCCTGCAGGACATGACGGGTTTCGACAGCGTAGATGTACAAGCCCCAGTTCACGCCGATCAGGATGGCGCAACCAAGGACACGCCATAGCCCGGAGGGGTGTGCAAATGCAGCCATGACGTGATGCCAGCGTCGGAGCACACTGATCACCAGGATGAGAAAAAGGCATGACCAGAGAATTCGATGAAGCAGGATTTCCAGTGCTGGCACACCATCGAACATCGCGAAGAACAATGGAAAGCATCCCCACATGCCGTAGGCCAGCAAGCCATACATGACTCCCTGACGCGATGCCAAGCGCTGTGTCATTCCTTTTCCCCCATGCGAAAAGCATAAGGTAACATAATCAGTAGGTGCCTAAGTAAACATGTGCTTCAGTCAATGATGCTGATGGCAGCGTCCAGGGCCAGGGTACGGTAACCTAGTAACGAGTAAGCAGAGTACTGGCTTCATACACCATCAGACGAGCCTATCCATGTCTCAGTTGCAAACGATGTCTCAGTTGCGAACTACCCTGGTGCAGTGTGACCTGCGCTGGGAAGACCCTGCCGCCAATTGCCGTCAGCTTGAAGACAAGCTGGCTGACCTGAGCTTTGCCGATACTGACCTGATCGTACTACCGGAAATGTTCGCCACGGGTTTTACCATGAATTCCCGGGAAATGGCCGAGCCCATGGAAAGCAGTCTGGCGGTGGACTGGCTCAAGCGTCAGGCCATGCAACGTGGCTGTGTCGTGACGGGCAGTGTGGCAATTCAGGAGCAGGGTGACTACTTCAACCGCCTGGTGTGGGCACGACCAGATGGAGAACTGATCTGGTATGACAAACGCCACCTGTTTCGCATGGCCGGTGAGCATGAGCGTTATGCCATGGGAGAGCAGCGTGTCATCGTCGAGCTCAATGGCTTCAGAATCCTGTTGAGTGTCTGCTATGACCTGCGCTTTCCGGTATGGCTGCGCCAGCAGCCCGCCGCCGGAGAGCATTTCGAGTATGACGCCATCTTGTGCGTGGCCAATTGGCCTGCTCCCAGGCGGCATCCCTGGCGTACGCTGTTGCAAGCCAGGGCAATCGAGAACCTGTGTGCAGTTATCGGCGTCAATCGTGTCGGCCAGGATGCCAACGGGCTCGATTATGCCGGGGACTCCATGCTGGTCGATGCCAAGGGAGTGGTGCTTGTCGACCAGCCGGAAGGCCAGCCCTTTATTCAGACAGCTGTGCTGGATGGCGAGGAGCTGCGTCAGTTTCGCGACAAGTTTCCCGCCTGGCGTGATGCTGATCACTTTTCACTCAGTTGCGGAGTAGGTTACTGATGCGTCTTGATCGCTTTCTGGCGGAAACCACGGATCTGACACGCAGCCTGGCCAAGAGAGCATTATCCAACGGAGAAGTTCAGGTCAACGGTGAAGCCGAGAAACGCCCGGCTCGCCACATCAGTGAAGACGACACGGTTGCCTGGATGGGCGAGCCCCTTGCCCTGGTCGGGCTGCGTTATGTGATGCTGCACAAACCCTTGAATGTGGAATGTACCGCACGCAGAGGCTTGTATCCGCGTGCGATGGATCTCATCGATCTTCCCAAGGCTGAACGTTTGCAGCCGGTGGGACGCCTGGATGTGGGCACCACCGGCCTGTTGCTGCTCAGTGACGATGGCCAGTGGTCCCACCGGGTGACATCGCCGCGTCATCGTTGTGCCAAGGTCTATCGCGCTCAGCTTGCACATCCGCTGGAAGGTCAGGCTGCGCTGGATGCTGTAGAGGCCTTTGCCAACGGCGTGTTGCTGGAAGGCGAAGACACACCGACGCGCCCTGCTGAACTCGTCTGCCTTTCTGCCCAGGAAGTCCTGCTGACGGTACACGAAGGTCGCTACCACCAGGTGCGTCGCATGTTTGCCGCCATTGGCAACCATGTAGAGGCATTGCACCGGGAATCCATTGGTGAGCTCAAGCTGGATCCGCAGCTGGCACCGGGCGAGTGGCGAGAACTGACCGAAGAGGAAGTGGCTCTGTTCTGACGGAATCATTCCGCCATGGTGATGCGAGCGCGACCGGATTGCTTGGCACGGTACAAGGCATTGTCAGCGATTTCCAGCAGGGTATAGGGGTCAGAAGTGTTGCTGGGAAAGCTGGCAATGCCACAGGATAGCGATACCGTGCCCAGTGGCTGGTGAGCATGCTCGAAGTTGGCATTCGCCAGTACTTGCGTCATCTGATCGATGCGCCTGTGTGCATCGTTGGCTTGAGCATGTGGCAATAGGACGACGAACTCCTCACCGCCCAGTCGACATACCACATCATTGTCGCGAAAACTTGCTGCCAGAAGCTGTGCGACACCACATAGCACGGCATCACCCGCAGAGTGGCCAAAACGATCATTGAACTGTTTGAAATGGTCAATATCCACGATCGCGAGGCTCAAGGGCGTCTGGTTTCGCAATGCCGTCGACGCCTCATGCAGCATCAGTTCCTCGAAGTACCGCCGGTTGAGAAGGCCTGTCAGGCCATCACGATAGGACAGCGCGGCGAGCTTTTCCTGAAGGGCAATGCTGGATAACACCAGCGTTACTCGGGTGATGCCGGTTTCGACAATACGTCGAACCCGTTCATGATACTCGGAATCTTGAGGCAGACGAGTGTTTGGCTCCAATAGCAGGACGCCGAGGCGTAGGGCATCCTGTTAGGGGCGCGGAATATCCACTGGAAACAGCCAGGATGGAGGTCGATTGTCAGTGCCGCTCAATGGAAATGATGGGAGGGTGGCTGGGACCTGATAATCCTTGGGCCAATGATGTGTGAGGCTCAGCAGCGGCTCATCAGCACTCTGTCGATAGAATGCCCCGCGTAGAGGGCTTGTCAGGTCAGGTAGAGCGTCCATGATCATTTCCAATGCATGCTCCAGGACAGCGGTTCCTTGCAAGTCATCGATCAGGTCGGCGAGTGCCTGGCTCTTGCTGTGTTCCAGGGTGATGAGTGATGCACGCTGGTGCTCTCGCTTCACATGACTTTTCAGCTCGCTAGTGCGTTCGGCGACTTCACTTTCCAGAAAACGGTTGAGGTGGTTAAGTTCGCGCTGAGTCTGGGTGTAATGGCGTAGGGAGATGATGACCATGGAGAGGGTGAAGGCCAGGGCCCCAAAATGGACGGGCACCTCGAACCAGCCAATGATGCTATGGGCGACCGCCATGTCCAGGACCAGGATGAAGACGAAGGCAGCATAGCTTGCTAGCACCAGGTGCTGGTGAATGCTGAAAGTATGACGTTGGCGCAGTACCAGCAAGGCCATCAGGAGAGTTGAAATCAGCAGCAGAACATCAAACGTGGGAAAGGTCGAGGCCAAGGAAATCATTCCCGTCAATGACATGCTGAGAGAGATGATGAGATAGGTCAGCAGGGCCAGCCAGATGAGGCGCAAGAAACGGGTGCGAACTTGAGGAAACCAATGCTCCAGGATCAAGCCCATGGCGATGGGGAGTGAAAAATAGGTGGCGGCAGCCAGATAGTTCCATAGTAAAGGAATATCCAGCAACAGTTTGCGCGTGTCGTTCTCGGCCAGCAACATGATGCCGATTGCCAAGGAAAAGAAGCCGACACTACCCAAACGCCATTGTCGAGGAGGCGTCACGACCAGCAAGCTAGCGAGAGAACCGACAATCAAGCAGAAAGTGGCGACAATCAATCCTTCCCAGGAAGTGGATAGCATCATGGGCAGCACAGCACTTTCATCCATGATGGCGACTTTCCCCCACAGTCCGATATCCGAGTAATCGGAGTGGATCCGCAAATAGAGAATCTTGGTTCCTAAGGCGTCGGCTCCTGTTACATCGAACAGTGGGATAGCATGCCAGCTCCAGCCAGCAAACTGCACTTGACCGTTTGCGTCCAGAGAGCCGTACTGAAACACTTTCTGGCTGTCGATATAGGCTTCGCCGATCAGGTCGATGCTGGAGACGAACAGGACAGGGCGGTGCCATTTCCCGGCAGGTAGCTGGTGTCGCATCCATAGCGTCTCGTTACCGTGCCGTTGCGGAGGGTTGGCAGTACCGGACATGGGTAGCCAACCAGATGTGCCAGCCGGCTCAGCGGCCCACAGGAAATGCCCGTTGGCATCCTGAGGCGAGTCTCCCCAGCGATATTCCCAACCGTTGCGGAGGGACGTTTCAGTGGCCAGGGCCGCCTGAGGGAAATACCAGATCCCAAGGGTCAGCCACAGTATTGCTGGTAACCCAAGCCGATGGCGCTTGCGGGTCATGATGGATACCGGCGCGAAGAAATTCTCCGCCAGTATAGAAGATGATGGTTCCGAGGAGTGGCTTGCCTTCTCTATTTGCCGATGTGTTTGCAAGTTGGCTTGTCAGTGAGACATCTTCTTGCCTGCATTCTGCAGGCAGTTGCCGGAGTCGATGAGATATCAGAGAAGATGCCCCAAGAAACTGCTGCGATCAAAGGGGCCCACTAGACAGCAATTTCCTTCGCCAGGCTGGAGGCAGCAATCAGGGCCCTGGTGTAGGCACTCTGTGGTGTAGAAAGCACCTTGTCGCAGTCGCCTTGTTCGATCACCTTGCCGTCTTTCAGGACCACGACACGATGGGCCATGGCACGTATCACCGCCAAGTCATGGCTGATGAACAGGTAACTGAGACCACGGCGGCGCTGTAGTTCACGCAGTAGAATGACCAGCTGCTTCTGGATGGTGCGATCCAGGGCTGAGGTCGGTTCGTCAAGAACGATCAGACGTGGTTCAAGAATGATGGCTCGGGCGATGGCGATGCGTTGACGCTGGCCCCCGGAAAATTCATGGGGATAGCGCTGGCTGACATCTTCGGGCAAGCCCACTTCATGCAGAGTGTCACGGACGCGTCGGCCGATCTCTGCTTCATGCAACTCAGGCTGATGAAAACGCAGTCCTTCACTGATGATGTCAGCAACCGGCATGCGAGGCGACAGGGAGCCATATGGGTCCTGAAACACCACCTGCAATTGACGTCGCTGTTGCCGCAAGAGGTTACCTCTGAGCTGATCGAGGCGAGTGCCATCGAAGTTGATTTCTCCTTTGCTGGTTATCAGGCGCAGTAGCGCGAGTGCCAGCGTGGTCTTGCCTGACCCGGATTCACCGACAATACCGAGCGTTTCGCCGGGAGCCACACTAAGGTCGATGGGGGACAGGGCTTCGAAGGCCGGAGGTCGACGTTGGAACAGGCGCTTAGGGCGCTGGAATTGTACGCCAAGGGACTTGGCTATCAGCAACGGTGCCGAGCCCTTGATGGCGGAGGGACGGCCTCCGGGCTCTGCGCCGAGCAACTCTTTGGTGTACGCGCTCTGGGGTGAGTGGAAGACATCGGCCACCGGACCTGACTCTTGCACGATGCCGTGCTGCAGAACGCACACGCGGTCGGCATGACGACGTACCAGATTGAGGTCATGGGTGATGAACAGTATTCCCATGCCATGATGGTCTTGAAGCTCCCTGAGTAGTGCCAGGATTTCCTGCTGCACCGTGACATCCAATGCCGTGGTTGGCTCATCAGCGACCAGCAGTTCTGGCTGGTTGGCGATCGCCATGGCAATCATGACGCGTTGGCGCTGCCCACCGGAAAGCTGATGAGGCCAGGCATCCAACAGCTCTTGAGGACGGGGCAGTCGGACCTGCTCAAGCAGCTCCTGACAGCGGTGACGGGCTGCCTTGCCATGCAATCCCTGGTGTAGGCGCAAGGTTTCACCCAATTGGCGGCCAATGGTATGCAGGGGGTTGAGTGATGTCATCGGCTCTTGAAACACAAAACCGATGCGGTTGCCCAGAAGTGCCTGCCATTGACGCGGTTTCAGCATGGAGAGATCGGTATCTCCCAGACGCCTGGTGCCTGTTACCCTGGCGTTGGCTGGCAGCAGGTTGAGGGCGCCCAGAGCGGATACTGACTTGCCAGAACCGGATTCTCCCACCAATGCCAAGGTCTCGCCTCGGTCCACGCTCAGAGACATGTCCTTCACCACGAGCTGATCGTCGAAAGAGATGGATAGCTGATCAAGGGTGAGCAAGGGCTCAGCGGACATGGCTATCACCTCCTTTGGCAATTTGCTGTGCATGGTCTGATGCTGTTGAGTCTGGAGGTATCTGGGTTGGGTCCTGATGCACATGGCGAGGATCGAAAGCGTCTCGTATCCCTTCACCAATGAATACCAGCAAGGACAGCATGACTCCCAAGGTGGCAAAGGCAGTGATCCCCAGCCAGGGAGCCTGAAGATTGTTCTTTCCCTGGGCGACCAGTTCCCCAAGAGAAGGAGAACCAGGCGGCAATCCGAAGCCAAGAAAGTCCAGGGCAGTCAGTGTGGTGATGGCGCCGGTGAACAGAAAGGGGACGAATGTCAGTGTGGCCACCATGGCATTCGGTAGCACATGGCGCCACATGATCAGCCTGGATGGCAGGCCCATGGCCTTGGCGGCGCGCACATATTCCAGATTGCGCGCGCGCAGGAATTCGGCACGCACGATGTCCACCAGACCAAGCCAGGAAAACAGCAACATGATGCCGAGCAGCCACCAGATATTGGGCTGTACCAGGCTGGCGAGAATGATCAGCAGGAACAGGACCGGTAGCCCGGACCATATCTCGATGAAGCGCTGGCCGATGAGATCGATCTTGCCACCAAAGTATCCCTGGACACCGCCAGCCATGACGCCAAGGATCAGTGAGCCTGCTGTCAGTGCCAAGGCAAAGATCATGGAAATACGGAAGCCATAGATGACACGGGCAAGTACATCGCGACCTTGATCATCGGTACCCAGCCAATGAGTGCCGTCGGGTGGTGAAGGCGCGGGATGATCCAGGTGCATGTCCAGCGTGTCATAGGAGAAGGGTATCAACGGCCATAGTGCCCAGCCATGCTCTTCAATGGCTTCACGGGTGAAGTCATCGCGATAATCCGCCGGTGTAGGCAGGAAGCCGCCAAACTCGGTATCAGAGTATTCCTGCAGCAGAGGGAAATACCATTGTTGCTGGTAATGGATGACCAGCGGCTTGTCGTTGGCGACCAGCTCAGCCCCCAGGCTGATGGCGAACAGAATGGCGAACAACCACAATGACCACCAGGCTCGGCGCTGTTGGCGAAAGACATTCATGCGTCGGCGGGTAATGGGTGACAGCCTTGAGCGTGTGAACAGCCTTGAGCGTGTGGGCAGCCCGGAATCCGAGCTTCGTGAAAATATCGCCATGCTCAGGACTCCCTCGATGCAAAATCAATGCGGGGATCAACCCATACATAGGTCAGATCCGAGATCAGCTTCAACACCAGTCCGATCAGAGTGTAGAGATAGAGGGTGCCGAAGATCACGGGGTAGTCCCGCTGCATGACGGCTTCGAAGCCGAGCAGGCCAAGGCCATTGAGGGAGAAGATCACCTCGATCAGCAATGAGCCAGTAAAGAAGATGCCGACAAGCGCTGAGGGCAGCCCGGCGATGATGAGCAACATCGCATTGCGGAACACGTGAGCATAGAGAATGCGTTGCTCACTTGCGCCCTTGGCACGGGCAGTGAGCACGTATTGGCGATGAATCTCGTCGAGAAAGCTGTTCTTGGTCAGCATGGTCAAGGTAGCGAAGCTGCCAATGGTGGAAGCCGTAACGGGCAGCACGATATGCCATAGATAGTCCTTCACCTTGCCCCATGCCGACAGGTCGGCAAAGTCTGGCGAGGTCAGTCCGCGCAGAGGGAAGACCTGCCAATAGCTGCCCCCGGCAAACAGCACGATCAGCAGAATGGCGAAGAGAAAGCCGGGAATGGCATAACCGCCAATGACCAGCCCCGACGTCCACACATCAAAAGGGCTGCCGTGTCGCAATGCCTTGCGAATGCCCAGGGGGATGGATATCAGGTAGACCAGCAAGGTTGTCCATAGCCCCAGGGATATCGACACTGGAAGGCGTTCCAGCATCAGGGTGGTGACCTTTTCGCCGCGGAAGAAACTTTCCCCGAAGTCAAAGGTGGCGTAGTTCACCACCATATCGAAGAAACGTTCGTAGGCCGGTTTGTCGAACCCGAACTGCACTTCCAGGTGCTTGATGTACTCTTCCGGTATGCCTCGGCTTCCACGCGAGGTTTCTCCGGCGGAGCCGGCAACCGTGTCAGCGCCGCTTTGGAGACGAGTGCTGGCGTCAACCGAAAGCCCTTCATAACGCGCCAATATCTGGTCGATGGGGCCGCCGGGAGCGGCCTGGACGATGACGAAATTGAGCAGCATGATCCCCAGCAGTGTGGGAATCATCAGCAGCAGGCGGCGCAGGATATAGGCGGCCACATGGTATCCTTATGCGTTGCTGATAGCGGCAATGATCAACGGTTATTGATGGCCTTGGCTTTGTCAGGGTCGACCCACCAGACACTCAGGTCCAGATTGTACTGCGGGAAAGGTTCTGGCCAGTCAAACTTGTCCCAGATAGCGACACGAGTGGCAGGAAGGTGGTACATGGGAACCACATAGAACCCCCAACGCAGCACGCGATCCAGGGCTTGGGCCGCCGTATCCAGGCTTTCCCGTGTATCGGCGGCATTGATGGCATCCACCAAAGCGTCAATGACAGGGTCCTGCAAGCCGATTAGATTGCGGCTCTGGGGTCTGTCTGCATATTCACTGCCCCAGTATTCACGTTGTTCGTTGCCCGGATTGAGTGATTGGGGAAAGCCCCCGACGACCATGTCGAAATCAAAGCTTCGCAGCCGGTTGAGATACTGGTTGACGTCGACGATGCGCAGATTGCCCTTGATCCCGAGGCGAGCCAGATTGCGCAGCAAGGGTTGAGCGACGCGTTCGAATTGCGCGTTGTAGAGCAGGATCTCGATGTTCAAGGGGCTGCCACTATCGGCATTGACCATGGTGCCGTCCTTGAACGTGTAGCCAGCTTGCTGCAGTAGCTCCAGCGCCTTGGCCAGGCGTTTACGCAGCCCTTCGGGTTCGGCAATGGGCAGCGCTTCATCGAACACCTGTGAAGGCAACTTTTCGCGCCAAGGCTCGAGCAGGGCCAGTTCCTCCGGTGAAGGCAGGCCGGTGGCCTCCATTTCTGAATTCTCGAAGTAGCTGTCGGTGCTGGTGTAGGCGTCGTAGAACAGATTCTTGTTGAGCCAGGGGAAGTCGAAAGCCAGGTTGATGGCCTCGCGTACCCGCACGTCCTGAAACTTGTTGCGTCGCAGGTTCATCACATAGGCCTGCATGCCCGCTGGCTGGCCGTCTGGAATCATCAGCTTCTTGACCAGCCCCTGCTCCATGGCTGGGAAGTCGTAGGCGGTGGCCCAGTTGGAAGCACTGGTTTCTACCCGGATATCGATATTGCCGGCCTTGAAGGCCTCCAGGGCAACCGTCTGGTCACGGTAATAATCGTAGATCTGGCGATCGATGTTGTGACGCCCACGATTGAGGGGAAGATCCTTGCCCCAATAGTTCTCGACGCGCTGATAGACGATACGCTTGCCAGGATCGACCTGGGCAATCCGATAAGGGCCAGAACCCAGCAGGGCATCGCGGGTAACCGCCTCGAAATTGCGGCCTTCCCAGAAATGCTTGGGCAATATCTGCATCTGGCCCAGGATCAGTGGCAGTTCACGGGATTTGGTATCTCCCAGGTCGAAGTGCACGGTGTCTTCGTCAACGGCGACGGCCTTGGTGACATCGTGATAATAGGCCCGATAGAAGGGAGCGCCTTTGGTGACCAGAGTCTCGAAGGAGAACACGACATCTTCGGCAGTGACTGGCTCGCCATCATTGAAGCGGGCCTCCGGACGCAAGTCGAATTCCACCCAGCGGCGTTGGGGGTCGAGGCGGATACCTTCAGCCAGCAGGCCATACATGGTGAACGGCTCATCGGCACTTGATTCAAGCAATGTATCGTAGATTTGCATCGACCCAGCTGCGGGGGTGCCTCGTACGATGAAAGGGTTGGTCGAATCGAAGCTACCCTGGGCAGCGCTGATCATGCTGCCGCCCTTGGGTGCTTCCGGATTGACGTAGGGCAGGTGATCGTAATCGGCAGGAAGTGCCGGATCACCGTAGAGCGCAAGGGCGTGAACCGTTGGAACTTCAGCTGGTTCAGCCGCCTGGAGCAGGGCAGGCCAGGAACTCATCAGGCCCAGCATACCGATACCTGCACTCAGGCAAACACCAGTCACCGTGAATCGCATGCAGCCACATCCTTTTAAGCAGGTGATTCGTCGACGTTCAGGAAGATAGTCGCCAGATGATCTTCGCTGAACGTCTGCTGTCAACTACCGGAAAGTGTCAGTTGCTGTCCTGGTTGTAAAGCCTCTGGATTGGAGATGCCGTTCCAGCGAGCGAGATCGGTCATCGATAGGTCATGCTTCAGAGCAATCTTGGACAGAGTATCGCCATGCTGTACGACGTGCATGCCTGTTTGGCTGGTGTTGGCCGCAATGTTGATGGCCTCACGGCCAGAGGAGAGTGACGCGAGTCCTTCTCGAAGCGTAGCAGCCTTGTCAGCTGGCACCAGAAGTTGCTGGCTATGACTCGGATCAATGGTGCTCGATTTGAGCCCTGGGTTGAGTTCTGCCAACTCGCTAGTGGAGACGCCGGCCATGGTAGCGGCCTGTGCCAGGCTGATGGGGTTGGTCAGAGCGATCTTGGCGAAGGCGGCATTGCCATCGATCTCTGGCAAGGCGATACCATAATGCTCTGGGTCATTGATGATTTGGGAGATGGCCAGCAGCTTGGGAACATACGCCATGGTTTCCTTGGGCAAGCGCAGATCCCAGTAGCTACCTCCCAAGCCACGAGACTGGGCGGAACGACGTGCACGATTGACGTTGCCGGCACCTGCATTATAGGCCGCCAAGGACAACATCAGGTCGCCGTCGTACCATTCATCAGCCTGCATTTCGATGTAATCAAGAGCGGCTTTCGTGGACTTGACGACATCCACTCGCCCATCCCAGGCAGAATTGCGCTGCAGGCCAAGCGCATCGCCCGTTCTTGGCATGATCTGCCACAGGCCGGCTGCACCGAAGTGGCTACGTGCCTTGGGGTCGAAGGAGCTTTCCACAAAGGGAATCAGGGCGATTTCACCAGGCAGGCCACGTGCCTCGACCTGTTGTGTGATCCAGGCAATCCAAGGGCGGGCACGTTCTGTAATTTCAACAATGTTTTCAGGCTTGGAACGGTAATATTCGATCCATTCCTGCACCCGCGCATTCATGGCTTCATTCTGCCACTGAAAATCGTCACGCAGCTTGGTCCAGGCATCCTGTGATTCAAGCTGCAGTTCATCCCAGAAGCGGCGGGTGAGCTGCGATGACGCACTGTCGGCGATTGATGCAGGTGGTGTAAGGTTGGTCAACCCAAGCTGTCCACTTGTGGTCTGAGTGGATGCATAGCTACTGGCCAGGGCTCCCAGCGTCAAGGAACCTATCAGGGCCAGGCTGCTGGCGGCACCAAACAGTCGTCGTCGTGCAGTGTAAAACGTCATGCGTAAGGGGTCTCCTGGCCGCTGCCATGAGCAAATCGGCCTTGACTGAGTAATGGATATTGGGGACGCAGGCGCATTCGTGGGAAGGTCTTCAAAAACTGTCCTTCCAGGCGCGCAACGTGGCAAAAGTGGCGTCCTTGCTATCGGTTGACCCATGAGCCGAGGCAGCTTTCCTGACACCCGCATCATCACAACGTAAAAAAGGATTGATGCGTCGCTCGCGTTCCAATGTCGAGGGCAATGTCGGGCGGTCAAGCTCGCGTGCACGCTCACATTCCTGGAGAGCCTTGACCACGTCCTGATTGTCTGGGTCAGCGGCTTGTGCGAAGGCGAGATTGGCAAGCGTGTATTCGTGTGCGGCAAATACCAGGGTATCGGCAGGCATCTCGTTGAGCCGTTCCAGAGAGGCATTCATCTGCTCTGGCGTTCCTTCGAACAGCCGCCCGCAGCCAGCACTGAACATGGTGTCACCGCAGAACAGCAAGGCGGGGATTCCGGAGGTGAAGAAGGCCAGGTGATCCAGGGTATGTCCCGGTACGGCAATGACTTCAAAACGGCGACCCATGACACGAAACTCATCGCCGTCGGCGACACGTTCCTGAATGCCTGCAATACTGGGATTGTCGGGGCCAATGACACGTGGTGAATAACGTTTTATCAGTTCGGCCAACCCACCGGTATGGTCGTGGTGGTGGTGGGTGATAAGCACACAGCCCAGGGTAAGTTCCTCGCGTTCGAGCACCTCGATGACTGCTGCCGCATCACCAGGATCCACTACGCATACCTCTTGACTCGAGTCCTGGCGCAGCAGCCAGATATAGTTGTCGCTAAAGGCAGGGATCGGTGTCACGCTTAACATGGGTTGATGCATTCCTTGATGCGAGCGGCTCAGATTGAGTGGCCCCTGTCGGGGGCTCTGGCTCTCGCTGGTTATTCGATCACGGATTGTTCAATAAAAACGGTTCGCTAGGTTGACGTAATATGCTATGCAAAATCCGACACTGTGGGGGGTAGATGGCTATCATGTCAAATGCGCCAACACCGATTGACCTGGCGGAACTGATCTCCATGGGTCGCCAGTTCTGGGCCTCCGAGGGTGGTCGGGCGATCCGTCGGGCTGAACGAGCGTGTCTCGGTCCCATGACGGAGCGTTGGGCTGGCGTGCATGGCCTGGAGATGTCCCTGGGCGCGCCCATCGTGGATATGTCCACCATTCCCCACTTGATTCGATGGTCTCCGACCCGCGAGTGTGCGGAAAGTTCCTCCACGTTGGTGTGCCACCCTGATGCCTTGCCCTTGCCCAACGGCTGTCTTGACCTGGTGGTGCTGCATCATGTGCTTGAGGTGATGCCTGAGCCTCACCATGTGTTACAGGAGGCGGCCCGGGTGACGGCACCGGGGGGGCGCCTGATCATTGTGTCGTGGTCGCCGCTTTCGCCAGCAGGCATGGCGCGCTGCTTGCCTGGGCACAAGCAACGCTTGCCGGGCCAGGGGAGCTGGCGGCGGCCAGGCAGGTTGCGTGACTGGCTGGCATTTGTGGAGTTCGAGATCGAGCGGTTAGACTATTGCGGCTTTCATTTGCCCGGTATGACACCGCGTAATGCATTACTGGAAACCTTGGGGCGACGCCACAACTTGCCCATGGGAGATAGCTACATCATCCAGGCCCGTAGCCGTTCCCGGTTGGCTCGTCACCAACCCCAGAGACCCCTTTTCGGTGCAGTTGTCGGGGCGACACGGCTGGGCGGGGTGGGGCTGGATTCCCGCTCAAGAGATGCCGCTGCCCGTGCGAACCAGGGCAGCACTGCATCTGTTGCACATGAGGCTGCCAATGAGGATGTGGGCTGTCGTTGTTGCAAGTAGCGATCCATGACCAGGTGGCCAGCGAACCGACCGGGCAATTCACTCTGATATTCGGACTTCAAGGCGGCCCTTTTGACACAGGCTTCATCTTCACTTCCTAGCGTCATCATCTATACCGACGGCGGCTGCCGAGGTAACCCCGGGCCCGGTGGTTGGGGCGCTTTACTGCGTAGTGGCGAGCATGAAAAGACGCTCAAGGGGAGTGAAGCATCGACCACCAACAATCGAATGGAGCTGACTGCAGCGATCATGGCCTTGAAGGAGCTGAAGCGCCCCTGCAAGGTGATGCTGTGGACAGACTCACAGTATCTGCGTAAAGGAATCACAGAGTGGATTCACGGTTGGATCAAGAAGGGCTGGAAAACAGCTTCCAGGCAGCCGGTCAAGAATGCCGATCTGTGGCAACAGTTACTTGAACAGACCGAGCGCCATGAGATCGAATGGCACTGGATCAAGGGACATAGTGGTAACCCAGGGAATGAGACCGCCGATCGTTTGGCCAATGAAGCCATCGATGAATTGCTTGAAGGCGCCTGACATCTCTCTGTGTCTACGGAAAAAACTGGATAAATCAGTGGTTCCTTGGGGAGCCTAACGTTAGGAAAGAGTCCGAGATGCGTCAGATTGTACTGGATACCGAAACGACAGGTATCGAGACCCGTGATGGACACCGCCTGATCGAGATCGGGGCTGTAGAGGTGATTAACCGCCGCTTCACCGGAAACACCTATCACCAGTACATCAATCCAGAGCGGGAAATTGATGCTGAAGCGATAGAAGTCCATGGCATCACCAATGAACGTGTTGCCAACGAACCGGTTTTTGCCGAGGTCGCCCAGGAATTCTGGGATTTTATTCGCGGTGCGGAGCTGGTGATACATAACGCTCCCTTCGATGTCGGCTTCATCGACCATGAGTTCAATCTGCTCAAGGCCGTGCGGCCCGAGCTCGATCTTGGCCCTGTGCGTGAGCATTGTCGTGTCCTCGATACGCTGGTGATGGCACGCCAGATGCATCCTGGCCAGCGCAACAGTCTGGATGCACTATGCAAGCGCTACGACATCGACAATGGGCATCGTGTATTGCACGGCGCCTTGCTCGATGCCGAGATCCTTGCTGATGTCTACATGGCCATGACGGGTGGCCAGACTGCCTTGACCCTGGATGCAGGAGATGACGAGCAGCAGAAGGCAACGACTCCTGGAGAGTTCTCGGTGCGTCGCTTGTCGTTGCCGTCAGGACGGCTGAAAGTGGTACGCCCTGATGATGGAGAGCTCGCGGCGCACCTGGCCAAGCTTGAAGGCGTCAGGAAGCAGGCCGGGGAATGCCTGTGGGATAGCCTGCCAGAGCACTTCGGTGGGCTTGGAGTCAGTGCTGCCAATCAGGACGTCGAGTAATGCTGCGTCGCGAACTACCGTTGGGTGAGACAAGAGGACGTATTATTCGCTTTTCCCAGGGGCGTATTGCTCCTGGCGTGAATCGTACTCCTCTCATGGAAGAGAGTTTCTGGGGGGCTGAGGTTCAGCCTCTCTGCTGGTGGCATGATGAACCGGTAGGCCTGCTGATCGAAAATCAGCCTGATGATGACTGGCCGGATGGCCGTGCATGGCTGGCAGAGTTGCCAGAGTCCTGGTTTCCCCTGATATCCACGGTGCTGCAGGTGGCCGAGTGGTCACGCAACCATCGCTTCTGCGGGCGTTGTGGTGCCTCGACCCGAAGGGTGGATACCGAATTTGCCATGCATTGTGATAGCTGTGGTCATCGCAACTACCCTCGCATTTCCCCATGCATCATCACGCTGGTCACTCATGGGGAAGATCTTTTGCTGGCGCGGAGTCCGAGGTTTCCCCCTGGCAGATACTCGACCCTGGCAGGCTTCATCGAGCCGGGAGAGTCTGCTGAACAGGCCTTGCATCGAGAGGTCTACGAAGAAGTTGGCCTGACCATAGGGCGGATGCGTTATGTGCGCAGCCAGGCCTGGCCTTTTCCTCATTCATTGATGCTGGGGTATCTGGTGGAAGCGGCCAGCCGGCGGATCTGTATTGATGGTCATGAGATCGAGGATGCTGCCTGGTTCTCGCCGCGTCGCCTGCCACAATTGCCGCCTCCCTATTCGATTTCTCGAGAGTTGATCGAACTGCATCTGGCAGAGGTACGTGACGGTCGTTGAATGCAGGGCCAGACAAGACGAACCCCACTTTCTGGGTGGGGTTCGGGCTTGGTACAGCTGAAGCCAGGTCGGCGGAGGCTCAGGGAAATAGCTGGTTCAGTTTTGTTGCCAGCATGATATTGCCGGTGGCCTTGATCTTGCCGGTCATGAACGCTGTCATGCCATTGACATCACCGCTCATGAGACCTTTCAAGGTCTCGGTGCTCATCGACAGACTGACGGAAGGATCGTCATGTTCACCCTGCTGGATGTCGAGATCGCCATCCTGGATGCTGACGTAATAATCGTCGGTATCGCTGAAATGGAACTGGAACACTTCGCTGAGGCCTTTTGCGGCCTCGGGATCGAAGCGGTCGCGCAGGGTATCGAGAGTTTGTGACATTGTGCCTCCTGAGTCAGCAGTCAAGCCAGGATGTGGTGTGTTAGGGCTCTTGGGAGCCTATTTCAAACAAGTGTTTTAATCAAGCCTGGATGTTATTTCTCTGGTATCTGAGTCTACAGGCAAGTTGAATGGACAGATCACAGATATCGCAACGCAAGGAGAAGGAGTATGGGGCAATGGTTGGCTGATATGGGGACCTTCCTGGTTCAGCTGGTTGCTGTCGGCGCCGTGGTAGCTGTCGTTGCACTATTGATTGGGCGTAGTCGTCGGGGTGATGTCTCCGTGGGAGATCGCTTGCGCATCATGGATCTAGGACGCCTCCTGGAACAGCGCAAGCAACGTTTATCGCTGGCCTTGCATGGGGCAAAAGCTCGGCGTGCGCTGCTCAAGCGCTTCAAGCGCGACACAAAGAAGGCCGATGCCAAGTCCGAAGAAGGCAAGGTAACTCATTGGGTTCTGGACTTTCACGGTAATATCAAGGCCTCGGGTGTCGAGCGTCTGGCGCAGGAGGTTTCGGCACTGCTGCTGGTGGTGAAGGAAGGGGATGAAGTGGTGTTGAGGCTTGAGTCTCCCGGCGGCCTCGTGCATGCCTATGGTCAGGCCGCTGCCGAGCTTGACCGGTTACGCCAGGCAGGTGTTCGTCTGACCGTGTGTGTCGACAAGGTGGCTGCCAGCGGTGGTTATCTGATGGCCTGCAACGCTGATCAGATTCGCGTAGCGCCATTTTCTGTCATCGGCTCGATTGGCGTGGTAGCACAAGTGCCTAACCTGCATCGTCTGCTCAAGCGGCACGATGTCGATGTGGAGCTGCATACCGCAGGGCGCTTCAAGCGGACCCTGACAGTACTGGGGGAAAATACCGAAGAAGGCCGAGAAAAATTCCAGGAGGACCTGGAGGCAACTCACGAAAAGTTCAAAGGTTATGTGGCTGAGCGCCGCCCCGCCGTCGATATCGAGGCCGTTGCAACGGGTGAGATATGGTATGGCCAGGAGGCGGTCGACATGGGACTTGCTGATGTGGTGGGTACCAGCGAAGCCTATCTGATGGAAGCAGCAGAGCAGGGACGCGTGCTATCCGTGCGTCTTGAGCCAAAGCGTGGCCTGGGAGCCCGCTTTGGGTTCGGTATTTCCCATCTGGTCGAACAGGTATGGGAACGCGTTGAAGAGCGCCTGGAAGCTTCGCGCTGGGAACGCCGCTGAACCTTGGCAAACTGGTAGAGAAAAATGCGAGAAGGCTGGCGCATGCATGCGATTGCAGCATAAGTCGGCCTTCTCCATTGTGAGTGCATCTTCGTTATTGGCCCCAGTGCTCTAGAGACCTGTTGTCAAGCGTTGTTGCAGGGTGTTTTGTTGGGTCTTGTTGAGAGTTGCCATCAGGTGTCATTGGCGGCGTTGAGCTTCACAATGGCCGCAATCACCAGGCTTGCACTTTCTCCATTGAGCGAATAATAGATCGTCTGAGAGCAGCGTCTGGTGGCGACCAGGCTTTCACGGCGCAGGATCGCCAAGTGCTGGGACAGAGCGGATTGGCTCAGATTCAGTTTCTGGTTGAGTTCAGTGACGGATAGCTCTGTGCCTTCCAGCAAGCAGAGAATTCGCAGGCGATTGTCATTGGCGATGGCTTTCAGCAAATTGCTGGCTTTGTCCACAACGGCGTCTCCGCCTTCCAGCAAACGACCTGCCACGCGCTGCGGGCTATTCATCGGCAGTCCCTCCTCCAATGAGACTTGAGGCGATCGTCAGGCGGCATGATTGTCATCCCATTATTCTTGTGCCTGTGCAGTACTGCTCAACACGTATTATCTGGCACGTTATTGTTTTGTACTTCACAGCATGTTCATGGGGCCGTTCATGCTGTGAGCGATGTGATTGACGTGCCACATCAATGCAACGCCAATACAGACATCCTAGATGTGCTTCAGTATTTCCAACATCATAGCCCATTGCTACGGTAAACGCGCCTTAAACGCTTGTTTATAGACGATCCGGGAAAAGCCGCCGGCTGTTGCTTGTTTAGGGGTTGGTGGAGAGGACGGTGAGGTGGTTTCAGGCTCAGGAGCATGAAGTCGAAACCGACAAGATGGAACAGGTTACCCAGCTCGCGTATACTGCGAGCCGTCTCTAGTCCAGTCATTTATCAGGGTTCCCTCACCCCTGGCCAAAAAGGTGCTCCATGTTTGCCCTCTCTTCGTTGCAACGGCGTCGTCTGCTGACGCTGATGATCAGTTTCCACATCGCTGTTATTGCCGCCAGCAACTACCTGGTTCAGTTGCCTTTTACCATTTTTGGATTGCATACCACCTGGGGGGCTTTCAGCTTTCCGTTCATTTTCCTGGCCACTGACCTGACCGTTCGGTTCTTCGGTAAAGGTCCGGCCAGGGCGATTGTCCTTCGGGTGATGTTTCCGGCGTTGCTGGTATCTTATGTGGTTTCTGTCGTCTTCCCCCAGGGAGGTTATGCAGGCTTGCCAGCACTGGGTGAGTGGAATCTGTTCGTCGCCCGTATTGCCCTGGCGAGCTTCATGGCATACCTGCTTGGCCAATTGTTGGATGTTCAAGTATTCGACCGCTTGCGTCGGCTGTCCTTGTGGTGGGTGGCACCTGCGCTATCTACGGTATTTGGCAATCTGGCTGATACGCTGGCGTTCTTTGCCATTGCTTTTCATAATGGCCCGGACCCTTTCATGGCACAGCATTGGCCGGAAATTGCTAGTGTCGATTACGCCATCAAGCTGGTCATCAGCCTGCTGTTCTTCCTGCCGCTCTATGGCATTTTGCTGCGCTGGTTCAGTCGACGCCTGATGTTGCTGACAGAAGAGCGTGGGCACAGCAGGCAGAGCGGTAACGCTCCTGAGTTGCCATGAATAATCGCCCCTTGCCATAGAAGGAGCCAAGATGTCTGTTGCGCTGTATTACACCGATACCGGAGGAGAAGGTATTCCGCTGGTCATCGTGCATGGGCTGCTCGGTAGTGCCGATAACTGGCGCTCTCACATCAAGTATTTTTCCCAGCGTCATCGAGTGATCGCTCTTGATCTACGTAATCATGGCCGTTCACCGCATGTCGAAGGTATGAGTTATGACGACATGGCGGCAGATGTTGAAGCAGTACTGGATACCTGCCAGGTTGAGCAGGCCCATCTGCTGGGGCACTCCATGGGCGGCAAGGTCGTGATGAGTGTGGCGCGACGTCGACCTGAGCGCGTGGCTTCGCTGATGGTGGCGGATATTGCGCCGGTGGCGTACGGACACCATCACGATAGTGTATTTGCTGCATTGCGCCGAGTTGAGGAAGGACAGCCAGAAGACCGCCGTGTGGCGGACGAGCTCATGGCTGAGTACGTTCACGACAAGCCCACGCGAATGTTCCTGGCAACCAATCTCAAGCGCGACGAAGGCGGTGTATTACGCCTGCGTGTGGGAATGGACGAGATTGAATGTGGATATCCCGACATCATGCAAGTCCCGGCAGGAGAGGGGGCGGTACATCTCCCTACTGTGGTCATTCGCGGCAGCCGTTCCGATTACGTCAGTGAAGCGCATATGCCGGCTGTGCGTGAGGTTTTGCCTGAGGCCCGCATCGTGACACTTGAGGCCGGGCATTGGCTGCATACGGAAAGAGCCGAGGAATTCCAGGGAGTTGTTGAAGAATTCCTCAACTGAGCAATGACTGGGGTCGTCACCAGAGCGCGCCCGCAGTTCCACAGGGGCCTCTGTTCCATAGGAACAGAGGCCCCTGCTTCATGTCGGTTATGCCAATGACGCCGATGACTAAAACATTCTGTGGCTCATGAGTACATTACATATCACTGGTTGTAATGTAAGAGGCGTGAGGCGAACTTAACCTGGATCAACGGCCAGCTGGTCCAGGGGAGTCTGGGTGCCAATGATGTCCTGCTCCCAGAGAAAGCGCTCCATGCGCCGATAACGCGCCATGTCGACAGCTCCAGGGCTGAGGCTGAGCCGGCTGCGGATATGCGGCCAGGCTTCGGCATTGGCGGCAGTATTGATTGAGGGTTCTCTTTCGACCAGCATGTCCCAGGCTTGGTTCGGGTGGTCGAGAATCCAGCGATCGGCCTCTCCCAAAGCGCTGACCAGGCGTCGAATGGCATCGCGCTGCACAGCATAGTGGTTGCGATTGGCGACCAGAATCAAGCCATCGTGTATGGGGATGCCGAGGCGCTCGACGGGAATGACCTGTGTGGCGACACCAAGATCGGCCAATTGCCGGGGCAGACCGAACCGCTGTCCGTCTATCACCGCGTCGATGCGTTTCTCCGTCATCTCAGGGATGACGCCGAAATGAACGTCGCGTGCTTCTACATGGGACAAGTTCAGTCCTTCCTTCTGCAGGATCGCCCGCATCAAGACGCTATAGCTGGTTTGCCGGGAATAACCGACGCGATGGTCGATCAATGACAGGGAAGAGTTGATTCCCGTGCTCTTGCGTGCAATCAGCGCAGCCATGGGAAGCTCAACCAGAGTGGCTACACGCACCAATGGTTTGCCCTCATCGACCAGGCGGTGCAATGTCGGCTGATCGGTAATTGCCAGGGTCGCGCGGGATGCTGCCACTAGTTTGGGTGGGACATCAGGATCTGCCGGGGTGCTTAGTTGCACCGTCAGGCCGCGCTGGCGAAACAGGCCAAGGCCTTCGGCGACAATCAGGGCAGCATGTTGCGGGCCTGGAAACCAGTCCAGAACAATATCGACAGGTGTCTCGGGTGGCAGAGCAATCGCCCCCGGCGGGGCTTTGGTGGTAGCCGGTGGAGGCTCGAGAGCCTGTACTTGAAATGATTCAGCATGTTGGGAAAGTTGGGTAGCAGATACCTCAGTGGCGGCAGACCCCTTGTTCAGGTAGCCGAAGAGAACCACTCCGATAATGAATGCCATGAGCAAGGCAGCGTATTGCCAAGGTCGCCGGAGGCGAGTCAACGGCATGACAGATCTCCCAGAAGTCACACGTGGCCACTCAGTGATGAAGCACGTAGTTGTGACTGTATAGTTATGGACTGCATGGCTGCGAACTGTGTGTTGTTGCGAACTGTGTTGTTGTGAACCATGCAGTCGTGAGCCGTGTCGTAGTTAATCACGTGGCAAGTCACAATGAGCAGTCACGTGGCAATAAAATCGTTACGAGGGCGCTAGTTTAGCCAAGGGCGGTGCTTGCCTGCCAGCATCAAGAACCCGCAGCTTGCCATCGCGCAGTGGAAACCGACATGTGATAATGCTCACAGTCTTAGCAAGGAGTGCCCATGGATTCGATCAACACCCTTTTTCTTTTCTGCGGCACCTTGATCGCCTTGAGCGTATTGGCCAGTCGCCTCTCGGCAATGGCCGGAGTACCGCTACTGTTGCTGTTCCTTGGCCTTGGCATGCTGGCCGGGGAAGAAGGGCTTCTGGGCATTGCCTTTGATGATTACTCTCTGGCCTTCGTGATTGGCCACCTGGCCTTGGCCATGATTCTGCTTGATGGTGGCTTGCGTACTCGTCTGAAAACTTTCCGCGTGGGTTTACGCCCAGCTCTCGGCCTTGCCACCATCGGCGTTTTTATTACCAGCGGCATTGTCGGTGTGTTGGCCATGTGGGTATTCGACCTTACCCTGATGCAAGGCCTGCTGGTTGGAGCTATTGTCGGCTCGACAGATGCCGCTGCAGTATTTTCCATGCTCAGCGGTAGTGGCTTGAATCTCAATGAACGGGTAGGGGCCACGCTGGAGATCGAGTCCGGTACCAATGACCCTATGGCGATTTTCCTTACCCTGGTGCTTATCGAGGCACTGGTGGGGGATCTCGGTGGTCCTCTGGACATGCTGTGGTTCTTCGTTCAGCAGTTTGCCCTGGCCGTGATCATTGGCTTGGGAGCAGGTTGGTTGAGTGCCCGGCTGCTGAGTTATCTTGATCTGGCTCCAGGGCTGTATTCCTTATTGGCCCTGGCGCTGGGTTTCTGTGTATTTGGCCTGACAGCGGCTCTGGGGGGCAGTGGCTTCCTGGCGATCTACCTGACAGGACTGATGATCGGCAACCGCCAGGGGCGGCATCTCAATTTCATTCTTCCTGTACATGATGGCCTTGCCTGGTTGAGTCAGATCGGTCTGTTCCTGGTGCTGGGGCTGCTGGTGACTCCCTCGGCGTTGCTGGATGTGATTCTACCGGCCTCCATTGTCGCTCTTGCGTTGATCTTCATTGCCCGTCCATTGGCGGTCGTTCTGACATTGAAGCCTTTCTTTCATTTCCGCTGGAGGGAAGTGGTCTTTATCTCCTGGGTCGGGCTCCGGGGAGCGGTGCCTATCGTGCTGGCCATTTTCCCTGTCATCGGTGGAGTTGAGCATTCCGCGCTGTATTTCAATGTAGCCTTTGCCGTGGTGTTGCTGTCGTTGTTGATCCAGGGAGGGTCTTTGCCTTGGGTGGCCAAGCGGCTCAAGGTGATGGTTCCTGATCGCGTGACACCGAATCATCGCGGCCCCTTGGGGGTTCTCCCCGAGAACGATTTTGAGATGTTCGTGTACAGAGTCGAAAATTCGGATCTCGAAGATGTGCCTATCCGCTTGTTGCGGTTCCCCTCCGGGGCGTTGATCTCGGCATTGTTCAGGGAGCACGTGATGCTTCATCCCAAGGGAAGTACGCGCTTGAGCCAGGGGGATGTCATCTGCGTCATTGGGCGTGATGATGATCTACCTGCGTTAAACCGACTTTTCAATGGTGAGGCGAAGCTGAAACACCAGAGGGCCTTTTTTGGTACCTTCACTCTAGATGCGGAAGCCCGGATGGGGGATGTCGCGGATGCTTATGGCCTGACCTTGAGCCCGGGAGAAGCTGCTCTCAGCCTGGGAGACTTCATGGCATTGCGCGTTGGTGGGCATCCTGTGGTAGGAGACGATGTCGACTGGCATGGCATTCATTGGGTGGTCAACGAAATGGAAGGCAACCACATCACCAAGGTAGGCTTGCGTCTTTATTGAGGTTGTCGGCGCAAGCCTGAATATGTAACACAGTAAGCTGAAGTGTCAGGGGCAAGAATCTAGCTTACTGTGAGGGCTGCTGGGGGCTGGTGTCGCGACGATAGAGTTTCCATGTGTCTACCAGCGTTCCATCTGGCAGGCGGCAATCACTGCTCTCTCCGGCTGCTGTCTGCCGGCGCTCGAGGGTGCCGCCCTTTTCCAGGCAGTGCACCGAGGCAGGGTTGGGCATGCCAATGCTTTTCTGGCTGCCTGGTTGTGGTGGGTTCTGAGTGGTGCATCCTGCCAATGTCAGTGAGCATGCCATTGCTGTCATCCATTTCTTCATGAACTTTCCTCTCTACAGTGAGATACGGCTGCCTATCCGGGAAATCCCGGGGGTAACAAGAGTAGCGAACGTTAAGAGTAGAGCCAAAGACATTCGCTCATTTGAAGGCCGGGCATGCCCGATTGAATGTAAAGATATCCTGACCGTGTCGCCGATGTTGATGTCGTGCCAGATCGTCATGAGGTATGTCATATGACGGTTGTTTCAAGTCTGCCGCTCATTCACTCAATCTCTCATGTTTAGAAAGCGTGCTTGGTTGACCTGCAGCCAAAAAGATATTTTTTTGGTTTCTTCTACCTTGCCATGCTGTATGCCATCGAGGTGAGAGGTTTGTCATTCATTGTGGAGAATTGACGTGGGGTATTGCGCGATCGCGCATTTACCACCAGCATAGTATTGTCGACTGGTGGATCTGGGTCGATGTTGCAATGCGAAAGCCAGTGAAAGACGCAGGTAGATAAGGCAGTTGGGGTGATGATCTTTCCCAGTCTGCTGACAGGAGAATGCAATGAATAATTATGAAATCCATGATCTGGCTTCGGAAATGGCTGAGTCTCACAGTGCTTACAAGCTGGCGCGTGAGGTGTTGAAATTGCGTGAAACAGTAGCAGGGCTGGAAGCTGAGCGTGATGCTCTGATGGTGAGGTGTGAGCAGCTACAGGACGCAATAGAAAAAGTCTTCGGCAATTCGAAGTCGAGTGCATGAGCAGCATAGTAAAAAATACTAGGCTTGATCATTAAAAAACTAATGCTTGTGTGATGCCTTTTCTAACACGCCATGGTGCCATGTTATCAAGAGGAGGAAATAGAGCTGGCTGATCGGGCATAGTGGAAAAATCAGTGAGAAGTACGCCCTGAATGGAATCGGGGCGTAAGATGGAACTCTGTTCAACATTCCCTTCATTATATGTTTTGTTCACCTGTCTTCATGGAATATTCGTCCATTTAAATCACGCGCTGCATGTTGAAAGTGACTGTTGAATGGCATCGCTTGAACTATGACTCCAGTGCTACCTCCCTTACATGTAACGAAATAGAAGACTTCTAATATGATGGCCCAATAATTATTAGAAGTTCTGCCTCCTCACCATTCATCCTCGCGTTTTCTGGTGCCTGATGAGGTCAGGATGGAAGTCGTTTGCTCCCGATCATTACTTGCGCGATACGGCACATAGTGCAGAATTACAAGAGGGCTGGTTCTACTAGACCTACTCAAGGGGAGTGGTCGCGATATGCCGAGTTCATGTTGGCTCGAGCAGAAGATCTGTGACGCAGCAGTGCCAACAGGTGAGCAAGAGGGATGCGCAATGAACAGGCAGAGGGAACTGATATATGATATTGGCACTCGTTGCGTCAGTGGCGCTCCAGAGCGATATGAAGCCTTCGCTCCAGATCTCCCTGGCTTTCGTGTTGAAATGGATAGTGAGTTCGATGCTTACAGACAGGCCCAGGAAGCTCTGGTCGAGTATCTGGCATCATTGAGTGCAGCAGGAAAGTCGATTCCTGCCCCTCAGATGAATGGCCGCTATCTGGGTGACAGGCGCTATGTCGGTGTGGTGTGGCACTTTCTGAAAGTGAACTTCGGATCCAGAAAAGCGGGAATGCCGACGGTAGAACCTGTGTTTCCCGACTTTCTGGAAGATGAATTTACACGTCTGGACTGAGGGCGCCCTTCACCCTTTGCGTGATGGCACATTGTCAGGTGGGATGAAGTTCTGTCTGGATGATGCGTCATCGTGTCACTTTGTACCGGAACGGTCTCGTCGGTGCTCCAGAGGTCTAGACTCCGTCAAGCATCCCCACCATGGGGCGTCCAATGCCTGCTGGTACAGCAAGGATGGCCCGCGTAGCATAACTCGACAATTATAGGTGCTCCGATGATGAGCTTGATCGGTAGATGAACTTGATCTGTAAAGGTTTTTTGCAATGAGTGCACTAGAGAACCGCTTTTCTGATGATGAGCGGCAAGGGCTTTACCGTGCCATTCGCGAGCGACGTGATGTGCGTTCCCAGTTTCTCTCAGATCCTGTTCCTCCAGATGTGCTGGCGCGCTTGCTGCAGGCCGCGCACCATGCGCCCTCGGTAGGATTCATGCAGCCTTGGGATTTCATTGTTATCGAGAGCCTGGAAGTGAGGCGGGCCGTCAAGGCGATTTTTCAGCAGGAAAATCGCAAGGCGTCCGAGAATTATGCAGGAGATCAGGCGGCACTCTATCGTGGCCTGAAGCTGGAAGGCATTCTGGAAAGTCCGTTGAATCTCTGCATCACCTGTGATCGTAGGCGTGGTGGTGCTCATGTGCTGGGCCGTAACAGTATTGTGGAAACGGATCTGTTCAGCACCTGTCTGGCAGTTCAGAACCTCTGGCTTGCTGCACGTGCCGAAGGCATTGGAATTGGCTGGGTAAGTATCCTGGATCAGGAACAGCTGACAAAAGTCCTGCAGTTGCCTGACGGGGTTTATCCCGTAGCCTACTTGTGTCTGGGGTATGTGAGCGAATTTCTTCCACGGCCTGAGCTTGAGGCGAAGGGATGGCGCTCCCGATTGCCATTGCAGAAGCTGGTGCATGGCGATCAGTGGGGGCAGGCGTTGGAGAATGGCCTGCTGGAGTCCATGCTGATGAATGAGCAGGACACTCGTTGAGTTCAGCTCAACGCCAGGTATGTGAAACGTCTAGCCAGGATGCCCAACGGACTATCTACGTTGATCGGGCAAAAACAAGAGAGGTTCCAGTCTGCGTGGGCTACGTTAATAAGTATCGATGACTTTCGATGATTGCTGACGCCGGTGCCAGCAAGCGGAAGGAGGCGATTATGATAAAACTGATGTGCGCCCATGATCACTGTCCTATTTACCTCAACCCGGTTCATATTGTGTGGATGAAGCGGGAAGAGTCAGAGCATTGCACCAAGATCGTCACGCTGGAGGACCCTGAAGGTTACTATGCCGTGCAGGAAGCACCAGAAGATATTCTTGAGCTGATAGGTGATGAAAGTTTTCGCTGACCCACTCATGAGCGCACCCGAAACCTGCGAAGATTCAGGTTTCGGGTGTTTCTGTCAGTAGTATCAGGCGATAGACAGGGAAGCTAAGGCTTTGCCTGTCTTAGAAACGATAAGTAAGGCCAGCCCCGATAACCAGAGGATCGATTTCTATCCCGCCGACATCCTTGTCGTTGATAGTGGCATCCGGGTCTACTTCAGCGTAGTGCCCATACATGCCGACCAGAATGTTTTCGGCGATGCTCAGGTCTACGCCTACCTGAGCGGCAAAGCCCCAGGAATCATCAATATCCGCATCGAAATTGCTGTCAGTGTCGAAATTGGTGTAATTGACACCGATGCCGACGTACGGCTGGATGCGTGATACATACCCACCCAGCGGGAAGTAGTTGAGCATCAAATTGACCGGGGTGCTCTCGATGGTGCCATGGCCGCTCAGCTCCTGCTTTGCGGTCTGGCTACCGTTCAATTCCACGCCGAAGTTGTTGTGGAACAGGTAGCCTGCGCCATATCCGAAAACGATGTCATCGTCGACACTTTGCTTCTTACTATCGACCTTGAAGGTGCTCGAAGAAGAATCAGTCTTCTCGAAACCTGCGCGGACATAGATGTCACCAGCCTGGTAAGCCAACGCGGACTGGGCACCGAAAGCAGTCGTCGTCAATAGAGTAATGGCACCTAGCATACGTGCAGTTTTCATTGGATAATCCCTTCCTCGTGAATGGTTTGGGCGATAGTACTGATGTGGCATTTATATATAAGTGTTTATGCACAGTGCTTTTAGAGAATGATCATAAATGCATCAAATATAGGGCTTGTATAAGGCTCAGGTGATTTCATAAACCTCTGTGCGAGGTGATTCGGTATTTTCAAGCACACGCATGTATCTTCAAGCGATTGTATGCAGGTGTCGTGAAAATGCCTCTATCCTTAGACCCCATTCCTGTACAATAAGCTCTCACACACAATTCGAAGCGGCTAGTATGATCAAAAAGCCTACATACGGATGTTGGTTAATTGTCATATGTGGTAACGCAAGTTGTCGAACAGGGTGGTTTGTGTGGTTTTTTGAGTAATTTATCCAGAGGCCATCCGAGCAGTAATACTGTCAGTGTTGCTATACCCACTGAAACAGCTGCCAGCACGCTCGGTTTCCACGAAATAAGCATGCTTTAGGTGACGTAGCCCGGGCGCTTCAATGGTTTTTCCCATCGGGGGGGGCATCATGTGTGACGGTGAGTTCCAGAGTGAACTCGCGAAGATTGACAAACGCCGACTGACCCCCATGCTTGGGCAGCCAGCGGTGAAACAGCCAGATAAGCTCAAGATGGTCAGCCCCCTCATCATGAACAGATACGGCTTTATCGGGGTGAAAACCAATGTCAACAATGCGCTTGCCATCGATGCAAGAAATACCCAGCCTTGCCACTCCATGTCCGTTTACCTTGTACTTGAGAAAAGGCAAGAGCACAGGGTGCCTTAGTAACAAAAAATATTAAATCAAGATATTGTTATTAGAAAACAGATAAATGGCTGGTCTGTGGAAAGAGCTCGGGGCAAGCATGATACATGTGCAGAAAAGGATATTATGAATATGTTTCAAGACACGTAATGTTACATATGGAAAAATAATAATTTAAAACAGAACGATATCCGTTTGACGTCTGCAATATCGTCGGTAATAGTCAATCATGCGGTCCAGAAATAATTAATACTAACGCAGAATCTGGAGGGGTTATGTCTGAGTCTACACTACGTGTTTTGAGTAACGATGAAATCGACGTGGTTGCTGGCGGCATCAGCTTTGATGATGCTTATAGCGACTTCATGCAAGGTGGTGCTCTGCTCGGTGGTGGCGCGGCTAGCCTGATCGCTAGCGCCTACACAGGCATTGCTCTGACTCCTGCTCTCATCATCGGCTCTTTGACTGGTCTGCTGGGAAGTCTTGGCGGATTGACAGGGGGTCTTACAGGTGGCGTGACAGGAGGGCTGCCGCTCCTCTCATAAAGCTTCTGGAGCGTCACTCAAGCGCCTGGAATATCATGTAGTTGAAGGCAATGCCCTGGGGGCATTGCCTTCTTTTGTTTCATGAAGTCGTTTAGCCAGGCTTTTCATGAGAGCAAAAGGCATGCAGCGTGATTTGATATACACATCTAGAAAGTTAAGCAGACCTCGATTGCAACCCCCATGATGATGCCAATCGTCACTCCCATGGTTGTCCATATCCATAACTTCATTCTATGCTCACTGCGTATTGTATTCTCGATATGTCGAAAGCGGCGGCCTTTATCTATCGGGCAGCATTATAGTTTGGGCTTCAGAGTAACCTTCGAAAGTGATGATGCAAAGTGGGGACGACATTTGATCAACTTGTCCTACCACCATAGAGGTACGCCAGTGCATGTCCAGAAGGCCGTGGACGGAGACGTTGTTCCAGGGTTCTTGGGGGCTACCCTTCTGTCTCCCCATCCAAGGCGTCGATGTGGCTGGAGCGCCTGGCACGTCAGTGCCATAGGCCCAGGAAGTAGCCGGCTTCACGTTGAATATGCAGCTTATAATGAAAAAGACGATGCACCGTAGCATGGTTGCATTGGTGCATCGTCTTCTCTGTACCAGATACCGCAACGGTTATTGCGCTTGCTTCTTAGAAATCAGAGATTCTTAGAAGTTGAAGTCCAGGCTGATGTCGCTGAAGTTGAAGTTGATGGAAAACTCCGTATCCAGGAACTCAAGAATGGGTTCAAAGTTGAAGTCGGGGATAGAAAGATCAAGGCTGTACTTGTTGCCACCGGTGACAGCATCGATTTCAGCAGTGTCCAACGTTCGGATTGTAGAGACGGACATAACACCCTCCATAGCTTTATCAATAGTTTGACCTGCGATGTCCATGGTAGGCTGATATAGGGTTAAATCTGTACATTTTTTGTAATTGCGCGGTGAGGCGAAGAGGCTTTGCTAGAGGTTTTTTTCGAAAAGTGTTTCCTCAGGCCAAATATGATTCTTACGGTTAGTTTTTGTTAGGTCATGTTATCGGTGCATGTTGTTGAGGTAGGCATCGCCTAAAATGATGCGAATATTTGTATAGACATCGAGTTGTTCTATGACGGTTTTAGCATGGCAAACCAAAGTAGATTCAACTGCCAGGAAACACTAAAGCGGTCACTCCTTGGCGAATCTTGTACTGAAGCATAATTATCAAGTGGTATCATGATCTTGCCATTAGCTGCCAGAGTCTGAAAAAGAGAGATCTGCTGCGCTTCATTGTCACAAGCATTGAAGATGGAAAATGATGGCGTGAAATCAAATTCATGGGGAGCAGGGGGAATCGTGCATCGAAACGTCTGGTAGCTCAATCGAAATCTAATCTGGAGCACACGGCCTGCCAGCTCCTTCTGCTCTGCGCCATAATATTTGACATCAAGAACCTCGCTATCCTCGAACAGCGATGCGTACAGGTTCATGGCTGAAGTGGCATTGCCCAGGAATATGAGAAATGGCGTTGATAGATGGCGCCATGTCTCCCCGTAGTGCGTGCAGTACCCCGGTGAGAGGAGACACCAATATATCATTTTCGATGTGTAGCGGCACTCTTGGTGGAGCAGGGAAAATAAAAGACCCCAGCCGAGGCCGGGGTAAAATTCGCAGGGAATATCTGAAGGGATACCAGAATATTCACTTGTTTATATTAGTTAATTTCAATATGTATGTGTGTAATGAATATCTTATTTAATATGTTGAATAATGACGATGTGTATAGATGAGAAACTTGTTCCTTGCGTACTGTAAAGTACATTCAGAAAGTACTTCGGAGACGACATTTATGTACGGATTCTTATGATTTTAGGAAGTAATGGGGAAGTGCTATATACTGTCTCGTTGCTTACTTTTCTGTTCATGAAGACAATCTTATGTTACATGATGGAAAATATTCTTCTAAAACTAAACAGTTGATGATTGACGTGTCCTTATTGCTCGGCAATATTGTGATAATGTAAGAGTAATGCGTGACCCCTCAGCATGGCTATCATTAATTGATATTCTGGAGAACATCATGGATGTATCTGAAATTCGTACCTTAAGCGATGAAGAAGTTGGCATGGTCTCTGGAGGCACGACTTATGATCAAGCTTATGAGTCTTTTATAGATTATGGAAGCCAGCTGGGAGCTGCTGTTGGAGCCTTGCTGGCAGGAAGCTATACGTCAACAGCACTAAGCCCAACATTTGCTTTGAACTTTGTTGACAGTTTTAGCGACATTCTGGAAGGTTTTTCCAGCCTCTCGTAAGGCATTGTCATGCCCCAGGCTGATGATAAGGCATTTTTGACAATACAGCCGGCATAATGAAATGTCAGCGAGAGAGGTCTTCATTCGCGTGTGTTTCCCTAGCAGGTATGCTCCCGCATGCATTTGGACAATGCCCTTCAAAGCATTGTCTTTTTTTATTGAGCATAAGCTGTGGGTGTATCATCACTGCTAGTGATTTTCATTGTGGTGAGGAACTGACATGGAGTTGATGGACCGGGCAGCCTTGTATAGCCGCGCAGCCCACCAGGCGGTAGGTCAGCAAAGAAAATACACTGGGGAGCCCTATTGGCATCATCCAGCGGCAGTGGCTGAATTGGTCGCGCAGGTAGCGGAGGGGAGTGAAGAGATGATCGCGGCTGCCTACTTGCACGATGTAGTGGAAGACACTTCAGTGACTCACGATGACATCATGTTTGAATTCGGGATGCTCGTCTCAGGGTACGTACTCGAGTTGACTGACTATTATGTTGATCCTGAAATGGGTAACCGTGCCCACCGCAAGGCTCTGGAAAGAGAACGGTTGGCGCATATATCGCCACAGGCGCAGACCATAAAGTATGCCGATCTGATAGATAACACCCGCTCCATTGTGTTGAGAGATCCTGGGTTCGCCAAGGTCTACATGGCTGAGAAACAGGCATTGCTGGACGTCATGCAGGCTGGCGATACAAGGCTATATGCTCAAGCAAAAGCGCTGGTAGAAGATTTTTATCGGCAACGGTGATGGCCTTGCCTGTCTCTTCAGTGGCCTCCCTCGAAGGGTGATTGTGATCGGTGTTAAACATGTTTGTTGCATGAAGTTACCTATGGATATTGATCAATTGAGAATCAAACAGTCTGAGTTTGACTTGGGCTGATGCCTCAACAATAGTTGATTGACCATTCCACAATAAGCAATACCTATGCAGGTTCGGAGGGCATAATGGAGAAGTCAACTATGCGTCATTTAAGTGATGATGAAGTCAATGCGGTCTCTGGTGGCGTAGCGGTTTCAGCGGGGGCGGATGTCTCGGTGAGTGTAGGTGTGGATGTTTCATCCAATGCTGAAGCTGATGTCACTTCCAGTGCTGGGGTGGATGTGTCCGTCAGTGTTGGTACAGGCATGTCATCAGGTACCGGAGCAGGATTCTTGCTGTTCTGATTGATTGCTCTCGACATATGGCAGGTTGGGCTTCATTTGCGAATCAGGCTCCAGGCAATGCCAGATGGCATTGCCTGTTTATTTGTGGCTATGCGCCCAGGGAAGTATACAGACGGCCATCATGTCAGAGACGCCAGGAGATGATGGGACAAAATGGCGAGTCGCCAAGACGGGAGATACACGTCAGAAACAAGGCCATCCATGGCGGGCTAGTATTGCGTCCTGTCGTGACGCGGCTGCCATCCTTGACACGATACCCATCCTGGGCGAGCTTTCTGCGTCACTCACCTACGTTAGTCTAATGTGAATGATATTGCTGTAAGACATCGCTGATTTGGAATGTAGGAAAATGGCGATATTAGATGGAGATTTTTACAAATTTTGTGCAGCGGGTATCTCTTGAAGAAGAGCGGGCCTTATGGGCCCGCCTGCCTTGCAGTAAGAGATGGAATGCTCAGTTGAGAGTATGGCTCAGGACCTTGAGAACCGAGGACTTGGGCTTGAGCGATAGCTGTTGATGAAGACGTTCGGAAAGCTCTCGCAGGGAGATCAGCCCACGGATCTGCTGGTATTCATCACTCCGTACCAGACAGTAGGGTTCGCCAGCTTCCTGCAAAGTGGTCACCAGGTCTGCAACGGTGGCTTTTGCCAGATCCTTGTAATCAAGTGCAGGCATGGCCGCACGAGGCAGCATCAGGTCGGCAGCCGTCAGGCTCTCTCGATTGATGCCCAAGGTTACCTGTGCTGCGAGCAGACTCTGCTCGGAGAGGCGCTCCAGGGTCAATAAACCAACCAGGTTGCGGTGATGATCGATGACCAGCTTGCCATCCACCTCCTCTGTAGCCATCAACCGGGCTACCCAGAGTGCCGGAGTCTCAGCACTGACGGTATGGGGGCGGTGCTGACGGAAGTCTGTCATGAGACTCAGGGCAGGAGAGTCCTGCTCAATATCGTCGAATTCCAGGGGAGTCACCAAGTGATCTGCGGTGTTGAGTCTTGATAAGGGCAAAATTTTCATATAGC
This sequence comes from Halomonas sp., assembly GCF_029263665.1. Lineage (GTDB taxonomy): Bacteria > Pseudomonadota > Gammaproteobacteria > Pseudomonadales > Halomonadaceae > Halomonas. The sequence continues at coordinate 323,097 of NZ_JAJUFQ010000003.1, forward strand.
AGCCTCTGCTCCGCCCACATTTTCACGCTTGGGCGGCTGTCATGAACCGGCTTGGGGAAAAGCCGACGTCAGGTGGGGGCAGAAGCTATTGCGGAGGAGCGCGGATGGAATAGGCCGTGCGGTGAAGACTGCTGTATGCCGGGGGGCGTAATGCATTGCCCATTGCCCTGGCGGACCAGGAGGTTGGGAGAGCGAAACCGATGAGCGCTTCGCTGTCTTCACTCCCTTCGTCGGATAGTGCCGTCGTCGTGAAGGCGTTGTCATATGTGGATGCTGTCAGAGCCTTGCTGGAGACGCGCGCGTCTTCCTCGCCCGCGAATGCGGTCGGTAGCATGACCCAGAAGAGCAGAGCCGTCAGACAGGCGGTCAGGACACGTTGCAACAAGGGCAGCAATCCTTCCTGGTGGACGCGCGACATGCGCATCCATGCCTTTCACGCTAAAGCACTGATCGAAATAGCACAAGAGGGTTTCATGCAGGCTACATTATCTCAAGCTCGTATCCCTTGGTGTCATCAGGTAAGAGGACATGCGGAATAAAACATTAGTGATATGAAGAACAAGGTGGCTGAAACGGCATGAATGAGTCTTTCAATAAGTTAATTACTGCAGATTTTGTTGTGCGGTTTTAAGGCTGTGATTGGCTAAAATGTCAAATATGTAAAGACAGGTATATAGACTTTTCTGTATGAAGGGAAATCCGACTAAAAATCGTGTGACAGATAGTAAATTATCTTGTTTACATATATCAACTTGTTGATGCATATGGATAATATGTATTTTGCATACAAATTTGCTTAAGATTGGTTTGTTACATCTTTTCAGGTGGTAAACCCAGGATAGGTGCGAAATAAACAGGTGCTAGGGTTGCCATTGGTTGTAAAGGAGAGTGATTGATCTTCTGCAACCTCACGCATGCATGTTGCGTGCAAATACAATTGATAAATATTGCCGTTCAAAATATCTGGACCCCTGGTACTAACCGTGGATGGAGATATAGTCATGGCAGATGAAACAACGAACAACTCAGAGCTGGGAGAGATCTTACCCACTGTGACTCCCCCGAATGTGACCCCCCCTGTTGGTGAGACGCCCCCTGTCGGTGAAACGCCTCCTGTTACCGAACCCCCTCCCAGTGAAACCCCGCCCGTTGAGACCCCTCCGGTTGTGACTCCTCCTGTCATCTGCTTTGCTGCAGGCTCGATGATTGCCACACCTGAGGGTGAAGTGGCGGTGGAGACATTAGCCATTGGTGACCTGGTGATGACGGCGAGTGGTGAGCGGGTGGCTGTGAAGTGGGTTGGGCGCCAGACCTTCCGCCCCATGGCTTCCAGTGACGAGAACCTGCAGCCCGTGCGCATCAGCGCGGGTGCTCTGGAAACTGGCAAGCCGAACCGCGATCTCGTTCTGACCGCTAGCCATGGTGTCATCATCGATGGGCTGGTCATCAATGCAGGTGCGTTGGTCAACCAAGGTTCCATTGACTTCGTTGCGTGGAATGAGCTGCCC
>NZ_JAJUFQ010000023.1 GCF_029263665.1 Halomonas sp.
CCTGACGTTCTGGAACGGCGCCAAGGCCATCACCGGCGACGATGCCAACGGCAACTACCTGCACTATGGGGTGCGCGAGTTCGGCATGGGCGCGATCATGAACGGCATCGCCCTGCATGGTGGCTTCATCCCTTATGGCGCGACCTTCCTGATCTTCATGGAATACATGCGCAATGCCGTGCGTATGGCCGCGTTGATGGGTAAGCAGGCCATCTATGTGTTCACCCATGACTCCATCGGTCTTGGCGAAGACGGCCCGACCCACCAGCCTATCGAGCAGTTGACCAGCCTGCGCTCTACTCCGAACCTGCTGACCTGGCGTCCCTGCGATGCCACCGAGACCGCAGCAGCCTGGGGTGCCGCCATCAAGCGTCAATCCGGCCCCACCGCCCTGATCCTGTCGCGCCAGAACCTGCCGCATCAGCCGCGCACCAAGCAGCAGCTGGCGGATATCCAGCGCGGTGGCTATGTGCTCAAGCACGAGGCCGATACACACCAGGGCCAGCCGGAGCTGATCCTGATCGCCACCGGCTCCGAAGTGGCGCTGGCCATGGAGGCGGCGGCCGAACTGGAAAAGCAAGGTCGTGCAGTGCGTGTGGTGTCGATGCCTTGCTGCGATGTCTTTGACCAACAGGATGCCGACTACCGTGAATCTGTGCTGCCTAACGCGGTACGTGCGCGCCTGGCCGTAGAGGCCAGCCACCGCGATTACTGGAGCAAATACGTCGGCCTCGATGGCGATGTCGTGGGCATGACCACCTTCGGTGAATCCGCCCCTGCGGGCGAGCTGTTCAAGCACTTCGGCTTCAGCGTCGAGAATGTGGTGAAAAAGGCGCTAGCCCTAGTGAACTGAGCCTCCTTGCCGCAGACTGACGGCAAGGGACTCGACGCGAACTGGCACACTCTTTAGAATGTGGTGCGTCGCAATATCTGCGGCGAATGCGTCGATAAGCTCGTTGGCGTGACTCGTAAATAGAGTTTATGCATGCAGCTTGGCGACATAAGTTCTCAGGGCGGGGTGAAAGTCCCCACCGGCGGTGATCTCTCGAACGGCACCACGTCAAGCATGCCAGAGAGTCAGCCCGCGAGCGCCCTTCCGCTACCATGGTGAACTGGCGGAAGGGGTCAGCAGATTCGGTGAGAATCCGAAGCCGACGGTGATAGTCCGGATGGAAGAGAACGGTAGCAAACGCTTGGCATTGCCTGGACGGGCAGTGTCGGTGTTGGCGTCCGCTTGCCCTGATTCTGGTGATTGTTAGAGGAAAAACCATGAATCAGCCTAATGCTAGTCAAACTCCCCGCATCGCCTTCATCCAGGCCAGTTGGCATGACGACATCGTCGGCCGTGCACGGGAATCCTTCATTGCCACTCTGGCCGAAAAGCATGCCATCGATGCTTCCCAGGTCGATGTGTTCAGCGTTGCGGGTGCTTACGAGATTCCACTTCAGGCCAAGCTGCTGGCCAAGAGCGGCCGCTACTCTGCCATCGTTGGCGCCGGCTTCGTCGTGGATGGTGGTATCTATCGCCATGATTTCGTCGCCCAGGCAGTCATCGACGGCATGATGAAGGTTCAGCTCGACACCGAGGTCCCGGTGCTCTCCGTGGTGCTGACTCCGCACCATTTCCATGAGCATGCCGTGCACACCGAGTTCTTCCACGAGCACTTTGTGGTCAAGGGCCGCGAAGCCGCCGACGCCTGTGCCCTGACGCTGGAAAACCAGCGCAAGCTCCAGCAGTTGTTCGTTTGATGCAAGCTCGGGTTACTTTTCGGTACACCTGAAAGAACGGCGCCGCAGGGTCACCCCTGCGGCGCAAAAGAAGGCGTAAAGGTTATTCACTGACCACACGCCCTTTCTCCTCCATCGCTACCCTATCAACCTCACTTTTCTGCGCTTTCACCCAAGCCCTGACCCGGGCGACCTCTTCATTGCTCATTACCAGGTAAAGCTTGGTGCGCCGCTCGAGAATATCTTCTGCCGTACAGGCCCACTCCTGCTCCATCAGATAGCGTGCTTCGGCGGCGTAGAGGTCTGCCCCAAGGTGCTCCCCAAGATCCTCATAGCCCTTGGCTTCTCCCAGAATCTGCCGGGTGATGGTGCCGTACAGACGTGCATAGCGCTTGAGCGTGGCATGTTCCAGCCAAGGGTAGTCGTGTTCCAGACCAGCAAGAAAGGCGTCGAAATCCGCCCCGGGCATGTCGCCACCGGGCAGAGGAGCAGCGTCATTCCAGGCCTTGCCCATCTGCGGGAAATAAGAGCGCAGCTTTTCCAGGCCATGCTCCGCCAACTTGCGATAAGTGGTGATCTTGCCGCCGAACACTGACAACAGTGGCGCTTTACCGTCTTCATCGGTGATATCGAAGACATAATCCCGAGTCACCGCCGAGGGATTCTCCCGCGAATCATCGAACAAGGGGCGAATCCCGGAGAAGCTGTCGAGGATATCCTCGCGGCGGTATGGCTCGGCAAAGTAACGGTTGACTACCCCCAGCAGATAGTCGATTTCATTGTCGTCGATCGCCACCTGATCCGGATCACCTTCATAGACGATATCCGTGGTGCCCACCAGAAGCTTGTCGCCCTCGTAGGGGTTGACGAAAATCACCCTCTTGTCATCGTTCTGCAGCAGGTAGGAGTTCGCCGTGGCATAGCGCTTGGGCAGAATGATGTGGCTGCCCTTGACCAGCTTGACGCGGTCCTTGCCCTGTTCACCGAAGGCGCCTTTGAGCACCTTGTCGACCCAAGGGCCAGCAGCATTGATCAGTGCTCGTGCCCTGAGCGTGGTAATTTCACCGCTGTCGGTATCGGTCATTTCGACCTGCCAGTGATCCTGGTGACGAACCGCACGAGTACAAGCATGACGAGTATGAATGACCGCGCCCAGGCGCTGGGCATCCAGGGCGTTGAGTATCACCAGGCGAGCATCATCGACCCAGCAGTCCGCATATTCAAACCCCTTGGGAAAGTCATCCTTGATCGCCTGTCCCTCAGGACAGCTCAGCATGTTCAGACGGCGACTACCGGGCAACAGGTCATCCTTGCCTCCCAGGTGATCGTAGAGGAACAGGCCTGCACGAATCAGCCAGGCGGGGCGCTGTTCGGGGCTATGGGGTAACACGAAACGCATCGGCCAGATGATGTGTGGCGCTTTCTTCAACAACACACTGCGCTCTCGCAAGGCTTCCCGCACCAGTCGAAACTCGTAGTATTCCAGGTAACGCAGTCCACCATGCACCAGCTTCCCGCTACGCGACGAGGTGCCCTGGGCCAGATCATCCTTTTCACACAACACCACGGAGAGTCCTCGTCCTGCCGCATCCTGGGCAAAGCCCGCGCCGTTGATGCCTCCGCCGATCACCAGCAGGTCATAGAGAGGATCTTGTTCGCTCATCCACATGTCTCCTTCCGGACGCACATCCGGTTCTAAAACTCGGCGGTAACGCGCTCGAAATGGCGCCAGAAACCATCGGCATTGGCATAGGAACGGCGATAGACGCCGAACATGCGCTCATAAAGATTCTGTAGATCGGGATCAGGCATGACCCTTTCTTCTGCCAGGAACGGTGTTACCCAGGTCTGACAGGCATCCGCCAGAGTGCGGTGATGGCCCAGGCTCAGGCTGGCCACCATGGCGGCTCCCGCCGCTCCCGTTTCGTCCCGGGTCAATGTCCGCACCGGTACCCCCATGACGGCAGCAAGAATGCTGCATAGCGTCCGGGAACGTGCCGCGCCTCCCGTCAGGCGCAGTTCCTCTGGGTGTGCTTCCAGTGCGTGATAGCAATCACGGGCAGCAAAGGCGACGCCTTCATAGATGGCACGCACCATATGCAGCTGATGCGTGCCACTGTCGAGCCCCAGGAATTGGGCCCGGGCGCGAGGGTTGAAGAACGGTCCCCGCTCGCCATTGGTACTGATGAAGGGGTGGTAGATGACACGTCCCGGCTCCGTGCGGGCCAGCGCATCATCCAGACGCGGCAGCAGGCCCTCCGCATTGAGTGGCGTTTCCCCCAGAGCTTGCAGCATCTCGTTCAAGCCCTTGAGGAACCATTCAAGATTGAGCGTTGCCGCCATGTTCGAACACAGCTGAACCCAGGTTTGCGGCGCCACACAGGGCATGGTGTAGCAGGATTGGTTACTGAGCACGACATCACGCACGTCCTCGCGCACGGTGAGATGCGCCCCGGTGCTGCCGATGATGCTGCAGGCCACGCGCTTGCCAGGTTCATAGACACCAGCCCCCAATGCCGTGGCCAGCATGTCCACCGGCGCCAGCACCACAGGAAGCCCAGCACGCACGCCTATGGCTCGGGCCACGTCACCCTTCAACGCAGCATGCTCCTGGCTGCCATCGACAATGGGGGGCAACAGCTCGCGGTAGCGTGACAGGCCGAAGCCTTCCAGCACCTCTTCGCTATAGTCGCCACTACGGTAATCGCCATAAGTCCACAGCGCTTCGGCCGGATCGGTGGCACGCTCTCCCGTGAGGCAGAAGTACAACCAGTCCTTGCAGTGAAAGACCGTGGCGGCCTTGGCCAGTTGCTCAGGATGATGTGTCTCTAGCCACGCCAGTTGGCCGCTCTGCAGTGACTGGTTGAGCCCTGTGCCCGTGCGCCGATAAGCCTCGGGCCCCGTGCGTGTGGCGCGCCAGTGGGCAACGATGTCGCTGGAGCGCTTGTCGAGCCACAGCAAGGCATTTCCCACAGGATGACCTTCGGCGTCGATCATCCAGGTACCATCGCCCTGGCCGGTTACTGCAATGGCCGCCAGGCGAGGCACCAGTTGTGGATGTTCTCCGAGCAATGTAGTGAGCGTGGTCAAGGCGGCATCCCAGGTGCCGGAAAGGCTCTGCTCCACCCCTCCCGAGGCGGAATGATGAAGCTGGTTACTGCACTGGGACTTGGCCAATTCCTGGCCCCGGCCATCGAAAGCCACGGCCTTGATCACCGAGGTACCGGCATCCAGGCCAATGATGACATCGGTTTCCAGCGAAGCTGGTACTGAGCTTGGCATGCGTGTGTCTCCCGCTTGTTTTTATCGCTGTCATTCTTTGCCGTCGTTCTAGTCGTCCGTCGTTCTTGTCTTTATCGTTTTCGTTTAACGGCTATCGTTCTGCTGACTGTCACGCTGATGACGATTGTTGCCTGCCTGACATGGTGACCTGCTGACATGGTTGCCGCACTCTCCCGGCCTTCCTCCCGGCCTTCATGGGAAGCCTGATGAGGCATCTGTCGATGCGAGAATCCGGCGAGCAACGGCTTCGTCGGTGATCAACCCTTTGAGCAGACCGCTGGCCAGCACTGCGCGGATCGCCTCGACTTTCTCTTCTCCTCCGGCTACCGCAACGATGTGGTGACGACGGAGCTGCTCCATGGATAGCCCCAGGGCGCGCTCATTGATATCGCACTCGACACGCTGTCCATGCGCATCCAGGAACTGGCCCAGGATCTCGGCCGCGGCCCCCGCTTCGCGCAGACTCTCCGCCGCGGCCTCGTCGATTTCCCCAAGTTCCATCAACAACGAATGCCCCATGTCCGGTACGGCACCGAGCCCGACCATGGTCAGATCAGCCTGCACCGCCACCCCCATCACATCCTGGACACTGCGCTGAGCCATCAGTACTTCGCGATGATGGGCGGTATCGGCGAACAGTGGCACGGGCAGCAGATAGCCTTCACCACCGGTCTTGTCGACCAGCCGGTGGATGACGTCATAAGGGTTGAGGGACATCTTGCGCACTACGCTGCCAAGTACCGGCACCATGCGTACAGCGGAGCAGTCCATTACCGGCAGGCAATTGACCATCTCTGCCAGACTGCGCCCCCAACCCAGTCCCAGCACCTCCACATCCCCGGACTCCAAGCGAGACTTCAGGTAATGCGCGGCAGCACGTCCCAGGTTGGCCTGGGCATTTTCCGCCTCGGCAGGCAATTCCGGCACCACGATGCAGGTGTCGAGATCCATTCTCTCCTTGAGCTGATCCTCAAGCAGGATCAAGGCTTCCGGCGACCCTTCGATAAAGACCTGCACGGCGCCCATGTCATGGGCCATGGCCACCAGGCGATGGACCTTCATCCGCGATACCCCAAGTCGATCCGCAATATCGGCCTGGGTATAGCCCCCCACATAGGACAGCCACGCAGCACGCAGTGCCAGGTCGGCTTCGCTATGGCTTTCAGGTCTCGGTTTCACGTTCTTTAGTCTCGTTTTTTTCTGCTGCTTTGAAATTTTGTTCATTGGCTGTTAAAAATCACGTTAGTGAATCTTTGATAGCGAGTCAACGCCATCCATACCTGCACGGGGACCCTAGACGGAGACCACCATGCTCAAGTTCGCCACCAATCTCACCTTCATGTTCACCGAGGTGCCCTTCCTGGAACGCTTCGCCATGGCGCGCGAAGCCGGTTTCCGCTATGTGGAGTTCCATAACCCTTATCCATTCTGTACAGACACCGACACCATCCGTTTGGCGGCAGAACATGCGGGCGTCCAGATTGTCCACTTCAACCTGCCCGGGGGGGACTGGGAAGCAGGAGAACGTGGCATCGCCGTCCTGCCCCAGCGCAGCGAGGAGTTTCGCCAGGGCGTTTCCAGCACCATCGCGATAGCTCAGCGCCTGGGGTGCTTCCAGCTCAACTGTCCGCTGGGCTATCCCGATGAGCAGACATCCGCACAGGAACAGCGGCACACCTTGATCAACAACCTGCGTCACGCCGCTCAAGCCACACAGGACGCCGGTATCACACTGCTGATCGAGCCACTCAACCCGATTACCCATCCAGGCTATCCCCTGGTCAATACGCCTCAGGCCATTGCCCTGCTCGAAGAAGTCGATCACCCCAACCTGATGATCCAGCACGACTTCTATCAGATGCAGCGATCCGAGGGGGAGCTGACTGCCACTCTGAACCATCACCTCGATCGCATCGGCTTCATTCAACTGGCCGACAACCCGGGGCGCCATGAACCCGGCAGTGGAGAAATCAATTACCGCCACCTGTTTGCTGAGCTTGAGCGGCTCAAGTTCGACAGGTTGATTTCTCTGGAATACAGCCCGCGCACCAGCACTCTCGAGTCCCTGGGCTGGATCAAGGAATACGGCCTGTCACTCGCCCACTGATTACTGGAGATTGCCCATGACAACACCAAATACAGCATTCTGGATCGGCACCAGTTGGAAGATGAACAAGAACCTGGGCGAAGCCGCCCACTATGCCTCACAGATAGCCCAGGCTGGGATTTTCCAGGACCCACGCCTGCAAGGATTCGTGATCCCTCCTTTCACCGCACTGGCCCAGGTGTGCCGAGACCTTGCCGATAGCCCGGTCAAGGTTGGCGCCCAGAACATGCACTGGGCAGAGAGCGGCGCCTTCACCGGTGAAATCTCACCGGGCATGGTCGCTGACTGCGGCGCTACGATCGTCGAGCTGGGTCACAGTGAACGACGCGAATACTTCGCGGAAAACGATATCGACCTGAACCGCAAGGTCCACGCCGCGTTGAACAAGGGGCTGACCCCCTTGCTGTGCGTCGGTGAAACCAGCGAAGAAAAGGCCCTGGGCGCCGCCGTCGAAACGGTGGTACGCCAATGCCGCATGGCGCTGGCCGGTGTTGACCGCCATGGCCTGGACCGGGTGCTGATTGCCTATGAACCCGTATGGGCCATCGGCGAGAACGGTGTCCCGGCCAGTGCCGAATATGCTGCCCGGATGCATCGCCAGATTCGCCAGGCGCTGCCGACCAACTCGCGAGGCGAGCTATTGACCGTGCTCTACGGAGGCAGTGTCAACGCCGACAACTGCGAGGATCTGGCCGCACTGGAAGACATCGGTGGCTTGTTCATCGGCCGCAGCGCCTGGCAGGCAAAAGGCCTGATGGATATCGCCACCCGGGCCCTGGGTGCACGTTTCGGAGCCCACAATGTGGTCGCGACCAACACAGCGTAATTCCGAGCCTGGAATCCAGTGCAACCCCAGCCCCTGGATACATTGGCGAACCGGACAGCCCAATCCATCACTCATTGCATGACTCATTCCATAACAAACAACAGAGGTCGCAACATGAGCACGTACGCCAGTCTCAGTCCGCTGCCCACGAAGAAGCGTCGGCGAGTTGTCGGAATCGCCATCGTTGCCGTGCTCCTTGGCGCCATGGCACTGGACACCAAGATCGTGAAAATCGGCTCCGAAGCAGATAACCGCCAGGCAGGCTTTTCTGCCGAACGCTTTGGTGCCGAGCAGTTTCCCTTGATTCGTGATGATGTCAGTTCCCGCGCGGTCGATGCCGTCACCCTGGCCAAGGCCATCAGCACAGACCAGCAGGCTGCCAGCGAGCAATACGGCGTCGCCACCGATATCGGTCCTGTCATGCCGGTGTCATTCAGCGGCGTCGTTGGAGAAGGCAAGTCCGGTATCTACAACATCGAGGTCGAAGGCCTGCCGGATTCCCTGGGCATTCGTCTGCAGACCGGTCCTGCCATCAACGGCACGGACCTGCGCGATGCGACCGGCACCATCAAGTTTGGCCAGTTCACCAACCAGATCGAGTACCAGAACGCCGGTTCCGCCATCAACAACGAGATGAAAAAGCAATTGCTGGCGGACATTGATACCTCGAGCCTGAGCGGCAAGAGCATCAGCGTCGTTGGGGTATTCAAGTTGATCAACCCTGATAACTGGCTCGTTACCCCGGTCAGTCTCGAACTCCAGTGAGGCCTTCGATCATGACCCGTACCTCCTTGACTGACCTACAGCAACACAATTCGGCCCTGCCCTCTTTCCTCGAGGAAGGCAAGATCGGCGAGCCCATTCTCTCGGCGCGAAACATCGCAAAATCCTTCGGTAATGTGCATGCCCTGAAGACGGTGAACTTTGATATCCATCGTGGTCAGGTCACCACACTGTTTGGCGAGAACGGTGCCGGCAAGTCCACCTTGATGAAGATTCTGTCCGGTGTCATCCAACCCACTGCCGGCGACATTCTTCTCGAAGGCCAGCCGGTACACTTCGCGTCCACGACCGAAGCTCAGCATCATGGCGTGTCGATCATCCACCAGGAACTGAGCCTGGCGCCCAACCTGAATGTACGCGACAACATCTTCATGGGGCGTGAGCTGGTCGGCCCCATGGGGGTGGACTTTGCTGAAGAAGAGCGCCAGACCCGCCTGCTGATGGAAGAGCTGGACGAACCGATCGATCCTCTGACACCAGTCGAGGAGCTGCGCCTGGGGCAACAGCAGATTGTCGAAATCGCCCGAGCCCTGTCGACCAAGTCACGCATCCTGATCATGGACGAACCCACCTCGGCGCTGTCTGCCTCGGAGGTTGAAGTGCTGTTCCGGGTCATCGCCGACCTCAAGCGGCGTGGCGTGTCCATCGTCTATATCTCCCACCACCTGGAAGAGGCACTACAGATCACCGATCACGCCGTCGTGTTGCGCGATGGCAGCATGACAGCCTACGCCCCGCGCCAGGACATCGACCTGGAATGGATCGTGCGCAACATGGTGGGCGAAGGGTTTGATCTTGGGTCTCCACCCAGTGGCTACGATATGGGCGACGTCGCCCTTTCCCTGCAGGACATCAGCGTGACCGACCCGGCAAACCCAGAGCGGGCTCTGGTCAATCGCTTGTCTCTGGACCTGCGCGCCGGAGAAATCGTCTGTATCTACGGCCTGATGGGCGCAGGACGCACCGAGCTGCTCGAAAGTGTCGCCGGACGCATGCCCATCAGCAGCGGCAGCGTTCTGCTTGGCCAGCACGATGTCTCCCAGTTGACCATCGCGCAGCGTATCGAGCAGGGCCTGGTACTGGTACCGGAAGATCGCCAGCGCGATGGTCTGGTGCAGACCATGCCGGTGGGCCAGAACCTGTCACTGGCCAGCATTGGCGCTTTCACTCGCGGACTTTTCACTTCCGTGGCACGGGAAATGGAAGTGATCGAAGACTCCATTCGCAACGTGCATATCAAGACCGACGGCGGCAGTGCCGAGATCGGCAGTCTCTCAGGAGGCAACCAGCAGAAGGTGGTGATCGGCAAGATGCTGGCCACGCATCCACGCGTGGTGATGCTCGATGAGCCCAGCCGCGGCATCGACATAGGTGCCAAGGCAGAAGTGTTCAAGCTGCTGGCCGAAGGCGCCAGGCAGAAAGGCTTGGCCGTGCTCTATTCCACCTCGGAAGTCGGCGAGTGTCTGAGCATCGCCCACCGCATCCTGGTGATGAGCCGCGGAAGTATCGTCGCCGAGTTCTCGGCCGACGTCACCAAGGAACAGATCATGGCGGCCTCCGGCGAGTCCGTGGCCGCCTGAACCCTTATCAGCGGAGTGCAAGACAATGTCCAACAACAGCCCAGCCGCCACCCAAGCGAATTCGTCCACGCCACAGGCACGACCTCAGAAAGGCTTCGACCTGGCCCGCCTGCTTCTCGATGGACGTGCTTTCTTCGCCCTGATTGCCATCATCATCATTTTTTCCACGCTATCGCCGGTTTACTTTTCCGCCAGCAACTTCCTGACCATGTCGTCCCATGTGGCGATATTCGGCCTGCTGTCCATCGGCATGCTGCTGGTCATCCTTACCGGTGGCATTGACCTCTCGGTAGGCTCGACCCTGGGACTGGCCGGTGTCTTCGCTGGTTTCCTGATGCAGGGTGTGTCCTTCGAGGCTTTCGGCGTGATGGTCTATCCGCCGGTCTGGGTCGTGGTCATCCTGACCTGCGCCCTTGGCGCGTTCATCGGCGCCATCAATGGTGTGTTGATTGCCTATTTCAAGGTACCTGCCTTCGTCGCCACCCTGGGGCTCCTGTATGTCGCCCGTGGTGCTGCCCTGCTGATGACCGACGGCCTCACCTACAACAATCTGAGCGGGGACCCGGCCTTGGGCAATACAGGCTTCGACTGGCTCGGCTTCAACCGCCTGCTGGGTGTGCCGGTAGGGGTATGGGTGCTGGCTGCCGTTGCCATCTTGTGCATGCTGGCACTGAATCGCACCCCTTTCGGGCGCTGGATCTACTCCACCGGCGGCAATGCCCGTGCCGCAGAGCTATCCGGTGTACCGGTCAAGAAGGTCAAGGTCACGGTCTACGTGCTGTCCGGCATCTGTGCGGCCCTGGCTGGCCTGGTGCTGTCCTCTCAATTGACCTCTGCCGGCCCGACTGCCGGCACCACCTATGAACTGACGGCGATCGCAGGTGTGGTCATCGGTGGTGCCGCCCTGACAGGTGGGCGCGGCAATATCCGCGGCACTCTGCTGGGTGCCTTCGTCATCGGCTTCCTTTCCGATGGGCTGGTGATCATCGGTGTGTCGGCCTACTGGCAAACCGTGTTCACCGGTACCGTCATTGTGCTTGCCGTCATGCTCAACAGCGTCCAGTACAGTGGCCGCAAGGCCAAGAACTCGGCCAAGGACACCCCGCAGAAGACACCACAGGACGAGGAACCTGGAACGACACACGCTCGCCACGACAGTCGCCAGACAGAAGCACGGACTGCCAAGGCAACGTGACCCCCGATCACAGCCATCACTTGCATCATGTGTACGACCACTGACAACCACAAACCAGAAGGTGTATCGCTATGCTCATGAAAGGAAAACGTCTACTGATCGCAGCCCTCGCCATTGCCACCCCATTGATGGTGGGTACCGCCAGTGCCCAGGACAAAGGGCTGATCTCGATCATCGTCAATGATTCCTCCAACCCCTACTGGTTCACCGAGGGCGAAGTGGCCAAGAAGACCGCCGAGGAACTCGGCTATCAGGCTCATGTCAGCTCCCATGTCGGCGATACCAACAAGGAAAGCAACCAGATCGACACCGCCATTACCAATCAGGCCAAGGCCATCATTCTCGACCCGGCCAATGCCGACGGTTCCATCGGCGCGGTACGCAAGGCAGTGAATGCCGGTATTCCCGTGTTCATCGTCAATGCAGAAATCAACCAGCAGGGACTGGCCAAGGCACAGTTCGTTTCCAACAATGCCCAGGGCGCTGCCATCGGTGCCCAGCAATGGGTCGAAAGCGTCGGCGATGAAGCCAACTATGTGGAACTGAAAGGGGCACCATCCGACAACAATGCGGCGACCCGTTCCAATGGCTTTGAAACCGTACTCAGCCAGTACCCCGGCCTGACCAGAGTCGCCGGAGACGTAGCCAACTGGGACCGCACCCAGGGCTACAACAAGATGCAGAGCATGCTGCAGGCCAACCCGGATATTCAGGGGGTGATCAGCGGCAACGATGAAATGGCCCTGGGTGCCATCGCTGCACTCAAGGAGGCTGGCCGCCTGGATGGTGTCGTGGTCGGTGGTTTTGATGGTTCTCCGGATGCCATCGAGGCCGTCAAGTCCGGTGAGCTTGCCTACACCGTGCTGCAGCCCGTCGCCATCTTCGCCGAGGAAGCCGTGCGCCTGGCCGATACCTTCATCACCACCGGAGAAACAGGCCTGGAGAATGAGAAGAAGCTGTTCAACTGCATCCTGGTCACCCAGGAGAACGTGGACAAGTACAGCTCACCTTTCGTACTGGATCAGTAACCCTGCCATTCGACCCTGACGGATATACGACTCGAACGCCCCCAGCCGGGGGCGTTCTTTATTTGGGTTTATCTGAAGCACAGGCTTATCTGAAGCATGGGCTTATCTAAAATAATGGGCGAACGGGCTCAAGTTCTGCGCTTGCCGTAGCCAGTCCGACAGATGCTCGATATCACGGTTCAAGGGGTGCTCTTCCGTGTAATAGGCCACCTGTTCACGAACCAGCCCCCGCGCCAGCTCGGTTCCCGAAGCAAAGCCAGGCGCTTCGGTCAGGTCAAGCGCCTGGGCGGCAAGCAGCATTTCGATAGCGAGGATCCGATAGGTGTTATCCAGCGCCTGATCCAGCTTCAGCGCAGCGCTCTCGCCAAAACTGAGATGGTCTTCCTGCAAACCTGATGTCAGAAAGTTGTCGACCACCGCAGGCTGCGCCAAGCGCTTGTTGTCCGCCGCCAGAGATGCCGCCGTGTACTGGGCAATCATCATGCCCGACTTGATACCACCTTCCCGAGTCAGGAAGGCAGGCAGATCATTGGCCTGGGGAGTCACCAGGCGATAGCTGCGACGCTCGGACATCGAGCCCCATTCAGCCACTGCCATGGCCAGCACATCGCAGGCCATGGCTACGGAAGCACCATGAGGGTTGGCCTGGGAAACAATTCGGTGGTGGCCATCTTCTGCGATGACCAGAGGATTGTCAGTCGCTGACTGCAGCTCGAAATCGATCTGGCGCGTGGCATGCTCCCATTGATCTCGGCAGGCGCCATGTACCTGGGGCATGGAACGCAGGCTGAGCGCATCCTGCAGATGGTCCCCCCGGCACTGCTCCAACCATGGACTATCCGCCAGCATACGGCGCAGTATCCCTGCGGAATGCTGGACTCCAGGGTGACGCTTGAGCCCGGTCACCGCTGGGTCCAGCGCATCACGCTGGCCGCGCAGTGCCTCGAAGCTCATTGCCCCAGCAACCTCGGCCCAATCTGCGACACGTGCCGCATCATCCAGCACCAGGCAGGCCAGCCCTGTCATGGCTGGCGTTCCATTGACCAGACTCAGGCCGTCTTTCGGCCCCAGTTCCAGTGGTGTGATAGCGTGTTGACCCAGCACCTCGTACGCCGCCATCCGCCGGCCTTCAAACAGCACCTCTCCCTCGCCGATCAGCACCAGGCCGATATGGGCCATATGCGTGAGATAACCGACAGAGCCCCGGGATGGCACCCACGGCACGATGTTGGCATTGAGCAGTTGGACAAGCCTTTCGACCACTGCCGGACTGATACCAGAATGGCCATGAGAATAGTTGATGACGGCACAGCACATGATGGCGCGCACCTGGTCCTCACGCAGGGGGTCACCGACACCGCAGGCGTGGCTCATCAACGTATGCCTCGACAGGCTCGATAGCGCTTCACGTTCCAGCACCACATGGCATAGAGCACCAAGCCCGGTGTTGATGCCATAGTGAGGCACCGTACTGGCCGCAACCTGCTCAACGACGTCTCGGGCCTGCTGCACTCTTTCCTGACAGGCACGAGACAACGCCAGGGGCGCCGCATGACGGGCAACATTCACCACATCCCGCCAGGACAAGGGAACATCGCCAATCACAACCTGCTGCTTCATTCGTTCCTGCTGCTCCACCCGCTCATACTGGTCCATCTTCTTCTGCTTGCCCGGCATCATTTGCATGGATACATCACTCATTGCGAGCCCCCTCTGTCGCGACACTGCCTTCTGGCTCAGCATCCGTCTCGGGGACGCCCTTGATGTGCCCGTGGAGCACCTTGGCTGCCGATATCAATATCAGTGCAAACAAGAACACCACGCTGAAGCCGCCCGCTGCCGCCAGATACTTGATGCCATCGACACCTTGAGCACCACCCCCAAAGGCCACCATCAGATAGGCAATGGCACTGATTGACAGCCCCCAGATGATCTTCTGGCTTTTGGGCGACTCCTCATCCGCCGTGATGTTACGCGTGCAGATGGTCGCAATGGTGGCCGACATGGAGTCCGCCGCCGTGGCAAAGGAAAGGATCAACGTGAATATCGCCATCGGCACCAGCAAGCCTGCCAACGGGATGTTCTGCAGGAAGCCCCATAGCCCCGACACCGCGCCATGCTCCTGCACCACGGAGATCAGGTCGAGCGTGCCATCGAGCTGCCACTTCAATGCCGAACCGCCCCAGATGGCGAACCAGACAATGCCAAACGCAGATGGCAGCACCCAGTTGATGATCAGGAATTCACGCAGGGTCCGGCCGTAGGAAATACGTGCCAGAAACAAGCCCATCAATGGAGCGTAGGCGACCCAGATGGCCCAGTCATACATCGTCCACCAGGTCACCAGCGCTTCACCTCCGGATTCCTTGGTGTCGAATGACCAGCTCAGCAGATGATTGAGCCAATAGCCGAGACTGGTCGTGGATAGGCTGAGAATGTAGGTCAGTGGCCCCACGACGACCAGGATGGCGAGGAAGACGTAGAACACATAGGCATTGATCGATGACAGCCAGCGAATGCCTCGTTTGAGCCCTGATACCGCAGAAATCACGAAGATACTGGTGATCACCAGCGTCAGGATCAGCCAGGTGACAGGGTTGGAAGCGATGCCATATTGCGCCTGGATACCGGAGCCGATAAGCGCCAGGCCAGCGCCCATGGAAGATGCCAGCCCCAGGGTAATGGCCAGCACGGAAATCACATCGATGAGACCACGCACCCAGGGTGCGTCGCCGTGGCGGCCAAGCACAGGAGCGACCGTGGAGGATATCGAGAAACGCATGCCACGGTTGTAGTGCATGTAGCCAATCATCAGGCCAACGATCGAGTAAATGGCGTAGGGGATGAAACTCCAGTTGTGGAAGCTCCTGGCCATGGCAAAGACGGCTGCCTCATTACTGCCAGCGGCAAAGCTCTGCTGGCTTAGCTCGCCATAGATATTGCCCAGGTAGATGACCGGTTCATTGACCGCATAGGTCACGACACCAGTGGCAATCCCTCCTGTCAGCGCCATGGCGAAGGTCGCCGGCATGGAGAACCGGGGCCTGGCGTGTTCGCCCCCCAGGCGGATGCGCCCTGCCCGGGAAAAGAAGAACACGCAGGTGATCACCAGGGCCGATACCGCGATCAACTGATACAGCCAACCGAAGTCGGATAACGATACGTAGAAAATCTGCCGGGTGATTTCCACCAGCAGCTCGTTATTCGTCATGCCGATGATCACGGCCAGGATGACGATGGAAAAGACCGGAAAAAACACCTTCTTGTTGAGCGACTTCTTGTCGAGCAGCTTGTTGTCATTGTTCGGCATGCGAAGGATTCCTTGCAGCACGGCCGAGAGGCGTCGTCGAATCACCCCTCGGTATGGGTCAGTGGGCCTGTCGATGCTACATATGCAGCCACACATACAACACCATATGTATATACATTAAGTACAAGAAAGCCGCCATCATTTTCTTCCCAGCCGCATACAACAAGGAAATCTCCTGGTTCGCTGAATTCCGGCATCTGACACTTTCGTATATGTATATACATATACGAGAATAAAAAAGGCCCGGAACACATTTCCGAACCTGTAGAAGGGAACATCACGAAAGACGACGAAACCGACTTGCCTCAGTCACTATTACGGCAAGCGTCACTGGCTCAGTCATGGGGGATTCAACCGTCAGTGGTTCACCCGTTACTGCCGCACTCACGACTGACATAGCGCAAGTGAATCAGTGGATAAGGACGCCCCTGGTCGTCGGTGGGGGAACGTCCCGCACGCTGAAACCCCATGCGTTCATAGAAGCCGACCGCCTGGGCATTCTGCTCGTTGACGTCCGTGGTCAGCGCAGGGCACAGGCTCAGGCCATGCTCGACCAGTGCACGCCCCACGCCCGTACTGCGGCAATCAGGGTCCACAAACAGGGCATCCATGTGGCTGCCCGTGAGCAGCATGAAGCCAAGCGCTCTATCCTGGCAGTCGACGGCCAGCCATAGAGGGGCATTCGGCAGGAACCCTTCCAGCTCCTGCTCTATATCATGTCGGTCCTGCTCGGAAAGGAAATCGTGAGTGGCGTCCACGGCTCTCTTCCAGATTCGCATGGCGCACTGTCCATCCGCAGCGGTCGAACGACGAAACTTGATCGCCATGGTCTTCATTCCTTGAAGCTTCCTCAGTGTCAATGGGTGGTCATCCCGGTTGGCGACAATCAGCGCAGCATGGGTCAACCCAGTCGCTCTTCCCTTGGCGTCATGCCAAAGTGGTTGCGATAAGCGGTGGAGAAATGAGCGGCAGAGGAAAAACCTGTCTGCAGGGCAATTTCCCCCGCCGGCCGATCACTTTCGCGCAGCATGCGCCGGGCTTTCTGCAAGCGCAGGTCAAGGTAGTAGCGACTCGGCACTGACTTCAGGTATTTCTTGAACAAGCGCTCCAACTGACGGCGAGAGATTCCGAGATGTTCGGACAGTTCATGGGTGGTCAACGGCTCCTCAATATTGGCCTCCATCAACTGAACCGCCTCAATCAAGCTCTCCGGCGCATGGGCCAGGCGTGAACGCAAAGGCACCTGCTGAGGCTCATCGCCCATGCGGATGCGTTCCATGACGAAGTATTCCGAAATCCGCGTCGCCAGCGCCGGACCATGCTGACTCTCCACCAGGGTAATCATCATGTCCATGGCCGCAGTACCTCCACCACAGGTAATGCGATCGCGATCAATCTCGAACAGTTGCTGGGAAAGGCGCACTCGGGGATGAGCCTGTGCGAAGGCTTCAAAACGCTGCCAGGGCAATGTGGCATGATAGCCATCCAGTAGCCCTAGCCGCGCCAGCGCTTCCGTACCCCCACCTATTCCCCCCAGCACGACGCCAGCCGCCGCCAGGCGCTTCAGCCAGACCGCCAGTTCGTCGGGTATGCCTGCTGGCAGCTTGGCCGGCCCGCAGACCAGCACCATGTCAGGCTGTACCGGAGATTCGTCAATGGAGGCTTTAGGCAGCAAGGTCTGCTGTGAAGCACTGGTCACCGCCTCGCCTGCGCAGGAATAACTGGTCAGGCGATAGAGTGTCTTGCCATACAACAGGTTGGCCACATGCAGAGGTTCCGTGGCACAGGCTTGGGCCAGCAGGGAGAACCCCGGCATCACCACAATTCCCACCTGGCGCATTAAAGCCGGTGAACGCGTGGTGATCGAAGGGTTGGGCATGGGGAAATCTCAAAATGATGCTGGCGATAAACCCATTCTACGTTAGCCGAGCGCATACATCAGCGCTGTTTCACTTTGTGCATAATGCACACCGCCGGAAGCATATCCGGCGGTGTATAAGAAGCGTGGCTCAATCGATACCGGTCACAAGCAGGTTGCGTCATCAGGTGCTTGCCATGGGGCTGGCCTTACAGCTGAACGACGTCGAAATTCACCTCTGGATTGACATCTGCATCGTAGTCGACGTCCTTGCGCTCGAAGCCGAACAGCTTGAGGAACTCATGCTTGTAGCCGGCATAGTCGGTAATGGTGGACAGGTTCTCGGTAGTGACCTTGGCCCACAAGTCCTTGCACGCCTGCTGGACATCGTCACGCAGCTCCCAGTCGTCCAGACGCAGACGGCCATGGTCATCGGTCGCCAGGCCCAGACCACCGTAGAGACGCTCACCGAACAGGCGATTGAGCTGCTCGATGGTACCTTCGTGGATATCCTGCTCCTTCATGATCTTGTAGACCATGGCGATATACAGCGGCATCACCGGAATGGCGGCACTGGCCTGGGTCACTACCGACTTCAGCACGGCCACGTTGGCACCGCCACCGCTGGCCTTGAGGGACTCATCAATGGCAGCCGCAGCACGGTCCAGGTCTTCCTTGGCCTTGCCCAATGCTCCATGCCAGTAGATCGGCCAGGTGATTTCAGTACCGATATAGCTGAAGGCCACACTGCGGGCGCCTTCAGCCAGCACACCGGCTTCGGCCAGAGCCTTGATCCACAGTTCCCAATCCTGGCCACCCATCACCGCGATGGTATCTTCGATTTCCTGCTCGGTAGCCGGCTCCACCGATGCCTCGATGATGGTGTCCTTGTTGGTGTCGATGGCCGTTGCCGTGTAGGTCTCGCCAATGGGCTTGAGGCTGGAACGCTTGAGCTCTCCTGTGTCCGGCAGTTTGCGTACCGGAGATGCCAGGGAATAGACCACCAGGTCGACCTGTCCCATATCCTGCTTGATCAGTTCAATGGCCTTGTCACGAGCTTCATTGGAGAAGGCATCGCCATTGATGGACTTGCTGTACAGCCCTTCGGCCTTGGCAAACTTGTCAAAAGCGGCAGCGTTGTACCAACCTGCAGTACCCGGCCTGCTTTCGGTGCCTGGCTTTTCGAAGAACACCCCGAGAGTGTCAGCTCCATAGCCAAAGGCGGCGGTGATACGCGCAGACAGGCCATAGCCACTGGATGCTCCGATCACCAGCACCTTCTTCGGCCCCTTGGACGTATCGAGACCACGGGCACGTGTCGCCTCGATCTGCTCGAGAACATTCTTCTCGCAGCCGACAGGATGGGTTGTGGTGCAGATAAAACCGCGGACCTTGGGCTTGATGATCACGACATACCTCTTCGTTCTACGCGGTTCCCTGCGAGAACCGCTTTACTCAAATAGGAAGTGGAAACCGCTTCCCTCTGTATTGATGCAATAACGTATTGATGCAATAACGCGTTAATGCGTCATTCTAGCGAGCCACGCCCGCGCTGTCCGCACTTGTGGTAACAAAGCCTCTGGTGCACCATCCCCTCCACCGCTCGAGGAGAAGTCTATGGACGCACAAACCCTGGTCGATGAACGCGGCGAATTGTGGCTGGCCCTGGCCCCGCTGTGGCTGGAGCGAGAGCCCCGTGAGGCCGATTATGCCCGCATGGTAGAAGTCATCACCCGTCACGACATCAGCCTGACGGAACTGGAGTGGATCTTCCGCCTGGAGCTGGCACCTGTGCTATCGCGCTCGCAGATGTCAGTAGCTGGCGAATGGAGAAAGTTTGACGACCTGCAACTGATGAGACGTCTGGTCGCCCATAACCTGCGGCTCAAGGGCTGGCGACGCAAGACCTGGGCACTGTTTTCGGGGCTGACCACCATGATGACACGTCACCGCTTCAACGAGCTGATAGAGCGTGTCGCTGTTGCGCGCGGCGAGACCGACTAGGCGATAGGCTCATCCAATGCTTCCTCCAATACCACCAGCATGGCATCAGCCCCATCCCTCGGAGCAAAGCGCCGGATCACCCGGCCGTCTCGTGCCACCAGAAACTTGGTGAAATTCCACTTGATCGCCCGGGTCCCCATCACGCCTGGGGCGGCCTCCTTGAGTTCACGAAACAGAGGATGCGTCAGGGAACCATTGACAGCCACCTTTTCCATCAAAGGAAACGTCACGCCGTACTGGCGTTCACCAAAAGCACAGAACATTTCAGCAGACTCTGGCGACTGACGACCAAACTGATTGCAGGGAAACCCCAGTACGGTGAAGCCACGTTCGCGGTGCTCACGGTATAGCGCTTCCAGTTCAGCCAATTGCGGAGTGAAACCACATTTGCTGGCCACATTGACGATCAACAGCACTTGCCCCCTCAAGGCCCGCAAGTTGAAGGGCTCGCCGCTATGGGTGCGGCATTCATGATCATGTACGCTCATCTGAATCACCACCTTTCCCGCTCGCGCAACAGGCGCACAGCAAGCAGAGTATCCGGCGTCACCTCAGGCAGGGCCATGGCTTCATCAGGCTCGACCCAGAATGCCTGGGCCACTTCTTCTTCTTGCAGCTCCAGCGGGCCATCATGGATCACCCCATAGACACTACCGAAGATATGATGGCCATCCTGGCGGTAAACAAACGCCAACTCTTTGCCCAGTTTCACTTTTCTAATGCCTAGCTCTTCAGCCAGTTCCCGCTCTGCAGAATGGCGCACTGCCTCTCCGGCACATACCACCCCCCCTGCTGCCAGGTCGATACCGCCGGGAAACACTTCCTTCTGCAGCGTCCGGCGCTGAGCACATAGCTGTCCTGAAGAGTTACGCACCACGATATAGGTTGCACGGTGCCAATAGCTCATGCGTCGCATTTGCGCACGCCATGCACTGCCGCACGGTCGGTTGCGGGCGTCGACCAACTGGATCCGCTCCCTGGCGGTCACCTGGCTGACAGATGCCTCAGCGACGTTGGCGGCAACAATGCTATCCATGGACATGGTAAGGCTCCGTGCAAAAGCCATCAGACTACCCGCGCTGCGCAAATGCGTCACCTGCTTGTATGCAGGATCACTTTGACCTCTCGTAACTCGCGACCCATGCTCAAGAAAGCACAGTCAAGAAAGCATACCTATATCTAGACAGCATACTTGAATCCAGAACGCATCTTTGAATCTAGGAGCATACTTATGAAAGCACGTCCTCATGAAAATGCTCTTTCATAACAGCATAGTTCCAGGAGGGCTCCTCCATGTCCAAGGATGCCGACCGAGCCGATAGTCGCGAAACGCATGAGTCGGGCGACCATGCTCCTCGCGAATACCTTGCCACACACGAGGTGGCCAATCAGCCCTGTATTGGCGGAGACTTCAATGCGTTCAGTGATGATATGCCCCTGCGCCACCTGGCGGCCAGGGAAGCTCCGGAATGGGTCATCCAACACCTCACCACTCTGGGGCAGCAGGTCGGCAGCAATGACGTTCAGGCTCTGGGAGAAACCGCCAACCGTCACCCTCCAGAACTTCACCTTTTCGACCGTTATGGCCGACGCCTGGACGAAGTGTACTACCACCCTGCCTATCACGCGCTGATGCGGCTTGCCATCGGCCATGGCATTCATTCCATCGCTTGGCGGGAAGAAGGTCGCGGTGGGCATCAGGCCCATATCGCAGGCCTTTACCTGATGACCCAGGCAGAAGCCGGTGTATGTTGCCCTGTCACCATGACCCACGCGGCATTACCCGTATTGCGCCAGGACACCCGACTCCCGGCGCTCTGGACACAGGGTCTGATGTCAATCGACTACGACCCTCGACCACTACCCGCCACGGCCAAGAAGGGACTGACCTTCGGCATGGCAATGACCGAGAAGCAAGGGGGGAGTGATGTTCGCACCAACACCACCCGGGCCGAGGCCTGCGAGGATGGCTGGAGACTCGTCGGGCACAAGTGGTTCTGCAGCGCTCCCATGTCCGATGCCTTCCTGACCCTGGCCCAGCATGATGAAGGCCTGAGCTGCTTCATGGTGCCACGCTTTTCCTCAGACGGTGAGCGCAACCCCATGGAGATCCAGAGGCTCAAGGACAAGTGCGGCAATCGCTCCAATGCCTCCGCTGAAATTGAATACCTCTACGCCTGGGCACAACCCATTGGCGAACCCGGGCGTGGCATTGCCACCATTCTGGAAATGGTACAGCAGACCCGCCTGGATGCGGCCACCGCCCCCATAGGCATGATGCGTCAGGCATGGCGCGAAGTCTGGCATCATCTCAACCAGCGCACAGCCTTTGGCGCGACGCTGACACGGCAACCCCTGATGCGCATTCTGCTTGCCGATATGGCGCTGGAAATTGAAGCCGGCCTTGCCTTGTGCCTGCGCACTGCACGCGCCTTTGATCGCGCCAGCCAGGGAGACCGTCACGAAGCGGCCCTGGCCCGACTGCTGCCCAGCCTGGCAAAGTATTGGCACAACAAGCGCGGCCCAGGGTTCATGGCAGAAGCCATGGAGTGCCTGGGCGGTATCGGTTATGTCGAGGAAGCACCACTGGCACGGCTATATCGCGAGGCCCCGGTCAACTCCATCTGGGAAGGCTCGGGTAATGTCATCTGCCTGGATGTGCTACGTGTGCTGGCACGCCATCCCGAGTCTATCGATGCATTACGCCAGGAGTTCGCCCCGATCCACCACCAAAGCTCGGTCCTGGACCGTGCCCTCGGTGCACTTGAATGCGAACTTCCGGCCCCGGTGGAAGACCTGCTGCCACGGGCACGCTGGATCACTCAGCGCCTGGCCCAATGCTTTCAGGCTAGGTTGTTGCTCGAGCATTCGCCGTCATACATTGCTGAAGCATATTGTCGTTCGCGCCTCGGCAACGAGGCCAGTCCCGCCTATGGCGTGTTACCTAGAGGCACCTCGGTTGACGAGATCCTGCAACGCGCCATCCCTGCCGCTTGAGAGGTTCATCCCAGCACGACCCGAATGGCAATACCGAGCAACAAGACGCCTGTAATACGGTTGATCCAGTGAGCCCGGGCCTGCAGCCATGGCAGGACACGAGAATGAGACAGGCCCAGCGCCACCAGGATATACCAGCCGCCATCAATGACCATGGCCGTCAGCACGATGATCGCGCGCTGTCCAGCGTCCATGTCAGGCGTCACAAACTGGCTGAGCAGTGCCACGAAGAACAGGATCAGCTTGGGGTTGGCCAGCGCTACCATCAGCCCATCCCTGGCCGCCCCCCCCATGCTGGTCTGTGCAGCCTGAGCATGTAGCGCTCCCCCACGCCCTGCCCGCAGAGCCTTGATGCCCAGCCAGGCGAGATAGATGGCACCGCCCCAGGTGATCACCTGAAAGAAGGCAGGATGTCGCTCGATCACCGCCCCCAACCCCCAGACCGTCAGCAACGCGTAGAGGCCGACGCCAAAGGCATGAGCCACGCCAGCGATGACTCCTGGAGTTCGACCGCCCCCCAAGGTGTGACGTAATACCATGGCCAGGCTGGGGCCTGGCGACATCGCTCCCATGGCGCAGATGGCGGCCAAGGACATCCACAGTGATAGCGGCATGAACGTTCGTTCCTCGTTGATTCCCTATAACGAAAACGTAAGCGTAACACCACTTCACGGACAGGTAGATCATCACAAGGTCATGAGCGAGCGCACGGCAGCATCAGCAGGCCTCGGCCTCTCCGTCATTGCGCTCGTGGACAGCATCATCCTTGCTGCCCCCATTGGCATACTTCATCCAGGTCTTGCCCAGGTGATGGCGCAGCTCTCGGCCAACCCGATCAGCATCGCGTTCGGCAAACGCGGCCATGATGGCCTCGTGTTCCCCCATCGCAACCTGCCACTTGTCGCTCTTCTCATTGGACAGGTAGCGCACCCGGTACAGCTGGCGGCTGAGATTAGCATGCATCTCGATCAGGGAGGCATTTCCCGACAGCGCCACGATACGGTTATGGATGTCCTGGTTGAGCCGAAAATAATTCTGCCGGTCACGACGTAGAAAAGCGGCCTTCATCTCATAGTGCATGGCCTGCAGCTCGGCAATGTCATCATCACTGGCATTGCAGCACGCCAGTTCCGCGGCTGCCTGCTCAAGCACACTCAATACATATGCCTTTTCCTGCATATCACGTGGGCTTACATCAGCGACCACGGCACCACGATGCGGCAACAACACCACCAGCCCTTCCGTGGCCAAGATCTTCAGCGCCTCGCGCATGGGTGTCCTCGACACCTGTAGCTCCTTGGCCAGTGTTCGCTCAGGCAAACGCTGTCCCGGCTGAAAATGATCCATCACGATATGTTCGCGAAGATAATTGGCAACCTTCTCCACCAGGCCTGAATGCCCGATCTGCTGTTCCTCTTCCATCCAGGTCGTCACCTCGCTTCGAGAATATTCAAATAATGGCATACCACTTCTAACACTGGCAATTTAACCCACCTTCTATTCTTGATTTATTTTCCTTTGTTTTCACGGCGGTAAGTAAGAAAAGCCGGAATACTAAACCAAAGTCGGTAGCTCGCTTCATTGACCACCAAAATGGCATACCATTACATTTCCCATAGGAACATTGCCCGATACAGATCATCAAAAAGCCTCGCAGAACATCCTGCCTCTTGGCGAACAAGGTTGGAGAACCACTAAATAATGAATTACTTACATCACTTTGATTCATCCCGAATAGTGGAAGCCTGTGTCGCTGGAGTTGGTGATTTCGGGCGCGGCCTGCTACGACAGGCACAGCAGATGCCTAGCCTGTCAGTACGTATTGCCATCGATATCAATGCCGAATCTGCCGCCAAGGCACTGAGTTCATGCGGAATCCCTCAAGATAAAATAATGGTATGCCATAATTCGAAAGAGGCGTTCAGCGCATGGCAAGATGGTCTCTTCATAGCTTCCGGGTCATTGAACGATGTCCTCGACCTGCCTTTCGATATTCTGATTGAATCCACTGGCATACCAGAAGCCGGAGCACGTCATGCCGAGGCTGCCCTGCTGGCGGGCAAGCACGTGGGTATTGCCACCAAGGAGACGGAGTCGGTGATCGGCCCTTGGCTGACTCGGCTGGCCCAGCAACACGGACGCATCTTCACCCCGTTAGATGGTGACCAGCCGGCGTTGCTTATTGGTCTGATCAGTTGGGCACAAACACTGGGATTCGAGATCATCGCCGCAGGCAAGAGCAGCGAATACGACTTCGTCTGGCAGCCGGAACGACAGAATGTTCTATGCAACGGTACGCTATACCCTGCTACGCAAATGCATAGCCTGTGGGATCTGGCCGAAGGCAATGAAGTGGATATCGCCCATGACCGGGGACAGCATTTGGCCGCCATTCCGCAGATATCTGCCCCGGACCTGTGCGAGATGACCAATGTGGCCAATGCCACTGGCCTTGTTCCCGACCGGCCCGACTTTCATGCCTTGGTCCTGCGTAACCACGAGGTACCTACTCTGCTCGATACTCAGGCACGAGGCGGTGTATTGCAGGGACACGGACGGCTCGAGGTCTTCAATTGCCTGCGCCAGGAAAATGAGCTGAGCTTTGCCGGTGGCGTGTTTGTCATCGTGCGCTGCTGCTCTCCAGACGACTGGGCATTACTGCAAGGCAAAGGGCACGTCCTCAGCCGCTCCGGGCAAAGTGCCATGATTTATCTACCGCGCCACTTGCTGGGACTCGAGGCTCCCATTTCTCTGCTGGATGCCGTACTCAAGCAACTGCCCTCCGGCGGAGGCCGGCATACACGTCCCCATGTAGACCTGGTCGCCCGAACCACCGTCGATCTTGAACCGCAGCAACATCTCGAGATGCGCGGCCACCACCGCCATATCCAGGGTCTGCGCCCCGAAATCCACCCTGCAGCCGCGCTCATGGATGGCGCTGCTGTGCCGTTCTACCTATTGCCTGGCGCCAAGATTGTCAGGCCCATCAAGGCAGGACAACTGATCACATTGGCCGATGTGGCACTGCCTGATTCGCGCCTCAAGCACCTGCGCCACTCGCAGGACCAACTGTTCCATGGCACAGCTTCGGTTGCCAGCGCCTGAAGCGGTGTCTCCAGCAGCATGAACTCGCTGGTCAGACTCCACGCAACAGCATAATAACCATTCCTAGGAGCACGACATGTCCATCAAATCCTGCTTGATCGCCGGCGCAACTGGTCTGACCCTGATCTGGGGGAGCAGTGCCATGGCAGAAGACACTTCCGACTTTCCGGCTGGACCACTGCAGTTCCTGGTCGCTGCTGGGGCCGGCGGCGGCACCGATAACTTTGCTCGCACCGTCAAGCCAATGCTCGAGAAGACACTGGATACTCGTATCACTGTGATCAACCTGCCCTCGGCTTCTGGTGCCCTGGCTCATCAGCGGACAGCCAACAGCAAAGCGGACGGTCACACGCTGGATTTCGCGTCCTCGACGCTGGTGACCTCTCTCGCCGCCGGCCAGAACCCGACGGGCCTGGATCAACTGACGCCAGTAGCCCGCATGCAGTCGGATGTCATGACCCTGATCGTCGACCCGGACAAGTATCCCGACTTTGCCGCCTTCAAGGCCCACGCCGAAGCCAATCCTGGAAAAGTGATTATCGGCGGTACCCATGCCGCCAGTCCGGATCGCATGGCTTTCCTGTCCTTTGCTGATGCCAGCGGCCTCGACATGACGTTCATCCCCTATGACGAGGAAGGCAGCGTTGCCGCCAATGTCATGGGCGGCAACATTGACGGCATGTTCGGCGAAATCAGCTCAGTGCTCAGCTATATGGAATCCGGTGAGATGATGCCGATCCTGGTATTTGCCGAAGAACGTCTATCCAATTTTCCCGACATTCCCACCACAGTGGAAAATGGCTGGGACCTGACCGATGGCAACGAACGCGGCATCTTCGTCAATGCCGAAACGCCTGACACCATCGTCGATGCCCTGGAAAACGCACTCAAGACAGTCTACGACTCCGAGGAATACCAGCAGTACGAAGAGCGCGTGAACCTTCATTACCGCGAAGGCTGGCTGGGTAGTACCGACTATCGCCAGAAACTCGAAGAAAACTACGAGCTCTACAAGCGCCTGCTGGAAAACACTTGAGTTCGGCAGTCCTCCAGGCAGGCGGCTGAGGCTTCCGGCCTGATGCTGCCTGCCTACAGGAGTGCGCCCGGTCATCCGATTCACGCCAATCGTTCGGTTTATCCCATGCACACCAGACTCACGCTATTTTCCATCGTGGTCATCGTGGCAGCCCTGGCCGCCTTGGTCCCCACCCTTCAGCTTCCCGGCTCGGCAGACGTCTCGACGTTCATCGGGCCACAGCTATGGCCGTTGATACTGTTGATTGCCTTGCTGGCTTTTTCATCCTGGCTATTGCTGGACAGCCGCAAACGGACCCACCAGACCTGCGCCACCACTGATGAAGCACCATCTGCGGCCAGCCATAGCCTGTCACTTGCGGCCAACCGGCACTGGCTGATGATGGCCATGACCATCGCTTATACGGTGCTGATGCAAATGATCGGCTTTCTGTTGGCGACGGTAATCTTCGCAGTGGCAATAAGCTGGCTACTCGGTGCTCGCCACTGGGGCCTAATTATCGCCACCGCTGTCATTGCCGTGGTGCTGATCCAGGGCGTCTTCGTGTTTCTGCTGGGTATTCCCCTGCCTTGAGGCAGCCCAAACCATCGTCGAGGAACTGACCATGCCGGGAGTAACTCACTATGCTGGGAGTAACTGACTATGCTGGATAGCTTTCTTGCTGGACTGAGCGTCGTTCTCCAGCCCATGAACCTTCTGATTCTGACCTCGGCAGTCTTCATCGGCTTCATCGGTGGTGCCTTACCCGGGATCAGTGGTGTCATCCTGGTCGTCATCCTGCTACCCGTCACCTATGGCATGGAACCCACCCAGGCCTTCATGCTGCTGACAGCGATTTATGGCTCCACGGTATTCTCAGGGCTGATCACCGCCATTCTGTACCGCGCCCCTGGCACACCCGAAGCGGTGATGACATCTTTCGACGGTTATCCCATGACCCAGCAAGGCGAAGCAGGCAAGGCGCTGGGCATCGGCATCCTCAGCTCCGCCGTAGGCGGCCTGGTAGGCACCATTGCCTTGATCGTCTGCACGCCATTACTGGCCTCGGTGGCCTTGAAGTTCTCGTCGCCCGAATACTTCGCCCTCGCCATTCTCGGCCTGACCGTCGTTGCTTCGCTGGGTGGCCGCCTGATTCTGGGCCTGATAGGAGCCGCCATGGGGCTGTTCATCGCCACCATTGGCATCGACCCTCTCACTGGCGTGAGCCGTTATACCTTCGGCAATCTCAACCTTTCCGAAGGCGTTGGCCTGATCCCCGTCATCGTAGGGCTATTCGCGGTATCCGAAGTGATGAAGCGTTCGCTGGACGGAGAGGTTCACCAGCCCCCAACCCGAGTCAAGGTGAAGATCTTTGACATGCCGATCCTGCGCAAGATTGGCGTCACGCTTTCTCGCTCGTCACTCCTCGGTGTGATCATTGGCATTCTGCCTGGGATTGGCGCCAGCACCGCCGCCATGGTCAGTTACAGCGAAACCGTGCGCTGGTCGAAGCATCCCGAGCAGTTCGGCAAAGGAGCCGCAGAAGGCATTGCCGCACCGGAGTCGGCCAATAATGCCGCCGCCATGGGCGCTCTGGTACCACTGTTCGCTCTCGGTATTCCTGGCAGCGGGACCACCGCCATCATTCTTGGCGCCTTCATCATGCATGGCCTGCAACCCGGCCCATTGTTCATGATGACCAGCGCCGACCTTATCTATGCGGTCTTCGCTGGCCTGTTCATTGTCAACTTCATGATTCTGGCCTTCTCCAAGCCCTTCATCGCCCTGTTCACCCGGCTGCTCAACGTGCCTTATTCCGTGCTCGGCCCGATCATCATCATGTGCTGCATCGTCGGTACCTACTCCGTCAGCAACTCGATGTTCGATGTATGGTTGATGCTGGGCTTCGGAGTGCTCGGTTATCTGCTGGAGAAAATCGACTTCCCGACAGTGTCGATCATTCTCGGCCTGGTGCTCGGCCCCATCGCCGAAAGCGAATTGCGGCGTACCTTGTCGATGTCTCAGGGTGACTTGTCGATCCTGCTGAGCCGGCCGATCAGCGCCACCCTTCTGATCATCTCCGTAGTATTGCTGGTTGCCGCTATCGCCGTTCCGCTACGCAAGCGTGCCCGTATCAGAGCTACCGCCAGCCGGAGCTGATCCAGACTCTCCTGTACATGGGCTCGAATGGCAGCCCATGTACAGGCAGCGGCCCGCAGCGACCTTTCCACTAGTTAGCGCAGCCATTTATGCCGTGCTTTCTTAACTTATGAAGTGCTTTTTAACGGTGGTACTCATGCTCTCGCTCGGGCTGCCACAGGATCTCTTCCAGGCGCCAGCGACGCACACCAGAAGCTGTTCTAGGACCCTCCCATTGCTCTCCAAGGCGCCGTCCCAGCAATGATGCTCCCAACGGTGCCATCACCGAAATCGCATCCGGCGTCGATGCCAGGGCATGTGGATAGACCAATGTGCGTGCCAGCGCCTCTCCGCTACTGATATCCGTGATGCGCACCTGGCTGTTCATGCTGACGACATCTGTCGGCATGTCTTCTGGATCCATCACTTCCGCCATCAGCAGGAATTCTTCCAACGCCTCGGCGACCGCTTCATCCTGCTGCTCGACAGTATCGATCAGCCGTTGCAAACGCTCGACATCCAGGCGGTTGATGACTCTTGGTGAATGCATACGACCTCCCACCCCGGACCTGCAATGGACCGGGACAACAAGAAAAAAAGCCCTCCTCCATTAAGGAGAAGGACTCGTTCACTTGATGAGCATACTGCAGCTCGCAAGATTAAGGAATAAGATTAACTTCGACCCCACTCGTCAGTGGAGCGACGCGTTGAGAGGACGCCATTTTGCCTGACTGATGACGTTCATCTCTCTCGATTCTCTACAGCGGAAATCGATCCCGGGTGTTGTTGGCAATTCGCACCAAAACCAGCATCAAAGGCACCTCCACCAACACCCCGACCACCGTGGCCAATGCCGCTCCGGACTGCAGACCGAACAAGGCAATGGCGGCGGCCACGGCCAGCTCGAAGAAATTGCTTGCTCCGATCATGGCGCCCGGCGCGGCGATGCAATGGCGCACCTTCCAGAGTCTTGCCCAACCGTAGGCGATGAAGAACACCAGAAAGGTCTGGACGACAAGTGGCACCGCAATCAAGGCAATATGCAGGGGGTTGGCCAGGATGACCTCGCCCTGGAAAGCAAACAGGAGCACCAGGGTGACAATCAGAGCCGCAGGAGTGATCGGCGCCAGACGCTTGAGAAAGGCCGATTCATACCACTGCTGGCCATGGCGACTGATCAGCGTACGCCGCACCAGATAGCCTGCACTCAGGGGAATGACGATATACAGCACCACCGACAGAATGACGGTATTCCAGGGCACTTGAATATCCGAAATCCCCAACAGCAGCACAACGATGGGAGCGAAGGCAAACAGCATGATCAGGTCATTCAGGGAGACTTGCACCAGCGTGTAGGCAGCATCCCCTCGGGTCAGATAGCTCCACACGAATACCATGGCCGTGCACGGCGCAGCCCCCAGCAGGATAGCTCCCGCCAGATACTCCCTGGCAAGTGACGGCGCTATCCAGGGCTTGAACAGCACCATCAGGAAAAACCAGGCAATGGCAAACATGGTGAATGGCTTGATCAGCCAATTCACTACCGTCGTGATCGCCAATCCCTTGGGTTCCTTGCGCACCCCTGCCACAGCATTGAAGTCGATCTGAGCCATCATCGGGAAAATCATCGCCCAGATCAGCACGGCGACAGGAAGGGAGACCTGGGCATATTCGAAGCGTGCCAGAGCATTGGGCACCGATGGTGCAAACTGCCCAAGCGCGACCCCCGCGATAATGGCCAGCGCTACCCACAGAGACAAGTAACGTTCGAACAGGCCCATACCACCAGACGTTTCCTCTGCTTGCGTGGCCATATTCTGCTCACTCATGATGTCGCCCTACACAGATCCCTGGTTGACGCGCTGAGACACTTGTTCAGCACTTTCTACCCGCTCGGAATAACGGTCGGTCAGGTACTCACTGCGCCCCCGGGTCAGCAAGGTAAACTTCACCAGCTCTTCGCATACATCCACGATACGCAGATAGAGAGGCGAGGACTTCATGCGACCGTCGTCATCGAACTCGGTGAAGGCCTTGGGTACCGAAGACTGGTTGGGGATCGTCAGCATGCGCATCCATCGCCCCAGAATGCGCATTTGATTGACCGCATTGAAACTCTGGCTTCCGCCGCATACCTGCATCAATGCCAAGGTCTTGCCCTGGGTCGGGCGTATGCCACCTAGAGACAAAGGAATCCAATCTATCTGTGCTTTCATGATGGCCGTCATCGCCCCATGCCGCTCTGGGCTGACCCACACCATGCCCTCTGACCATTCGGCAAGATCGCGCAGCTCTTGAACTTTAGGGTGATCGGAGCCAGTCGCATCAGGCAAGGGAAGGTCCCTTGGATCGAAAGTCCGTACCTCGCAGCCAAACCAGCGCAGCAAACGCCCCGCTTCCTCCGCGACCAGCCGGGAGTATGAACGTTCGCGCAAAGAGCCATACAACACCAGGATGCGCGGTGCATGACGGGGACCATCAAGACCCGTCAACACGTCTACATCGATAGGATGTAACTGCTCCGGGTCTATATTGGGAAGGTCATGATGGAGAAGGTCATGTGGCGTTACCGTCGTCAGTGTCATTGCCCGGCTCCAGCACGCTGCACCACTTCCCCGTCTTCCTTCACGAAGTACTCAACAGGGTTTTCCAGCAGATCCAGCACCGCCTCTGAGGGACGACATAGCTTGGCCCCTTTCGCTGTCACGACAATCGGACGGTTGATCAGGATCGGGTGCTGCATCATGGCGTCAATCAGCTGCTCATCGCTCAACGATGGGTCATCCAGCTTCAATTCGTCATATGGCGTACCCTTGCGACGCAGCAAATCTCGCGGAGCGATTTCCATCAGCGACAATAGCTCCACGAGACGCGCTCGGCTCGGAGGCGTCTGAAGATACTCGATCACCTCCGGGACTTCACCGGAAGCCTTGAGCATCGCCAAGGTATTGCGCGATGTGCCGCAGTTCGGGTTGTGATAGATCTGGGGATTCATGATTGCCTCATCTCGTCTCTTGGTCCGGGATACAATCGCTCAATGACATGCCTAGAGGACCGCACACTTCCGGGTGGCCCCCGCAGCAATCACGTACCAGAAAGCGGATCGCCTCCTGCATATGCTTCAGGTTGGCTCTGTAGATGATCGACCGACCCTGGCGCTGTGACGCTGCCAACCCTGCCCGTGACAGCACCGCCAGGTGCGCTGACATGGTGGCGTGGGGCACAGACAATTGCCGTGCTATCTCCCCGGCCGGAAGACCTTCAGGTTCGTGCCGCACCAGCAGACGGAATGCCTCCAGTCGCGTTTCCTGGGCCAGGGCGGAGAAGCTTTCGATGACGTTTGAAGTTTCCATATTTCCAAAAATATGGAAATATTGGACACTCGTCAAGCCTCTTAAAATACTTGCATCATTGCCTGCCCGAGGAGCGTCCATGAAGGAATTCCCGTGAACAGTGCAAAGACGAGATACCCCTGAACAGACCGATTGAACACTGCAAAAGGGATATAAAAAAACAGCCGCTCGTAAGCGACTGTTTATCAAGATGGTACCGGTGGTCAGACTCGAACTGACAAGGGCTTGCACCCGGCGGATTTTGAATCCGCTGCGTCTACCAATTCCGCCACACCGGCAATGGGCGATGATTATACTCAGGACTCATTCCAGGTCAATGGATTTACTGAGGTTTTATGACACTCGCCGATGACTTGTTAAGCCTGCTAAGATGCCGCGCAAGCTGGAACAACCCCATAACCGGGAAAATTCCCATAACAAGTCGCTACCAGCTCGATCTACCTATCGATGCCCCCTGCCCAGGAGACCGCCATGGCAGCTTCTCGTAATCACGCTGTACCCAGCTCATCCGTGGCCAGCCGTATCGGCTTGGTGCTTGGTCCGCTGTTTCTGCTGATCACTCTGCTACTTCCAGCGCCCACGGGCATGGCCCCCGCAGCCTAGCACTGCGTCGGCATGGCATTGTTGATGGCCTGCTGGTGGTCCACCGAAGCAATTCCGATTCCCGCCACTTCCCTGCTGCCTATCGTGCTGGCGCCTGCACTCGGTATTTCCGATATCAAGACAGCCTCAGCGGCTTTTGCCAACCCGATCATCTATCTGTTCCTCGGTGGCTTCCTGCTCGGCATTGCCATGCAGACCTGGCACTTGCATCGGCGTATTGCCCTGCACGTACTGCAGGCTGTCGGCAGCCAGCCACGCCGCCAGGTGGCAGGTTTCATGATCGCCACTGGCTTCCTGAGCATGTGGGTGTCCAATACAGCCACCGCCATCATGATGCTGCCCATCGGCATCTCTGTGCTGAGCCTGATGGAGCGCTCTGATCCCGCTGAGCTCCGCCGCTTTGCCACCGCCTTGCTGCTGGGTATCGCCTACTCGGCCAGCATCGGTGGCGTGGCCACATTGATCGGTACTCCGCCCAACGCGCTACTGGCCGGCTATCTGGCCCAGGAACAGGGCATCGACCTTGGCTTCGCCCAGTGGATGCTGGTGGGCCTGCCAATTTCCGTGGTGATGATGGTGACGGCCTGGTGGTGGCTGACCCGCCGCGACTTTCAACTGGTGATCGGAGATGACAAGGATGGAGACATGAATGACATGATCTCCAGACAGCTCCACGACATGGGGCCGATGAGCAGTGCCGAACGTCGTGTGGCCGCGCTGTTCCTTATCGCAGCCGCCGCCTGGATCGTACGCCCGTTGCTCAACAGCGCAGGCTTGTCCTGGCTATCGGATACTTCCATTGCCATCGCAGCGGGCATCGCCCTGTTCCTGATTCCCAGCGGCCGCAACAAGGGGGAGAAGCTGATGGTGTGGGAAGAAGCCGTCAAACTGCCCTGGGGCATTCTGCTGCTGTTTGGTGGTGGCCTGGCACTGGCAAGCGCCATCAGCAGCTCAGGACTGGCAGAGTGGATCGCCAATCAGCTGGCCATGTTGAGTGTCCTGCCTTTGCTGGCCATCATCACTGGTGTGGTACTGGTGATCATCTTCCTTACCGAGGTAACGTCCAATACCGCGACAGCGGCTGCTTTCCTGCCGCTGCTCGGGGCCCTGGCCCTGTCACTGGACATCCCGATCATGTTGATCACGGTGCCTGCCGCCATCGCGGCCAGCTGTGCCTTCATGATGCCTGTGGCTACGCCACCCAACGCCATCGTATTTGCGACTGGCCATATGAAGATTCAGTCCATGATCCGTGCCGGCTTCGCCCTTAACCTGCTGAGCACAGTGATCGTCACCTTGATGGCCTATGCATTGATCACCCTGTTGTGG
Organism: Halomonas sp.; assembly: GCF_029263665.1. Lineage (GTDB taxonomy): Bacteria > Pseudomonadota > Gammaproteobacteria > Pseudomonadales > Halomonadaceae > Halomonas. The sequence goes on from NZ_JAJUFQ010000023.1 coordinate 34,243, forward strand.
TGAACGCCCACGGGTGAACACACCCTGTATTTTGCCTGTTGTGACGCCATCCCGCGTATTTCGGGGCCTTCAGGGCCCCGAAATTCCTGACGCGACGGTCAGGAAAGGGTATCCTTGTGCGCCGCGACCTTTTCTACCCCATCGTTAAAACGACTTGCGAACCTCCATGCAGCGCTCCGACTTCCACTTCGAGCTTCCTGAAGAGCTCATCGCCCGCTATCCGTCTGATGAGCGCAGCGACTGTCGTCTGCTATGCGTCGACGGCGCCAGCGGCCGCCTCGACCATCGCCGCTTCCCTGACCTCGTGGACCTTCTCGAAGAAGGCGATCTGCTGGTGTTCAATGACACTCGCGTGATCCCCGCCCGCCTGCATGGCCACAAGGCCAGTGGAGGCAAGATCGAGATGTTGCTGGAACGCCCGCTGGATGCTCACCGAGGGCTCGTGCACCTGCGCTCCAGCAAGTCGCCCAAACCCGGCACGGAACTTCATTTCGAAGGCGGCATCCAAGCCGTGGTCGAAGGGCGCCAGGATGCGCTGTTTGAACTGCGTTTCCTGGGTGATACGCCGATGATCACCCTGCTTGAGCGTTACGGCCACATGCCGCTGCCGCCTTATATCACTCGCCCGGATGAAGGCAGTGATCGCGAACGTTACCAGACCGTCTATGCCCGCCGAGATGGTGCCGTAGCGGCTCCTACTGCCGGCCTGCATTTCGATGAAGCCCTGCTGGAACGCCTTGCAGCCAAGGGGGTCGAATCTGCCTTTGTCACCTTGCATGTGGGCGCGGGCACCTTCCAGCCAGTGCGCGTCGATGATATTCGCGAGCACCAGATGCATAGCGAATGGCTTGAGGTCAGTGACGAAGCCTGTACCAAAGTGCGCAAAGCCAGGGCGGCTGGCAAAAAGGTGGTCGCTGTAGGCACGACCAGCGTGCGCTGCCTGGAAACCGCCAGTGCCGACGGAGATATCGTCCCCTATAGTGGCGACACTGACATCTTCATCTATCCGGGCTATCAGTGGCGCTGCGTGGATGCGCTGATCACCAACTTCCACCTGCCGGAGTCGACCCTGCTGATGCTGGTATCGTCCTTCGCCGGCTACGATACCGTGATGACGGCCTACAAGGAGGCAGTGGAACAACGCTATGCCTTCTTCAGTTATGGTGATGCGATGTTCCTGACGCCCGCTTCGCCACGTTTTTGACTCCCGTTTCTGGATGCCAGACCAGCCGTTCTTGAGCCCCCGCAGACCCGGGCATGGAGTAATTTCAGATCATGCGTAAAGAATGTTTCATGAGCTTCGAACACCTGGCCAGTGATGGCCGGGCACGCAGGGGCCGCATCACTTTTCCTCGGGGCACTATCGAAACCCCGACCTTCATGCCTGTCGGTACCTACGGCACCGTCAAGGGCATGACACCAGACTCCGTCAAGGAAATTGGCGCCGAGATCATCCTTGGCAACACCTTTCACCTATGGCTACGCCCGGGTACAGAAGTGATCGAGGCACATGGCGATCTGCATGATTTTGCCCAATGGGACAAACCCATCCTCACGGATTCCGGTGGCTTTCAGGTGTTCTCCCTGGGTGAAATGCGCAAGATCACCGAGGAAGGTGTGCATTTCCGCTCCCCTGTCGACGGCGCCAAGGTCTTCATGGGGCCCGAAGAGTCCATGGCCGTGCAGCGCTCTCTGGGATCGGACATCGTCATGATCTTTGACGAATGTACGCCTTACCCGGCGACCCACGACGAAGCCCGCAAGTCCATGGAGATGTCCCTGCGCTGGGCCAAGCGTTCGCGCACCGCCCACGCCGATTCACCTTCAGCACTGTTCGGCATCATTCAGGGCGGCATGTATGCAGACCTGCGCGAGCAGTCCCTCAAGGGACTCGAGGACATCGGCTTCGACGGCTATGCCATCGGTGGATTGTCAGTAGGCGAGCCCAAGGACGAGATGATCAAGGTCCTCGACTATCTGCCAGAGTGGATGCCTGCGGACAAGCCTCGTTACCTCATGGGAGTCGGCAAGCCAGAAGACCTGGTGGAAGGTGTACGCCGTGGCGTGGACATGTTCGACTGCGTGATGCCGACTCGCAATGCGCGTAACGGCCACCTGTTCACCTTCGCGGGAACCATCAAGATCCGCAACGCCAAGTACCGCCATGACACGCGTCCTCTCGAAGAGGACTGTGACTGCCATACTTGTCAGCATTTCTCCCGCGCTTACCTGCACCATCTGGACCGTTGCGGCGAGATGCTCGGGGCAATGTTGAACACTATCCACAACCTGCGTCATTACCAGCGCGTGATGGCCGGTTTGCGCGGTGCTATCGAAGCGGGTACATTGGCGGACTTCGTGGAAGGGTTCTACGCGCAGCGCGGGCTGCCGGTACCCCCTGCTCCGAATTGATCCACGGTCGGCATATGCCGACCGTATCCATACTTACCCACGAATCCTTTCAGGAGAGTTTCATACATGCTGGATTTCTTTATCTCCCCGGCCATGGCAGAAGGTGGCGCAGCTGCTGGTGGTGGCATTGCTCAGATCGTGATGCTGGTCGGCTTCGTACTGATTTTTTATTTCCTGCTGTGGCGCCCTCAGGCCAAGCGTGCCAAGCAGCACAAACAGCTGATCGCCAGCCTGTCCAAGGGTGACGAGATCGTCATCGGTGGTGGCCTCATGGGTCGCATCACCAAGGTCAGCGAAGATGGTGATTATCTGACCATGGAAATTTCCGAAGGTACTGAAGTTTCCGTTCAGAAGAGCGCCGTAGCCGCCGTTCTGCCCAAGGGCACCATCAAGTCCATTTAATCGGCTACCTGACCCCACACATTGTGTGGGGTCTGCCCATGTTGATGCGAGCCAGCCCGGCTGCCTCGTGTCGGCCTAGCCGTCTTTTCGTCAGCAAATTGAGGGCAAAGCCCCGATGCTCAATCGTTACCCCCTATGGAAGTACCTGCTGATCCTGGTAGTGCTTCTCGTCGGCCTGGTCTATTCCCTTCCCAATCTGTTTCCTGCCGACCCTGCCGTTCAGATCAGCAGTGATCGAGGCGAACTGACCCTCGACGAGTCCCAGCGAATGGGCCTCGAAGACGCCCTTTCTGCTGCCAACATTGAGGTCAAGTCCGTCGAGGAAGAGCCCAATAGCCTCCTCATTCGCCTCAGGAAGGCCGACCAGCAGATCAATGCCCGCGACCTGATCAGCCAGAACCTTGGTGAAGGCTATGTCGTGGCACTCAACCAGGCCGAGTCCACCCCGGCTTGGTTAGCCTCATTTTCCGCCTCGCCCATGTCCCTGGGCCTCGACCTGCGTGGTGGGGTGCACTTCCTGCTTGAAGTCGACATGGAGGCTGCCGTCAAGCAGCGCCTCGAAGTCAATGCCAGTGCCATGCGTGAGAGCCTGCGCAAGGAGCGTATTCGCTACCGCAACAGCGAAGTCAATGGCAACACCATCTCCATGGACTTCGTCGATGCCGAGGATCGTGATACCGCTCGCCAGCTGATCAGCCAAGAATTTCCTGACTTCCAGTACCAGAACGTCGAACGTGAGCGTGGCGCAGGTCTATCCATGACCATTAGCGATGCCGCTGTTCAGGAAATCCAGGATTATGCGATCAACCAGAACCTGACCACACTGCGCAATCGTGTCAACGAGCTGGGAGTCGCTGAGCCGCTGGTCCAGCGCCAAGGCCCTGACCGCATCGTCGTCGAGTTGCCTGGCGTGCAGGATACCGCTGCGGCCAAGCGTATCGTGGGTGCGACTGCCAACCTGGAGTTCCGCCTCGAGGCACGTTCCGACACCCCGGACAACGAGACCGAGTCTCTATCCTTCCGCAACGAGCCCAACCGCAGTGCGGACCTGATGCGTGATGTCATCATCTCCGGCGACAGTGTTTCCAGTGCCAACCGTGGTTTCGATGAAAATGGCCGTCCTCAGGTCAACATCAACCTGGACGGTACCGGCGGCACTCTGATGAATCGCGCCACCCGCACCAATATCGGGCGCAACATGGCCGTGGTGTTCATCGAGCACAAGACACATGACCGCACAGTGATGAAGGATGGCAAGCAGGTCGTGGAGCGCGAGCCATATACGGAGCGCGGCATCATCAGCCTGGCCACGATCCAGAGCGCTCTGGGCAACAGCTTCCGCATCACCGGTCTTGAATCGCCGACCGAAGCGGGCGAGCTGTCGCTGTTGCTGCGCTCCGGTTCGCTGGCGGCCCCGATCTACTTCGTTCAGGAACGCACCATCGGCCCAAGCCTGGGTGCTGACAACATCGAACGCGGCCTGCTCTCGGTTCAGGTCGGCCTGTTGCTGGTCGTACTGTTCATGTTCATCCGCTACAAGGCCTTCGGCTTGATTGCCAACGTTGCACTGGCTTTCAACCTGACGCTGCTGGTCGCCACCATGTCCCTGCTCGGGGCCACCCTGACCTTGCCTGGCATTGCCGGCATCGTTCTTACCCTGGGCATGGCAGTAGATGCCAACGTATTGATATATGAGCGAATCCGCGAAGAAATACGCAATGGCATGTCGATCCAGCAAGCCATTCATGCTGGCTATGAAAGGGCCTTTACCTCGATCGTCGACGCCAACCTGACCACGCTGCTGGTTGCCGTGATCCTGTTCTCTATCGGCACTGGGCCAGTCAAGGGCTTCGCCGTCACCCTGTCGCTGGGCATTCTGACGTCCATGTTCACTGCCCTGATGGTGACTCGTGCGATCGTCAACCTGGTCTATGGCGGCCGCGCACTGAAGAAGATCTGGATCTAGCCCATGGCCCAATGCAATCACTACAGGAAGAGGACATGAAAAACCTCACCAACCTGAATATCGACTTCATGGGCCGCCGCCGCCTGGCTTACGCCTTCTCGGCGTTAACCCTGCTGGTCTCGATCATCTCGCTGGCCATTAATGGCCTGGCACTGGGCCTGGACTTCACCGGCGGAACGCTGGTGGAAGTACATTACGCCACGGCCCCCACTCTGGACAGCGTGCGCCAGGCACTGCAGGGCGGTGGCTTCCAGGATGTTTCCGTGCAGACTTTTGGTACCGCCAACGAAGTCCTGATCCGCCTGCAACAAGCCTTTGACACCAACGTCGGCCAGCAGGTCACTGGCCTGCTGGCCCAGGATGGCTCCCAGGTAGAGCTGGTGCGCGCCGAGTTCGTTGGCGCCCAGGTTGGCGATCAGTTGCGTGACCAGAGTGGCCTTGGCATGTTGCTGGCCATGGGGGGTGTCATTCTCTATGTCGCTTTCCGCTTCCAGTACAAGTTCGCTCTCGGCGCACTGCTGTCACTGGGTCACGACGTCATTGTCGTGCTGGGTGCCTTCTCGCTATTCCAGCTCGAGTTCGACCTGACTGTGCTGGCGGCGGTACTGGCGGTGATCGGCTATTCACTCAACGACACCATCGTGGTCTACGATCGTATCCGCGAAAATATCCGCAAGTCACGCATCGATGACATGCCACAGATTTTCAATGACTCGATCAACCAGACGCTGGCACGGACCCTTGCCACCTCCGGTACTACCATGCTGGTACTGGTGGCACTGTTTCTGCTCGGTGGTGACCTGATCCACAACTTCTCCATTGCCCTGCTGGTCGGTATCGGCCTGGGCACATTCTCTTCCATCTACGTCGCCGCAGCGCTGCTGATCCAGCTCAAGCTGCAGCGCAAGGATCTGATTACGGAGAAGAAGGAAGACCCCGAGGCTGAAGAGCTGCCATAAGCCAGTCGCTCAGCAATGAAGAGTGACCAGTTCTGAAAAACCGTCAGTCCTGGAAAACGATCAGGACTGGAAAATAAAGAGCCCCGCTACCTACTGGTAGCGGGGCTCTTCCGTATTCGATGCTGCACACTGGTCGTTCAATATTCCTTGCCTTGAAGCACACGGCTGTCACATGATAGCGGCGATGTCGCAAGCGGCATCATCCCTTGGTCACTCATAGAGGCTACATGTTACTCCTGGCTGCGTTTGCCATCATCTCCATCGGCGTATCCTTCCTGTGCTCCGTTCTCGAAGCCGCACTGCTGTCATTGACTCCCAGCTACATTGCCCAGCTCAAGGACAGCAACGAGCGCTTGCATCGGCGTCTTTCTGCCCTCAAGCAGGACATCGATAAACCACTCTCTGCCATTCTTACGCTCAACACCGTTGCTCACACTGGCGGTGCCACCGGGGTCGGTGCCCAGGTGGCGGTCGTGTTCGGTGAAGCCTGGCTGGGTATCGCATCAGCCGTGATGACACTGCTGATCCTGGTATTGTCGGAGATCCTGCCCAAGACCATCGGTGCCGCTTACTGGCGCCAGCTATCGCACTGGCTGCCATCCTTCCTGGTGCCCATGGTCTGGATATTGCGGCCTTTCATCTGGCTGTCCGAACTGATTACCCGGCGCATCACGCACGGTGCCCATGACACAGACATGCGCGGAGAAATCAAGGCCTTGGCAAGCATCGGCCTTGATGAACAGGCGCTGGATCGCGATGAAGCCCGCACCATCATCAATATCCTGAACCTGCATGAAATCAAGGTGAGCAGCGTGATGACGCCGCGCACGGTGTGTGTCACGGTTCGCCCCGCCATGACCGTTGCCGAGTTCGACCAGGAACTGTCGCGCTCGCCGTTCACCCGCTTTCCGGTCATGGATGGTGGTGAACAGTCGCTGGGCTACGTGCACAAGGCAGACACCTACCATGCCGACGACCAGGCAACCATGAAGGATGTCATGCACTCAGCGCCGTCCATCAGTGCCAACGACAGTGTCGAAGGCATCTTCATCATGATGCAGCGCGAACGGCAACACCTGGCGGTGGTCTACGACGACCTGGGCACCTGGGTCGGCATCGTCACCATGGAAGATGTCCTCGAAACCATCCTGGGCCAGGATATCGTCGATGAGACGGACAACATCACCAACATGCGCAAGTATGCCAAGCAGCGTTGGACGCAGCGCAAGCAAATGACCCAGCCTGCACAACAACCGCCTGCCGATTGATCGAACAACCAGGGAAAGATATCGCCCGAAAATAAAAAAACCGCCCCGCAGCCAAGCTGCGGGGCGGTTTTCATATCATCGGTTTTACATCATCAAAGGCTTATCATCTGTTTATCGTCACTCCTGCTCATCTCGCCCAGGAATGTGTGCGACATGAGGGGCCAAGGTCTTGATAAGGGCCTTGAACAGACGCGGATTGGCCGCCATCAACGGCCCATCGGCGCTTACACTCGGGCGGCCATCCGGCGTACCAATCAAGGCGCCAGCTTCCTTGAGGATCAGGGTACCGATATCCAGATCCTGCTCATCAATGCCGAGCACGAAAACGGCATCTGCCCGACCAGCGGCAACATGTGCGATATCAAGCAGACCGCAGGCACTGGACTGAAGCTGATCCGCAACCGGACCCAACTGCTGGACCAACGTCATGTAGGTCGGCAGATAACGGGAGCGCAGATGACTTTCGGGCAGGCTCATGGACAGACGCGTGCCACCGGTGGTGTGCGTCTTGGTAACCCGCAGGCGCTTGCCGTTGAGCTGAGCACCACGACCGCGACTGGCCAGGTACTCGTCGTCGCTGAAGGGGCAGATCACCACCGCATGCTCCGGTCGGCCCTTGACCAGGCACACCACGGAAATCGCAAACTCAGGAGAAGCCACGCTGAGGTTGGAGTAGCCATGGAAAGGTTCAATACGCCACAGAATGTCGCGCCCCTCGCCTTCACCGGAACGATGAGGCGTGTAACGACCACTGATGCCGTGCTGGGGATAACCACGGGATAGCTGACGAACGATCAGTGCTTCTGCATTACGGGCACTGTCCTCGAGAAGACGATCGAGATTGTGTTCTTCATGGGCATTCTCGATTCGCTCACGAATGCGCAGAAACTGCTCGCCGGCACTACGCGCAGCGCGTAGGGCGTACTGGACCATTGGATGCATGATCAGGCCTTTGGAGTCGGTGGTGTTAAAGAACGGAGTCGCTATCGGGAACGTCGCTGTATCAAGAACGTTGCCGTGTCATGAACAAGAGGTAAAAAGGACTCGGCGCGAATCCTAGCAGAAGCTTGCCACTAACGCCACGCAAAGTGGCGCCTCATGGTAGACTTTTGGCCTTATCGTTTCCCCAGCATCACAGAGCCCAGCATGCTTGATCGAATCCGTATCGTTCTCATCGGTACCAGCCACCCCGGCAACATCGGCGGAACCGCCCGCGCTATGCATAACATGGGGCTCTCCGACCTCGCCCTGGTTTCCCCTCGCTGTGAAGTCGTCACCGCGGATAGTGTATCTCGTGCTTCCGGCGCCGATGCGCTGGTGCACCAGGCTCGCGTGGTCGATAGTCTGGAGGACGCCGTCAGCGACTGCTCTCTGGTCGTCGGCGCCAGTGCCCGTTCCCGCACCCTGCCATGGCCAATGATCACTCCACGCGAATTGGGCGCTCGACTGCCCAAGGAGCTCGCCCAGCCACAGGCTCGTATTGCCCTGGTCTTCGGTCGAGAGGACAGCGGTCTGTCCAATGCTGAACTGCAGCGTTGTCATGCTCACGTGCACATCCCGACCAACCCGGATTTCAGTTCCTTGAACCTGGCCGCGGCGGTACAGGTGCTTGCCTATGAATGCCGCCTGAGCTGGATAGAGCAGCCGGATGCAGCGCCAGAGCAGAGCGATGAAGAATCCTCTCACCCCCTGGCCACCCACGAAGAACTCGAACACTACTTCGCTCACCTGGAGCGCACCCTGGTCAGTATTGGCTTTCATGACCCGGCCACTCCACGCCAGTTGATGGCCCGCCTGCGACGCATGACCCTGCGCTCGCGCCCCGAGCGCATGGAACTCAATATCCTGCGCGGCATTCTCAGTGCCACCGAAAAGGCAGCCGGCCAGAAAGCCCTGGGCGGCAGAACGGGTAATTCCTCTTGCGACGTGGAAGATGATGCGCCTCACAAGTAAATGAAAACTTGAATAGGGTCGCCACAAGCCTCATATAGAAAGGCTAATCTTATAAATACCCTCATATAAAAACCCGCGACCCAAGGACCGCCACACATGTTTCAACGCCTACGCGAGGACATTAACAGCGTATTCGCCAGGGATCCGGCGGCACGCAATTTCCTCGAGGTTCTGACCAACTATCCGGGGCTGCATGCGCTGATGCTGCATCGCCTGTCCCATTCGCTGTGGAAGCACAACCTCAAATGGCTGGCGCGCACCCTGTCGACGATCGGGCGCTGGCTGACCGGTATAGAGATTCACCCGGGGGCCTCCATTGGCCGACGCTTCTTCATTGACCACGGCATGGGGGTGGTCATTGGCGAGACAACGGTTGTCGGCAACGATGTGACCCTGTACCAAGGCGTTACTCTGGGCGGCACCAGCTGGAACAAGGGCAAGCGCCACCCGACCCTGGAAGACGGCGTCATCGTCGGCGCCGGGGCCAAGATACTGGGTCCTTTCACTGTAGGTACCGGTGCCAAGATTGGTTCCAATGCCGTGGTGACCAAGGAAGTCCCGGCCGGCGCCACAGTGGTGGGCATCCCAGGCAAGGTCGTCAAACGTGCCGAGCCGGACACCGAGCCGACGCTGGAAGTCGACCCCGAGCGCCGCGCCGCCATGTGCCAGAAGTTCGGCTTCGATGCCTACGGCATCAGTCAGGACATGCCCGACCCGGTTGCCAAGTCGATTCAAGCCATGCTCGACCATATGCATGCCGTCGACGAGCGCATCAACACCATGTGCCAGACACTGCGCAAGGTCGATGCCAACTATCGTTCCAGCCAGATGCCGGAACTGCGCGACGAAGATTTTGCCGACATGCTGGAAGACCTGGACTGCGGAGCTCCACAAGCACCATCCAGCGCTGACGGTGATTCATCGGCAGATGCACCTCACTCGCCGGACAAAGCTCCAGAAAGACAGAAGACGCCCGAACAACAGAAGTCATCTGAAAAGCAGGAGTCATTTGAAAAAAAGGCAGGCGACAAACCATCGGCAGCAGACAAAGGCAAGCAGACCGCTGATACCTTGAGTGACGGCGATGAACCTCGGGAGAATGGTTGACCGTAACACTCGGTCTTTCTCATAATAGCCTTTCCGATCATCCAAGCTGTCCGCGTTGTGCCGACAGCCAAGGTGTTGCCTCATGCGCCTGACCACCAAGGGACGCTACGCCGTCACCGCCATGCTCGACATGACTGTCAATGATGACGGCGACCCCATCTGTCTTGCCGACATCGCTTGTCGCCAGCAGATATCGCTGTCCTATCTGGAGCAGCTGTTTGCCCGGCTGAGGCGTGCCGGCCTGGTGGAAAGCGTGCGTGGCCCTGGCGGTGGTTATCTGTTGACCGAGCCTCCTGACGCCATCTCCGTCGCCCGGGTCATCGAGGCCGTCAACGAGTCTGTCGATAGCACACGCTGCGGCGGCCAGAGCGACTGCCAACAAGGCGATACCTGCCTGACCCATCATTTATGGTTCGAGCTGTCCGAACGCATCCAGGACTTTCTCGATAACGTTACGCTCGGTGAGTTGGCCAAGCGCCAGGATGTGACTGACATTGCCGTTCGCCAGCGCCGCCGACAAGTGGATAACGGCATTCTGGCTTCTGCTCCTTGACCTTTATGCCACCTTGACCTTTATGCCACATAGCCTGATTGCTGCGAGCCCATGAAAGCACCTGCCTATCTCGATTATGCCGCCACCACTCCCGTCGACCCACGTGTTGCGGAAGTGATGAGCCGCCACCTGACGATGGACGGCATCTTTGCCAATCCGGCGTCGCGCAGCCATATGCCCGGTTGGACAGCCGAGCAAGCCGTGGAGAACGCCCGTCGTCAGGTGGCGGACCTGATTCAGGCCGACCCTCGAGAGATCGTCTGGACCAGCGGCGCAACCGAGTCTGACAACCTGGCCATCCTCGGTTACCTGCGAGCCAACCGTGAGCGCGGTCGGCACATGGTCACTTCGCTGATTGAGCACAAAGCTGTCATCGATTCGGCCAAGGCAGCAGAAAAGGAAGGCTTCGATGTCACATGGCTGACACCGCAACAGGATGGCCGCGTCTCTCCGGAGCAACTGGCCTCTGCCATGCGTCCGGATACCGTCCTGGTGTCATTGATGGCAGTCAACAACGAGCTTGGCGCGATCAATGATATTGCCGCACTGGCCAAGGTGGCTCATGAACATGGCTCCGTACTGCATGTGGACGCCGCTCAGGCCTCTGGCCGCATTGCCTTGAACGTGCGCGAGCTGGGTGTCGACCTGATGTCCCTGTCCGGACACAAGGTCTATGGCCCCAAAGGCATTGGCGCACTCTTCGTCAAGCGCGATCCTGACATGCGTATTGAAGCGCTGATTCATGGCGGTGGCCACGAGCGCGGCATGCGCTCAGGCACGCTGGCGACACACCAGATCGTCGGCATGGGGGAGGCATTTTCCATTGCCGCCCAGGAAGGCCCGACAGATCAGGCACATATCACTGCGCTACGTGACCGGCTGCTGGATGCCCTGGAGGGACTTGATGGGATCCATCACAATACAGACACTCAGGCTTCCGTCCCCAATATCATCAATCTGGGATTCGATGGTGTGGATGGTGAATCGCTGCTGATGGCGCTTCGCGATATCGCCATTTCCACAGGATCGGCATGCAACTCCGCCAGCGTGGAACCATCCTACGTTCTCCGTGGCATCGGCGTTCCACGACGCCTAGCCCTATCTTCCCTGCGCTTGAGCTTTGGACGTTTCACCACCGAAGACGATATCGACCGCGCAGCCCAGGCACTTCGCCAAGCCCTGATCGGCCTGCGTGAACGCGCTATACAGTGAGGTTTTCATGGCACAACTGACTATCACACCTTCTGCAGCAGACCAGATCCGCCGTGTCCTCGATGAAAGGGGCCATGGCCTGGGCCTGCGCGTATCAGTGAAGCCCAGCGGCTGTTCAGGCTACAGTTACGTTCTCGATTTTGCCGACGAAGCCGACGCCAATGACGTGGCTTTCGAAGATCATGGTGCTTGCGTCTTTGTCGCGCCGGATGCACTCGAAATGCTGGATGGCAGCGAAGTCGACTATGTCAATGAAGGACTCAACCGCTTCTTCCGCTTCAACAACCCCAACGTCAAGGATCAGTGCGGTTGCGGAGAAAGCTTCAGCGTCTGAACCGGCCGCCAGGGATGGCGAGTGGTCATCATTGGTGACCCCAAGATTCCCGAGATATTAAGGGGCTTTAGTTTAGATAGAGAGGCTTGAGACAAAGGGCCCAAGATAGTAAGTCTCGCAAGATAGTAAGTCTCGATAGTGTTCAATGCCTCCGACTAAGGCTATAATGCGCCCGCCTTCGGCGAAACGGGGCGTCCCCCACGCCGCATCCCAAAATTGCAGTGTCGCGCCGCTCCCGCATAGCGAGAGCGGCGCGCCGTTATCTCTCTGAACACCTCTGTTCAACATAAAACTGGAGCTTTTCCATGGCCCTCGAGCGCACTCTGTCCATCATCAAGCCCGACGCTGTTGCCAAGAACGTTATCGGCGAGATTCTCACTCGCTTCGAAAAGGCTGATCTGAAGATCGTCGCTGCCAAGATGATTCAACTGTCCCAGGAACAAGCCGAAGGCTTCTACGCTGAGCACAAGGAACGCCCCTTCTTTGGCGACCTGGTGTCCTTCATGACGTCAGGTCCGGTCGTCGTTCAGGTTCTCGAAGGCGACAACGCCATCGCCAAGAACCGTGAACTGATGGGCGCCACCAACCCGCAGGAAGCCGCTGCCGGCACCATCCGCGCCGACTTTGCATCCTCTATCGATGCCAATGCTGTTCATGGTTCCGATTCTCCGGCTTCTGCCGAGCGTGAAGTCGCCTACTTCTTCGCTGCTGACGAGATCACTTCTCGTTAAGGCTTATTGCTCAGAAAGCCCTTCGCGGGAAGGTGCCTCACCTTCCCGCCTCTTCTGCCCCCGACCCACCGACTGCCTATGACCACCACCGCCCCCCTACGTACCAATCTTCTCGGTATGACCCGCGAGGAGTTGGAAGCCTTCTTCGTCTCCATTGGCGAGAAGAAATTCCGTGCGACCCAGGTGATGAAGTGGATTCACCATGAAGGTTGTGATGACTTCTCGGCCATGACCAACTTGTCCAAGGCGCTGCGCGCACGCCTGGCCGAGACGGCTGAAATCCGTGGTCCCAAGGTGATCTATGAAGGAACGTCCAACGACGGTACGCGCAAATGGGTCGTCGAAGTCGAGGATGGTAGTTACGTAGAAACGGTGCTGATTCCTGCCGACAATGGCAAGCGTCGTACCCTGTGCGTCTCTTCCCAGGTGGGGTGTTCACTGGATTGCAGTTTCTGCTCCACGGGCAAACAAGGTTTCCAGCGCAACCTGACCGCCGCCGAGATCATCGGGCAGGTCTGGGTTGCCTCGCGCAGCGCGGGCCCCTGCCGTGATACATCCCAGCGTCCCGTCACCAATGTGGTAATGATGGGCATGGGAGAGCCGCTGCTCAACTACGATAGTGTCATACCCGCCATGAAGCTGATGCTGGACGACTGTGGCTATGGCCTGTCCAAGCGTCGCGTGACACTTTCCACCTCAGGTGTCGTTCCGATGATCGACCGCCTGGGCGACGAACTCGACGTCAGCCTAGCCATTTCTCTGCATGCAGCCAACGATGAGCTGCGCAACGAGCTCGTGCCGCTCAACCGCAAGTACGACATTCGCACTCTACTTGACGCCTGTCAGCGCTACCTGAAAAAGTGCGATGACACCCGCCTGATCACCATCGAGTACACCGTGATCAAGGGGGTCAACGATCAACAGGAGCATGCCCAGCAGCTTGCTGAACTGCTGCGTGAGCTACCCTGCAAGATCAACCTGATTCCGTTCAATCCTTTTCCTCATTCCGGCTACGAAAAGCCTTCGCGCAATCAGGTGATGCGTTTTCAACAGTGGTTGTATGAGCTGGGTTACACAGCACCGATCCGCTCTACACGCGGCGACGACATCGATGCTGCCTGTGGCCAGTTGGTGGGACGAGTCAAGGACCGTACACGACGCCACGAACGTTATATCCAATCGATTCAAATCGATGCTGACTGAACTTCTGTCTGCTTGACTTCGTGAGGGTGTAGCGCTTTGATGGTCGGGCTTTTTCTCCGCCTCTGGAGAAACACCTGCCTTGTGCTGGCAATGGGACCAGCACGGATGACATAAGCCCGACATGAAGAGGATGCCATGACGCACCGACCGAGCACACCCAGGACACTTGCCTGTGGCCTTCTCGCGGCATTGGCATTGTTCGGTGTATCGGGTTGTGCCAGCACTTCGTCCACCCGTGCAGACAACAGCCCTGTCATGGCCTACCGGCAGTTGGGCGAGGCATATCTGCAGGATGACAACCTGGTTCGCGCTGCAGCTGCACTAAACCGAGCCCTTGCTCTCGATCCCAACGATTCCAGGGCACTTCAGGCGATGGCGCTTGTCTATCAACGGCAAGGCGAGAATGAGCTGGCCGATGAGTACTTCCAGCATGCTCTGGACGAAGACCCTAACTTCACCCGAGCACGCAACAATTACGCTGCCTTCCTGTATGATCAGGGGCAAACGGAATCTGCCTGCCATGAATTGGAGCAGGCTGCCATGGATATACACTACGACCATCGCGCCCAGCTGTTTGCGAACCTGGGACGATGTCAGTGGGAACTTGGCCGGTTGGTACCTGCCCGTACGGCCCTTGTACGGGCACAGGAGATTGATCCGCGCCAGCCACTGAGCTATCTCACCATGGCAGAGCTGGAATACGCACAGGGCAACTTCGAACATGCCCGGACACAATTGAATCGCTATGTTCACCTCGTCGGGGTGACACCAGACTCCCAGCATCTGGCGACTGCCATTAATCAGGCTAAGGCTGTGGAGCAGGGCAAGAATTCTTGAATGATGTTCGCCACTAAACACTTGTTGATAACTGTTTTCAAAATGAAGGATGCTCAGCCATGAGCGACACCCCACACAGCGAACCCGATGTCATCCCGCCTCAGGCTCCCGCATCCCCCGGTGCCATTCTGCGTCACGCACGCGAAAGCCAGGGGCTTTCATGTAGCGAGGTAGGGACAGCGCTCAATCTGCGTGCTGCTGTGATCGAAGGCCTGGAAATGGACACCTGCGACGAGGTGCCGGTGGCGGCCTATCGTCGCGGCTATCTGCGCAGCTACGCACAACTGCTGGGTGTCGACGTCAAGCAGGTGATGGACCTGTACCAGGCACGCATGGGCAATGAAGAAATAGAGCGCAAGGTCACACCGGTATATATTTCCAAGCCACCCTCGCGCATAGGCGCTTGGCTATTCCGCCTGATGACCCTGGTCGTCATCGCTGGTGTTGTCGGCCTGACCCTGATGTGGTGGCAAAGCCGCGGTGGCAGCGAGCCCCCCACGGTCGGGGACAATGGCCCTGTATCGGTAGACAGCATTGATGGCAGCCGCACAGAGACCAGCCCTGAGCCAGACGAGCCACAGCCACAGCCAACGCCTGAGACTGACAGCGCCGCTGCAGTGGCCGAAGAAGCCACCGAGACTGATGCTGCAGAACCGCAGACCTCGGCCATCGTCGCGGCAACCGAAGCAGCCGCGCAGCAGGAAGCTGAGGCAGAAGCAGTAGCACCTGATGCCAATGCCGAGGAAGAAGACAATGCCACTTCAGCGCAGGAAGCTAGCAGCAACGCTAGTGCGAATGCCCTGCAGCTGACGTTCAATGAGCAGTCCTGGACCGAAATTTACGATGGTACCAACACCAGAGTTCTGAGCGGCCTGCAAGGTGCCGGCACCAAGGCCACGGTAGAAGGCGAACCACCCTTCCGCCTGGTCATCGGCAACGCTTCCGGCGTTGAGCTGAACTACCGTGGTGAAACCGTTGACCTGCGCCAGCGCGCCGGTGCCAGCAATGTCGCCCGCTTTACTCTGGGGGAGTGATTTCACCGCCATGCATTCACACTCACCGATCCAAAGACGCCAATCTCGCCAGATTCATGTCGGCACTGTTCCGGTAGGAGGTGGAGCCCCCATCTCTGTGCAGAGCATGACCAACACCGATACTCTGGATGTGGAAGCGACTCTCGCCCAGATTCGCGCCCTGGAGCAGGCCGGAGCGGACATTGTCCGAGTATCGGTGCCCACCATGGAGGCAGCCGAAGCCTTCGGTAGAATCAAGCGTGGCACTCAGGTTCCTTTGGTAGCCGATATCCATTTTGATTACCGCATCGCCCTGCGTGTGGCCGAACTCGGTGTCGACTGCCTGCGCATCAATCCAGGCAATATCGGTCGTGAAGACCGGGTCAAGGCAGTGGTTTCAGCTGCCCGGGACAACGGCATTCCGATTCGTATCGGCGTCAATGCAGGCTCCTTGGAAAAGGACCTGCAGAAGAAATACGGCGAACCAACACCACAGGCCCTGGTCGAATCCGCCATGCGCCATATCGATCACCTGGAGCGCCTCGATTTCCCAGACTTCAAGGTCAGCGTCAAGGCATCCGACGTGTTCATGGCCGTCGCTGCTTATCGCGACCTGGCACAACGCATCGAACAACCCCTGCACCTGGGTATTACAGAGGCAGGCGGGCTGCGCTCAGGTACAGTGAAGTCCTCCATCGGGCTGGGCATGCTGTTGATGGATGGTATTGGCGATACCATTCGCGTGTCCCTGGCCGCCGACCCGGTCGAAGAGATCAAGGTCGGCTTCGATATGCTCAAGAGTCTGCGCCTGCGCGCCAAGGGCATCAACTTCATCGCCTGCCCCAGTTGCTCGCGTCAGAATTTCGATGTCATCAGCACGATGAACGCTCTGGAAGAGCGCCTGGAAGATGTACGGACGCCATTGGATGTGGCCGTCATCGGCTGCGTCGTCAATGGCCCAGGGGAAGCCAAGGAAGCCGACCTCGGCCTTACTGGCGGCAGCCCCAACAATCTCGTGTACATCGATGGAAAACCGGCCAGCAAACTGCGCAACGATCATCTCGTCGATGACCTGGAAGCACTGATCCGCGAGAAGGTTCGTGAAAAGGAAGCTGCCGAACAGGATGTCATCGTCCGCCAGGGCTAGCCAGTTCGCCAATAGCGGTCGCCGACAACGTGGCGAAGCACGCCATTGCGAATCGCATGAGAAGGCCACCAGAGTGTTCAGGAAGTGCCCACTGACAGGGCATTTCCTTTAAGGAGTCAGCATTGAGCAAGAAGATCCAGGCCATCCGTGGCATGAATGACCTGTTACCGGATCAGTCTCCGGTATGGCAGTACTTCGAAAGTCAGGTTCAGGCGTTGATGAAGCGCTACGGCTATGACGAGATCCGCACGCCCATCGTCGAGCAGACGGCTCTTTTCTCGCGCTCCATCGGCGAAGTCACCGATATCGTCGAAAAAGAGATGTACACCTTCGAGGACCGCAATGGCGACAGCCTGACACTGCGCCCTGAAGGTACTGCCAGTACGGTGCGGGCTGCTATGGAGCATGGCCTGTTGCACAATCAGACCCAACGCCTGTGGTATCAAGGCCCAATGTTCCGGCATGAACGCCCGCAGAAAGGCCGTTATCGCCAGTTCCACCAAGTCGGTGTCGAGACTTATGGCCTGGATGGTCCGGATATCGATGCCGAGGTCATACTGCTGTCAGCACGGCTGTGGAAGCAGCTTGGGCTGTTCGAACATGTCACCCTGGAGCTCAACTCTCTGGGTTCCAACGAAGCGCGGGCTGCCTATCGAGATCTACTGGTTTCCTACTTCGAGCAGCATCATGAGCTGCTCGACGAAGATTCCCGGCGCCGCCTGACCAGCAACCCTCTGCGCATTCTGGACTCGAAGAATCCGGACATGGCAGAGATGCTGGCCGGTGCCCCAAGGTTGATGGACCATCTTGACGCAGAGTCCCGCGAGCACTTCGAAGCCCTCACTGCCCGCCTCGATACGGCGGGTATCGACTACGTCATCAATCCGCGCCTGGTACGCGGGCTCGACTATTACTGCCGCACCGTATTCGAGTGGACCACCAATGCGCTCGGCAGCCAGGGTACCGTCTGCGCCGGTGGTCGTTATGACGGGCTGGTCGAACAGCTGGGCGGAAAACCGACCCCCGCGGTAGGCTTTGCCATGGGAATCGAGCGCTTGATACTCCTGCTCGAGACGCTGGACATCGTACCGGCAGAAGCGCGAGCCCCTATGGATATCTATGTACTGGGCATGGACGAGTCCGCAGATGGTGCAGCCATGGCGCTGGCCGAACACCTGCGTGATGATTCGCCGGAATTGAATGTACAGCTGCACTGCGGTGGCGGCAGCTTCAAGAGCCGTATCAAGAAAGCCGACCGCAGCGGAGCCCGTATCGCCTTGCTGCTGGGAGAAAGCGAGCTGGCAAGCGGCCAGGTAGCGGTCAAGTTCCTGCGTGACGACCGTGAACAGTGCCTTGTTGCCCAGAGCGCATTGGCTACAACCCTGGATTCCCTGCTGTCCACAGCGACCGCATGACGACAGATCAAAAGGAGACCGCCCGTGGCGGACCTGAGAAGCGAAGAAGAACAGCTTGATGCCATCAAGCGCTGGTGGAAGGAAAACGGTACGGCCCTGATCGTTGGTGCAGCCCTGGCTGCAGCAGGCGTGTTCGGCTGGAAGTACTGGCAGGATTATCAGCACGACCAGGCCGTTGCTGCCTCAGTGACATATCAGCAGTTACTTGACCTGGCCAGCCGCAATCAGCTTGACGATAGTGCACGAGCCCAGGCCAAGGAACTGAGCGAGCAGCTCGGCAACGAGCACGGCGACAGCCTCTATACCGATCTCGGTCTGCTGCTGAATGCACGGGTCCAAGTCGATGCCGGTGAGTTCGATGCCGCCAAGGCCAGCCTGGAAACACTGATCAACGATGACAACGATGCCTACATTGTAGGCATTGCCCGTCTGCGCCTGGCCCGATTGCAAAGTGCGCAGGGTGATAATGATGCCGCCCTGGCGACATTGGACGGAGACATTCCCGACACTCTCGCTGCCCAGCGCGCCAATATCCGTGGCGACGTCTACAATGCCAACGGCCAGCAAGACCTTGCTGGCGAAGCCTGGAATGAAGCCCAGAACCTGTCAGAGCAAAGCGGCCAGCCGTTGTACGGCATCGCCCTCAAGCTTGATAACCTGGGTGACAAGGAGGTCACGCTATGAAGCCGATGAAAGCTCTGGCAGCCAGCGCCGCTATTACTGCCCTGCTGGCCGGTTGCGCCAGCGACGTGGAGCCCCGTTTCAAGCCTAAGGAGCTGCAACCCATTTCAGCTTCCACCCAGGTGGAAGAACGCTGGAGCGAAAGCGTCGGCAAGGGCCTGGGCAACGCGACCTATCCCATTGAGCCTGCGCTTGATGGCAACACTCTGTTCGCTGCCGATGAAAGAGGGCTGGTCGAGGCCCTCAACACCTCGAATGGTGACACTCGCTGGGAGATCGAGCTTGATAACCCGGTATCCAGCGGCCTGACAGCACGAGAGGGTGTGCTTTATCTGGCCACTCGCAATGGCCAGGTGATTGCTATCGATCAGTCCAACGGCAAGGTCAAGTGGCGCACTCGCGTATCCAGCGAAGTACTGGCAGCCCCTCAACCCACAACCAACCTGTTGATCGTGCAGGCCGTAGATGGCAGTGTCACCGCTCTGGACCGTGTCAGTGGCGATCGTCAGTGGACCTATCGTGCTAACATGCCGGCACTGTCACTACGTAGTGCCGGCACCCCCACTGCCATCGACCAGGTCACGTTTGCCGGCTTTGCCAACGGCCATCTGGCTATCCTGGATAACCGCAGTGGACAGCAGCTTTCCGAGCGCACTATCGCCGTCTCCACCGGGCGCAATGAAGTCGATCGTCTGGTCGATGTCGCTGGCCAGCCCGTGCTGACTCCGGATGGTCGCCTGTTCGTGACCAGCTACAACGGTCGGACAGTGGCGCTCAACGCTCAGAACGGTGAAACCCTGTGGTACAAGGAAATGTCCAGCTACCACACTCCAGTTCTGGTCGGCGAGACACTCTACGTGGTCGATGAAGCCAGTCGTCTGACGGCCTTCGATGCCGGTAGCGGTGGCGAACTGTGGACCATGGATGACCTCTATGGCCGCTCCCTTACAGCTCCCGCCTATGCCGATGGACGCATCGTGGTCGGCGACAACGAAGGTTACGTGCACTTCATCGACGCCGACAGCGGCCGCGTGGTGGGACGTACCCGTATCGATAAATCTGGTATCAGCGTACGCCCTGTTACCGATGGCAAGCGCGTATATGCTCTGGCCAATGACGGAAGCCTGGAGGCTCTGGACATCCGCCCATGACCCCCGTGATCGCCCTGGTCGGCCGCCCCAATGTCGGCAAATCGACCCTGTTTAATCGCCTGACCCGCTCGCGGGATGCCCTGGTTGCTGATTTCCCTGGTCTGACCAGGGATCGCAAGTATGGCAATGGCATGCTTGGCAACAAGGCCTATACCGTCATCGATACTGGCGGTATCAGCGGCGATGAAGAAGGCATTGATGCAGCGATGGCGGAGCAGTCTCTGCAAGCCATCGATGAAGCCGATATCGTATTGTTCCTGGTCGACGCTCGAGCTGGCCTCAATGTAGCTGACGAGGCTATCGCCAACCACTTGCGCATCAACCAGAAAAAGACCTGGCTGGTGGTCAACAAGACAGATGGCCTGGAAGAACATTCCGCCATGGCTGACTTCTGGCAGTTGGGGCTGGGGGATCCTCGCCCCATCGCCGCAGCCCATGGCCGCAATGTGACCACGCTGATCGACGAGGTGCTCGCACCTTTCCCCGAACGCGATATGGACATCCCTGCCGACACCGGTACCAAAGGTATTCGTATCGGGGTAATCGGTCGCCCCAATGTGGGCAAGTCGACGCTGGTCAATCGCCTGCTGGGCGAAGATCGTGTTGTCGTCTTCGACGAGGCTGGCACCACTCGTGATGCCATCGAAATCCCCTTCGAGCGTCACGGCAAGCCTTATGTGCTGGTCGATACTGCCGGTGTCCGTCGCCGCAAGAACGTTCACGAAGTGGCCGAAAAGTTCTCGATCATCAAGACCCTGGATGCGATCAAGGAATGCCATGTTGCCATCATGGTGCTGGATGCCCGCAGTGGGCTGGTCGAACAGGATCTGCACTTGCTCGACTACGTGCTGACGACCGGTCGTGCCCTGGTCCTGGCAGTCAACAAGTGGGACGGCCTGGAACAGGAAGCCAAGGAAAAGATGCGCGCTGAAATCAAGCGCCGTCTGGGCTTCGCCGACTACGCCGAGCTGCATTTCATCTCTGCGCTGCACGGTACGGCGGTGGGTGATCTCTACCCCTCCATCGAGAGGGCCTTCGCTTCAGCCAACAGCCACTGGTCCACCAACCGCCTGACTACACTGCTGCAGGATGCCGTCGAACAGCATCAACCGCCCATGGTCAACGGTCGCCGGATCAAGCTGCGCATGGCCCACCAGGGTGGTTCCAACCCACCGATCATCGTGGTCCACGGCAACCAGACCCATCAGTTGCCCGAAGCATACAAGCGTTACCTGACCAATACCTTCCGTAAGGTATTGAAGGTACGCGGCACCCCCATACGCTTCGAGTTCCGTTCCGGCAAGAACCCTTTCGACAGCATGGCAGATGCTTCAGACCGCGAGAAGGCCAAGAAACGCGAGTTGAACCGCACCAAGGATGCCCGCAAGTCCCGTCGTTAATGGAAGACTGACTAGAGCGGCTTCTTTAGCAGAAAGCGCTATCGGCTTTCTTCATGAAAGAACCTCACCAGGAGAAGTTCTCTGCCAAGAAAACCTCTCCACCCAGGGGAACAGCACTACCCTATAAGTGCTGTTCCTCTGGCTCACGACTCACCTTACGCTAGTACCCGATCACCAACTGTGCCGAATAGGCACCCTGACGCCACGACTCCTCTGACTGGTCGGAGATATCCTTCATGCTGAGCCGTTCTACCCGCCGTGCACGGCGTATCCGTCTGCTTGTCCCGTTCTGCCTGGCTTTCATGTTGGCAGGCTGCTTCACGCTGCCCACGGCAGGCCTGTATGCCTTTCGACTCGCCGTGACTTCTCTGGGGGTAGAAAACGTCAAGATCGGCCCGCTATCCATCGATGCGGGCCTTGATACCAGCGATATCACCTCTCTGGTGTTATCCAGCCTTGGCGCAGGCAGTCTTCCGGTACAGGCCACCATGGCATTGGGGCTAGGTTTGCCTGTGGGCATGCCTGCCGTTGAAATGTCCGGCTTCAAGTGGACACTTGACATGCCTGGTGTGGAACAGGTCAGCGGTGACTATCAGGAAAACGTGACGCTCACTTCAGGCAAGGATGCCAATCTGCGCCTGCCGATCAGTTTTGACATCTTTGGAGATAGGACAGAGCTCAAGCCCATGATCGAAATGGCCGCCCAGTTGGCGCGCCAGGGAGAACTGCCGGCCGGCAGCCAGCTTGCCATTACCCCTGGCGATCTGACGGGTCTAGGCATGACCCTGCCTTCAGGATTGCTTACCCCCACTATTCGCCTGAACGTGGGAGAGAATGGCAGCCTGATCCCTCAGGGCTAAGGAAGCACTGCATAAATGCCTGTGCTACTCAATCACTGGGCTATAGCCGCCATCCATGGCGGCTACCCTTCGGGCCATCCTGAAGGATGTTCTAATTCGCTCCCGGCGAATTAGTGCGCAGTGCTCACCATCCTCACCTATACCCCATAGGCTCCGGTTGTTGTGCTCCGGGCGCCTTGTGATTGAGCATGCTCGTCGATTTATTCAGCGCTTCCCTAAATCCCTCAACTACCTGAACAGCGTTGCTATGAGGAACGGCAATATCTCGCTGTCAGAGGCCCTCATGCAGCCGACGCTTACCCACCCAGTCAGTGGCAAACTGATAGGCACAGCGCCCACTGCGCCCACCACGCAAGGTAGCAAAGCGCACGGCAGACAGTTGTGCCTCTTCGTTCCAGTCACCCGAGCGTCCCAGACGCTCGACCCAATGCTGGCAGGTGTCCAGATAACTCTGTTGATTGAATGGGTGAAAGGCCAGCCATAGACCGAAACGATCGGACAGGGAGATCTTCTCTTCCACCGCATCGCCATGATGCAGCTCTTCTCCATCCGAGGTGAGATGGGATGCGTCGTTATCGCTCATATGTTCAGGCAGCAAGTGACGACGGTTGGATGTGGCGTAGAGCAGGACATTATCTGGCGGGCCGGTCAAAGTGCCATCGAGTACACTCTTGAGCGCTTTATAGGCATCATCCGAACCTTCGAAGGACAGGTCGTCGCAATACACCACAAAACGCGCAGACTCCCGGCGCAACTGCTCCACCAGCACGGGCAGACCAGCCAGGTCATGGCGGTCCACCTGTATCAGGCGCAGTCCTTCATCCGACAGGCTGTTCAACAGTGCGCGAACCATGGAGGACTTGCCGCTGCCACGAGACCCCCACAGCAGCACGTGATTGGCCGGCAGCCCCTTGAGAAAGGCTCGTGTATTGGCCAGCAAGGCCTCTTTCTGGCGTTCGACACCGACCAGATCATCGAGACTCATGGCGTCCCGGGGCGGCACAGG
This sequence comes from Halomonas sp., assembly GCF_029263665.1. Lineage (GTDB taxonomy): Bacteria > Pseudomonadota > Gammaproteobacteria > Pseudomonadales > Halomonadaceae > Halomonas. The sequence goes on from NZ_JAJUFQ010000023.1 coordinate 57,853, forward strand.
AACCAGATGTCCTCCCAAGGCATGCCGTTGCCATAGCGCGGCGACATCCCGCGTCCAGTCAACGCGCGGTGGTGTATCAGGCAGCCAGGGCTCGAGCCGGTCCAGAACCTGCATCAAGCGCTGGGTGAAATCGGTGTCCATGCAGTTTTCTCCTTACTATTTCGCAGTGCTTTTGCCTGCACTGTCTTGATTCTGAATTGCCTTGCGTCGGCCGGATTATCAGCCAAAGGTCACAAGCGTAGGGCATTGGCGACAGATTGTGCATGCTTTTACGATTGACCATCGCCACGGGACAGGTATCTTGACAACATTACTCGTCTTTCCTGTCGGAGCCGCCGCAACATGCTCGTCCATGCATCCGGTGTTTCTGCAGTTACCCTCAAGGAGTCGATCATGAGATTGATGAAATCCCTCGGCGCGTGTGCGCTGATGGTGTCAGTGGCTGCCTGTACCACGTCTCCTACTGGACGTAGCCAGTTGCTGATGATGAACGATCAGGAGCTCGACCAGATGGGAGCTCAGGCCTTTCAGCAATACCAACAGGAGCTGCCCAGCGTAGGTGGGGCTCCGCTTGAGTATGTACAGTGCATCACTCGCGATATCGTCGCAGTATTGCCTCCGGAAGAGCGAGATCAGAATTGGCAGGTCAAGGTCTTCAAGTCTGATGATGCCAACGCCTTCGCCCTTCCCGGCGGTTATGTGGGGGTGAACACCGGGCTGCTCAAGGTCGCCACCAATCAAGATCAGGTAGCAACCGTCATCGGCCACGAAATCGGCCATGTCCTTGCCCATCACGCCAACGAGCGAGCCTCTACCCAGGGCCTTACTCAGTTGGGTATGTCAGTGGGCGGCACGCTGCTTGGTGCTAGTGGCGGGGCTGGAAGTGATGCGGCCATGGCCGCCATGGGCATGGGTGCCCAATACGGTATCCTGCTGCCCTTCTCTCGCAGCCATGAAAGTGAAGCCGATACCATCGGTCTGGATCTGATGGCCAATGCAGGCTTCGATCCTCGTGCGAGCATCGACCTGTGGCACAACATGGCGGCTTCCGGCGGTGGCCAACCGCCTGAGTGGATGTCCACCCACCCGAGCAACAGTGGCCGTATCTCCGGCCTGGAAGCCCACATGTCCGAGGCCATGGCACTCTACCAGCAAGCCCAGGCGGCAGGACGAGTGCCTCAGTGCAAGGCTCCCTCTGCCTGAGACCATGCAGGCTGAGTCTGGCCAGCTAAACAAACAAAAGGAGAGCCCTCAGGGGCTCCCCTTTTTTTCAGGTCGAAAGCTTTGCTGACAGAGAACTTTTCTGACAGAGAGCTTTTCCTAACAGAGAGCTTTTCCTGGCAGAGCTCGAGACGCGGAAATGATGCCGCACCACAAGCCGCATTACTCCTGCTGCCTATAATGGCTGCTGTAGCGTTCACAACGTCTCTGCGTGACTGTCGGCTGTCGATATCACAGGGCTTTCTTTCGGCAAAGGTAACGCTGCTCTATCGCCAACCCCAACCAGATACCGGCAATCATGCTGGCCAAAGCAAGAGCGGCAGCAGGAGAACCGGAAGGCAGCGCCAATAGTAGCTGGCTATCATTGCCACCAAGAGCCAGAGCACTCCCCACGCCCATGACACTACCAGCAAGAAGATGCTTGGCCCAACGTGTCGGGCCGCTCTGATACTGACGCCAGGAGACCCGCGGAGTTGCCGCGAGAATCATTCCGGCCACCAATGCAATACTGATCAACACCCGTTGCATATCCGGCCATGGCAGTCTTCCTGTCAGCACCCGGGTACTGACCTGCTCAATCAGTTGGCTGGGAGACCAGGAAGGCTCCATTATCCCGAGAACCCCAGCTGTTGCCCCGAAAACCATCACACCGGCATAGATGCGACGATGACTTGGCGCCAACCGCCAGATGATCAGTACTGACCCGACTGCGGCAATACCAATCAACCACCATGGTGGAGGGTGGGCACCACCGAGAGATTGATATTCGATAACAGGTGACAGCCAACCCAGCCACCACCAGCCCAATACCCAGCCGGCCATGGTGGCCAGCATATGATAGTGACCACGTGACAGTGCCGTCAGTGTGGAGAGGGTACATCCCTGATTGAAAGCAGCCGCAATGCCAAAAAGTCCTCCACCAAGAGCAAATGGCCACGTACTGGCATAACGGGTGATGCCTTTGCTCCATGGCGTATCGGTAAATACCGGTGTTGCCAGCCAGAACCACACACCACATCCCAGTATCACAATAAGCAGCCCCGGCTGCCTGGTTCTCAAGCGTTGTACGGACTTCACCATGCATAGTCCGGTGCGCTGTGCCAATATTCCCAGCAATGCGGCCAGCAGCAATATCATCAGTAGCTTCTCCTCGGCTGTACTCCCAGAGCTTCGATGATCTGGCGAGTCTACTTGAATCAGGTCAGCCATTTGTGGCCTGAATGTCTGTCTCCGCTTGTGACTGCCAACCAAGCATCGAAGCCCTGGTCGGTTCAGCTCTGGTAACCAAGCGCTTTCGGCAGGCCCACCAAGGGTGAGGACATTCCGTCACTGGCAGATGGCTTAGGGGCATGCACAGATCACGCTTGTCTTAGACGGCCTTACACTGCAGAACTTTCTGCAACTTCGACCAATGTCCAGCGCCAAGCAGTCACCGTGGTACAGGAAAACCGCACCGCCGGTGTGTGGAAATCGAAACGGTACGAGTTTTCTCTTTTATGGCAACATATTGAGTCAAGCATCAATAACGAAATAAATGGCTTTCGAGAACCAAGCATTACCCACTCATGAAGGGACGACAGGGAACGCCTCCATGCTGAAACGATTACTGATGATTGCCGTGTTGGCCATTGCCGGGTTGGTGATTTACGAGGACCCTGGGCATTGGCTGGGAGACACTGCCCAGGACTCGAACACCCAGACGATCGAGCAGACCACACCACAAGCCGACAGCCAGCAGGCAGGCTCAGGGCATCTGGAAGGCCAGGCGCAGATCGACGCCACCATGCGCCTGATCGACAACGGAGGCCCATTCCCCTACTCACAGGACGGCACGGTCTTCCAGAACCGTGAAGGACGCTTGCCGAATGAGCCTCGGGGCTACTATCACGAATATACCGTCGAGACACCTGGACTCGATCACCGTGGTGCACGGCGAATTGTCACTGGAGGCAATCCACCGGAAATCTTCTACTACACCGCGGATCACTACGATTCCTTCATTGTGCTGGAAGAACGCTGATGAGCATTCAACTTCCTCAAAATGGCGTCTACCGGCTGTCGGCCCAAGCAGCCGAAAGCCTGGACGCGACCGTCGTTCCACAGGTCGTCGTGCTGAACTGGCACAAGCTGCCGGTAACGCAATGGAGCAGGGATGAGCTTCTGGATGGGCTGGCCCGGGGACTGAACTTCCCGGATCACTTTGGGCACAACTGGGATGCTGCCTGGGACTGCCTGACAGAATTGACCTGGCAGGCCGGCGAACACAAGATCATTGTATTGCCCAACACCGACCAGTCCTCGCACGACACTCAGGCAATGACCACTTTCCTCAACCTGATGGGAGAGGCTTGTGAGCATTGGAAGGAACAAGGACAGCAGTTGCTGGTATTGATTGCCTGGGATGAAGGCCGCCCTGTCCCCGAGTGGTTGTCAGGCGTGCCCGTCCTGGCGGATGAGTGAGTCTTCACCATGCTTCGCCTTTCCAGTAACGTGACCGTCCCCGCCCGAGAAATCGAGATCACCCAGATTCGTGCCCAGGGCGCGGGCGGGCAGAACGTCAACAAGGTGGCTTCAGCGGTTCATCTGCGCTTCGATGTACCACATTCCAGCCTGCCCCCCTTCTACAAGGAACGGCTGCTGGCCATCACCGACAGCCGCATCACACAGGATGGCGTGATCATCATCAAGGCTCAGCGTTATCGTACTTTCGAGCTCAATAAGGCCGATGCCCTGCAAAGGCTGCATGACATGATCACGGATGCCACCAAGACACAGAAGACACGCCGGGCAACCAAGCCCAGCAAGGGCTCCCAGAAACGGCGGATGGACAGCAAGACCCGCCGCGGTAATACCAAGGCACTACGCGGCAAGATACGCGACTAGGGGAATGTCGGAATAAGTGTCTGCGCTTGCTCAAAACCGAATTTACGCCTTGAGCTGCTCGCGCAAGGCAGACAGCACAGGGGCCGTGGAAGGCACCACTCCACGCCACTGAGCAAAGGATGCTGCAGCCTGCTCTACCAGCATGCCCAATCCATCAACGCAACGTGCCCCCCTGGCTTCGGACCATGCCAGAAATACCGTAGGCTCAGCGCTGTACATCATGTCGTAGGCAAAGGCACCATCATTGAACAGCGTCTCTGGCAAGGGTGGCAGATCCCCCGCCAGACTGGCACTAGTACCATTGATCACAACATCGTAGCGGCCGCCAATCGCATCGAACCCGCTACCCAGAATATTGCCCAGATCCGTGAAATCCGCTGCCAGTGACTCAGCCTTGTGTGCAGTGCGATTGGCAATATGCAGTTCACTGGGTGATTCTCCAAGCAGAGGCGCCAGCACACCTCTTACGGCTCCTCCAGCCCCCAGCAGCAGCACTCGTGCTCCTTCAAGCTGAACGCCATGGCGCTTGAGGTCCGCTACCAGTCCGACACCATCCGTGGTGTCACCATAGACACGGCCATCCGCTTCCAGCTTGAGCGTGTTCACTGCACCTGCCCGTCTGGCCTGGTCACTAAGGCGATCGCACAGACGATAGGCATCTTCCTTGAACGGCACTGTGACGTTGGCTCCTTTGCCTCCATCCGCGACGAAGGTACGCCAGGCGCCGGCAAAATCATCCACAGGCGCTTCAATGGCGATATACATCATGTCCTGGGCGGTTTCCGCAGCAAAAGCCTTGTGAATAGCCGGGGACTTTGAATGGGTTATGGGGTGGCCGAATACACAGTAACGATCGGTCATCGAGATTCCTCATCAGGGGCTGAACACACGTCAGTCCATCATTCATTTAACCAGTCGCGAGGGCGCAGGTAGTCATCGAGTTCAGCCTCGGCGGAGCCCGGCTCGGGGTGATAATCGTATTCCCAGCGAGCAAGAGGAGGCATCGACATCAGAATGGATTCGCTACGACCCCCGCTCTGCAGGCCAAACAGCGTGCCACGATCCCATACCAGGTTGAACTCCACGTAACGCCCTCGGCGGTATAGCTGAAAGTCCCGCTCGTTCTCTCCCCAGGGCTGGTGACGACGGCGTTCGATGATCGGCAGGTATGCCTCGAGAAAGGCGTCTCCCACCGCGCGCTGAAAGGCAAAGCAACGCTCGAAGCCCCACTCATTCAAGTCGTCGAAGAACAGCCCCCCTACGCCTCGGGTTTCACCACGATGCTTGAGAAAGAAATAGTCATCGCACCAGGACTTATAGCGGGTATAGACATCATCACCAAAGGGCTGGCACAGACCTTGGGCGACCTGATGCCAGTGGCGGACATCCTCCAGATGCGGATAGTAGGGGGTCAGGTCAAAACCACCGCCAAACCACCATACCGGCGGCTGGCCTTCGGCTTCGGCAATGAAAAAGCGCACATTGCCATGGCTGGTGGGCACGTGCGGATTGCGTGGATGCAGCACCCAGGACACGCCGACGGCGTGGAAGCCGCGACCGGCCATCTCTGGACGCGCCGCTGTTGCAGAAGGCGGCAACTTGTCGCCATAGACATGGGAAAAGTTCACCCCGCCCTTCTCGAACAGAGCACCCTCCTCGATCACCCGCGTGCGACCACCACCGCCGCCTTCACGCTGCCAGGCATCCTCATGAAAGTTGGCAGAGCCGTCGGCCCCGGCCAAGCCCTCGCACAGGCGATCCTGAAGATCGAGCAGATAATGTTTCACCGCATCAAGGTTAGGCTGGGTCACAGGACCTCCGATTGGCTTTCAACTTTCACTACATTCAAGCACGCCATTCAAGCTTTCATCAGAGGCATTTTACTGCCGCCTGATGCTCGCCGACTGCGACTCATGCACGCAGTACGCTGCCGCTCAACAAGTCCCGAATAGTACTGGGACGAGGATTGCCACCCAGCGCACCGGGAACGATGGCATCAAGCTGTCCGGCAAAGATCTCGCGAATATCGGCTTCGCTCATTGCAGGGTCCTGCCCAGCGCGATTGGCAGACGTAGACACCAGCGGACCGCCAAATGCCTGGCACAGTTGACGCACCCCCGGATGATCACTGACGCGCAACGCTACCTTGTCATGCTCTCCACGCACCAGCGCTGGCGTGCGGCCATTGTCCGGTACCAACCAGGTATTGGGACCCGGCCAGCTTGTTTCCAGTATCTCGCGTTGCGGGATGGTCAGTTGATCGAACCAAGGGGCAAACTGCTCAATACTGGCAGCTACCAGAATCACTCCCTTGGCAGGATCACGTTGCTTGAGCTGCAGCAGCCGGGTCAATGCATCCGGGTTATCCGGATCGCACCCCAACCCCCAGACGGCTTCAGTGGGATAGGCAATGACACCGCCGCGCTGCAGTGCCTGCACCGCGGTATCGAGAACGGCAGAATCGATCATGACGACTCAATCAGGGCTTAAGTGATGGGCCGTTATCCTAACATGTGCATGGAAGGAGCCTAAGGGGTCTGTGCATGAATTCCCGCGCGCAGGAGGAAAGATCAAGCCGCCTGTCGCACCCAACCTCCCGGCACCAGCGCTACCAGCCCTTCCATTTCCAACTGGGTCAGTTCGCGCTGGCAAGTGGCGACATCACAGCCCGCCAGCTCGATCAGGACATCCACCGGCGTCGGTGTCTGACTGAGCCAACGCAGCAACGGTGATGATGCTTCCATCGCTCGGGCATGACGGCTCGCCTCATCATTATCTTTCTGGCTTGCCCGGACAGTACCACCTCCCCAGCTATCGGCAGCCTCATCTTCCGCTCTCTCGATGAATGCTGCATGCCCCAACCGGGGACCCCAGCCGGACAACGCCTCAATGACATCATCCATGTCACGCACCAGAGCGGCACCTTGCCGGATCAGATGCAGGCAACCACGAGACTGGGGCGCATGAATCGATCCTGGCAACGCCATGACTTCCCGCCCTTGTTCCAGCGCCAGGCGAGCACTGATCAGCGAACCACTCTGTTCTGCTGCCTCAACCACCAGCACGCCACAGGACAATCCCGTCACGATGCGGTTGCGGCGAGGAAAGTCGCCCGGATAAGGCTTATAGCCGGGAGGGCGCTCCGCCACAATCAGGCCGTTCTCACGCTGCAATCTTTGATAGAGCCCAGCATGACGGGGAGGATAGATCACGTCGACGCCGCCAGGCAGCACGGCAATGCTGGCCCCCCCGGCATCCAGTGCTGCCTGCTGGGCTACGCCATCGATTCCCAGCGCCATGCCGCTGGCGATGCACCAGCCCCGCCCAGCCGCTGCTGATGCAAAGCTCTTGGCGCTCAATAGCCCCTCTCGGGTCGGCCGACGCGACCCTACGATGGCCAGTTTAGGAGAAGGCAGAACGTTGATGTCACCGAGGGCCCACAGGACCGCAGGTGGATCGGCTATCTGCTCCAGCAACGCTGGCCAGCATGGATGTTCAGGACTGAGTAGATGGTGATCGAGCCCCGCAGCTTCCCATTCCAGGGCATTCTGGACACTGGCATACAGCGGGCTGCGTTTCGGGTGATCAAGCCACAGGCGCAGGGCTGTCGCCGCTGCCGTCGGCATATGGGCCAGCCATCCGGTTGGCCATGGCGGGTTCTGCTGGCGCAAGGCCGCCAGCCTGACCAGGCCCAGCCGGGGCAAAGAGCCGAGCACCAGCCATTCAACACAAGTGAGCGTCATCCTTGAGCACTCCATATGGCAGCTTGATGAATTATCGAGACAATGACTGAATTCGACTGACCATTGGTCAGTTGACGATAACTCGACTGACTATAGAACGTTGATGGATAGCGCTCTTGAGGTAACTACGCTGTCTCAATCATCCCCAAGGACTCATGCGTGTTATGCCATATGCGTGTTATAGTGAACGGCTATGACAAGGATTGAGGGAACCCTATATTCCTGAACCGATCCAACGTCATACAATGCATCCATTCTCTATTTTCCAGCGACGATGGTAATGACGTCATGGCCAAGCTCCCCATTCTCGAATTTCCCGACGAACGCCTGCGCACCAAGGCTGCGCCGGTAGAAAGCGTCGATGACGAGGTCCGCCAGTTGGTCGACGATATGCTGGAAACCATGTACGCGGCCCCGGGTATCGGCCTTGCTGCAACCCAGGTCGATGTACACCGCCGCATCATCGTCATTGATGTCAGTGAAGACCAGTCCACACCGTTGGTACTGATCAATCCTGAATACACTCCCATTGGTGAAGAGCGCGAACCGATGCAGGAAGGTTGCCTGTCGGTACCAGAATACTTCGCCGAAGTCCCGCGCGCGCTCAAGGTCCACCTCAAGGCCCTGGACCGCGATGGACAGCCTTATGAGATCGAGGCTGACGGCTTGCTCGCTCATTGCATCCAGCATGAAGTGGATCATCTGGAAGGCGTACTGTTCGTCGATTACCTGTCACCACTGAAGCGTGACCGGGTGATGAAGAAGATGCAGAAACGTCATCGCATGATGCAATCTGCCTAAATAGCTACCTGAATACCTAAATAGCTACCTGAATAATTGCGACAGATCGAAACCAGGGCCGGCAAATGTGATTTGCCGGCCTTCGTCGTTTGGGCCACTCTCCGTTAACATGTACCAGCACTTCTTCCGCCAAGGCTCCAAACATGACTCAACCGCTGCGCGTGATTTTTGCTGGTACCCCTGACTTCGCTGCCGACAACCTGGCAGCACTACTGGCAAGCCAGCATGATGTGATTGCTGTTTATACCCAACCCGATCGCCCTGCAGGACGTGGCCGCAAGCTGACACCGAGCCCAGTCAAGGTCCTGGCCCAGAAGCATGGCATCGAGGTCTTTCAACCTAGTAGCCTCAAGGGTGAGGGCGAACAGCAAGCACTGGCAGCCCTTGATGCGGATATCATGGTGGTCGTGGCCTATGGACTGCTGCTGCCCCAGGCAGTACTCGATATTCCGCGCCTTGGCTGTATCAACGTCCACGCATCATTACTGCCCCGCTGGCGAGGAGCCGCCCCCATCCAGCGAGCTATCGAGGCAGGCGATACACAGAGTGGCGTCACCATCATGCAGATGGATGCGGGCCTGGACACCGGTGATATGCTGATGATCCGTACTACCCCGATCACGAAGACCACCACTGGCGGCGAACTCCACGACACTCTCGCCAAGCTCGGCGCAGAGGCCCTGATCGAAACCCTGGATGCCTTGACCGCAGGCGGGCTTGCACCAACGCCACAACCAGAAGCAGGCGCGACCTATGCCGCCAAGCTATCCAAGGCCGAAGCTGAGCTGGATTTTCACCAGGATGCCTCGGCACTGGCCGCCCGGGTTCATGCTTTCAACCCCTGGCCGGTCACCTGGTGTGCCCTCGGCGATGACCGCCTGCGCATTCATCTTGCCCATGTGCTGGATGATGGCGAAGCCACTGTTCCCGGCACCCTGGTCAGTCATCAAGGTGGCCTGATCGTGGCCTGCGGCAAGGAAGGCCGCGAGCGTCTGGCCATTACCCATGCCCAGTTACCTGGAGGCAAGGCACTACCCGTAAGCGAGCTGTTGCGCTCCCGCGCTGACCGCTTTCCTATTGGATCGACTTTCGGTCACCCCCAAGCTGATGGCAAAGCCAACACGGAGGCACCTTCATGAGTGATGCCGACATTCGTCACATGACGACATCCAGATCCGGCCGTCACCAAAACCGTGCGACCAATGCTCGTAACGACAAGGGCGAATGCGTACGTTTCTCGGCCGCCAAAGCCTTGGTGCCAGTCATCACAGGCAAGGGCTCCCTGGCTTCCATGGATGAGCATCAGGTGGTTGCCAAGGACCGCGCCCTGTTCAAGGCCATGTGCTTCGGTGTATGCCGCACCCTGCCCCGACTCGAAGCCATCGCCTCACAGTTGCTGGAGAAGCCCTTCAAGAGCCGCGATGCCGATGTACAGGCGCTGTTGCTGCTTGGCCTCTTCCAACTGCTGTACCTACGTATACCTGCCCATGCTGCCGTAGGCGAGACAGCCGGAGCTGCACGCTTGCTGGGCAAGTCCTGGGCGACCCGCGTGCTCAATGGTTGTCTACGCCGTTTTACTCGGGAATCCGCAACGCTGCAGGCCGAAGCGGACCGGGATCCTGCCGTGGCACTGTTGCATCCGCGCTGGTGGGTGAAAACCATGCGCCAGGCCTGGCCGGATGATTGGAAGGACATTCTGGAAGCCAACAATCAGCCCGGTCCCATGACCCTACGGGTCAATCGTCGTCTCAGTGACCGCGAGGCCTACCTGGAAGAACTCGGCGCTGCGGGAATCTCGGCACATCTATGCGCTCATGCTCCGGATGGCCTGACTCTGGAAACGCCGATTGATGTGGATAGCCTGCCCAATTTTCGTCAAGGGCATGTCAGCGTTCAGGACGAAGCTGCACAAATTTCGGCAGTACTGCTCGGTCCCGCCATCGCTCCACGTCCCGGCGCCAGAGTGCTGGATGCCTGCTGTGCCCCAGGCGGCAAGACAGCGCATCTGCTGGAGTTGTTCGATATTCAACTCCAGGCCATCGATTCAGATTCCACTCGTCTGGCCCGCGTCGAAGATACTCTGACCCGCCTGGGGCTGTCGGCCACCCTGGCCCAGGGAGATGCCACCGAGCGTGACTGGTGGGATGGCACTCCCTTCGATGCCATTCTGCTTGATGCCCCTTGTTCCGGAAGTGGCGTCATCCGGCGTCATCCGGATATCAAACGCCTGCGCCGCCAGGGCGACATTACCCAACTGGCCGAGTTGCAGGCCAAACTGCTCGATAATCTCTGGCCATTGCTCAAGCCTGGCGGCACGCTGCTGTATGCCACCTGCTCGGTGCTGCCAATGGAAAACAGTGAGCAGATAGCAGCGTTTCTCGAACGCACACCGGATGCCCGTCCGCATATGCCAAGCGGAATCAGTTGGGGACGTGAAGCCGGAGCCGGACGCCAGCTGTTACCCGTGCCCAACAGCCACGATGGCTTCTTTTATGCCAGACTCCTAAAAGAAAGCGCATAACGGGACATAATGGAATTTGAATGATGGAAGATAAATAGGGGGAATGTCATGAGCCAACATGTCTACAAGCAGGTCGAGTTGACGGGTTCTTCCGAGACCAGTATCGAAGATGCTGTCCAGCGAGCGATTTCCAAGGCTTCCGAGAGTATCCACAATCTACGCTGGTTCGAGATCACCAATACTCGTGGCCATATCGAGAATGGCCGAGTGGCTCACTGGCAGGTAACGATGAAGGTGGGCTTCACGTTGGAATGACCATCTGACATGCCGCCATCATGGGCAGGTCAATGCTCCTTGCTGCCCTGATGGCCTCTCTCTCACAACCCTGTTGCCCAAACGGGCAGCTGAGTTATGCTGCGATTTCATTGCAGCGCATCATACGCCCCAGACAGGACAACGATGAAGATCATCATTCTCGGTGCTGGCCAGGTCGGCGGCACCCTGGCGGAGCATCTGGCTCGCGAGGATAACGACATTACGGTGGTGGATACCGAAGGTGTTCGCCTTCGAGAACTGCACAACCGTCTCGACATCCGCACTGTGGCCGGCCCGGCTTCCTATCCCACAGTACTGCGCCAGGCAGGCTGTGAAGATGCTGATATGTTGATCGCGGTGACCAGCTCCGATGAAGTCAACATGGTGGCCTGTCAGGTTGCGCATACCCTGTTCCGTACTCCAACCAAGATTGCCCGGGTACGTGCCACCGCCTATCTCGCTCGCCAGGGGTTGTTCGCCCATGAGGCGATACCTGTCGATGTACTGATCAGCCCTGAGCAGGTAGTCACCGACCACATTCGCCGCCTGATCGAGCATCCTGGCGCATTGCAGGTACTGGAATTCGCTGGCGGCCTGGTTCAGTTGGTGGCTGTACGCGCTTACTACGGAGGTCCGCTGGTCGGTCAGGAACTGGGCTTCCTGCGCCGCCACATGCCCAATGTCGATACTCGGGTTGCTGCCATCTATCGCCGCAACCGGGCCATCATTCCACGTGGTGATACTGTCATCGAGGCAGATGACGAGGTGTTCTTCATCGCCGCGCGCAAGGACATTCGAGCAGTAATGAGCGAACTGCGCCGTCTCGATCGTGACTTCCGCCGAGTGATCATCGCCGGAGGCGGTAATATTGGCGAGCGTCTGGCCGAGCACCTGGAGCACAGCCATCAGGTCAAGATCATCGAGTTCAACCTGGAACGCTGTACCCAGTTGTCCGAGCGTCTCGACCGCACAGTGGTCCTTCATGGCAGTGCCACCAACAAGCGTCTGCTGGAAGAGGAAAACATCGAGGACTGCGATATCTTCTGTGCACTGACCAACGACGACGAAGTCAACATCATGTCGTCGATGTTGGCCAAGCGCATGGGGGCCAAGAAGGTGCTCACTCTGATCAACAATGCCGCCTATGTGGATCTCGTGCAAGGCGGCGAGATCGATATCGCCATCTCCCCCCAGCAGACCACCATTTCCAGCCTGCTGACCCACGTGCGCC
>NZ_JAJUFQ010000014.1 GCF_029263665.1 Halomonas sp.
CGGTGCCACGGTCAACATCGATACCGATGGCGACGGCAACCCGGACCTGACCGCGGATGTCGATGCTGACGGCAACTGGAGCGTGACCCCGGATGCCCCGCTGGATGATGGCCTTGACCTGAGTGTTACTGTCACGGACCCCGCCGGTAACAGCAGTGACCCGGTCAACGTCACCGTGGGTGGCGGTGGTACAGGCGTGACCGCCCCGGTCATCACCGCCGCGACCGACGATGTCGGCGATGTGGTAGCGGATCTGGCCAGCGGTGACAGCACTGACGACACTCTGCCGACCCTGACCGGTACGGCCGATGCCGGTGCGACCATCACCATCTTCCAGGATGGCACCGAGGTCGGTACCGCCACTGCCGATGCCGATGGCAACTGGAGCTTCACCCCGGATGCCGACCTGGCGGAAGGCAGCTACAGCTTCACCGCCACTGCGACCGATGCTGACGGCAACACCTCCGATGCGAGTGCTGCCTTCGAGCTGACCGTCGACACCACTGCACCGGATGCCCCGGTTGTCGACCCGACCGATGGCACGGTAATCAGCGGGACGGCCGAAGCGGGCAGCACCGTCAACATCGATACTGATGGCGACGGCAACCCGGATCTGACCGCCGACGTCGATGCTGACGGTAACTGGTCTGTCACCCCAGGCACGCCGCTTGCCGCAGGCATCGTCCTGGCCATCACGGCCATGGATGCGGCTGGCAACATCAGCGCGGAAGCTTCAGCGACTGTAGGAGGCGCCTCACTCGATACGGATGGTGACGGCAGCACTGTCGGAATTACCGGCATCACTGAAGACACTGGCTTCGATGCCAATGACTTCTTCACCTCGGATAACACTCTGCAGATCAACGGGTTCGTCGATCTCGATGACGGCAATGATCTCAGCGTCGAATTTGACGGCACGACCTATACCGAGGCTGATGCGGAGTTTACGGTAAATGCGGATGGCACCTGGGTCCTCGACCTGACAGGGACCACCTTGGCTGATGGGCAATATGTCGCTACCGCGACGGTGAGCAACGGCGCTAATAGTGAAAGCATCACCAGGACCATCACGGTTCAGGCCGACACATCTCCGGTGGTGACCGTCAACAGTAGCGGGCTGTTGGGGCTGGTAGGCGTGGAGGCCTTGGGACTTCTCGATCTCAGTCAACAGATGTTCTCGGCTTATGATCCGAACGGCGATCTAACGTCCGTGGAAATCCAGATGACTTCTCTGCTGAGCATCAACCAGATTCTGGGGTTGCTGGGGGTAGGAGATCAAACCTTGAACTGGTCACAGGCACTGGCCGATGAGCTGGGGCTGAATATCGCGTTCGAGGACTATAGCCTCTTACCGCTCAATTTGAGCCCGACGCTGACGATTACCGCTGAGGATGGTGGGGTCATCGACAATGTGGCGATCAACGAGTTCCTGGCTTCGATATATCTGTCGGATGCCCTGCTCGGGACCGATGTCAGCCTGCTCCCGACTTATACCATCACGGGAACCGACCTCGAAGGCCAGACAGGTACCGACAGCGCTACCGAACTAGCCGATCTCAGCCTGTTGAGCCCGGCTAACAATCCTGTGGTCGAAGGCACCTCCGATGCCGACATCCTGGAAGGTGATAGTGGCGTCGATCGCCTCTACGGCCTCGATGGTGATGATGTACTCAACGGTAACGGTGGCAACGACTGGCTACGCGGCGGTAATGGCAACGATACCCTCAACGGCGGAGATGGTAATGATGTCTTGGTCTACGATGGCCTGGGCAACGATACCTTCGACGGCGGTGCTGGTGAGGATACGCTGGTTCTGGTAGGCGGGGGCATCGAGCTGGACTTCGTCAACGGTGCAGCCCCCGAAGTGGCCAACGTCGAGCATCTGTCGATCGGTGGTACTGGGGCCAACACTGTCACACTGGACGAGGCATCAGTGCTCTCGATCACCGATGACAACAATCAGCTGTACATCGAAGGTGATGCCAGCGACACGTTGAACATTTCCGGGGCCACGGCAACCGGTAACTCGCAGACGTCTGCCAACGGCGATATCACCTATAACGAGTACACTCTGGGCAACACCACAGTGCTTGTCGAAGACCAAGTCAACGTGGAGGTGGCCTGATCCATATGAACTGGGAAGATGTTTCAAGCAATACCCTAGCGCCACTAAAGGCATCCTCCCAGCCACTGTTCGGCAAACCATCCCACCGCCCCGGAAGCCCGGGGCGGTGGGCCTCTTATTTGCGGCCTATCGCCCTCGCCGTGGCACTGGCAAGTCTGCCAGTGCCCGCGTGGGCGATCAGTCTTGTAGAGGCGGTGAACCAGGGGCTGGAGGTACATCCTGAAGTTCTGGCGGCAGAAGCCGAAGTACAAAGTGCTGAAACCCGGGTCGATATTGCCAAGGACAGCTATTGGCCATCGCTTTCCATGTCGGCCGGACCAGAGAACATTCTCGACGATAGCAAGGTCGGCTATGAAATCACCGCCACCCAGGTGCTTTACGACTGGGGAAACATTGGCGCTCAGGTTGATGGTGCCTCTGCGGAATATCGTGAAAAGCTGGAGGCTCTGAAGGTCACCAGTGATGAAGCCGCTCTGGATATCATCGAAATCTACCTGGATGTCCTGGCAGCCAGTGCACGCCTCAATGCGGTCGAGGACTACGAAGCACGTCTTGCCAAGTTGCAGGGCCTGCTCACTGACCGCGATACCAGTGGCTACAGCGATCGTAGTGAAAGCGACCGAGCAACTCTGGAAGTCGCTCGTGCCAATGAGCAGCTATCTGTTGAAATGGGCGCTCTGGATGAAGCCCGACAACAGTTCCGCGTACTGGTGGAAGCCTCGCCTTACGATCTCTCTCAGCCTCCTTTCGTCTCGCTGCTCGAAACGATGGAGCAGCCTGATCGACTCGAACAAGCCTTGCTCGATGCTCCAGCATTGCAACGCAGCCATGCCGAGGTGGATGTTGCTCGATCGAATCTCGATCAGTCCAGAGCCAAGCTCAAGCCACAACTGAACCTCGAAGGTTCTCTGCTCAACCGGGAAATCGGTGGGAACATGGAGGATGACCAGATCGTTGCCTTGCGCCTGCGCATGGAGCCGATCCAGGGGCTTTCCAACTGGCGCGAGGTAGATTCTGCGCGCCAGCGACTGCAGGCCGCAGAATGGACCAAGTCCGCAACCCAGCGTGATATACGCCGCAATCTGGACAGTTTGCTCGACCAGCGCAAGGTGATCCTGGGGCGCATCAAACAGGTGGAACAACAGATCAGTAGTTCCGCGGCCGTGGTAGATACCTACCGCGAGCAATTCCAGGCAGGCTTTCGCGATATAGCAGATATCTTGAGCATCGAGCGGGAACGCTTCGAAGCCGAGCGCCAGAAAGCCGATCTTGCCATCGAGAAATACCGGCTCGAATACCAGGCTGCTACGCAGTTGGGCATGTTGGGCCAAGTATTGAAATAAGTGATAAGTGAAGGGGACCTTCCATGGCGGAATGGAAAGCCGCATCGGGTGTCGAAGACACCCTGCGCAGTGGGCTGGTGCTGCTATGCCGGCAATTGGGGCGCGGTGCCACCGTCAATCAACTAGGCGATGGTTTTCCGTTGCAAGCTGGGTGCCTTCCCCTTTCTCACCTGCCTCGAGCGCTGCGGCGCGTCGAGGTAAGCGGCAAGGTGGAGGCCGTATCTGTCAATAAGGTGGCCAACGGTCTCCTGCCCGTACTGGTGCTGCTGGAGGACGGGAGAACCGTCGTCTGGGCAGACAGGCAGGAAGACACGGCCATTGTGCTTCTCCCTGAGAGTGATGGTGGCAGCGAAAGCTGGCCACTAGAGGAGTTGCAGCAACGCTCCTCTGGGCTCATCGTGATTGCCCGCCCGATCTTTCGTCCCGATGAGCGAGCCGAAGACTTCGCCAAGGCCGAAGATGAGCATTGGCTGAAAGGCCCGATCAAGAAATGCTGGAAAGACTATAGTGAAGTGGGTGTTGCGGCTTTCATGGCCAACCTGCTCGCCATTTCCACAGCGCTGTTTGCCATGCAGGTCTATGATCGCGTGGTGCCGAACGAGGCCTTTTCGACCTTGTGGATTCTCGCCAGTGGTGTGGGTATCGCAGTACTGTTCGAGTTTCTTTTGCGCAACCTGCGCGCACATATCCTCGATAGCACCGGCAAGGCACTGGACCTGCATTTGTCGTCAATGCTGTTTGACCGTGTAATGCAACTGCGCCTGGCCGCCAAGCCCGGCTCGACAGGGGCCTTTTCAAGCCAGATCAGGGAATTCGAGTCGGTTCGTGAATTCCTCACCTCCTCCACCATCGGCGCAATCAGTGACCTGCCCTTCGTCTTGCTGTTTCTCGGCGTCATTGCCTTTGTGGGTGGCCACATGGTCTGGGTGCCCATCGCCGCCATGATATTGATGGTGCTACCTGGGCTGTTGGCCCAGAAGACCTTGGCCCGCCTTTCCCGCCAATGCCTCAAGGAAGGCGCTGTTCGTCAAGGCGTACTGCTTGAGTCGATCGAGAACCTGGAGACCGTCAAGGCTACCCGTGCAGAAGGTCGCCAGTTGAAGATGTGGGATAACCTGTCCCAGGATCTGGCCGAGGCCAATATTTGTCAGCGCACGCTGTCCACTCGCCTGTCCTTTGGTGCCAGCATGGTTCAGCAGTTGGCCTATGTGGGCGTGGTCATTGCCGGTGTTTACCTGATCTCCGCGGGCGAGCTCACCGTGGGTGCCCTGATCGCCTGTACCATTCTTACCTCGCGCACCGTATCTCCGCTGTCTCAGGTTGCAGGCATGCTGGCACGCTGGCAGCACGTCAAGGTCGCCATGGAAGGGCTGGACAACCTGATGGAAGCGCCAGTGGAACGCCCCACAGATCGTCATTTTGTTCGGCGGCCCGACCTGCAGGGCAACTATCGCCTGGAGAAAGTGACCTGGCAGTATGGGGAAGCCGAGCTGCCATCGCTGAGCATCTCTCAACTGGAGATCCAGGCAGGTGAGCGCATCGCCCTGTTAGGGGGCAACGGCGCAGGAAAGAGCACGTTATTGCGTCTGTTGGCTGGTTATTTCGATCCCAGCGCTGGCAACCTGGAGCTGGATGACGTCTCACTGCAGCATATCGACCCAGCAGACCGTCGCCGGGCCATCGGCTACCTGCCCCAGGACATATCCCTGTTCTTTGGTAGCCTGCGTGACAATCTCCTGCTGGATGGTGAGGCAAAGGACGATAGCGAACTGCTGGATGCGCTTGATGCAGCTGGACTCGGTCGCTTCGTTCGTCGCCATAGCATGGGCCTGGACATGCCGATTCAGGGTAACGGCAGTGTTTCCGGAGGCCAGCGGCAGGCGATTGGCCTGGCCAGGATACTGCTTCAGGACCCACGCATCGTGTTGATGGACGAGCCAACCTCTGCCTTTGATCAGACCAACGAGCAGAATGTGGTGCGTTTTCTCAACTCCTGGCTGGAAGGCCGCACTCTGGTGGTTTCTACACACAAGAAATCTCTGCTTACCTTGACTCACCGAGCCGTGGTGCTGAAAGAAGGTGCCGTAGTGATGGACGCCCCTCAGGATCAGATCATCAACGGCAATCAAGTAAGGACATCAGCAGCCGGCCAAGTGTCAAGAGTCGGTCGTCAGGCCAAGGGAGGAGCCGCCAGTGCAAATTGAAAACACCATGGCAGCGCCATGGGAGCAGCGTAAAAAGTTTAAGGTTGCACGACCGGCGCTATGGCTCAGCGCTCTTATCATCGCCGGTTTCGTGGGCTGGGCTGCCTGGGCTCAAGTTGACGAAGTGACACGAGGTGAGGGTAAGGTAATCCCACTATCGCGGATGCAGACCATCCAGAGCCTGGAAGGAGGCATCCTGAGCCAGTTGATGGTCAATATCGGCGACGAGGTGGAAATCGGACAGCCCTTGGTCAAGCTCGACGATACCCGTTTTCTCAGTGCCTTTCTGGAAACCCAAAGCCAGATTCTCGTATTACGGGCAGCCATTGCACGCCTAGGATCAGAAGTTCTGGAAAAAGAGAAAGTCGAATTCCCTGAGGACATCGACCCTGAAGGTGAACTGGCTCAGTCGGAACGTGACCTGTTCAATGCCAGGCGTGCTCGCCTTATACAGGCACAGAACTCTATTCAGGATGAAATTACGATCACCCAACAGCAGTTGAACCTGGTGAAGCCTTTGGTGCAGCGCCGTTCAGTCAGTGAGATGGAGTCACTCAAACTGCAGCAGAACATCGCATCACTCGCCGGAAAGCTGGCAGAAATGCGCAATACCTACGTTCAAGATGCCTATTCAGAGTTGTCCAGCAAGCAGGCCGAGCTCAGCACCCTGGAACAGACCCTGCTGCAAAAGCGTGACCAACTGACGCGTACGGAAATCCGCTCTCCTGTTAATGGAAGGGTCAATGACATCATGATCACTACCCATGGCGGTGTCGTTCAACCGGGCGAAGCCATCATGGAAGTGACGCCACTGGGTGATCAGTTATTGATTGAAGCACGTGTTCGCCCGAAGGATGTGGCCTTCATTGCCCCAGGTATGCCAGCCAGCGTCAAGATCACTGCCTATGATTACACCATCTATGGAGACCTGAAAGGCACTGTCGAGCAGATCAGTGAGGACACCATCGAGGAAGAAACACCTCAAGGTAAAGAATCCTATTATGAGGTACTGGTGCGCACCGAGGAGGCCAGCCTCCATCACAAAGGGCAGACGCTAGAAATTCGCCCAGGCATGGTGGCAGAAGTAGATATCCAAACGGGCAAGCGCTCCATCCTGAGCTACCTGCTCAAGCCGATCATCAAGGCCAGGCTGTATTGATGCGAGCTCAATGGTAATTGCACGAATGGCTGAAGATGTGGCCAAGGGCTTCAGCAGCTCTTGGCCATTTTCTTGACGCCACCAAGGGCCTCGCATGCCATCGGACCTGTAGTGCGATTCACAACACGCATGCAAGAAATTTATCAGCAAATAAAAAAGGTAATCCCTGGTGAGGGATTACCTTTTTCTGGGCAGGAAAATGAAGATCAGAGCGGTGATAGGCCATCAACGATGCCATCCAGGCCACCAAGCCCCAGGCTGCCAGTAATGTCACCGAGAGAATCCAGAATCAACATGGGCGTCTGGATAATACCGCTGGCAGCACCAGAAACAAGGCTACTGGCTCCAGCGAGAACCATCACGCCACCTCCGAGGAGGTCGCCCAAGGCCTGATTGAAAGTGACGCCCCCTGCAACAGCATTGAGCTCGTCTTCACTTAACGTGCGAATCGTGGACTCAGACATAATACCCTCCAGAGAATTTCGTCGTATAAAGCATGATGGATATATTTATATTCATACTCGAGTCTTGTTGAAGACTCACTGCCAAGTCAAACACGTTTTGTTAACAGATGATAACAACAATACTCATTGGTTATCATATGAATCATTTTGTTCATTATGCTAAAAATCACGTCAATTGTTTCCAGAAAGCATCGTCCATCGGTAGCAGAATCCATCACGAATGAGGTATGTTTGGCGAGCAGGCTTACGGGCCTTTCATCTACGTCATCTGTTTAAAAATATAAGAATACTTAGTTTCAAGAAAAGCTTCCCCTTGACCCTGGTGGTCAGAGGTATCTGGCAGCAGGTTTCAGTAAAGGAGTGTCAATGGAATGGCAAAGAATCCCCCTTTGTTCCGACCAGAATCGTTTGAGTCACGTCGAATGTCGTGGCTTGGACAACCTGCCGTGTTACAAAATGTTTCCACAGGAGTGATGGCTGTCATTTCAATTATCATAGTCATCTCCATCATCTTGTTTTTGTATCTTGGCAACTATACCAGGCGCGTTGCTGTCTCAGGCGTTATATCACCTACCGAAGGGTTGACACGCATTACATCTCCAAACAATGGTTGGATAAGCCATCAGTTCGTCAAGGAAGGGGATGAAGTAAAGCGTGGAGAACCACTTTATGAAGTGAGCTTTGATAGCTCAACCTCTCTTGGTAACACTCAAGCTGCCATCAATCAGCTATTGAGAGAACAAAGAGAAGAAATTCAAGCGGAAATCACCCGTAGTGAAGAAATCTCAATAAAAGACAAACAGGCCTTGCAGAACAGAAGCGAAGGCCTTGAGCAAGAAATCTCACAGATTGATAACCAGATAGCCACTATGGAAGAATTTCTGGAGACCTTGCATGGCTATGCCATGAAGCAAAAAGAATATGTTGATCGAGGATATACGGTTTCTCAAGCATTCGAAAGTCGTTTACAGACATACATAGGATATAGAGATGACCTTGAGAACTACAAAAGACAACGAATTATATTGTCTGATGATTTAAATGAAATAAATGATACTCTGCTATCTTTCGATTTGAAAAAATCTTCGGAAATTGCCGAGCTTAAACGACAGCTTATCAATGTCGAACAGCAAATTGCAGAAGGACAAGCTAGGGAGTCCATTCGCATCACGGCGCCTAGAAATGGTCAAGTTACCTCCGTCATCAAGCAGGAAGGCCAGACTGTTGATGCCGGCACACCACTACTTACCATCTTGCCTGACTATGCAGAGCTAAAAGCTCAATTACTGGTTCCCAGTAATGACATTGGCTTCTTGAAAGAGGGTGATAAAGTCCAGCTTCGCTATGCCGCATTCCCCTACCAAAAGTTTGGCCAATACCCAGGTGTTGTATCCAACATCTCCCGAGCACCTCTGAAACAAGATGAAATAAGGCTGCTGGTTGATGAAGGCGCTGCAGCTCCTGAGTCAACAGCTATCTATCGAATTTCAGTAAGACCGGACACGCCTTTTGCCATGGCCTACGGGGCACAGGTTCCATTGCAGGCAGGCATGCAGGTGGAGGCCCACGTTCTGGTTGAAACACGTCCGCTTTACCAATGGATATTCGAGCCACTATATGGACTCTCGGAAGTATTGAGCTCTGGGGAGGCAATACAATGAATCTTGCAGAACTTCCAAAGCGTCTTCTTGGCTCAATGAAGAAAGGCACGCCGGTCATCATTCAGTCGGAGGCGGCCGAATGTGGTCTTGCATGCATGGCCATGGTGGCAAGCTATCACGGCCATGCCCTTGATCTCCCTGCCATGCGTCGGCATTTCGCCACCTCTCTCAAGGGTATGGCACTAAGAGACCTCCTTGAGATTGGTAATGGCCTGCATCTATCAACCCGTGCAGTGCGCCTGGAGCTTGAGGATCTAAAACAGCTAAAACTGCCTTGTATCTTGCACTGGGATCACAACCACTTTGTGGTTCTGACTCGTGTCGGAGCACGAGGGGTGACGATTCACGATCCCGCGACAGGCAGTCGAACACTGACGATGTCAGAAGTTTCAAGCCACTTTACTGGTGTTGCACTGGAAGCCTGGCCAACAGAGTTCTTCGCCAAAAAGGACGAACGTGAGCGCATTCACGTTACTGAAATGATCAAGCGGACTGCAGGCATTGGCCGGGCAGCCCTTCAGATTCTGTCTATTTCAGTCCTCCTTGAACTCGTCACCATCGCTATGCCAATTGGTTTTCAGATGATAATTGATGAAGTCATAGTGGCTTCTGATTATGACCTGCTTACCTTGATTACCATTGCCTTCTGCTTCTTTCTTGCTCTCCAGGTTCTGGCAAGCTTCATTCGCTCCTGGACATCCATGTTGATTGGTTCCGGTCTGGTGCTGCAATGGAAAGCAGGCCTATTCGATCATTTGATGCGACTGCCTCTCAGCTATTTTGAAAAACGCCATGTCGGGGACATCGTATCCCGCTTCGGTTCCGTGGATTCTATCCAGCAAACGCTGACGACAACGGCTATCACGACACTGCTGGATGGCGGTATGTCCATCGCTCTCATCATCATGATGTGGCTTTATGGCGGCTGGCTGGCCGGCATTGCGATGATAGCAGTGGTGTTATATACGATCCTCAGAGTCGCGACATATTTCAGGTATCGCAGTTTGTCGGAAGAGGCCATTGTCTACGCCGCCAAAGAGAACACGCATTTCATGGAGAGTCTCAGAGGCATGGCCAGCCTGAAGGTAATGAACCTGAAGGAGCGTCGTCGCTCAGTATGGGTGAATTACCTTGTTGACAGAATCAACGCGAACTTGAAAGTTCAAAAGTTCGATGTTGTCTTCCAGACCGCCAGCAAGCTGATCTTTGGTATCGACCGCATCATCATCATTTACCTCGGTGCCAATGCAATTCTTGGGGACACTCTTTCAGTTGGTATGCTTATCGCGTTCCTGTCCTATAAGGACCAATTTGCTGCAAGAATGGATAGCTTCGTCACCACTATCTTGAGCCTTCGCATGTTGTCGCTGCATGGCGAACGTATCGCCGATATTGCACTTTCAGAGCCCGAGGAAAGCCAGATCGATGCAGCGGAACAGGCCTACGATACGGCAGGACCAGAGAAGCTCGGTCGCCTGGAAATTGAAAACGTGAGCTTCCGTTATTCAGATAACGAACCGGACGTGCTGAAGAATATCAATATCACGATCGAGCAGAATGAATGCGTCGGGATCTCAGGCCCTTCTGGTACAGGCAAGACGACACTGATGAAAATCATCTCTGGCCTGATGCTGCCTAACGAAGGGGAAGTTCGTATTGATGGTAAAACTCTCTCGACACTTGGCCTGAATGCCTATCGGGACAGAATTGGCTGTGTCTTGCAGGATGACCGTCTGTTTGCAGGTTCCATCGCTGAGAATATCTGTAGTTTCGATCCAAGCCCTGATCTGCGTCTCATGCAGCAATGTGCAATGTTAGCCGCCATACACGCGGAAATTGCCAAGATGCCAATGGGGTATGAAACCTTTGTCGGCGACATGGGAAGCACCTTGTCTGGTGGTCAGAGACAGCGAATCATTCTGGCGAGAGCCCTATACCGCCGCCCCAGCCTGCTGCTGCTCGATGAGGCGACGAGCAACCTGGACCCGGAAAATGAGGCCGCTATCAATGCTGCCATCAAACAGCTTTCCATCACTCGAGTAGTGATTGCCCACCGCCCTTCGACACTGGCCATGACAGATAGGGTCATTGACCTCAAGGAGCTACAGGACCAAGCGTCTAAAGCACAATGATAAAAGAACATTGACACAAAAATAATGAGGCAATAACAATCAAAACAAGTGTCTTGATATATCCCTCCCCTTCTCTATGTTGAATGACTTTTTATTCAATATGAAGAAGGGGAGATTTTATTACTCACTCAAATAATCGATGATGGCATCACAAAGCTGTCCCTTGGCAGCTCTATCAAATGCAGCAAACATGGGTTGTGAATTCACTTCAAGAAAATGCAGTTTCCCTTCATCATCGGCCATAAAATCAGCAGCAGCAAAGTCAAGTTCCAGACGATCACACAATGACATCAGCTTTTCACCAACATCCTGTGGTACATCGGTGAACTCTAGTTCTATATCTTTCGTACATCGGTAATCGAGTGCTGCTGAGTGAAGCCAAAAAGCCAGCATTTTTGGGCCAATACGGTAAATTCGCATTTCTGGACGGTTGAGACGGGGCTGGATAAAACGAGGATACGAGCCAGGATCCTCCGGTAAATCTCCGACAAGCCCTGTATATTCTCCCCCCGCAACAGGTTTTTGTACCATTCCCTCATCGATACCAGTGAAGTCGTTGACAACGACTGTTTCCGGAATGGGCAATCCAAAGTCCTGTGCAAGAATAAGATTATGGATCTTGTTGTTTTCCCTAAGGTAGAAATACCGGTTGAATAGCGTGATATCCTGCTTGCCTGTTACCCACCCACGTACAGCCTGATACCAGTTCAAGGCTCTGGAGTGCGCCAGGGCAAGATTATCAGTCTTGTACAGGAAAACATCATGCCTGATAAAACACCCCGTTGGGGATATCGCAACACCATTCAGCTCGAAGCTATTTTTCTTTATGTCTATACGTAGATCAGGTGGGTTTTCTGGTCCCACAAGGAGCTTATGAAATGGAATTTCCCTTTGTTCCATGCGCTGGGCAAGCACTCGGATATTTACATCAAGCTGACCACCAGCAATCAATATCATATTATGATCAACCAATAATTTAGAATATTAATATAGATAGATAGCATTTATTATTCAATAAAATAAATGCCATATAGCGATACATCAACTGGCCCGCATTTCCTCTAACTGCCTTATTGTCATTATACTTTCATAGCAAGTCATCCCTGCTCAAAAGCCAGAGTGCCACGTGGTTATCATTACGTGGCACTCTGGCATCATGCACAACTATTCTGTCAGTTCCATCCGAGATCGAAATGGAAGTCGATATCCAGCGCTGAGCTCAGCATGTCCCACGGCTCTTCTTCACCAAGCGCCAGGGTCGTTGCCCAGCAACCGCCGCCACCGATGCCACCGCCATCTTCTTCACCAAGCGCCAGGGTCGTTGCCATATCGCCCAGACCTCCTCGGACCATGGCCAACTCATCTTCTCGCAGGCACCTAATGCTATCACCTGCCAGGGATTCTTTTGCTGCTTTATCAATAGCTGACATTGATGCACTCTCCTGTTGGTTTTACTTCAATTCCCAAAAATCCACTATCCGCCTTCAGGCAGATATATAACTCAGTGCGGATTAGCATGCTAAGTTAATCCGTATGTTTCACGAGACTATTCAACATGCCGAATACTATTGTAGGCTTGGATATAAATAGAAACCGTAACAGTTTGTGATTTACATACTAACAACCACCACAGTAATTACACAAACCGTCAGAAACACGCATAGAAAGACAAGAAGGAATCAATCCACGACATATTCCTCCATCCATCACCAAATAAAACATTACGAAACTAAATGAATAAGCCAATAAGACTCCCAGCACTGCTAGGCCAGAGAGAAAAATGCCTAGTTTCAGACCATATATTTCCAGCAAGCTTATACAGGCATAAAAAAACACTCCGCGGAAAATCCGCGGAGTGCTGTGAGAAGAACCTGAAGATATAAATCCAAAAGATTATCTATCAGGCAACTTCCAGAGGTAGCGGCTCAGGCTGAGCATCAATGATATCAGTGCTCACCAGCCCACTAGTGGCCGGATCAACACTATTCACCAGATCGCTTGTCAAGGCATCGCCTTCACCCAGCAGGTCCCCGCTCAGCAAGTCGTCATTATCAAGCAGTGCAACGTCGTCAGTCAGGCCACCGGCATCGGTCACGGTGCCGGTCGCATCACCGACCAGATTGCCAGCGCCGTCGGTCACGCCACCCAGCACGCCATCGGTCACGCCACCCAACAGGCCGCCGTCACCGCCCAGCACGCCATCGGTCACGCCACCCAGCAGGCCACCGTCACCGCCCAGCACGCCATCGGTCACGCCACCCAGCAGGCCACCGTCACCACCCAATACGCCGCCCAGTAGACCACCGTCTCCGGTCAGTCCACCCAGCAGGCCACCATCGCCACCCAGCAGACCGCCAAGCAGGTCACCATCCAGCAGGCCGCCATCGAACAAGCCCCCCAGTAGCGGCAAGTCTCCGCCGAGAGCACCACCCTCCAGCAAACCACCCAGGATTGGCAGACCGCCATCCAGAATGCCACCCAGCGCACCATCCAGCACGCCGTCAAGGCCACCGCCTAGCAGGCTGTCTGACAATGCCAGCACTTCGCCTAGACCACCATCGGTCAGGATACCGGTGACTCCCGCCAGCGGGCCGCCATCGCCCAGAAGCGTACCCAGGAGCTCGGTATCACCAGTGACCAGACCTCCCAGCAGACCTTCGTCACCCAGTGCCAGATTCAGTACACCAGCCAGAGGGCCACCATCGGTCAAACCGCCAACCAGACCACCGTCAGCCAGCAGATCCCCCAGAACGTCACCGGAAAGCAGTTGGTCAATGGTCAGTTGAACAGCTTCCAGTGCCGCAGTATCGGCTGCAACCAGCTCAGATGTGCCATCGAGGATGCCGGAGAGCACGCTCTGATCACCAATCAGGCCGCCCAGAACACCATTATCGCTAAGCAGGAAGTCAGCCAGGGTAATGTCGCCATCAACCAGTTCACCCAGGCTATCCAGGGACACGTCGATAGCATTGCCAACCTGGGTCAAGACGGCATCACCCGCCCCCGCCTTACCACTCAACAGGGCTCCGATCACGGCTTCGGCTGGAGCATCGATACCCAGGCCCGCCAGGCTACCATCCAGGGCTCCTCCCAGGCTGGCGGTGATGGCATCGGCCGCTTCAGACGCCGAGGTACCTGTGTCTCCCATCAGACCAGAGATGGTATCGCCCAGCGAGTCAAAAACCTGGCCATCAGCACCTGCTGCACCGAGCAGCATTTCAAGAATAGCGCCAACCCCGGCGATGGCTTCCGGCCCAACCACACCACCATTACCACCAAGCAGACCATCCAGCAGGTCACCATCCAGCAGGCCACCATCGAACAGACCGCTCAGCAACGGCAGGTCTCCGCCGAGTTCACCCCCTTCCAGCAAGCCGCCCAATACAGGTAGGCCGCCGTCCAGAATGCCACCCAGCGCACCATCCAGCACACCATCCAGACCGCCACCCAGCAGGCTGTCTGACAATGCCAGCAGCTCACCAAGGCCACCGGTAGTCAGGATGTCTGTGGCACCCGCCAACGGACCGCCCTCGCCCAGAAGCGTACCCAAGAGTTCAGTGTCGCCAGTGACCAGACCTCCCAACAGCCCCTCGTCACCCAGCACCACATTCAGCACACCGGCCAGAGGGCCTGCACCAGTGATATTGTCAGCCAGCCCGCCCTCAGTGAGCAGGTCACCCAGAACATCGCCGGAAAGCAGCTGGTTAATGGTCAGTTGAACGGCCTCGAGTGCCGCAGTGTCGGCGGCAACCAGCTCCGAAGTGCCGTCGAGGATACCGGAAAGGACACTCTGATCACCGATCAGGCTTCCAAGCACACCGTTATCGCTGAGCAGGAACTCAGCCAGGGTGATGTCGCCATCAACCAGTTCACCCAGGCTATCCAGAGACACGTCGAGAGCATCGCCGACCTGGGTCAGGACTTCATCACCCGCGCCAGCCTTGCCGCTCAACAGGGCTCCGATCACTTCTTCGGCTGGAGCGTCTATACCCAGCCCCGCCAAGCTATCATCCAGAGAGCCACCAAGGCTGGCAGTGATGGCATCGGCCGCTTCGGAGGCCGAGGTCCCAGAACTGCCCATCAGTCCGGAGATGGTATCGCCCAGTGAGTCGAAAGCCTGTTCATCGGCACCTGCCGCACCGAGCAGTAACTCAAGAACAGCGCCAACCCCTGCGATGGCTTCCGGCCCGACACCATCAATGGGAGGAACCGTAACATCTCCAGTATCCAGGTCCGCCCCCAGAGAAGAGGAGTAGTCGATGGTCATGAAACCGAGATCAAAGATGGCGTCGGTGCCATAGTCAACATTGGTGGCGTTTCCATCAAGGAAGTAATCGCTGGTCCAGTCCAGTACGATTTCTTCCCCGTTGTAGTTAATCGTGATGTTGTTATCGATGCTGCCAATCTGAGTCACCATGAGTCACTCCAATCCTTGAAAGATGAATGGTTCCCATGCACGCACATGATTACCACGTGCCTTCAACCAGTATGTGAGGCAACGCCAATTGCTGCTAATGAAGTTTCTTTTTCTCTTGAATAACGATGGTGATGTTCAGTCATCATTTGAGTCGTATTGTTAATTCTGGTGTCACGACTCATGAGAAAAGAAAAAAATACTCTTTCAAGGCTTTTATAGAGAATAAAATTTCCATAGCTTTAAGACAGTCGTTTGATTTAAGTTTCGTTCCTGAAACACATTACCTCGCCTGGAGATTATCTATAGCAGTGGGTAGAGACATATCGCGCGCATGGGAAGAAAGAGCATTATCTTTCTTGAGATAATATTTGAAATTTCATATGAGTATTGCAGGAATTATTGCCAACACATGAATAGGATGTTGCATCCTTCATGGCAATACGTTTATCACTTTCCGTGAAAGAAAAATGCCTGATGCAGTATTTGGGAACATTGATCAATCAACAGACAGGCACATGCATGCCTGCAGGTTCACCAGTAATAAGTACTGAAGGCAAAAAAAAGGCGGCCCGTAGGCCGCCCGCTCCAAGCATTTCCTTGAGCAGATCCTTCTGCCCGAATCCTAGGGTGACCTCCCTGCCCAGAAGCGACTCCCTGTCGCACCAAGCGCACCCATAATCGCATTCCTGAACACACCCAGAATCAGAAGACCGGCACTCCGGTGCAGACCACCGGTTCCATGATCGACCCCGACTCCACAGTGGTGACAGCCTCCATGCTATCTCCACCGTCTCCCCGGAGGGGGCGATCAGGACACATGCCGCTGCGAACCTGACCTCTCCGATTCATGTTTTTGATTCTGCCACTTTTTCCCAGGTTCTCAACTCGCCAGGTTTCACCTCAGCAAAGTATGACAAGAGCATGAATAATTTAATTCTCCTTAAAAATCAAAAAAATAAAAAAGCCCGCGAGAGTATCGCGAGCTTTTTTGCGCATTTTTGGGTCAATTTCCTCGGAAATTTGTAGCAAATCTCCTACAAAAATAATCTCCAACAGCGGCGCTTTCTTTCGCAGAGCAGGAGGTTACTGCCCCTTGATCGCACTGCGCCCCGGATAGCTGACCCGATCACCCAGCTCTTGTTCGATAACCAGCAGGCGGTTGTATTTGGCAACACGATCAGAACGACACAGCGAACCTGTCTTGATCTGGCCTGCGCAGGTACCTACGGCCAGATCAGCAATGGTAGTGTCTTCTGTTTCACCACTACGGTGAGAGATGACCGCAGTGAATCCAGCATCCTGGGCCATCTTGATCGCATCCAGAGTCTCGGACAGAGAACCGATCTGGTTGAACTTGATCAGGATAGAGTTACCGATCTGCTCATCGATACCGCGCTTGAGAATCTTGGTGTTGGTGACGAACAAGTCATCACCGACCAGTTGAACACGATCGCCAAGCTTGGAGGTCAGAGACTTCCAGCCAGCCCAGTCGGATTCGTCCATGCCATCTTCAATGGAGACGATGGGATACTCATTGGCCAGTCCCACCAGGTAGTCGGCAAAGCCTTCTGCATCGAAGCTCTTGCCCTCTCCTGCCAGCACATAATTGCCGTCCTTGTAGAACTCGCTTGAAGCACAGTCCAGGGCCAGGGTAATGTCCTTGCCCAGCTCATAGCCAGCATCAGAGATAGCCTGCTTGATCACCGCCAAGGCCTCAGCATTGGACGCCAGATTAGGTGCAAAGCCACCTTCATCACCAACGGCAGTCGCCAGGCCACGCGCACCCAGTACCTTCTTCAGCGCGTGGAACACTTCAGCACCAACACGAAGGCCTTCACGGAAATTCTCGGCACCGACGGGCTGGATCATGAACTCCTGGATGTCGACGTTATTGTCGGCATGTTCGCCGCCATTGAGGATATTCATCATCGGTACCGGCATCAGGTACTTGCCCGGCTGGCCGTAGAGTTCAGCAATGTGGGCATACAGGGCGACGCCCTTGGCATTGGCAGCGGCCTTGGCGGCCGCCAGCGACACCGCGAGGATGGCATTGGCACCGAGGTTTTCCTTGTTCTCGGTGCCATCCAGCTCGACCATGGCCTTGTCCAGGCCACGCTGGTCACGGGCATCCATGCCGATCAGGCAATCGCGAATCCTGCCGTTCACGGCATCCACCGCCTTGAGCACCCCTTTGCCCAGGTAACGGCCCTTGTCACCATCGCGCAGTTCCAGAGCTTCACGGGATCCGGTGGAGGCACCACTGGGGGCACAGGCGACACCCACGGCACCGCTTTCCAGGCGTACTTCTGCCTGAACAGTAGGGTTGCCTCGGGAGTCCAGTACCTCGAGAGCGTGGATATCAACGATCTTGGTCATGTTTTTTCGTCCTGTTGTTGATACAGAGGTGTCGTAGCGTTGAGCAAAAGCGGCGCTATGGAGAGGCCGCCTTCAGCGGATATCGATGGCTGGCAGTCCCTTGATCAGATCATCGATAGCCTTGATCTGCGTGAGGAAAGGCTCGAGCATTTCCAGCGGCAAAGCACATGGGCCATCGCACTTGGCATTATCCGGGTCCGGGTGGGCTTCCAGGAACAGCCCGGCAATACCTACGGCAACCCCGGCACGCGCCAGGTCAAGCACTTGTGCGCGACGCCCATCGGCACTATCGGCTCGACCACCGGGACGTTGCAACGAGTGAGTGACATCGAAGAGCAGCGGATAGCCAGTATCCTTCATTTCCCCGAAGCCCAGCATATCGACCACCAGGTTGTTGTAGCCGAAACTGGAACCTCGTTCGCACAATAGAATGCGATCGTTTCCAGCCTCCTTGAACTTGGTGATGATGTGGCGCATTTCGTGAGGCGCGATGAACTGAGGCTTCTTGACGTTGACCACTGCTCCCGTCTCGGCCATGGCAACCACCAGGTCCGTCTGCCGGGCCAGGAAGGCCGGCAACTGGATGACATCGGCCACTTCAGCGACAGGCGCGGCCTGCCACGACTCATGGACATCCGTGATCACTGGAACACCGTAGCGTTCCTTGACCTCCGCGAGAATTTCCAGACCTTTCTCCATTCCAGGACCGCGAAAGGAATGAATGGAACTACGGTTGGCCTTGTCGAAACTGGCCTTGAAGACGTAGGGAATACCGAGCTTGCCGGTCACTTCGACGTAATGCTCAGCGATCTCCAGCGCGAGTTCGCGTGATTCGAGCACATTCATGCCGGCAAACAGCATCAGAGGCAATGAATTGCCGGCACTGAGGCCGGCAAAGTCGATGGTACGTTGAGAAGCGGACATGCGGATTACTCCTGAGGCGCCGCCTGGGCGCGGGTACGCTTGGCCTTGTGGGTCAGTGCCGCGTTGACAAACCCAGTGAACAGCGGATGACCGTCGCGAGGCGTGGAAGTGAACTCCGGATGGAACTGGCAGGCCACGTACCAAGGATGATCCGGGAGCTCGACCATCTCCACCAGAGAATTGTCGATGCTGCGACCGGAAACCACCAGGCCAGCCTTCTCCAGCTCATCAATGAACTGATTGTTGACCTCGAAGCGATGGCGATGGCGTTCGACGATAACATCATCACCATAGGCTTCTCGAGCCTTGGTGCCATTGCCCAGTCGACATTCCTGACCACCCAGACGCATCGTGCCACCCAGGTCGGAGGCCTCGTCACGCACCTCGATCTTGCCTTCTGGCGTGATCCATTCGGTGATCAAGCCTACCACCGGATGCTGGGTGTCATGAGTGAACTCGGTGGAGTTGGCATCGGCCCAACCAGCGATATGACGAGCAAATTCTATCACCGCCACCTGCATGCCGAGGCAAATCCCCAGGTAAGGGATGTCGTTCTCACGAGCATAACGCGCCGTGGCAATCTTGCCCTCTACGCCACGCTCACCGAAGCCTCCTGGAACCAGAATGGCATCCTTTCCAGCCAGGCGTTCAGGGCCATGGCGCTCGATATCCTCGGAGTCGATGTAGTCGACGTTGACCTTCACCCTGGTCTGAATACCAGCATGGATCAATGCTTCGTTAAGCGACTTGTATGCGTCAAGCAACTCCATGTACTTGCCGACCATGGCGATATTGACCGACTTCAGCGGATTGAGCTTGGCATCGAGCACCCTGACCCACTCGCTGAGATCCGCCTCATCTGCCTCCAGGCGCAGCTTGTCGCAGACGATCTCATCCAGCCCATGTTCATGCAGCATCAGCGGAATACGATAGATCGTATCGGCATCCTGCAGCGGGACCACAGCACGCTCTTCGACATTGGTGAACAGAGCAATCTTGCGGCGCTCGGTTTCTTCCAGCTCGACCTCGGAGCGGCAGATGAGAATATCCGGCTGAATACCGATAGAACGCAATTCCTTGACCGAGTGCTGGGTCGGCTTGGTCTTGGTCTCGCCTGCTGTCTGAATGTAAGGCACCAGGGTCAGGTGCATGAATATGGCCCGCTGAGCCCCCACTTCACTGCGGATCTGACGGATGGACTCAAGGAACGGCAGGGACTCGATGTCACCCACGGTTCCTCCGATCTCGACCAGGGCCACATCAAAGCCATCACCACCTTCGTAGACCCGGCGCTTGATCTCATCGGTAATATGAGGAATCACCTGAACGGTGCCGCCGAGATAATCACCACGACGTTCCTTGCGCAGGACATGCTCGTAGACACGGCCGGTGGTGAAATTATTGGACTGGGTCATCTTGGTGCGGATGAAACGCTCGTAATGCCCCAGATCTAGATCGGTCTCGGCACCATCCTCGGTAACAAACACCTCACCGTGCTGGAACGGGCTCATGGTGCCCGGATCCACGTTGATGTAGGGATCGAGCTTGAGCATGGTGACTTTGAGGCCACGGGCCTCGAGAATCGCCGCCAGCGAGGCCGACGCAATGCCCTTACCAAGTGAGGACACAACGCCGCCGGTCACGAAGATATATCGTGTCATGGAGAACCTGTCGAAACGTGATCAAGTAGGCTCGGCAGGAAGCCGCGCCAGGATGGGACGACAGATTAGCAGATATGCCCACCTGACTCAATTTTGCCGGGCCCCTGCATTTCAATGCTCAGCAGGAAGCCCGGCACACTCACAATGACAATGCCACTGGCACCATCACACTTCGAGATAATCGAGGATGCCCTCAGCCGCCTGACGGCCTTCGTAGATGGCGGTCACCACCAGGTCGGAACCACGCACCATGTCGCCACCGGCAAAGATCTTCTCGTTGGTGGTCTGGAAAGCGAAGGCACCATGCTCAGGAGCCTTTACACGACCACGCTCGTCAAGTTCGATGCCTACGTTCTCGAACCACGGCGCAGGGCTCGGCTGGAAGCCAAAGGCGATTACCACTGCGTCGGCAGCGATGATTTCCTCGGACCCAGGCACCACTTCGGGACGCTGACGCCCCTTCTCATCTGGTTCACCCAGGCGGGTACGCACGACCTTGACGCCTTCGACACGCCCCTCTCCGACCACCGCCACCGGCTGACGATTGAACAGGAAGTCGACCCCCTCTTCTCGAGCATTGGCCACTTCGCGACGAGAGCCCGGCATGTTCTCTTCATCACGGCGATAGGCACAGGTCACTCGGCTTGCCCCCTGGCGAATGGCGGTACGGTTGCAGTCCATGGCCGTATCACCACCGCCCAGCACCACTACCTGCTTGTCTGCCAGAGAAATGAAATCGCTCGGATCCTTCTCGAAGCCCAGGCGGTGATTGACGTTGGCAATCAGGTAATCCAGGGCCTTATGCACACCTGGCAGATTTTCACCCGGGAAACCACCTTGCATGTAGGTGTAGGTACCCATGCCAAGGAATACTGCATCATATTCCTCAAGGATGGCATCGAACGTTATATCCTTGCCCACTTCGGTGTTCAGACAAAACTCGACGCCCATTTCCTCGAACACAGCGCGGCGACGCTCCATTACCGTCTTCTCGAGCTTGAACTCAGGAATACCGAACGTCAGCAACCCACCGATTTCAGGATACTTGTCGAACACTACCGGCTTGACGCCACTACGCACCAGGATGTCGGCACAGCCAAGGCCGGCAGGCCCCGCACCAATGATCGCTACCTTCTTGTCGCTCCAGACGACCTTGCTCAGATCCGGACGCCATCCCATGGCAAAGGCGGTATCCGTGATGTATTTCTCCACGGAGCCAATCGTCACCGCACCGAAGCCATCGTTGAGTGTGCAGTCCCCCTCGCACAAGCGGTCCTGGGGACATACTCGACCACAGACTTCCGGTAGCGAGTTGGTTCGATGTGAAAGCTCAGCAGCTTCAAGAATGTTGCCTTCACTGACCAGCTTCAGCCAATTGGGAATGTAGTTGTGGACCGGGCACTTCCATTCGCAGTATGGGTTGCCGCAGGCCAGGCAGCGATGTGCCTGACTGGCAGCGTCCATGGGCTTGAATGGCTCGTAGATCTCGGCGAACTCACGTGCACGAGTGTGTGCCGGCTTCTTGGACGGATCCTGACGACCGACATCGATAAACTGGAAATCGTTACTCAAACGGTTAGCCATGGTGGTTTCTCCTCATGCCTGTATTCGGGTCATTTGCGACGTACTTGCGACATAGCTCAGCAGCCTTATTCAGGCTGGCTACGTGACTGGTCGAGCAACCCCTTGAGGCTCGCGGCCTTGGGCTTTACCAGCCAGAAGTTACGGATGTAGTCGCTGAAGTCCTCGAGGATGGCCTTGCCGCGCTCGGAGCCGGTCTCTGCCACATATTCCTCGATGGTCTCGCGCAAATGACGCCGATAGGCTTCCATGGACTCAGTATTGACGCGGTGGATTTCCACCAGTTCATGGTTGTACTTGTCTACAAAGCTACGGTCTTCGTCGAGCACATAGGCAAAGCCGCCCGTCATGCCCGCGCCGAAGTTAACTCCAGTTTCACCGAGGACACAGATCATGCCCCCTGTCATGTACTCACCACAGTGATCACCAGCACCCTCGATGACCGCATGCGCTCCTGAGTTACGTACCCCGAAACGTTCGCCTGCCGTACCCGCGGCAAACAGCTTTCCGCCTGTCGCGCCGTACAGGCAAGTATTACCGATGATCGCCGTCTTGTGGCTTTCGAAGCGGCTCTCGCGTGGTGGAGTGATGACGATCTTGCCGCCGTTCATCCCTTTGCCGACGTAATCGTTGGCATCCCCTTCCAGATAAAGGTGCAGACCACGGGCATTCCATACACCAAAGCTCTGGCCCGCCACACCCCGGAAACGTGCAATGACCGGGGCATCTTCCAGGCCTGCCTCGCCATAGCGCTTGGCAATGGCGCCAGAAGTTAGCGCTCCCACAGAGCGATCACAGTTGGTGATGGAGAAAGACACATCGGCGCCAGACTTGGCTTCGATAGCAGCCTCCAACGCTGCCAGTACCTCCTTGTTCTTGGTGCCCGGGTCATGCGGCACATTGCGGCTGACAGTGCAGTATTGCGGCGCGTCGGTCGGTACATGATCATTGGCCAGCAGCGGAGTCAGATCAAGATTGCGCTGAGACGCCGTCACCCCTTCGAACACTTCGAGCAGGTCAGTCCGGCCGATCAGATCGGTCAGTCGGCGCACCCCCACCATCGCCATCAATTCACGTACTTCTTCAGCGATGAAGCGGAAGTAGTGCTTGACCATGTCCACCGTGCCACGAAAATGCTCGTCACGCAGATAATCCATCTGAGTAGCAACGCCTGTGGCGCAGTTGTTCAGGTGGCAGATACGCAGATACTTGCAGCCCAGGGCCACCATGGGTGCCGTACCGAAACCGAAACTCTCGGCACCGAGGATCGCGGCCTTGATCACATCCAGGCCGGTCTTCAGCCCGCCATCTGTCTGCAGCCGGATCTTGTCACGCAGCCCATTGATACGCAGGGCCTGATGAACTTCCGGCAAGCCCAGCTCCCACGGCGAGCCGGCATGCTTGATGGAGGTCAACGGGCTGGCCGCAGTACCTCCGTCATATCCGGAAACAGTGATCAGGTCAGCATAGGCCTTGGCCACGCCCGTGGCGATAGTGCCGATACCGGGCTCAGATACCAGTTTCACAGAGACCTGAGCTTCGGGGTTGACCTGCTTGAGGTCAAAGATCAGCTGAGCCAGGTCTTCGATGGAATAGATGTCATGATGCGGCGGCGGAGAGATCAGCGTCACACCAGGCACAGAGTAACGCAGGCGCGCAATCAGCTCGTTGACCTTGCCACCAGGTAGCTGACCACCTTCGCCAGGCTTGGCCCCCTGGGCCACCTTGATCTGCAACACTTCGGCATTGACCAGATAGGCCGGCGTGACACCAAAGCGGCCAGAAGCGATCTGCTTGATCTTGGAACTACGAATCGTGCCGTAACGAGAAGGATCCTCGCCCCCCTCACCTGAGTTGGAGCGGCCGCCAGACTCGTTCATGGCCTGGGCCAAGGCTTCGTGAGCCTCTGGCGACAGGGCTCCTAACGACATGCCAGCACTGTCGAAGCGTGGCAGCAGGTCTTCGATAGCCTCGACTTCCTCCAGCGGTACTGGCTCAAGAGCCGGCTTGAGCTTGAGCAAGTCGCGGATGGTGGCAGGCTCGCGATCATTGACCAGCTCAGCAAAGCGCTTCCACTTGGGATAGCTGCCTTCCTGCACGGCTTCTTGCAAGGCCTTGACCACGTCCGGGTTATAAGCATGGTATTCCTGGCCATGCACATACTTGACCAACCCACCATGGACGATGTCCTTGCGTGGGGACCAGGCATCCTTGGCCAATGACACCTGTTGCAGCTGCAACTCATTGAAGCCGGTACCTTCAATGCGCGAGGCCATGCCAGTAAAGCATAGATCCATGACCTCGGAAGACAGTCCCACAGCCTCGAACAACTGAGAGCCACGATAGGATGCCAGCGTCGAGATACCCATCTTGGACAGGATCTTGTAAAGGCCTTTCTGCAGACCCTTGCGATAATTCTCACGACCGTCTGCCGGATTGCCGGACAGTTCACCAGTACGGTGCATGTCCGCCATGACCTGATAGGCCAGCCATGGATAGATGGCCGTGGCACCCACACCAAACAGTACCGCCATCTGATGCGCATCGCGGGCATAACCGGTTTCGACGATCAGGTTGACGCGCGGGCGCAGGGCCAGCTTGCCGAGATGATGATGAACCGCCCCCACTGCCAGGGCAGCATGGATCGGTACCTGTCCCTTCGGCAAATTGGCATCGGACAGAACCAGGATGACCTTGCCATCCAGAGTGGCCTGTTCAGCCTGACGACAAAGCTCGACAATCGCCCCCTTGAGCCCAAGTTGCTCGGGGTCGTAACCCAATGACAGGGTATGGCTGGCGAAGTCCGGGTCTTCCTGGGACACCAGCAGGCCGAACTTGCGTGGAGACAGGATCGGCGTCGTCAACACGATGCGATGCGCATGTTCCGGAGTTGACTTGAACACATTGCGCTCCGTGCCACAGCATGTCTCAAGCGACATGACAATGGCTTCGCGCAGTGGATCGATCGCTGGGTTGGTGACCTGAGCAAACTTTTGACGAAAGTAGTCAGTCAATAAACGACGTTTGCTGGACAGCACCGCCATGGGCGTGTCATCACCCATGGACCCCACCGCTTCCTGGCCGCTTTCCGCCAGGGGACGCAATAACTGGTCACGCTCTTCGAAGCTGACCTGAAACATCTTCTGCTGGGCTTTGAGAAGATCGGCATCCATGCTCTCGAAGGCTGCCAGCTCCGTCAGGGCTGACTCAAGAAAATGTGCCTGTTCCTTGAGCCAACGCTTGTAGGGATAGGCGGACTTGAGGCGTTGATCGATGTCTGCAGTATGCAGAACCTCGCCCGTGGCGGTATCCACGGCAAGCAATTGCCCTGGGCCAACACGCCCCTTGGCTACGACGTCTTCGGGTTTGTAATCGTAAGTCCCGATTTCAGACGCCAGGGTGATAAAGCCATTCTTGGTAATGACCCAGCGTGCCGGACGCAGACCATTGCGATCGAGCATGCACAGCGCCTGACGACCGTCAGTCATGACGACACCTGCGGGGCCATCCCAAGGTTCGACATGCATGGAGTTGTACTCATAGAAAGCACGCAGATCGCTATCCATGATCTCCACGTTCTGCCAGGCCGGCGGCACCATCATGCGCACAGCGCGATGCAGTTCCATGCCACCCGTCAGCAGGACTTCCAGCATGTTGTCCATGCTCGAGGAATCAGACCCAGTGGTGTTGACGATCTCGTCAAGACTGGCGATCTCAGGCATGCGCTCGTTGACAAAGTTTTCCTTGCGCGAATTGGCCCAGCCCCGGTTGGCTTCAATCGTGTTGATCTCACCATTGTGAGCCAGCAGGCGGAAAGGTTGAGCCAACGGCCAGCGAGGTGCCGTATTGGTCGAGAAGCGCTGGTGGAATACACAGATAGCGGTTTCCAGCCTGTCATCCCCCAGATCCTTGTAAAAGGCGGGCAGATCCACAGGCATTACCAGCCCTTTATAGGACAGCACTTCGCTGGACAGGGAGCAGACATAGAAATCGGGTTCGTGCTTCAGTGCCTGCTCGGCCAGACGGCGCCCCATGAACAGCGCGACGTCGAAGGGTTCTGCATCGACAGAGCCGGGCTCGACAAATAGCTGACGAATACGCGGCAAGCATTCCAGGGCCATGGGACCACAGACACTGGGATCCACCGGCACTTCGCGCCAGCCCAGAACTTTCAGGCCACGTTTCTCCAGCTCTCCCGCCAACGCAGCACGAGCAGCCGCCTCGCGCTCATCATCATCAGGCAGAAAAATGGCGCCAACAGCGTATTGCTCGCCGAGCTCTGCTCCCAGGGTATCCTTGGCAACCTGACGCATGAAACCGTCTGGCATCTTGAGCAGCAGACCGCAACCATCGCCGGTCTTGCCGTCGGCTGCGATACCACCGCGGTGGGTCATGCAGGTCAATGATTCAATGGCAGTGCTGAGCAGCTCATGGCTAGCCTGCCCTTCCATATGGGCGATCAGGCCAAACCCGCAGTTGTCTCGGAATTCTCCGGGCTGATGAAGACCTATGTTCATGGGCGCGCCTCAGATAAGAAGGGTTGTAGTCACAGCGTTGAAACGATATATTTAAAAGTTTTTCTTTTATTTTGCTTTCTGTGCAAATATCGCCAACTGTCCGAAAAAAGGCTCTCCAGCATAGCCATGCTGTGCCTTCTTCGCAATTCCCCCAGCCTCCGCAAAAGCCTAAAAAACCACTACAAATTAGACGCTTACACCACGACCAAAGAAAAAAACCTTATCGCATCAACCACTTGGAATCATTTTCCAAGCAGACCAAGGCCAAAAATCTCGCCATTAGACTTTGGTCTTAAAAACTGTCGACACCCCATGCCGATCACGCATATGACATACAGATCCTTGCATAGAGAAAGACGTCATAGCCATGCCCAAGCCCCTAAGCAACAGTCAAACATGACAATGCCCGCACAAGGCGGGCATTGATCAAGAAAACCGTATTGGTCGAGATAGCAATTCAAAGAGCGCTGGCAGCACCAGGCTCGCTGACCTCATCCTTGCCAAGCCATCCATAGATGATACCGCCAATGGCACCACCTATGATGGGGGCCACCCAGAACAGCCATAGCTGGGAAAGCGCACCAGAACCGGCAAACACTGCCACCGCTGTGGAACGCGCCGGGTTCACTGAAGTGTTGGTAACCGGAATGCTGATCAGGTGAATCAGCGTCAGGGCAAGACCGATGGCAATTGGCGCAAAGCCAGCAGGTGCCAACTTGTGTGTTGCTCCCATGATCACGATCAGGAACATGGCCGTGAGCACAACTTCGGTCAGCAACGCGGCCCCCAGGCTATAACCACCGGGAGACAAGTCTCCAAAGCCATTACTGGCAAAATTGCCAGCGGCAGAAGGATCACTGACAAACCCTGCACTGCCCTGCGCAATTGTCATCAGAACAAAGCCTGCAACCAGCCCGCCAAATACCTGCGCAATGATGTAAGGCAGCAATTCCTTGGTCGAGAATCTCCCCCCGGCCCAAAGTCCTACACTTACCGCTGGATTAAAATGCCCCCCGGATATATGCCCGAATGCGTAAGCACCGGTCACCACCGTCAGACCAAACGCCAATGCCACTCCGAGAAAACCAATACCCAAGGGATTACCATCACCACCAAAATTGGCTGCCAATACAGCGCTTCCACATCCTCCCAGTACCAGCCAGAACGTTCCTATACACTCTGCGACCAGCTTCTTGATCAGGTTCATGGATTCCTTCCTCCAAGTGAGGCCACCCCCTTGGCGACCCACCTCAACAAGATTAGGCTCGTTTCAACACAATAGCGTGATGAATTTTCATCGCTGATACGGCATAAAGTCAGAAAATCTCCATGAATATTCTCTGGAAAAGCCTCATCTCTAATAAAACGCATCACGCCCGCACTAGGCGGGCGTGATGATCAGCATTGCTATACGCTCATTGTCTTGCCCTGCAAGACCTTTCATTTCAACAGGGCTAGTCGCAGCAAGGAATCAACAACGCGGAAATTCGGCAATACAAGCCTTGAGCACTTCCAATGGCGTTTCGTCATGAACACAGGCTTCGCCCAGTCGGCGCAACAGCACCAGGCGTAAGCAGTCATCGACATTCTTCTTGTCCAGCTTCATGCGCGACAGGAAGTCATCGACGCTCATCTCGACCGGCGCTTCCACCGGCAGACCAGCAGCAATAATGATACGACGTGTGCGCTCCAGAGCGACCGCATCAATCCAGCCAAGGCGATGAGACAGGTCTGCGGCCATCGCCATACCGGCCCCAACGGCTTCGCCGTGCAGCCAGGCGCCATAGCCCATGTGAGCCTCAATGGCATGTCCAAAGGTATGCCCCAGGTTGAGCAACGCGCGCACCCCTTGCTCCGTCTCATCCTGAGCTACGATTTCCGCCTTGATCGAGCAGCTACGCTCAATGGCCTTGGCAAGCAATTCGGCATCAAGGGCTCGCAGGCCGTCCATTTCAGCCTCAAGCCAGTTCAGGAAGGAAGCATCGTGAATCAAGCCGTACTTGATCACCTCGGCAAGACCTGCTGAAAGCTCCCTGGCGGGCAGCGTCTTCAGGGATGACGTGTCGATCAGCACTGCCTTGGGCTGCCAGAATGCCCCGATCATGTTCTTGCCCAGGGGATGGTTGACCCCCGTCTTGCCACCGACGGAAGAGTCCACCTGGGACAGCAAGGTAGTCGGTACCTGAATAAAGGCGATGCCGCGCTGATAGCAGGCAGCAGCGAAGCCCACCATATCGCCAATCACACCTCCACCCAGAGCCACCAGCGTGGCGCGCCGATTGAAGCCAGCTTCCAGCAAGGCATCCCAGATGCGCGTCAGGACATCGAAGCTCTTGTATTCCTCACCATCAGGCAGCACTAATGTCTTGACCTCCAGCCCTTCAGGCAACCCTTCGGTCAGCGCAGCCAGGTAGTATTCGGCAACCGTATCATTGGTGACCACC
Source organism: Halomonas sp. (assembly GCF_029263665.1). Classification (GTDB taxonomy): domain Bacteria; phylum Pseudomonadota; class Gammaproteobacteria; order Pseudomonadales; family Halomonadaceae; genus Halomonas. The sequence continues at coordinate 29,009 of NZ_JAJUFQ010000014.1, forward strand.
ATGACCTGCCGCCCCGCCAGATATGAGGCCAGTCGTTCTCCATCCTCAATCAGACCTGGACCGATATGGATGGGATAACTACGCTCATCGAGAGCGACATTGAGTGTCAGAGGCTGGAGCGAAGAAGAGGCTTCGATGTTCATGGGTTGGCCTTGCAAGTAAGAGGATCAACCATCCGCTGGACGCGGCGTATAATATCGTTGACCACCGAGCGGGGGCCTCGACGATCAGTTCGCACCACCAGATCGGCCGTCGCGCGATACAAGGGGTCCCGCAAGGCAAACATGTCACGCAGGAGTCTTTCACGGTCCCCTCGCTGCAGAAGAGGCCGGTTACGATCCTTGGCGGTTCGCTTGAGCTGCTGCTCAACGGTGGTAAACAGATAGATGACGGTGCCGCCCTCGCGAATGCGTTTGCGGTTCTGCTCACGCAGCACAGCGCCCCCGCCAGTCGCGATTACACACTGCTCTCTGTCCATTAACTCATCGATCATCGCACTTTCGCGATCACGAAAGCCGGTTTCACCTTCCACATCGAAAATCCAGGGAATATCGGCACCGCAGCGATCCTGAATTTCGTGATCGCTGTCGTAGAACTCACGTGACAGTTCGGCCGCCAGCAGGCGGCCGATAGTGCTCTTTCCAGCCCCCATGGGGCCGATCAAAATCAGGTTGGGTACATCCTGCATCAGCGAATCGCCAGGCCGTCGTCGAGAATCCGTGGGGTAATGAATACCAACAACTCTACCTTATCGTTGACGTCCTCGGTATAGCGAAACAACTTGCCCACCAGGGGAATGTCACCCAACCAGGGGGTCTTGTATAGGCTATGTGCCTGTTCTGACGTAAGAATTCCGCCCAGAACGATGGTTTCTCCATCATCGGCCAGGACCTGAGTCATGATCTCATTGGTATCGATGGCAGGGGCACCTCGGAAGGTCTGATCCGCCAAGGTGTCATTATTGATCTTGAGATCCATGACAATGCGATGGTCCGAGGTAATCTGCGGCGTCACTTCCAGTGCCAGTACCGCTTCCTTGAAGGCCGTACTGGTAGCACCATCTCCAGTCGACTCCTGATAAGGAATCTCCTTGCCCTGCTTGATGATTGCTGTGTGCTGATTGGCAGTGATCACCTTGGGCTGGGAGATGATCTGGCTCTTGCCTTCGCTTTGCAGTGCTCGAAGCTCCAGGTCGAGCAAGACGTCTCCGGCCAGATAACCAATGTTGAACGTGGTGCCAGGACCAAGGCTATCTCCCAGATCAACGGCCAGGCCTCCATATGCACCGCGATGTCCCTGAATCTTACGCTCCAGGGACATACTGCCATTTCCCTTATCCACCATCCCCATGGTGCTCGTCACTCCCCAGTTCACACCTATCTGGCGAGCAGCGCTATCCTTGACCACTACGATGCGTGCCTCAATCTGTACCTGAGGAGCAGGCACATCCAACTGCCGCAGAGTCTGCCGTATTTGACCAAGATGTTCCGCAGTATCCTGAATCAGCAACATGTTCGTGCGACTGTCAGCAGCAGCACTGCCCCGCTGGGAAAGCAGGCCGAAACCTCCAGCCCCACGCAACAGATCAGCGAGATCCGCAGCCTTGGCATAGCGCACCTGAACGTGCTCAGTGACCAGAGGCTGCCATTGACGTTGCTTCTCCTGTTCCAGAAGCTTGCTCTGTTCACGCTGAGCGATTTCGGTAGCGGGAGCCACCAAAATGACATTGGCCTCACGGCGGCTGGTCAATCCCTGGCTCTTCAGTACCAGATCCAGCGCTTGATCCCATGGCACCGAATCAAGGCGCAACGTCACCCGGCCTCCCACGCCCTCCCCCACAACGATATTCAGACCCGTGAATTCACTGATGGCCGACAGCACTGAGCCCAATGGTGCATCTTCAAAGCTCAACGACATGGGAGCTCCGTGATAGGCGGGAGCGGACTGAGCAACCTCAGCCTCCCATTGCCAACCCACCAGCAGCAGCACCGCCACCTTGAATAATCGTTTCGACATCCTTGTCACCTTCTTGTTATCAATATGCAGCCATTACCAATGCACTACTATTGACGCACGATCGCCGCTACTGCCGGGGGCCCATTGCCCCCTTCAGCGCTTACTTCAAGTCCAATTGCTGATCGAACAACCCACCTTTCAAGCGCAGATGAGCTTTTCCTATTTCCATGACCCTGGCCTGATTTACCCCACGCCCCAGCCGGTCTCCCACCTTGACTCGCCAGACCTTCTTGTCCGGCGTACTGACCAGCGCCCAACGCCGCTCCCCCTGGACCAGGGTACCGACCAGAGATACAGATGCAGGCGGATAATCCTGCAGCGTCACAGGTACGGCCGAGGATTCACCTGACGGATGAAGCACACCAAAAGGGCTGGGCCTGTCGGCATAGCGATACGCCAAGCGGCGAAACTGGGAAGAGCCCTCAGTGGTAAAAGAGCCCTCAGCGGTAGAAGAGCCCTCAGCGGTCTCAGCAACAGAATAAGGACCGACAAGGTGGTATGCGTGTCCTTCAGCGGAGAACCGCAATACATCCCCTTCGCCTTCCACCATGAAATCATCAAGACTGGGCATACCCGGTAATCGCGTGAGCCCGGCAACAAAGCCCGCCAGATCATGAAACCCACCCCGAACACTCAAGCTGAATGCCTGAGTATCCACCAGCTCAGACATGCCCTGTTGTTGTGTCTGAGTATCGGGCGTTCCCAGGCTCATGGTGTCAATGGCCAGGTGGTATTGCTGTGCAAGATGGGAAACCTCCGCCAGCAAAGGGCTTGAGGGCTTGCTCGAAACGGGTATTGCATTGGTCTTGGGGCTCAGCTTCCCTACTGTCAATTCGATCAGTCGTCGCTCAAGAACCCGCCACTCAGATTGCAACTGCTCGTGATGTCGTTGCGCCTCAGACTGCCCCTGAGCATGCCTTCCCTGCTGCTGACGTGCAGATTCGAGTTGGGTATATAGCGGAACGACTTCAATCCACAGGACGGTGCCCAGCACCAGAACCAACACGACGACCACCAGTAGTCCACGTAACGCCCACGGCCAGGAGCCAGCCTCGCTCAGTTCGAGTGAACGCCAGTCACATTCCTTCAGGCGTTGCCATTCGTAAGCCAGAGTCATCCGCTATGACTGCCATTCAGAGATTCTGGAGACAAGTGGATAGCCAGACTGAAATGCTGCTGCTCTTCCACGTCCTTGACACTCATCAGGACGACTTTCATAAACAGAGGCTGCTGACCAAGAAGCCGTAGTTGCTCCATCAATTGAGCATTGTTCTGGGCCACGCCGGCCAGCTCAAGGTGATCCCCCTGACGCTGGCAGGCTTGATAACGGACTCCTGGAGCCAGACTGCCGGCCAAGGCATTGAAGACGGCAACGGCAGTGGCTCGGCTGAGTTGCAGCTGAGAAAGAAGTTCTTGCAATGCTGCAATCCGCTGCTTGAGGAATCTTTCCCCTTCAGGGGTGATGAATTCTTCTGCCGAGCCGGCTTCACTCTGCGGTGACATCGCGTGCTCAGCCTCTATCAGCCTTGCCAGGCGCCGCTCAAGCTCATGAGATACTGCCATCCCGATGCCGGCACTCAGCATGGCAACCCCGACCAACCCTATCCAGAAACGCCGCGTACGCTTCACTCTATCGACATCTCTCCACGGCAACAGGTTGATTCCCGAGCCCCCCAGGGCAAGGCCGAAAGCCCTCTTCCATGTAGCGGACTCTGCCAGAAGGGCATTGCCATCAAGCCCGGGAGAAAAGGACAAGAGATCTCCCAGGGCAGCCCTGTCCTCTTCCTTGCCTGCCTTGTACAATACCTCCTCGACTCGCCACATGAGCGGGCCTTCTGCGTCGATCGCTGCTATTTGCAAGCCAGCACACTCCAGTACTTCGACCAACTGCTCGATGAACTGTCGATGACAGGCCACCAGCAACACCTCCTGACGACCATTTTCTGGGCGAGCATCGAGACAATAAAAGTCATATGCCGATTCAGGGAACGGAAAGGGAAGCTGCGTGTCGGAGTTCCATTCAATGAAGGCAGCGATGCCATCACCGTTCAAGTGGGCAGGGCAGCGCATTACGCTCGAGGAGGTGATACTGCTCGGCAGCGTGGTGACGACACGACGGGAACCAGATGCAAAGTGCTCCACGCCTTCACGTAGTACGGAGATGAGCGTACTCGATTGACGTATACGCCCCTCGACGATGCAGCCTTCGGGTAAAGGCATGACGGCATAGCCACGCACCACAAAACGCGAGGCCCGGGGTCGCCACCTTGGCCAGCGCGGCGCCAGTTCCATGAACCTGATAGCATCAGGAGAAATATCGACGCCAAACCGCGTCCTGAATGAGGTAGGCCAGATCATTTTTGTATACACCCTGCATCAGCACTACATTAGCGCAACGTCTACTATCAGGCTCAACGCTACGTCATCTGGCGCGGTAGATTGCTGATCCAGGGCGCATTCAGGACATTTAGACTGTACCGAAATAAGGCTTTATCAAGTCAATGGTGGTGGCCGCCTTCGCGTCTTCTTATAATGGCCGTCGCGAAGGAACGCCCATATGTATCACTCATCGCCGCCGTTTTCGTTTCCAGCATGGATACCGCGATTTCATGAAGTATCTCAGAACGCTCCTATTCTCCGCCGTGTGGCTGGTGATCTCGCTAGGCGCAGCAGTTGCGCTCGGCGTGGTCGGTGCCGCCCTCTACTTCACTCCGGGGTTGCCCGATGTTCGCCAGCTGCAGGATTTTGAACTGCAGACGCCTCTGCGCATCTACACTCGCGATGGTCAACTGATCGGCGAGTTTGGCGATGAGCGGCGCATGCCAGTGAAGTATGACGAAATCCCTGAACCCATGATCGATGCGCTGCTGGCTGCCGAGGATGCCAAGTTCTTCGAGCACAATGGCGTCGATCCCAAGGGCTTGCTGCGTGCCGCTGCACAGCTTGCTTCCAGCGGTGACATTCAGTCCGGTGGCTCGACCATCACCATGCAGGTGGCACGTAATTACCTGTTGACCCTCGACCAGACCTTTACCCGAAAAATCCGTGAAATCCTGCTGTCACTGCAAATGGAGCAGATCCTGAGCAAACAGGAGATCATGGAACTCTATGTCAACAAGATCTTCCTGGGTCATCGCGCCTACGGTATTGCTGCTGCCTCCGAGATCTATTACGACAAGCCGCTGGACGAACTGAACCTGGCACAATTTGCCATGATTGCCGGTCTGCCCAAGGCTCCTTCAGCTTTCAACCCCCTGGCCAATGCCGAACGAGCGCTGATTCGCCGCAACTGGATCCTGTTCCGTATGCGTGAATTGGGCTATATCGACCAGGCTGCCTACGATGAAGCCGTCAATCAGCCAATCACGGCCAAGCGCCATGTTGTACGCCCCGATGTCGAGGCTGACTATGTGGCCGAAATGGCTCGCCAATTCGCCACTCAGCGCTTTGGCGACGGCGCCTACACTGGTAGCTATCGCATCACCACCACCATCGATAGTAAGCTGCAACCCATGGCTCGCCAGGCGCTGGCCAATGGCTTGATCGACTATGACACCCGCCATGGTTGGCGTGGCCCCGAAGAAACCGACATTCCCCAGAGCCTTGCTGAAGCTCAGGACAAGACCGAACGCAGTGGTCTGGAAGAGGAATTGTCAGAATCTCCCGAGGTCATCCAGACAGCACGTCAAGCTGCCGAACGCAGCCAGACAACCGTCGAAGGCATTGACGGAGACGTCAGCAACTGGCTGCAGGTCCTGCAACGTACACCGACCTATGGCCCGCTTGAACCGGCCATTGTGGTCAGCGCCGAAGGCCAGCAGATGCGTGTTCTGACGCGCGGAGGCGATATCCGCACCATCGACTGGGACAACCTGAAGTGGGCGGCCCCTTACAAGAGTGCGCGCTATCGCGGCAACGCTCCGAGCAATGCCAGCCAGATCGCCAGCCGCGGTGACCTCGTACGCATACTCAAGAAAGACGACGACACCTGGCGCCTATCTCAGCAGCCCGATGCAGAAGGCTCCCTGGTCGTCATGGATCCTCAGACCGGTGCCATCCTGGGCCTGCAGGCAGGCTTCGATTTCAATGCCAGCAAGTTCAACCGTGCCGTCCAGGCCCGCCGTCAGTCCGGCTCCATCTTCAAGCCATTCATTTATCTGGCAGGTCTCAGCAGTGGCGAGATTACCCCGGCAACGGTTATCAATGATGCCCCTGTCGTGATCAACGATGGCAGTAATGAGCTGTGGCGTCCGTCCAACTCCAGTGGAGACTTCCTCGGCCCGACGCGTCTACGCGTTGGCCTGGCACGCTCCCGCAACCTGGTCACTATCCGATTGCTTCAGCAAATTGGCCTGGATAATACGATCGACTTCCTGGTCAACTTCGGTTTCTCGCGCGACCGCCTGCCACATGGCCTATCCCTGGCACTTGGTAGCGCCAGTCTGACACCTCTGGAGATGACCAATGCCTACGCTATCCTGGCAAACGGCGGCTTCCGGGTATCTCCCTGGTTCATCGAGAAGATCACCCAGGGAGGAGAGGACACTCTGGTGGAAGAAGCCAACCCCCGCGTTGCCTGCCGCACCTGTAGCCCGGACCAGACCACGACAGAAATTGATGGCAAGACCTATGAAGTGGCACCTCGAGTTGCCGATGCACGTGCCATGTACCTGATTCGGGATATGCTGCGCGACGTGGTAGAGCATGGTACCGCCCGCAAGGCTCTGGAAATGAAGCGCGCAGACATTGTCGGCAAGACCGGTACGACCAACGATCAGCGTGACGCCTGGTTTGCCGGCTTCAACAACCAGCTGGCCGCTACCGTCTGGGTGGGCAAGGACGACAACACTCCCACGGCTGAATACGGAGCACAAGCGGCCTTGCCAATCTGGGTGGACTTCATGAGCCAGGCGCTGGACGGTACTCCAGAATCGATGCCTGAGCCTCCGGAGGGCATCATCACCCGTCGTATCGATGCCAATACTGGTCGCCTGCTGGGCAAGAACCAAGGTGGGGGCATTGAGGAGATTTTCGATGAAGATCACCTGCCAACCTTCCAGCCGCGTCGCGTAGAACGCACTATCGAGACGCACAGCGGCTCTCAGGGAACTGGGGCTTACGAAGCCATCTTCTGACGACTCCCCCCTTATCCCCCCCCGGCTCATGCCGGGGGTTTTTGTTTTGGGCTCCAGGAAGAGATCAAGGCCTCTCCAGCTCCGCCCGGATGCTACGACAGGTTCATTCAGTTCGAAAACGACTCATGCGCTTTGAAAACCATTCTGCGCTTGAAAAACAAAGAACCCTGCCTGATGAACAGCCATCATGAGTCAGGCGGTTCATACAGGCAGGGCTCTTTTCTCTCGACGCGGGTTGTTCTTTTTATATCTTCTCATTGCGGGCGTACGTATCCTCGTACGTTCTGCTACCGCAATACCAGCGATTTACCGGCGACACGTTTCCACCAGCATCTAGCCGTAGACGTCTTCGATACTTGCCAGCGGATAATGAGAAGGATATGGCTTACGGGCCACGCCCGAATCCACGGCAGCCTGAGCCACAGCAGAAGTAACGCGCTCAAGCAGACGACTATCCACCGGAGTGGGGATGATGTAGTCGCGCCCGAAGCTCATGGTCTCTCTCTCATAAGCATCCAGCACGGCTTGAGGCACAGGCTCACGAGCAAGGTCCTTGATCGCATGCACCGCTGCAACTTTCATCGCTTCATTGATGCGAGTGGCACGCACATCAAGAGCACCACGGAAGATAAAGGGGAAGCCCAGAACGTTGTTGACCTGGTTCGGATAATCCGAGCGCCCTGTCGCCATGATCACATCTGGACGTGTTTCACGGGCCAGGTCAGGATGAATCTCCGGATCTGGGTTGGTGCAGGCGAAGACAATAGGATCCTTGGCCATCTTGCGGATGTGATCCGCACTCATCAGCCCAGGGCCAGACAGACCAACGAACACATCGGCACCATCAATGGCATCGTCCAGCGTACGCTTGCTGGTTTCACTTGCGAACATGGCCTTGTATTCGTTGAGGTCTTCACGTCCCGAGTGAATCACGCCCTTGCGATCCAGCATCACGATGTTCTCGGGCTTGGCACCGCAGGAAACCAGCAGCTTCATGCAGGCAATGGCAGCAGCGCCAGCGCCCATGCACACGATATTGGCCTTTTCGATGGCCTTGCCGGCAATATCCAGAGCATTGAGCATGCCTGCTGCAGTAACGATCGCAGTACCGTGCTGATCATCATGAAACACAGGGATATTACAGCGCTCGATCAGGGCTCGCTCAATTTCAAAGCACTCTGGTGCTTTGATATCCTCGAGATTGATTCCGCCCCAACTGTCCGCAATGCGCGCGACAGTATCAATGAACGCCTGAGGACTCTCGGCGTTGACTTCGATATCGACAGAGTTGATGCCAGCAAAGCACTTGAACAGTACGCCCTTGCCTTCCATGACTGGCTTGCTGGCCAGGGGACCAAGATTACCCAGTCCAAGAATGGCGGTACCATCGGAGATCACTGCCACCAGGTTACCCTTGCCGGTATAGCGATATGCATTTTCCGGGTCACGGGCAATTTCACGGACCGGCTCAGCCACGCCGGGGCTATAGGCCAGCGACAGGTCCTTGGCAGTTGCAGTGGGCTTGGTCAGCTCGACAGAGAGCTTGCCGGGGATCGGGAGCGCATGATAGTCCAGCGCTGCCTGCTTCTTGTCGTCACTCATGCTTGTGTCCGGTATCCAGATAAGAGAGACATAGGGTTTCTTCAGATTATAGAAATTTTTTCCATTTTTCAATGAAAAACCATTTCCGCCCTGTTCCGTACTCGTTTGAAGACGTTCACTACTAAAAGCAGCATAATTTTGCCGCACCGCAACATCGCAATCCTCACGACATCATGATGAAGCCCCTTGATACAAAGTTTAGTCATCGTCCAGGGTACCTGCACTCAAGCCTGTGCCAGGACGTGACAAAAACCTCTTCTTCCGAGTAGAAACAACAAACCCGCCTCGAAGGGCGGGTTTGTTGAAGCACTGAAACAATCGGTGATCAACGCTTGAGTGCAGCACCAAAACGCTTGTTGAAGCGCTCGACACGGCCACCAGTGGTAGCTTGTTTCTGCTTACCGGTGTAGAACGGGTGGCACTGAGAGCACACGTCCAGGTGCAGGTCGTGACCAACAGTGGAGCCCACTTCAAAGGAGGCGCCACAGGTGCAGGTCGCAGTAACTGTCTTGTATTCCGGGTGGATACCTTGTTTCATCTTGAACCTCGTCAATCGGTATGCCGCCACCTGATCCATTGCCAGGCACCGCATACAGGGTAATGGCCGGGGCTGAAAAGCAGTGATTACAGCATCTGCCCCCGTGCCGACCGGTGGTAAGCATCCACCCTGACCTGGACGACCAAGTCACTGAATCCATTACGGCAGACAGCGACCAAAGCTCAGGGCTTGGTGGAAGCGGGCGGGCATTTTAGCAGAACTCCCAGTGGAGGCCAATTGCAAGATATTTCCTCGACCACACCCCGAGTACTGGGTGTCGCTGTGCCCTCGCCACTGCGCCGCCTTTTCGACTACCTGCCCAAGGGAGCTCCTCCGCCATGCGGCTGGGTCCCGGGGCTTCGTGTTCGGGTCAGTTTTGGCCGTCGCCAGGTGGTTGGCGTGGTCATGGAATGTCGCGACAGCAGTGACCTGCCTCTAGCGCGACTCAAGCCTATCGAAGCCTGTCTCGACCAGGTCCCATTGCCCTCGGACTGGCTGTGGTTATGTCGCTTCACGGCGCGCTACTACCAACATGCTCTCGGCGATGCCTTGATGCACGCCATGCCGGTACTGCTACGCCAAGGGCGCCCATTGGAAACGCGCACACGGGAACGCTGGCGTGCACTGCCAAATCACGAATCTTCCAGCCACACCCTGGCTCGTGCCCCGAAGCAGGCGCAATTGTTCAACATGCTGTGTCAGCACCCTCAAGGGCTGACCAGCCAGACCATTCTTGGCCAAGGATTCAGCCGAGAGCAGCTCAGGTCCTTGGAAGCCAAACACCTGGTCGAACAGCGTGAAGAACCGATGAATGCTGCTCAGTGGCCACCCGTTCAGAACCTGCTGGCCAATCCCGCACTGCCCCTCAATGCCGAACAGGCCACGGCATTGAATGCACTCTGCGAAGGCCTTGGGCATTTTCACCCTTGCCTGCTCCATGGTGTCACGGGCAGCGGCAAGACCGAGGTCTACCTGCAACTGATTGAGGCCGTGGTTGCCAAGGGTCGCCAGGCTCTGGTCCTGATTCCTGAAATTGGCCTCACACCCCAGACCCTGGGGCGCTTCCAGCAACGTTTCCGTGCCCCCATTGTGGCACTGCACTCGGGGCTGAGCGATCTGCAGCGCCTGGATGCCTGGGAAGCCGCCGCCAATGGTCGGGCTGCCATTGTCATCGGTACTCGTTCAGCGGTCTTCACGCCTTTGGCACGCCCAGGGATCATCATCGTCGATGAGGAGCACGACAGCTCCTTCAAGCAGCAGGATGGTCTGCGCTACCATGCTCGAGACTTGGCTGTTGCCCGTGCCAAGCACCACGACATTCCCTTGTTGCTGGGTAGTGCAACGCCCTCTCTGGAAACCCTGCATCATGCTCAGCAGGGCACCTATCGCCACCTGCGTCTGCGCCAGCGTGCTACTCGCCATGCCCCTGCCAGGCTGGAATTGATTGATCTCAAGGGACGCCCTCGCCATGGAGGATTGATTGCTCCCGTACGGGACACCATCGCGGCCACTCTGGAAGCCGGCCATCAGGTGCTGGTCTTCATCAACCGGCGTGGCTTTGCTCCCACCCTGGCGTGCCATTCCTGTGGCTGGATGGCTGACTGCGACCATTGTGATGCTCGCATGACCTGGCATCGCCAGCCGCCCGTGTTGGCCTGCCATCATTGCGACCGCCGTCGTCCCTTTCCCGATGCCTGCCCCAAGTGCGGAAGTGCCGACCTGCGCCCCTTGGGCAGTGGCACGGAGCGCACCGAGGAGTTCCTGGCAGATACCTTTCCCAAGACCCCGGTATATCGCATCGACCGAGACAGCACTCGGGGCAAGGACGCATTGGATAAGATCCTTACGGAAATTCGCCGTGGCGAGCCCGCCTTGCTGGTTGGCACCCAGATGCTGGCCAAGGGCCATCATCTACCTCACGTCACCCTGGTGGTGGTCGTCAACGCCGATGCCGGCCTGTATGCCAGCGATTTCCGAGCCCTGGAGCATAGCGCCCAACTGCTCGAACAAGTGGCCGGGCGCGCCGGGCGCGCTTCTCATCCAGGCCGAGTAATGGTACAGACCATGCATCCGGATGACCCCAACCTGCGCTTGCTGGCCGAGAGAGGCTACGACGCTCTGGCTGAGTCGCTGCTGGATGAACGCCGCGTAGCGAAGCTTCCCCCCATGTGCTTCATGGCGTTGCTGCGCCTGGAAAGCCCCCGAGAAGAACACGTCATGACCTTGGCCAAAGAAGCCGCAGACGCGTTACGTGACCATCTCGGGCAACACCAGTTGAAGGTCGACTGCCTTGGTCCTGTACCCGCTCCCATGGAACGCCGTCAGAACCGCTATCACATGCAGGTCATGCTGATGGCCGAGCGACGCAGCCAGTTGCATGAGGCCTGTGCCTGGTTGGTTCACTGGGGGGAAGCCAACCCCGCGATGCGTCGGGTACGCTGGTCATTGGATATCGATCCACAGACACTCAATTGAGTGACGATGCGAGGCGCGACCTTTAAAGGAAGGCGCCAATCGCAGATAATGTTCGGTCTGCCCGCCGACGGGCAAATTTTATGACGCATACGCACAGAAAATGCCAAGTTCCGCGCTGCAACACGCTTGCGCGACCCTTTTTCTGGTTGCCCGTCACCGAGCCACAGGACACATAGACTCCATGAAAGACACTATCGTTGCGCTGCTCGACGCTGCCCTTTCCGAGCTCAAGCAGCAAGAGGTCATCCCCCCGGATCTCTCTCCGGCCTATAAGGTTGACCCGACCAAGGACAAGACCCATGGCGACTATGCCACCAATCTGGCCATGATGCTGGCCAAGCCCGCCGGCAAACCACCACGCGATGTGGCCCAGCGTCTGATCGATGCCCTGCCCGAGAGCAGCGCCGTATCCAAGGTGGAAATCGCAGGTCCCGGGTTCATCAATTTCTTCGCGGCAACCGACGCCGCTGCCCAGGTCGTGCGCCAGGTGCTTGAAGCCGGCGACAGTTTCGGTCGCAGCATGCTCGGCCAGGGGCAAAAGGTTCAGGTCGAATTCGTGTCCGCCAACCCGACCGGCCCGTTGCATGTCGGGCACGGCCGTGGCGCTGCCGTCGGAGACTGCCTGTGTCGCCTGCTCGAAGCGACCGGCTATGATGTCACTCGCGAGTTCTACTACAACGACGCCGGCGCCCAGATCACCAACCTGGCACTGTCCGTGCAGGCCCGCGCCAAGGGACTCGGTCCGGATGACGAAAGCTGGCCGCAGGATGGCTACCGTGGCGACTATATTGTCGATGTGGCCAAGGCCTACCTGGCCGGCGAAACCGTGCACGCCGATGACCGCCATGTCACCGCCCAGGCCGATCCGGAAGACCTCGACGCCATCCGCGACTTCGCCGTGGCCTATCTACGCCGCGAGCAGGATCTCGACCTGCGCGCCTTCGGCGTGGCATTCGATGTCTATTTCCTCGAGTCATCTCTGTATACGGATGGCAAGGTCGAGGCGACCGCCCAACGCCTGACCGATAATGGCCACACCTACGAGAAGGACGGCGCTCTCTGGCTACGCACGACGGATTTCGGCGATGACAAGGATCGGGTCATGCGCAAGAAGGAAGGTGGCTATACCTACTTCCTGCCGGACGTGGCCTACCATCTCGACAAGTGGCAACGCGGCTTCACTACCGTGATCAACGAACAAGGGGCCGACCACCATTCCACCGTGACTCGGGTGCGTGCTGGCCTGCAGGCACTGAACGTCGACATTCCCCAAGGCTGGCCGGACTACGTATTGCACCAGATGGTGCTGGTGACGCGCTCCGGGGTCGAGGTCAAGCTATCCAAGCGCGCGGGCAGTTATGTCACCCTACGCGACCTGATCGATGAAGTGGGTCGCGATGCCACTCGCTTCTTCCTCGCTGCCCGGCGTGCCGATTCGCAGTTGACCTTTGACATCGACCTGGCCCGTTCTCAGTCCAACGACAACCCTGTTTATTACGTCCAGTACGCTCACGCCCGAGTGTGCAGCGTACTGCGCAAGGCAGAATCAGAAGGCCTGAACTTCGACAATGAGCTAGCCCTGGCCAACCTGGGACTGCTCGAGGCCGACCAGGAAAAGGCGCTGCTCAATCGCCTGGCTCGTTATCCGGAAGTGGTCAGTCATGCAGCCGCTTCGCGCGAGCCCCAGCAGATCGCACAATACTTGCAAGACTTGGCAGCGGACTTCCATAGTTGCTACAACGCGTGCAAGGTGATGGTCGACGATGCCGCACTGCGTAACGCCCGTCTGGCTCTGGGCCTGGCCACTCGTCAGGTACTGCGCAACGGCCTCGACCTGATTGGCGTGAGTGCACCAGAGGAGATGTAAGGCATGGCCACCCGCAAGACCACCCCTCCGCGCAAGCGCGGCGCGACGTCAAGCAAGAAGCGTAAATCAACCCCGACCAGCGGTCGGGGCGGATTGCCCTGGTGGCTGTGGGCGGGTGCCGGCATTGCAGCCGGCTACCTCCTGGCGCACTACCAGAATGGCACAGCCCCCTGGCAGGACCAGGGCTCGCCAGTGGCCGCTGTTCTGCCCAAACCCTCCGGCAGTCAGCAAGGAGGCAGTGAGGCCAAGGGTGGCGGCAGTGATGAACCGCCCATGCCAACTTTCGAATTCTACACCCTGCTGCCGGAATCCGAAGTCATTGCTCCGGATGCCGATATGCCAGTGTCCACTGCCAAACGGCCGGAAGCAGCAAGAAAGCCTGAGCAGGAATCAGAGTCCGAGGGCGGTATCTCCGGAGATGATCCTATTGCAGCAGTCATCGCTGCAGCCAATGCCAAGCAGGAAAGCGCTCAGCAGACGGCTTCCAAGCCAGCAGCCAGCAGCACCACGGCCAGTGCCAATCGACGCTACATGCTTCAGGCAGCCTCTTTCCGCGATATCGCCGATGCCAACCAGTTGGCCAGCCGCCTCAAGGACTTCGGCCTGTTGGCCAAGATCAGTGATGTCGAGGCCGCTGGAGGCGCCACCTGGCACCGCGTTCAGGTTGGCCCGTACAGCGATCGCCAGGAACTGGCCCGGGCCCAGGACCTGATGAGCACACAAGGGATCGAACCACTGCTGATCCAGTTGCAGAACTGAGAACAAGCCGTAAGCCGTAAGCCGTAAGCCGTAAGCCGTAAGCCGTAAGCCGGGACAATATGCAGCCAAGTAGCTGCAATACTTTGTCTCCGGTGTCGCTTGAGGCTTATGGCTTTCCCACCCTAGCGCATTCTCTACGGTTGAATTTTCCTTCAACTGCCCACACTTCTAGCCCAATGCTTATTCGAGAGGCATGCGGGAGCGTGCTCCCGTCCTCGACAGTCACCGGAAGCATGGCTTCCCACAAGGAGATTTCTCCATGACCACGATCGTTTCCGTGCGCCGCGGCGACCAGGTGGCGCTCGCAGGCGACGGCCAGGTGTCGTTGGGCAATACCGTGATGAAAGGCAATGCCAGTAAAGTGCGTCGCCTGTATCACGGCCAGGTACTGGCAGGTTTCGCCGGGGGTACCGCTGATGCCTTTACCTTGTTCGAGCGTTTTGAAGCCCAACTCGAGAAATATCAAGGCAACCTGGTCAAGGCAGCCGTAGAGCTGGCCAAGGATTGGCGTACCGATCGCGCTTTGCGCCGTCTGGAAGCACTGCTGGCAGTCGCCGACAAGAAGTCATCGCTGATCATTACCGGCAACGGCGATGTCGTGGAACCTGAGCGCGGTATCATCGCCATTGGTTCCGGCGGAAATTTTGCCCTGTCCGCAGCACGCGCCCTGCTCGAGAACACAGAACTCAGTGCCCGCGAAATCACGGAAAAATCCCTGGAGATAGCAGGCGATATCTGCGTGTTCACCAACCATAACGTGACCCTGGAAGAGCTTTGACCATGACCCAGATGACGCCCCGTGAGATTGTCCACGCTCTGGACCAGTACATCGTCGGCCAACAGGATGCCAAGCGCGCTGTTGCCATTGCCCTGCGCAACCGCTGGCGACGCATGCAACTCGGCGAAGAACTGCGCCAGGAAGTCACCCCCAAGAACATTCTGATGATTGGCCCGACCGGTGTCGGCAAGACCGAAATCGCCCGTCGCCTGGCCAAGCTGGCCAAGGCCCCTTTCATCAAGGTCGAGGCCACCAAGTTTACCGAGGTCGGCTATGTCGGTCGCGATGTGGAATCGATCATCAGGGACCTGACGGAAGCCGCTATCAAGCTGGTGCGAGAGCAGGCCAAGGCCGAAGTCGGTCACCGCGCGGAAGATGCCGCGGAAGATCGTGTTCTGGACGCACTGCTGCCGCCGCCCCGCGGGCAGGAGAATGAACCTCGGGAAGAGAGCTCCACACGCCAGATGTTCCGTAAGAAACTGCGTGAAGGCCAGTTGGACGACAAGGAAATCGACATTCAGGTTTCCCCTCAGGCACCGAGTTTCGAGATTCAGACCCCACCGGGTATGGAGGAAATGTCCCAGCAGCTCTCCAGCCTGTTCTCCGGCATGGGGCGGGGCAAGACCGAAACCCGCAAGACTACCGTACGTGAAGCCCTGACGCTGCTGCGCGATGAAGAAGCCGGCAAGCTGGTCAATGAGGACGATATCAAGTCCCGTGCCATTGAGGCGGTGGAGCAAAACGGTATCGTCTTCCTTGATGAGATCGACAAGGTGGCCAAGGGCCATGGCCAGTCCGGGGGAGAAGTCTCCCGTGAAGGGGTCCAGCGTGACCTGCTGCCGCTGATCGAAGGCTCCACCGTGTCCACCAAGTACGGCATGGTGAAGACCGACCACATTCTGTTCATTGCCTCCGGCGCTTTCCACCTCTCGCGTCCATCGGACCTGATTCCGGAACTGCAGGGACGCCTGCCGATTCGTGTCGAGCTCAACGCTCTGACACCTCAGGACTTCAAGCGTATCCTGACCGAGCCGTCCGCAGCCCTGACTCGTCAATACCAAGCGCTGATGGCCACCGACGGCCTGGCGCTGGAATTTACCGAAGACGGTATCGAGCGCATTGCCGAAATCGCCTACAACGTCAATGAAGGTACCGAGAACATTGGCGCTCGGCGCCTGCACACAGTGATGGAGCGCCTGCTGGAAGACGCTTCCTATAAAGGGGCGGACTTCGGTGAAGGACTGGTCATCGACCGTGCCTATGTCGATTCCCAGCTTGGTGAACTGGCCATGGATGAGGATCTGTCGCGCTACATTCTATAAGGCCATTGTCATCGGCCAGCCATCTTGCCGATGGCAATGGAACCACGGAATAGCGCCCTCATGCCGTTGACCGACACCCCCTGGAGTTTCTGCTCTCAGGGGGTGTCTTATCATGTAGAGATTCATGACTCATCGAGGTACTCATGTCCACGACTGCTCCTGTACCTTCCCGGGTGCACTATCACAAGAAGGCTCGCGAGCTGGAGATCGGCTATCCCGATGGTTCCAGCCATCGCCTCAGCGTGGAGTATCTACGCGTTTTCTCGCCTTCAGCGGAAGTACGCGGCCATGGCGGCGAGACGGCGACATTACAGGTCGGCAAGAAGCATGTCGGCCTGTCCAATATCACCCAAGCCGGCCGTTATGCACTCAAGCTACACTTCGATGATGGCCATGACAGTGGCCTGTATAGTTGGGAATACCTCTACGCGCTGATTCGTGATCACGATGCCAACTGGGCGGATTATCTCAAGCGGCTGGAAGATGCAGGAGCTTCCCGCGAACCATTGGGCATCGAGATCAAGCAGTTATAAGACACGACCGGATCAATGCCATGGCGCTTGCCAAAGACAACGGCATTGATGCGGCGCTACAATGTGGCCCACTCGAGTATCCGTCGGCGATGCTCCCGATCGATTTCACGACCCAGGAATCCTATGGACAAGCGCACCACTCACTTCGGTTATCAGGACGTTCCGGTCGAAGAAAAGGCCGCTCGTGTGGCCGATGTCTTCCATTCCGTAGCCTCTCGCTATGACCTGATGAACGACCTGATGTCCTTCGGCATCCACCGTCTGTGGAAGCGCATAACGCTTGAACGCGCAGGTGTCCGCCCGGGTCACAAGGTGCTCGATATCGCAGGCGGCACTGGTGATCTGGCACTCAAGTTTTCACGCCTGGTCGGTCCCGAAGGCAAGGTCGTACTGGCCGACATCAACGCCTCCATGCTGGGTGTCGGCCGGGATAAGCTGATCGACCATGGTGTCGGCGGCAATGTCGAATTTGTCCAGGCCAATGCCGAATGCCTGCCCTTCCCGGACAACACCTTTGATTGCATCACCATTGCCTTCGGCCTGCGCAACGTCACTGACAAGGACAAGGCCTTGGCTTCCATGGCGCGTATCCTCAAGCCAGGCGGCCGCCTGCTGGTGCTGGAGTTCTCCAAGCCTTCCAACCCGCTGCTGACCAAGGCCTACGACGAATACTCGTTCCGCTTGCTGCCGAAGATGGGGGAACTGGTTGCCGGAGACTCCGAGAGCTACCGCTACCTGGCTGAGTCCATCCGCATGCACCCTGACCAGAAGACACTCAAGGGCATGATGGAAAATGCCGGACTGGAACGTGTCGAATATACCAACCTCACAGGTGGTATCGTCGCATTGCACCGCGGTATCAAGCTGTGAGGACATGATGGCGTTGACCTCGACCCTGATGCTGGCCGGCATCGAGAAAACCTTGAATGCACTGCTGTCTCGAGACCCTGCAGCTCCAGCTCGCCTGTCGGCCCTGGCGGGCTCGCGCATCTTGTTGCGCCTAGAATCCCCCAGCTGCGCTCTGGTACTCGCCTATCATGCTCAAGGCATCGACCTGTTGCAGATAAAGGATATTGATGACATCGAGGAAGCGGATTTCGATGCCATCGTCGAACTCGACGCCGAAACCCTCGGGGCACTGGTTTCTGGCGAAGAAATGGAACGCCTGATGTTTTCCGGCAGGCTTGCCGTGCGCGGTAAAGTGCATTTGCTCGAGGCGACCCGCGACCTGATCCTCGATCTCGATCTTGACTGGGAAGCCCAACTGGCCAGTTGGCTTGGCGATGTCCCGGCCCACCAGTTGGCCGAGGGTCTGCGTGGCCTGGCACGCTGGGGATTGCGCACCCAACATGAGTTGCGCGCCGATGTATCGGAATATGTCTTCGAGGAAGCCCGTCTGCTGCCTGGACGTCACCAGTTTGAAGCCTTGCGCGACGCACTCACCGACCTGGAACTGGCAACCGACCGCACTGAAGCACGACTGGCTCGACTCCAACGTCTGCTGAGCACGGAGGCCGAACGTTCATGATCTTGCGGCCATTGCGCATTCTCTGGGTGATCACCCGTTATCGTCTCGATACGCTGCTGCCACTGGAAAGGTTTCCTTGGTGGCTGCGCCTGGTCTTCCAATGGTCCCCGCTCAAGGTTGTGCCTCTCGGTCAGCATTCACGGGGCGAACGATTGCGTCTGTCGCTGGAAGCGCTGGGTCCTATTTTCGTCAAGTTCGGTCAGATGCTCTCCACCCGGCGAGACCTTTTCCCTGATGACATCGCCAATGAGCTCAAGCGCCTGCAGGATCAGGTTCCCCCCTTTCCCGGAGAACAGGCCGAAGCCCTGATCGAAAGCCAATTAGGCATAACGTTGCAAGAGGCCTTTGCCGAATTTTCTCGTGAGCCCCTGGCATCAGCCTCCATCGCCCAGGTTCATGCTGCAGTATTGCCCACTGGAGAAGAGGTGGTAGTCAAGGTCATCCGACCTGGCATCGAGAAAGTGATGCGCCAGGACATGTCCTTGCTGTATCTGCTGGCACGCACGCTGCAACGCCTGCCAGAGGCTCGCCGTCTACATCCCGTGGAAGTCGTGCGTGATTATGAAGTCACCCTGTTCGATGAACTCGACCTGACCAAGGAAGCCGCCAACACCTCGCAACTCAAACGCAACTTTGCCAATTCGCCACTACTGTACGTTCCTGCCATCCACTGGGAACTGACCCGTCACCGCGTGATGGTGCAAGAGCGCATTCATGGCGTACCAGTGGCCGATATCGATGCCCTCAAGGCGCAGAATACCGATATGCGACGCCTGGCCGAGCGAGGCGTAGAAATCTTCTTTACCCAGGTGTTTCGCGATAATTTCTTCCATGCAGACATGCATCCAGGAAATATCTTCGTTTCCCGGGAGACCCCAAAAGACCCGCAATACATTGCCATCGACTGCGGTATCGTCGGCAGCCTGACCCGGGAAGATCAGGACTATCTGGCACGCAATCTGCTGGCATTCTTCCATCAGGATTACTATGAAGTCGCGGCATTGCATATCGAGTCCGGCTGGGTGGCAGAAGATACCCGAGCCAACGAGTTTGCCGCTGCAGTGCGTACCGTCTGCGAACCCATCCTGGAGAAACCGCTCAAGGACATCTCCTTTGGCCAGGTTCTGCTCGGCCTGTTCCAGACGGCTCGGCGTTTCAATATGGAAGTACAGCCCCAACTGGTATTGCTGCAAAAGACATTGCTCAATATCGAAGGATTGGGTCGCCAGCTGTATCCTGACCTGGACCTGTGGGCCACAGCCAAACCCTTCCTTGAACGCTGGATGAAAGAGCGTGCCGGTATCGGAGGCATGTGGGAATCCTTCAAGCGCCAGGCACCGGAGCTTACCCGTCAATTGCCTGAACTGCCGGTCTTGGCCCATCAGGCCCTTACCCAGCATGAGCGTCGTTCACGACACCTTGGCCAGCAGGCCGAGACACTCGACAAGCTACAGCGGCAGCTCAGTCGCCAGAGCAACCGTGTCCGCCGCACCCGGCTGGGACTGGGCCTGATTGCTCTGGCTCTGGCCTGGCAACCTCTGAGCCACTGGATGGGTCAACAGTCTCTGCCCATTCTTTTGGCTGCAGGTATCGGTGCAGTGCTGGTACTGTGGAACTGATGACCCTTTGCTAATTCCATGACATGGAACCTTAACCAATGAGCGATATTCTCGACCAACTTGACGCCGCCCTGGCAGATCGCCGCCACGCCGACCCAGAAACATCCTACGTGGCATCCTTGCATCACAAGGGGCTGAACAAGATACTCGAGAAAGTTGGCGAGGAAGCGGTCGAGACAGTGCTGGCGGCCAAGGACGCAGATGCCAGTGATCCCGCTTCGCATCAAGCCCTGGTCGCCGAAACTGCAGACCTGTGGTTTCATAGCCTTGTCATGCTATCGCACCTGGGGCTTGATCATCGCCAGGTGCTTGAGGAGTTGGCCAAGCGTTTTGGCGTTTCAGGGCACGAAGAGAAAGCCTCTCGGTCAAAGCGTTAAGGAAACCTTGAGTACATGCCGTATTTCCCGGGGCAGAGGCATTTCCCAGGGCAAAGCGGAACAACACACATAGAGGAAGCTTATTTATGTTAGGTGGTATCAGTATCTGGCAGTTGCTGATCGTTCTCGCCATCATCATCCTGATCTTCGGCACCAAGAAGCTCAAGAACATTGGTGGCGACCTGGGTGGTGCCGTCAAGGGCTTCAAGAAAGCGGTCAATGACGACGATGAGAACGGCAGCGAAACCTCCAAGCCGCAGGCCCAGGTGCGTCATGACGAGCCGTCCGACAGCACCAACACTTACGATGTCGAGGCCGAACGCAAGTCCGAATCCTCCGAAGAACGCAAGTAAGCCTGCATGTTCGATATCGGCTTCCTGGAACTCATGGTCATTGGCGTCGTGGGCCTGCTGGTACTGGGCCCAGAACGCCTGCCCAAGGCTGCCCGCACGGCCGGGCTGTGGGTTGGACGTATCAAGCGGTCAGTGGCAGGCATCCAGCGCGAGATCAATGCTCAGCTGGAAGCTGAGGAGCTGCGTCAGAAACTCAAGGAACAACAGCAGAAGCTCGATGACAGTGTCAGCAAGGTGAAGCGCGATGTAGAGTCCATCGCTGACGACCCGTCATCCGATGCTTCACAGAGCAGCACGTCTGAGTCTCCTCGCGCCAAGGCAGATACGCTTGCCAAGGCAGCTGATGAGACGGTTACGCAAGCTGCTTCAGCCGACGATACCGCTTCGCGCAACACAGCATCCTCGGAGACAAGCGCTTCCGACAGTTCGTCTGCCTTGACAGCACAGCCCGATGATAAGGATTCCGCCACGCGATGAGTCAGACCGGTGACACTCCCCCACCTTCTTCATCCGAGGAGGGGCACGCCCCGCTAATCGAGCACCTGGTAGAGCTGCGTTCCAGGCTGATGCGCGCAGTCATTGCCATCCTGGTGATCTTCCTGGCGCTATATGCTTTCTCCAACGATATCTATCAATTCGTTGCCGACCCATTGATGGCCCTTCTGCCGGAAGGTTCATCGATGATCGCAACAGAAGTTGCATCTCCCTTCCTGGCCCCGTTCAAGCTGACCCTGGTGGTGGCCGTCTTCATCGCCATGCCTTTCGTATTGCATCAAGCCTGGGCATTTGTCGCCCCGGGGTTGTATGAAAACGAAAAAGCTCTGGCACTACCGCTATTGGCATCCAGCGTCGTGTTGTTCTATCTCGGGGCGGCCTTTGCCTATTACGTGGTATTCCCATTGCTGTTTGCGTTCTTTACCCAGGCCGGGCCTGAGAACGTCACGGTGATGACGGACATCAATCAGTACCTGAACTTCGTGCTGAAGCTGTTCTTTGCCTTTGGTATTGCCTTTGAAATCCCCATTGCCACTTTTCTGCTGATTCTGAGCGGAGCCGCCAGCGTTGCCAGCCTCAGCGCCAAGCGCCCCTATATTCTGCTGGGATGCTTTGTGATCGGCATGCTGATGACACCACCGGATGTGGTCTCACAGAGCCTGTTGGCCATTCCCATGTACCTGCTCTACGAAGTCGGGCTGCTCGCGGGAAGGCTGGTCAAGAAACGCCGTCAGCCCGATGACGGGGAAGAGACAGAAGAGTAGCTCTGTCGGAGAAGAACGCTCTCGGCAATCTCGCCATCGCCGCCCCATGAGGCGGCGATGGCGTTTTTACCTGGCAGTGCGCTTTTTCCTACCGGTACACTTTTAGCTTTTGTGCAGGGTCAGGCGCGCAGGACGTATTGCAGGATCTGCACAACCTGTGCCGGTGTCTTCGCCCAAGCCTGCGCCTCCGCATCGACCTCCTTGAGCGGGTGCACGATATCCTCGTCGTGCAGGGTCACATAGGGTTTACCCAGCGCAGCGCAATAGCCGGCGTCAAACGCCGCATTCCATTGCTTGTACTTGTCACCGAAACGCACCACCACCATGTCACTCTGCTCAATCAAGGTACGCGTCCGGATGGAATTGACCCTGGACGAGCGCTGATCGCGCCAGAAGCCTTGAAGCTCTTCACCTAGATGGTCTCCGGCAGCATCACTGGCATCATGGTCTGTCACCGGGGAAGTAAATATCACATCGAGGCCTGCCGCCTCGGCACCACGACGAATTTCTTCACGCCAGTCAGAATGGATCTCGCCTGAAAGGTAAACGTGGAAGCTCATTGATCTCTCCTCATTGTCAGGGTCTGGATGACGTGACATTTTACGCCAGCCTTTTTTGTATACAAATATTGGACCACAATGAATACCGCAGCATCGCAATGCAGATGCAGGAAGTGGTGGCTGTCGTGTGATCGTGCAGACAAAAGAGCCCGGCACATGGCCGGGCTCCAACCATCCAAGCCCCCCTTACATCTTGATATCGGCCATCTCACTGATACGCTCGACCAGCTTGAAGATACCTTCGGCAGCCTCACTGATACTGTTGGCGACCATATAAGCCGGTGTCGTCACGATGCGATGCTCGAAATCGACGACAATGTCATCTACCGGACAGGTACGATGCAGTCCTCCCATGGCACTGATGGCACCTGCCACCGCAGGATCGTTACCAATGGTCACGGCAATGCCAGCTCCGAACAGGCGCGGTACCAGAACAGGGGCAATGCAGATCAGGCCAATCGGCTTGCGTGCGTCATGGAACTCGCTCAGCACCTCGCGCAGCACTTCATTGATGACCATCTGCGAGCCAGCTTCAGCGAAATCGGACAGATTCTTGGCCACACCAAAACCGCCGGGCACGATAACCGCATCAAAGTCGGAAGCCGACAGCTCATCAAGAGGAGAAATTTCACCACGAGCCACACGTGCAGCTTCTACCAGCACATTACGGGTTTCGCTGGTAGCTTCCCCACGCCAATGGTCAACGACCTCATGCTGAGGAATATCCGGGGCAAAGCAGCGATACTTGATGCCAAGTTGATCCAGACGCAGCAAGGTCAGAGTCGTCTCATAGATCTCCGAGCCATCCTGTACTCCGCTTCCCGCCAGAACGATGGCAACCTTTTTACTCATGTCTCTCTCCTTGGATGGATGCAG
The DNA here is from genome assembly GCF_029263665.1 of Halomonas sp. Lineage (GTDB taxonomy): Bacteria > Pseudomonadota > Gammaproteobacteria > Pseudomonadales > Halomonadaceae > Halomonas. Next base: position 52,606 of record NZ_JAJUFQ010000014.1, read on the forward strand.
CGACAGTACACCAGGACGACGCTCGTCCGCCCCAGCATACGACGCGGGCAAAACAGCCTCTACTCTAGAGAGTCCCCCGAAGGGCGACAACTGTCTTCCTCCGTTTGCTTTCTCCCCCTTGTCTTTCGGACAGGCAAATACAAGGAATATACTCATTAGTTGTCACGCCACTGTCATATAACGTCACCAAAATTACCTGTGGCGGAATACTTTTATCCTTATGGAGCATGAACTTGAGTGTCATCATTCCCCGCCAGTTTCCGAATACGCGCCTCCGGCGCATGCGTCGCGACGATTTCTCTCGTCGCCTGATGCGCGAACACACCCTGACACCCGCCGATCTGATCTGGCCGGTCTTCATCCTTGAAGGTGAGAATCAGCGGGAAACGGTGCCATCCATGCCGGGCGTTGAGCGTATGTCGCTTGATGTGCTGATGGAGGAAGCCCGAGAGGCCCATGAGCTGGGGATCCCGGCCATCGCACTGTTCCCTGTGGTCAACAGCGACAGGAAAAGCGAATTGGCGGAAGAAGCCTATAACGCTTCCGGTCTGGTACAACGTGCTGTTCGCGCGCTCAAGAGCGCAGTGCCCGAGCTTGGCATCATCACTGATGTGGCTCTGGATCCTTATACCCGCCACGGCCAGGATGGCATTCTCGATGATACGGGTTATGTCACCAACGACCGTACCGTGGAAACACTGATCAAGCAGGCGCTATCCCACGCTGAAGCTGGCGCCGATGTGGTCGCTCCTTCAGATATGATGGATGGGCGCATTGGAGCCATCCGCCAGGTGCTGGAACAGGAAGGCCTGCACAACACACGAATCATGGCATACAGCGCCAAATATGCCTCTTGCTACTACGGCCCCTTCCGGGATGCCGTGGGGTCAGCAGGCAATCTGGGCAAGGCCGACAAGTCGACATATCAGATGGACCCTGCCAATGGTGACGAAGCACTGCAGGAAGTCGCCATGGATATTGCGGAAGGCGCCGACATGGTGATGATCAAGCCGGGGATGCCTTACCTGGATGTGGTGCGCCGCGTGAAAGACGAGCTGCAGGTACCGACTTTCGCCTATCAGGTCAGTGGTGAGTATGCCATGCACATGGCTGCCTTCGACAACGGCTGGCTGGATGCAAACAGTACCATTCTCGAGTCACTGATGTGCTTCAAGCGCGCTGGCGCCGACGGCGTGCTGACATATTTTGCCAAACGTGCTGCGCGCCTGCTGGCGCAGTAGATCAGCACCGTGACCGCCGCTTCAGTCAATGCATGTGCGGCGCTCCGGGGAGGGATGGCGCCCTTCCATTATCTGCAACTGACGAGGTAAGACCATGGAAGATGCCCAGGACCGCTCCTCCGAATCCGCTGTCCAGAACAAGCCTGACAGCACCATTGGCACAGTAAGCACCACTCCTGACAGTTCGGTGGATGCTCCCGCTCCCCGGCTCAATCACACCCGTACCGGCATCCGCCCCAAGGGCCCTATCGACCAGGAAACGGACCTCAGCGATCCAAGTCTTTACTTCAACCGTGAGCTTTCGCATCTGCAGTTCAACATCCGTGTGCTCGAACAGGCCCTGGATGAAGCGCATCCTCTGCTCAACCGCCTGATGTTCCTGCTGATCTTTTCTTCGAACATGGATGAGTTCTTCGAGATTCGCGTTGCTGGACTGAAAAGCCAGATCGCCATGGGAGATGACACCACTGGCGCCGACGGCCGCCGCCCTCAATCCGTACTCGAAGAAGTTTCACGCATCGCCCACGAACAGGTCGAACGCCAGTACCACATTCTCAATGACACGCTGATCCCGGCCATGGAAGCTCAAGGTATTCGCTTCCGTCGTCGTGGCCACTGGACCAAGGAGCAGCGAGCCTGGGTTCATGATTACTTCGTCAGGGAAATCGTGCCAGTAGTCAGCCCCATCGGCCTGGACCCATCACACCCGTTCCCGCGCCTGGTCAACAAGAGCCTCAACTTCATCGTCGCGCTGGAAGGCAAGGATGCCTTTGGCCGCGAAGGCGGCCTGGCCATCTTGCCCGCACCTCGCTCACTGCCACGCTTGATCGCGCTCCCCCAGGAGCTGTGCGAAGAAGGCTTCGTCGAATACGTGTTCCTGTCATCGATGATTCATGCGCATGCCGACGAAGTGTTTCCCGGCATGAAAGTCAAAGGATGCTATCAGTTCCGGGTCACCCGCAATGCCGACATGACGGTAGATCCAGAAGAAGTCTCCGATCTGGCTTCAGCCTTGCGCGGCGAACTGTTGGCCCGACGCTACGGCAGTGGTGTACGCCTGGAAGTGGCCGATAATTGCCCGGAAGAACTCTCCGACTTCCTGATCAAGCAGTTCCAGCTTGTACCCAATGACCTGTATCGCGTCCAGGGCCCCGTCAACCTGACTCGCATGATGTCCATGCTGGGAGATCTTGACCGCCCAGACCTGATGTATCGGTCCTTCACGCCAGGCCTGCCCAAGACAGCCAAGAAGTCGGATAGCCTGCTGCAGGCCATGCAGGAAGGCGATATTCTTCTCCACCATCCTTTCCAGGCCTTTTCCCCGGTCGAGGAACTCTTGCGTGAAGCGGCCCGCGACCCAGACGTGCTGGCCATCAAGCAGACGCTGTACCGCACCGGTGCCGACTCACCCATTGTCAATGCACTGGTGGAAGCTGCCAGTAATGGCAAGGAAGTCACCGTTGTCATCGAACTGCGCGCACGCTTCGATGAGGCTGACAACCTAGCACTGGCATCGCGTCTCCAGGAGGCGGGGGCCATCGTCATATACGGCGTCATGGCCTACAAGACTCACGCCAAGATGATGCATATCGTAAGGCGCGAGAAAGGCCAGTTACGCCATTATGCGCATCTGGGCACCGGTAATTACCATTCCAAGACCGCCAAGCTGTACACCGACTACAGCCTGCTGACGGCCAATCCCAAGCTGTGCTCTGATGTGCACAAGGTCTTCCAGCAGTTGTCTGGCATGGGCCGGGCCCGTGAGATCGAGCTTCTGTTGCATGCTCCCTTCACCTTGCACGACCGCATGGTGGCAATGATCGACCGGGAAGCCGACCTGGCTCGCAAGGGCAAGCGTGCCCATATCATCATCAAGTGCAATTCCTTGACCGAGCCCAAGCTGATTCGAGCCTTGTACCGTGCCTCCCAGGCCGGTGTGGAGTGCGACCTGATCATCCGCGGCATGTGCTGCCTGCGCCCTGGCCTGCCGGATATCTCGGAGAACATCCGCGTACGTTCCATTGTCGGTCGTTTCCTCGAGCATACCCGGGTCTTTCATTTCCATAATGACGGTGACCTGGAAACCTGGTGCTCCAGCGCCGACTTCATGGCGCGCAACATGTTCCACCGTGTCGAAACTTGCTTCCCGCTGCTGGACAAGAAGATTGCTGCCCGGGTACGCAAGGACCTGGAAACCTATCTGGTCGACAATTGCCAATCCTGGTTGCTGCAGAGCGACGGCAGTTACACCAAGCAAGAACCAGGTGATTCCGACCCGATCAGTGCCCAGGAAACCATGCTCTACGCTTACGCTGCCCGAGCCTGACTCAAGGTCCAGATAGACAGCACCACAGGCCCCTCGGAAAACACTCAGGTACCTGTCGTGTTTCTATACCCGTGGCATACGACAGACTCTCGCATGATGAGGAGTCTAGGCTTCACACTGACGAGAACTCGCATTAGCGTGTGATGATGTCTTTCTTGCCGACACCCTTGAGAAAACGTGATGGAGCCAGTGCGGCCGCAAAGCCGGGGAGTGCCTCCCCTGCTACCGTGGCAGCAACAAGCTCTCCGGTCAGCGCCGAAAGAGTGACGCCCAGATGGCCATGTCCATAGGCTAGACACAACCCCGGCATGCCTGACACATGTCCGACCACCGGCAGGCCATCCGGACTCGAATGTCTCACTCCTAACCATTGGCTGGAGGGCATCAGTACGCGCCCGAACAATTCCTCTCCCCAATTCTTCAGATGATGCCAGCGTCGAGTATCTGGTACCTGTTTCGGAGCACAGAACTCTGTGGTACCCGCCAGACGCACACCATTGGCCATCGGGGTTGCATAGAAGTGATGTGCCAGCCAGCCAACTGGACGCACTAATTCAAGCGATGTTGACAATGCAAGGTGATATCCGCGTTCACTGATGACAGGCAGCACTATACCAAGTGACTCGAGCAAGCGATTGTTGGCAAGCCCTGCACACAGCACCACCGCATCGAAGCGGGTTGTCTCCTGTCCATGCTCCAGCAGCCACCCACCACCTTGCCGTGGACGCAGGTGTTCAACATGGTCGTTGATACGCTGGACGCCCTGCCTTGCCAGCTGTGTCCACAAGCGCTGGCATACCGCTTGCGGATCCCGCAGAAAGCGGCTGCCAGGAAAGTAAAGCCCACCCAGCAGACCAGCATCATTCAGCTCCGGCTCCAGAGCCTGTACATCAGCAGCGCCCAAGGCCTCACAACGGATTCCTTCAGCCTGCTTGCTGTTTGCCATTTCAGACAACCGAGCTGCCATCCTGGTATCACTGCGAATCACCTGCAGGCAGCCACTATCACTCCACAGAGAAGGCTCATCGAGACTATCAAGCAACTCGTGCTGGGCTTCGACAGCGTGCTCCAGCAACACATTGAGATCCCGATAATGGCGCTGGAACCTTGACGCTGTCGCAGCCCGCATGAAGCGTACGGAAAACCCCGCCATTGACAAGGTATAACGCGGATCGATGCTGATGGATGGCGTATTATTGAAGATCTGCCCCGGCAACTGCTTCAGTGTCTGCCAGCTTGCCAGAGGGCTGTTGGCATAACCGGCTATCAAGCCGGCATTGCCATACGATGCTCCTTCACCTGGCGCTTGCCGGTCGATAAGCGTTACCTCAAGGCCTTTTGCCCTTAGTGCTCGACAGCTTGCAAGACCAATGATGCCAGCCCCGATGACAGCGATGGATGCCATGACTGCTTCCTTGTTTGATGACCAGAAGGGAAATGCGCATCAGGCTTTCAACACTCGCAAGGCTAGTGCCTCAACCAGGTTTCGGGCCATCTGCAGAAATTGCTCCACTGCGACAATAGAAGCGCCAGGAAGCAATACCGACCCCGACAGCAGCAAGCAGACTGATCAGGGAAGCGGCATAGATGCTGAAGCTATAGAGTCCCATGGTGATACCCTCCTCAAGCTTGTGTATTCACTGAACTGCCCGGCACACGCCGACACAGGCAGTAAACCGAAACGAAAACACCGATATTGGCCAATACACCAGCGACCAGACTGCTGATGCCTGTCATGTCCTGCACAGCGAAAGGCCCCCACTCCCAGAACCCGGTCACGATGGCACCAGCCAGCATGGCGGCGACGGCAGAGCGAGAACAACGTAGATCCAGCATCACAGCCAGTACGAACGGCACCAGGATAGTCGGAGCCCAGAGCGTATAACTAAGCAATAGCGCATCAACGATTGAGGTGGCGTACAGAGCAAAGATGACAGCACCGATGCCAATCAGCAGATTGACCACACGTTCAATCCACAGCTTTTTGCGGTCGCTGACATTCGGGTTGATGAAAGGCTTGTAAATATCACTGACGAAACTGACCGCCGCCGAATTCAGGTAGGAGTCGGCTGTCGACATCACCACGGCAAGCAGTGATGCCAGCACCAATCCCGTCAAGCCGACAGGCAGGGCATCACGAATCAGCGTAGGCACTGCAAAGTCAGGGATAATGCCAGGATACTGCAGGACGGCAACCAGCCCGATCGTGGCGCTGATAAAGTAAAATACCAAGCCAAAACCACCTGCGACGGTATACCCGATGCGTGCATGACGGGCATCAGGAGCGGATAGCGCCCGTTGGGTATAAGGCGGTACCAGTGTTTCACCAAGCAGGAAAGCCAGGAAAATGCTAGCGAAGGCACTCACCGAGTAGTTGCCCATGATGGAAAAGTGCGTCTCCGGCAGCGCAGCTACAAGCGCTTCTGTGCCTCCAACCTGATGTACCCCGATCATCATCGTAAGCGGCAGGAACACTGCCAGCATCAGGAACTGGATAACGTCCGTCTGGATCACTGCCCACATGCCGCCAATGGTCGAATAGAGCAGTACCACTCCCATGCCAATGATAATGCCAGTAGCCGTATCAATACCCACGATGGCATGAAAGACAGTCCCTACGGCAAGCGCCTGAGCACCAAGAATCCCAATACAGAAAACCACTGAAAACACACCGGTTGCCAGGCGTGCAGTTGGCCCAAAATGGTGGGCCATGATGTCGCCAACTGTATGTGCATTGGCATAACGCTTGCCCCATCGAGGCTCCGCCACCAAGAAAGGAGGCCGCCAGCGTGGCAAACAATACTGGCCAGATAATTCGATTGCCAGCGACAGCAAAGTCAGCGCTACCGGAGACTCTTTTAGCACTGCGATATCCTACAAGAATCAGGATGATGAAATACGTGACAAGACCCAGGAGGTCGAAAGGATGCATTGCGGTACCCTCTTTGTAGACATTATTGGGTGCCTTCAGGATCATTTTCTCTGGACATAAACACAACTTAGACATATTTATGTATTTATAAATTCAATCTATACGTATCACTGATGAAGATTCGCCACCACCTGCGTCAACTGCAGATCTTTCAGGAAGTCGTGCGTGCCGGCAGCCTCACAAAGGCGGCCCGCCGTCTCGAATTGAGCCAACCGGCAGTAAGTGCTGCCATCGCCAATCTCGAGCAGGAGGTCGGCTTTCTGCTCTTCCGGCGTAATCACTATGGCACCGAGCTGACGCTCGAAGCCGAATATCTGGCGGAAGGGGTGGAGCGTGTGCTCACCTCACTCAAGCACCTCGGAGAACTCAGTGACGGGCTACGTCAGGGGCGAGCCGGTAAGCTACTGGTTGGCTGCAAGCCAGGCATGTCGCTGAGTGTCATGCCTCGGATCATGGCTGACTATCTTAGCGACTATCCTGATAGTCAGTTGTCCCTGCAAACCTTCAGCTCACTGCACATTCGAGATGCAGTGTCCGAAGGACAGTTTGATGTCGGTGTGATCGAGATTCAGGATGACATGCATGCACTCGATGTTACCCGCTATGGTATACGGCTCTATCTTGTACTGCCCGAGAATAGTCCTCTCATCGGTCATGAAACAGTCACCGCTGAAGACTTGAATGGACTGCCATTCATCTGTCTCGACGAACATCATCAGAGCACCATCAAGCTGCGCAATGTCATGCGCGCGGCAGGAGTGAATGTGCATGTCGTGGTCTCAACACACCTGTTTCCGTCGGCCATCGGACTTTCCAACCAAGGGATTGGCCACACTCTCGTCGATGCCCTGACGGCAGAGCAATTCATGACACGCCGAGACAGTAGAATCACTGTAGTGCCCTTTGAGCCATCGATTGATCTCGATATTGCAGTGGTGACATCGCGCTACCATTCACCATCTAGGCAGTGCCAGGGGTTTCTGCCCTATCTGCATGCCAGCATTGAAGCGTGCCAGCGGCATTCACAACAGTTCGGTGCTCGCACTTCTGCCGGCCCATGACGAGCTATTACAGCGAAGTATCGATCCTTCCGCTCGATAGTACGCAACAAATAAAAATGCCCCGAAGCTCGCTTCGGGGCATTTCTTGCCACTCATGAATGAGTCATCAGCGTATTACAGACCGATCTGACCGCCATCTTCCTTCTGGATGACCACGGTGGATGCCCGCGGACGCACGGTGCCAGAGGTCACCGCGGTGGCATCGCTGCCAGAAGGCCAGTTGGCCGGATGCTGAATGTTGACGAACATGGCGGTCTTGTCCGGTGTGAAGTAGATGCCGGTCACTTCACAGCCATTCGGACCAACGAAGAAGCGCTTGAGCAGTTCCTGGTTGTCGGCAGATACCACCGCTGCGCTCCCGTCACTCTTCTCCAGCGCAGCGGGAACCACGGCCAGCACCTGATCGTTGGTGTGATCAGCGACTCCGGCATAGCCGTTGTCCGTCTCGATCCACAGGATGCCCTGGCCCTCGCCTCGCTCGTCGTAGCACAGGCCATCCGGGCTGGCAAACTGGTTGGCTTCCGTCAAGCCAGACAGGTTGTCAGTGTCGGCGGCAGCCGCACCGAAGACGAACACTTCCCATTGGAAGTCTGTGCTGTCACCTTCACGCCAGCGGATGATCTGTCCACCTTCGTTGTTGGCACGGGGATTGGGGGCATTGATCGGTGCAGAAGCAAAACCGGTACCTGGCTCCTGGATGTCATCACCCTGATTGTAGGTCGGATCAGAACCTTCCTCGGTGCGCTTGGAGTTATTGGTCAGGGTCATGAAGACCTCTCCGGAAGTCGGGTCCACCGCGCCCCATTCCGGGCGGTCCATCGGAGTGGCTCCCAACAGGTCTGCCGCATCACAAGTATTGACGATGATGCCGGCCAGGTCGTCCGCTTCCAGCTCAAGTGCTTCCGCCAGGGTTTTGCCGTCCTTGGTCTGGGTGTCCGGTGTCAGCGGCAACCATTCACCGCTGCCATCATCGTTGAAGCGCGCGACATACAGCGTGCCCTTGTCCAGATACTTGGCACCGATGGCCAGACGATCGCCCTCGGCTCCCGGGGTGTTGGCATCCGCTGGGTCCCAGGCCGCATCAGTGACGAATTTGTAGATGTACTCGTTGCGTGAATCGTGGCCAGTGTAGAACACCAGCGGCTCGCCGGCGACCAGCTTGCCAGGCCAGCAACCTTCATGGCGGAAACGTCCCAGTGCGGTTCGCTTGACCGCCTGAGCTCCGGTATAAGGGTCGATTTCGACGATATAGCCAAAGGTACGCGGCTCGTTGCGATAGTCACCACTGGCATCATCGGCATTCGGGGTGGCGTTGAAACGTGCAAACTCGCCATCCTGCTCGCTGGCATCGCCCATGGCGGTTTCCCAACCATAACGACCACGCCCTGTCGCCACACCAAGGCGATCATCGTCACGCTCACGACCTTCATCCTTGACGAAGTATTCCGGCCAATTCTCCTCACAGGTCAGATACGTTCCCCATGGGGTATAGCCATTGGCACAGTTGTTGTTGGTACCGCGTGCCTGGGTACCATCAGGAGAAAACAGGGTCTTGACGTAATCGCTGCCAGCAACCGGACCAGATAGCGTCATGGTCGTTGCACTGGTGTAACGCTTGTTGAAGGGCGAGCCCTGGACGTGGTTCCAGCTACCATCTTCCGCTTTCTTCAGTTCGACCAGTGTGATGCCCTGGGCGTTGATCTCGGTGCGTACTTCGTCAGCCGGGCGCTTGCCTTCCGCCATATTGGTCGGGCCACCCTGCGGAGCCCAGAGTGCGTTCTCATCGATATATTCATTGTTGAGCGCCAGCACGAAGCGGCTGGACTCAGTGGACGACTCCAGAGCAAAGCCGTACATGCCATCATGGTGCATGCCGACGCTATTGGCCTGGATCTCGGGCGTCATGGCCAGGTCGTCGGCCCATTCCGGTGCACTGTCATTCAGCGGTGTCGCCCAGGGAATCAACACCTGTGCGGTATAGCCTTTGGGAACAACCACAGCATCCGTGCGCGAGCCAGCAACAGATTCAAACGCCAGGGTCAGGGGTTTCTTGGCCATGCCATTGTTCTTTTCGTTGGCAAAGGCAGACAGTCCGAAGCCTCCAAGCATGCTCAAGGCTGCCATGCCAAGGCCACCCTTCATCACAGCACGGCGCGACACATGGCGCTCGAGGACGGAGGAGAATGGTTCGTTGGTGCTGGAGTTAAACAGGTGATGATTTTCGATTTCCTTGCTCATTATCCTTACCTCAGAGGCCAGTCTTGCAGGGGGGATGTCCCACAGGTCCGATCGGCGAGGCTACAGCGGAAAAGTGACAATTGCATGACGCGCGCCTGGCATCATTCAGTGCGTTGTCATCGGCATATCGGCATACTGGAGCATCATTTGGACAAGGAGGGAGCGGTGGTGTCGAACAGTGTTATCACCTCAGGGAAGAGAGGATTTGCCATCATGCTGGTGCTTGGATTGAGCGGCTGTGCGGCCTTCTCTCCAGCTCCCCCCTCTCACCAGGATAATCTGTGCGAAGTCTTCCGCGAACAGCCCGACTGGTACGATGATGCTCGCGATTCCTACGACAAGTGGGGGACCCCCATCTGGACTCAGATGGCCTTCATCAAGCGTGAATCTTCCTACCAGAGCCATATCCGGCCGCCACGCACCAAGCTGTGGGGTTTCATTCCCTGGAAACGCCCATCCTCTGCCTATGGTTACCCTCAGGCACAGGATCCTGTATGGGATGAGTATGAAGACGAAGTCGGCGGCGTCTTCGCCAGCCGCTCCGACATGCAGGATGCCACAGACTTCATCGGTTGGTACAACGCCCGCACCCAGCGCATGACCGGGGTGTCGCTGAGTAACCCGGAGCACCTGTATCTGGCCTACCATGAAGGACAGGGGGGGTATCAGCGCGGCAGCTACCGTAACAAGCCGGCGGTTCAGAGAGTAGCTCGGGAGGTCTCTGCCACGGCTTCCCGATACCGCGCTCAATTGTCATCGTGCGAGGCCGAATTCCAGTGCGATGGTTTCTTTGAATTCGGCCCCTTCTGCAAGGCTTGATTCAGGCTTGGCTCAAGCGCTCTGCAGCCAGGTTCAACAGATGCTCGGTGGTCTCCCAACCGATGCAGGCGTCGGTGACGGAGACCCCATAACGCAGCTTTCCCGGCTGCAATGGTTGCTTGCCTTCGTGCAGATGGCTCTCCAGCATCACTCCCACCAATGAGGTGTTCCCTGCCACACGCTGACTGAGAACATCAAGCAGGACTTCGCTCTGACGACGGTGATCCTTGCGCGCATTGGCATGGCTGCAATCCACCATCAACCGTGGAGCCAGGCCCGCACTGGTGATGGCCCGGCGAGCCGCGGCAACAGAGTCGGCATCATAATTGGGTTGACCATGCCCACCGCGCAACACCAGATGGGTATGCGGGTTGCCTTGGGTGATCTTCATCATCGGCCGCCCATCGCTGCCAATGGCAAAGTGTTGATGAGGATGAGCGGCAGACTGCATGGCATCCAGGGCGACCTGAACATCACCGTTGGTCGCATTCTTGAAGCCGACGACCGCTTCCAGGCCGCTGGCCAACTCACGATGCAGCTGGGATTCTGTAGTACGTGCACCGATGGCCACCCATGCCAACAGGTCATCGAGGTAGGAAGTGATCATCGGCTGCAGGATTTCCGTCGCCACCGGCAACCCCAGTTCGACGATATCGCGCATCAGCTTGCGCGATACTTCCAGGCCTCGGCGTATATCCCCCGTACCATTCAACCCTGGATCGTAGGCCATGCCCTTCCAACCGACCGTCGTCCGCGGTTTCTCCACATACACTCGCATCACCAGCAAGAGGCGGTCCCGCACGCTGTCGGCGAGAGACTTGAGACGTTGGGCATATTCCATGGCCGCTTGCGGGTCATGAATGGAACAGGGACCGACTACCACCAGCAGACGGTCATCATGGCCGGCGAGAATATCCTGAATTTCCTGGCGCTGGGCCTCGACACGATCACGCAAAGTGGCGCTCAAGGGCAGATCACCCCGCAGTTCGGCAGGTGTGGGTAACGCCATGGATGTGGTTTCCTGGGCCAAAGACGTATCAGACAACGATGGATGAGACGAAGTGACAGCGTTTGTGACAGAGGCAGCAGTATCAAGTTGAGCGGCAGCGTTCATGTGGGTTCAACTCCGGCATTGATGACATCGTGATAGCTTGTGACCACCCTGGGCGCCACGGTCGGAGGTGGCCTGATGAGCCGACCGCGTGCCACTAAATCGCCAGCCATAGCCGGAGTAATAGTCGTAAAAGACCTGGCTGGCGAAGTGACGGTATGCGGTCATGACACGATCTCCTGATGACGATAATGCGTTATTTTTCCAATGATCAAAACAAGAACCCCCGGGCGGGGCTGCCGTCCGGGGGTTCTTGTGGAAGGCGGCCCTGGGAAGGGAGCGCCTTGCTGACCTGTTATTTCATTCGTCCGATCAATCTTTGCGATCGGGACAGGCAGCCGGCACTCCGGTACTAAACCAATACCAGAAATACCCCTGCCAATACCCAGACACTGCCCTATCATTACGACCAGCGCCAGCACCACCCATGAAGGTGGTAGAAACGCGGTGTTGATGAATGGTATCGGGCATGAAAATCTCCTTGAGTGCTTTTTATCCTGCCGGGTGCAGCGGAAAATGGCAAGCCCCTATTCTCATGGCGTTGCCTTCCATCATGGCGTTGCCATCTATCATGACTTTGCCGCCTATCACGACATTTCCATCAGCAGAGCAGTGTGCCCTTATCATGGTGAATGATCTACGCACACTCTTGCCGTACAGGAATCATTGCAAGTGGCGGCCACCATCCACCGCCAACGTCGTGCCCGTCACGTAACGATTATCAAGCAGATAGCGCAGGCTCTGATAGATCACCCCAGGACCAGGCACCATCTGCATCGCTGACTTGCTCCTGGCCTTGGCAGCATATTCTTCATCATCACCAGGATTGAGCATGATCAAGGCCGGAGCAATGGCATTGACCTGAATGGAAGGTGCATACAGCGCAGCAAACGATAGGGTCAGGTTGTCCAGACCCGCCTTGGTCGCAGCATAGGCAGCATGCTTTCTTGAGCCCTTCTGCACCACGTAATCGGTCATGTGGATAATGTCACGCTGAGGCTCGGCACAGGCATCGAGCAGCTCCCGGGCATGCAGATTGATCAGGTAGGGTGCCTGCATGTGCACCCGGAACAGACGCTCGAAGATGGCACCCGCATCCTCATCTCGGCTGTCCGGAGCCCAGTCGCTGGCATTGTGGACGATAGCTCGCAGTGATGAAGTCTGGGTCTTCAGCCGGGCGATGAAGTCGAGTATTCCCGCTTCACTGGAAAAATCCGCCTGTAGCGTCACGATACCGCGCTTGCGCATATCATCAAGCGCTTCTCGCTCGTGGCGATAGCTGATGATGACCTGGTGACCATCATCGACCAGACGCTCTGCACAATGACGTCCAAGGCGCTGGGCACCACCGGTGATCAGAATCGGAGAAGCACTCATCGTTACCGTCCCTCGCTCAGGGTTGTTCCCCTGCTTTCATGGCCATTGCCAGCCAACTTTTTCCTGGATCTAATCCTGCTTCTGGCCTTCCTGTACAGCCTTGCCTGCGCAACTGGCTGATATCAAGGGAGCACGTGGCGCATAGGAGAACACATCGGAAAATACTCGTGCTTCATCAAGCCCCAGGGGTGCCAACACATCCAGACAGGCATATACCATTCCAGGAGAGCCGGACAGATAGACGTCCTCCGCAGAAACGTCGCTCAAGGCCTCGGCAAGCGCAATATCGATTCGTCCATGGTGGCCAACCACCCTATCCTCTGCAAAGCCTTCTTCGAACCCTGTCTCGCAGACACCATGGAACACCAGGTTGTCGGCACCACGAACCCACTCTCTCACCATGGTTTCAGCATAGAGATCTCGACGATCCTTGGCCGCCCACCACAATGAGACCGGGCGCTCAGGCGTCACATGATGCACTTCCTCGATAATGGCCTTCATCTGGGCGAACCCGGTGCCTGCAGCAATCAGCAGCAATGGACGTTGGCTTTCGACATCAAGTACGCAATCGCCACTGGGAAGACGCACCTCGAGATGCTCAGCCACTACCAGCATTCGACGCAGCAAGGCCGAGTTGGAACGCTCAGGCCAATGCTGGATATGCAATTCCAGCAGGCCATCTCCAGCATGACGACTGGCAATGGAAAAAGGCACCCAAGTGCCCTCATCGAGACGCATTTCCAGGTATTGTCCTGGAGCATGGGCCATGGCTTCCGCACGCCCTTCCAGCAGCACGCGGAATACATCAGGGGTAAGGTCCGAGACCTCAAGGACTTGGCAGGTCAGAGTCCGTGCCGTCATGTCGACCTCTTGTCTGTATCAGGGAGAGGAATGCCTAGATCATTCCAGCGCTGGCTGACTCGTGTCTTGACGGATTCATCCATGACAATGGGCTCTCCCCACTCACGGTCAGTCTCACCAGGCCATTTATTGGTCGCATCGAGTCCCATCTTGGAACCCAGCCCTGCCACCGGAGAGGCGAAATCCAGGTAATCGATAGGTGTGTTATCCACCAGAACAGTATCGCGAGCCGGGTCCATACGGGTGGTGATTGCCCAGATCACATCCTGCCAATTGCGCGCATCGATATCATCGTCGACGACCACCACAAACTTGGTGTACATGAACTGGCGTAGAAAGCTCCACACTCCCATCATCACGCGCTTGGCATGGCCGGGGTATTGTTTCTTCATGGTCACCACGGCCATGCGGTAGGAGCAGCCTTCCGGAGGAAGGTAGAAGTCCTGAATCTCCGGGAATTGGCGACGCAGGATAGGCACGAAGACTTCGTTCAGCGCCAGCCCCAGAATCGCAGGCTCATCAGGAGGGCGACCGGTATAGGTAGAGTGATAAATGGCATTTTCACGCATGGTCATGCGCGTGACGGTAAATACCGGAAACGTCTCGACTTCGTTGTAATATCCCGTGTGATCACCGTAGGGGCCTTCCGGCGCCGTGTCATCAGGATAAATGAAGCCTTCGAGAATGATTTCCGCCGAAGCCGGCACCTGCAGATCCGCATGCCCGCACTTGACCAGCTCGGTACGCGATCCACGCAACAGGCCGGCAAAAGCATACTCGGACAGCGTATCGGGTACCGGTGTCACAGCACCGAGAATGGTCGCCGGATCGGCACCCAACGCGACTGCCACGGGGAAAGGTTCATCGGGATGAAGCTTGCGAAACTCCTGGTAATCCAGAGCGCCGCCACGATGAGACAGCCAGCGCATGATCAGGCGGTTTTTCGACAACTTCTGCTGACGATAGATACCGAGGTTCTGGCGTGACTTGCCGGGTCCCTTGGTTACCACCAGAGGCCAGGTCACCAGAGGCGCAGCATCACCCGGCCAGCAGTGCTGAATCGGCAGGCGATCGAGATCGACCTCATCATCTTCATAGACCAGAGCTTGCACCGGGGCCGAGCGCACGGTCTTGGGGCTCATGCTCATCACTTGCTTGAAGATAGGCAGCTTTTCCCAAGCATCACGCAAGCCTTTGGGGGGTTCAGGCTCCTTGAGGAAGGCCAGCAGTTCACCGACCTCCCGCAGGGCATCCACAGAATCCTGCCCCATCCCCAAAGCAACCCGGTGGGGTGTGCCAAACAGGTTGCCAAGCAACGGCATCTTCGAGCCTTTCACGTTCTCGAACAGCAAGGCAGGGCCGCCAGCGCGCAAAGTGCGATCGCAAATCTCGGTGATCTCGAGATAGGGATCCACTTCAGCTGTCACCCGCTTGAGCTCACCAGCCTCTTCCAGAACAGCGATGAACTCACGCAAGTCACGATACTTCATGCGATTTTCTCGCTTCCAATACTCGAAAAGGGCAGCATATCACGGCCTGGGCCATAAGCCGTAAGCTGTATGCTTCGAAACAAAACAACCTCCTCGAGATTCGGCTCCAGGAGGTTGTTGCTTGAAGCAACCTGCTTGTATCACATGCCTGGAGTTACCCTCCTCAAGGCATTCCCGTCACTCAGCGGCGCTTCATGGCTTCGAAGAACTCAAGATTCGTCTTGGTATCCTTCAGACGATCGATCAGGAACTCTGTCGCAGCAGTGTCATCCATTGGATTGAGCAGCTTGCGCAGGATCCACATGCGCTGCATTTCATCCTCGGAGGCAATCAGGTCCTCGCGACGAGTACCAGAGCGTCTGATGTTGATGGCGGGATAGACACGACGTTCCGCCAGGCGGCGATCCAGGTGGGCTTCCATGTTGCCGGTCCCCTTGAACTCCTCGAAGATCACCTCGTCCATCTTGGAGCCAGTATCGACCAGAGCGGTGGCAATGATGGTCAGGCTGCCACCTTCTTCGATGTTACGGGCGGCACCGAAGAAACGCTTGGGTTTTTCCAGCGCATGGGCGTCGACACCACCGGTGAGCACTTTGCCGGATGACGGCACCACGGTGTTGTAAGCACGCGCCAGACGAGTGATGGAATCAAGCAGGATGACGACATCCTTCTTGTGCTCCACCAGACGCTTGGCCTTCTCGATAACCATCTCGGCCACCTGAACATGACGGGCCGGAGGCTCATCAAAGGTGGAAGCCACCACTTCACCTCGTACCGTGCGTGACATCTCGGTCACTTCCTCCGGGCGCTCGTCGATCAACAGGACGATCAACTGACACTCGGGATTATTACGGGTAATGGAGGTCGCGATGTTCTGCAGCATCAGCGTCTTACCTGCCTTGGGCGGCGAGACGATCAGGCCACGCTGGCCTTTGCCGATAGGTGCAGTGAGATCGATGATGCGAGCGGTGAGGTCTTCCGTGGAGCCGTTGCCGATCTCCATGCGCAGACGCTCTTGAGGGAATAGCGGGGTAAGGTTTTCAAACAGGATCTTGTGCTTGGCATTTTCCGGTCGATCCAGGTTGATCTGGCTGACCTTGAGCAGAGCGAAATAACGTTCGCCCTCTTTCGGCGGCCGGATCTTGCCGGAAATGGTATCCCCCTTGCGCAGATTGAAACGGCGAATCTGCGAGGGCGACACATAGATATCGTCTGGCCCGGCGAGGTAGGAACTATCCGCGCTGCGCAGAAATCCGAAACCATCCTGGAGGATTTCAAGAACACCGTCGCCGAAGATATCTTCGCCGCTCTTGGCGTGTTTCTTGAGAATGGCAAAGATGATGTCTTGCTTGCGGGACCGTGCCAGGTTGTCGATACCCATCTCACGTGCGATATCGAGAAGCTCCGGTACGGGCTTTTGCTTGAGTTCGGTCAGGTTCATCAGAGTTCAGAAATTACTCGTGGAAGCCGGGCGGCATGGCGCCGTCGCGATAAAGGATAGTGAGGGGCGAAAACGACGCCACTTGAGTGCGTTCAGAGCCCGGAGGCCGCTCTCTCAGACGGCTTCAAAGATATAGTCATGGGCCGGGGACTCCCGTCTACATGTAGATGGAGGAGATCCGAGCCAGCGTCTGGACTTGGGAGCAGACTCTACCGCCTATTATCAGCATCGCGTGGCCGAAACCTTCAGCGGAGCTGACGTGATGCTCTTTTCATCACAACGTGGGCTGTCTGACGACTTGGGATGGTCTCGCAGCGGAGGCAGCAAGACCGGAAAACACATCCGCAACAGGCGAATGACACGATACTAGACAACAGTGAGGAGGAACGCAAGTCCCTGAGCGCGGTAAGATTGACATCCGCGGGAGGCAGTCGCAACCTAACGCCATATCAAGTGAAGGACCCACCATGACCCAGCCCCTGGATACGCTCAGCGCCTTACGTGAGTCTCCTGGCGATTCCGACCTCACTCGTTTCGCTGCCATTGACCTTGGATCCAACAGCTTCCACCTGCTGGTCGCCAATTATCAGGATGACCGCCTGCAGGTCGTTGCACGGCTCGGGGAGAAAGTGCAACTGGCTGCTGGTCTCGACGATGATGGCCTGCTCAGCGAGGAAGCCATGACCCGAGCACTGGACTGCCTGGCTCGCTTCGCTCCTTTCCTTGAAGATATTCCTGCTTCGCGCATGCGTGTGGTCGGCACCAACGCCCTGCGCGATGCCGATAACAGCCAGATTTTCATAGAACGTGCCGAGGCTCTGCTCGGTACCCGCATCGAGATCATTGCCGGCCGTGAAGAAGCCCGCCTGATTTACCTTGGTGCGGCTCACGCTCTGGCTGAAACAGGTCGACGCCTGATTGTCGATATCGGCGGCGGCTCTACGGAGTTCATCATCGGCGAACACTTTGAGCCCATGGCGCTGGAAAGCCTGCGCATGGGATGTGTCACCTACACCCAGCGTTTCTTCGATAGCGGCGAGATCAGTGAAAAACGCATGCGCCAGGCAGAGCTGGCCGCCCTTTCCGAACTGGCCAGTATCCGCCGCCCTTACACACGCCTCGGCTGGCAGGATCCGGTGGGTTCCAGCGGCACCATCAAGGCTGCTGCTGCCGTTCTGGCCGCCAGTGGGGATGCCACGGAGGGTGTGATCACTCGGGAAGGACTCGCCAAGCTGCGCAAGCGTCTGATCAAGTGCAAGCTGCTGAGCAAGGTCGCCATGGATGGGCTCAAGCCTGATCGTGCACGGGTATTTCCTGCTGGGATTGCCATCCTCGGTGCCGTATTCGAAGCATTCGACCTGGAAGAAATGCGCTTCGCCGATGGCGCACTGCGCGAGGGTGTGCTGTATGACATGGCTGGACGGAACAGCCCAGAAGATTCACGTCTAAAAAGTCTCGAATCACTGGCGCGTAGCTACAATGTCGATACGCGACAGGCAGACAATGTCGCCGCCACCGCCAAGGCACTATGGCAACAAGTTCGCGATGATTGGGAGCTTGACGATGATCAGGCGCGCTTCCTGGACTGGGCATGCTGGATGCATGAAATTGGCCAGGCTATCTCGCATAGTCAGTTTCATCGCCATGGCGCCTACCTGCTGGAACATTCCGATTTGTCAGGCTTTTCGCGACCGGAGCAGCGCCTGCTCTCGTTTCTGGTGCGCGCTCACCGACGCAAGTTCCCCATCAAGGAGTGGCAGGCACTGCCAGCCTCGGAACAGATCTCGTACCAACGCCTGGCCCGGTTGCTACGCCTGGCGGTGTTACTCAATCATTCACGCCCCGAACAGCCACCAGAGATTCCGAAGCTCAGTGCCAATGGAGAAACTCTGCACTTGGCCATTCCTTACAGCGATGACCCAGGCCTGCTGAACACTGATCTGGAGCAGGAAGTGCAGTACATGGAGCAGACAAACTTTGGCCTGGTGCTGGAGCCAGAGAAGATCGAAGCCTGAGCCTTCTTTTGACTCGCAGTAGGCCGGTTCTTCAGCCTCTTTCCCTTTGGCCAGAGAAAGCTACCCAATCCACTGCGACAGCCAACCAGCGGCCTTCGACAAGATCGAGGGCCGCAACGCTTTCACCGCCACACCATACCACCGCGATCGCCCGGCGCCGCCAGGGCGGCACATCTTCTTCCTGAAGCAGGCGCTTGAGATCGCGCCTTCCTCTCCCGGGCAGACATAGTCGCTCTCCCCCCTGTCGAGGGCGCACGATCAAGGCCACAGAAACGTCGTCATGCTGGTGCTGCAAGCGCACCTCACACGGCCCCCATGGCGTTTCCAGGGGACACTGGCCATTCCACTCAACTTCCTGGTCGAAGAACTGCGGATCTGCTGCCATCAACCATAGCGCTCCGCGCCAGCGCCGCGCTTCGCCCCCCGGCCAGCCAACATGAACTTGCGCATCGTCGCGAGCTTTCAACTGCGCCAACAGACTCTCGAGGCGAGCCGCTGGTGGAGACGGCAAGCCGAGTCGGCTCGCACAGTGGCGTACGAGTAAACGCTGACGCGGCAATGACAGGGATGCCAACATGTCGACAGGCAACCGCTCAGGCATTCCGCCAAGGCGAGTCAGATCCTCCTCAGCAAACTCGTTGAGCAACCCATGAGCCTCTCCGGCCAACCCCGCTGTCGAGGCCAACGCAGCGCTGGCTCCAGGCCAACGCTCGCCAAGCAATGGCATTACCTTGTGCCGGAGGTAGTTACGGTCCTGTTCGAGCTCTGCATTGGTAGGATCTTCGACCCAGGTCAGGCCGATTTCCCGAGCGGCAGTTTCCAACTCGGCACGAGAGACATCGAGTAGTGGGCGTTGGAGAGTGACACCCGCAATATCACGCTGATATGGCATGGAAGCCAGCCCGGTCACACCGGAACGACGTAATGCTGCGAGCAGGAAAGTCTCGGCCTGATCATCGCGATGCTGAGCCAGCCATAACACATCTCCCTGGCTGAGCCGTCGCGCGAATGCTGAGTAGCGGGCCCGACGCGCAGCACCTTCCAGACCTTCGCTACTGCTCAAGTCGACACTCACGGACTCGATGAAGAGCGGTACTTCAAGGTACGAACACAGCCAACGGCAATGCGACTCGAAATCACCAGCCGCCGCCTGCAGCCCATGATTGACATGCAAGGCATATAACGGACGCCGGTGGCGCCGGCAAGCACTGGCCGCCAGGCTAAGCAGCAATGAAGAGTCCAGCCCTCCGGATAGCGCGATCCAAACAGCGCGCCCCGGCGGCAAAGCCACCAGGGCGCGTTCAATATGCGATGAAAGGCTCATGTTCTGCCTCTCGGCGGCTCAGCAGCTCAAGCCGGAGCACCGTAGCTCATCAGGCGCTCATAGCGGCGCTCGAGCAGGGCGTCGGTATCCATGGCCTGGAGACGGTCCAGACTTTCACTGATGGCGTCTCGTACCCTACGGGCCGCTTCTTCGGGATAGCGATGAGCGCCCCCCAGGGGCTCCTTGATCAAGGTATCGACGAAACCCAGCTCCTTGAGGCGTGACGCGGTGATCCCCATGGCCTGGGCGGCGTCGGATGCACGCTCGGCGCTCTTCCACAGGATGGAAGCACAACCCTCGGGGGAGATGACCGAGTAAGTGGAGTATTCAAGCATCAGCAACTCATCGCAGACCCCGATGGCCAAGGCACCGCCAGAGCCGCCCTCACCCACGACAGTGGAGACAATCGGGGTCTTGAGCCGAGACATCACTGCCAAATTGTAGGCAATCGCCTCACTCTGGCCACGCTCTTCTGCATCGATACCCGGATAGGCTCCAGGAGTGTCAATGAAAGTCAGTACCGGCATCTTGAAACGCTCGGCCATTTCCATCAGGCGGACGGCCTTGCGATAGCCTTCCGGACGCGGCATACCGAAGTTGCGACGCACTTTTTCCTTCACGTCACGTCCCTTCTGGTGGCCAATCACCATCACCGGACGCTCATTGAAACGTGCTACACCACCAACAATGGCGGCATCATCGGCAAACTCACGATCACCATGAAGCTCATCGAAGTCGGTAAAGACGTGTGCCAGATAATCCAGTGTATAGGGGCGTTGAGGATGGCGCGACACCTGGGAGACCTGCCAGGCAGACAGATCCTTGAAGATCGATTCGGTAAGCTTGCGACTTTTTTCCTCGAGCCGGGAAATCTCGTCACTGAGATTGACCTGGCTATCGTTGCCGACCAGGCGCAGCTCTTCAATCTTGGCCTGCAATTCGGCGATGGGCTGTTCGAAATCGAGGTAATTGGGATTCATGGGCAACGCCTTGTAGTCATCGAAAGGCAGACATGACGAATCGGATGTCTACCCATGGCAAAAATAAATTGGGGTGCATTATCGCACCCTGACAGGGCCACGCAAGGTAACAGACTCTACACAATAAGGAATCCTGATGCAGATGCAGTAACCATCGAGAGTCATGCGCCCATGGTTTATTCAACACGAGGGGTGTCGGCCCGGGTTTTGCCTGCACAGGACTCCATTCTATCGCTCAGCGATACTTGAGCCTTACACCATCCTGGCCTTCGACCTCACGTAACGCGATCAGCAGATCATCGGATGGCGTGACACGCCACTGCTCATCAAACTCCAGCCAGCCTGAAGCTTCCTGATTCCGGTAACGCAGCCGCACCGGCAGCCCCTGGTCACTGCAATGCGGAACCAGGCTCTGGCGCAAACTGTTGATCAACTTGCCATTGGCCTGACGCCCATCCACCGATACCTCCACTGCCTGGGCAAAGCGTCCACGCGCTTCCACCATTGGCGTGACTTCCTTGCCACGCAAACGCAATCCGCCAGAATAGTCGTCACTAGAGACTTCACCTTCGATGATCAATACCTCGGCACTATCGAACTGTTGGCGCACGCTATCGAACAATTCGCCAAACAACGAGGCTTCGATGCGACCAGTGCGATCATCCAGGGTAAGAAAGGCCATGGTATCGCCGCGCTTGGACTTCATCGTCCGCATGCCCACCACCAGGCCTGCCACCCGCTGGGACTCCCGGGAAGGCTTGAGGTCAGCGATACGCGTGGAAACGAAGCGCGACAGCTCCTCTTCATACTCATCGATAGGATGGCCAGTGAGGTAAAGGCCCAGAGTGTCCTTTTCTCCCGCCAGGCGCTCCCGATCCGTCCACTCGCGTACGCGAAGATAACTTTCATAGGGATCGGCTTCATCATCTTCCGCCGCCGCAGCGAAAGCATCACCGAACAGGTCCATCATCCCGGCATTCTGGTTCTGGTGATTCTGCGCCGCCGCTTTCAGTGCATCATCCAGAGCTGCACTCAGTACTGCACGATTGGGACCCAGGCGATCCAGGGCGCCCGAACGAATCAGCGCTTCCAGGGTGCGCTTGTTCATACGCTTGGGATCGATACGGCGACAGAAATCGAACAGGTCCTTGAACGGACCATCTGTACTGCGCGCCTCGACAATGGCACCAATGGGGCCTTCACCGACTCCGCGGATGGCACCCAGGCCATACACCACCCGCCCCTCGTCATCCACGGTGAACTTGTAACCACCGACATTGACGTCTGGTGGCGTCACGGTGAGGCGCAGGTTACGGCACTCCTCGATCAGCGGTACCACCTTATCGAGGTTGTCCATTTCCGTGGACATGACCGCTGCCATGAAGGGACCAGGATAATGGGCCTTGAGCCAGGCCGTCTGGTAGGACACCAGAGCGTAGGCAGCAGAGTGGGATTTGTTGAAACCGTAACCGGCAAATTTCTCTACCAGGTCGAAGATGTTGCCGGCCAGATCCGCATCGATGCCGTTGGCCTGGCAACCTTCCATGAAGCCACTACGCTGCTTGGCCATCTCCTCGGGCTTCTTCTTGCCCATGGCCCGTCGCAGAAGGTCTGCCTGGCCCAGGCTATATCCCGCCATCACCTGGGCAATCTGCATGACCTGCTCCTGATACAGGATGATGCCGTAAGTGGGCGTCAAGACAGGTATCAGAGATTCATGCTGGTAATCAGGATGTGGATATGCGAGTTCGGCACGTCCATGCTTACGGTTGATGAAGTCATCGACCATTCCTGACTGAAGCGGACCAGGGCGAAACAACGCCACCAGGGCGATCATGTCTTCCAGCGAGTCCGGCAGCAGACGCTTGATCAGCTCCTTCATGCCTCGGGATTCAAGCTGGAAGACTGCCGTGGTCTCTGCCTTCTTGAGCATGTCGAAGGTCTTGGCATCATCCAGTGGAATAGTGTCGATATTCAGTGGCTCTCGCCCTTCGGTGGCACGTACCTTGTCCACCATTTCCAGCGCCCAGTCGATGATGGTCAAAGTACGCAGACCAAGGAAGTCGAACTTGACCAGCCCAGCACTTTCGATGTCATTCTTGTCGAACTGCACCACCAGGCCACGGCCATCTTCGTCACACAACAGTGGAGCGAAGTCGGTCAGCTTCGTAGGGGCGATCACCACGCCACCAGCATGCTTGCCGGTCCCTCGGGTGATGCCTTCGAGTTTGACAGCCATTTCCCAGATTTCCTGGGCATCCTCATCAACTTCGATGAATTCCTTCAGCTGCGGTTCCTGCTCGATGGCCTTGGCCAGGGTCATGCCGACTTCAAAGGGAATCAGCTTGGATAGCTTGTCTCCCAAGGAATAGGGTTTGCCCTGGGCTCGGGCCACGTCACGCACCACCGCCTTGGCTGCCATGGTGCCGAAAGTGACGATCTGAGAAACCGCATCGCGGCCATAGCGCTCGGCCACATAGTTGATCACCCGATCACGCTTTTCCATGCAGAAGTCGACATCGAAGTCAGGCATGGAGACACGTTCCGGGTTGAGGAAGCGCTCGAACAGCAGGTCGTACTGTATGGGGTCAAGATCCGTGATCTTCTGGGCGTAGGCCACCAGAGAGCCGGCACCGGAGCCTCGCCCTGGCCCCACCGGGACATCGTTGTCCTTGGCCCATTGGATGAAGTCCATCACGATCAGAAAATAACCAGGGAACCCCATTTGCAGAATGATATCGAGCTCAAAATCCAGACGCTCGCGGTACACCTTTTCCTTTTCTGCCCACTCTTCTGTATCCCGCGGATGCTGGGCTACGGGATACAAGGCATCCAGGCGCTCCGTCAGGCCATCATGGGAGATCTTGCGAAAGAACTCGTCCTGAGTCATGCCTTCAGGAATGCCGTATTCCGGCAGGAAAATTTCCCCAAGGCGCACATTGACGTTACAGCGCGCGGCAATCATGACGCTGTTTTCGATCGCCTCGGGGATATCGGAAAACAGCTCCGCCATCTCTTGCGGGCTCTTGAGATATTGCTCCTCGGTATAGCGTCGCTCACGGCGCGGGTCTTCCAGACTCATGCCCTCGCCGATGGCAACGCGTGTCTCATGAACCCAAAAGTCCTCACGTGCGAGAAAGCGCACATCATTGGTCGCCACCACGGGAGTGTCCGTTTCCATGGCCAGGGCCACGCAAGCATGCACACAGTCCTCTTCCAGCGGTCGCCCAGTGCGTGTCAACTCCAAGTAGAAGCGCCCCGGAAAGGCACTGGTCCACTCTTCCAGCAGGTTCTTGGCTTCGCCATGGTGGTCACTGAGCAGGTGACGACCGATTTCCCCCTCACGCCCGCCAGAAAGGGCAATCAATCCTTCGCTTTGAGCCATGACCCAGGACTTTTGCAGAATCGCCTGGTCTTGATGCTGCCCTTCCTGCCAGCCTCGCGAAATCAGCTCCGTCAGATTGCGGTAGCCGGTATCGTTCATCGCCAGCAACGTCACTCGATAGGGGTGACTTTCATCATGAATGTTATGCAGCCACAAGTCGGCGCCGATGATCGGCTTCATGCCGGCCCCCTGGACGCCATTGTAGAACTTGACCAGGGCAAACAGGTTCGAGTCGTCGGTCAACGCCAGCGCGGGCATCCCCAACTCCGCTCCTGCCTTGATATACGGCTTGAGCCGCACCAGGCCGTCGACCAGGGAAAACTCACTATGGACGCGCAGATGAACGAAGGGAACGGACATGAGAATGCACAACCTCAAGAAAACAAAGGCCACGCGTCAGCAGTGTCACGACAGCATGGCAACAACAAAATGTGGCGACGACCCGAACAGGTCCAGCGTCAGAACGATATGGACTCATTGCTGCGCACTACTGCACAACCAAGTGTCTTACGACCTGTACTTACAACCTAGAACAGAGCCAACTGCCTCTTGACTGGAGCGAAGGAGCGACGATGTTCGGGCAGTGGCCCCAGGCGCTCCAGAGCCGCCAGGTGCTCCGGTGTCGGGTAGCCCTTGTGACGCGCAAAACCATAGTCGGGATGATGAGTGTCCAGAGCTAGCATAGCAGCATCCCGAGCCACCTTGGCCAGGATCGAAGCCGCAGCGATGGCGCTATGACGAGCATCTCCCTTTACCACTGCCTGGCCAGGAATATGATGCCCGGGCAGGCGATTACCGTCCACCAGCAGATATTCCGGTACCACGTTCAGACCATCGATAGCCCGGCGCATGGCCAAGTGGGTCGCATGATAGATGTTCAAACTGTCAATCTCTGCCGGCGAGGCCTCTGCGATACACCAGGCCAATGCCTGTTCGCGGATCTGAGCGTCCAGTGCCTCTCGTCGCTTGGCACTGAGAACCTTGGAATCGGCCAGGCCATCAATCGGACGTGCAGGATCAAGAATCACGGCAGCAGCCACCACCGCACCAACCAAAGGACCGCGACCTACCTCATCCACTCCGGCCAGCAGGCTTCCCTGGTAATCTACCACCAGCTCTGGCAATGCCTTGCGAGCCTTTCCCGGCGAGGCCTTGGTTGATCGTTTCCTGCTATCTCCAGACATTCCACCCTCAGCCATTCCAGAAACGCTCCTCATCCATTTTTCTCAGCGCGTCTCTCTCAGAATGTCAGGCGACACACTGGCAGGTAGCTCACGGCCAGCTACCAACGCCTCAATGGCATCCACTGCACGGCGGCTGGCATCCCGTTGAAGTGTCCGGTGCATCTCGCTGAATCGCGCTTCAAGATCCGCTCGTCCCTGGTCATCATCAAGCATGGCAGAGAGACGTGCACTGATCGCGTCCACTGAAGCCTCATCCTGAATCAGCTCTGGTACCAGAGATTCCTGTGCAATCAAGTTCGGTAACGAAATCCACCGTGTCTTGACCATGAACTTCGCAATGGTATGGGTCATGGGGGCCATACGATAACCTACCAGCATCGAACGGTGACACAACATGGCTTCCAGAGCCGCGGTACCAGAAGCCAACAACACCACGTCACTGGCCAGCATCGCTTCACGTGCCTGGCCATCCAGCAATACGGCCCTGCGCTGGAGCGCGGGACGTTCGGCCAGGAGCGTTTCAAGTTGGGTACGCCGCTCCGGCGTTGCAGCGGGAATCAACACCAGCAGTTCAGGGCGCTCTTCGACCAGACGCTGAGCAGCATCGAGGAACGTCGCTCCCATGAAACGAATCTCGTTGCGCCGTGAACCAGGCAGAAGCGCCAGCACTTCGCCAACCTCTCCCCTTCCAGCTTCTTCAAGCCGCAAGGCCGCACGCGCCTCCTGGCGGTCATTATTGCCGCCCAGCGGCAGCTCATCAGCCAAAGGGTGACCAACAAAGGCGACGGGCACCTTATGATCGACATAGAATTCTGCCTCAAAAGGCAGGAAGGTCAGCATCGCATCCACCGATCTGGCGATGCCTTTCACTCGTCCTTGGCGCCAGGCCCAGACCGAGGGACTGACGTAGTGCGCGGTGATGATCCCCGCTTGTCGCAACTGACGTTCCAGACCAAGGTTGAAGTCAGGCGCATCAATGCCAATCATGATGTCTGGCTGCCAAGCCAGAGCGTCCTCACGCAAGGTTCGCCGTACACGGAACAGTTCAGGCAGATGCTTGAGCACCTCCACCAACCCCATGACAGACAACACTTCAAGCGGAAACAGCGAGTGAATGCCTTCGGCCTGCATGCGCGGCCCACCTAGGCCACGAAACTCGGCTTCAGGATAACGTGCCTTGAGAGCACGCATCAGACTGGCACCCAGGATATCACCGGAAAGTTCACCCGCAACCAGATATACGCGCCGCGGCGTGCGAGCCGCGGCCATTTGGGTATCTCCAACGCAGGCAGGGTCGCTCACGATAGAGCCTCCCCCGCCGTCAGCGGGTGATTCCCCGGGTTGATGATTCGATGGAGGCGGCAAAGACTTCCGTCTCAGGTAGAGAAAAGCGCGAGCGGATTTCTCCTAGGGCCTGATCCACTGTCAGCCCCTGGCGATAGACCAATTTGTAACTCTCGTTCAGAGAGCGAATGGCCTCGGCAGAGAAACCCCGGCGCTTGAGGCCAACGAGGTTGAGACCATGGGCGGCTGCCGGGCTACCGTTGATCATCACATAGGCTGGAGTGTCCTTGGTGATGATCGAGCCACCTCCTGCCATGGCATGAGGGCCAAAATGACAGAATTGGTGAACGGCAGACAAGCCTCCGATGATGGCAAAGTCACCGACATGAACATGGCCAGCCAGGGTCACCTGGTTGGCTAGAATACAGTCATCACCAATCACGCAGTCATGTCCCACATGCACATAGGCCATGAACAGGTTGCGCGAGCCAATAGTGGTTTCACTGCGATCCTGAACCGTACCCCGGTGCAACGTGACGCCTTCACGAATGACATTGTCGTCACCCATGACCAGGCGTGTAGGCTCACCGTTGTACTTCTTGTCCTGGCAGTCTTCCCCTACGGAGGCAAACTGGAAGATGCGAGTACGCTTCCCCAGTACGGTTGGTCCCTTGATCACTACATGGGGACCAATAACGGAGCCAGCACCGATCTCGACGTCGGGGCCGATCACAGTGAACGGTCCCACCTCGACATCGTCGGCCAGGCGCGCGCCGGGGTCTACGATGGCGGTCGGATGAATCAAGCAATCTTCCTCTCGGCGCAGATGATATCGGCTTCGCAGGCCACTTCTCCATCGATGCTGGCCCGACACTGGAATTTCCAGATACCGCGCTTGGTACGTTCGACCTGGGCCCGCAGCTCAAGGCGATCGCCAGGCATCACGGGGCGCTTGAAACGTACGTTGTCGCTGCCTACCAGATAGTAGACGTAACCGTCGGCAGGCAGCTTGTTGACGGTCTTGAAGCCCAGGATACCGCAGGCCTGGGCCAGCGCTTCGATCACCAGCACCCCAGGCATGATGGGGTGCTCGGGAAAATGACCATTGAAGAACGGCTCGTTGATGCTGACGTTCTTATAGGCAACGATGGACTCACCGATGGTCAACTCCGTGACCTTGTCCACCAGCAAAAAAGGATAGCGGTGGGGTAGATATTCGCGAATCTCGTTGATGTCCATAACCATCGTAGCGACCTCTGAAATGACTGAAATCCTTCCCTCAGGAAGGCAGCGTAGTGGAAGGTTCCTCTACCACTGGACACCTGTTCCCGGCGCGCGAAGGATTATACCGGCAAGCGGTAGACCCTCAAGCCTGGAAAATGCTGCTGATCTTTCAGCTTGTCCCAGAGTCCCCCTTCTCCCCACTCATTCTTTCCAGTCGGCTGACGCGTTTGGCAATGCTGTCCAATTGTTTGAAGCGCACGGCATTGCGTCGCCACTGGCTGTTTTCCATCGCACCGGTTCCCGATGAATACACCCCGGGCTCGAGAATCGAGTTGGTCACCAGACTCATGCCTGTCACCTGAACCCCATCGCTGATGGTCAGGTGTCCAGACAGACCGACCCCCCCCCCAAGCATACAGTGTCGACCGACCTGCGTGGAGCCAGCGATGCCAACACAACCCGCCAGGGCACTGTGGTCACCGATATGGACGTTATGGGCAATTTGCACCTGACTATCGATCTTGACGTCATTGCCGATCACGGTATCGCCCAGGGCTCCACGGTCGATGCTTGAGCAACTGCCGACCTCGACATCATCTCCCAGCACCACACCGCCAAGCTGGGCAATCTTCCGCCAACCTGCTCCATCATGGGCAAAACCAAAACCGTCACCGCCGATCACACAACCACTGTGCAGAATGGCTCGTTTTCCCACCACAACGCCGTGATAGACGGTGACATTGGCATGTAGCAGACTGTTCTCACCGATCTGACTATCCGCCCCGACTACAGAGCCCGGGCCAATGGTCACGCCGTCACCCAGAACTGCTCCAGCCTCGATGACCGCTTGAGCTCCAATGCTGACATCCTGACCCAGCACGGCACCTTCGGCGACCACTGCCGTGGCATGCACGCCAGAGGGCTGCGCATTGATCAGGGGGTCGAGCATACGCGACAGCTCAGCATAGCCAAGATAGGGATTGTCCAGCACCAGAGCCGTCACAGGGCAGGCATCCCTGTCTTCAGGACGCAGCAACACTGCAGCAGCACGCGTCCCAGGCAGATCCTTGAGATAGGCCCGGTTGGCCAGGAAAGTAATATCTTCCGGCCCTGCGTCCTTGAGCGTTGCCAGTCCAGAGATACGACGCTCCCCGTCACCCTCCAGGCGAGCACCAAGACGGTCGGCTATGTCGGAAAGAGATAGGGGTTTTCGTGTATCTTTCATGGGAGCCCGTGGAGCGGTGACATTGCCGCTAGGAAAACACTGTTTCATATCTGGGTGCAATACCCTGATCACCGTCGATGCGTAAAATTATCATTTGCAGCAGTCTTGGCGCAGAGGCTTATTCCTATCGGAAATAACTGACATCCGCATACGACTCAACAGGATCATAACGTATTGAGAAGCTCCGTGACCTCTCCGGTTAGATCCGGTAGGTCACGGGTACTGTGCAACACCCCGTTGGGGTCGACCAGGATGTCGATATCATGACGAGCGATGACGCGATTGACGGCCTGGTCCATCTTGGGTTCCAGCCGAGCCAGAAAGCGTTCTTCGGCAGCCTGCCGAGCAACCAGGATTTCCTGACGCAACTGATCGAAGCGCTGCCCTTTCTGCTGAAACTCCTGCATCAAGATATGTGTTTCAGCATCGCTGGTGGTGTCTGACTCAAGGCGCGTCGACAACCTCTCCAGTGCAGTGCCCAACTGCTGCGCTTCCTGCTGCTTGTCCGACACGCTAGTGCGCAGCTGGGACATTTCCTGACGCGCATCATTGCAGTCCAGCAATGCCTTGCGCCAATCAAGAACCGCTACTTCGGTCGCCGCTGCCGCTGGCGCCCATAACACCAACAGACCAGCCAACAAGAGTACTGGCCACATAGCGGAGTACGAAAAGATGCGCAGCAAATACATCAGAACGTCTGACCCAAGGAGAACTGGAATACCTGGGTATCATCGCCATCCTTCTCGTTGAGCGGCTTGGCCACACTGAAGGTCAGCGGTCCCACCGGTGTCAGCCAAGACACCCCGACACCCGCACTGTAGCGCAGGTCGCCAAGATCCACTCCGGAGCTGCACTCACGGCGATCCTCATCCCCTTCCAGAACGTCATAGCATTCCGTGAGGAAGGTATTACCGGCATCAACGAACAGCGACGGCTGGACAGAGCGCTTGTCTTCAACAAAAGGCATGGGGAAGATCAGTTCCATGCTTCCCTGGACCAGAACGTTACCACCCAGGGTGTCATCATCGCCTTCATTGCGCGTGGTCGTCGGCTGTCCAAGGGTGTTGGAGGTATAACCACGCACCGAGCCAAGCCCCCCGGCCAGGAAGTTCTCGTAGAACGGATAAGGATCATTGGAGTTGAGAGCATCGGCGTAGCCAAGCTGGCCACTGAACTTCAGCGACAGTGTCTGTTCTTCATTCAGGGGGAAGAAGTGCTTGGCCTCGGCACGGGCCTTGTAGTACTCAGCATCGCTGCCAGGTACCGCCAGCTCCAGGGCCAGGCGCTGGTAATTACCCGCAGTAGGCATGATTCCGCGGTTAAGGTCATTGCGCGTCCAGCTACCTGTCAGCGACAGCGTATCGGCCTTGTCGCCCTCATCCCGAACGTAACGTTCGATCTCCGACGGGGTGTCATCGTAGGTGTCGATCTGGAGCGATTCGACATTGGCCCCGAAGTTCATCCGCGTCAGCTCGTTGATCGGGTAGCCAAAGTTGATACCGGCACCCAGAGCATCGGTGGAGTATGTGGAAATATCGGAGTCTTCATAATCCGTCTCACGGTAGTAGAAGTTATAACCGCGAGAGATGCCGTCCAGCGTCCAGTAGGGATCGGTGAAACCGAAGTTGATGCTGGTATAGGTATCACTCTTCTGGGCTCCGACATTGACCCGGTTACCGCTGCCCAGGAAGTTGTTCTGGGACAATGCAGCCCCATAGATGACACCGGCACTCTGCGAGTACCCCAGACTCGCAGAGATGGAACCGGAAGGTTGCTCCTCGACCTTGTAGGTCACATCGAGCTGGTCAGGCTGGCCTGGCACTGGCTCGGTCTGCACTTCGACCTGCTTGAAGAAACCCAGACGTTCGAGGCGTTGGCGAGACTGTGAGATGGACTCGGTGGAAGCCGGAGCCGATTCCATCTGGATCATCTCGCGGCGCAGCACTTCATCCTTGGTGGTCGTGTTGCCGACAAAGTTGATACGACGAACATAGGCACGACGCCCCGGTGTCACCTGGAAACTCAGGTCCACGGTCTTGCCATCGTCGCGCACCTCAGGAATGCCATTGACCTCTGCAAAGGCAAAGCCTTCAGCACCCAGTCGAGAGCGCATGGCTTCGGATGATGCCACCACCTGACTGCGATTGAAGACATCTCCGCTATGAATCTGAAGCAGGTCTCGCGCCTGAGCTTCAGCCAGCTTGAGGTCACCAGCGAAGGAAATATCGCCAATCTTGTAGCGCTTGCCTTCATCCACGTTGATGGTAATGAAGATGCGCGACTTGTCCGGACTGATGGAAACCTGGCTGGAAGTGATATCGAAATTGACATAGCCACGATCCAGATAATAGGAGCGCAAGCGCTCCAGATCACCGGCCAAGGCTTCACGGGAATACTCATCACTGGAGAACCAGCCGAAGAACATCCCGGGCTGGTCTTCCAGTTCGAAGACATCCTGCAGAGTTTCGTCAGAGAAGGCCTCGTTGCCCACGATATTGATCTGGCGAATCTTGGCTACCGCACCTTCGTGGATATGGATATCGACCTGCACACGCCCTGCACCCACCGGGGTGACGTCAGTATCGATACGAGCACTGTAGCGACCCTGGGACTGGTAAAGCCCTTCCAGCTCACGCTTCATGGTATCGATGGAAGACAACTGCAGTACCTGACCTTCGCTGATACCAGCTTGCTTGAGGCCAGTGCGCAGGTCTTCCTCCTTGAGCTGAGAGTTGCCATCAATGTTGAGCGCAGAGATGGTCGGACGTTCTTCGACCTCGATGATCAGCACATCGCCTTCGCGGGCAAGATGAATATCATCAAACAGCCCGGTAGCAAACAGCTTTCGTGCAGCATCCGCCAACTGACGATCGTCGACCTGATCGCGAGCGTTGACAGGGAAAGCATTGAAGACGGACGCAGCAGAGACCCGCTGAAGGCCCTCCACGCGAATATCCGACACGGTGAAGGAATCTGCCAGAGCTACCTGAGAGCAGGTCGCCAGCAGTGTCGCCAATCCGATGGTCTTGATTTTCATGCAGTCGTTTCGCTCGCGTTGAGTCGGCGTGCCAATCCAAACACGCACCATATACATTTGTACGGGTTACTGACAACCTTCCAGCCATGGCAAGGACAACGCTGATTCGTTGCAGCACCCGATATTCAGGTTGTCGAGGGCGCTAAAAATGCTCATAAGAAAAGCACTTACAAGCCACTTCTGCGCTCACGGGCATCACCGGCCTTACATCGTCAACCACCATGAATAAATCGTTCCCTATAGCCGCATTAAATCGAAGTACAGCGCCATGACCATCAGGGTACCTACCAGCGCCACCCCGATTCGCAGGCCTATTGCCTGGGCCCGCTCAGAAACAGGACGCCCACGCACGGCTTCGATGAAGTAATACAGTAGATGCCCACCATCGAGCACAGGGATGGGCAGCAGGTTGAGCACTCCCAGGCTGATCGATAGATAAGCCATGAAGCTGACGAAGCTCTCGAGCCCTGAACGAGCGGTATCCCCCGCAATCCGTGCAATGGTAATGGGGCCGGACAAGTTGCTCGGAGAAATCATCCCGACCAGCATCTTGCGCACAGCATCGAAGGTCAACAAGGTCATCTCTCCTGTCTTGGAGAATGCCTCGCCCACCGCTCCAATGGGACCATAACGAATCTCGCGCAGCCACTTTTCAGGCCACTCCACAGGGGCTACCCCTGCTCCGATGTAACCATGCTGGCTGCCATCTTCCTGTTCCTGCACTTTCGGCGTCAGGCTCAGGGGAAGGCGTTCACCTTCACGCTCCACTTCTACCTTCATGGGCTTGCCGCCATGAGCACGCACGACATCCACCAAGGCCAGCCAGTCAGCAATTGGCTCACCGTCCACACTGATCACTCGATCCCCACTTTGCAGGCCAGCCTGCTCTGCCGGCTCTCCAGCCACCAGTTGACCGATCACCGCAGGCATTTCCGGACGCCAAGGCTCGATTCCCAGGCTACCCAGAGGATCTGGTGGATCCTCGCCCACCAACCACCGGGATACCCCAAGGGAATAATGACGTGGCGTGCTCCCCGATACATCGAGGGCCGTCACATCGAGATTGCCGCTCAAGCCAATCATGGAAACCAGCTTCAGATTGACTTCATCCCAGGAGCGTACTTCTGCCCCTTGTATGGCAGTAATTTCCTGACCATGTTCCAGGCCAGCCTGAGCCGCAGGAGAATCTGGAGTCACTTCGCCCACGACTGGCGCTACGGTAGTGGTACCTGCCACGAAAAGCGCCCAATAGGCAACCAGGGCAAGCAGGAAGTTGGCTATGGGCCCTGCAGCCACAATGGCAATGCGCGCCCATACCGACTTATTGTTGAACGCCTGCCCTCTTTCGGAGGGATCCACATTTCCTTCGCGCTCGTCCAGCATCTTTACGTAGCCACCCAAGGGGATGGCTGCAATGGCAAACTCAGTGCCGTGACGATCGTAGCGTGACCATAACGGCTTACCAAAGCCTACGGAAAAGCGCAGCACCTTCACACCGCAGCGACGTGCGACCCAGAAGTGGCCAAACTCGTGAAAAGTGATCAGCAGGCCAAGCACTACGATCACAGCCAACACATTCTGAATCAGACCCAAAGTCTTCTCCTTGGCTAATCCTCACACCGAAGCAACGGCGCTAAAGGCGATGGACCCACCCGCCACCTTACTCTCGGGCAATGCCTGGGGGCAAAGGTTCCCCACGGCACTACCCAGCCTGGGCGGTCAATACAACCTTCAACAGGGCCATCTAGCACACGCTGGTTCACCCATTTTTTCGTTCCAGCCATGCACGAGCCAGACACCGGGCATGACGATCGGCTTCCAGCACCGCCTCAAGGGTTTCTGCTCCACCCTCAGCGACACCTTCACGAACCTGCTCGACCAGCGCTGGAATATCATTGAACCCGATATGACCGTCAAGAAAAGCGGCCACGGCCACTTCATTGGCCGCATTGAGCACGGCCGGTTGCACACCTCCACTGGCCATTGCCTCACGCGCCAGCCTCAGGCAAGGGAACGCACTCTCATCCGCCGGCTCAAAATCCAACCGCGCCACGGCGAACAGATCCAATGTCTCGACACCTGAATCAATACGGTCAGGCCAGGACAGGCCGTAGGCAATCGGCGTACGCATATCCGGATTACCTAACTGTGCCAGCACCGAGCCATCACTGTAAGCCACCATGGAATGAATCACACTCTGGGGGTGCACCACTACCTGAATCTGATCCGGACGAGCATCGAACAGCCAGCAGGCCTCGATCAGCTCCAGCCCTTTGTTCATCAACGTGGCACTATCTACCGAGATTTTTCGCCCCATGGACCAGTTAGGGTGTGCACAAGCCTGGTCAGGCGTCACCGTTGCCAGTCGCTCGCGATCATAGCCACGAAAAGGACCACCAGAGGCAGTCAGCAGCAACTGAGTGACACCATGATGGGTCAATCCCCCGCGATGGTGCCCAGGTAGACACTGGAAGATGGCATTATGTTCAGAATCGATAGGCAGCAATGTTGCGCCACTCTTTTCCACGGCCCCCATAAACAGGCTGCCAGACATCACCAACGCTTCTTTGTTGGCCAGTAGTACACGCTTGCCGGCACGTACAGCAGCCAACGTTGGCAACAATCCCGCCGCTCCCACGATGGCAGCCATCACGACGTCCGCCTCTGGGGCCCCTGCTACTTCTTCTAGAGCCCGCTGACCGTGGTGCATTTCGGTGGCCACACCTGCTTCCTGCAACCGGGTCGCCATCCAATCAGCATCTTCAGCACTATCGATCACGGCCACATCGGGACGATGTGTCAAGCACTGCTGCAACAATGCCTCCCGAGAGCTGTGTGCCGTCAGTGCATGCACACGATAAAGCTCGGGATGGCGGGAAATGACATCGAGAGTACTTGTGCCGATCGAGCCAGTGGCACCCAGCACCACAACCCCTCTCGACAGACCTTTATCCCGGGAAGTTGAGTTGACCGCAGCGACACTCATGCCATCACCAGCCAACTGAAGAACAGAGCAAATACCGGAACCGCAGCGGTAAGGCTATCAATACGGTCGAGGATACCTCCGTGCCCTGGCAGCAGCTGACTGGAATCCTTGAGACCACGATGGCGCTTGAGCATGCTTTCGAGTAGATCGCCCAGCACCGACGTCAATGTCACGCCCAGAGTTACCACTACCAGCACAATGGTGGCCTCCAGGTCCAGTGACTGCCATAGCGAAAAGATCACCGCCAGAAACGCAGTCACCCCCATGCCACCCAGTACACCTTCCCACGACTTTCCTGGGCTGACCTTGGGTGCCAGCTTGCGCTTGCCGAAGGCACGACCAAAGAAATAGGCGCCGGTATCTGCACACCAGACCAGGAGCAGGACAAACAGCAGCCAGACACCGCCGCTGTCACGCAGAACATTGAAGCCGACCCAGGTAGGCAACAGTACCCAGCCTCCCATGGCCAGGCGCATGGTAGTAGAAGACCACTGTGCTTCACGTTCGGGATGACCGATCACCCACCACAGGTTGAGTGCCCACCCCAGAGCACCAATGACCAGAACCCATCCAGCCTGCGACTGACCACTGAACCACAGCAGGGCCATGGCAACTGCCAGAGCTGCAACAACTGTCAGGCGCCCTGCTCCAGAGGCCACTCCTGCCAGATTGGCCCACTCGCGCCCTGCCAACAGTACAATCATGGCGGTAAACAGGGCAAAGTAGCCGCCATCCAGTCCAAACAGTCCCGCCAGCGCCACAGGCACCAGGCAGACTGCGGTAATGACCCTTTGCCTAAGCACCTTGAGCCTCGAGCTGTTCGTCGGTCATGCCGAAACGGCGTTTACGCTGACAGAACTCTTCCAAGGCGGCATCGAAGGAGTCACCATCGAAGTCCGGCCACAGTGTCGGAGTGAAATACAGCTCAGCATAAGCCATCTGCCACAACAGGAAATTGGAAATTCGCAACTCTCCACTGGTGCGAACACACAGATCTACAGGGGGGGCAGCCCCCAGGCATACCTGCTCGCCAAACATGCGCTCATCGATGGCTTCAGGATCCAGCTCACCGCCTGCCACTCGCTCGGCCAGCCGTCTCGCGGCCTGAGCGATATCCCACTGGCCACCATAATTAGCGGCAATGACCAGATGGAGACCCGTATTATCCCTGGTCAGTTCCTGAGCTTCGTTGATGCGCTTCTGAATAGCCGTGGAAAAGCCGGATGTATCACCGATCACTGACAGGCGGATATCGTGCTGGTGAAGCTTCTTCACCTCTCGTTTCAGCGCCATCAGGAAAAGCTCCATCAGGGCATTGACCTCAGCAGCCGGGCGTTTCCAGTTCTCGCTGGAGAAAGCAAACAGAGTGAGCATCTCGATCCGGCGCTCGGCGGCACGACGAATCACAGCACGCACAGCTTCGACACCAGCATGGTGGCCACGTACTCCGGACATGCCGCGAGAGCGAGCCCAGCGATTATTGCCATCCATGATGATGGCGACATGGCGCACTTGACTGACGGATTCCGGCAGAGGACGCAATGAAGAGGAGTCCGAAGAAGACGGTTTAGGAGGCTGCGGTGACGTCATGATGTCTCGCATGGAAGTAAACAGAAGCCCCGAGGCCCGGCACGTGCGGCGAGCCTCGGGAATGACGCGGCGAGCCGGCGTCAGACCCGCATCAGGTCTTCTTCCTTGGACGCCAGCACCTTGTCGATTTCAGCCACGAAGCGATCGGTGATCTTTTGCACTTCGTCCTCGGCCTGACGCTGCTCATCTTCAGAGATTTCCTTCTCCTTGAGCAGGGCCTTGAGGTCGTTGTTGGCGTCGCGACGCACATTGCGCACCGCCACACGTGCGTTTTCCGCTTCCTGGCGCGCCTGCTTGATATAGCCCTTGCGCGTTTCTTCAGTCAGCATCGGCATCGGTATGCGAATCACGTTACCCGCAGTGGAAGGATTCAGACCTAGCTCAGAAGTGATGATGGCCTTTTCCACCTTGGGCACCATGGCCTGCTCCCAGGGCACCACGGTCAGAGTACGAGCATCCTCTATATTGACCTGTGCGACCTGATTGATCGGAGTCATGGAGCCATAATAATCGACCTGCACCGCATCCAGAATACTGGGATGTGCACGACCGGTGCGGATCTTGTTGAAGTTGTGGTGCAGAGAGTCAATGCTCTTCTGCATGCGCTCTTGCGCATCTTTCTTGATCTCGTTGATCACGATGTCACCCTCTATCGATCAGCGTGCCTTCCTTGCCGCCCACCACCAGGTTGAGCAGAGCGCCAGGCTTGTTCATGTTGAATACCCGGACAGGCATATCATGGTCCCGCACCAGGCAAATGGCGGTCAAATCCATAACACCAAGTTTCTGGTCAAGAGCATCATCGTAGGATAACTGGTCATACTTGACCGCATCCGGATACTTGACCGGATCCTTGTCATAGACACCATCCACTTTGGTGGCCTTGATCACCACATCGGCATCAATCTCGATACCGCGCAGACATGCTGCAGAGTCAGTAGTGAAGAAGGGGTTGCCGGTACCAGCCGAGAATAGCACCACGTCACCGGAGGTGAGATAGCGAATAGCAGTACGGCGGTCATAGTGTTCCACCACACCACTCATGGGAATTGCCGACATCACCCGGGAACGGATATTGGAACGCTCCAGGGCATCGCGCATTGCCAAGGCATTCATCACCGTGGCCAGCATGCCCATATGGTCGCCGGTAACCCTTTCCATACCTGCCTCATGCAAGGCCGCTCCACGGAACAGGTTACCACCGCCCACCACAATGCCGACCTGAACCCCAATACCAACCAGTTGGCCTATCTCCAGAGCCATGCGATCGAGCACTTTGGGATCTATGCCAAAATCGGCGTCACCAGTCAGCGCCTCACCGGACAGCTTGAGCAGGATACGCTTGTACTTCGAATCAGCACGAGGCTTGTCGACTTTAGAGATAAGGGAGGAATCGGCGCTACTCATAGCATGTCTCCGCAATTGACTGGGGCCTGCTGCCAAACCAGAAAAGGTCTCGTTCGGCGTACTGTGAGCGCCCGGTGTATCGACCAGTGGCGCATACACGAAGGCGTGCGCTTTCGCGCACGCCATCTTTACTGTGATATCACAGTATGGAACCGGGACCTTAGCTACGCTTGGCCTGTTCCATGACTTCCTTGGCGAAGTCGACCTCTTCCTTCTCGATGCCTTCACCCACCTCGAAGCGAGTAAAGCCAACCACTTCACCACCAGCAGCCTTGACGAATTCGGCAACGCTGACGTTGGGATCCTTGACGAAGGGCTGCTCGGTCAGGCTGTTCTCTGCCAGATACTTCTTCAGACGGCCTTCCACCATCTTCTCGGCGATCTGCTCCGGCTTGCCAGCCATGTCAGGCTGCGCCAGGATGATGGCCTTTTCGGTATCAAGCTGAGACTGCGGCATGTCTTCCGGACGTGCCACTGCCGGATTGATGGCAGCCACGTGCATGGAAACATCCTTGGCGGCTTCAGAGGTGCCGCCCTTGAGCTCGGTCAGCACACCGATACGGCCGCCGTGAACATAGGCACCTACCAGGTTGCCTTCAGCAGCAGTGATGACGGCAGCACGACGCACACCGATGTTCTCACCGATCTTCTGCACCAGGGCTTCACGATCGGATTCCAGTTCACCGGCAGTCACAGCAGCAACATCTTCGCTCTTGGCAGCGAAGAAGGCATCGGCAACCTTGTCGGCGAAGGCCTTGAAGTTGTCATCACGAGCAACGAAATCAGTCTCGGAGTTGATCTCGACCAGGACACCATAGCTGCCGTTTTCGGCAACACGAGTCACGACGACGCCTTCAGCAGCGGTACGTCCCGCTTTCTTGGCGGCCTTGAGACCAGAGTTCTTGCGCAGGTTCTCGATAGCGAGATCAATGTCACCGTCGGCTTCGCTGAGTGCCTTCTTGCACTCCATCATGCCAAGTCCGGTGCGCTCGCGAAGTTCCTTGACCAGGGAGGCGCTGATAGCTGCCATGGTATTCACCTCTGAATGGTTCGACCTGAATGTCGGTTGGCCATGCAGCCCACGCGGCATGGCCAGAGTAGAGAAAAGGGGGCCACGGCCCCCTTTGCGCCTGTCGGCGTGGGTCGTCAGACGACCGCTGGCCCAGGCGGGCCGAAGATCACTCGGCAGCGGCGGCGGCGTCGCCTTCGCTGTCGGTCACTTCGACGAACTCATCGGGACGACCTTCTTTCGCACGGCCACAAGCATCGGCGATGGCCTTGACGTAGATCTGGATGGCGCGGATGGAATCATCGTTGCCCGGGATCACGTAGTCGACGCCGTCCGGATCAGAGTTGGTATCCACGATACCGATAACCGGGATACCCAGCTTGTTGGCCTCGTTGATGGCAATACGCTCATGATCGACGTCGATCACGAACAGTGCATCGGGCAGGCCGCCCATTTCCTTGATGCCGCCGATGGAACGCTCGAGCTTGTCTTGCTCACGAGTGGCCATCAGGACTTCTTTCTTGGTCAGCTTCTCGAACGTGCCATCTTCGCGCATGGCCTCGAGGTCACGCAGACGCTTGATAGACTGGCGAATGGTCTTGTAGTTCGTCAGCATACCGCCGAGCCAGCGGTGGTTGACGTACGGCTGACCAGCACGAGTCGCCTCTTCCTTGATGACCTTGGCTGCACTGCGCTTGGTTCCAACGAACATGATCTTGTTGTTGGAAGCAG
The DNA here is from genome assembly GCF_029263665.1 of Halomonas sp. Classification (GTDB taxonomy): domain Bacteria; phylum Pseudomonadota; class Gammaproteobacteria; order Pseudomonadales; family Halomonadaceae; genus Halomonas. Next base: position 92,885 of record NZ_JAJUFQ010000014.1, read on the forward strand.
CCATTTTCTCGACCACATCAATCGCTTCATTGAGCGCAGGAAGAGTATGCTCAAGGTTGATGATGTGAATCTTGTTACGAGCGCCGAAGATGAACTTGCCCATCTTCGGGTTCCAGTAACGGGTCTGGTGACCGAAGTGTGCGCCTGCCTTCAGCAGGTCGCGCATGTTGACATGTGCCATGGATGACTCCTGAACAATCGGGTTAGGCCTCCACGCACCCCATGGATCCGACCGCGGACGAACCAACGGCACCCGGGACCATGTGACGGTGCATGTGTGTTTTCAAGGCTATTAAGCATAAACGCATTCCACCGCCCCACCCTGCCGGTATTCTTCTCCAATCGCTGAGTCCTTGTATTCCTGATCTCTACTGCACTGTCAGGGACAGACCAATCAAGAACCAAGCCATCAAGACAAATCAAAACAACAGGAGAATGCATTGACAGGGAACGGCGCATTGCAGGAAAGCGCGCAGCTTTATACCATGGATAGCCTTCGAGTTGAAGTCGCTCGGCACGATAGCCACGAATCATGGTGCGCATATGCCATATTCCAAAGCGACGGCTCCCAGCTTACCCTCGGGCTTCTTGCGGTCCCATTGATGCGGACCCGCTTTCCCCGGGGTGCTATCACCCAGATCCGAGATTCCATGAACGTACCCATCAAGACGCCCGAAGAAATCGAACTGATGCGCGAAGCAGGCCGCCAGGCTGCCAGCGTACTGGAAATGATCACACCACATGTCCAGGCTGGTGTCAGCACAGGCCACCTGGATCGCCTGTGCCACGACTACATTGTCAACGAGCTCGGTTCTACTCCTGCCCCGCTCAACTATCATGGTTTCCCCAAGTCGATCTGCACCTCGATCAACCATGTGGTGTGCCACGGCATTCCGGATGACAGCAAGAAGCTCAAGAAAGGTGACATCATGAATATCGATGTCACTGTCAAGACAGCTGCCGGTTATCACGGCGATTCCAGCATGATGTTCATCATCGGCGAGACCATCCAGGGCGAACGCCTGTCACGGGTTACCCAGGAATGCCTGTACAAGAGCATGGCCCTGGTACGCCCAGGCGTGCGCCTGTCCGAGCTGGCCCAGGCCATCGAGCATCACGCCAAGGCCAACGGCTACTCGGTCGTACAGGACTTCTGTGGCCATGGCATTGGCGCCGGCTTCCATGAGGATCCTCAAATACTGCATTATGATGGCTATGCTCCCGAAGCTGACATCGAGCTCGCCGCCGGTATGTGCTTCACCATCGAACCGATGATCAACGTCGGGGACTACCGCACCAAGGTGTTGCGTGATGGCTGGACCGCCGTGACCAAGGACAAGGGCCTGACGGCTCAGTGGGAACACACCCTGCTGGTCACGGAAACTGGTGTCGAGGTGCTCACTGCGCGAAGTGACGAGGATCTGTCTTTCCTGGCATCATCCTGAAGGCATCATGGGGTGTCGCCGGGCAAGAGGGACTACCGACAAACGGCAGGAACCTCGGACTAAGCAGCGACAACGCGGCCCCATGAGCGAGCAGCAGGATAGCGTGGATCAACAGCCGCTCCTGTGAGGTGAAAATCACCCGGAGCTGCTTGACCCGCCTCGTGCCTCAGCGGATGTTATCTGCGAGACTGCACTCAACGCGGTATCATTGAGCGCGAATCACCTTACAGACAGTCCTAATTGACAGTCAGAGCGCTGAGGCGCCTATATGCTCCTGCACCACTATCGCTTCGCCAAGGAACTTGATCTCTTCGATTTCGAGGAGTTTCGTCAACAGCTCGAAGGCCAGCGCTCTCCCATTGCACCTTTCAAGGGTGCGCTGAAAGAGATCCAGGCACGGCTCGATGAACACTTTCTCAAAGGTTCCGATATCCGCGACCTGGTGCGGGGGCGCGCAAAATGCCTGGACCACCTGCTGGTCATGGCCTGGTCTCGCTACCCCGAGCTTAACACGGGTATCGCTCTGCTTGCTGTAGGGGGCTACGGCCGCGGAGAGCTGCACCCTCATTCCGACATCGATTTGATGTTCCTGCTGGAAGATGATGACGACTCTCCGTTCAGGGAACCTCTCACCGACTTCATTACCTTTCTCTGGGACATCGGCCTCGAAATCGGCCATAGCGTACGTTCGCTCAATGATTGCGAACGCGAAGCCGAAGCAGATATCACCATCATCACCAACCTGCTTGAATCACGCACGCTGGCCGGCTCGGATCATTTGCGCCAGGCCATGCGCGAACGCCTGTCACCGGAGCACATGTGGCCAGCGGACCGCTTCTTCGAAGCCAAGTGGCAGGAGCAAATCACCCGCCACCACCGCTTCAACAATTCCGAATATCACCTGGAACCCAATGTCAAAACCTCACCCGGTGGATTGCGTGACATCCAGATGATCGGTTGGGTGGCCAAGCGCCATTTCGATACAGAAAGCTATGAAGAAGTCGTCGCCAAGGGGTTCATGAACGACGCCGAGCATCTCATCCTGAGTCAGGGACAAGCGTTTCTGTGGCAGGTCCGTTACGCTCTGCACATGATCACCGGCCGTGCCGAGGACCGCCTGCTGTTCGATCACCAGAGCGCCATTGCCGAACTATTCGGCTATCGCGACACGCCCGAGAGACTGGCCGTCGAACAGTTCATGAAGCGCTACTATCGCCATGTCACCGCCCTTGCGGGGCTTAATGACATGCTGCTGCAGCACTTCGACGAGGTTATCCTGCGCTCCGAGACACCTCTGGAAACCCATCCCCTCAACGAACGCTTCCAGGTCACGGGGGGGTACATCCAGGCGCGCTCACGCAGCGTATTCCGCGACACACCTTCAGCGCTGCTCGAACTGTTCTACCTCATGGCTGAACACCCCGAAATCGAAGGTGTACGTGCCGATACCATCCGTCTGATCCGCGACCATCGCCACCTGATCGATGATCGCTATCGCGCCAACCCAAGCCATCGCGAGTTATTCCGGGCACTGCTCCAGTCAGGGGGCAATGTGGCCCGCCAGCTCAGGCGCATGAACCGCTACGGTGTACTCGGAAAATACCTGCCGGAGTTTGGTCAGGCGGTAGGGCTGATGCAGCACGACCTGTTCCACATCTACACCGTGGATGCCCACACCCTGCGCCTGCTCAAGTGTCTGCACGGCTTCCGCAAGCCCGATGCCAAGAAAGACTTTCCGGTGGCTGCTCCACTGGTCCATCAGTTGCCCAGCATGGAAATACTGTGGATCGCCGGTCTGTTCCACGATATCGGCAAAGGGCGCGGCGGAGACCACTCCATCATTGGAGCACGCGACGTTGAAGCCTTCGCTGAACGCCATGGCCTGTCCGACTGGGAAACTCGTCTGGTCAGCTGGCTGGTGGAACATCACCTGCTGATGTCGATGATCGCCCAGAAACGCGATCTGACGGACCCGGAGGTGATACACGACTTCGCCTCCACTGTCGGCGACGAGATTCGCCTGGACTACCTCTATGTGCTGACCGTGGCCGATATCACCGCCACTAACCCGACACTCTGGAATGGCTGGCGTGCTTCACTTCTCCGCCAGTTGCATTCAGAAACCCGCCGCGTCCTTCGCAGGGGCCTGGAAAATCCGCTGGCACGAACCGACTGGGTACGTGAAACTCGCCATGAAGCCCATTCCCTGCTCGCCACCATGGGAGCGGACATGGCAAGGGTGTCCGCCTTGTGGCAATCACTCGGCGAAGATTATTTCCTGCAATATGCCCCCAGCGAGGTGGTATGGCAGACCCAGGGCATGCTTGCCCATCGCGGACAGGACCTGCCTCTGGTACTGATCAACGCGCCTACCGCCGACATGGCCGAAGGCGGCACCAAAGTGTTCATCCATGCCCGTTCGGTTGACGACCTGTTCGCAGCTACCGCCGCTGCCATGGAACAGCTTGGCCTGTCGATCCATGACGCCCGTATCGCCACTTCAAAGAACAACTGGACACTCAACACCTTCATCGTGCTGGATGAACAGGGCCAGGCGATCCGCGACCCAGCTCGTCTTGATGCCATTCGTCTCCATCTGGTCGAGGAACTCGATGATCCTGACGACTACCCGACCATCGTCACCCGCCACACACCGCGACAGCTCAAACATTTCCAGGTACCTATTCAAGTCGCCATCGAGCAGGACTCCAACGGAGAGCGCACTCTGCTCGAACTGATCGCTCCCGACCGCCCTGGCCTGCTGGCCCGCGTAGGCGGTGTCTTCATGGAGCTTGGTATCACGCTGTCTGCGGCCAAGATTGCCACCCTGGGCGAGCGTGTCGAGGACGTGTTCTACATTACCGACCGTGAAGGCAATCCCATTACCGATGAACAACGACAGCAGAGACTCCGTCAGCGCCTGATCGAGACACTAAGCCTCTAGGGGCGGTAGCACCCCATCTCATCCACTGTCCAGCATTGCTGCCTGAATTTCACCACAAGTTGCTCATGGTCAATTCTTCCATGTCATATCCATTAGAATATTGGATAAGATCGGAAACCCGATGACATGACATGGACGTCGGCCCCTTTCCCACGCAGGTCTGCCAAGCAAGCACGCGCAGAAACGCTGGGCCAGGGGCCGCAATCAACATCGTGACTGACTGCTGTTATCCCATGGTTGAACCTGTATTCCGTATCACTCGCGCCTTGCGACAGCGAACCCTGTGGCTCCTGCTGCTCGCACCAGGCACCGCCATGGCTCTGACACCGCCCTCTCAGCCAGCCAGTCTGGCCGAGGAGTTACTGGTATATCCTGTCAGCGAGTCTCCTGCGCCCTCGACACGACCCACAAGTGACGCAATGGATGCTCCGGAACACCCTGGAGTGAACAGGAACCGTGGGATCACAGCGGGATTCCTGTCCTATGATATCGGCACCAGTTACGGGCAACTGCCCGCCAACCACTCTGACCATCGCTACAATGCCAACCTGACGCTAGGCTTCAATGCTGGTTCCTGGCGCCTGCGCCATACAGCCAACACCAGACAGGAAAATCAGCAGTCCAGCCAATATGGCGCCACACGCAGCTACGCCCAGCGTGATCTGGAGCAGCTCAACTCTTACCTGACGCTGGGCCAGTACGCCACGCCGGGAGAGCTGTTCGAGGGCGTCAACTTCGACGGCATCCAATTGCGTAGCGATGACCAGATGCGCCCCAGGAACCAACGCGGATACGCCCCCGTAATACGCGGCATGGCAAATACTCCCGCCACCGTTACGGTGATGCAGCAAGGTTCCGTGATCTACGAGACCAAGGTGTCACCTGGTGAGTTCATCATTGATGACCTGATCTCTCCCGGGAACTCTGGTGACCTGGACGTATCGGTCCAGGAGGAAGATGGCACGGTGCGCTCCTTCAGTGTGCCCTACCATCCCGACCTGGGACTGTCACGCCCCGGAACGTCGAGCTACACCTTCAGCCTTGGACGCGTACGTGCCTTGCAGCATGCTGATGCACCTTGGTTCAGTCAGACCACATGGCGGCATGGACTCAGCAACAGCACCAGCCTGTACACCGGAAGCATCTTCTCTGATGGTTACGCATCACTGATGGCGGGCAGCACGAGTGCGACCCCTCTGGGAGAACTGAGCGCCGATATCACATCCGCCTGGGCGGACGACATCCTCGACACTCATCCCGACAATAGCACGTTGAGAGGCGAGAACTATCGCATCCGATACCATCATCTCCTGGATACCACGAACACATCCGTCGCCCTCACTGCCTACCGTTTCTCCAGCGAAGATTATGTAAGCCTTGCCGACTATTCCGCACGTCAGGATGACAGCAATGAACGCAATCGCCTGCAGATGACCATCAGCCAACCCCTGGGGGGCTGGGGACAGTTGGACCTGAGCGGCATTGATCGCCACTACTGGGACGACACCGACAGCGTCACTACCTACCAGTTGGGCTATCGCCACGACTTTACCTGGGGCAACCTGCGCCTGACAGCAGGCCAGGATGTGAAGGACAAGGTCCCCAACAGCCACTACATGGCCAGAATCAGCATTCCACTGGGATCAGGCACAGAAACGCCAAGCCCCAACACACAGAATCAACCACGCTTCAGTACCAGTGTTTCCGATGAACTGGGGCCCAATCGCCAGATCCACTATCAGGCCAACGCCAGCGTCGCGGGAGAACAAGGCACAGCTCTGGATGACTATGCCACGAACCTGCAATGGAAGACGCCTGCCACGCTGTTCGGTATCGATGTCAGTCGAGAAAAGTCGGGGGTCCGGTACAACTCCTCACTCAGCGGCACCCTGCTGGCCCACTCGGGCGGCGTGGTCCTGAGCCCGAACCGTGGTGACACCATGGTACTGGTGCAGCCCGAGAAGCTCGACACAGGGCCTTCCAGCTTCCCTTATAGCCGCTATATCAGCACTGCCAGTGATCAACTCGTGACCGGTCTCTCCCCGTATCAAAGCAATAGCGTTCCGTTCGAGACCAGCGCCGAAGGAAGTTGGGACATCTCCCGTCAGGATATCATTCCGACGCGCGGCGCCATCATCGTCATTGACGAGGACCAGTATCCTTCTACCTCGACCATCGGCGTCTACCATCAACTCTCCCATGAGAAGGAAGAGCCACAAGAACAGCCAGACTGACATCAATGAGATATGCCCTGAGCCCCCGTCCACTCGAGACAGGGCTCGATAAAAGATAGCTTCTCCCGTCTTCGTGGCTCTCCCGCCAAAGATTCGCCAGTCCACGGCATTTGAGGCCGCCTGCCAGCTTCCCTATAATCGTGGTCCGGTGCGTTTTACGCATCCTGCGCCCCGAGAAGGCGTCAGCATACACGCTTGGCATACAGCGACGCCTGAAGGCGCGCCTGGACACTCATGAACCCTGATATCGACGCTCTCAAGCCCTACCCCTTCGAGCGCCTGGCGGCACTGAAGGCAGGACTTACGCCCCCCATGGGCCTTTCACACATTCCGTTGACCATCGGGGAGCCCAAGCATGCGCCCTATCAAGCGGCGCTTGACACCCTGGTGGCCAATCAGAGCGAATTCTCTCGCTACCCGACCACGGCCGGGCTACCGGAGTTGCGCCAGGCTATCGCACACTGGCTGACCAACCGCTTCAACCTGGCTGGTCTGGATGCCGAAAGCCAGGTATTGCCGGTCAATGGCACCCGCGAGGCCATCTTTGCCTTCACCCAGGTTGCTCTTGATCGCCAGCGCCCTGCTCGGGTGGTTGTACCAAACCCGTTCTACCAGATCTACGAGGGCGCCACACTGCTGGCCGGTGGTACGCCACTGTATCTCAGTTGCAGCGCCGACAATGGCTTCCGCCCAGATTTCGCTGCGCTGGATGAAGCCACTTGGCGGGATGTCCAGCTGGTCTATCTTTGCTCGCCAGGCAACCCGACAGGTGCAGTGACACCCATCGAAGAATTCCAGCAATTGATCCGCCTGGCAGATGAGCACGACTTCATCATCGCCTCGGACGAGTGCTATTCAGAACTGTACCTGGACGAACAGGCTCCACCACCTGGGCTGTTGCAGGCTGCCAACGCCATGGGCCGTCATGATTTCCGGCGCTGCGTGGTATTTCATAGTCTCTCCAAGCGTTCCAACCTGCCCGGCATGCGCTCCGGATTCGTGGCGGGAGATGCCGAGATCATCAAGGCGTTCCGCCACTACCGGACCTATCATGGCTGCACCATGCCTGTCCCCGTCCAGCTGGCATCGATCACTGCCTGGGATGATGAACAGCACGTCCGCAACAATCGCGATGCCTATCGAGCCAAGTTCGCAGCAGTCACGAATATCCTGTCGCCCGTCATGGATTTCCCTATCCCGCAGGCCAGCTTTTACCTATGGCCATCGGTTCCCGGTGGTGATGACGAAGCCTTTACTCGCCGCCTGTTTGCCGACGCTCATGTCAGTGTGTTGCCTGGAAGCTATATGGGCAGGCCAGGCCAGGATGGCATCAACCCAGGGAGTGGGCACCTGCGCCTGGCACTGGTCGACGAACTGGAGCCAACCCGCGAAGCTGCCGAACGTCTGCGCCGACTCATCGAGCAGGGCTGAACAGGCTCGGGATCACCAGATTGGAGAACATCGTGTTGACACTTTACGGAATCAAGAACTGCGACACCTGCCGCAAGGCCAGCAAGGCTTTGGAGAACAAAGGCCATGCCTTCCAGTTTCACGACCTGCGTCAGGATGGACTCAGCGCTGAGCTGCTCGATCGATGGCTCGCGGAGCTTGGCCTCGCCACTACGCTGAATAAACGCAGCACTACCTGGCGCAGCCTCTCCGATGAAGACAAGGCTGCAGTCGAGGGTGGCGACATCCCCCGGACCAAAGCGCTGCTCCTTGCCAACCCGACACTGATCAAGCGTCCCTTGCTCGATCTAGGCGAGCGCATCCTCGTCGGCTTCAAGCAAGCCGACTACGACGCGCTGTGAGACCCTGGCCATGAAACTCAGCCGATGAAACCCAGGCTTGTCTGAAAACACTCGCTCACACACCTTTCATCATATTATTTCAAGGAAACAACCCCATGCTTAGCTTTGCTCTCGGAATTGGTACTCAGAACACTCAGGGCGATTGGCTGGAGGTCTACTACCCGGCACCACTGATCAATCCAGAGGCCAGCCTGACCGAGGCTGCTGCCAAGGCACTCAATGCCCCCGGCGGCAACGCCGTGGTCAGTTTCCTGCCGGAGCACTGCGCTGCACTGGCCGCAGCACTGCGCGAGGCCGGCCATGGCGACCAGGCAGAACTGGCCGAGCACCTGGCAGCGAGCCAGCGCCCGCTGGTCGCCACCTTCCTGGCTGAGGACACTCCGCCCCAGAACGCAGCGGAGGTCTATCTCAAGCTGCACCTGTTATCCCATCGCCTGGTCAAGCCTCATGGCCTGGACTTGAACGGCATGTTTGGCCTATTGCGCAACATCGCCTGGACCAATGAAGGCGCCATCGACATCGAGGAGTTGCCTGCACGCCAGCTCAAGGCGCGCCTGGAAGGTCGAGCCCTGTCCGTGGACTGCGTCGACAAGTTCCCCAAGATGACCGATTACGTGGTACCGACCGGCGTGCGTATTGCAGATACCGCACGAGTACGCCTGGGGGCCTACCTTGGCGAAGGCACCACCGTCATGCATGAAGGCTTCTGTAACTTCAATGCCGGCGCCGAGGGACCGGGTATGATCGAAGGCCGAATTTCCGCGGGCGTCGTGGTCGGCAAGGGCTCTGACCTGGGCGGCGGCTGTTCGACCATGGGCACGCTTTCCGGCGGTGGCAACATCATCATTTCTGTTGGCGAAGGCTGCTTGATCGGTGCCAATGCCGGCATCGGAATTCCCCTGGGCGATCGTTGCACCGTGGAAGCAGGCCTCTATATCACGGCAGGTGCAAAAGTCACTCTGCTCGACGACAAGGGCCAGGAAGTGCGTACAGTGGCCGCTCGCGAACTGGCCGGCCAGCCCGACCTGCTGCTGCGCCGCAACTCCCAGAATGGTCGTATCGAGTGCCTGACCAACAAGAGTGCCATCGCACTCAACGAAGCTCTCCACGCCCATAACTGATTTCCTCTGGATGCGGCGGCTTGTTGCCGCCGCATCCGTGGAGACCATCCGCTTCGAGATACCTATGCCCACGACGTCCACGACCGATAACATTGATAACGCCGAGAACCTGTCGCCCACCCTGGAACTTGCCTTGGAGCTGATCCGACGCCCTTCCGTAACCCCAGACGATCTTGGCTGTCAGGCTCTGATGATCGAGCGCCTGGAGCGCCTTGGCTTCCATGTCGAGCGCTTGCCTTTCGGCGATGTGGAAAATTTCTGGGCAGTACATGGCCATCATGGCCCAGTGCTGGCCTTTGCCGGCCACACAGATGTTGTCCCGACCGGCCCGGAAAGCCAGTGGATAACCCCACCTTTCGAGCCTGTCATTGATGCCAATGGCATGCTGCGTGGGCGCGGTGCAGCAGACATGAAAGGCAGTCTGGCCGCGATGATAACGGCAGTGGAACGCTTCATTACCGAATATCCCGAGCACGACGGCCGCATCGCCTTTCTGATCACCTCCGATGAAGAAGGCCCTGCCGTAGACGGCACAAAGGCTGTCGTCGAGCATCTACGCGAACGTAACGAACGACTCGATTACTGTATCGTCGGCGAGCCATCCTCCACGGAACGCCTGGGTGATGTCATCAAGAATGGTCGGCGCGGTTCGCTAGGCGGGGTACTGCGTGTACGTGGTATACAGGGCCATGTGGCTTACCCACACTTGGCGCGCAATCCTATCCACCAGATTGCTCCCGCACTGGATGCCTTGGCCAATGAGCACTGGGATTCCGGAAACGACAGTTTCCCTGCCACCAGCTTCCAGATCTCCAATATTCGCGGAGGTACCGGAGCCACCAATGTGATTCCCGGAGAGGTTGAAGCCATCTTCAACTTCCGTTTCTCTACGGAGACAACGGACGAGGCGCTGCGTCAACGCACCGAATCGATCCTGCGTGAACACGACCTGGACTTCGATATTGACTGGACGCTCAACGGCCAGCCCTTCCTGACACGAGAAGGTGCCCTGGTCGAGGCAGCCGTGGACGGTGTCGAGCACATCACCGGCATCCGCCCCGTGCTGTCCACCAGTGGAGGCACCTCGGATGGCCGTTTCATCGCGACACTTGGTACCCAGGTAGTCGAGCTGGGGCCACTCAATGCTACCATCCACCAAGTCGATGAACGGGTACAGGCCTCGGATCTGGATGATCTCAGCCGGATCTACGAAGCCATCCTGGTGCGACTGTTCGCCACTGATGGCCATTGGGGGATCACGCATGGTGATGGATGAGAACTACCCGGATATCGAGATCTATCTGGCACACGCCGATATCGAGCGCATCAATACCTGGCTGAATGACGCGATCCAGGCGCTGCCGCTGACAGCTCGAGGCAAGTCCAAGTGGCTGACAACGGGTGAACGGAATGGCAACGATATCCCTGTCATGCTGGTCACCAAGGCGGCCGACGGGTTTGCCAGCCTGTGGTTCGATAGCCCTGCCACACCTTGGTCCAGCGATAGCGACTGTGCAAGAGCCGCGGCTCAAGCCCTAGGGTGCGAGGTGCGTTGTTCTCTGGGTGGCTGGCAGCCAGGTGATGATCCAGACCGCTTCCTTCAGGTATTGCCGGATGGTAGCGAAGGTGCTATCGACTGGCCGGACTCAGGAACCTGAAACATTGATGCTAGGATCAGAAGCATCGATGCTAGAACCAGAAACACCAGCGCCCCGCAATCGCGGGGCGCTGGTGTATAGCGTAACGCAAGTCAGCAGACGGGTCAGGTAATCACGGTGACATCGTCGGCCTGCAGGCCACGCTCGTTCTCGACAACGTAGTAACGGACCTTCTGGCCCTCAGCTAGTGTACGATGGCCATGGCCGCGAATGGCTCGGAAGTGCACGAATACATCCTCACCGCCAGCTCGGGTAATGAAGCCATATCCCTTGTTGACGTTGAACCACTTCACTTCACCGATCTCGCGATCATCATCCAGGGACTCTGCCTGGCTGGCCAACTGTGGCGTGAAAGCATTGGTGGCCAGGGTAGCGACCATGAGCAAGGCGAAAACCGCCACAACTGCCCCAAGATAACCAGTGAGCACTTTGTCATCTTCCGCCAGGTTTACCAGTTCCTCTACAGTAATCCCGGTAAGCAGACTGATCATCAGGGCAATCAATAATGGAGACGGTGTCGCCAGCAACAAACTGACAAGACTGCAACGGACAATAACCCTTCTCTTCATGGACCTTGAATACTCTCTTTTATAGTGAAAATAGGTGGAATGACCATGAGACCCTTCACCACTCCCCTGCCTCCTTTGCTTGGGGCGCCGTGCGGATCTTGGCGGGTGACACGATGAACAATGACACACCGCAGCGAGAGTCTATCACGGAGACAACCGAGTCGTCCGCCGAAACGGCACAACGACTGGAAGCCATCGAAAGTCGCCTGGCCTATCAGGAACACTGGCTGGATACCCTGGATGCCGCTATAGCGCAGCAGGAGCGCCGCCTGATGGAACTGGAGCGTCTATCACGAATGATGCAGGAGCGCATGCGCGAGCTACGCTCTGCGGACAGCCTGGGGCCAGCCCCCGGGCCGGAGGATGAACTACCGCCACACTACTGAAAAGCCTGGGCTCGTGCTTGACCTTGTCAGAAAATGTGAGGTCTGAAAAACGACTGCGAGCCGTACCATTCCGAATATGGTTCGGATGGTGCAGCTCGCAGATATTGATACAGCAATCTAGGCGTCGACAGGCCCCAGTTATGAGCAGACTTCCTGTCGACGCTCGAAGGCCAGTCGCTCAAGACTAGCCGCTCAACCCATCCAGATAGCGCTCGGCATCCAGGGCTGCCATGCAGCCACTGCCTGCGGAGGTAATAGCCTGGCGATATACATGGTCCATGACATCACCAGCAGCAAATACGCCCGGCACACTGGTCGCGGTGGCATTGCCCTCCAGACCTGACTGCACCTCGATATAACCGCCGTTCATGTTCAACTGGCCTTCGAAGATACCGGTATTGGGGCTATGACCAATGGCGATGAACAACCCCGGAGCCGCAATCTCACGAGTGGATCCGTCTTCCACGGACTTGAGACGCACACCGGTCACGCCACTATTGTCACCCAACACTTCATCAAGGGTGTGGTTCCAGACGATATCGATGTTACCGTTCTCGGCCTTGTCGAACAGCTTGTCCTGCAGAATCTTCTCGGAACGCAGACTGTCACGACGATGCACCAGAGTGACCTTGGAGGCAATGTTGGACAGATATAATGCCTCTTCCACCGCCGTATTACCGCCTCCCACCACGACCACCTCCTGGTTGCGATAGAAGAAGCCGTCGCAGGTCGCACAGGCGGAAACCCCCTGGCCCATGAACTGCTGCTCGGAGGGCAAACCCAGATAGCGGGCACTTGCACCGGTCGCAATGATCAAAGCGTCACAGCTGTAACTGCCATTGTCACCTTTAAGCACAAAGGGGCGTTCACGCAGCTCGACTTCATGGATATGGTCGAACAGCACTTCGGTATCGAAACGCTCGGCATGACGCTTCATGCGCTCCATCAGCTCCGGCCCCTGTACACCCGCATCATCACCAGGCCAGTTATCCACATCAGTGGTGGTAGTCAGCTGACCGCCAGCCTGAATGCCAGTAATCAGCAACGGCTTGAGGTTTGCACGCGCCGCATATACAGCAGCGGTATAGCCAGCCGGACCGGAGCCCAGAATGATCAGACGCTCATGGCGCACTTCGCTCATATTAACCTCGCTATGCCAGGGGAGAACCCCCAAACGGATTCGGTGATAGCCACGCGTCGAGCATGGACATGACCCAATCCGTACCGCGGGATGACTGGTGGCCACCCCGCGGTCTTTACTGCTTACAGCTCGTTGGAGTGTGTGCTCAGATACTTGGCCACACCCACGGCATCGGCCTGCATGCCTTCCTGGCCTTCATCCCAGCCAGCCGGGCAGACTTCACCATGCTTCTGGTGGTGCTGCAGCGCCTTGACCATACGCAGCATCTCATCGACATTACGACCCAGCGGCAGGTTGTTGACCACCTGATGCTGCACGACACCATCCTCATCGATCAGGAAGGAAGCACGCATGGCAACGCCAGCTTCCGGATGCTCGATACCGTAGGCGTTGGTGATCTCGTGCTTGACGTCCGCCACGATCGGGAAACCGACTTCACCGATACCACCAGCGTCCGGGCTGGTCTTGCGCCAGGCGTAGTGGGTGAACTGAGAATCGATGGACACACCGATGACCTCAGCACCCAGCTCCTTGAACTGCTGCAGACGGTTGTCGTGAGCAATGATTTCGGACGGGCACACGAAGGTGAAGTCCAGCGGCCAGAAGAACAATACGCGCAACTTGCCGTTGCTGTCGGACAGTTTGAAGTTCTCGACGATCTCACCGTTGCCAAGGACAGCGGCAGCTTCGAAGTCAGGGGCTTGACGTCCTACCAGTACGCTCATGCACTACTCCATATTCAAGCAATTTAAAGGACAGTGAAAAATTTGGGGTGTCCACTCTAGGTTATAAGCACCATGATCTGCCAATCAGCTAGAGTCATGAGACATATAGCCAGCGCCTATTGTGTCGTCCGCGTCGTGACGCCGCAATGACGATGTCACCTGTAAGGCCTAGCCTCAGATGACATCATTGTCAGAGCCCACGATCACTGAGCCGATTTCCCCCGACACCGACACTATCTCGATCTTGAGGTGAATCGGCGCACAGCAACGGGGACAGTCTTCCCAGGTTTCATGGCTGCCCTGCGAAACATCGACCAGCAGGTCGAAACGTGAATCGCAATAAGGACAGACAACGGGCCAAGTGGGTAAGCGATGTTCGTCCACGACGCCCTCGCGTTCTCAAGTGGAAGAATGATGATGGGGACGGCGCTCCGAGCTTTCAAGGATAGGACGGGTGTATGCTGGTAATGATTCGCCAACAAATAAAATTCACGTACGCTGTTATTCACCTGTTCTTCAACCAATACCGTGACCGAGGGACAACATCATGAGTACTGACCAACAGCACGATTTCCTGCAAACACTGGATGTGGCCGGCCACCAGTACGCCATCTACAGCCTGTCTCGGGCTGCTGAAGTACTGGGCGACATTCAGCGCCTGCCGATGACACTCAAGGTATTGCTCGAGAACCAGCTACGCTTCGCCAGTGATCCCAGTGTTTCCCAGGATGACCTTCAAGCCCTGGTTGACTGGCAACAACAAGGCCGCTCCAGCCGGGAGATCGGCTATCGCCCTGCTCGCGTGTTGATGCAGGACTTTACCGGTGTTCCCGGGGTCGTCGACCTGGCCTCCATGCGCGCTGCCGTGGAGGCTCTTGGAGAAGCCCCATCACGCATCAACCCGCTGTCACCGGTGGACCTGGTCATCGACCACTCCGTGATGGTCGATCACTTTGGCGACCCCAGCGCCTTCAAGGACAACGTTACTCTAGAGATGACGCGCAACCGCGAGCGTTATGAGTTTCTGCGCTGGGGCCAGCGCGCCTTCGATAACTTCCGAGTCGTACCTCCCGGTACCGGCATCTGTCACCAGGTCAACCTCGAATACCTGGGCAAGGCCGTGTGGACCAAGCAGGAAGATGGCAAGACCTGGGCCTATCCGGACACTCTGGTCGGAACAGACTCCCACACCACCATGATCAATGGACTTGGTGTGCTTGGCTGGGGGGTCGGTGGTATCGAGGCGGAAGCTGCCATGCTGGGTCAGCCGGTATCGATGCTGATTCCCGAAGTCATTGGCTTCAAGCTGAGCGGCAAGCTACGGGAAGGTATCACGGCTACCGACCTGGTATTGACGGTGACGGAGATGCTGCGCAAGAAAGGCGTTGTCGGCAAGTTCGTCGAATTCTATGGTGACGGACTCAAGGACCTGCCTCTGGCCGATCGCGCCACCATCGCCAACATGGCACCAGAATATGGCGCTACCTGCGGCTTCTTCCCGGTCGATGACGAAACGCTGACCTACATGCGCCTGTCCGGGCGCGATGAAGAGCAGATTGCACTGGTCGAGGCCTACTGCAAGGAGCAGGGATTGTGGCGTGAGCCAGGTCATGAACCGATCTTCACCGATGTGCTGAAGCTGGACATGGGTGATGTCGAAGCCAGCCTTGCCGGCCCTAAACGCCCTCAGGATCGCGTCGCACTCAAGAATATCAAAACCACCTTTGAAGAACTGGTGGCAAGCGATGATCCGTCGGTGGACAACGAGCGCAGCGCCAACCTCGAAGCCGAGGGCGGCCAGACCGCAGTGGGGGTGACGCGCAGCTACCGCCACGCGGACAGCCAGGATGTCAGCCATAACGGAAGCAATTTCAGCCTTGATCCCGGAGCAGTGGTCATTGCTGCCATCACTTCCTGTACCAACACCTCGAACCCCAGTGTCATGATGGCGGCAGGACTACTGGCCAGGAACGCCCTCCAGAAGGGCCTCAAGACCAAGCCCTGGGTCAAGACGTCACTGGCCCCTGGCTCCAAGGTCGTCACCGACTATCTTGCAGCGGCCGAGCTGCAGGATGATCTCGACGCCCTGGGCTTCAACCTGGTCGGCTACGGCTGTACCACCTGCATTGGCAACTCCGGTCCGCTTCCCGCACCTATCGAGGAAGCAGTGAAGAAAGGCGACCTTACCGTTGCTTCGGTGCTGTCCGGCAATCGTAACTTCGAGGGCCGTGTACACCCCCTGGTCAAGACCAACTGGCTAGCCTCCCCTCCCCTGGTGGTCGCCTTTGCCCTGGCTGGCAATATGCGCTGTGACCTGACCAAGGAGCCACTTGGTGAAGACAGCGATGGCAACCCGGTATATCTCAAGGACATCTGGCCGACACAGAAGGACGTTGCAGATGCCGTGGAGAAGGTCAATACCGCCATGTTCCACAAGGAATATGCTGAAGTCTTCGACGGCGATGAAGTATGGCAGTCCATCGAAGTCCCTGACAGTGAGGTCTACACCTGGACGCCTGACTCTACCTATATCCAGCACCCACCGTTCTTCGATGGCATGGGCAAAGAACCTGCGCCCATCATGGATATTGATGATGCTCATATCCTCGCCATGCTGGGAGACTCGGTAACCACCGACCACATTTCTCCTGCCGGCTCGATCAAGCCCGACAGCCCTGCCGGTCGTTACCTGCAGGAACACGGCGTCGAAGTGGTGGATTTCAACTCCTACGGCTCCCGCCGTGGCAACCATGAAGTCATGATGCGCGGTACCTTTGCCAACGTACGGATTCAGAACGAGATGCTTGACGGCGTGGTGGGCGGAGAAACACGCCATGTGCCCAGTGGCGAGCAAATGGCCATCTACGATGCTGCCATGCGCTATCAGGAAGAAGGTACGCCACTGGTGGTGGTTGCTGGCAAGGAATACGGTACCGGCTCATCGCGTGACTGGGCTGCCAAGGGCACCTTGCTGCTGGGCGTTCGCGCTGTACTGGCGGAATCCTATGAACGCATTCACCGTTCCAACCTGATCGGCATGGGCGTGGTTCCGCTGCAGTTTCCCGAAGGGGAAACCCGTCAGACTCTTGGCCTGAGTGGCAACGAAACCATCTCCGTCAGCGGCTTGGCAGACCTCACTCCTGGCGGCGAAGTCGCAGTGACCATCAAGAGTGACAAGGGAGAGAAGAGCTTCAACGCTCTATGCCGTATCGATACCGCCAACGAGCTGGAATATTACCGTCACGGAGGCATTCTGCATTATGTGCTACGCAAGATGATTGGAGCAGCCTGAGAACGACCATCGCCCCGCATCTTGCGGGGCGATGATAAGCCGTAAGCCGTAAGCCGTAAGCCGTACGTCGTACGTGCCAGGCGCCGGCCCGCAGCTCTCAGACCTGTGGCGGGAGGCCGGTGCCCGAATCATGCAGGTCTGGCAGCCGGATGTCCGGCTCGCAGGCTAAAGGACACACGCAATGCTCTGGAAGGTTTTTCAGCGACCGAAGCGACTCGAGTTCGAGCGCGAGACACTCACCGACCGGTTCGGCCGGTTCTACGCTCAGCCGTTCGAGCGGGGATTCGGCACGACCGTCGGCAACGCGATGCGGCGGGTGCTGCTCTCGTCGATCGAAGGGGCGGCCGTGACCGCCGTCAAGATCGAGGGGTGCTGCACGAGTTCTCCCCCATCCAGGGCGTGGTCGAGGACGC
>NZ_JAJUFQ010000024.1 GCF_029263665.1 Halomonas sp.
CATCCGGCTGTCCCAGGCGCTCCAGTGGTGCCATGGCGGCAATCGATGCGATCTGCTCGTCGCTCTTGCCTTCGAAGAACATCTCGGTGGCCACTGGTCCTGGCGCCACGGCATTAACGGTGATCCCGCGTCCGCGCATTTCATTGGCCAGTACCTTGACCAACCCCTCGACGCCAGCCTTGCTGGCGATATAGGCGCCATAGGCGGGGAAGGACTTCGCCAGCACACTGGATGACAAGGCGATGATACGGCCACCATTGCCCAGCACCTCCGCAGCCCTGGCCATTACCAGCCAACTGCCGCGAAGGTTGGTCGCCAGCATGCGGTCGAGAATCTCGACATTGTCGCTGCTGATGGTCGCCATCTGCATGACGCCAGCGTTGTTGATCACAACATCAAGACGCCCGAATGCCTCCAGTACGGCATCGAACAGCTGGGTGACGGACATCGAATCGCCAATATCAGCCTGCAGCGCCAATCCGTGACCACCATTGGCCTTGATATCGGCTACAACCTGCTCCGCCAATTTCGCATTGCCGGCATAGGTCACCACCACGGTGAAACCATCCTTGGCAAGCTTGAGCGCAATGGCGCGGCCAATTCCCCGAGAAGCCCCGGTAACCAGTGCGACTTGTTGAGTTGCATTCGCCATGAATCGACTCCTTGTGTGAATGGAGGAGCTCAGTATTGACGTTCGATCCACACGAATAAATCAGCTAGTCTGCAATCATTATTCAATACAGGAAAACAATCTTTATGGATCGATTCGATGCGATGACTCTGTTCGTACGCATCGTGGAGAGTGGCAGTTTCACTAGAGCAGCCAACGGACTCGGTATCCCACGAGCCTCCGCCACTCTGGCCATTCAACAAATGGAGAGGCGGTTGGGAGTGCGGTTGCTGGAGCGCACCACACGACAGGTGCGAATCACTCCTGAAGGCAGGGCCTTCTATGAGCGCTGTGTTCATCTATTGGCGGAGCTGGAGGACGCCGAGACGACGCTGTGGACCGAGGCGGATAATCCCGCCGGAGTGCTGCGTGTCGAGATGCATGGTGCCCAGGCCCGATTGATTGTATTGCCGCGGATTCAGGAGTTTCATCATCGCTACCCTCGGCTGAACCTGATTCTCACCAGTGGAGACAGGCAAGTGGACTTGGTGGGCGAGGGCGTGGACTGCGCATTACGCTCCGGCATCCCTGAGGATTCCAGCCTGATAGCTCGCAAGCTGGTGGATCTCCCTCAGGTGATCTGTGCCAGCCCGGAGTATCTGCAGCATGCCGGTCATCCGAGTCATCCGAACGAACTGCATAAGCACCAGGTGATTGGCTTCTTCTCGGGTAATAACGCCGTGGATAGTACTCTCGACGTGATCATTGATGGCCAGACTCGATCCTTTCCGGGGGGCGGATGGATGACGGTCAACGATGCCTCGAGCTATGTGGAAAGTGCTCGCCAGGGCTGTGGCATGATTCAACTGCCGCGCTTCCATGTCGCACCCATGCTCGCAAGGGGGGAACTCATGGAAGTGTTACCTGAGTGGCAAAAACCCGCTATGCCACTGCACGCCGTCTATCCGCAACGGCGGCAGCTATCGCGGCGGGTGAGAGTATTTCTTGAGTGGGTTGCATCAGTTTATGCGGATTATTTTGACGGAGGTCGTTAGAGATCGCCGTCGATTCACCATGGACACTATTGACCAGCGACAAGCACTGGAAAGCTGATGCCTTCCTTCTCAATGGTTCTGGTCGGCGTGGGTCGGACCACTGAACATATTGGTCTTGCTCGCTCTCAGCACCGCTTATTCTTTTGTCCAAATTTTGCTTGCTAATGAAGTATCTGAGGAACCTATTATGGAGTGCCAGTGCAGCAAAATACTGCATAGGTTGTCCTTCATGCTGCGGCCAAGGATAAGGATCTGTTCTGTAGAGGGGCAGTGATATTTATGTAACTTGCTGTTATATGGAAGATATATCCGTCGTTAGGCGTGCTGGCGGGATAAGAGATGGGGTGTCAGGCAACCTCCTGGAAATACCTTTACAGTATGGGTAAGGACTCATTCGATATTGGTTCGGGCCTGGAGTGATGGCCAGAATTCACGCGATAACTCCAATTACAACACTTCCTCGGAGGTCGCCGTGAAACATATCGAACATGGTGCTGGGCTGCGTAGTGCGCCCGCAGCATTCATCCGTGACATGAATGTCGATAACGTCAGCGCTGGCTTGGTGGCCGGGATTTTCGGCCTGAGTGCAGGCGTGATTCACATTAGTGCTGGTACTGCGGCAGGACTTGATCCGCACTTCATCATGATCTGGGTCATCGCCTATCTGATGATCAATGGTTTCTTCGGTTTATTGATGCCAGCCTATTATCGCCTGCCATTGCCGATGGCCAATTCTATTCCCGGTGCGTTGTTGTTTGCCGCCATCATTCCTGTTGTAGGTCTAGAAGCTGCCTTGGGCGCGACGCTGGTTGCCGGTGCGCTGTCGATGGTTGTCGGCCTGGCCGGCTGGATGGGGATTATCATGCGCCTCATCCCAATGCCGATTGTCATGGCTATGGTTGGCGGGATATTGCTCAAGTTCGGCACCAACATGGTGATGCCACTGCAGACGGCCATGGTACCTGCTGTTGTAATGATCCTGGCATATTTTTTCTCTGCTCGTTATCTGCGCCGGGTGCCGCCATTGGTTGTCACCATGGTGGTCGGCATCGCTTATATGGCCATGTCTGGTGTGGATTTCTCCGATGTCGAATTCTCGATAACTTTCCCTGAATTCATTGTGCCAACCTTTACGTTTGAGGCGTTTCTCGCCTATGGCCTTCCGCTGACGCTGATTCTGGTGGGAATGGAAACCCCCGCTGGCGTGGGGCTGGTCAAGGGCATGGGCTTTCGTGAGGTACCGGCTAACGCCATTACCGCAGTGGGTGGCTTTGCCACCATGATTTCTGCCTTCTTCAATTTACATAGCACTTGTATTGCTGCGCCGATGACAGGTATCTGTTCCGGCCCTGAAGCCGGCAAGCATGACAAGCGTTGGGTTGCTGCGGTCATTGCAGGTGCCATCTTCATTATTGCGGCGCCGTTCTATGGTTTCGTGGTGAGCCTGATCGAAGCCATGCCGAAGTACTTCATTGCAATCGTAGCGGGGCTTGCGCTGTTGCGTGTGATCAGCTCTGCCATGGAAATGACGTTCTGTGGCAAGCATCAGGTGGGGGCTCTGTTCTCTTTTCTGATTGCCGTATCTGGTTTGCAGATCCTTGGCATTGGTGCTTCGTTCTGGGCCTTGGTGCTGGGGGCGGGTATCTCGATGCTGGTGGAGTTCAAGGACTTTGATTTTTCCCGAGAGCAGGGCAATGAAGTGGAAGCTGCCTGAGGTATGGCAAGACGGGTCAAGGAAAGGATAGCGAAAGGACAAAAGACACCGGGCCTGTGGTATATGCCACAGGCCCGGTGTCTTGGTGCTGACAGTGAGGAGCAACGGATCAGGTCAGTGAAAGCAATCTAAATGGCCAGCATTGTCGAGGCCCCGGCGCGGGGTTGCTTGGCAGGCGCTTTGCCTAGCGGGGTGGTTGGTCATCCTGCAGGATATGGCGCAGGCCGCTGCACTCCACCATGGGATCGTCGCAGTTGATGACGATCTCTGAGCTGGCGAGTACATAGCCCTTGCCGGTGATGGTGTTTTCCACCACTTGGTGCGAGCCCTCCTGGCGGACTCCTGTAAGTTTGCCAATAAAGCCGGTCTCACGTAGGGAGACAGTCTCCAGGCGATCTCCAGGCTTCAATTTTCCCTCGTGATGCATCAGGGCCAGGCGGGCTGACGTCCCGGTTCCCGTAGTACTTCGGCAGATGACTCCTGGATGCACATAGGTGGTTGAGCGTGAGCGATAGAAATCATCGGCAATTTGCTCGACTGGCCCCATGAAGTGCAGGAATGGCAGGGGGCCCACGTCGCCCAGAGTATAGTGGGAGAAGCCTCGTTCCGCCTGGATGGCTTCGACAATCTTGTGGGCACACTCGGTCAGGGTTCGTTCTTCGTCAAGGGTGAGCTGAAAACCCAGCTCGGTGGCGTCCACCAGCGCATAGAAGCCGCCGCTATATGCCACTGAATAGGTCACATCTCCAAGGCCTGGTACGTGAATGCTGGCGAGGTGGGTATCGATATAACTGGGCAGGCCCTCACAGGTAATGGCTTCTACCACGCCATTTTCCACCTGGGCTTCAATATTGACCCGGCCTGCCGGGGACTCAAGTACGAAATATTGCGTGCCTTCTTGCTTGGCCACAATACCGGCTTCCAGTACTGCGGTGGCAGTGCAGATGGTGTTGGAGCCGGAATAGATGGGGTAACCCATCACTTCCATGATGATATAGCCAGCCACAGCATCAGGGTCAGTTGCCGGCACGATCAGGTCCACCGACATTTCGGGAATGCCGTAGGGTTCGAAAAGCAGCAGGTTGCGTAGACCATCGGCGTCGTCACGGAGGTAGTGCATCTGGTCGCGAACGCTGGCGCCAGGCAGTGGCGTGATGCCGCTCAGCACAATGCGGCTGACGTCACCTCCGGCATGGGTATCCATCAGCTTGATGGTCAGGCGCTGCTCCATTAGCGAGCCTCCTGATTGGAGGGAGAGGAGGTGAGGGAAAAGCGAGCGCCATGTTCGCTCCACTGGGAATCCGGCACGATCACGATCTTGCCAAGGAAGTTGCTGCTGCGGTTGACGAAATAACGTTCAGCATCATGCAGCTCGGAGAGCTTGAAGGCGGCATGCAGTACGGGCTTGAGTTGGCCGGAGCGAATCCAGGCAATCAGTTGCTCGGCTTCTTCGCGGGTACCATGGGAAACACCGAAGATCTGTACCTGGTAGAGATAAATGCGGGTCCACATGATCTCGCTGATGTTACCGCCACTGGCCCCGGCGATGGACAGCCTTGGGTAGGTGGTACGAGCCTTCATGTCGTGGATCATGGTGTCAATGAAGCGATCCGTCATCTCGCCGCCTACCAGGTCCATCACTGCGTCGATAGGGGTGCCATCAGTAGCGTCGAGCACTCGCTCGACAAAGGTGTTCAGGTCGCCACGGTCGATGACGGCTTCGGCACCTAGTTCGAGCAGGGCATCTGCTTTCTCGCGCTGGCTGACGGCATAAGGAATTGCCCCGATGATGCGGCACAACTGGATCAGTGCAGTACCCACGCCACCGCTGGCACCGCTGATCAGGACACGTTCACCTGCCGAAACCCTGGCCGAGGTCATCATGTGGTAAGCCGTCTGGTAGGAGCACATGCCCATGGCAGCGAGTTCCGCGTCGGCAAGCTCGGGGTTGGCCACATGGTGAAACTGATCGGAGGGCACGACAACGTACTCGGCATAGCCGCCATCCGCACCATGGCCATAGTAGTCGGGCGTCAGGTTGATATCACGACGAGCGTCGGGGTAGAGATTGAAATCGAGCAGGCCGCGTTCGCCAATGCGTGAATGACTGACACCGTCTCCTGCTCCCACGATTCGCCCGACAATATCTGCACCCTGGATGCGGGGGAAGGTCAGTGTTGGCTCACCTCCCATGGCGAAGGAGGTCATCTCGCCCTTGTCCTTGGTGGGATAGAGTCCCTCGCGGGCCTTGCGGTCGGTATTGTTCTTGGCTGTGGCGGTAATGCATACCAGCACTTCGCCGGCTCCTGGGGTAGGAGTGGGTACATCGCTGCGATAGGCCAGCTTGTCGATATCACCATGCCCTGTCAGCAGCATGGCCGACATGCTGGAGGGCACTGGTGCTGGGGTGCCGTGATCCATCGATTATCTCCCTTGGTTTGATTACCTGCAGTGACAATATCAAAGCGCTGGGCTGAGACCGAGGGTGGTTTTTTTGGTTTTCAGCGGATGTTTTGGGAAAAATCCTACTGGTATTCCGCCTTGTTTCCTGAAGGGATTCTTGAGGCTGGCGAGATATCTACTGGCCAAGAACACAAAAAACCGGGGACTTTGCCCCGGTTTCTTTTGCTTGCTGAAGGTAGGTTGCTGCTTTAGTTGAGCTTTGTGGCGAATTGCCAGCTGGGGCCCAGGTCGACAAAATCGAGCAGGATTTCGGCAGACTCCTCGACTTCCGCGCGGTCAACCGGCTGATCTTCCTTGCTCTCGTCAGTGGTCGTCGCTTCTTCCTCGCTTTCGCGGGCTTCGCTCCACTCCTTGAGTGGCTCCAGACCCAGTGCTTCACGACGCTCATTTTCCAGGGACAACATTTCGTCATCCTGCTGGTTGGCTTCCTGCTGACGCTTTTCGCGGTTCAAGCTGACGCTGGTGAGCTGTTCGCGTAGCTTGCTGGCAAGATCTGCACGTTGTTCCAGATAGTGGAAATTGGGTGATTCATCCGCGCGCTGCTGATGGCGAGACTGTAGCTTCTTGAGGTGCTGGCGCGGGGTGCCATAAGTGCGATATTGCACTTCTCGCACGGTGTCCCAGGGCAGGGCATCGTCCAAGGCGCTTTCGCCGATCAGGTTCGGATCTAGCAGGCTGGGATAGGCAATGTCCGGCTTGACGCCGCGGTTCTGGGTGCTTTCACCGGAGATGCGGTAGAACTTCGCTCGAGTCAGCTTGATCTGGCCATAGCTGAGGTCGTTGAGTGTCTGTACGGTGCCCTTGCCAAAGGTATTGGAGCCGACGATCAGGCCTCGACCGTAATCCTGAATGGCGCCGGCGAAGATCTCCGAGGCTGAAGCGGAAAGACGATTGACCAGAACGACAAGAGGACCATCGTAGTCAGTGCCACTTTCGGTGTCGCCATACAAGCTGATGCGACCACGGGCATCGCGTACCTGGACGGTAGGTCCGCGATCGATGAACAGGCCGATCATCGAGTTGGCTTCTTGCAGAGCGCCGCCACCATTGTTGCGCAGATCGAGGACAATGCCTTCGACCGTTTCTGCCTTGAGCTTGGCAATCTCCGCGGCGACATCGCGTGTGGTACTACGGTAGTTCTCCTCGCCAGCCCGCCACGCATCAAAGTCTACGTAGAAGGCCGGTACCTTGATCACGCCGACTTTATGGGAACCATCCTCGCGCTTGACTTCAATGACCTCGCTGCTGGCAGCCTGGTCTTCGAGTTTGACGGTATCTCGAGTGATAGTGATGACAGTGGAGCGGGTGGTATCGGCAGACTCGCCCGGGACGATCTCCAGGCGCACCTTGGAACCCTTGGGGCCGCGGATCAGCTCGACCACGTCATCCAGGCGCATGCCGACCACGTTGGTGATGTTCTCGCCTTCCTGGCCAACACCAATGATGCGGTCAGCAGGCTTGAGGGAACCTCCCTTGTCCGCTGGACCACCAGGTACCAGGCTAGCGACCTTGACGTATTCGCCATCGGCCTGGAGCAGCGCACCGATGCCTTCCAGGGACAGGCGCATCTGGATATCGAAGGACTCGCCTTGGCGAGGTGACAGATACTCGGTATGAGGATCCACCGTGCTGGTTGCACCCGCCATCACCAGGGTGAGGATGTCATCCGCGTTGGTCTGCTCAAGACGGTGTTTCTGCGTCTGGTAGCGTTCGCGCAGCGTATCGATGACTTCATCATCGTCCTGACCGCTGATGGACAGCGTCAGCGCCGCATTGGCCAGACGTTTCTGCCATAGTGCATCAAGCTCGGACTTGTTCTTGGCCCAGGGCTCTTCCTTGCGGTCCAGTACCAGGCGTTCATCACTGTCGAAGCTCATGTCGAGCTTGTCGAGCTGACTCAGCAACCAGTCCAGGCGTTCTTCGGCACGATCCTGATAGCGGCCATAAAGCTCGTAGGTTCGGCCCAGAGAACCATCCTTGATGGCATCATCCATGGTGGTGCGCAGATCGCTGAAATCATCGACATCACTTTGCAGCAGGTAGGCCCGCTGACTGTCCAGGATGTCGAGATAACGCTGGAAGGCGCGAGTGGACCACTGGTCGTCGAGTCTCACATCGGCATAGTGCCCGTAGCGTAACGATTCGGCCACTTCCATGGCCGCCTGACGCTGATCTTCCCCTGGTGAAGGGAGGGCCAACGCCGTGGGGGCCGCGACTAGCAGCGACAGCGCCAAGGCGCGACCCGCAGACTCAAACAGGCTCATCAATGAAGCACTCCAGGATTCGTGTACACTCGTCGGTCTGATACCGACCCTGTGCGGTTCCATGGTTTCACAACAGTTTTACAACCCCGGGTTTACCACCCAATCGTTGAAACCAAGTCATGGAAGCCAGGCCTTGGTTTCAGAGCTGAGCGAGCTATTGTAGCAGCTTGGTTTGTTCCTATGACCCCACTATCATGCACATAGAGGACGCACATGTCACAGGAGTGCCTGTTAAAGGATGTTATTCACTCGCCCAGGCTCGAGCGTCTGCTGGATTTTCTGCGCTGTTCTCCGACCCCCTGGCACGCTGCCAGGACCATGGCCAGGCGTCTGGAAGATGCAGGTTACCGCTGCCTGGAAGAAACGCAAGCATGGTCACTCACACCTGGCGATCGTTTTTATGTCACACGCAATGACTCTTCGATTATTGCGGTGAATCTGCCCAAGGCGCCGCTTGAGACTCTGCGCATGGTGGGCGCCCATACCGACAGCCCTTGCCTGCGGCTCAAGACCAATGCCGCTAAGACATCTGCCGGATGGCTGCAGCTGGGCGTGCAAGTCTATGGTGGTGCATTGCTGGCGCCCTGGTTTGATCGAGACCTTGGGATAGCGGGTCGTGTACATGTCCGCCATGCTGATGGCCGCCTGGAGGGCGTGCTGATCAATGTCGCTGCTCCCGTTGCGATCATTCCCAGCCTGGCGATTCACCTGGATCGTGAGGCCAACGAAGGGCGAGCGATGAATGCTCAGACCCAGATGGCTCCGGTCTTGCTACAGCATGGCGATGTCGGTGATTTCCATCGTTTGTTGCTGGAATGGCTGGAAGCCCAACATGGCTTGACCGATATCTCGGTGCTGGATTTCGAGCTCGGATTTCATGACCTGCAACCTCCCTCTGTGGTAGGGGCTGGTCAGGAGTTGGTCGCCAGTGCTCGTCTCGATAACCTGCTGTCCTGCTTCATTGGCCTGGAAGCCATGCTTGAGGCCGACGGTAGCCAAGGCATGGTGTTGGTGGCCAATGATCATGAAGAAGTCGGTAGTGCCAGTGCCTGCGGTGCACAGGGGCCTTTCCTGGCTGATGTGCTGAAGCGAATCAATTCCCAGGTGGGTGAAGCAGGGGATGAAGGCTATATCCGCTTGATTCAGTCGTCACGCATGATTTCCTGTGACAATGCGCATGCTCTGCATCCGAACTTCAAGGACAAGCATGATGCAGAACATGGACCGGAGATCAATGCAGGGCCTGTGATCAAGGTCAACGCCAATCAGCGTTATGCGACCAACAGTGCCACTGCTGCCATGTTCCGCGACATCTGCGAGGAATCAGGCGTGCCGGTACAGACCTTCATCATCCGTGCTGACATGGCGTGTGGCAGTACCATCGGTCCAATAACGGCCACCGAAGTTGGCGTGCCGACGCTTGATGTTGGGGTGCCTCAGTGGGCCATGCACTCCATCCGGGAGACGGCGGGTACCAAGGATATCGAGTATTTGATTCGTGCTCTGACGACCTTCTTCAACCGAGCTGAGCTGTCTTGATCGAGTTGCCCCAGGCCTTTCAGGGCAGAAGGATGCTGACTTGCCGCTGGAGGCACATGCAAGCGAGAGACATGTCTGGCTGACAGAGCATATCTGATGGAAGCAAAAAGCCCGCTGATCACGAATCAGCGGGCTTTTTTGTGTCTGGTGGCTACACCCTGACTCGAACAGGGGACCCCATCATTATGAGTGATGTGCTCTAACCAACTGAGCTATGTAGCCTTTCACGCGGCTGCATTGTACCCGCCTGATGTCTCGTGTCAAGCAAACCTACCGATCCTGATGTGTGGATAGAGAGGGTTTGGAGAAACTGCGTGCCATCACGTGACGGAAAACATGGGGCAGGGAACTACCTGGGCGATATCAGGAAATCAGGATTGAACCCTGAGTCGGGATTTTCTCAGGTTTTGAAAAGACATTTCTATGCGTGAGCCCAGAAAAGTCTGACAGATTTTCTGTGCCGCAAAGGCGAAGAATAGTAACGAGAGACGGTGAAACCATGCTGGATAGAAAATCCACAGTGGGCAGAAGACGTCCGGGAAGGAAGCAAAGCCAAGTGGGACAAAACCTGTCAATGGCTAGTTGATGTCTCACCATTGTACTACCGGCCCAAAGCTCCTTTAGTGGATTTGGTCAATTGATTATCAAGCATGTTTTTCGTCACTGGCACTTGGCTTATTGAAATGCATGGCTTCCCGTTGGGGGGCAGGCGCTCACGGATTCGAGGGCTTTAAGCAAGTGTAGCGGATGTTTTTGTTTGTGTGATTTTTTGTATCTGTAATCAAGGGAATTGAGGCTAATGTGGCACTGGCCACGCAGGGCTACAAGCCCAGGGAGGCATGAGCATGTTCAATGAAATGATGCGCGCAGAAATCTGGTTGCAAGAGACGCTGAATAGCCAACTCAGTATTGAGGATCTAGCAACGCGAATGGGATATTCTTCGTCACAGGTGCGGCGGCGTTTCCGTCAGTCATTCGGAATATCTCCCAGTGCCTATCGGGATATGCTGCGCCTGGAAAAAGCCGCCCGAATGTTGATTCACACACCATATGGGGTGCACGACATTGCTCGGTGCTGCGGATATCGCAATCATTCTGCGTTTACGCGTGCCTTCCAGCGTCGCTATCGGGTCGCACCTCGTGAATATCGCCAGAACCAGCGTTTGGAGCTGTATCGTCAACGCCATAGTCTGCCGCACTTTTCTGTCCGCTTGCAGGATCTTCCGTTGCGTCGTGCTGCCGTGACTCGTTTGTACCAGCCGCCGGAGCTCATCGATAACCTGGATGGCTGGAAGGCGAATGTGGAAGGGGCATACGATTTGCCTGCACGTCTGAATAACGCCGCGCCTATTGCCATCCTGCACGATCACCCGATGGCCAGCGAAGCGCCTCGAATCGACATTGGCGTGCATGTTGATGAAGAGCATGCGCATCGCCTGGCTCTGCCCTTGCCTTTCCGCCTGGTGATGATGCCGGCCCAGCGTTATGCGTGCATTGACCTTGTAGATAGCTCGCAGCTGGGAAGTGCCATGATGTTCATGGCCTGCCGCAGCATGTCAGAACATGGGGTCTACCTCAGTGGGGACGCACCACAGCTGGTCAAGTCTCACAATGGACTGGAGCTGCGCCTGCCTGTGCTGGAAGAAGAGTAATTCAGAA
Source organism: Halomonas sp. (assembly GCF_029263665.1). Classification (GTDB taxonomy): domain Bacteria; phylum Pseudomonadota; class Gammaproteobacteria; order Pseudomonadales; family Halomonadaceae; genus Halomonas. The sequence continues at coordinate 11,305 of NZ_JAJUFQ010000024.1, forward strand.
CGTTCGTGCGGGAGTGGCGCAGCTCACTAGACGACAGGGTAGGTTGCCAGGGTTGCGGAAGCGGTGGGGGACATTGGTGTCGAAATAGTAGGCTTCGCCTGCGGTAAGGGTGCGGGTTTCGGCGCCAATGGTAATTTCGATTTCCCCTTCGAGAATGACACCTGCTTCTTCTCCTTGGTGGGCAATCATCTCGCGTCCTGTGTCACTCCCCGGAGGGTACGTCTCGACCATGAAGGACAGGGCACGGGACTCCCGGTTGGCGCCTATCAGCTTGAAGACGACATCGCCGCTACCTACGTCGACGAGTTCTTCAGCACTGTAGAAGACCTGATTTCTGCTCTCCAGGTCCATGGTGAAGAAATCGCCGACACTCATGGGAATAGCGTCAAGGATCTTCTTCAGAGAACTGACCGAAGGGCTGACCTTGCCTTGCTCGATCAACGACAGGCTGGAGTGAGTGACGCCACAGCGCTTGGCCAGCTCACGCTGGGAAATGCCACGCAGGGTTCGCAGAGCCCGCAATCGGGCACCGACATCGTCTGACATCGAAACTTCCTTAATCGTAACTTCCTTAACCGTTAATGATATATGACAGGGCCGGCTGAGCCGGCCCTGTCATGATCATGTCTCGAGTAACGTTGACTGACTGTCACGCACCAGCAGCGACAACCTATCTGTGCTGATGAAGTAAATCAATCGTTTCATTTGGCATAATCGCATCAGCACAAGGCATCGAGTTTTGCTTTCAGCAGGGCATTGACCTGCTGTGGGTTGGCTGTGCCGCGCGAGGCTTTCATGACCTGCCCAACAAAGTAGCCGATCATCTTGCCGCGCTTGTCTGGTTCAGCATCACGATACTGGGCCAACTGAGCAGGACTATCGGCGATTACCTGATCGACCATGGCTTCGATGGCACTGGTATCGGTAACCTGTTTCAAGCCCTTGGCTTCGATGATGGCGTCGGCACTTTCGGCTTCTCCATTCCACAGGGCTTGAAAGACCTGCTTGGCAGCCTTGCCACTGATGGTGGCGTCAATCACCCTTGCGACCAATCCTCCGAGCGCTTCTGCCGTCACTGGGCTGTCGGCGATATCCAGATTGTCGCGATTGAGCGCCCCAGAAAGCTCACCTTGTACCCAGTTGGCTGCCTGTTTGGCATCACCGCATACATCCTTGACTCGTTCGAAATATTCGGCAGTCTCGCGGCTAGAGGACAGCACACCGGCATCATAGGCGGAAAGTCCTAATTCATTCAGGAAGCGTGCGCGCTTTTCGGCCGGTAGCTCCGGAAGTGTCTCGCGGAGGTGATCCACATAAGCCTTGTCCACCACTACTGGCAGCAGATCAGGGCAGGGGAAGTAGCGATAATCGTTGGCTTCTTCCTTGGTGCGCATGCCGCGAGTTTCGTCTGCGTCAGGGTCGTACAGGCGAGTTTCCTGTATCACTTCACCGCCGTCCTCGATCAGTTCGATCTGGCGTTCCACTTCATAAGCGATGGCGCGTTCGACGAAACGGAAGGAGTTGACGTTCTTGATTTCGGCACGGGTGCCGAAAGCTTCCTGCCCCTTGGGGCGTACCGACACGTTGACATCGCAACGCATGGAACCTTCGGCCATGTTGCCATCGGAAATGCCCAGATAGGTGACGATGGAGTGGATGGCCTTGAGGTAGGCAGCGGCTTCCTTGGCCGAACGCATGTCCGGTTCGGAAACAATCTCCAGCAATGGCGTGCCAGCGCGGTTGAGGTCAATGCCGGTCATGCCATGGAAATCTTCGTGCAGAGACTTGCCGGCATCTTCCTCAAGATGGGCATGATGTACACGAATGATCTTGGAGCTGCCGTCATCCAGCAGGATCTCCACTTCGCCACGGCCGACGATAGGGTGATACATCTGGCTGGTCTGGTAGCCCTTGGGCAGGTCCGGATAGAAGTAGTTCTTGCGGTCGAAGATCGACACCTCTGGAATATCGGCGTTGATTCCGAGGCCGAACTTCAGTGCCATGGCAACGGCCTGTTCATTGAGCACAGGAAGGACGCCAGGCAAACCCAGGTCAACGGCGTTGGCTTGGGTGTTGGGCTCTGCACCAAATGCGGTGGAAGAGCCCGAAAAGATCTTGGATTGAGTGGCAAGCTGGACATGCACTTCCAGCCCGATCACGGTTTCCCATTGCATCAGGCGTTCTCCTCGGCGAACTCAGGGCGGCGCAGGTGCCAGTCGGTAGATTGCTGGAACTGATGAGCAACATTGAGCAGGCGAGCTTCGGCGAAATGGGTACCGAGAATCTGCAAGCCTACGGGGCGGCCGTTGGAGAAGCCGGCGGGAACGCTGATGCCAGGAATGCCCGCCAGGTTGATGGCGATGGTGTAGATATCTTGCAGATACATGGACACCGGGTCCTTCTTGGCGCCCAGGTCAAAGGCCGGTGTCGGAGCAGCGGGCCCCATCAGGACATCGACTTCTTCAAAGGCATCGAGGAAGTCCTGATGAATGAGTCGCCGAACCTGCTGGGCTTTCTTGTAATAGGCATCGAAAAAGCCTTCCGACAGGGTGTGGGTACCGATCAGGATGCGACGCTTGACCTCTTCCCCGAAGCCTTCAGCGCGTGTGCGCTTGTACAAGTCGATCAGGTCAGTGGGGTTCTCGCAGCGATGGCCGAAACGTACACCGTCATAGCGCGACAGGTTGGAAGATGCCTCTGCGGGAGCAATGACATAGTACGCGGGAATGGCGTAGGAGGTATGCGGCAGGCTGACCTCACGCACAGTGGCGCCAAGGCCTTCGAATACCTTGATGGCATCCTGAATGGCATTGCCGACATCTGTCGCCAGACCTTCCCCGAAGTATTCCTTGGGCAAGCCAATCTTGAGGCCGGCCAGCGGCGCGGAAAGTTCTTCGCTGTAATTCGGTACGCCCCGAGCGATGCTGGTGGAATCACGGGAGTCATGGCCGGCGATGGCATTCATCAACAGGGCACAGTCTTCCGCGCTGCGAGCCATGGGGCCGCCCTGGTCCAGGCTGGAGGCATAGGCGATCATGCCATAGCGCGAGACGCGACCATAGGTTGGCTTGAGTCCGGTAATGCCGCAATAGGCAGCGGGCTGGCGAATGGAGCCACCGGTGTCAGTACCCATGGCGGCAGGTACCAGGCCAGCTGCCACGGCGGCGGCACTGCCACCGGAGGAGCCTCCAGGAACTGCGTTGAGATCCCAGGGGTTTTTCACTGCGCCATAGAAGCTGGTCTCGTTGGAAGACCCCATGGCGAATTCGTCCATGTTGGTCTTGCCGAGGCTCACGGTGCCGGCAGCCTGAAGCTTCTCGACCACTGTGGCATCGTAAGGCGCTACGAAGCTATCGAGCATTTTCGAGCCGCAGGTGGTCTTCACACCTTTGGTGCAGAAAATGTCCTTGAGCGCGATGGGGGCACCAGTGAGCGGACCGGCTTCTCCCTTGGCTCGGCACTGATCGGCACGGTCGGCGGCTGCCAGAGCCTGGTCGGCGGTAACGGTGATGAAGCTGTTGAGTTGACCGTCAAGACGGTCGATGCGCCCGAGCAGCTCTTGTGTCAGCTCGCGGCTGGAGACTATGCCGGCATCAAGGGCCTTTGCAGTCTCGGTCAGTGTCATGTGGTGCAATTTATCAGTCATTTGGGAGGCCTGGCTTCCTGGGGTGTGGCTCCGAAGTGATCTGGTGCAAGCGTCGGATGATCGAGATCAATCTTTTGGCTTGCTCCTGGTCTGCCTATAAGTCGGCTATCGTTCCGCATTGTTCATGTCGAGATGCCTGGTCAGATACTTGGCAGCGATTTCAGACGCAGCTTCCATTTGAGGGCAACTGCTTTGCATCAGTGTGCTTTCCTTGCCGACTGCCTGATGACTTCACTCGACAACACGGGGCACCAGATAAAGGCCGTTCTCGACTTGAGGGGCACAGCGTTGATACTCATCACGCAGGCTGGTCTCGGTGACCTCGTCAGCGCGTAGACGCTGAGTTGCCTCAAGTGGGTGGGCAAGGGGGGCTACGCCCTCGGTATCCAGAGATTGCAGTTGGTCAACCATTTCGAGGATTCTACGGATATCATCGAGATAGTGTGCTGCATCGCTCTCGGAAAGGTCGATCCGGGCCAGATGTGCGGCGCGGAGGACTTCGGCGTGTTCAAGCGCCATGGTCGTGTTCCTCACAGGAGGTTCGCTGAAATGACCGCAAAAGGTACCACATTCGAGACGTGTCTGGCAGAGTCATAAAGCAATGTATAGCGTTCCTGGCGCTTGCCGCAAAGGGGGGGCAGTGATACCGTTTGCATCCGCACAGGTTTCCGGTCTGCACTAGGTATTGTCTCCATGTTCAAACGTTTAAGAGGTGTGTTCTCCAGCGATCTGTCGATCGATTTGGGAACGGCCAATACGCTCATTTATGTGCGCCATCGCGGCATCGTGCTGGACGAGCCGTCCGTCGTGGCCATTCGGCAGTCGGGTAATATGCGCAGTGTGGCTGCGGTGGGTTCCGATGCCAAGCGTATGCTGGGTCGCACCCCCGGAAACATTACCGCCATACGCCCAATGAAGGACGGCGTGATTGCCGACTTCACTGTGACTGAACAGATGCTTCAGTACTTTATTCGCAAGGTCCACCAGAGCACATTCCTGACGCCTAGCCCGCGCGTACTGGTGTGTGTGCCTTGCATGTCGACGCAGGTCGAGCGTCGCGCCATCAAGGAATCGGCCGAGGGTGCGGGTGCCCGCGAAGTGTTCCTGATCGAAGAGCCGATGGCGGCCGCTATTGGTGCCGGGCTTCCGGTCGAAGAGGCCCAAGGTTCCATGGTGGTCGATATTGGTGGCGGCACCAGTGAGATCGCCATCATTTCCCTCAATGGGGTGGTCTATTCCGAATCCATCCGTGTTGGTGGCGACCGCTTCGACGAAGCGATCAGTTCCTACGTTCGTCGCCATTACGGTAGCCTGATCGGTGAAGCTACGGCCGAACGTATCAAGGAAGAAATTGGTTGTGCCTACCCGGGTGGTGAGCTGCGCGAGATCGATGTGCGTGGCCGTAACCTGGCTGAAGGCATTCCGCGTAGCTTTACGCTCAATTCCCACGAAATTCTCGATGCTCTGCAGGAACCTCTGAGTTCTATTGTATCTGCCGTCAAGAGCGCCCTGGAGCAGTCTCCGCCCGAGTTGGCTTCGGATATTGCCGAACGTGGCCTGGTGCTTACCGGCGGTGGTGCCTTGCTGCGTGACCTGGATAAGCTGATTGCGGAAGAAACCGGTTTGCCTGTGGTTGTCGCTGATGATCCGTTGACCTGTGTTGCTCGTGGTGGTGGCAAGGCGTTGGAAATGATTGATCAGCGCACCTTTGAACTGCTCTCCAGCGACTGATCCCGTCTGGTGTCTGGTCGTCGCATAGTCTTCGCCGTGGCGCAGGCTACGACAGGAGATAGGGGCGTCCTTGGCTTTGTATGAAAAGTCGGCGAGCGATGATCAGACAAGGCGGAATCGATCGACAAATCGTCAGGAATGGCGATCTGGGCAGCTCCGCTGCTCGTAGAGCGAGCGGCAGGGATGCCGCGAGTCAAAAAGCGGAGTTTACAGGGTGTAAATGAGCGTTTTGAGATCGATAGACTCGCTTCGCTCGCCCTTCGGCTATTGTCTCCGCTACGCTCTGGCTCAACGCCGCATGAGCAAGCGCAGGCACTTTATCGTACAGAGCCTGGCAATGGTCGGCCTTTAAGGTTTTCGTAAAGGGAGTTGGATTATCAAACCGCTGTTCTCGCACGGCTCAGTGCCTGGTTATCGCATGCTGATCTGTGCGGTGATGGCTGGGGCGCTGATGTTCGTTGACACTCATTTCACCCGGATGGAGTCGTTGCGTGCCCAGTTGTCGACCCTGGTGGCGCCGATTCAGTGGGTAGTGAGCCTGCCCAGTGATGTACTCAACTGGGGGTCTCTGGCGCTGTCTGATCAGCGTGCTCTGCTTGAAGAGAACAGCCGTCTCCGTGAACAGTTGCTGACCCTATCCCAGCGTGTTCAATTGATGGCAAGCCTGACTGCTGAAAATGTTCGCTTGCGTGAGCTCCTGGGAGCTGCCCAGGAGCACGATGTCCCCTATCTGACTGCCAAGCTGCTGTCGCTTGACCCTGATCCGTTTACCCATCAGATCGTCATTGATCGTGGTCGCCGGGATGGTGTCTACATGGGGCAACCGGTGATGGATGCGTCCGGCATCGCGGGGCAGGTCAGTGAAACTTCCGCCTACTCGAGCCGTGTGCTGCTGCTGACGGATGCCAGCCATGCATTGCCTATTCAGGTGAATCGCAATGGCCTGCGTTTCATCATTCAAGGTACGGGCAATTACAACGACCTCCAGGTATTGCATGTCCCGGATAGTGCCGATATCCGTGAGGGTGACCTGCTGGTCACTTCGGGCATAGGCGGCCGTTTCCCGGGAGGGTATCCGGTCGCGCGTGTCACTGAGGTGGTTCATGGCTCTGGAGGGCCTTTTGCCAAGGTGAGCGCCAAGCCGGTTGCCCAGCTACAGCGTTCGCGGCATTTCCTTTTGCTGTTTCCGCCACATCCTGCACTGGATGTGAGTGAGGGGCGCTGGCACCCTGATCTGGATCCTCTGGCTGTAAAGGCTGCCATTCGATTGGGTGAGTGGCTGTCACCTCCGCCTGTCGAAAAGAAGAAAGAGGAGGAGTGATGGCCGCTGTTGCACGCCTGAGTTTGTTATGGGTATGGTTGACGTTGCTTTTGGCATTGTGTCTTCGGGTCATGCCCATGGCCGATGGTTGGCAGGTCTGGCGCCCTGACTGGCTCGGCTTGATGTTGCTCTATTGGTGCATGAAGCAGCCAGACCGGGTCGGTGTGTTCCACGGCTTCATCCTGGGCTTGTTACTCGATCTGATCGAGGGTGCGCCATTGGGGCAGAATGCTTTGTCGCTATCGCTGCTGGCCTTTCTTGGTGCCCTGGTTTATCCACGCTTCCGTACCTACTCCCTGATTCAGCAGGCAGTGTTGATTTTTGTCCTGCTAGGCTTGGTGCAACTCGTCAATCAATGGCTGAGAACCTTGTTCGGGCCATTTTCCATGCATCTTTCCTTCCTGTTGCCGTCTTTGATCAGTGCAGCCCTATGGCCATGGTTGGCGACGCTGTTCAAGGCACTGGGACGCCGGTCAGCCAATGAGTGAATGCCACATGTCCAATGATGCAGCCATTCTGTGTCTGGCGTCGGCATCGCCACGCCGCCGTGAGCTGCTTGCATCCATTGGAGTAAAGGTCGAGGTGAGGCCAGTGGATGTCGATGAGACTCCCTTGCCTGGAGAAGCCGCAGAGACCTATGTGGCACGCTTGGCACGAGCCAAGGCCCTGGCAGGCTCGAAGCTCAGTGAACTGGCTGTGCTCGGTTCAGATACGGCGGTGGTATGTGATGGTGTCATTCTTGGCAAGCCCGAGAGTGAACAGGATGCCTTTGCCATGTTGCGAATGCTCTCGGGGCGTCGCCACCAGGTGCTGACGGCTGTCGCGGTGGTGGGGCCCACAGGCAGAAGCGAGCGGCAAGTCATCGAGACCGTTGTGACCAGTGAGGTCGAAATGCGTCGTATCAGCGATGACGAGATCCACGCCTATTGGCATACTGGTGAACCGCAGGACAAGGCCGGCAGCTATGCTATCCAGGGCTTGGCTTCGGTGTTCATCTCGCGTATCGAGGGCAGCCATTCAGCTGTGGTAGGGTTGCCACTGTTCGAGACGGCAGAATTGCTGGAACGTCAGGGCGTGGTGCTATGGCATGGAAGTACCGTGACATCAAAGTAATGTCTGGCCTATTGACCTGTCATAAAAATCAGCAGGGGGCTGCCTTTAGCACAGGGCTCGGAGTGGCCTTGTTCTATGTCATAATGCTGTGAGACTTTTCTGGACAAGGACAGCTGCATGAGTGGTGAAGTGCTCATCAACCTGACGCCAATGGAAACTCGTGTTGCTGTAGTGGAGAACGGGGTTCTCCAGGAAGCTTTCATCGAACGAGCACGACGGCGGGGCATCGTCGGTAATATCTATCAGGGGCGTGTGGTCCGTGTACTGCCGGGGATGCAAGCGGCCTTTATCGATATTGGGCTGGAGCGGGCCGCCTTTATCCATGCCCATGATATCGCTGCACCGGGAGCGTCTTCCGAGGAACAGCCATCCATTGCCCATCTGCTTCATGAGGGACAGTCCCTGGTCGTTCAGGTGACCAAGGACCCTATCGGCTCCAAAGGAGCCCGTCTGACCACGCATCTCTCGGTACCATCCCGCTATCTGGTATATATGCCGGATTCACCGCATAACGGTGTATCCCAGCGAATTGAAGACGAAACCGAGCGCGAGCGTCTGCGAGAGCTGGTCGATACGGCAGCTACCGAACAGGCCTTGGAGGTCAGTGGCGGCTTCATCGTGCGTACCGCTGCTGAAGGGGTCAGCCTTGATGAAATGACAGCGGACATGAATTTTCTGCTGCGTCTATGGCGCAAGGTCAGTGAGCGCAAGATCACGGCGCCGGCTCCCAGTGCCATTTACGACGACCTGCCACTATTCATGCGCACTCTGCGTGATGTGATGCGTGACGATATCGAGAAAGTGCGCATCGACTCTCGGGAAAATTATGTCAAGTTGGTCGAGTTCGCTGAAGAGTTCATGCCCAACGCAGTGAATCGTATCGAGCACTACGCTGGGGAGCGGCCAATCTTCGATCTGTTTAGTGTCGAGGATGAAATCCAGAAAGCCTTGGCGCGCAAGGTTCAACTCAAGTCCGGTGGCTATCTGGTCATAGATCCCACTGAGGCAATGACGACCATCGACGTGAATACAGGAGGCTATGTCGGCCACCGGAATCTTGAAGAGACCATCTTCAAGACCAATCTCGAGGCTGCCACGGCTATTGCGCGCCAGCTTCGCCTGCGCAACCTTGGCGGAATCATCATCATCGATTTCATCGATATGGTGGACCCTGAACATCAGCGCCAAGTCCTGCGTATGCTGGAAAAGTCCCTTGAACGGGATCACGCCAAGACCAAGTGCACCGGAGTGACTGAGCTCGGGCTGGTGCAGCTGACACGCAAGCGCACCAGGGAGAGCCTGGAGCAGACTCTGTGCGAATCCTGTCCGTCCTGCCAGGGGCGCGGTACTTTGAAGACGGCCGAGTCCGTGTGCTATGAGATCTTTCGTGAGATTCTGCGAGAAGAGCGAGCCTACAATGCTGAGACCTATGCCGTTCTGGCGTCTCAGTCCGTGGTCGACCGATTACTCGATGAAGAGTCTGCGGCAGTGGCGGATCTAGAGGAGTTTATCGGCAAGACCATCCGCTTTCAGGTTGAAACGCAGTACTCCCAGGAGCAGTACGATATCGTGCTGATGTGATGCCATGGCGCCGTTTCGCTTGTTGACGCGCTGGCTGTTGACGCTTATCGCAGTGGGGTTGGCCTTGGTCGCACTGCTGCTGGTCGTGGTGCGTCTTTCCCTGGGACAGGTCGATCACCTCCAGCAACGCCTGGTCGATCTTGTCGATCTGCGCTTCAGAGCCGATGCCAGCATTGGTTATCTTGATGGCTCTCTCGAAGGGGTTGATCCTCGCCTGGCGTTGAATGACCTGAAACTCAGTGTCGGCACGGGGGCGGAAGAGCAGCCCCTGATCGAAGTCCGTCACGGAGAAGTACGTCTGGATACTTCAGCCAGTCTGGCCCAAGGGGTACCAGTGGCGGAGAACCTTCATCTCAGTGGGGTGACACTGCACCTCTATCAGGATGATGAGCAGCGCTGGCGCTGGCCTGATCCCGCTCGAATTCCTCCTGAGCTGATGCCCCAAAGTACTTTTAGCCTGGAGCGTATCGACTTCTGGGTTGGTGTGTTGCTGCAGCAGCGGGGATGGGTTGACGACCTGAAACTCGTCTTGCACCGCGACGATGGCACCACCGTGATAAATGCCCCCCGCCTTCTGATTGCCAGTGACGATGCCAATACCCATGTGGAGGGAGAAGTCTTCATCGAAGGCCTGGATGGAGAAGCGATTCAGGTGGCGATGAGCTTGGCTCCTGGTCAGGAAGGCGACAAGAGTTTTTCCGCGGCCCTGCAGGGTCGCATGCAGCTCGATAGCCTGGAAGTGTTGTCGCAGCTGCTGGGTATCGATCATGTCGTGAGCCTGGATGAAGCGAGTGGTCAGGCTGAAATCTGGGGGCGTTGGGAGGAAGGTCGCCTGGCTGATGCGCGCATGAATATCAACGCACCCATTCTGGTATTGAATCAGCAGGCACGTCTTCAGGTTCAGGAGGAAGGGAGTTCCGGGGCGACGGGCACAGATACCGTTACTGGGCAGGATGCATCAGAAGCAACAGAAGAAGTCGAGTTGCCTCCTGAAGGGATTGTCTTTACCAATGCCCAGTTGCGTGCACAGTGGCTGCGTCGTGGAGCAAAGGATTGGGAGGCTTGGGTAGAAGGTCACTCCGAGCATGTGGAGTGGACGGGAAGTGATGGCCAGGAAGCTCCAGAAGGCAAACCCGTACCACGTCATTGGCATATCATGAGCCGTTCTGATGGCTGGTGGGCCAATGCCTCAGGGTTCGAGCTGGCTGCGCTAGCGCAATGGCGCGAGCGAGTAAGGCTACCGGAGGGGCTGGAGAGAGCTGTAGATGCCCTCAAGCCTAGAGGGCAGGTGACGGGGTTGGGCTTTGGACGACTCGAAGGGGAGTGGAAGGCCCGGGTGGCAGCCACCCAAGTAGAAGTCGATCCGTGGGAAAGTGCGCCTGGTGGCGGCCCCTTGAATATATGGGTAGAGGCTGAGGGAACCCGAGGGCATGTCGACTTCGTGGATAGTGGTGCGGCACAGATGTCTTTTCCTGAGATCTTTCCCGAGCCACTGGCGCTGGACTATGCCAAAGGGCAAGTCGGGTGGTCCTATGACGGGCCGCGTACCTTCGTCAGTGGGCGAAATCTCAGGGTTGGTTGGCGTGATGCCAATGTGGACGGCAATTTTGGCCTTGCTCTGGCCGAAGATCAGCGGGGAGGGTTCGGCCTCACTCTCCAACTGCACGATGTTGATGCCGTCAAGCATCCTCTGGCCGATTGGTTGCCGTTGACCTTGCTGCGCCAGAAGGTGAGTGGTGAGCTCACGGACTGGTTGACCAGTGGCCTGGCCGGGAGAGTGCCCGAAGGTAGCCTGCGTATCCATGTACCATTGCGTGAGCAGGGGGCGTTGTCGGGGGCGAAGCTGGATCCCCGTCTGGAGCTGAACCTGGATGTTGTCGATGGGCGCCTGCCTTATGCCGAAGGTTGGCCGGCACTGACCAACGTCAGTGGTCGTCTGTCCCTGGAAGACGAAAATCTTGAGGCTGATGTGGCGCATGCCGAGAGCCACGGTGTCAAGGTCAAGGACGCCAAGGTCAACCTGGCTGACGGGATATTGCATGTCGATGGCCCCTTGTCGGCATCGCTTGATGACACTTTGTCGTTCCTGGCTGCCATGCCGGTGGATGGGGCTGAAGTGGCTGAGAGTTGGCGTGCGGAAGGTAACATGAACGGTACGCTGGCATTGCGTCTCCCCATGGATGACATCGATGCGCTGGAGTTGACGGTGGATTCCCAGGCTCAGGCATCCAAGGTGGAGCACTTGCTGACTGGCCTCTCCATTGACGATGTGTCTGGTCCATTGAAATGGCAGCAGCGAGGCGAAGACGGTGGCATGGAAGGGCGTCTGCAAGGTCGCATGTTGGGTGGCCAGGTGCGTGCCGAGATGGATGGTGGCGATGTCATCGACTTTTCTGGCCGCAGTGATGCAAGTGAACTGAGTGCCTGGGGAGGCCTGCCCGCGGGTAGCTTGATATCCGGCATCTTTCCCTGGCAGGGAAAGTTCGATATTGAACAGCGCCAGTTGACGATTGATAGCGCTCTGGAGGGGCTGGATATTGCCCTGCCTGCACCTTTGGGCAAAAGCGCAAATGCCTCCAGGGCGTTTCACCTGGATGTGGCCTTGAGAGATTCCGGCACCCAGTTGTCTGGTGTCCTGGGGAATCAGGTTGGCATGCGTTGGCGTGAGCTGGAAGGCCAAGGTACTCAGCGTAGCCAGGGCCAGATATGGGTAGGGCGCTCAGTGCCACAGGCCTGGCCTTCGGTGCCGGGATGGTCGGTATTGGCCTCATTGCCACGCCTTGACCTCAGTGCCTGGAGTGACGCTCTCAAGCCAGTGCTCTCCGGCGTGGATGCTTCAGCAGGTGGTGGCATGCCCTCTGTCAATCGATTGCACGCCGATACGCAATGTCTCAGTGCCGGTACTCATTGCCTCGGTTCGTTGTCACTCGATGCAGAACCTCATGGCAGAAACTGGCAAGTAACATTGGACGGCAGTCTGCTTACCGGGCGCGTTGACTATCAGCAAGGTGTCCTGCAGCCCCTGGACATTCATCTCCAGCGATTGAGCCTGGATGACTTGATGGCTGAAGCGTCGACGTCAGAGCGCGCGCCGGTCAGTGGCTCAGTGGGGTCGGTGTATAGCGAACTGGACCTGGGGGTGGATCCTGAGCCATATGCTCATCGTCTGGGGGATCTGCCTCCAGGCAAGCTGGTCATCGACAACATTGAACGTCAGGGCAAGACCTTTGGTCCTTTCGTTGGCGAGTGGCGAGCCAGCAATGAGCGACTGTCGCTGGAGCCACTGTCACTCGAACTCGGTGAGTTGACGGCCAGGGGCTCCATGATCTGGGAAGCTTCCGGCAGCAGCGATAGTCTGACACGCTCACGTCTGGCCATTGATGGCGGTGATCCAGGAACGGCTCTGGAGGCACTGGGTCAGGCCGAGGCGGTGCGTAGCAAGAAACTCCGGGTAGATAGCCAGTTGGCCTGGCCTGGGGCGCCTTGGCAGTTCGCTCTGGCGAATTCGCGGGGCAACTTGAGCGTAGACTTGCAGGATGGCTCATTCGTCAATATCAACGCTCCTTCAGCCAAGGTCATTGGCCTGCTCAATGTCGATAACCTGCTGCGCCGGCTACGCCTGGATTTTTCCGATGTGACACGCTCCGGCACGGCTTTCGACAGTGTCAAGGGAGCGGCAACCCTGTATGGTGGAGTATTGGAAACACAGGGACCCATCAAGATCAATGGGCCGGCCACCGACTTCACCCTTGAGGGCAATGCTGACCTGGCTCAGCGCAAGTTGGACCTGTCTCTGGGGGTTACCGTGCCGGTAAGCAACAATCTGCCCCTGGCTGCCGTGGTTGCCGGAGCGCCTCTGGTGGGGGGGGCCCTTTATGTGGCTGACATGATTCTTGGTGATGTCATCGACCGGGTGACGCGCATTCACTATCAGGTGCAGGGTCCCTGGACTGCACCACAGATTTCTCTGGAAAGTGCTCAATGACAGTTGAACGAACAACCTTCGACGAAGCAGTAGAAACACTGCTTGCCCCAGGTGGGCTCGATCTGGACGCTCTCGATAGCGGCATTCGACATGCTCTCGGTCCGGGAATCGATTACGCCGACCTTTATTTCCAGCGTGCCTGGAATGAGAGCTGGATTCTGGAAGATGGTGAGGTGAAAGAGGCCAGCTACAACATCGACGGTGGCGTCGGTGTGCGTGCCATGGCTGGTGAAAAGACAGGTTTTGCCTATTCCAACCAGATCAATGCAGAGGCACTGGCCGAAACGGGGAAAACCGCCGCTGGCATCGTGCGTAGTGGCAGCCTTCTTGACCAGGCTCCGCGCATCCAGGTGGGATATACCCCACGCTATGCGGGCATCGACCCGTTGTCCGGCCTGTCCGCGGAAGACAAGGTGGCCATGCTCAAGCTGGCCGACAAGGTCGCTCGTGCAGCCGATCCTGCCGTCACCCAGGTCAGCGCTTCCTTGAGCAGTCTCTATGAAGTGGTGCTGGTGACGGCCAGCGATGGCACTCTGGCTGCGGATATTCGTCCTCTGGTGCGCTTCAACGTTAGTGTGATTGCAGTGCGCAATGGACGGCGCGAGCGTGGCAGTGCAGGCGGAGGTGGGCGATATCCCATGGCGCGTCTGCGCGATGAAGGTGTGGCCGAGACCTATGCCAAGGAAGCCGTGCGCCAGGCACTGGTCAATCTGGAGGCCATCGATGCGCCTGCTGGGCAGATGCCGGTGGTGTTGGGGGCGGGCTGGCCAGGCATTCTGTTGCACGAAGCCGTGGGGCATGGCCTGGAAGGCGATTTCAACCGCAAGGGCAGCTCCGCGTTTGCTGGTCGAATTGGTCAGCGTGTTGCAGCGCCAGGGGTCACGGTGGTCGATGATGGCACCCTGGCCGACCGTCGTGGCTCGCTGTCAGTGGATGATGAAGGTACGCCGAGCCAGTGCACCGTATTGATCGAAGACGGCATCCTTACCGGCTACATGCAGGACAAGCTCAATGCGCGTCTGATGGGCATGCAGCCGACCGGCAACGCTCGTCGTGAATCCTTTGCCCACATGCCGATGCCGCGTATGACCAATACGTATATGCGTGCCGGCAAGGATGATCCGCAAGACATCATCAAGAGTGTGTCCAAGGGGCTCTATGCAGTGAGCTTTGGCGGCGGACAAGTGGATATTACCTCCGGCAAGTTCGTGTTCTCGGCTAGTGAGGCGTATTTGATTGAGGATGGCAAGATCACGACGCCGGTGAAAGGGGCCACGTTGATTGGCAATGGTCCCGAGGCCATGGGACGGGTTTCCATGATCGGCCACGACATGGCGCTGGATACGGGAATCGGAGTCTGTGGCAAGGAAGGCCAGGGTGTGCCTGTTGGGGTTGGACAGCCCACACTGAAGCTGGATGAACTGACTGTCGGCGGAACGCAGTCGTAGGCTGATGCATGAGCTACGAGCTACGAGCTACGAGGTCCGTAGCTCGTAGCTGGCGGTTATAGACCGGCAGTGTCGCGCATCAACTTGAACAGTCGTTTCGCGTTGGTTGGCGGCTTGTTTTGCTCGCGTTCCTTGCGAGCGTTGCGAATCAGTTGGCGTAGGGCCTGGCGGTCGGTATCTGGATATTCAACGAGGAAGGCTTCCACCGCTTCATCGCCTTCTTCAACCAGACGGTCGCGCCACCTTTCCAGGCGCACGAAGGCATGTTCACGGTTGACCTGGGTCTGCTCGATCTCGTCGAATATCGCCTGAATGCCCTCAAGGTCTTCCTTGCGCATGAGCTTGCCGACGTATTGCATATGGCGCCGGCGAGCCTCGCGAGCGCGGATACGATCGGTTTCTTCGATGGCGCGCTTGAATTCGTCGGACAGCGGGAAGCGTTCGCGCTCCGCTGGCTTCATGGCAATGAAGCGTTCGCCAAGTTCCTGCAGCTCATGCATTTCGCGCTTGAGTTGAGACTTGCTGGGGCGCTCATCGATAGTGGAGCGATCATCCTGGTTCATACCGGGTCCCTGGGTAAAGATGCGGGGGAAATGAAATGGCCCCAAGTATACCAGCCGCACGGCCCAAGGGTGGAAATGCCAGGCAAGCACCGGCAAGCTGCTTTGTATGGGGCATTGTGGTCATACCATTAGCCGCCGGGCGATAACAGATTGATGGGGCCGGAATATCGGCCATGACAGGAGATGATTCATGACACAGGCGTTCGATGCCAAGGCGCAACAGCAGACGCTGGAAGACCGTGCCCAGAAAGCGTTGGAATTGGCCAGGCGCTTGGGGGCCGATGCTTGCGAGGTAGGTGCCAGCGTCGATCAGGGGATTGGTATCAGCGTTCGCGAAAGCGATGTGGAATCCGTGGAGCTATCGCGAGACCAGGGTATTGCCGTAACCGTCTATGTTGGCAAGCGCAAGGGTAGCGCTTCGTCCAGCGATGCCAATGATGACTCCATTCAGAGTGTGGTGGAGCGCGCTCTGTCCATCGCCCGCTATACCGGTGAGGACTCGGCGTCAGGGCTTGCCGATGCAGAGCTGATGGCGACAGAGTTTCCTGACCTGGATGTCCACCATCCGTGGGAGCTGAGTACCGAACAGGCCGTTGAGCTGGCGTTGGCGTGCGAGAGTGCAGGGCTTGGCCAGGAAGGTATTCGCAGTTCTGATGGCGCTAGTCTGTCCAGTGGTGAGGGCGTGCGCGTCTATGCCAACAGTCATGGCTTTCTCGGTAGCCAGGCGGGTAGCCGTCATTCGTTGTCCTGCATGTTGATCGCAGAGAACGGCAATGGCATGCAGCGTGACTACGATTACACCAGCAGCCGCGACCCCAAGGAGTTGTGGACTCCTGAAACTGTCGGTCGCAATGCCGCTGAGCGCACGTTGCGTCGCCTCGGCGGGCGGCGCCCTGCAACGGGCCGTTTCCCGGTCTTGTTTGATCCCAGTATGGCGAGTGGCCTGGTTGGGCACTTGATGTCCGCTATCTCCGGCGGTGCCATTTACCGGGATGCCTCATTCCTCTGTGGTCGGCTGGAGGAATCATTGTTTCCTGAGTGGTTCAGTCTTGGGGAGAAACCCATGCTGATGCGCGGTATGGCCAGCAGCCCCTTCGATGGAGATGGTGTCCAGACCCGCGACAATGTCTTTATCGATAGCGGCAAGTTAGCCAGTTATATGCTGTCAGCCTACAGTGCACGCCGCTTGGGACTGCAAACTACCGGCAATGCCGGTGGCGCGCGCAATGTGCGTATCAACGCGCCACTGCAAAGTCGTGAAGCGCTATTGTCGCGTATGGACCGTGGGATTCTGGTGACAGAGTTGATGGGACAGGGGGTCAATGGTGTGACGGGAGACTATTCTCGCGGTGCTGCTGGCTTCTGGGTGGAGAATGGCAAGATTCAGTACCCAGTGGAAGAGTTCACGATCGCCGGCAACTTGAGCCAGATGTTCGCGGGGCTGGCGGCGGTTGGTGACGACATTGATACTCGTGGCAGCATCCATACCGGCAGCTGGTTGATCGATGAGATGACGATCGCCGGCGACTGAAACCTGTCAGCCTCCTGACAGAATGAACCATCAAGCCCAGCGGCAAAAGCGCTGGGCTTGATGGTTCAGGGCCGTATGTTTCCTGATGAGGGGGAGGCACTGACTTCATGACGCATGCCTACAGCGTGCTCCAGGGAGAGGTGCCTTCATCTTCCAACACTTCCAGGATGATGTTCAACGCGCGCTCCAGGGCGTCGCGACTATCCGGAGAGCCAACGCATAGACGCAATGCCTGGGGAGCGGGCTCGCTCCCCGTGCAGAATGGCTCTGGCGTCGCGACACGAACACCCGCTTGATCGAGCAGGGCATGTACTTCACTGGCACGACGGCCTTCTGGCAGGGGGAGCCACAGGTTGGAACCCCGTGTCAGACCACGCGGGTGATAGGCCGCCAGGCGGTGCTGGGCCAGTTCCTGGCGGAACTGGAGTTCTTCTATCTGCCAGTCATGGAGCTGCTGGGCGCGAGGGGAGGCGATCCAGCGACAGGCAGATTCCACCATCAAAGGGGGCACCATCCAGGATTGGGCGCGCAATGCGCTACCAAGTCGTTCTCGTAGCACATCCGGTACCTGCAAGGTGCCGACCCGTAATCCTCCCGACAGTAGTTTCGACGTGCTGAAGATATGCAGGGTACGTTCTGGTGCCAGGTGTGCCATGGAGGTACCTCGGTCTGCAGAGGGTACGTACTGGACGCTGTCCTCTACAATCCAGAAGTTGTGCCTCCTGGCGAGCTCAGCCAATTGGATGCGCCTTTCTTCCGTCAACTGAACTCCCGTGGGGTTGTTCTGGTCCGGGGTGACATAGACCAGGCTAGGAACCTGGCGTTGGCACAAGCGTTCCAGAGCCGCGATGTCCATGCCGTATTCGTCCAGCGGAATTCCCAGCGTCTTGAGATGTGCGTGACGTGCCGCACTGTTGAAGCCGGGATAGGTCAAGGCATCGGCAGCCACAAGTTCGCCAGGGCGTGTGAGGATTCTCAGGCAGAGATCGATGCCGTGTTGGCCCCCCTGAGTCACGACTAATGAGCCAAACACCGGAAATGACAGGCTGTCGAGCCAGGCTGCGAGTGCCCGGCGATGATGGGGAGTGCCAATGTCCGCTTGGTATTCGCAGACTTCCGCAACCGTCGCCGGGTCACTAGCGATGGAGGCCAATACTTCGCCGAGGCATTGTTGGCGCCAGGGGTGGGGAGGAGCGAAGCTCAGGCTCATGTCGATGACGCCATCGCTGCACTCGCGTGGCTGCATGCTGAAGGCCGAGGCAGTTGACGAATTCTGATCGCAGACGTAGGTGCCGCTGCCGACCCGAGATTGTACCCAGCCAAGATGATGAGCCTCGTTATAGGCGCGGGTGATGGTGCCGACGGTAACATTCAACCGATCAGCCAACTGACGTTGAGGAGGCAGTCTGTCTCCAGGGCCTAATTCGCCTGTCTCGATTGCCTTGCCGATGGACTCTGCGATCTGGCGATAGCGAGGAATGGGCTTGGCATCAGACTCTGAAGCACCAAGTTCCGGGGTCCAGATTGTCATGGTGACAATAAAACCTTTGACGTAAAAATTGTACTTATTATGCTCAATGTTCAACGCTATTGATAGGCGTTGATGTGTGAATTGTAGGGGTTCAATTTTAAAGAAAAGGTTGAGGAGACCGTTATGGAAGACTGGGCATTCCTGATTCCCGCCGCACTGTTCATGGTCTCCATGACCATCACTCCGGGACCTAATAATGTCATGCTCACGGCATCCGGGGCGAACTATGGTTTCATGCGTACGTTGCCGCATTTGTTTGGCATTCTGGCAGGCTGCTTTGTCTTGTTCGCCAGCATCGCCCTGGGGCTGGGCGTCGTGTTCGAGCGCTATCCCGCGGTGCAGAGCGTGCTCAAGGTGGTAGGCAGTGTGTATTTGTTGTATCTGGCCTGGAAGATCGCTACGGCCCCGCCACCTCAATTCAGAACGGAAGGCGCTCGCCCTTTGAGTTTCTGGCAGGGTGCCGCTTTTCAGTTCGCGAATCCCAAGGCTTGGGTGATGGGAATTGCGCTGATGGCGGGCTTTTTACCAGAAGCCGGTAACCCGTGGCTGAATGCGCTGGTGCTGGCAGGAGTGGCGGAACTGGTGGGGTTGCCCTGTATTGCGCTGTGGGCAGGGTTTGGTACGGCAATCGGCAAGGTGCTCAAGTCAGCCACCAGCTGGCGCTGGTTCAATGGCACCATGGGGGCCATGACGGCAGCTTGCGTGGTGATGATTCTGGGCTGAAGCAGGGAAATGATTGTGCGCCATGGCCAGAAACTGCCATGAACAGCAATCGCAGCCGGTGCGATGTTGCGCCGGCTGCGGAATATTCAGCACTGAGGGCTCAGTAGTTGGAAGTGAAGCACGTGGCTGGCGCCATCTTGGGCATGGTGACGATCGCTGTCATTCCCTTGCCATTGAACTGATAGCGGCCATCGGCAGAAACATAGTCCATTGCCAGGCCTGACGTGCCATTCTGAGGTGCAAGCTCAATGCTTTGCCCATGACCATTGAGGTGCATCGTCGCGGCTTCTGGCGCCGTGAACTCCATGGTGAAGACACTGCCGCTATTACAGGTGTAGATGGCAGTTCTTGCATTGAAGGTGCTGGTTTGAGCCGATGTCTGGGGCTTTGTGGCGGCCTCTGTCTTTTTATCGGCATCAGATTGGCCCCCGGCGCAGCCTGCGAGGGTGATGGTCAGGGCAGTGGCAGCAAGCCAAGCGATTTTCATGCAGTGTCTCTCCTTGAGAAAGCGCCAAGGCAAAATCAGGCAGCCACCTTGTTGAGGTGGCTGCGACATTCTAACTGATTCGGTGGAAGTTCCGAGTTCTGCTTGATGATTTCATTAGGGAAGTTCTGGAGTATTCGATGCACCCTGCAGTAAAAGCTCTCAAGCCGACTACGTGAGTCGCTGGTCAGCGACTGGAAAGGGCGACTCCCGCCTTGGAGCGGTTAGGGCGATTTATGGCGCGTGTCATCCAGTCACCGACTGCGGCGATGCGTTCCAGGTCCACGCTGCACTGAATGCCCAGCCCCTTGAGCAGATAGACCACATCTTCGGTAGCCACATTGCCTGCCGCACCCTTGGCGTAGGGGCAGCCGCCCAGACCTGCCACGGAACTGTCCACGACAGCCACACCTTCTTCGAGCACTGCCATCAGGTTGGCCAATGCCTGGCCATAGGTATCGTGAAAGTGTGCGGCGAGGCGCTCCATGGGGACCTCCCTGGCCACGGCTTCGAGCATGCGCTTGGCCTTGAGCGGTGTTCCGGTACCGATGGTATCTCCCAGCGAGACCTCATAGCAGCCCATGTCATTCAGGGCTCTGGTTACCTGGGCGACCATGGCAGGAGAAATTTCCCCTTCGTAAGGACAGCCGAGCACGCAGGAGACATAGCCGCGCACTCTCACGCCTTCGGTACGTGCACGTTCGATGACGGGAGCGAAGCGCTCAAGGGACTCGGCGATGGAGCAGTTGATGTTCTTCTGCGAGAACGATTCGGACGCGGCACCGAATACCGCGACTTCCTGAACGCCTGAGGCGAGCGCCTCTTCCAGCCCCTTCAGGTTTGGGGTCAGAGCGGAATAGCTGACATCTGAGCGCCCTTTGCCCTCATGCATCAAGGCTCGCATGACCTGGCTGTGATCGGCCATCTGCGGTACCCATTTGGGTGATACAAAACTGGCCGCTTCAATATGGGTATGGCCGGCATCAGCCAGGCGCTCGATCAGTTCCAGCTTGATCTCGGTGGAAATCGGCTCAGGTTCATTCTGCAAGCCGTCGCGGGGGCCGACTTCGACCAGGCGCACAGAAGCGGGTAGGGCCATGAGGGGCTCCTTTTCAATATTGTTGAATCATCAATCTGTTTCGGCAGCAGAGAAGTCGAGCAGCACGTCCCCCTGGCCTACTGTATCACCCGCCTGGAAGTGGAAGTTTTCCACGCTTCCATCGACTGGGGCGGTCAGGGTGTGCTCCATCTTCATGGCTTCCATTACCATCAAGGCATCACCCTTGGCCACGGATTTACCGGGTTCTACCAACAGCGCTACCACCGTACCGTGCATGGGAGCCGTCAGTGTCGATTCCTCTTCATGCTGGCCATGATCAATCGTGTCGATACGGCGCCAGAACAGGCGTACTTCGCCCTGCATGCTGGGTGAGAGTGGCGTGGTCAGCACGATCTCATTACCATCACGGCGAGCCAGCAGGCGATGACGATGTCCATCCAGGGTGATCGCGACAGCATCTCCAGACAACGTGGTCAGGCTGGCCGAGTGGGTCGACATCTCCTGCTCGGCAGGCGTCACCTTGAGCTGCCATGCGCTAGCGCCGGGGTGGTAGCTGCCTTCGATCAGGGTGCGGGATGCCGGGTTCTTGGCCATGCCTTCCTTGGGGTCGCAAAGGAAGATACGAATGCGGCGAGGACCATTGATCCGGAAACCATCATGGCGGTCCCAGGGGGAGGTGCTTTCACACTCCCGAGCCAACTGATGCAACGCGATCAGGGCGGCGGATGCCAGGCTTTCGCGGGACAGACCATGGGTGGCAAACAGGCTGTCTTCATGGCGTTCGATAAAACGGGTATCCAGTTCGGCTGCCTGAAATGCGGGATGGCTGGCCAAGCGCATCAAGAAGCCCCGGTTGGTCACGACGCCTTGTACATCCAGTGCGGCCAGGGCACGGTTGAGCGTGGCCAGGGCGGCGCCGCGGTCAGGGCCATGGACGATCAACTTTGCCAGCATCGGATCGTAGTGCATGGAAACGCTATCACCGCTTTCCACACCACTATCCAGACGCACCTGTTCAGGCAACAGGGAAGCTCCCTCGAGATCCAGCCTGAAGCGGCGTAGCTGTCCCGTGGCCGGCAGGAAATCATTGTCAGGATCTTCTGCATAGAGGCGGGCTTCAAAACTGTGGCCTTCGATGGCCAGTTCCTCCTGGCTGAGTGGCAGTGGTTCTCCCATGGCAATGCGTAGTTGCCACTCGACCAGGTCCTGTCCCGTGATCATTTCGGTAACGGGGTGCTCCACCTGGAGACGTGTGTTCATCTCCATGAAATAGAACTGCTGGTCCGCATCGAGAAGAAATTCCACTGTACCTGCGCCGACATAGCCAATCTCTCGGGCCGCGCGTACCGCAGCCTCGCCCATGTCACGGCGCAGGTCCTCGCTCATGCCCGGAGCAGGGGCTTCTTCCAGCACTTTCTGATGACGGCGCTGCACGCTGCAATCACGCTCGAATAGATAGACACCATTACCGTGGGTGTCACAGAACACCTGAACTTCCACGTGACGTGGTTGGGTCAGATATTTCTCGATCAACATGCGATCATCGCCAAAGGCAGCAAGCGACTCCCTGCGACAGCCCTCCAGAGCGGCCTGGAAGGCAGCAGAGGTCTCGACGACACGCATGCCTTTTCCCCCTCCGCCCGCGCTGGCCTTGAGCAGAACGGGATAGCCCATCTTGTCGGCCTCGGCCTTGAGCAGGGCATCCTCCTGATTATCTCCATGATATCCCGGGACCAATGGCACCCCGGCTTGGGTCATGCGTGTCTTGGCTGCGGATTTATCGCCCATGGCGGCAATCGCAGAAGCGGGAGGCCCGACGAAGACAATATCGGCATCGTCGCATGCGTGTACGAAAGCACCGTTTTCGGAAAGGAAGCCGTAGCCCGGATGGATGGCTCCGGCGCCGCTGCGACGGGCAGCATCGATGACCTTGTTCACATCCAGATAGCTTTCGCGGGCCGCTGCAGGCCCAAGCCGGATCGCTTCGTCCGCTTCACGTACATGAAGGGCATTGGCATCGGCATCGGAATATACCGCCACGGTTCGCAGGCCCAGTCGCCGGGCGGTTCGCATGACGCGGCAGGCAATTTCACCGCGGTTGGCAATCAGTAGTGTGTCGAAGTACCGGCTATTGATGTGGTCGCTGGCGCCGTTGGTGGAGGAAGATCTCATGAGCGGCGCTCCTTATTGTTGCGGGCGTTTTTGTGAAGGAGGAACATTGATGGCCCAGGAGGGGCGGCGCTTGTCGAAAAAGCTGGCCAGCCCTTCCTGACCTTCAGCGCTGACACGCAACTGACTGATGACGTGGCAGGTATGTTCGCGAGTCTCATCGCTGTCTGGAGCTCTGGCCACTACCGAGAGCAGGTCCTTGGTGGCTCGGCTGGCCTGGGGAGATGTGGCGAGCAGGGTGTCGAGCATGCCTCCCACGGCAGCATCGAGGTCGTCCAGTGGCACGACCTGATGAGCCAAGCCCAGTTGTTGGGCCGTGTCGGCGTTGATGATTTCTGCTGTCAGTGCATATCGTCGCATCTGGCGGGAGCCAATGGCACGCTGCACATAAGGGCTGATGACGGCCGGTGACAGGCCTATACGGACTTCGGAGAGACAGAATTTTGCACAGTCGGCAGCGATGACGATATCGCAGCAGGCGGCAAGGCCGACAGCTCCGCCAAAGGCGGCTCCCTGAACGCGTGCAATGGTCGGGCAGGGAAGCGTATCGAGGCCGTGCATCAGGGCAGAGAGCTTGCGTGAGTCGGACAGATTGTCCTCAACATCATAGTCGACCATGCGCTTCATCCAGCCCAGGTCGGCCCCAGCAGAAAAGCTCTTGCCAGTGGAGCCCAACACCACGACGCGAACTTCACTACGTCGCGCTGCATCAGCGAGGCTGACCAGATGCTGGTTCAATTCCTCGATCAGTACATCATCAAAAGCGTTATGGACCTTGGGGCGGTTCAAGGTCAGGTAGGCCACACCACGTTCATCGATACGCAGTTGTGAAAGGGAGCTGTCAGGCATCTTGGACCTCTGTCGAATAACGTTGGGCGCTACATGCGGAACACGCCGAAGCGGGTCTCTTCGATGTCGGCATTCATGGCGGCGGCCAGGGACAGGCCAAGGACATCCCGGGTCTGGGCCGGATCGATGACACCGTCATCCCATAGGCGTGCGCTGGCATAGGTCGGGTGTCCCTGGTGCTCATACTGGTCGCGAGTCGGTTGCTTGAAGGCTTCCTCTTGCTCTGCAGACCAGCTCTCACCGGACCGTTCGATCTGTTCACGCTTGACTTGGGCCAGCACCCCTGCGGCCTGTTCGCCCCCCATGACCGAGATACGAGCGTTGGGCCACATGAACAGCAGGTGAGGGTCGTAGGCTCGCCCACACATGCCATAGTTGCCGGCACCAAAACTGCCGCCAATCAGCACGGTGTACTTGGGGACCTTGGCGCAGGCCACCGCGGTAACCAGTTTGGCGCCATGCTTGGCAATGCCTTCGTGTTCGTACTTGGAACCCACCATGAAACCGGTGATGTTCTGCAGGAATATCAAGGGAATTTTGCGCTGGGAGCAGAGTTCGATGAAGTGAGCCCCTTTGACGGCACTTTCCGAGAACAGCACGCCGTTATTGGCGATGATGCCGACAGGATATCCATGAATATGGGCAAATCCGGTGACCAGTGTGTCACCGTAGTAGCGTTTGAACTCATCGAACTCGGAATCGTCGACGATACGGGCGATAACTTCGCGGACATCAAAGGGCTTTTTCAGATCGGTGCCGACGATGCCGTAGAGTTCTTCGGGGGCGAATCTGGGAGGGCGGGGTTCTGCCATCTTCAATGATCCGCGCTTTTGCCAGTTGAGGCGCGCGACACAGCGGCGGGCCAGTTGAAGGGCATGAGCATCGTTATCGGCCAGGTGATCGGCCACGCCGCTGATGCGGGTGTGCACGTCCGCTCCACCAAGATCTTCAGCGCTGATATTCTCGCCGGTAGCAGCTTTTACCAGAGGAGGCCCACCGAGGAAGATGGTGCCTTGCTGTCTGACGATGATTGACTCATCGGCCATGGCTGGCACATAAGCACCGCCTGCTGTGCAGGAGCCCATGACGACGGCAATCTGCGGTATTCCCTCTGCCGACAGTGTTGCCTGGTTATAGAAGATACGGCCGAAATGATCACGGTCGGGAAACACTTCATCCTGCCGCGGCAGAAAAGCACCACCGGAGTCCACCAGGTAAACGCAGGGCAGGCGATGCTTGCGGGCAATCTCCTGGGCACGCAAGTGCTTTTTCACGGTCATGGGGAAGTAGGTACCGCCCTTGACCGTGGCATCGTTGGCCACAATCATGCACTCCACGCCACTGACACGCCCGATGCCCGTGATGATGCCGGCAGCAGGCACATCGGTATCGTACATGTCGCGGGCGGCCAGGGCAGAGAATTCAAGGAATGGCGAACCTTCATCGATCAAGTGATCGATACGATCACGCACGAACAGCTTGCCGCGCGATTCATGACGCTGGCGGGCCTTTTCTCCGCCGCCCTGGCGGATGGCATCGGTCAAGGACAAGAGCTTATCGACTTCGGCGCGCATGGCGGCGTCCTTGGCCTGAAACTCCTGGGAGCGCGTATTGATGCGAGTATCCAGAATCGCCATGGGATCACCGTGATTCGTTGAACAGTTCGCGACCGATCAGCATGCGGCGGATTTCGCTGGTTCCTGCGCCGATCTCGTAGAGCTTGGCATCGCGCAACAGGCGGCCTGTGGGGAATTCATTGATATAGCCATTGCCGCCAAGTAGCTGGATGGCATCAAGGGCAACCTGAGTCGCTTTTTCGGCGCAGTAGAGAATGACGCCGGCGGCATCCTTGCGCGAACACTGGCCTCTGTCGCAGGCAGCGGCAACGGCGTAGAGATAGGCGCGGCAAGCATTCAGTGTGGTGTACATATCAGCCAGCTTGCCCTGAACCAGTTGGAACTCACCAATGGATTGGTTGAACTGCTTGCGTTCGTGGATATAGGGCACGACCACATCCATGGCGGCCTGCATGATACCGATGGGGCCTGCTGCCAATACGGTGCGCTCGAAGTCGAGGCCACTCATCAGCACGCGCACGCCTCTGTTCACTTCACCCAACACGTTTTCGGCCGGAACTTCGCAGTCTTCGAAGACCAGTTCACAGGTATTGGAGCCACGCATGCCCAGCTTGTCGAGCTTCTGAGCGGTAGAGAACCCCTTGAAGCCTTTTTCGATGATGAAGGCTGTAATGCCCTTGGAGCCTGCTTCCGGGTCAGTCTTGGCATAGACGACCAGAACATCGGCGTCAGGACCATTGGTGATCCACATCTTGTTGCCGTTGAGGATGTAGCGGTCACCATCCTTGCGCGCACGCAGTTTCATGGAAACGACATCAGAACCGGCACCGGGCTCTGACATGGCCAGGGCACCCACATGCTCGCCACTGATCAGTTTCGGCAGGTACTTGGCTTTCTGTTCGGGGCTGGCATTGAGCTTGATCTGGTTGACACAAAGGTTGGAGTGAGCGCCATAGGACAGAGCAACCGAGGCGCTGGCCCGTGAGATTTCTTCCATGGCGATACAATGGGCCAGATAGCCCATGCCACTGCCTCCATCCTCTTCAGGAACGGTGATGCCCAGCAGTCCCATGTCGCCAAATTTCTGCCATAGATCATTGGGGAATTCGTTGTTGGCATCGATCTCGGAGGCGCGTGGTGCAATCTCGTCGCGGGCGAAGGCATTGACTTGATCTCGCAGCATGACCAGGGTCTCGTCGAGGCCAAAGTCCAAGGGGGTGTAGGGGCTGTGCATGGCAGACACCATATGACGGTAAGAAGTAGTGAACACAGCCTAGAAAAGGTTTACGTTAACGTAAAGTGCAACTTTGTTTGCTTGTACTAAAGTCGGATGATGATCTCCTGCATCGCGTAAGAAACGTATGGGGAAACTCCTGTTCTGGTTCCGTTGGCAAGCGGAACCAGAGCGAAAGAATGGCCAGCAGAAAACTGGCCACAAGAGGCGTCATTTGTTCGTTGCGGCATTCGGAAAGAACAGCTGCTCACCTTTTACCCTGAAGTCGGCAATCGCCTGTTGACCTTCATCCGATAACAGCCATTGGTGCCATTGGGCGGCCAGGTCATGCTTGAGATGGGGATACTTTTCGGGAGACATCAACAGGCTGCCATATTGGTTGAACAAGGCCTCGTCTCCAGCATAGAGCAGATCCAGGTTCTGGCGGTTATCGAAGGACACCCAGGTGGCACGATCAGACAAGGTGTAAGCATCCATGGCAGCGGCAGTGTTGAGTGTGGCGCCCATGCCACTGCCAAGCTCTCGATACCATTCACCCTGTGCTTGGATATCAGCGGCTTCCCATAGCCGCAGTTCGGCGCGGTTGGTTCCGCTGTCGTCGCCGCGTGAAGCAAAAGGGGCTTCGCTGTCGGCAATGCGTGCCAGGGCATCTGTGACGCTTTCAGCACTGTTAATGTTCGCAGGGTCATCCTTAGGACCGATCAGCACGAAGTCGTTGTACATCACGTCATCACGTTCTGTGGCGTAACCCTCCGCGACGAACGATTCTTCTGCAGTCTTGTCGTGAACCAGCAAGCTGTCTGCATCTCCACGGCGAGCCATTTCGAAAGCCTGGCCGGTACCCACTGCCACGACATGGACATCAATGCCTCTGGCTTTCTTGAATTGGGGCAGGATGGCATCGAACAACCCCGAATTTTCCGTGGATGTGGTGGACGCCAGTGTAATGAAAGGCGCTTTTTCTTCTGTAGATACGGGGTCTTCTGCGAGCGCTGGCGTGATGAATGACGCAGCCAGGGTTATGCCGAGCAGTACCGGTAGCCATGTTTTTGTCATGTGATGGCGCTTCCTTTGTGTTGAGGCGCAAGGCAATAGAGCGTCATGCTTGTTAAATGAAAGTGATACTCGTCACTGAGCCTAGTCCATCAACTCACCTTGGATGAAAGCCTTGGCCTGCACGGTAGCAGGAACCTGGAAGAAAGTGTCGGCAGGTGAGTGTTCCAGTAATTTGCCATGGTGGAGGAAGATGACGTCATCAGCCAGGCGACGGGCCTGGTGCAGGTCGTGGCTACTCATGACGATGCGCACGCCTGCATGATGAAAGGTGTTGATGGCGTCTTCGACCGCACGAATAGCGGCTGGGTCAAGCGCCGAGGTGGGCTCATCAAGAAAGAGGACCTCGGGCTCCAGTAGCCAGGCGCGAGCCAGGGCAAGGCGCTGTTGTTCTCCTCCGGAAAGCACTCTGGCAGGTCGTCTGGTGACGTTTGCCAGGCCAAAGTGTTCAAGAGCCTCCATGGCACGCTGACGGCGCCTGTTGCGAGGGCATCCTTGTACTGCCAGCGCGTATTCGAGATTGGCCCGAGCAGAGCGGCGCAGTAGAACAGGATGTTGAAATACCATGGCCTGTCGGGGCACATGTCCGCACCAGTGCAGGTGGCCTGAAGATGGTTTGACGAGGCCATGAGCCAGGCGCATCAACAGGCTCTTTCCCGCCCCGTTGGGGCCCATTATCAAGGTGCGGTGGTTTCCTTCCAACTGCAGGGAAAGCGGGCCAAGCAGCAACTGACCTGCCGCCTGGTATGCCACATCATGGAAATGCAGGCGTGGCATGCATGTCGGATGGGCAAGAGACAGGCTGGTCATCCAAGGCTCCTTTTCGTGCCTTCGCCAATCAGGTAGGCCATGCCATTCAGCAATGCCACGAGCAGCATCAAGATCAAGCCCAGACCAAGCGCCAGGGCCAGATTTCCCTTGCTGGTCTCGAGAACGATGGCGGTGGTCATGACGCGGGTCACGCCGTCGATGTTGCCACCGACGATCATGACCGCACCGACTTCGGCGCTTGCACGGCCAAGGCCGGCGAGGATGACGGTGATCAAGGCCAGGCGCGCATCCCAAAGTAAAGTAGGAATGCGCCGAGCCTTGGAAACGCTCATGGAACTGAGTTGCTCGGCATACTCGCCATGCAATTCCTCAATGCGTTGACGAGTCAGAGAGACCAGAATCGGTAGTATCAGAATGACTTGTGCAACGATCATGGCGGTAGGGGTGAACAGCAAGCCGAACTCGCCAAGGGGGCCGGCACGGGAAAGCAGCAGATAGACACTCAGGCCCGCAACCACGGGCGGCAGGCCCATCAATGCATTGAACACCACAATGATGATGGCGCGACCTGGAAAACGATAGAGTGCCAGAGCTGCACCTAGAGGCAGGCCAATGAAGGCGGCAATGATCACTGCGCTCAGGGATACACGCAGGGATAGGCTGACAATGGCAAGCAGCTCCGGATCGAAGTTGGCGATCAACTGCAAGGCGGTGATGAAAGCGGAATCACTCATGTCATTCAATATGCTGAGAGGCGCGCTAAAGTGCAATGAGAGAGATAAAAACGCACTCGAAAGAAGTACAAGATAGCGCTCATGTGCGAGATAGAGGAACTGGCATGAATCCTCACGGGGTAGATGACTGGAAGCATGAGCATGTCTTCGCTCAGGACCAGGTGAGAGCAGGGGAGCGCCGGACGTTGATCGTGGTGGTGCTGACGCTGGTGACCATGATCGTCGAAATCATTGCCGGCATAAGCTACGGGTCCATGGCGCTATTGGCAGATGGCCTGCACATGGGGTCGCACGCGACAGCACTGAGCATTTCCGCCTTCGCTTATATCTATGCCCGTCGTCATGCCCGCGACCGGCGGTTCAGCTTCGGTACCGGCAAGGTCAATGCGCTAGGAGGATATACGGGAGCCCTGCTGTTGTTCGGCTTTGCCCTGGTCATGGCTGTCGAAAGTGTCGTACGCCTGTTCAACCCGGTCGAGATCGTATTCAACAGTGCGATCCTGGTGGCTGTCATCGGCTTGCTGGTCAATGGCATTTCCGCATGGATACTGAGTGTGGGGGATCGTCATCATGGACAGGGGCATTTCCATCATCACGCCCATCATGATCACTCTCATGCGGGTCATGAACACCACGACCATAACCAGCGATCAGCCTATTTGCATGTGCTGGCGGATGCTCTGACGTCCTTCATGGCGATATTTGCCTTGTTGACGGCCAAATACCTGGAATGGAGCTGGATAGACCCCGCCATGGGCATTCTTGGGGCAGTACTGATCATTCGTTGGGCCATTAGCTTGCTGCGAGATACCAGTGGCGTATTGCTAGACCGGCAGGTGAGTGAATTTGATGCAGAGATTCGCGAGGTGATCGAAAAGGGAGGGATGGATCGCATCAGTGACCTGCATCTCTGGACCATTGCTCCAGGAATGCATGCGGGCATCATTGCCCTGGTGTCGGATATGCCGCAGGCTCCTCATGTCTATCGCGAGAAGATTCAGCAACGCTTGCCTCAATTGGTACATATCACCATTGAAGTGGAGCAGAGCCTGGAGCATGGCGGGCATCGCGAATCGTGATGAATGCGCCAGGACTTTGGTGTCTGTTAATGGAGACACTCCATGTCGGTAATGATCGACATGGGGAAAATGATATCAAGCTGGTATTCTACCTCTTTTAGACGATGAGGAATGATCATGCGCAGTATGCCATTGATCGCTTTGGTGGCCTCGCTGCTAGCGCTGGCTGGATGTAGTTACCACCCTGCACGTATAGATCCTGAACCGCTGATCATCTTAGGTGATGATCATCACGACGGCCATTCGCGTGGTGGCAATTTCTGTCCGCCAGGGCAGGCCAAGAAGGGTCGTTGCGGCTATTATCACTGACACTTCTGCGAAACTGATTGATCTTAGTTGAGCCAACGCAGTAGTTTGTGGTGGTGTTCCTGGCCTGTTTTCCGGCACTATTTGATGTACGTCTCTCTGTTGCTGACACTGTAAGTAGCGATTGAGGGACCGTCATGACCGGAGACAGATATTGATGAAACTTTTCTATCATCCCGACCAGGAACGCCATGCGCCGACGCAGTACCTGCGTCGAGGCGCTCTCGTTGCTTCCCCTGAAGGACCACGTCGGGCAGAACTGCTGGCGGAAGGGATTCAGCAACTGGGCCTTTCCCTAAGCACGCCCGCAGAAGTTGATAGTCCCAAGCTCAGGGAGCGCCTGAAGCAGATTCATACGGAACGCTATCTGGATTTTCTCGAAACTATCCATGCTCGTTGGCGCGCTCTTTCCGGCGCTGCTGATTTCGTTACGCCCAGCATCCATCCCTGCGGTGCAGGAAGGCATTATCCAAGACATCCTGTAGGCCAGGCTGGCTGGCATCTCAATGATTATGCATGCGCAATGAATGCCGATAGCTTTCAGGGCATTCTTGCCAGTGCGGCGACAGCTCAGGCTGCCGCAGAAAGCCTCAATGAGGGGGAAGGTTCGGCATATGCTTTGTGCCGTCCGCCTGGTCACCACGCCGGTCCGGAGCGTACGGGTGGTTTCTGCTTCATCAACAATGCGGCGCTGGCGGCAACGATACTACGTGAGAAGGTCTCGCAGGTTGCTATCCTGGATATCGACCTGCATCACGGCAATGGTACCCAGGAAATCTTCTACGGTCGTGGGGATGTGTGGACCGGATCGCTGCACGTCAATCCTTCTGATTTCTATCCCTACTATTGGGGGACGGAGGAAGAGACGGGTATCGGCCCTGGCAACAGAGCCAACCTCAATGTGCCACTGGCCGTTGGCAGCGGTCTTGAAGCCTTCCAGGCGGGGCTCGACAAGCTGATCGATTCCATGGCCAGTTTCAGCCCCGATGCATTGGTAGTGGCACTGGGGTTGGATACTCACAAGGATGATCCTCAAGCGGGCATGAGTCTGGAAACCGAGGATTTCGAGATCATTGGCCGCCAGATTGGTGAGTTGGGCATACCGACATTGTTTGTGCAGGAAGGTGGTCACCCGACAGCTAGCCTCGGCAAGAACCTGGCTGCATTCTTGAGTGGATTTCGTTCTGCCTGACCCTTTCCATGGACACCTAAATAAAAACGCCACGGCAAAAGCCGTGGCGTGAAGTTGGCAGGTTTCCTCCCTGGGGCTCCCTCCCGAAGCCCAATCTCCCTTGGTGCTTCCTGCACCATCGCATCCGTGACGCTCGTGGGGCAGTATCCTTTGCCCAGTGCCTCCTGAAGACACGAGATCATCTTCGCCCAACTTGATGACAATGCCATCACGTTATTGTGACAAGAATGTGGCATCCGCCTGGCAGGTGCTTTTCTGGTAAGATCTCTGCCGTTTTTCCTCTCCCTTTCCAAACTCGGACGCAAGTGCATATATGAACGCAGTCATACTCGCGGTGCTGGTGATGGTCGGGCTATCTCTGGCGCGCGTTTCAGTCGTGCTGGCGCTGGTAGTGGGTGCCCTGGTTGGAGGTCTGGCAGGAGGCCTTTCCATCGAAGACACCCTGACAGCCTTCAATGATGGGGTAGGCGGTGGTGCCAAGGTGGCACTGGCCTATGCAACGCTTGGGGCCTTTGCTGTGGCGATCTCTCGCTCTGGTCTTCCGGACATGCTGGCCCGAAAGCTGATCGCCTTGCTTGGGCAGGAAGCCTCTGCATCTCGCCAGGCGACAGTCAAGTACCTGTTGCTGGCCTGTGTGCTGCTGGTGGCGATTTCTTCCCAGAACCTGATTCCTGTGCATATCGCTTTTATCCCCATTCTGATTCCGCCATTGCTCAAGGTAATGAACCAACTGCGCATGGATCGCCGAGCGGTCGCCTGTGCGCTGACCTTCGGTCTGACAGCGCCTTACATGCTGCTTCCGGTAGGCTTTGGCGCCATCTTCCTCAACGATATTCTCCTGGCCAATATCAATCAGGCAGGTGAAGCGTTAGGTCTGAATATCGATCGGCATATGGTGCCCGTGGCGATGGGCATTCCTGTGGCGGGCATGTTCCTGGGGCTGCTGGTGGCGGTGTTCATCAGCTACCGCAAGCCCAGGGTCTATGAGGCGGTTGAGGTGGGGAATGGCAATCCGCATGGGCATCACCATGATGAGACTCCCGTAGAGCCTCACACGCTGGGACTGGTGATGTCTGTGGTGGCTATCGTGGCTGCCCTGGGGATTCAGCTGTATACCGGCTCCATGATTCTTGGTGGCCTGGTCGGGTTTTCGTTGCTATCCATGGGGGGGATCTTCAAATGGCGCGAAGCTGATGACCTTTTCACCAATGGCATGCGCATGATGGCCCTGATCGGTTTCATCATGATTTCGGCGTCCGGTTTTGCCTCGGTGATGAATGCCACCGGGCAGATCGAAACCTTGGTCAGCACCAGTGTCGACATCATCGGTGACAACAGAGGGCTGGCAGCACTGCTGATGCTGCTGGTCGGCCTGTTCATTACCCTGGGGATTGGCTCGTCATTCTCGACCATTCCCATTATTGCTGCCATTTTTGTGCCACTGGCGGTGCAGTTTGGATTTTCGCCATTGGCTACGGTGGCCCTGGTAGGTACGGCGGCAGCATTGGGTGATGCAGGCTCCCCGGCGTCTGATTCCACTCTTGGGCCGACATCCGGGCTTAATGTGGATCGCCAGCATGACCATGTCTGGGACAGCGTGGTGCCCACCTTCATTCACTACAATATTCCTCTGATCGCCTTCGGTTGGATTGCTGCCATGATGCTGTGATCACGCTGCCGAACGACAAGCTACCTGACAAGAGGTGAGATACCATTCGCCCGTGCTGCTGGAGGATCATGGAAACCCAGCTCACGGGCGAATGCATTGATGACGCCTTGGTCAACCCTGCCGCCCATCTTCAAGATGCGTTTCCAGCGATGCCAGCAATCCACGCAGTAGAGAAAGCTCCTTGCGTGATGGTTCTGCACGAGCAAACAGAGCCTGCAGGTGTGCCTCGGTTCTGGCATGAGGTTGGGTGAGAAAACCGCTTTGATGCATGGCCCGGCTCAGATGCTCATGGAAGTGGGTCATCTGTGCGCGGCTGGGCATGCGTTCATCTGTGGGACGTGGCACGCGTGCATCACCCTGTGGGTGGCGTCGCCAGGCTCGACGTACCTCGTAAGCGAGTACCTGGACGGCCTGAGCCAGATTGAGAATGCCGTAGTCCGGGTTGGTAGGAATGCTTACCTGATGGCTGCAGCACTGGATCTCTTCGTTGGTCAGGCCATAGCGCTCCCGCCCAAATACGAGCGCGACAGGATCTGTCTGAGCATCCTCCACGAGATCCGCCGCCATATCATCCGGCTCGTCATAGTGGGGCAGAGGGAGGCTGCGCAAGCGTGCGCTGGCGCCTACCACGCGTACACAGTCCTGAATGGCTTGCTCCAGCGTATCCACTACCCGAACATTGTCGAGCAGGTCTGTAGCACCTGCCGCCAGGCGAGTCGCCTCGCTATGGGGAAAGTCCTTGGGTGATACCAGGACCAGGTCACTGAGTCCCATGGTTTTCATTGCACGTGCCGCGGAACCGATGTTGCCGGGATGGAAAGTCTGGACCAGAACAACGCGAATATTGGTGAGCATGCGGATACAGTCGCCGGGAGAATCAAGGCCAGCATTGTAACCTTACGAGCTACGAGCTACGAGCTACGAGCTACGAGCTACGAGCTACGAGCAGCTCGAGCTATAAGCTGTAAGTCTTAAGCTATAAGTAACCCCGACCCCCGAAGTAATGCGCGGAATTGCCAGTTTGGCACCGCCTGTTCGCCACTCGTTGCTCGAGTCTCGTAGCTGGTCCTTGGTCTGCTCGTAGCTCGTAGCCCACGGCTCGAAGCTAAATCACCCACAAACAAAAGCCCCGCCGGGAAAATCCCGGCGGGGCTTTGCAGCTTGGAGCTGGGGGATGATTACATCATACCGCCCATGCCACCCATTCCGCCCATGCCGCCCATGTCAGGGGCTGCATCTTTCTCTTCCGGATCGTCAGCGATCATGGCTTCGGTGGTGATCATCAGACCAGCCACGGAGCCAGCGGACTGCAGGGCAGTACGCGTGACCTTGGCCGGGTCCAGAACACCCATTTCGAACAGGTCGCCATACTCGCCCGTCTGGGCGTTGTAGCCATAGTTGCCTTCGCCGGCCTTGACGGCATTGGCGATGACAGAGCCTTCCTGGCCAGCATTGGTGACGATCTGACGCAGCGGAGCTTCCATGGCGCGCAGGGCGATGGCAATACCGTGAGTCTGATCTTCGTTCTCGCCCTTGAGGTCAGCGATCTTGCTGAGGACGCGAACCAGTGCAGTACCGCCGCCAGGCACAACGCCTTCTTCAACGGCTGCACGAGTGGAGTGAAGGGCGTCTTCGACGCGAGCCTTCTTCTCCTTCATCTCGACTTCAGTTGCTGCGCCGACGCGGATGACGGCAACGCCGCCAGCCAGCTTGGCAACGCGCTCCTGCAGCTTCTCGCGGTCGTAATCAGAGGAGGTTTCCTCGATCTGAGCGCGGATCTGGTTGACGCGAGCTTCGATATCGCCGTCGTTGCCTGCACCATCGATGATGGTGGTGTTTTCCTTGGACATGGTCACGCGCTTGGCAGTGCCCAGGTGATCCAGGGTAGCCTGCTCCAGGTTCAGACCCACTTCCTCGGAGATCACAGTGCCGTTGGTCAGGATAGCGATATCCTGCAGCATGGCCTTGCGACGATCGCCGAAGCCAGGAGCCTTGGCGGCAGCAACCTTGACGATACCACGCATGGTGTTGACCACCAGCGTTGCCAGAGCTTCGCCTTCGATATCTTCAGCGATGATCACCAGCGGCTTGCCTGCCTTGGCCACGGCTTCCAGAGTCGGCAGCAGCTCGCGGATGTTGGAGATCTTCTTGTCGACCAGCAGGATGAACGGATCTTCCAGTTCCACCGCCATGGTGTCCTGATTGGTCACGAAGTACGGAGACAGGTAGCCGCGATCGAACTGCATACCTTCGACGACATCCAGCTCGTCTTCGAAGCCACGGCCTTCGTCAACGGTGATGACGCCTTCCTTGCCGACTTTCTCCATGGCTTTGGCGATGATCTCACCGATACGAGTGTCGCCGTTGGCAGAGATGGTACCTACCTGGGCAATAGCCTTGGAGTCGGTGCAGGGCACGGACAGCGCCTGGATTTCCTTGACGGCGGCGATGACGGCCTGGTCGATACCGCGCTTCAGGTCCATCGGGTTCATGCCGGCAGTCACGCCTTTCAGGCCTTCATTGACGATAGCCTGGGCCAGAACAGTCGCGGTGGTGGTGCCGTCACCAGCAACGTCAGAAGTCTTGGAAGCCACTTCCTTGACCATCTGAGCACCCATGTTCTCGAACTTGTCCTTGAGCTCGATTTCCTTGGCGACGCTGACGCCATCCTTGGTGACGGTCGGAGCGCCGAAGGACTTCTCCAGTACCACGTTGCGGCCTTTCGGACCCAGAGTAGCCTTGACGGCATTGGCCAGAACGTCGACACCGCGCGCCATGCGCTTGCGGGCATCATCAGAGAACTTGACTTGTTTCGCTGCCATTTTCGTAAATTCCTTTGAATCTATGCGTCAACAGTGAACGTTGTGAAGGGCTCGGCTGACGGGGCGGCTTGAAAAGCATTGCCCCTGAGGCCTTAGCCTTCTACGACTGCCAGAATGTCGGACTCGCTCATGATCAGGACTTCTTCGCCATCGACCTTCTGCTTTTCGACGCCGAAGCCATCCTTGAAGATCACGGTGTCACCAACTTTGACGTCCAGAGGGCGAACATCGCCGCTGTCGAGAATCCGGCCGTTACCGACGGCGAGAACCTCACCACGAGTCGGCTTTTCCTGGGCGCTGCCCGGAAGCACGATGCCGCCTGCGGTCTTCTGTTCTTCTTCAACGCGACGGATGATGACGCGATCGTGCAAGGGACGGATGTTCATTGCTCACGTTCTCCTGATGGTTTTGCTTGACCGGGGCAATCCGCCCACGGTGGTTTCGTTGTCAACTCTCGTCGGAGCCGGACGCGAGGGCCGGTCTCGCCGAGAGGAGAGGGCTCGAAGCCCTCCTGGTTAAAGGCAAAACCCTTGGTGGGGCTCGCCAAATCTTGGTACTGACAGGTAAGTGGGGCTGCTCAAGAGGCTTTCAAGGGGGACGGCAAAAATTTTTTTACTTTGTCGTTGCCGATGCTGCCGATCACTCCTGTCCTATCACTTGCAGCGAATCAGTAGCGGCGCTCGTTCTTGCCAATAAACTCACCTTCCAGTGGCTCATCGGATGTCTTGTCAGAGCTTTGTTGCGAGTGCTGGTATTGAGCATCCTGCTGCTCTGTGTATTCGCTATCAGCGGTATGGTTTCGCTGGTTCACTGTATCGTCCCAGCTGGATGATGTGTCCGTGCGGCCATTAAAGCTGCCCCCGACATGAAACCCCTGGGTGCGGATGCCGATTTTGGCCAGTAGCTTGCCCAGGAGGCGGCGGGCATTGGGAATCAGGCACATGAAACCCAAGGCGTCGGAGAGGAAGCCCGGCGCCATCAACAAGGCGCCACCAAAGATCAGTGCAGCGCCGGTCAGCAGTTCTGAAGACGGTATTTCACCCCGTGACATGCGCTCCTGGGCGCGGACAAAGGTGGCGACGCCTTCCTTGCGGATCAGGTGCAGGCCGATAAAGCCAGTGGCCAGTACCAGACCGATGGTAGGCAACAGGCCAATCTGGCTGCCTACGG
Organism: Halomonas sp.; assembly: GCF_029263665.1. Lineage (GTDB taxonomy): Bacteria > Pseudomonadota > Gammaproteobacteria > Pseudomonadales > Halomonadaceae > Halomonas. The sequence goes on from NZ_JAJUFQ010000024.1 coordinate 48,647, forward strand.
AAAACAGTACGGTGAAGTCCAGCAAGGCGAAGATAGTGAAGGCAATAAGAAAGGGCATGATTGCTCCGCTTTGGATCCTGAGGTCTCTTACATTGGGGTGTCGGGCAGCTTTCTCAAGGATGATCTCAAGAGCTTTCTCTAGTTTCGACCTATTCCTCCCGTGGGTGTTACCAAACTATGCTTAACCAGCCATGTTCTGCTGTATCCATCGCTGACCTTTCCACCATGACAGTGACTTTCTTGTCATGCGCTATGGTGCAGTGCACTATCGAGAAGGTATATCTGAGGGTATATCGATAGAAGAACATGTTCAGAGAAACGCCATGTTTATGGATATGCCGTATACAAAGAAAATCACGGACATGGAAAGCCATGTTCAAGGGATACTATTGCAGCGGGAGGGTTGCCCATGAAGCTTGATGATGCGCTCATCGCGATTACCGGTGGTGCACGTGGTCTGGGATTTGCCATGGCTCGACGCTTGGGAAACCAAGGTGCTCGTCTGGCTTTGATCGATACGGATGGCGACCAGCTCGATAAGGCAGTGTCTTCATTATATGAGGAAGGCATCACTGCCCAAGCCTTTGTCGCCAATGTCGCCGATGAAGCCTCCGTCTCCCAGGCTTTTGCGGATATACGAAGTTCCATGGGGTCCTTGGATGGCCTGGTCAACAATGCAGGGATTCTGCGTGATGGCCTGTTGGTAAAGGCGAAGGATGGCAAGGTGGAGCGCACGCTCGGCCTTGATGAATGGCAGGCTGTGATCGATGTCAATCTGACGGGTGTCTTTCTCTGTGGTCGTGCTGCTGCCGCTGCCATGGTCGAAGATGATCGCCGGGGTGTCATCGTCAATATTTCCAGCATTTCTCGTGCGGGGAACATGGGGCAGAGCAATTATGCAGCAGCCAAGGCTGGGGTGGCGGCCTTGACGGTTACCTGGGGCAAGGAATTGGCGCGTTATGGCATTCGTGTCGGGGCGGTGGCGCCAGGTTTCATTGAGACTGAGATGACGGCATCGATGCGTGAGGATATGCTCGACAAGCTGACGCAGGGGGTTCCACTCAAGCGCCTGGGCGACCCGCAGGAGATTGCTGAGTCAGTGGCGTTCATTTTCACGAATGACTATTTCACGGCGCGGGTGATCGAGGTCGATGGTGGCCTGCGTTTGTAATGATGTCTGTTGTGCTTGCACATGATGCGGCAGGCAACATGCGAGAGCTCCTCACGACACCGAGGAAAGGTGTCGTGAGGGAGGTGTTGTTAACAGATCTGCTGTTAGAGAGATGTTGTTAAGGCAGATGTTGTTAAGACAGGTGTTGTTAAGACAGATAGTGGAAAGTGCAGTAGTGCAGTAGTGCAGTAGAGGAAAAGTATGGCGAGAAAGGTGCGACAAGCTAGTTGGCGTTGCTGAAGCGGATTTCATCCGTCAGTCGTGCCACGGTGTTCTGGCCGATGCCTTTGACGCGGGTCAGGTCTTCCAGATCTTTGTACGGGCCATTGGCTTCACGTTCAGCAATGATGGCGTCGGCCTTGCTCGGTCCAATCCCCGGGAGTTCTGCCAGCAACTCAGCGCTGGCTTCATTGATATTGATAGGCTCGACCTTCAATCCATCCTCGGCCAGTGCAGGAAGACTACATGCCAACCATAGCGCTGCTGTCAGAGTGGCCAACCAATGTTTGCCTGAGCGATATGCATGGACGGGACTTGCTGAAAATTTGGTCATGGATTCCAACTCCTTGGTATCCCCGAGTAGAGGGAGCTCAAAAGAAAGACAATGGATTGATCAAAGCACCTTCACGGCACTCGCTTATAACCTACCGTCTTGTGTTCATGACCATGTATCGCGGATCGCTTAAACCTCGGTAAGCGATCAAAGGCTCTTGCATGTCGCCCTCGGGGGCTGCAGCTGACGTCATGGCTGATATACTGCCTCGATTCGAACATCTCCCGGAGCCGTGCATGACGACTACATCTCCCCTGATCATCGCTCTCGACTATCCTTCCCTGGATGCTGCCCTATGCATGGCGGATCGTCTGGATCCTGCGCGCTGCCGCCTGAAGGTGGGCAAGGAACTGTTCACGCGCAGTGGCCCGGATGTGCTGGACGCGTTGCATGGGCGTGGCTTCGAGGTGTTTCTGGATCTCAAGTTCCACGATATTCCCAACACTGTGGCTGGTGCTGTTCAGGCCGCGGCGGAGCAGGGAGTATGGATGGTCAATGTGCATGCCTGTGGTGGCGAGCGAATGATGGCGGCTGCGCGAGAGCGCCTTGAGCAACATGGCCTCAAGACGCTTCTGATTGCTGTCACTGTACTTACCAGCATGACGCAGGATGAGCTGAATGGTACAGGGGTTGAGGGCGCGCTTGATGCGCAGGTCGAGCGTCTGGCACGCCTGGCTCAGAACTGTGGCCTGGATGGCATCGTGTGCTCTGCGAGGGAAGCTGCCATGCTCAAGACGGCCTGCGGGGCAGATTTCCTCAAGGTGACACCGGGTATTCGTCCGAGTTTCGCTCAGGCAGGAGACCAGCGGCGCATCATGACACCACTGGAGGCAATGCAGGCAGGGAGTACCCATTTGGTCGTCGGACGTCCGGTGACTCAGGCAGAGGATCCGATGGTCGCGCTTGCTGCTATTGAACAGGAACTGCTGGGGGAGGCGTAAGCCTATTCCCCTTCGATACCGGTGATTGGCTTGGTTGCACCCCAGGTGCGGCAGCGAGGGCACTGCCAGTGCAGGTGATCACCGGTAAATCCACAACGGCCACAGCGGTGGCGAGGCAAGGCCTTGATCAGGGTATGAGTATGCTGGCGCAGTAACTCGATGCGCTCGTCATGGCCATCGTTGCTCGATTCCTGATAAAGCCCTATCAGGTAATCCACCCCGCCCAGGCTGGGCTCTCGGTTCAATTGGGCTGTCACCAGGGCGATGGCTTCATCATCGTTGCCACGCTGGTGGCGCAGTGTCTGAGCCAGCAGAATGATGACGCTGGTATAAGGTGCATGATCGAGCAGCCGATAGAGATGGGCGATGAGGCCTTCAGCATCGTCGAGCAAAAGGTAATTGCGTTCCAGCGGTTCAAGCAGGGTGGGGATGAAGCCCCGGTCCTGCTGTGGAATGAGGTCAAGATACTTGATGGCTTGACGATACTGGCCGGTATCATGCTGCAGTTCGGCCTTGATCAGGTTGGCACGTACGCAGCGGTCATCTATGGATAACGCTTGCTTGAGGTGCTTGCGCGCTAAACCATGGCCAGCAGAGCGGCGCTCCTGTTCGGCCAGTTCACATAGCCAGTGGGCGGCAGCGCGGCGCAGGTCTTCATGCTGGCGAGTCAGATGGGGTACGGCGACATCCAACGCCTGCTGCCATTCGCCTTCGCGCTCGAACAGGTCTGCGAGCAGGCGTTTTGCATGATGTTGAGTTTCGCTGGAAGGCTCTTCGCGAATCAGTCCATGAAGAATGCGCTCGGCTCGATCGAGCAGACCAAGATGCAAGAAGTCCCGTGATAGCTCCAGCTGTACACGAGCACTCTGCTGGTTGTCGAGAAAAGGGCGGGCCAGAAGGTTCTGATGGATCTTGACGGCACGATCAGCTTCGCCCCGGGAGCGGAACAGGTTGCCCAGGGTGACATGGGTCTCGATGGTATCGCTATTGACTTCCAGGGCGGAGATGAACGTTTCAATGGCTTGATCCTGCTGGTCATTGAGCAGGTAGTTCAAGCCAACAAAATAATCTCTGGACAACGTAGGAGAGGAGGTTGTCCTCTCCTTGCGTTGGCGCTCGCGTCGACCTAGGCCCCAGCCAATGGCCAGGGCAACAATCAGCAGACCTAGCAGCAGAAGATCGGGCATTCAGGGGAGTTCCTTCATCTCCTGGATGCGGAGTCGATCAAGCTCCTTGCGCTGTTGTTGATTGTGGCGCTGGGCTCGGGTAAGCAGTGCGCGCAGACGAAGATAGACGCCACTCATGGCAAGCATGCCAAGCAGTACGCCGACAGCCAGAGACGCCAATAACCAGAAAGACAAGGATGCTTCGGGGAGCTCGGTCCAGATCAGGTTGAGCGGCACTGCCTGCTGGTTGTTTGTCGCAAAGAGGATGCCGACGAGCAGTACCAGCAGCAGAATAATGGCCATGATCAAGCCTTTGAGCCAACGCATGTGCGAGTTCCCCAATCAGTAAAGACGCAAGATGAGCGCGAAAAAATATGAAATCGATAAGCTACGCTAACCCGGGTCGGGCCAACCGGGCACCAATGTCTTAATGCATCAGTACCCCAAGGCTCGGCTGGCGTCTACCTGCTCGCGAAGCTCTTTGCCTGGCTTGAAGTGTGGCACGAATTTACCATCCAATGCGACCGATTCTCCGGTCTTGGGATTGCGGCCGACCCGAGGCTCCCGGTAATGCAGAGAAAAACTTCCGAAGCCACGAATTTCGACGCGCCCGCCCTGGGCGAGAGTCTCGGTAATATCATCCAGAATGAGGCGTACGGCTGCCTCGACGTCTTTGATCGACAACTCCGGTTGTCGCATAGCGATCTGCTCTATCAGTTCGGACTTGGTCATCGGTCTTCTCCGTGAGTCCCGCCTGGTTGACGAGCGCTGTCCCAGCGTCGTTGTTTTTTTAGATAGCATACTTTTCAAGTCTAGATAAAACAACGTACTAGGACAGGATTCAACATACGACGATCATACAGCACATAAACACTCTGTTAATGGCTGCCAAATATCCTCGGCCAATACGTGGTGACATGCATCAGGTATACTGGCGCCATACTCTAGGATTTTCGATGAGGTATCCCGTGGAGCAACAATCTTCACCCGTGGCTTCGAGTGCCGAGGCTGAGCGAAAGCGACTGCATTGGCACTCTCGCCGTGGCATGTGGGAGCTGGATTTGCTTCTGCTGCCATTCCTGGAGCACCGCTATGACGACCTTTCTGAAGACGACAAGGCTGCTTATCGTGCTCTGATCACTGAAGAGGATCAGGACCTCTTTGTATGGCTCATGCGTCGTGAGTGGCCTGAAGAACCTGTGAAGCGGCGTATTGTGCAGATGATCGTCGACTATGCCGAGAACAGTTCTAACGGTCACAATCGAGGCCTCTGACCGCCAGCACCTTGCTCATGGTGCCCTGGTGACGGTTGTCACGCTGTTGATTGGTGCCATGACGTCTTTGCTCTTGGGTGCTGTTGCTGCAGTTGTTGGTGCGGGCCTGCTCATCTCTTCCTATCGGCAAGCTTCGATAGGGGAGCTGCGTTGTCTGGCTGATAGTGACCCTGGCGATGGCGTTCAAGGTGTCGACGGCTGCAGCAGGGCAGATGAACCTTCAGGCAAGGCGCAGGCAGCTCCTGGACTCGTTCAGTGGCAATGGCGTCCTCGAGGGCAGGGGGATTGGCATGCCATTTCTCTTCGCCATGTGGCTATTGGCGGGCGGCTCATCGGATTGCATTGCCAACGGCGTACGTTATGGATCTGGCCAGACTCCATGCCAGCTGAGCAGCATCATGCGTTGAGGCGATTGTTGTTGGGAGTGCCGCTTGGTATAGCCGAGGGGCGGGTGGAATAGTGAGTGCAAAACTACAATGGCAGCGATAGCTGTTGCCGTGCTTCTTCTGGAAGCAGCCTGACACCAATGCCTAGCAGGCGCACTGGACGCTTTCCTCGTGCCCAGGCCTGGTCGGCCAGTTGATGATAGTTGTCCAGGCTTGGCTCCATGCCTCGCGCATCCATGGTGGTCGTTGAGAAGTTATTGAAACGAACCTTGATGAACAGGCTAGATAGGCCGTGCTGGTCGTATCGGGTAATGCGTGTTTCAAGTTTTTCGTGCAGCGGGGCAAGAGCGGCGTGGACGTGATCCAGCGTCGGGAGGTCATGATCAAATGTGGTTTCGACACTGATGGACTTGCGCTCATGTGCCACTTGCACGGGGCGTTCGTCGATGCCTCGTGACAGCTCGAACAGACGCTTGCCGAACTTGCCGAATTCCTGAAGTAGCTGTTCGATGGGTAGAGCGCGAAGATCGTTGCAGGTTTCAATTCCCATGGCTGCCAGTCTGGCGCTGGTGGCAGGCCCAACACCGTGCAACTTTTTCACCGGTAGAGCCTTGATGAAGCCATCAACCTGCTCGGGAGAAATGACTGTCAGTCCATCGGGTTTTTCCCAATCGCTGGCTACCTTGGCCAGAAATTTCGATGGTGCGGCGCCTACCGAAACAACAATGCCTGTACGCGACAGGCATTCTTTCTTCAGCCACTGCGCCATCCATGTTGCACTGCCTTGAAAGCCATCGACATCGCTGACATCCAGGTAGGCCTCGTCCAATGAGAGAGGCTCTACCAGCGGTGTCAGCTCATGGAAGATCGCCTGGATCTGCCGGGATACTTTGCGGTACTTGTCAAAATCTGGCGGCACCAGCAACAAGTCCGGGCATAACCGCAATGCGCGGGCAGTTGGCATGGCTGAATGAACGCCAAACTTGCGCGCAGGATAGTTGCAAGTGGTAATGACACCTCGGCGTTCCGCAGAAATGCCAACGGCAAGGGGGATATCGCGCCATTGTGGGTTATCGAGCATTTCCACTGCTGCATAAAAGCAATCGCAATCAGCATGCAGAATCTTGCGCACCGAAGACGTCATGACAGGTACCGGCTATAGAAAAGTGTTCAACCCAGAGCCTGGCCGTTACCCCCTCGAATCACGCCGACCCCTATGCCCTCAATTTCCAGATGATCCCGGTGCAAGTCCAGCTCAATCGGGGCGAAGTCTTCATTCTCTGCCTGCAGCGTGACGTGATGGCCATCACGATGAAAGCGCTTGACGGTGACATCGTCTTCCAGGCGGGCAACCACAATCTGGCCATTGCGGATGCGATCCGTGCGATGTACTGCCAGCAGATCTCCCTCAAGAATGCCGACATCCTTCATCGACAAGCCGCGCACACGCAACAGGTAATCGGCCCGGGGCGTAAAGTACTCTGGAGGTAGCGGGCAATAGCGGTCGATATGCTCTGCTGCCAGGATAGGGCTGCCAGCAGCAACTTCGCCAATGATCGGTAGGCCTTGAGAAGACGGGGGCTCTGGCTGAGTCAGTTGCGATGGGGTGGTTTCAGCCTCCTGGGCAGGTAGGCGTATACCTCGCGAAGTACCACGAATGACACGAATGGCACCTTTGCGCTCCAGAGCGCGCAAATGCTCTTCTGCTGCATTGGGTGAACGGAATCCCAGTGCTCGGGAAATTTCGGCACGGGTGGGAGGGTAACCAAGCTCGTTCATGGTCTTGACGATGAAGTCATAGACATTCTGCTGGCGAGGAGTCAGGGGTCGTGTCATTCGGCCTCCCACAGGCATTTGCTCAGATGGCGACGAAGCGGGTTTAGATGGCAATCAAGCTATTTTGGACGACAATGAAGCATGGGGTTGGTTAAGTATACAGTATGGATGCTTGTCCAGTAAAAAAGTTCCTGCCATTTGCTCGATCGACACTGTTTCAAACGCAAATGATGATTGGGGCATTGAGACGATGCAGGGGCTCGCTTACACTCAGCGCATAATTAAAACAATTGTTTCCAACTGTGGAAACGCTATCTCGTGTCCTGACCACGGAGCCCCACATGGCCCAGACTGATACCGTGACCCGTATCTTGGATACTGCAGAGGTCCTCTTTGCTGAACGAGGCTTCGCGGAAACGTCACTGCGCAACATTACTGGCAAGGCCAAGGTCAACCTGGCTGCCGTGAACTACCATTTTGGCTCCAAGAAAGCCTTGATTCAGGCTGTCTTTGCCCGCTATCTCGATCCTTTTTCCGAACGCTTTCATAATGCTATCGATGAGTTGGAAGCCACCTACGGTGAAAAGGTCATTCCTCTCGAAGTGCTGTTGGAAACCATGGCACGCACTGTCCTGGAAGTCCCGGCAGAGCGGCATAGTCTGAAAGTGTTCATGCGGCTTCTCGGACTTGCATACAGCCAGGCCCAAGGGCATCTGAGGCGATATATTCAGGAGCAATATGGCACAGTATTCACGCGTTTCGTGGAGCTCGTGCGTCAAGCCACCCCAGAATTGCCTGATGCAGAGCGGTTCTGGCGCCTGCACTTTGTGCTTGGCACCGTGATCTTTACCTTCTCTGGACTTGATGCGCTGCGGGACATTTCCGAAAAGGACTATGGTGAACATGTTTCGGTGCGTAATCTGGTCAAGCGCCTGCGCCCTGTTGTGGTAGCTGCAATGCAGGCGCCTTTGCCTGATTTGGATGGGCAGGATACCGACAAGACGGTAACTGTTCTGACGGGAGCGGGTTGATGGTCACTCCACTGCTTGCAGAATTACCGCCAGAGAATGGTGTCTGGGTGGAGGTGGATACCAATAACCAGACCATGACGGTATGGCACGGTGATACCCAGGCTTGGCATTGTCTGGTATCCACTGCAGCCAATGGTGCTGGCCAGCGAGAAGGTAGTGGCCAGACACCATTGGGATGGCATGTGATTCGTGCGGCCATAGGGGCAGAGCAGCCAGTGGGGGCTGTCTTTCGTGGCAGGCGTCCTACTGGCGAGGTCTATGATGATGCGCTTGGCGAGGCCTATCCAGAGCGGGACTGGATACTGACAAGAATTCTCTGGCTGTCAGGGCTGGAGCGGGATTACAACCGCGGTGGTCGTGTCGATTCGCAGCGCCGTTACATCTATATTCACGGTACTCCACCAGATAAACCCATGGGAGAGGCCGATTCCCACGGCTGCATCAGGATGCGTGATGAAACCTTGCTTCGCTTGTTTGATGAAGCCCCCCCCGGCACTCCGGTGTGGATACATGACTAAGTCTATGAAGTAATGGCTAAGTCTGATGAGTTAATGACTAAGCCCGATGGAGAAATGCTTCCTTAAGCAAACGCTGTATAAATGTCGGAGGATGAAAGGCTGGTTGCCGCCCGAGCGGAAAGACCGCAGTTTACAAGGGGGTAAATGAGGATCTTGAGCACCGCCGGCAACCAGAATATCGAGCGCAGCAATTTATTCAGTGTTTCTTTAAAGAACGCTTCCTAGTTCAAAGATGGGCAGATACATCGACATCACCAACCCTCCTGTCACGATGCCCAATACCAGGATGACCATGGGTTCCAGCAGGGATGTCAGGGTATCGACTCGCCTTTCGACTTCGTCTTCGTAGTAAGTGGCAACCTGCGAGAGCATTGCCTCCAGGGCGCCGGCTTCTTCCCCGATTTTGATCATCTGTATGGCAAGGGCCGGAAACTGCCCGCTGTGATGCATGGCAACGTGGAGTGAGTGTCCACTGGCAAGCTCGTCACGCATGTCTTGAATAGCGGCATGCAGAAGAGGGTTACCCGTTGATCCGGCGGCAATGGCCAGACCATCCAGAAGCGGCACTCCCGAGCCATAGGTGGTGGCGAGAGTGCGGCTGAAGCGTGCTATGGCAGAGTGTTCCAGAACCTTGCCGAGTATCGGGATGCGCAAGACCATGCGGCTCATGAGTGAATGTATTGCAGTTGAACGCTGCATTGCCAAGCGCATGAGCCAAGATGATGCGACAAGAATCCCCAGGGCTAGTCCACCATGCTGCTGAGTCAGGTCTGACAACCGTAGTGTCATCTGTGTCAGGGGAGGGAGCGTGGCTCCGAATCCGGTGAACATGTCTTCGAACTTGGGGATGACCACGACCAACAGGATGAAAGTGACAATCAGGCCGATGGCAATGACACTTAATGGATACCACATGGCTTTCTTGACTTTCTGCTTGAGTGCCTCGTGTTTTTCCTGGTATGTGGCGAGGCGGTCGAGCATGCTGTCCAGGGTTCCAGCAAGTTCGCCTGCTTCGATCATGCTGATATAGAGAGTATCGAATTGTCGGGGATGGCGTGCCAGAGCTTCGGAAAGACTTGCACCATGGCTGACATCAGCAATCAGCTTTTGCAGCATGGCGCGCATGCTTGGCTTGACCAGACTGTGGGCAATTACCTCCAGAGCCTGGAGAATGGGAACGCGGGATTTCAGTAGTGTTTCCAGCTGGCGTGTGAAAAGTGTCAATTCCAGGGCGGTGATGCTTCTTTGGCCAAGACGCCAGTGTCTGCTATCAGTGCGGCGTATTGAAAGGGGCTTGATGCGCCGAGTTCGCAGCACTCTGAGCACGGAAGCCTTGGAAGATGCCTCGATTTCTCCACTCAGGTATCGGCCATCTGGACCACGGCCTTTCCACTGCCATCTGTTCACATGCTTCACGGTCAGCGTCCAGTTACGCGGCCGATTTCCAGCAGGCTGGTGACACCAGCCATGGCTAGCTGCAGGCCGTTGTGGTGAAGGTCAGGATATCCTTCCTTGCGTGCCTGATGGTGAAAATCGTCGGCGCTGCCGTGCTGAAGAATCAACTGACGCATGGCCTCACTGATGGGCACAACTTCGAACAAGCCTACGCGCCCACGGTATCCACCGGTACAACGAGAGCAGCCAGTGGGCTGGAATAGGCTTGCGCGGTCCAGCTCGGTGTCTGTCAGGCCGTGGTCACACAAGGCCTGGTGGGGAAGGGTGATGCTTTGCTTGCAGTGATCGCACAGGCGACGGACCAGGCGTTGGGCAATGATCAAGCTGACAGCGCTGGCGATATTGAAAGTAGCAATGCCCATGTTGGCCAAGCGTGACAGCGTGTCTGCAGCGGAGTTGGTATGCAGTGTAGAAAGGACCAGATGTCCGGTTTGGGCAGCTTTTATGGCAATTTCCGCCGTTTCGGTGTCGCGTACTTCTCCCAGCATCACGACATCAGGGTCCTGGCGCAGGAAGGCGCGAAGTGCACCAGCAAAATCCAGTCCGATACGCGGCTGAATATGGACCTGGTTGATTCCAGGCAGCTTTATTTCAACGGGGTCCTCGGCGGTGCAGATGTTGCGTTCGACTTGATTGAGCATATGGATGCCACTGTACAGGGTAACCGTCTTGCCGCTGCCAGTAGGCCCTGTGACCAGTACCATACCCTGGGGGCTGGAGAGCGCTTTTTCGAACAGGAGCTTTTGATCACTGGTGAAGCCCAGCTTATCAATACCGATCTGAACTGAAGAGACATCGAGCAGGCGGAGTACCAGCTTTTCGCCATTTACTGTGGGCAAGGAACTGACGCGGAAATCCATTTCCTGATGATGTTCTCCGGCAACCTTGATGGCTCCATCCTGAGGCAGGCGGCGCTCCGAAATATCCAGTCGGGCCATGACCTTCAGACGTGCCGCAATACGTGCTTTCAGATTGGCGGGTGGCTCTACCACCAAATGCAGAATACCGTCGATGCGGAAACGTATGCGGAAGCAGTCTTCGTAGGGTTCGAAATGGATATCCGAGGCTCCACGTCTGATGGCTTCACGCAGCAGGGTATTGATGAAATGTACGACTGGAGCATCATCTGTCTGGCTTGCCAGAGAGGTTTCTGAGGCTATCGCATCGGGCATGCTGCGATCATATTCAAGGCGAGTCAGGGCTTCACTGATACTCTGCTCTGGTGTGGGTAGCGTCGACTGAAGAGGATGAGGGGCTGTCGTTGACATGTGCGGTCCTTCGCATTTCCTGCGTCTGTGTTGTCATGTTTTCCTTCAGTCTAACTCCGACATGGCTATGCCGATGCTGCCAAAAAGCGATCTATATCAAGGGATTGCTCAGGTATGTCGAATCAGCGAAGTGCCATTCGGTAATGCCCTTTAATCTAGGAGAGGAGCCCCGATAGAAACAGCAACAACCCAATGGAAGGGGCATTGCCAAGGAGAAGGAAGATGTACCAGCAACAGATTTCATCTTTATCAGGCGGTATAGGGCAGGATATTGCTGAGCAAAACGCCAACATGAAGCGGGATCCGTCTGTCGATATCGAATGGCAGGACGCGAAAGGCTTGGGGGAGGCGGGCTTTACTCTGATCGAGTTGATGATTGTCGTGGCCATTATTGGCATTCTTGCCGCTATTGCTATTCCTCAGTATCAGAAATATCGCGAGAAAGCCGCAGTCAATGCTTGTCAGCAGGAGCTGGCAGCAGCCAGAACCTCTCTTGCACTCGATGGAACGCTGAGGGATTCGGGGATTACAGCCGGGGAGTTGGCTGGTGATTATGCCTGGAGCGCCTGCAATGGTGATAGCGTGGTCTATTCCGCTCCTACTCAATCCGAGCAGGGAGCGCTGACAGCGGAGCCCAAGGATTATGCTGGTGTGAGTACGTCCATTCGAATTCCCAGTACTTCTGATCTATGACCCTGGTCATTGTGCAGCTTACCCTGGCCAGCGCCTCGCTCGTGTAAGCGTGCTCTGAAGTGCCCAAGTCCAAATGGCTTCTGGGCAGCTATCCTTTCGTTAAGCATTATCCGCCTGCACGCATCTTCGCGTGCAGGCGTTTTTCATTAGGGTGCAAAGTATAAGTGAGCAGCGCTAGTAAAGTGCGGTTCAAGGAAATGTCGTCCGTAAGAAGCATCGTCCGAAGAGATGGCTCTCTATCAAGAGACGATGTGGACATTTCTAACCTGGTTCGAACATGCGCTTCATATAATATGCTTTTTCAGGCGAAAGGCGTTTTGCTCTGCAAAAAGGGGAAGTTTTGTAAGCGCGCACTTACATTTCTTATCTTTCGGTGTTATTCAACCATTTGATTTGTAAGGCACTATCCAATCATCATCATTCTGTTGCATATCACTTTTGTTGTATGCCTCGTTCGTCAAGAATACTTAGGACTCGTGGGTCGGAACCAGTCAGAATAGGTGTTTCTGCGTAGAGTAAGCCAAATGGCTAACGTAAAATGACGCCGCACCGCGCATTTGAGTGTAGAGAACGATTTGCGCACGACAATTTATGAACCTAGGGATTGGATGAGCCCGGTGAATCCATGGGCGGTAGCGTGCCTTGACGGCTGCCGGCCAGGCATTGGAAGCTTGGTCAATTGTTCCCCGAATGTATGGCAAGGAGGCCGCATGTCAATTGTCGGTAACAGTGCCGCATGACCTGGCAAGCGTTATTTTCATTATTCACGGTCGTTGCAGTACTCGGCGGCCTGGCATTTACCCGTATCGCTGCCGACGTCATCGTCATGGGAGCCCTGGCCACTCTGGTCATCATCGGTATCCTGACGCCGGGCGAAGCCCTGGGGGGCTTCTCCAATCCCGGTGTGATGACCATCGCTAGCCTCTATGTCGTGGCTGCCGGCCTCAAGGAAACGGGTGCCGTTCAATGGCTGGCCATGCGTGTACTCGGCCAACCAAAGACGCTGGGCATGGCATTGCTGCGGGTGCTGATCCCTACGTCCAGCCTTAGTGCCTTCATGAACAACACCACCGTGGTGGCAATGTTCATTCCTGCGATTCAGGATTGGGCCGCTCGTCTCAGGCATCCTCCTTCGAAATTGCTGCTTCCTCTCAGCTATGCTGCCATTCTTGGCGGTACCTGCACGCTGATCGGGACCAGTACTAATCTGGTGGTAGATGGCCTCCTGCAGAGTGAGCGAGGGGTGCATCTAGGCATGTTCGAGCTGGCCTGGGTTGGTATTCCTCTCGTCATCGTAGGTGGCGCCTTTCTGTATTTCTTCGCGGGTCGTTTGCTGCCTAACCGACAAGGCGTGCTCGAGCAGCTTGAGCAGGCGCGTGAATATTCGGTGGAGGTGCTGGTCGACCCAGATGGTCCCCTGGTAGGGAAAACCATCGCCGATGCGGGGCTGCGTAGCCTGGTTCATGGTTATCTGACGGATATCGAACGTCATTCGCGACTGCTGACAGCGGTGCCGCCGGATACGGAACTACAGGCAGGCGATATTCTCGTCTTCATTGGTGCCCCGGAATGTGCAAGGGAGCTGCGCCATATCAATGGCCTCAAACCTGCCGGTGGTGACGTGCACAAGCTGGATATTGCTCATCACCACCGCTGTCTGGTAGAGGCCGTGATTGGGCCGGACTTTACCGGGCTCAATCAAACCGTACGTGGGTCACGATTCCGCTCGCGCTACCAAGCGGTAATTCTATCGATCTCGCGTCAGGGGCGGCGTATTCCCGGCAAGGTCGGTGATATCAAGATCGAAGTCGGCGACACCCTGCTGCTGGAAACCGGCCAGGACTTTGTCGATCAATACCGCTACCGCAAGGACTTCCTGCTGGTCAGCGCGTTGAACGATTCGACGCCGCCGAACTTCGTCAAGGCCCCTTGGGCGCTTGGCATCCTCGGTGGCATGGTCGTAGCCAGTGCCACAGGCTTGCTGAGCATTCTCGAAGCCGCTTTGCTGGCCGCGGGAATGATGCTGGTATCGCGTTGTGTGCCCGCCAGCAAGGCTCGCCGTTACATCGATCTTTCTGTATTGGTAGTAATAGCGGCTTCCTTTGCCTTGGGAGCCGCCATGACCAAGACAGGGGCAGCAGTGTTGATTGCCGACACCATCATGTTGATCGATGGACTGTCCCCATGGATGGCACTTGTCTTGGTGTATTTGATGACGGTGCTGTTCACCGAGCTGATCACCAATAATGCTGCTGCCGTGTTGATGTTTCCCATTGCGGGGGCTGTAGCGAAAGGTCTCGGTGTTGACTACATGCCATTCACCATCGCCATCATGATTGCGGCTTCTGCCAGCTTCATGACACCGCTGGGTTATCAGACCAACCTGATGGTGTTGGGGCCTGGTGGCTATCGTTTCACCGATTATATGCGTTTGGGTGCTCCGCTTAGCCTGGTAGTCGGCGCAGTGGCGGTGACGATCATTCCTCTTGTCTGGCCGTTTTAAAACATTACTCAACCCTTCTTTATTGTGTGTGGTCAGCGTGATGAATATTGGACCGAGGCTCTGATATAAGCCCTGGTACTTCACGACTTGATCCGAACAGACTTGTTATTTCGGAATTTCAGTATGGAAATTACTCCAGAGCGTCAAACGCACCTCAAGCAGCTCGAAGCCGAGTCCATTCACATCATTCGTGAAGTGGCTGCCGAGTTCCGCAACCCGGTGATGATGTATTCCATCGGCAAGGATTCCTCGGTCATACTGCATCTGGCTCGCAAGGCCTTCTATCCGGGGACCCCGCCGTTCCCGCTGATGCACGTCAACACCACCTGGAAGTTCAAGGAGATGATCGAATTCCGTGACCGCATGGCCGACGAGGCCGGCATGGAATTGATCGAGCACATCAACCAGGAAGGTGTCGAGGCCAACATCAATCCCTTTGATCACGGCAGCGCCAAGTACACCGACATCATGAAGACCCAGGCGCTCAAGCAGGCCCTGGACAAG
>NZ_JAJUFQ010000037.1 GCF_029263665.1 Halomonas sp.
ACGCTGGCGCAGATCGACGCGCGGTAGCGGCTGACGTTCAGGCAGTGCCGGGTCGATGCGCACATCCAGCCATTCGCCGGCACGCACCACCTGGGCAAACAGGCGTAGCTGGCCGCAGGTCCGGCCACGCTCACCTTCCAGACGGGCGCGTGGCAGGCCCGATTCGGCCATGGCGCGCACAATCAGGTCATCGCCAATGGCCTCGATTTCATCGGCAATGGTTTCCAGAAAGGACGCACGCTGTTCGGGCCCGGTTTCGCGATAGGCATCGAAGGCCTGCCAAGCGAGTTCACAGGCACGCTCGACCTCGGCCGTGCCGCCGCCGGGATAGCCGGGCTCGAGGCGCTCGCCGGTGGCCGGGTTGATGCCGTGGATGGGCTGGCCTTGGGCCAGTACGGCCTGGTTGCCGATCAGTTGCTTGCCTTCGAGGTTCATGCTGTCTCCTGTCGAAAGGAAAGTGGCCAAGAAAAAGTGGCCAATGAATAGGTAACGAAAAACTATAGTGCGGTGATGCTGAGCAAACCCTCGTCCTGGTCAGGAGCGGCAAGTGGGTTGCGCAGTGGTCGACCGAATGCCGCAAGCTCAATCTCGAAACGATCGCCAGGCTGGACCCTGATGTCATCGGCAAAACTCAACGTGGCTGTGCCGAAAAAGTGCACGTGAACATCTCCTGGACGACGGAAACCGGGATACTTGAAATGGTGATGCTCAAGGTTGGCCAGGCTATGGGCCATATTGTCTTCGCCAGTGAGAAAGGTCTTGTTCCACAGCGTCTCGCCGTGGCGAGTGATGCGACTGGTACCTTCCAGGTGAGCAGGCAGTTCACCGATCAGCAGCTCAGGACCAAAGCTGCAGGCACGCAGTTTGGAGTGGGCGAGCCAGAGATAATTGAAGCGTTCCGTCACGTGGTCGGAGAATTCATTGCCGATGGCAAAACCGAGCCGCCGAGGTTTCCCTTGGTGGTCGATGATGTAGAGCCCGGCCAACTCGGGTTCTTCTCCGGCATCCTGGGCGAAAGCGGGTGAGGGCAGGGGCGCCTCAGGGGCAATTACACAGCTACCATCGCCCTTGTAGAACCATTCCGGCTGGGCGCCGATGCTGCCTGCGGCGGGCTTGCCGCCTTCGACGCCCAGCTTGAACATGCGCATGGAATCGGTCATTTGCGATTCGTCGGTCTGCGTCTTGGCATGCATGGCGGAACGAGTATCCGCGCTGCCCAGGTGGGTCAGCCCCGTGCCGGTCACCAGGCAGTGGGCCGGGTCCGGATGGGTCAGAGGTGGCAGTAGCAGCCGTGATTCAATCAACTCGTCATAGCTCAGACATTGATCACCCAGGCTGGCTGCTACTGTTTCAGCCAGCGAAAGACCGCGTTCCAGCGCCCTTTGTGCAAGACCATAGGTATCGCTGTCGGTGAGCCGTACGTTGTCATCTTCGACCAGGGCCGCACGTGGCTTTTCCTGATACAGGCATTGGATCAATCGCATGGAAGGATTCCTTGATCATCGAGTTGATGTTGAACGACTCGGGAATATGTTCAACATATCTTTGGTATGACACTCATACAAGCATGCTGTAGGAGAAATACTTCCGTGACAGCATCAAGTACCGGTTTCAAACCGCATGGGTACTTTCACTGACGTGGCAGCAGGGTGTCGCTTCCTGCATGGCCGAAATCAGGAAACCCTCTGTCATCCCAACGAATAGGCTTGACGTAGGTGTGCCGATTGGGATCCCACAAAGGGTCTCCCTGGATTTGGGTGTAAGTGCGAGCGTGGTAGACCAGCAGGTCCGTGGAGCCTGATTCGTCTTCGGTAAAGCTGTTATGCCCAGGGCCGAAAATATGGTGGGTCATATCACTTTGCAGGACCGGTGTCGCAGACTTTTGCCAGCTTCGAGGGTCGAGAAGGTTGCTGCCGATATCCGCCCATAACAGTCCCATGCAGTAGTTTTCATCTGTGGCGCTGGCAGAGTAGGTAATGAAAATGCGCTGGCCGTGGGTGATGACGGCAGGCCCTTCGTTGACCAGGAAGCCACGTTTTTCCCACTCGTATTCCGGCTTGCTGAGACATATCGGTTCTCCACTCAATGTGTCCGGTGCCGCCATGGCAGAGAGGTACAGGTTGGAATTTCCCGGAACCTGAGGGTCTTTCTGGGCCCAGAGGTAGTACAGCTGATCAGCATGGCGGAAGGTGGTCGCATCGAGACTGAAACTGTCCAGTGGTGTCTCTATTCGACGGGGCTCACTCCATGGGCCCTTGCACGGATCATCGGCCTTGGTCGAAATACAGTACATGCGGTGCTGAAAGAGCCCATCGACAATCTCCCGCGATGGGGCGGCGGCAAAATAGATGAACCACTCTTCGTCATGGTGATGCAGTTCGGGAGCCCAGATCAGTTCACTGAGTGGCCCTTGGGAAGGTTTTGACCAGACAGTGGTCGCCGGGGCGCAGGATAGCTCGGAAATGCTGTCTGCAGCGCGGATCTCCAGCCGGTCGTACGTGGGGACTGACGCGATGAAGTAGTACCGATCCAGGTGTTTGATGATCCAGGGGTCGGCGCGTTGCTCTATCAGAGGCTTGGGCTGGAGAGGCATGTTTTACTCCCATGATGAGATATTGAATGGTCGGCATGGGTATCAGGAGGATGGCTTGCTGATACTGTCAGCAGGCCAGTCGTTGTCGGCCTGGTCGGCCTTGCCTGCCACCATGTTCTGGTAGTAAGCGTCCGTGATGCGATAAGGGAACATCAGTAGGCCCATCAGGGTGTGAAAGACACCGGGAAGAATGCACAGCATCAGGGCGATACCTGTAAGAGTGAAGCTACTCTGGTCGATGTTGGGCTGATAATCGAAGAAGCCCAGCAACATGCCCACCAGGAAGCCCGAGACCCCCATGCCAGCTTTCTGAAAGAAGGAAATTCCGCCAAAGGCCAGCCCTGAGACACGTTGGCCTGTCTTGGCTTCGCCATAGTCGACGGACTCGGCAATCGCTGACCAGAACACTGGTGCATGCAAGTCGACAACAAAAGAAATCAGAAAGTAGAAAATGAAAGCCAGGGCTATATCACCGGGGTTGACCAGCACGAACATCAAGGCGCTGAGCACTCCTGTCAGAACTTGGGTCCAACGGAATAGCTTGATCTTGCAATAGAATTTGGTGATCCAGGTGGATGCAATCATGGCCAGAATGGCGGCGATTACACCTGTGCTGAGAAAGGCGGAGAGCATGGAGGGGGAAGCCCCCAGATAATATTTTGCATAGTAGGCCGCGACACTGCTGCGCATGACGTAGCCCATGGTGCCGGTAAAACAGACGCCACACAGCAGCAGCCATTGGTCATTCTTGCGCAGAATGGCCAACTGCTGCTTGAAGGGTTTCTTGTCGATGCGGTGGTGTACCCGTTCCCTGGTCGTGGCATAGCAGAACAACAATAGTAGTGCTGCCAGCGCTCCCATCAGCCCCATGGCGACTTGATAACCGAGCCTCAGGTGGTCTGCACCAAAGGAGGCGGCCAGTTCCGGGACAATGATGGTGACCAGAAAGGCGGCAATCTTGGCAAAGAACAGACGGTAGCCATTGGCCGAGAGCTTGTCCTTCGGGTTGTCGGTAAGCGCTCCGATCAAGGAGATGTATGGAATGGTGACAGCAGTAAAGAGCAGTGTGACAAGTAGATAGGTCGCATAAGCCCAGACCAGCTTGGCATTGTAGTCCCAATCCGGGGTAGTGAAGAGCAGTAGAACAGAAATGCCAAATGGCACGGCAAAAATCAGGAAATAAGGACGATAACGACCTTTGGGAGTATTGATGCGATCGGTGATCATGCCCATCAAAGGGTCTGTGACGGCATCTACCAGCCGGGCTACCAGGAACAGAATGCCCATGTGGCTGGGCTTTAGGCCAAAAATATCCGTATAGAAATAGGAGATGATCAGAAACATGGAGGATATGACGACATTGATCGCCATATCGCCACTGCCGAACCCTATCTTCTCCAGATATGTCATGCGTGGCGTTGCCATGGGAGCTCCTTGCTATGGGCAGAAGCCGGCTTCTCCAATGCCGAAGCCGGCCGGTCCTCGTTGCGGATAGTCCTTTGCGGATGGTCCTTTGCGGATAACCCAGTGGATGTTTAATAAAACCGCATGGTGTTAAAGCTGCCCTCGCCGGCGCAGGAAGTCGGTGGCGGCGGTGTAGATTTTCTGGGTCATGTCATTGTCATCGGCCCATTCCTTCCATTCCTGTTCTGCCGCTTGGCGGAAGGCCAGGCGGTCTTCGGCGGAAAGGTCGATCGGGTGCACATCCGGGTCTTCTTTCAGCTTGGCCAGGGCCTCCAGGTCCTGAGCCTTGAGTCGGGCGATCAGGTCATAGGACATGGCATCGAAAGAGGTCTTCAGGAGATCCTGAAGGTCCTCAGGTAGCTCGTCCCATATCGCCTTGTTGAGCGAAATGGCGATCATTGGCATGGAGTGGAAGCCGGGATACAGCGGGTAGGGGGCGAAGGCATGCAGGCCCATGGCATCGTTGTTGGAAAGCACCGTGGAATCCGCGGCATCAATCACGCCCTTCTCAAGCCCGGTATAGACCTCGGAGCCCGGAAGGTTGACGGGAGTCGCCCCGATACGTTCGAAGATGTTGTACACCATGCCTTGAGGCGCTCGTATCTTGAGGCCTTTGAAGTCTTCCAGGCTTTCGATGGCGACAGTGGAGGGAATGGATTCGAGCGGAAACGTGGCGGCAGCAATCAAGTGGGTGCCATAAGGTGCCACCAGCTCGTTGTAGAGATCTTCTCCACCCCCGTCTTTCATGAATTCCAGAAAGTCGTAGGGGTTGTTCCATGCACCTACCAGATTGCCCAACATGCCAAAGGCAGGATCCTGGCCTGAGAAGTAGCTGGGGTCGGTCATGTGTCCCTGAAGAATGCCGGCACTGACGGCCTGCAAGGTTTCCGTGGGACCTACCACGCTGTTGATCGGTAATACCTCGATACTGATACGGCCACCGCTCATGGTTTCAATGCGCTGGGCCCATTCCTGCTTGATCTTGAAACTCGGCTCCCCGGCAGTTTCTGACGCCTGAAACTTCCAGTCGTATTCGGCAGCCTGGGCGTTCACGCTGGCGAATAAAGCGGAAGCGCAGAACATCAGGACAGGGCCCGGGTGTCGGATAAGGCGTGACATGGCGTGTCTCCCTTGCAGGCTTGGTTGTTGTTGTGGGGTTGTTTGAGAATGACGTGCCATGAAATGTTGCTCATGATGAGAGTATGTTCAACATATACTTTTGTATGTATGTACTTAAGTGGCTTGGCAACGTAACGTTTCCGCTAACCACCTTTCAGGAGCGACTTTCATGAGCAAGCCTTCCTCGCCCAAGCGTCCACTCCGCAGCAGTCAGTGGTTCGGCAGTGCCGACAAGAATGGCTTCATGTACCGCAGTTGGATGAAGAATCAGGGCATACCCGATCATGAGTTCGACGGCCGACCGATCATCGGTATCTGCAATACCTGGTCTGAGCTGACGCCCTGCAATGCTCACTTCCGCAAGTTGGCCGAGCATGTCAAGAAAGGCATCTTCGAGGCGGGAGGGTATCCGGTGGAATTCCCGGTGTTCTCCAATGGTGAGTCCAACTTGCGCCCTACGGCGATGTTCACGCGCAATCTGGCAAGCATGGACGTAGAAGAAGCGATACGTGGCAACCCGATTGACGGTGTCGTGCTGCTGACGGGGTGTGACAAGACGACCCCTGCATTGCTGATGGGAGCTGCCAGCTGCGACATTCCTGCCATCGTGGTGACAGGCGGCCCCATGCTCAACGGCAAGCACCAAGGGCGGGATATCGGTTCCGGCACCGTCGTGTGGCAACTGTCGGAAGAGGTCAAGGCGGGCAAGATATCCATGCATGATTTCATGGCGGCCGAAGCCGGCATGTCCCGCTCGGCAGGTACCTGCAACACCATGGGAACCGCGTCCACCATGGCGTGCATGGCCGAGTCACTAGGCGTTTCGCTACCGCATAATGCCGCGATTCCTGCGGTGGACTCACGGCGTTATGTGCTGGCGCACCTGTCGGGCAATCGTATTGTCGATATGGTTCGCGAAGATCTGAGGCTGTCGAAGGTGCTGACCCGTGAAGCCTTCGAAAACGCCATACGTACCAATGCTGCGATTGGAGGCTCGACCAATGCGGTGATCCATCTCAAGGCCATTGCAGGGCGGATGGGTGTGGAGCTTGAGCTGGATGACTGGACGCGAGTGGGACGCGGTACGCCGACGTTGGTTGACCTGCAACCGTCCGGGCGTTTCCTCATGGAAGAGTTCTACTATGCCGGTGGTCTGCCTGCCGTGTTACGACGCCTAGGCGAAGCTGATCTGCTGCCGCACAAGGAAGCGCTGACAGTGAATGGTCAGTCGCTGTGGGACAACGTCAAGGATGCACCTCTCTATGATGATGAAGTGGTTCGTCCACTGGACAAGCCATTGGTGGAAGACGGCGGCATCTGTGTACTGCGTGGCAACCTGGCGCCCAAGGGCGCGGTACTCAAGCCATCGGCTGCGAGTCCGGAGCTGATGCGGCATCGTGGCCAGGCGGTGGTGTTCGAGAACTTCGATGACTACAAGGCACGTATCAATGACCCTGACCTGGAAGTGGACGAGAGCAGCATTCTGGTCATGAAGCACTGCGGTCCGCGTGGTTATCACGGCATGGCAGAAGTCGGCAACATGGGATTACCGGCGAAGCTGTTGGCCAAGGGGGTGACGGACATGGTGCGAATCTCCGATGCACGCATGAGTGGTACGGCCTATGGCACGGTGGTATTGCATGTCGCGCCCGAAGCTGCTGCGGGTGGCCCGTTGGCGGCAGTACGCAATGGCGACTGGATCGAGTTGGATGCCTACGCGGGGCGTCTGCACCTGGAGGTCAGCGAGGAAGCGTTGGCACAACGCCTGGCCGAGAGCGATGCCACTGCCATGTCACGCCAGATTGCCGCCAGCGGAGGATATCGCCAGTTGTATATCGAGCATGTACTGCAAGCCGATGAAGGCTGCGATTTTGATTTTCTGGTGGGATGCCGTGGCGCTGAAGTGCCACGTCATTCCCACTGAAACGTGGCACAGGAGCCGATATCATGGCTAGTCGACCACGCATGATGCCAGATAACCTGCGTTCACGCTGGTGGTTCGATAATCCCGATCACCCCGGAACCACTGCACTGTGCATCGAGCGCTACATGAACCAGGGCATTACTCTGGAGGAACTGACTTCCGGGCGGCCGATCATCGGTATTGCCCAGTCCGGTTCGGATCTGACACCGTGCAATCGCCATCATCTAGAGCTGGCCAAGCGGGTGAAGGACGGGATTCGCGCTGCCGGTGGTGTTCCGTTCGAATTTCCTCTGCACCCGATTCACGAGAACGTACGCCGGCCGACGGCGGCACTGGATCGCAATCTGGCGTATCTGGGGCTGGTGGAAGTGCTGCACGGTTATCCCCTGGATGGTGTCGTGCTGACCACTGGCTGTGACAAGACCACACCGGCCTGCGTGATGGCGGCTGCCACGGTCAATATTCCGGCCATCGTGCTGTCAGGCGGCCCTATGCTCAATGGCTGGCGTGGCAATGAGCGGGTCGGGTCCGGCACCATTATCTGGGAATTGCGCAAGCGCCTTGCGGCAGGGGATATCGATTATGGCGAGTTCCTGGCCAGGGCCACGCAGTCAGCGCCTTCGGTAGGGCATTGCAATACCATGGGCACGGCCTCGACCATGAATGCCATGGCGGAAATACTGGGTATGAGCCTGCCAGGCTCGGCGATGATTCCTGCGCCCTACAAGGAGCGGGCCATGCTGGCCTACGACACTGGGGAGCGCATTGTCGATATGGTCTGGGAGGACTTGCGGCCGCTGGACATTCTGACCCGGGAAGCCTTCGAGAATGCCATCGTGGTGTGTTCGGCATTGGGTGGCTCATCCAATGCGCCGGTCCATGTCAATGCCATTGCTCGGCATGCCGGTGTGTCGCTGGACAATGATGACTGGCAGCGCATTGGTCATGAGATCCCGCTGCTGGCCAATGTCATGCCGGCTGGCGCTTATCTTGGGGAAGAGTTCCATCGTGCCGGAGGCGTTCCTGCCGTGGCCTGCGAGTTGCTTGGCCAGGGACTTCTGCATGGCGGCGTGATCACTGCCAATGGCCGCAGTCTGGCGGAAAATGTGGCTGGCCGGGAAACCAATGATGAAGAAGTCATCCGGCGCTTTGACAACCCGCTGGTGGCGCATGCGGGCTTCCTCAATCTCAAGGGCAATCTGTTTGATTCGGCGTTGATGAAGACCAGTGTGATATCGCCGGATTTCCGCCGCCGCTTTCTCGAAAACCCCGATGACCCGAATGCCTTTGAAGGGCCAGTCGTCGTGTTCGATGGCGCGGAAGATTACCACGCCCGTATCGAGGATCCTGCACTGGGGGTTGATGCCAGCACTATTCTGATCATGCGTGGTGCCGGGCCTGTCGGGCATCCCGGCGGAGCTGAGGTGGTCAATATGCAGCCCCCGGCGGCACTGATCGAACAAGGTATCGAATCCTTGCCGTGCCTGGGGGATGGGCGTCAGTCAGGCACTTCCGGTTCGCCGTCGATCTTGAATGCTTCCCCTGAAGCGGCCACGGGTGGCCCTTTGGCCCTGGTCGAGAGTGGAGACCGTCTGCGAGTGGATCTGGGCAAGGGAGAAGTACGGCTATTGGTTGATGATGAGGTGCTGACTTCTCGCAGGGAACAGTTGGAGAGGCAGGGAGGGTATGCCTATCCCCGACACCAGACGCCGTGGCAGGAAATTCAGCGCACGCTTGTTGAGCCGCTGGATCGCGGCATGACGCTGTCTGGTGCGGACCAATATCGCGATGTCGCCAGAGTGAGTCCGCCGCGGGATAACCATTGATAGCGTGACATGATCGAAAGCGTGACACGACCTGATAAGGCATGGATGCCGGGAAAGGTGCTGGCAAGGTAGGAATGTGGCCGTTAGACTGCCTCGCCATTGCTTCCTTCATGTTGCAACGCTATTCCTATGGCATTCAAGGAGACCTTGCCATGAGCAAATTTCGTCTGGGGCTGGTTGGCGCTGGCAAGATTGTGCGTGACCAGCACCTTGGTGCTATTGCGGCGATACCGGGCTTGGTGCTGGAAGCGGTGGCTGATCCTCATGCCAGCCTGGAAGGCGTTGCCAGCTACGCCAGCCTGGAAGCGATGCTCGATGCTCGGCCAGAGATCGACGCGGTGGCCATCTGCACACCCGCGAGCTTGCGTCATGAGTTGGCACGACTGGCGTTGAGTCGTGGCAAGGCCGTGTTACTGGAAAAGCCGCCAGGAGCGACCCTGGCCGAGACCGAAGATCTCAAGGCCTATGCCGAGGCACAAGGAGCGGTGCTGTTTGCTGCCTGGCATTCACGTTTTGCACCGGGAATTGCTTCTGCCCGCGAGTGGCTTGCGGGGCGAACCGTGCATGCAGTCAGCATTCGTTGGCATGAGGATGTCAGAGTATGGCATCCCGGGCAGGCCTGGTTGTGGCAGGCGGGCGGCATGGGCGTCTTCGATCCCGGTATCAATGCCTTGTCCATTTTGACCGAGGTTCTGGAACAGCCTTTCTTTCTCAAGGCGGCTGAACTGGATGTTCCGGCCAACAGCCAGACGCCCATTGCCGCACGTCTCGATTTTCGTACCGCTGAAGGTGCTGAGGTGCAGGCGGATTTCGACTTTCGCCATGAAGATCCACCACATTGGGAGATGCGCATCGACACGACGTCGGGTGTACTGGAGCTGGAGCGCGGTGGCGCCCGGTTATTGATCGATGGGCAAAGCGTGGTAGATGAACCAGAGCGAGAGTACCAAGGCGTCTACGGGCATTTTCATAGCCTGCTTGAGCGTGGTGAAAGCGACATGGACATCACGCCATTGCGCCATGTGGCAGATGCCTTGATGCTTGGGCATCGCAGGGGTGTTGAAGCTTTTCTTGACTAGCGTTGGCGCTTTTCTTGACCAGCGTTGGAGCTTTTCTTGAACAGTGTCGAGGCATCTATCGAATAAGGCGTAGACGGACACTTTTCGCGACTTTCCACGGCTTTTTCGCTACGAGGTCTGCTGTTGACGGATAATGCTGCGCAATTTGGTGGTCAGAGCCGCAGCCCCTGGCGATAAACGCTTTTCGCGCAGCGTCACCAGACCATAAGGCTGGACATTCAGGGCTTCCTGGGTTGGCAGCAGACAGAAGCGTTGAGGGTCGCACAGCAGCTCGGCGACCTCGCGCGTGGTCATTGCCAGTGTATCGGTGGAGGACACCAGCGCCAGTGATACCAGGATGTCTGAAGTATCGACGATCTGTCTGGGGGGGACCAGGTCATGGTACATCAGCAGATGATCGAAGCGCTGGCGCATCAATGCGCCCGGGGGCTGTAATGCCCAGGGATACTGCATCATCTCTGTAAGGGAAGGTGTGGTGGTGATGGCCAAGGGGTGGTCATGGCGACACACGAAGCACGTGGCTTCTTCGCCGATTTCCTCGAAGATGAAGGGACGAGTATCGAAGCCGAGTGGGATGCGGCATAGCGCCATATCCAGCTGGCCTTCCTGTAGTCGGGGAATCAGGGCTTGGCTGACATCCACATCGACGCTGATGTGCAGGCCCGGCAAGCTTTTGCGGGTCGCCTCAAGAGAACGAGACAGCAGGGTGACGGCAGGATCCATGACGGTACCTACCGCCACTGTGCCGGCATTGCCTGCCTGTATGGCGTTGAGTTCATCTCCCGTCTGTCTCAACGATGCCAGCATGTCTCGGGCATGACGTATCACAACTTCCCCATACCAGTTGGGCTCCAGGCCACGAGGGTGTCGCTCGAACAGCTTGAGCCCAAGCCGATCCTCGATGTCGCCCAACAGCTTTGAAGCGGCAGGCTGGCTGATAGCCAGGCTGGCAGCAGCTCGATGGAGGTTGCGATGATCATCGAGGGCCGTAAACAGTTCCAGATGACGTAACTTTAGTCGGACATTGATGAACCAGTCTGGAGCGAGATGATGTGGAGACATATAGCGGGACATGTTCAGTGATAACCGAATGAGTATCAAAATTGGCTTTGAGCAGTATTAGCGGTTAAGGCTCGGGGTGTCCAGGGTAAGGGGATACCCCACAGGAGAATTGCGACATGCGGCCAAGGATCTGCTCGGTGATGGTCTGTGCGCTAGGCATTGCCGGCTCTATATCGTCTACGATGGCGATAACCCAGGATGAGGACGCGTCAATGCAGAAACCCCCATCTTCCGTGAGCTCTGCTCCATTTGGGCAACTCGACGATGGTCGCGAGGTTGCACTCTATCGTCTGGTCAATGCCAATGGCATGGAAATGGCCGTTACGCCATATGGTGGCACCATCGTGTCGCTCAAGGTTCCCGATGATGAGGGAAATCTGGATGACATCGTGCTGGGCTTTGAGCATCTGGAAGACTACCTGGCTCCTGCATACCAGCGGGCCAATCCATATTTTGGTGCTCTCATTGGCCGTTATGGCAACCGCATTGCGGGAGCGAGCTTCAGTATTGATGGCAAGACATATCGGCTGCCTGCCAATGATGGTGACAATCATCTGCATGGTGGCACACAAGGTTTCGATCGTCGGTTATGGCAGGCACAAGCATTCGAAGAGGAGCATGCTGTCGGGCTGCTGCTGACGCTTGAAAGTCCCGATGGGGATCAAGGGTATCCCGGGACACTGCGGGCACAGGTGCGTTATACCCTGGCCGATGACAATGCATTGGACATTCGTTATGAGGCGTCCACCACGGCGACAACCCCCGTCAATCTCACTCAGCACAGTTATTTCAATCTCGATGGAGAAGGGAGTGGCGACATACTGGCACACCGCTTGATGATCAATGCCAGTGGTTTCACGCCGGTGGATGATGCCTTGATTCCTCTTGGAGAGGTCCGCTCGCTGGACAACTCACCATTGGATTTTCGTACCCCTGTAGCAATCGGTAGACGTATTGATGAGGATGATCAGCAGTTGCTGAAAGGCAAGGGCTATGATCACAATTTCGTGATCAACCGTGGTGAGGCCGCAGCAGAGGAACTGGTACTGGCTGCTCGGGTGGAGGCGCCGCTCAGTGGCAGAGTCATGGAAGTGTATACGTCGGAGCCAGGCATACAGTTCTATTCGGGAAATTTCCTTGATGGCAGCCTGACGGGAAAGTCAGGCGTGCCTTATCAGCAGCACTCAGGCTTCGCCCTGGAAACCCAGCATTATCCCGATTCGCCCAATCAGCCGGACTTCCCCTCGACCTTGCTGACACCTGAAGAGACCTATCTTAGCCATACTCGATACGTATTTTCTTCGGTGCCGCAGTAGCAGCAACAAGCAGAACGTTTTGTTTCCTGCTCATCGGTATTGCCACTTTAGTCTGGCCAATTCATGCCCGCTGTCACGCCACCTCCGGGTGGCGTGGTCCTTTGCAGGTTAGTGATATTCATTTGAATATCACTAATGAAGCATTATGCCATTAGATGGTTATTGAAAGGCGGCCTAGGCTGCGTGAGTTATCTGATCGTTACCTGCCTATGGCAGGCAGGTAACGACTGATGCACTAGCCGATACAGCAACCCGATAGAAGCCATCACAACAATCAGCACAACAACAATCATCACAATAATTATCACAACAACTATGACAACAACGTTCATGCCAGGAAGGAGAACGAGATGAAACCACGGTCGTTATTGGCATCTGCCATGTTAGGTACTGCCGTACTGCTATCTACCTCAGCCCATGTGTTGGCTGCGGATGATGAAGTAATCCTTGGCTTCATCGTCAAGAAGCCTGAACAGGCATGGTTCATCAATGAACAGAAGGCAGCTACTGCACTCGGGGCAGAGAAAGGATTCAAGGTGGTACGTCTGGCAGGAGAAGACGGTCAGCAGGTGCTCAGTGCCATCGACAACCTGAACTCCCAGGGCGCCCAGGGATTCGTCATCTGTCCTCCGGACGTACGCCTGGGGCCGTCGATCATGCATCGGGCCAACCAGTATGGCATGAAGGTCATTACGGTGGACGACCGTTTCGTCGGTGGTGATGGCGCGCCATTGGAGGGTGTTCCACATCTAGGGATGTCGGGCTACAAGATCGGTCAGCAGGTAGGCAATGCGATTGCTGATGAAATGGAAGCCCGTGGCTGGGATCCTGCTGAAGTTGCGGCTCTGCGCATTACCAATTATGAGCTGCCGACAGCAAAGGAACGTACTGACGGGGCTAGCGATGCCTTGCTCGAAAGAGGCTTTGTTGAAGCCAATATCTTTGATGCTCCTCAACAGAATACCGATACGTCCAGTGCCTTTTCCGCTGCCTCTCCGGTGATCTCCAAGAATGGGGATTTCGAACACTGGGTCATCTACGCCTTGAATGAAGAAAGTGTGCTGGGCGGCGTTCGGGCCACGGAACAGTATGGTCTGGCGGCGGATGATGTCATTGGCGTGGGCATCAACGGGTCAGGGGCGGCGTTTGCCGAATTTTCCCGGGATCGTCCTACAGGCTTTTATGCCACGGTGGCCGTCAGTTCCACCTCTCATGGTCGTGAGACGGCCGATAGTCTCTATCGCTGGGTAACGGAAGATGTAGAACCTTCTGCCAATGTGGAAACACAAGGCACCCTGATGACACGGAGCAATTGGGAGCAGGTGCGCGATGAACTCGGTCTGTGAATCCCCAGATGAAGCGAGCGATATCCCTTACCTGCAGATCGACGGTGTCACGGTGGAGTTTCCTGGTGTTCGTGCCCTGGATGGGGTGAGCTTTTCGGCCAAGGCTGGAGAAGTGCATGCCCTGATGGGGGAGAACGGTGCAGGCAAGTCGACATTGCTCAAGGTGCTGAGTGGGGTCAACCGTGTCAATGCAGGAGCGGTCGTGCTGGATGGACAGCGACATGTCTTTGCCAATGCCCGGGAGGCGTTGGCAGAAGGAATTGCCATCATCTATCAGGAATTGACATTGTCGCCCAATCTTTCCGTGGCAGAGAACCTGCTGCTTGGCCAGTTACCTGAAAGGCGTGGATTTCTTGATCGCCGGAGCATGTATCGCCGGGCCCAGGAAATTCTTGAAGAGCTTGGCGAGTTGGGCGTACACCCTGCAACCAAGGTAAGGGAACTGTCGATCGGTCAGCAGCAGATGATCGAGATAGGCCGAGCACTGTTACGGGATGCCAAGATCATCGCGTTTGATGAGCCGACCAGCAGCCTGTCGGTTCAGGAGACTCGCCAGCTCAAGCGTATCGTCAAGCGACTGCGGGATGAAGGGCGCGTAGTGCTCTATGTGACGCACCGCATGGAAGAGGTATTCGAGATGTGCGATGCGGTCACGGTATTTCGTGATGGTCGCCATATTCGTACGCATGAGCATATGGATGGGCTCGATCATGACACCCTGGTCAGCGAGATGGTCGGTCGCGATATCGATGATGTGTACGGCTACCGGCCCCGGCAGGTGGGCGAAGTATTGCTGGATATCGCGGAGCTCGAGGGCCCCGGTCTCACTGCCCCCGTGAGTTTCGATGTTCATCGCGGCGAGTTGTTTGGGCTGTTTGGCCTGGTGGGAGCAGGACGCTCTGAGCTGATGCGCCTGGTGTGTGGCGCAGAAACACCAACGTCAGGTGTCGTGAGTTTTCAGGGAGAAGCCTGTCGCTTTTCCTCCACTGGGCAGGCTATCCAGGCGGGTATCGCCTTATGTCCCGAAGACCGCAAATCCCAGGGCATCTTTCCGAGCGCCAGTGTCTCCGACAACCTCAATATCAGCTGTCGTCGTTTTTTCAAGCGCCTGGGTTGGCTGCGTCACCCTCGCAGGGAGACGGAAAATACCCTGGATTACATACAGCGCTTGAGTATCAAGACTCCCGGGCCAAGGACGCGTATCTCGACGCTGTCCGGAGGCAATCAGCAGAAGGTAATCCTGGCCCGTTGGCTCGCCGAGGAAATCGAGCTGTTCGTGATGGACGAGCCGACCCGAGGAATTGATGTTGGTGCACGCAGGGACATCTACTCGTTGTTGTATGACTTGGCTGATCAGGGCAAGAGCGTAGTGGTGATCTCCAGTGACCTGGCGGAGGTCAGTGCCATATGCGATCGAGTTGGCGTGATGCGCGATGGTCAGTTAATGGAGATCGTGCCCCGTGCGGAAGCCAGCCCTGAGCGTTTGCTGGGCCTGGCGCTTCCTGCATGAACTTCAGGTGGCAGCGTCAAAAGGCAGCAATGCCACATGGCAACCGAGTGACAATAAAAAAGAGTGACAAGTTATGACGACGCATCACGTGATAGAGAGTGAAGGAGAGCGTGCAAGCACGCCGAACGAGCATCCTGCAGGCCGCGAGGGCTTGACCAAACCATTACGCACACTGATCGATACTTCCGGATTGATTGCGATCTTCATCGTGCTGTTTATTGGCCTGTCGGTGTTCATTCCGGACTTCCTTACTGGACGCAACATGGTGGGGCTGTTTCTGTCGGTGACACTGATTGGCACTATCGCGACGACCATGATGCTGGTGCTGGCGCTAGGAGAAGTCGATTTGTCGGTGGCTTCCATTGTCGCTTTTAGCGGGGTCGTTGCCGCAATACTCACCAGCACATCGGGCAGTGTTGTGATCGGAGTTGCGGGCGGTATCGCCGCAGGTGGAGCGGTAGGGGCCTTCAATGGCTTCGTTGTGGCGCGCTTTGGCATCAATTCACTGATTGCCACCCTGGCCGCCATGGAGTTTGTGCGCGGGCTGGCTTATATCACCTCTGGCGGTGATGCCGTGATGATTACGGTACCGGCTTTCTTCGACTTGGGCAGTGCCTCTCTGTTTGGCCTGACCTTGCCCGTCTGGGCCATGATTGCCTGTTTCATCATCTTTGGTGTCGTACTCAACATGACGGCTTTCGGTCGTAATGTGCTTGCGACAGGAGGTAACGCCGAAGCGGCTGCACTGGCGGGTGTCAACGTTCGACGCTTGAAGATCATCGTATTTGGATTGCAGGGAGTGGTGGCTGGTATTGCGGGAGTGCTGCTGACATCCCGCATGGGATTGGGAGATCCCAATACCGCCTTGGGTCTGGAACTTGCCGTCATTTCAGCCTGCGTGCTTGGCGGCGTTGCTCTGTCCGGCGGCATCGCTTCCATCACCGGTGTGTTGGTCGGGGTATTGATCATGGGCTGTGTGCAGAATGCCATGGGCCTGCTCAATGTGCCGACCTTCTACCAGTACCTGGTGCGCGGAGCTATCCTGCTGCTGGCTGTCATGTTCGATCGCTGGAAGCAGACCCGAAGAACGCGAGCATGAGTGAAGGATAGTTGGCTGCTGTCGTTGGTCAACATGTGCTTCTACGCTCAGGCATCGTGCTCCATTCTTGCCGTTTTAATGATGCATTTTACAGGCCCCGGCTTACTGAGCAGGAAGAGGCGCCCAGGCACTGCCCAGAATGGCATCGCCTGGGCGTATGCCCAAGGCATCTGCCGTTCCTGCCAGTACCGCTTGGGCCGCACGAAAGGCATCTTCCGGAGCCCTGGCCCGAATGGCCTCCATCAGTTGTCGATGACGCTCAAGGCTAGCCTCGGGGTCAGTGGCACTTTCGTTGGAGCTTTCAATCAATAGCGAGATGGCTGGGCGCAGGATATGTGACAGCTGTGACCAGACGATATTGCGGGTAGCCTTGAAGATCGCCACGTGAAAAGCGATATCGTAATCGCTATGAAGACGCTTGTTGCCAAGTTGGCTCTGCATTTCCCGTGCCATGCCATCAAAGGCTTCTTCGATGGCGACCAGGTCCCGTGCTGTGGCCCGACGTGCTGCCGTCATGGCGACATAGGGCTCGACATCAAGTCGGAAAGCAAGGATCTCACGTTGAATGTCGGGATTGGGTGCGGCATACCGGGTCATCCACTCGGTTACCTGAGGATCCAGGATATTCCATGACTCGAAAGCACGTACCTTGGAACCATGCCCGGAAATGCGTTCAATGATGCCTGCATCTACCAGCTGGCGCAGATCGCTGCGTACAGCAGAACGATTGATGGAGAACTGTGTGGCCAGATCCACTTCCTTGGGGACGAAGTCACCAGGTTGATAGCGACCCGAAAAAATGGCTTCAGCCAGATATTCGGCGATACTGGGGCGTTTTGACACGCTGACAGGGGGGTGGGGCACGCTAAGACTCCGCAGGACAACCCCGAAGATGCTAGCGAATGTTCAACATTTTCACAATCACATCACAGAGTTAGGTTTTGCACCGTAACGGGGCCTCGGTGAATGGCAGGCCGGGGCCGGGATAGTGAGAGGAAATTCAGTCGCAGGCACCGACGCCGAACATGTCGAATGCGAGTTCGCGACCTTCCTGGCTAAGGATCAAGCGGCCCTTGGGGCTGTAGGCAACCGTACCGCTGTTCAGCAAGCGCCGCAGACAAGCGTTGCCCTGGCTATCCTGTGTCATGGCACCCACCGTATTGGCATCCAGGCCAAAGTGCATATCGGTGAGCATCTCCAGTACGCCGCCAAGGCGATAGAGGGCATTGGCGAATCGTGCCAGGTCGATACGAGGATCGGTGTCGATATATTGGGCGATGGCACCCATGTCACGGGCCTTCTGGTCAACAGGATATTCGTAGTATAACGGCTCACTCGACATTAGACCAATGTCTAATATTGAGGGATGAGAAAGACCGCGGAGGGTTGTTCTACGTAGTCGGCTTGTCGCGAGACTTCAGCTTATCGGTGATATCATCCCGGACATCGTCATCACTATTCGGGATGAAAGGAATTGGGAGACAGGGCATGAAAATCACCATTTTTGGCACAGGTTATGTGGGGCTGGTGACGGGCACCTGTCTGGCCGACGTTGGTCACGACGTCATGTGCATGGATGTGGATACCGACAAGATTGCCCGCCTCAAGGAGGGAGAGATCCCGATTTATGAGCCGGGGCTGGAGTCCATGGTCAAGACCAATGTGGCGGCAGGACGGTTGCGCTTCACCACGGATCCCGAAGAGGCGGTGGGCTTTGGTGAGCTGCAGTTTATCGCGGTGGGCACGCCTCCGGATGAGGACGGCAGTGCGGACCTCAAGTATGTGCTGGCGGTTGCGGAGACCATTGGCGAGTACATGCAGGAAGACAAGGTCGTGGTCGACAAGTCCACTGTGCCGGTGGGGACGGCGGACAAGGTGCTGGCGACGGTG
>NZ_JAJUFQ010000009.1 GCF_029263665.1 Halomonas sp.
GGGTTCGAACCCCTGTTCCCGCCGTGAAAGGGCGGTGTCCTGGACCACTAGACGAATGGGACGCATGGAGCGGGAAACGAGATTCGAACTCGCGACCCCAACCTTGGCAAGGTTGTGCTCTACCACTGAGCTATTCCCGCGCTTTCCGATAACCTTGATGAGTCGAGTGGCGTCCCATAGGGGGTTCGAACCCCTGTTCCCGCCGTGAAAGGGCGGTGTCCTGGACCACTAGACGAATGGGACACATGTCGCTCGTCTCGTCGAGGTGGCGCGTATGTTACTGAGCACCCTGAAAAGTGTCAAGCCTCCTCCCACAATTTCGCTGCCGTTTTACTGCACTCCCTTCTGCCCTGCAGGAGCTCTGGCTTTGCACTCTTCTTTTCTTACTACTCTTGAAAGGTAGGTCGCTTGAAAGGTTGATGGATAGGAAGGCATAGCGATGGATAGGATGATGAGGGATCACAGGATGGCGTTGATTGGTCAAATACGCATAAACGTCGTAGCTTGTAACTGTAGCTTGTAGCCAAGGTGAGTCTTTAACCGAGGTGAGTTCGTCACAGGAGTACGCCCATGCGCAAGAAGATTGAAAAGACCGAAGCTGAATGGCGCGAGCAGCTGACCCCGGAGCAGTATCACGTCACGCGCGAGAAAGGTACAGAACGCCCCTTCAGTGGCGACTATCAGGTCACGGATACTGTCGGCATCTATCACTGCGTATGTTGTAACGCACCGCTATTCGAGAATGAGCACAAGTTCGATGCGGGTTGTGGCTGGCCCAGTTTCGATCGCCCGTTGTCCGGAGAAAGCGTCGAGGAACACACGGACACCAGCCACGGCATGCATCGCACAGAGATCACTTGTTCTCGTTGTGGTGCCCATCTTGGACATGTATTCCCGGATGGCCCGACCAGGACTGGCCATCGCTTCTGCATCAACTCAGTCGCACTGAACTTCCACGAAGGCGAGTGAGGCTCTTGCGCTTAAACCCGCCTGCTCATTGATACTTCCCGCCCCCATTAACACTCCCCTACTCAGTACGCGCGGTCGGCCTTCTGGTAAGATGGCCGACCGCTATGATTTTTGCAGGAGAGGTTCCATGCTCGGCTGGTTTCCGGGACACATGAATAAAGCGCGGCGCCAGATACTCGAGGCGCTGCCGGAAATCGACGTTGTCATCGAAGTGCTGGATGCTCGTCTTCCTTACTCCAGCGCCAATCCGATGCTGGCCCACCTCACCCGTCACAAGCCTGTGCTCAAGATTCTGTCCAGGGCAGACCTGGCAGACCCACAACGTACCAAGGAGTGGACGGCCTTCTTCGATGCCCAGGAAAACACCCGGGCACTGGCGATCACCACGACAAATACGCGGGAGTTGAAACGCATTCCCAAGCTGTGCCATGAGCTGGCCGGCCAGGTACGTGCCGACCGTGATGTCCGCGTGATGGTCATGGGCATTCCCAACGTCGGCAAGTCAACCTTGATCAACGGCCTGGCCGGGCGCACCATCGCCAAGACGGGCAATGAGCCAGCCGTGACCAAGCGCCAGCAGAAAGTACGCATTCCGGGCCGCATCGCCCTGACCGACACTCCTGGCGTGCTGTGGCCCAAGATCGAGGACCAGGCCAGTGCCTATCGCCTGGCTGCCAGCGGCGCCATTCGCGATACCGCCATCGATTATGTCGACGTGGCGCTGATTGCGGCTGCAGAGCTGGCCAAACGCTATCCCGATGCCCTCAAGTCGCGCTATAAATTGAAACAGCTGCCAACGTATGAGGCCAACCCGGAAGCCGATAGTGTCGAGGCTGATGGTGGCTTTCGTCTGGACCTGATGGCCCAGGCCGGTTTCGACGGTCACGCCATCCTCGCCGACATTGCCGCCAGGCGCGGTGGACTTCGTGCAGGCGGTGAGATCGACCTGCACCGTGGCAGCGAGGTCCTGCTCCACGAGTTGCGCGACGGCAAGATTGGCCGGCTGACACTTGAAACACCGGCCGATATTCCCGAGGAAGAGCCAGAAGAAGAAAGTCCTGAAGAAACACAACAGGATCTACAGGAAACGGCTGGCCAGGCACCTGCCAACGCCCAGGTTGGCGACGCCAGCCAGAACCAGAAGACACAGGACAACACCCCCGACAACGGGCCCCAATAAACGGATTGAACGAGACCCCCAGCGCCATGGATACGCCCATCCTTCGCAAGTCCCACAAGCTCGACAACGTCTGCTATGACATTCGTGGACCAGTACTCGAGCACGCCAAGCGCCTGGAAGATGAAGGCCAGAGAATCTTGAAACTCAATATCGGCAACCCTGCGCCGTTCGGCTTCGAGGCACCGGAAGAAATTCTCCAGGATGTGATGCGTAATTTGCCCACGGCCCAGGGCTACTGCGATTCAAAGGGACTCTATTCGGCGCGCAAGGCGATCATGCAGGAAAGCCAGCGCAAGGAGATCCCCGGCGTTGGTATCGAGGACATCTTCATCGGCAACGGCGTCTCGGAATTGATCGTGATGGCCATGCAGGCCCTGCTCAACGACGGTGACGAAGTGCTGATTCCGGCACCAGACTATCCGCTGTGGACCGCTGCGGTGAACCTGTCTGGAGGCCGCGGAGTACATTATCTGTGCGATGAGCAGGCTGATTGGGCCCCGGCCATGGACGACGTCCGTGCCAAGGTGACTAGCCACACCCGTGCGATTGTCATCATCAACCCCAACAATCCCACAGGAGCGGTCTATCCACCGGAGGTATTGCACGAGTTGCTCGATATCGCCCGGGAGCACAACCTGGTGGTGTTCTCCGATGAGATCTACGACAAGATCCTCTATGACGACACCGTGCATGTTGCAACCGGCTCACTGGCGACAGAAGACCAGTTGGTCGTGACCATGAACGGGTTGTCCAAGAGCTATCGTTGCGCCGGCTTCCGCAGTGGCTGGATGACCCTGTCCGGCCAGGCAGCCATGAAGCGCTCCCAGGATTTCATTCAGGGCCTGAATATGCTGGCATCCATGCGCCTGTGCGCCAATGTGCCGGCACAGCATGCCATCCAGACCGCGCTTGGCGGCTATCAGTCGATCAACGACCTGATTCTGCCAGGAGGTCGCCTGCTCGCCCAACGCGATATCACCATGGAAAAGCTCAATGCCATTCCTGGTGTCAGTTGCGTCAAGCCCAAGGGGGCGCTCTACGCCTTCCCCAAGCTCGACCCCAAGATGTACGACATCAAGAACGACGAACAACTGGTGCTTGACCTGCTGCTGCAGGAAAAGATCCTGCTGGTTCAGGGAACCGCCTTCAACTGGCCTGATCCGGACCATGTACGCATCGTCACCCTACCCTGGGCCGACCAATTGGGAGATGCCCTGGACCGATTCGCTCGCTTCCTGTCACGGTATCGTCAATAAGAAGCCGTCAGAAAAACAACATGTGCTTGGGTAATATTGGGCAATACTGTCTCACCTGTGCTGTGCTGTGCTGTGCTGTGCTGAACAAATTGTGCAACGACCGTGACAGTATTCCCTGATCTTGAAACCAAGCACTTGAAACTCATACGCGTTGCATATATCTAAGCAGCATGCTGACCCATAACATACCTATGCAACGCGTTCAGGCAACACGTATCCAGTAGTCAGTTCAGAAAACGTTAGACAACGATCTTTCTCTAAAAACTGCAGATTTACCATACCGCTCCTGAGGACATGCCATCTCAGGTGCGGGCAGGGACAACCCCTTCACGGAGATATCCGGCAATGATGAGAATCCTGCTTTTCCTGGGTACCAACCTAGCCGTCGTGCTGGTTGCCAGTTTCACCCTGCGCCTATTGGGGGTGGAGCCTTATCTCAATGCTCAGGGCATCAATTTCAATGCGCTGTTAATCTTCTGCTTCGTCATCGGCATGGCAGGCTCTATGGTCTCGCTGTTCATATCCAAGTGGATGGCCAAGAGATCCACGGGCACAGTGATCATCGAGTCACCTTCCAACCCGACGGAAAAGTGGTTGCTCGACACGGTGGCGGAATTGTCTGAGAAAGCCGGTATCAAGATGCCGGAAGTCGGCATCTTCCCTGCTCAGCAATCCAATGCCTTTGCCACAGGCTGGAACAAGAACGACGCACTGGTGGCCGTCTCTGCCGGCCTTCTCAACCGTATGCAGCCAGAAGAAGTAAAAGCCGTGCTGGCCCACGAGATCGGCCACGTCTCCAACGGCGACATGGTCACTCTGGCGCTGATCCAGGGCGTGCTCAACACCTTCGTAATGTTCTTCGCCCGCATCATTGCCCATCTGCTGGATGCCTTCCTGCGGCGTGATGATAACCAGGGCCTCGGCTTCTTCGGCTACATTGCCGTCGTCACCGTGGCCGAAATCGTGTTTGGCATTCTTGCCTCGATGATCGCCGCCTGGTTCTCACGCTTCCGTGAGTACCGTGCCGATGCAGCTGGCGCTCAACTGGCTGGCTCCGGCGCCATGATCAATGCCCTGGCCCGCCTCAAGGCCGAGACTCAGATGCCAGACCAGATGCCCGATACACTGACAGCCTTCGCCATCACCACCGGCCAGACCCGTAAACTGATGGAGAAACTGTTCGCCAGCCACCCGCCGCTGGACGATCGTATCCGCGCACTCAAGGAAGCCGCCTACCGCGAGTAAGGCCATACCCGCCCCCGCCCTTGTGCGGGGGCCTTTCTTCAGAGTTCATCGCTCATAACCCGCAGCTAATGGCTCGGCATCCCCTTATCCAACCTCCAGCGGAACCTCCCATGGAAATTCATAGAATCAATCCCTCGAAGCGTTGGTCCGACGCCACCGTATTCAATGGCATCGCCCATTTTGTCGAAGTGCCGGAAAGCGACCTCAACGCCGACATCAAGGGCCA
This sequence comes from Halomonas sp., assembly GCF_029263665.1. Lineage (GTDB taxonomy): Bacteria > Pseudomonadota > Gammaproteobacteria > Pseudomonadales > Halomonadaceae > Halomonas. Next base: position 4,877 of record NZ_JAJUFQ010000009.1, read on the forward strand.
GGTCAGCCAGGTACTGGAGCAGGCACAACAGAGCCTGGCAACCGTCGACAGCGACAAGAGCCGCGTATTGTCGGTCACCATCTACCTCACCGACTTTGCCAATTTTGACGCCCTCAACGAAGTCTGGGACGCGTGGTTCCCCGATGGCTGTGGCCCTAGCCGTGCCTGCGTGAAGGCTGAGTTGGCCAACCCGAAATACCTGGTGGAAATGGCCTTTGTCGCTGCCGCCGGAGAGCGCTTTCAGTCATGAAGTGCTGCTATCGTGAATAAAGCCTTCGTGAGTGACAGCTTTCATGAAGAGAAAAAGCTTTCATGAAGAGAAAAAGCCGGCCAATCGGCCGGCTTTTTCATCATTGCCCATCATAAAACCATTCTGAGAAGTCATGCATCAATCATGATGGGCTAACACGAAAACCAGCGCCAGATAGCCATGGCGCCAGCTCAGTAGCACTTCCCTTCAAGGCGACCTCCAAAGTGGCAAACTCACGGCGCAAGGGATAGTTGGCGCGGCAGGCATCAAATGCTTTTCCCGACCTGTCGCAGCCTAGTGCCTGATCGAGACGATCATGATCACGGCGAGGGTCATAAACCGCACGCATGCACAAGCGCAGCGCTTCATCCGGCGAGAGACCTGCCCCCAGCTCCAGCCGCGAAAGTGGCGGTTCAGGCGTCAGATCACCAAAACTGATTCGAGCCGGCTGCCCCAGATGTCGGCTCAAGGCCTGATAGATCTGATGCGTACCGCGCAACTTGCCATCCAGACTGTACCCCGCGATATGTGGCGTCGCCAGATCGACCCGTCGCTCCAGTTCAGCGTCGATGACTGGCTCACGTTCCCATACATCCAGCAGTGCCGTGATATCCCCCTGCTGCTGCAAGCGCTGCTTGAGTGCATCACCATCCACGCAGTCACCACGCCCGGCATTGAGCAATACTGTCCCCGGCCGCAGCGCCGCAATACGCTGCTCATCCAACAGATGATGAGTGGCATGCTTCCCTTCTCGTACCAGAGGGGTGTGCAAGCACAGGACATTGCACTCTTCGATGACACGCTCAAGCGACATGAACTCACCAGCACCTTCCGCAGCAGCCCTGGGAGGGTCGCATAAGCGATGCGTGATCCCCATGGCCGCCAGGCGTCCAGCCAAACGCCCACCAACATTACCGACACCGACAATACCGACGCGCTGATCCGCCAGCGATTCTCCGCGCCGCTCCATGGCCAGCCCCAGCGCAGCCAGGACATAATCCACCACCGCTTCAGCATTGCACCCAGGTGCGCTGGAAAAGCCAATGCCGTGCGATGCCAGGGCCGGCAGATCCACATGGTCGGTACCAATGGTACAGGTCCCGACAAAGGACAGTGGAGAGCCCAGGCCCTTGGCCTGCTCGATGACCGCAGCATCCAGCCGGGTGATCGAGCGTATCACCAGGGCATCGACATCCATCAGTGCACGGGCGTCGATTTCCCGGCCAGGCATACGACGTACCTCGCCCAAGGGTGAAAAACAGATATCGCTGGCAGGCACATTGGCATCGACAAGAATCTTCATGACTTTCCTTGGTCTCGATATACTTTCTCAGCGTACAATAGCGCGATCTTACCCGCAGGTGCGCCCCCCGCGTCACCCGTTGCCGCAATGACTTGAGTTACACCAGGAGCCAACGTTGATCATCCGCTGGGAAACCGACCATGACTACGTCCTCGTGCATATCCACCAGGACATGTTCGGTGACTGGATATTCAGCCGTGCCTGGGGCCAGATTGGCACCCAGTTCGGAGGCCTGAAGCATTCCTTGGCCGATGACCATGCCCAGGCGATGCTGTGGCTGGAGGATGAAACCACCATCCAATCCTCCCGTGGCTTTCGCAAGGTACTCGAAGCGGATGACTCAAGCCCTGAAGCTCAAGAGGCCATGGGACAGCTATCTTTACTCGACACTCTGTAACGCTGGCCGACGCCTCGGCCCTGGCCTCTGGGCACTCTTCACACCTGAATACCCTTCCTATCTGAACACCCCCAATAAAAGACGACACCCCGAAGGCTGGATGTCTTATCCAGCCTTCGGGGTGTTTTCATCGGTGATGGATTCAGTGGGGCACTGGATGCCCCTCTGAATTACCTAACCGCCGACTTTCCTATCCTCTAACGTTCCCGCTCACTACGATCAAGCCAGATACCCGTGTGCCTCATCAGGGTCGTCCGAGCCTTGCGTGGGCTCTTCCTGTTGCTGGCGCCTCTGCTTTCGTGTCACCAGCTTGCGTAGCGCCACGTAGAACACTGGGGTGAGGAACAGCCCGAACAGGGTGACTCCAAGCATGCCGAAGAACACAGCGACACCGAGCGCCTGCCGAACTTCAGAGCCAGCACCTGAGCCCAGCATCAACGGTATTACCGCCGCCGTGAAGGTGATCGACGTCATGATGATCGGGCGCAGGCGCAAGCGGCATGCCTCGAGAGCGGCCTCAATGATGCCCTTGCCTTGCTGTTCAAGCTCGCGGGCAAACTCGACGATAAGAATCGCGTTCTTGCATGCCAGGCCAATCAATACGACCAACCCGACCTGAACAAAGACATTGTTGTCGCCCTTCATCCACCACACCCCCAGCAAAGCGGAAAGCATGCACATGGGGACAATCAGGATCACGGCCAACGGCAAGGTCCAGCTTTCATAAAGCGCCGCCAACACCAGGAACACCAGCAACACCGACAGAGGAAATACAATCAGAGCGGCATTCCCTTGAGTTGCCTGCTGGAAGCTCAGGTCCGTCCACTCGAAGGTCATGCCATTGGGCAGCACCTGGTCAGCCAGCTCGCTCAACACCTGCATCGCCTGGGACGATGACAGCACAGAGGGGTCCGACTCCCCTGCCAGGTCTGCTGCCGGATAGCCGTTGTAGCGCAGCACCGGGTCCGGCCCAAAGGTCTCATCGATGTTCACCATCGTGCCAATCGGTACCATCTCGCCATGCACATTGCGGGTACGCAGATTGGCAATGTCTTCGACACTATCCCGGAAAGGGCCGTCGGCCTGGGCAATCACCTGCCAAGTACGGCCAAACTGGTTGAAGTCGTTGACATAGGTGGAACCAAGGTAGGTCTGCAGCGTCTCGAACAGAGACGTCAGCGGTACCCCTAGGGTCTTCGCCTTGACCCGGTCGACTTCCGCATCCAACTGCGGCACGTTGGCCTGGTAACTGGTGATCGGAAAGCCCATGCCAGGCGTCTGGGCAACGGTCCCTTGAAACGCCTGGATCGCACTCTGCATGGCCCCATACCCCAGTCCTGCACGATCTTCGATGAACATCTGCCAGCCATTGCCATTGCCCAGCCCCAGAATGGGCGGCGGCATGAACGAGAAGGTGAAGCCTTCCTGCAAGGCCGAAATCTTCTGATTGATGCCGGCATTGATTTCCGCTGCCGTGCGCGAACGCTCAGAGAATGGTGCCAGCGTCAGGAAGGCCACCCCGCTGTTGGGCGTATTGGTAAACTGCAGGGCATTGAGCCCAGGAAAAGCGACCGAATGAGTAACATCTTCATCCTGCATGGCCAGTTCACTGACCTTGCTCAGCAAGGCATCCGTGCGTTCCAGAGAAGCCCCTTCCGGCAGCTTGACGCCAGCGATCAGGTACTGCTTGTCCTGGGTCGGAATGAAGCCGGGCGGCACCACCTTGAACATCATGCCTGTCGCCACCAACAGCAATGCATAGACCACGAATACGGATCCGCGCCGATGCAGGGAACGGGATACCGCCCCTTGATAACGCTGTGAACTGCTGGCAAAGAAGCGGTTGAATGGACGGAACAGCCAGCCGAACATCAGATCGATCAACAGCGTCGCCCTGTCCCTCGGCGCATCATGCGGCTTGAGCAGCATGGCTGCCAGCGCCGGCGACAGCGTCAGGGAGTTGATGGTAGAAATCACCGTGGAGACAGCGATTGTCGCGGCAAACTGGCGATAGAACTGGCCGGTAACCCCTGACAGAAAGGCCATGGGCACGAAGACAGCACACAGCACCAGGCCAATCGCAATGATCGGCCCAGAAACTTCGCGCATTGCCTGATGCGCCGCCGCCAGGGGCGACAGGCCTTCCTCGATGTTACGTTCGACGTTTTCCACTACCACGATGGCATCATCAACCACGATGCCAATCGCCAGTACCAATCCAAACAGCGTCAGGGTATTGATCGAAAAGCCGAGCAGGTAAAGCACCGCAAAGGTGCCGACCACGGATACCGGCACGGCGATCAGAGGAATCACCGAAGCCCGCCAGGTCTGCAGGAACAATGTCACCACCAGCACCACCAGCAACACAGCCTCGAACAGGGTCTGAATGACCGAGCTGATGGAGTCACGCACAAAGACAGTAGTGTCGTACACCGCCTCATACTCGACCCCTTCGGGGAACCACTGGGACAGCTCATCCATGGCCGCAATGACTTGCTTCTGGATATCCAGGGCGTTCGCCCCCGGTGCCTGGAAGATACCGACAGCGACAGCGTCCTTGCCATCCAGCTGTGAGCGCAGCGTATAGTCGCCTGCACCCAACTCGAGACGAGCGACATCAGACAGGTGCACCACCTCGCCGTTCGCTCCTGTCTTGAGCACAATGTCACCGAACTCCTGCTCGGTCGTCAGACGCCCCTTGGCATTGATCAAGGTCAAGTAGTCACTACTGGCTATCGGCTCAGCCCCTAGCTGTCCGGCCGAGACCTGCACATTCTGCTCGCGCATGGCCTCCACTACCTCTCCCGAGGTGAGCCCTAGTGCTGCAATGCGATCCGGATCAAGCCAGGCACGCATGGCATAGTCGCCACCGCCAAATATCTGCGCATCCCCTACACCTTCGATACGTGCCAACACATCCTTGACGTGCAAACGGACATAGTTGCGCAGATACAGTGTGTCGTAGCGGCCATCCGGCGATGTCAGATGCACCACCATCAAGAAGGTCGGTGATTGCTTCTGGGTCGTCACCCCCTGACGCCGCACTTCTTCAGGCAAGCGCGCCTGCGCCTGGCTGACGCGGTTCTGCACCTTGACCGCTGCATCATCCGCATCGGTACCTGGGCGAAAGGTCACCGTGATCTGCAGCACACCATCGGAACCAGCGGTGGACTTGAGATACATCATGTCCTCAACCCCATTGATCGCCTCTTCCAATGGCGTGGCCACTGTCTCGGCGATGACCTTGGGGTTTGCGCCGGGGTACACCGTGCGCACGACCACCGATGGCGGCACCACTTCAGGATACTCACTGATCGGAGATTGCGGAATGGTGATCAGACCGGCGATAAAGATGAGTATCGACAGCACCCCTGCGAAGATAGGGCGGTCAACGAAAAATTTCGCGAAATCCATGAAAGGACTCTCCCTCAGGGCGAGTTGGCATCCGCTTCACTGCGAACTTGGCTAATGGTGAGCTGAGCAGCGTTCTCCCCGCTCTCCATCTCGACGCTTTCCGCCACGACCTTCATTCCCGGGAAGAAGATCTGATGGGCACCGCGAACCACGACATTGTCTCCAGCTTCCAGGCCAGCGGAGACTACCCTCAGCCCATCGGCCTTTCGTCCTGTCTGGATGTCCTTGCGCACCGCCGTGCCTTCATCATCGATGACATACACATACTTGCGGTCCTGATCCGTGAGTACCGCCTTGTCATCGATCAGAATGGCGTCTTCCGCATTACCACCAAGCAGTTGAACACGGGCAAACATGCCAGGCGTGAAGACGCCATCCGGGTTGTCGAGTACTGCACGGGTCAATATGGTGCCCGTGGTGCCATCCATGCGGTTATCAACGAAGTTGACTTCGCCTTGATAGGGATAGCCTTGGTCACCAGCCAGACCAATACGCACGGGAGTACTCGCTTCACGAGAGCTGGGGCGCTCTCCGTTACGCGCCAGAGCGTTATATTTCAGGAACGTCTGCTCATCGCTGAAGAAGTGCACATACACCTGATCCAGAGACACAATATTGGTCAGGGCGGTTGTCTCGGTGACCAGATTGCCCTCTGTCACCAGAGCCCGCCCTGTACGTCCTGAAATAGGGGCCCGAACCTCGGTGAATTCCAGGTCCAGTTGAGCCATTTCCAGCTCTGCCTTGGCCGCTGCCAGGTCCGCTTCCGCCTGGGCCGCAACCGCACGGCGCTGGTCCCGTTCCTCGGTGGATATCGCATTGCTCTGCGACAGACGCTCAGCCCTCGCTGCTTCGCCACGACTACGTACGACCTGGGCTTGGGCACGTTGCACTTCAGCCTCGGCCTTCGCCACCGTGGCACGGTAAGGGCGTTGATCGATCACGAACAACACATCCCCTTTTTCCACCTGTTGGCCCTCGGTGTAGTTGACGCTGACCAATTGGCCCGACACTCTAGGGTGTAGCTCTACCCTATCCACTGGCTCGATGCGTCCGGTGAATTCATCCCAGAAGTCGACGTCCCTGACCAGCACATCGGCAACACTGACATGAGGAGGTGGAGGCGCCTGCTGAGCTTCATCCGCCTGACTGTCACAGCCAGCAACAGCAACCAACAACAAGACGCTCAAGATGGCGCGCACGGGCATGTTGCGCGCCCCGGCAATGACCAGCAGCGCCCGTCTGATCACACTGTCAGCCTTGGCTGTATGGTTCATGGGTGCATTTCTCCACTTCGCATTCTGGAAAAAGAAGTCCAAGGTCCGCTAAATGTCGTTTACCGGGCCCAAGAATCGACAAGCACCTGGAGAGATGCTGAATACATCAGCATTCCCCCAAACTACGAGTCCTCAACTACGGGTTCTCAACTACGAGCTCTCAACTACGACTTCTCAACCACGAGTTCTCAACCACGAGCTCTCGACCACGAGATAAATCGACAATGCAGCTTGCACGTTTCAGTGAAGCGCTGGGTCAATGGCCAAACAGGATGAGTGGCAGGAAAAGTTCGCTTCAGACGAGCTGACACGCACTTCCCACATCCATATGGGCCACAAGGTACGCAGAGCACAGCAACCGGAACACAGTATCCGGATGGAGAAGAGAGGATTCTTACGCTCAAGCACTGAGTGCCAACTTGCCAACAGCAAACTGGTACACAATGACCAAAAAGCCGTCATGAGATAGAGGCTATAACGTATGGATTCCGCTGTGATTCACACGCACAGGCATTTATGCATTGCTTGTACTTATTTACGTTAATGCCTATACCTCGGCTTGATTAGCCTATCTTTGAGGGAAATACTGTTTCACTGATGGGACAATCGATTCATTCTGCAGGACAGCAGTACTAAGCGCCCCGCCCGAAAGGGTTAGACCACAAAACAGCTGGATCACCGACAAGCTGGATCAAAAAAGAGCTAGATCACGACAGAACAACATCATCACAGAACTGCACCACAATCCTTACCCGGACCTTTACCTCGGAACAGCTACCATGAACCAGGATCTCAATGACGTCCTGATCTTTGCCAAGGTCGTGGAACAAGGCAGTTTCACTGCCGCCGCACGCATTCTGGATATTCCCAAGACAACCGTGAGCCGCAAGGTTCAAATGCTGGAACAACGTCTGGGAGCAAGGCTGCTCAACCGCACGACTCGTCGCTTGAGCCTTACCGAAGCTGGATCGCTCTACTATGAATACTGCAACCAGATCACTCTGCAACTGAACGAAGCAGAAAGTGCCGTTCACCGCCTGGAAGACAAGCCCCGTGGATGGCTGAGAGTCACGGCTCCCTTTACTCTGTGCACGGAATTTGTCTCGGCACTGATCCGGGACTTCCGCACGCTCTATCCAGAGGTCAAGATCGACCTGGTGCTGTCCAACGATCGCCTCGATCTGGTTGCTCACCAGATCGATGTGGCACTGCGCGTGGGCCCACTTCCCGACTCCAGCCTGGTCGCTCGCCCTCTGGCACGTTATCGCTCCTACATCTATGCCAGCAAACGCTATATCGCTCGTTACGGAGAACCCAAGGAACCTTCCGAGCTGATCCATCACCATGCACTGGCAAAGTCCTCCGACTTGCGCCATCAGCGCTACACATGGCTGTTGCAGAATGGTCAGCGCAGAGAGGAAGTCCCGATTACCCCCATTGCTGTGGCTAACGATCCTTTTGTCCTGCAAGAGCTGTTCGTCGATGGTCAAGGCCTGATGCTGGCCAGTGAAGTGGTGGCCTGCTGGGGGGCCAGGGAAACCGAGCTGCGCCGGATACTTGAAGATTGGTCAGGGCCGGAAGTCGAGCTGGCGGCGGTCTTTCCCGGAGGACAACTGGTATCGCCCAAGGTCCGCACTTTCGTCGACTTCGTCGCCGAGCGACTGCGCCTGGAGAACCTGCCTCCGGACAAACATCGGCAGCCTGAACCACAACCTGAAATTGCCGAAGAGGAAGAAATACCCGCATGAGCTGAAACCTGCTTGCTGATGTTTATCAGCCTTGCGAGATCAATGCTTCCCGAGGACACGCCGGCCACGTACCAGTGTATTGCAGTCATCCCTGTGGTTCTGGGCAGTTGGCGCATCCTCCAGGTAGGCCTGTGCACTTTGCGCCAGCCAGCCCCTGGCGGCCAGCCAGACGGCAACGTCTCTGGCCTCCACCCGACCTTCCAGCGTTTCGCCCAGATCGCTGCTCGCCTGTTCGTTGCGCATCTGCTGCGTGCAAGATGCTACGCAAAGTACAGGAATTCGCTCCCCATAACGGGCCAGCAGAGACGCATCATCGGTAATCTCGACCGGCTCGATCTGCAGCTTGCGATCGGCCAGAGCCACCACCAAGGCTTCCATCCGCTCGCACAGATGGCAACCCAGGGTGGTATAGAGCACAAGATGCGTCATCGACTCAACGATGCTTGATCAAGAAGCAATAGTGCAGGTCCGGGCGACGGTTGAAGTCCGGGTCGAAGGTCTTCTTCGAAATATCTTCCACGACAAACTCCTGGTCAAGCGCAGCATCCAGACTGAAGCGGCGCTGGTTGTTGGAGAAGACCAGCGTGCCTCCCTTGGCCAGTCGGGCCATGGCCAGACGCACCAGACGCGGGTGGTCTCGCTGGATGTCCAAGGTATCATCCATCTTCTTGGAATTGGAGAACGTCGGCGGATCCATGAAGATCAGATCGAACTCTCCATTGGCCGTCTCCAGCCAGCGCATGCAATCATCACGTACGACACGATGGTGGGAAGGATCGAGCTTGTTGAGTGCGAAGTTGTCCCGGGCCCAATCGAGATAGGTATTGGACATGTCGACACTGACACTGTCGCTGGCTCCACCTGCCGCCTCGGTGCCCAGCGCAGCCTGCACGGTGGCCGTAGCGGTATAGCAGAACAGGTTGAGGAACCGTTTGCCCGGCGCCATCTCGCCCAGCATCCGACGAACCGGACGATGATCGAGAAACAGGCCGGTATCCAGATAGTCACGCAGATTGACCCATAGCCGAGCCCTGCCCTCGCGCACTTCGAAACGCTCACCGCTGGCCCCCTGCTTCTGATACTGGGCCTTGCCTTGTTGCCGCTGACGGCGCTTGATCACGACCTTAGAGGCACTGATACCCAGTACCTCGGGAATCACTCCCAAGGCATCGAATAGACGCTTCTGGGCCTGAGCCGGATCCACCGACTTGGGGGGCGCGTACTCCTGTACGTGAACGTGATCCCCATAGACATCGATGGCCAGTGCATATTCCGGCATATCCGCATCATACAGACGGTAGCAGGTCTCGCCACTGCGCTTGAGCCACTTGCGCAGCCTACGAGCGTTCTTTTCCAGGCGGTTGGCGAACATTTGAGCACCCTCGGAGCGTGCTGGTGCCGCCTCATCCCTGGTTTCCATCTCCCGAGCTCGGGTAGACTCGGCCACCTTGTCCGCCCTGTCGGCACGAGCTGCTGACGGTTTCCGATCATTCACATCGATCAGCAGCAGCTTGGCCTCCAGGGGACCATTGTTCAGCGCATATTGCTTATGGGAGCGCATTCCCAAGCGATGGCCGAGATCAGGGTTGCCGGTAAACAGGGCCAGACGCCAACCGGCAAATTCCAGTCGCAGGCGGTGTCCCAGGTCGGTATACAGCTGGACCAGTTCCGGCAACTCTCCCAGACGTTCACCGTATGGTGGATTGGTAATCACCAGACCAGGCTCCGCAGGGTTGAGTACCCGCGGACGCGATAGACGCTGCACACTGCCGCCATCCAGGTGGATCATGGCGGGAATTCCCGCACGCATGGCATTGGTCTTGGCAGCGGACAGCGCCGGAGGGCTCTGGTCGAAGCCGAAGATCACCGTCTTGCAGCGCTTTCGCCCAATGCTGGCACGCGCTTCGGCTTCACGCTTGAGCTCCGCCCACAGCGCAGCATCATGGCCCAGCCAGCCATGAAACCCGAACCGCTCCCGAGACAGGTTGGGAGCCATATCCGCCGCCATCAGTCCGGCTTCGATCAGCAACGTCCCCGAGCCACACATGGGGTCGATCAAGGGAGCAGCATGACGCGCCATCTCCGGCCACCCCGCACGCACCAGCAGCGCTGCTGCGAGATTCTCCTTGAGCGGAGCATGCCCCGTATCACGGCGATATCCTCGGCGATGCAGACTGTCTCCGGAAAGATCGATGCCCAGGGTCAGTCGTCCACGGTGCAGATTGGCATACAAGCGAACATCAGGCTGGCGGACATCGACATTGGGTCGCGGCAGGCCTGCGGCCAGCATACGGTCCACCACGCCATCCTTGACGGTCTGGGCACCAAAGCGGGTATGGCGTATCTGATCGCTACGCCCATGGAAGTCAACGGCGATGGTCGCACCCGGGCGCATATGCTGGCTCCAGTCGATGCTGGCCACGGCATCACGTAGCGCATCCGGCGTCTCGATACCCTCGGCCCGGCTAAGACACAGGATCACTCGGTTGGCCAGACGCGACCAAAGACAGGCCCGATATGCCCCCGCCAAGTCTGCCTGGACGTTGACGCCAGCAACGGTGGTTTTGCCTTCCTCCGCACCCAGTTCAGCTAGCTCAGAGGCCAGCAGCAACTCGATGCCTTTAGGACAGGTTGCCAGAAGGTCAAGCTTCTCAGGCACTTGTAACTCCTTCGATGAATGCCTCAAGCCACGCCTAAAACAGGGCGGGCTAATGTGACGTTACAGTAAACAGCTTGTTACAATTCTTCGGTCGACAGCGCCATCCGCATTGCGCTATCAATTGAACTGTAGCTACAAGAGTCAACGCATGCGTCCCCGTCAACAAGCCTTCATGCAGATTTAGCCAACCATGGCTATGCTGGCGAGGTTTGGGCGTTAAGGGCTCGCCTCTATCTGGTATCTACACACTTTTCAGCGCTGTCACTGCAGCGGTTGATATCAGGAGCGGCGGGTCAGATTGGTACCTTTATCATGAGGTAGACCCATGAAACGACAGAAACGTGATCGCTTCCAGCGCGCTTATGTGCATGGTTATAAAGCAGGTGTCTCGGGCCGCTCCCGTGATGACTGTCCAAGCCAGGATATCAATCTACGCGAATACTGGATGAGCGGTTGGCGTGAAGGTCGTGGGGATCAATGGTCCGGCATGACAGGTGTCTCCGGCATCCACAAGAACCCCATGGTGCTCTAACCCCCTGCGGTTGTGAGACTTCTTTCAACAACCAACACACAAGCCCGTGGCCATGATGCCATGGGCTTTTTGCTTTCCTGATATCCGCGTTCCTGATACCTGTTTTCCTGATATCTGCTTTGTTTCCCCCGATAATGATACCGTGATATGCATCATTTCTCTCAACGCGATCTGAACCGGCTTCGCCGTCCGTTGTGCGCTCAGGCCTTCTGCAAGGCTCGAGCACACTCTCCCACCAGTTCAGGCCCACGATAGATGAAACCGGAGTAGATCTGCACCAGGTCCGCACCGGCAGCACGCTTGGCCGCCGCCGCCTGTCCGCTGTCCACGCCGCCGACACCAATGATCGGCATCTCGGGCAGCGCCTGGCGCAACAGAGATATCACATGGTTGGAAGCGACAAACACGGGTCGCCCGGAAAGCCCACCCTGTTCATCGCCATGCTCGAGCCCTGCCACGGCATCCCGGGAAACCGTGGTATTGGTGGCAATCACACCATCGATACCACTACGATTCAGCGCTTGGGCCACCAACGCCACTTCTTCGTCGTCCATATCCGGTGCGATCTTGACCGTCAGCGGCACTCGTCGGCCGTTTTCTGCATCCAATCGCGAGCCTTCTTCACGCAGGCGTCCAAGCAACTGATCAAGATGCTCACCAAACTGAAGATTTCGCAGACCCGGGGTATTGGGCGAGGAAATATTGACCGTGATGTAATGAGCATGCGCGTGAACACGCTTGAGGCAATAGAGGTAGTCGTCCACGGCATCCTCGACGGCCGTGGTCAGGTTCTTGCCAATGTTGATCCCGATGACACCACGGTAACGGCTGCTCCTGACGCGCTCGACCAGATGATCGACCCCAAGGTTGTTGAACCCCATACGATTGATGATGGCCCCCTGTTCAGGCAGACGAAACAGACGTGGCTTGGGATTGCCCGCCTGTGCTTTCGGGGTCACGGTACCCACTTCAACGAAACCGAAGCCCAGTGCGCCCAATGCATCCAGATGGTCGGCATTCTTGTCCAATCCTGCTGCCAGCCCGATGCGATTGGGGAAGCTCAGCCCCATCACCTCGACCGGATCGTCGACCTTGGCCCCCCCCAGACACCCCGCGAGACGAAAGCGCTCCAGCCAGTCCAGCGAGTTGAGCGATAAACCGTGGGCGACCTCTGCATCAAGGCGAAACAGCAAAGAACGGGCGAGATCGTACATGGGGTCTCCAGGTCAACAGGTAAAAATAGTGGTTCTGCATAGATTTGGTGCGCGAGTATAGCGCAATTTCCCCCTCGGTTATGGTCTACTACCGGCTCTTGAAATTTGGATCAGCAGCCGGGAGGAAGCCATGGCAGAAGAAATAACAGAATCTCTCGAAAGCCTGCTGTCACGCATCCATCAGGCCCTGGAAGAAGGTCGCCCTGATGAGATCAGTGCTGCCATTGCCGACCTCGAACCTGCCGAGATCGCCCTGCTCCTCGAGTCGTTGCCACTGCATGAGCGTACCTTGCTGTGGGAGCAGGTACCGACAGAGCTCGATGGAGAAGTGCTGCTGCATGTGCATGACGAAGTGCGCAGCACCCTGCTTCAGGACATGGATCCCGAAGAGATCGTGGCGGCCACCGCCAGCCTCGATACCGCGGACCTGGCCGAACTGTTCGACGACCTGCCCAAACCGGTCGCGGAAGACATGTTGCGCTCCATGGACGAGTTGCAACGAACTCGGCTGCAGGAGACATTATCCTTCGAGGAAGACAGCGCCGGCCGTCTGATGCGCACCGATACCATTGCGGTGCGTGCCGATGTGATGCTGGAAACCGTGCAGCGTTTCCTGCGCTGGAAAGCCTCCATCCCCGACAACACCGACAATCTGATGGTGATAGATCGTACCGGGCAGTTCATGGGCGTCCTGCCATTGGCACGCCTGGTTTCCCATGACCAGGAGACCCTGGTGGAAACGCTGATGGATGCCGATGTCGATGCCATCCAGGTGGACATGAAATCCCGGGACGTGGCGACCCTGTTCCAGACCCACGACCTGACATCGGCCCCGGTAGTGGACAAGGAAGGTATGCTGCTGGGCCGTGTGATCATCGATGACATCGTCGATGTCATCCAGGAGAATTCCGAACAGGCCTTGATGAACATGGCGGGTCTGGATGAGGAAGAAGACCTCTTCGCCCCGGTCGTACCCAGCGCCAGGCGGCGCGCTGTCTGGCTTGGCATCAACCTGCTCACCGCATTTCTGGCTGCCTGGGTCATTGGCCGCTTTGAGGCCACCCTGCAGCAGATCGTGGCCTTGGCAGTATTGATGCCCATCGTGGCCAGCATGGGCGGTATCGCCGGTAGTCAGACACTGACACTGACCATTCGCGGCCTGGCCCTGGGTCAAATCAGCAGGACCAACAGCAACTGGCTGCTGTACAAGGAAATCGGTATCTCCCTGATCAATGGCGTGGTCTGGGCCCTGGTCGTTGCCATGCTTGCCATAGTCTGGTTCGACAGTGTTCCCATCGGCGCCATCATCGCCGCAGCCTTGGTCATCAACATGCTGGCCGCTGGTGTCTGCGGTATCGTCATCCCGCTGTTTCTCAAGCGCATCAATATCGATCCCGCGCTTTCCAGTTCCGTGATCCTGACCACCGTCACTGACGTGGTCGGCTTCATGTCGTTCCTGGGACTGGCCACCGTGTTTCTGCTGTAGCGCCAGTCACACCGCTCTGCCGTCGGCAAGGGAGCTATCATCGCCACCTATTGCCGACGGTTCCGCCATCATTCAGCTCACAGCACCTCGTCCTTCAGTTGATACCAGCGATACAGGCAGCGTTGCCCCAGGCGCCGAAACGGTGCCAATGCCTCGGACTCGATCTTCTCGAGCAAGTTGGGGTAAGGCAGCTTCGAGGTGAAGATCGGCAGATCCAGGCTCGCGCCCTCTCCTGCGATCCATTGCGCCAAGCGCTTACCTGCCTGAGCCGAGTACATCACGCCATTACCGCCATAGCCCAATGCATAATAGATACTTTCACGAGGGTCTGGCTGGTGGATACGCGGCATCATGTCATGGCTGACATCGACCCAGCCCCACCAGGAATAATCGATATCGATGCCTGCCAATGCCGGAAACTTGCGCTCCAGGTCACCAATCAACATCGCTTCATACTTTTGCTTGGGAGCATCACGCCCGGTAATGGCACTACGGCTACCGATCTGCACCCGGTTATCCGGTAGCAAGCGATAGTAGTGGCGCAGAATCCGGGTATCGGTCAGCACCTGTCGGGTACGGAAACCTGTGGCCTCGACTTCCGTCTCGCTCAACGGGCGGGTCACAATGGAATTGGAGAGAATCGGCAATAGCCGATTCTTGAGCGACCGGTGCAGCTGGCCCGTGATATATCCCCCCGTCGCGATGCCGACGGCACGCGCCTTGACCACGCCACCGGGAGTGCGCAAGTAATGCACGTCATCACGGCTTTCCCAGCCAAGTACCGGACTGGCAGGATGCACCTTGACGCCCAAGGCACGGGCCTTGCGCTGATAGCCAAACGCGAGCTTGCCTGCATGAATGCCGATACCTTCAGGTTCATGCATGGCCCCAGCCGCTTCCCGATCATCCACCCATTCACGCCGCACGCTGTCTGCATCGATGATGCGTGCATCGTAGTCGAAGGTGTCGCGTAGCAGCCGCGCCTCCTTCTCAAGCCCGGGCATCATCCGGGGCTTGTGAGCGATATAGAGGTGTCCCCCTGGCTGAGGGTCACACTCGATATCTGCGATGAGTGACTTGAATGTCTGCATGGCATCCACGCATTCACGATGCAGACCAAGTGCTGTGTCGAGTCCGTAGCGTTCGATCCACTGGGAACGCTTCAAGCGTCCGGAAGCACACTGGGCCTGGCCGCCATTGCGGGTACTGCATCCCCAGGCAACGCGATTGGCCTCAAGCACGGTCGCCTTGATGCCGTATTGCTCGGCAAGGAAGATCGCCGCTGTCAGGCCAGTGAACCCTGAACCGATGATCACCACGTCCGCATCAATGTCGGCTTCAACGGGGCCATCATCCGCCGGTGGCTCGCCCGCCGTACCAATCCAGTAGGTCGGAGCATAGTCGCAGCCGCTTCCTGTCCGAGGTGTGGTCAAGGGGTCATAGGCAGGGTCGTAAGGTGTCTGGGCCGGTGTGGCACGTTCACTATGTGCCGGCGAGACGCTGGGCTGCACATCCAACATGATGATCTTCCTCCTTCCTGGCCAGATGATCGTGTCGCCGTATCAGGCGCCCTGGACGGGGGTTGCCGGACGTTGTTTGCGATAGGCGTTCTTTACGGCAATCTTGCCGTCCCTGAAAGTGAAGGCATCGATCATGCGTGCCTCTGAACGCATGCCGTCTGCGCTAGTACCGCGATAGGTACTCTCGCTGTAACCCCGATCACCGATCACCACGTGCACACCATCGACCCACTCGGCATCCGCTGCGTTCTCCCAAGCTGCACGCAGGCCAGCCCGAACTGCGTCCTTGCCGATGAAGCTCTTGCCCAGCAGTTCAGGCCCTGCCACTGCATGGAATTCACAATCGTCGGTCATCATCTCCATCACAGCATCGATGT
This sequence comes from Halomonas sp., assembly GCF_029263665.1. Taxonomy (GTDB): domain Bacteria; phylum Pseudomonadota; class Gammaproteobacteria; order Pseudomonadales; family Halomonadaceae; genus Halomonas. Next base: position 21,051 of record NZ_JAJUFQ010000009.1, read on the forward strand.
CATGACGGTTGAGGGCGGCACTGAAATCCGCCAGGAACTGGGCATCAGGTTGGCTCATGAGAGGTCTCCATTGTTGTTGATTCGACACCATCGAGCCTACGACCGCGCAGGTCATGACGCTTAGCACCAGTTGTCAGCCATCTCTTGGACCAGTCATGCTTCTCATTGCATCTGGCCGTCATGCGTCTGTGTGCCACCCTGGACAGCCTTGTGATAAAAACCAAAAATCTCATTTTTCGGAACTTTTCTATATGTTTTCCGAAACCATTTGAGATATTTTTCGAAACGTGATTATCCTGATGGCAGCACCCCATTTCCGCTCCATTCCGCCCTGGAGGATGACCACACCATGGCCGATGCATCTCTCTCCCTTGATGGCATCCCTGCGCGGCACTACCGCAGTGCCAAGGAACTGTTCGGTATCGAATCCAACCTGCAGGTGCCGGTTTTCGACGAGCAGGATGACCACGTTCCTGCTATCGATGACGCCTATCGGTTCAACCCTGATGTCACTCTGGCGATACTCGCCGGCTTCACACGCAATCGCCGGGTGATGGTCCAAGGGCTGCACGGCACCGGCAAGTCGACCCATATCGAGCAAGTCGCAGCCCGCCTGAACTGGCCCTGTGTCAGGGTCAACCTGGATGGCCATATCAGTCGTCTGGACCTGGTGGGAAAGGATGCCATCGTGATACGTGATGGTGTTCAGGTCACCGAATTTCAGGAAGGTATCGTGCCCTGGTCCCTGCAACGTCCAGTGGCCCTGATCTTCGATGAGTATGATGCTGGCCGGCCTGACGTCATGTTCGTCATCCAGCGTATTCTGGAGCGCGATGGTCAGTTCACTCTGCTGGACCAGAACCGGGTCATCCAGCCTCATCCCATGTTTCGCCTGTTCGCCACCGCCAACACTCTGGGCCTGGGCAACCAGGACGGCCTGTATCATGGCACCCAGATGCTCAACCATGCCCAGGTCGACCGCTGGAACATTGTCGCCAAGCTGGATTACCTGCCTCGCGACGAAGAGGTCAAGATCGTGCTGGCCCGGGTCCCCAGCAAGGACACGGAGCGTGGACGACGGCACATCGATGCCATGGTCGCAGTGGCTGAACTGACTCGCCAGGGCTTTGCCAATGGCGACCTGTCGACGCTGATGTCACCTCGCACGGTGATCACCTGGGCAGAAAACTGCGAGATATTTCGTGATCCGGCCCTCGCCTTCCGCTTGTCGTTCCTCAACAAGTGCGATGAGCACGAACGTGCTCTGGTCGCCGAGTTCTACCAGCGCTGCTTTGATGAGGAGCTGGAGGAGTCGGTGATCAACGATAGCGAGGCTGGAGCATGAGCGAATCGTCTGCTACCGATCAGCTACCCAGGCAACGCCGTCGACAGCAGTATCTGGAAGAGCTGGAAGCCGCAACACTGCGTGCCCTGAGCGCAGACCGGTCATGGCACTATCGCAGCCGGCGACTATATCAAGGTGCTTCCCGAGTGGCATTGCGTGCTCCGCACCTGCGTCTCGACACCCATTGCCTTGATGCGCCGGACTATCGAGCGGTCAGTGATGCCATGGCGATGCGGCAGCGACATAGTGATGCTCAGTTGCATGAAACCCTGCGCCCCAAAGGGCCAGAGGCACGCCTGATCTACGATCTGCTGGAACAGTTGAGAGTCGAGGCGCTGGCCACAGCTGACAGCCCGGGCATGACCCATAATCTGCGCCAGCGATTCCAGCGCTGGTCATTGGCCTTCCATCACGCCCAGCTTACCGAGACGGACCTGGGACTGTTGCTGTTCTGCCTGATACAGATCTGCTGGTCGCGTCTCATGGCCCAGCCAGTGATCGAAGAAGTCGAAGATCTTATCGAAGCCACGCGGGCCTCTATCGTTCCTGGATTGGGTCATGCCCTGGCGGGACTGCGCCGAGAACGTCATCATCAGAAGGTTTTCCAGAAGCATGCGCGTGCCGTGGCCGATTGGATTGACGAACGACTGTCCGGTTTCGAGGTCCAGGACGAACGAGACCAGGAAGGCCAGGACCCGAAGCGCCAGTTGGCCTTGCTGCTGGATAGTGAAGACGATATTGACGAGCCGGTGCCTCTGGCGCCCAGTGGACACAGTCGACTGTTTGATCATCATCGCCGCCGTTATCGCGCCTTCACCCTGGCCTACGACCGTGAGCTGGAGGCCGAAACCCTGATCCGGCCAGTCCTGCTCGAAGAGTATCGCCATCGTCTCGACCAGCGCATCTCCGACCAACGCATCAATGTGCGTCGCCTGGCACGCTTCTTTCGCAATACCCTGACCCAGCCGGACCGGGATGGTTGGCAGCACGGAGAAGAAAGCGGTGTTATCGATGGCCGGCGCCTGGCTCAGGTCGTCGCCTCTCCCATGGAACGCCGCCTGTTTCAGCGCGAGCGCTATCATCCACAGGGGGATGCCCAGGTCTGTTTCCTGATTGACTGCTCCGGCTCCATGAAGGCCCACGGGGAAGCCATTGCGGTTCTGGTCGAACTGATGACCAGGGCTCTGGACATGGCAGGCATTGCCACCGAAGTGCTGGGCTTCACCACCTCGACCTGGAATGGAGGACGAGTCCACAAGGACTGGCTCAAGGCCAGGCGTCCCGAGGCACCAGGCCGTCTCAATGAAGTCCGTCACCTGGTCTTCAAGCACGCGGCACAGCCTTGGCGCCGGGCACGACGCGCCTTCGGTGCTCTGCTCAAGGCTGACCTGTACAAGGAAGGTATCGATGGGGAAGCCGTGGAATGGGCCTGCCAGCGGCTACTCGGTGCAGACGTCAAACGGCGCCTACTGGTGGTGCTGTCCGATGGCAGTCCATCGGACAGTGCCACTCACCTGGCCAACGACCGCCACTACCTGGACAACCACCTTCAAGCCGTGGTCGAACGCTACGACCGCCCAGGACAAGTGGAAATAAGCGGACTTGGCGTAGGCCTGGACCTGAGTCCTTACTATCGTCAGCACCGCATCATCGACCTGGCCCAGACGCTGGATAATGCCCTGGCGGAGGAAATCGCCCTTCTGCTGGTGAAACAGCACCGCCAAGGACGGCGCTGAGACCGCCGCCCTCCTGCCATCATGCAGACTGTCGCTGTGCCTGCACCGTGGTCACGGCGATGACATTGAGGATGTCCTCTACGCTGCACCCTCGTGACAGGTCGTTGGCCGGTTTGGCCAATCCTTGCAACAACGGTCCGATTGCCTCGGCTCCCCCTATACGCTCTGCCAGCTTGTAGCCGATGTTACCTGCTTCGAGCTCAGGGAAGACCAGCACATTGGCCTGCCCCTTGACTCTGGAATCCGGCAACTTGCGTTCCGCCACCTCGGCGACAATCGCCGCATCCAACTGCACGTCTTCGTCGATGGCCAATTGCGGGCGCTGTATCTTTACCTTGCGGGCTGCCTGGACCACCTTGTCTACCGAGGCATGTCGCGCACTGCCACTGGTCGAGAACGACAGCATCGCAACTCTTGCCGGCTCATCGAGCAAGGCTTCGGCACTGTCGGCCGCGGCCATGGCGATCTGTGCCAGTTCATCGGCATCAGGATCCACCACCAGCCCGCAGTCCGAGAAGATCATCCCGCCCTTGAGATTGTGAAACGGCTTGCACAGCATCATCAGGAAGAAGCTCGACACGAGGGTCACCCCTGGCGCTTTGCCAATCAGTTGAATGGCGGCCCTCACCACATCAGCCGTGGTGTTCACTGCGCCGGCAACACTACCATCCGCCAGCCCAGCACTGACCATCAGGTTGGCGAATATCAGTGGTCCCAGCACGCTCGCGCTCGCCTGCTCCCGGCTCATACCCTTGGCTTCGCGCAAACGGAACAAGTGCTCAGCCAATGTTTCGGTATATGGCGAGATGCGAGGGTCGATCAGCGTGACAGCACCCAGTTCAAGATGCTCTTCTTCTGCCCGGGCCTTGATGCGCTCGCTGTCTCCCACCAGCAGGATCTCCGCATAGCCTTCCTGCGTTGCTCGCATGGCGGCTTCCAGCACCCGGCGATCTTCGCCTTCACATAACACAATCCGACGTGGTGCGGCCCGCGCCATGTCGCGAATATGGTTTAACGCCTTCATTGTTGTTCGCTCCGGCTTGCCTTCATGTCAGGGGCTCCTGGGCGACAACCCAAGGTCCTGTAGACAATGCCCCTGTAGACCATGCCCCTGCAGACAAAACCCCGGCACAGGGCCGGGGCAGTATCAACGCAGGGTCATTCCCATGGATCAGACGTAGTCCTGGTATTTTTCCAGCAGACGCACCGGCTTCTTGAGTGCATCGCGGCGGAAGGGATCGCCCAACTCGCGGGTACACATGATTTCGATGATGGTGGTCTTGCCTTCATTCATCTGCATGTCCACGGCTTTCTTCAGTGCCGGCCCCACGTCCTCGAGACGGTCCACTGTGATGCCTTCTGCGCCCATGGCACGGCCAATCTCGGCGAAGCTCTGGTTGTCCAGCTCCCCCGCGACGAAGCGCCGGTTATAGAAGTCGACCTGGTTCTTCTTCTCTGCTCCCCACTGGCGATTGTGGAAGACCACCGCCGTCACCGGAATGTCGTGGCGTACCGCTGTCATGGTTTCCATCATGCTCATGCCCCAGGCGCCATCACCGGCATAGGCAATGGCCGGACGATGCGGAGCGGCCGCCTTGGCGCCAATGATGGTGGGCAATGCATAGCCACAGTTACCGAAGCTCATGGGAGCAAAGAAGCTGCGCGGCTTTTCGAAGCGCAGGTAGCTATGCGCTACAGAGTTGATGTTGCCGATGTCGGTCGACACCATCACATCTTCTGGCATGGCTTTCTCCAGCTCGCGCAGCACCTGGCGTGGATGCAGATACTGGCCACCGGAGAACGGCGTTTCTTCCTTGGCCTCCTCGATGGCGTCGAGGCTGAATGGGTCACGTTCGTGGGTCCATTCATCCAGTTCCTTTTCCCAGGCTTCCTTCTCTGCCTTGATCTTGGCCAGGCGCTCATCCTTGGTCGCATCGCAGGCCAGTGCTCTGTCTTCGAGGCGCCTGGACAGCTCGATGGCCGCCGCCTTGGCATCACCGCAGATGCCGACGGAGATCTTCTTCACCAACCCCAGCATCTTGTGGTCAGCATCGACCTGGATGATCTTGGCCTCCTTCGGCCAGTAGTCCATACCGTGCTGCGGCAAGGTGCCGAAGGGTCCCAGGCGTGTGCCCAGCGCCAACACGACATCTGCCTGGGAAATCAGCTTCATGCCAGCCTTGGAGCCCTGATACCCCAGCGGTCCGCACCACTGAGGATGACTCGCCGGGAAGGAGTCATTGTGCTGATAGCTGTTGACCACAGGAGCCCCCAGACGCTCGGCCAGTGCCTTGCACTCCTCGACGCCATCCGCCATGACCACGCCACCACCAGAAACAATGACGGGAAACTTGGCTTCGGCCAGCAGTGCCGCAGCTTCATCCAGAGACTGGGCGCCACCCGGACCACGGTCGATACGACGAGGCTCGGGAATCTCTGCCTCGATTTCACCATAAAAATAGTCACGCGGAATATTCAACTGCGTAGGGCCGATCTCGGACATGGCGCGATCGAAGCAACGTCCGGTGAACTCGGCCATGCGTGCAGGGTTGGTGACATGGCCCTGATACTTGGTGAACTCCTGGAACATTGGAAGCTGATTGCATTCCTGGAACCCGCCCAGGCCAATGCCGGTGGTACCGGTCTCTGGCGTGATCATCACCACCGGACTATGCGCCCAATAGGCAGCGGCAATGCCGGTCACGCAGTTGGAAATACCCGGTCCGTTCTGGCCGATCACCACCCCATGGCGCCCTGATACCCGGGCATATCCATCGGCCATATGTGCCGCGCCTTGCTCGTGGACCACGGGAATCAGGCGAATGCCAGCAGGAGCAAAGATATCCATGGCATCCATGAAGGCAGATCCCATGATGCCGAACATGTCGGTAACACCATTGGCGACAAGGGTTTCAACAAAGGCTTCAGAAGGTGTCATTTTCTGCTTGCCTTGAACGACCTGGCGATTGTCGCCGTTATTGTGGTTGTGGCTCATAGCTCCTCCAGGAACGCCTCCAGAGGCGCCTTGTGCAAGGCTCATCCGGAAGTTCGTCTAAAGACTCTTTGTGAATGCTAGGCGTGAATGCTGGGCGACAAACATGTCGCGCCACTCATAAAACCATTTTCCGATACAACATGTCTCGTTATTAGAAACATGACAAAAAACTAGACCAGTCATCCCTGACCGTCAACTGAAATTTCGAAAAACGGTACAAATTGATTTCTTTTCAGAAACGGATAGACTTTGGCTTCAGGGAGGATGCCACCATGACCACATCGCGTTTAGATGCCCGAAGCATCGAAGGAGATACCCCGGCCCAGCGCTTGCTGGCTCTGCTTGAGGTCATTGCCGAAAAGGATCAGTACTTCACGTTGCAGAGCCTCGTCGACGAGACAGGCATGCCCAAGCCAACGCTGCATCGCATGCTTCAGCAACTGGAAAACTCCGGCATGCTCCAGCGCGAAGCCGACAATCGCCACTACAGCAAAGGCACCCGACTGCGCCGGCTGGCAGAAACATTACTGCTCAACGATACCGTTCAGGGCGCACGCCACGCGGTGCTCGCGGAGCTGGTCAGGGAAGTCGGAGAAAGCTGCAATATCACGGCCCTGGCGGGAGCAGAGGTGCTTTATCTCGATCGTGTCGAGACATCCGCCCCTCTGCGGTTCTATCTGCACCCAGGCTCCCGGGTACCGGCACACTGCTCTGCCAGCGGCAAACTGTTCCTGGCCCAGATGAGTCCGTCACAGCGTCGGCGCCTGCTGGCAGAAGTGCCTTTGACCTCCTTTACCCGCAACACCATTACGGATATCGACGCCCTCGAAGCCGAGATCGAGGAGGTCAGGCAGCAAGGTTACGCCTTCGATGACGAAGAATTTCTGCCCGGGCTGTTATGTATCGCCGTGCTGGCCCCCAACCCCAGTGGTGTGTCCAATGTCGGGCTGGCCATTCAGGCTCCGATCATGCGCATGGATCGCCAACGTGCCCTGGAATGCCTGCCCGTGCTGGAGCGTGCTGCCGCCGCCATCGCCCGGATCAACCAGGGAGCCGTGCCAGACAACATGGATGACGCGGAGAGTGACAGGCAGGAGATTCAGCAGTTGGAAGGCTAGGGACACCCCTCCTGCAAGCTGGTCTGCTTCAAACCGACTTGGAAGCGAATAGACTTAAAAGACAAGGGGCGCCATATGGCGCCCCTTTCTATTTTGCAATTCATACTACATTGCAATTCGTACTGCGTTGCAATTCACACTTGCTGCAACTCCATCACACATGCACCACGACGTGATGCCTTGTGCCAGACTATCAGCATCATGCTTCACGGCTGCTTTCTGCCAGATCGACCAACTCACGCACCGCCACGGCAAACAGCGGGAAGCTGGCCGGAGTACCGCCGTTGACTTCATTGACCAGGCGGCACCAGCGCTCATGCATGCTGGAGTGATTGGTCATCCACTGGTCGACGCGTGCCGACGTTTCGCGCGCACCGCCTTCCATCTGCAACACGCTTGCAGTGAGTGCCATCTGCTGCCGCTCGATGTCATCACGATACGCTTCACGCGCCTGGGACTGCCAACCATCCTTGACCGGCAACGCTGTTACCTGCTGAATCATCCAGGGCAATTCCAGGCGAGCACCGATTTCGTAGTACACCTCGGCAACCTTCTGCGGCTTCTCATCGACCTGACGAGCCGTCTGGATGATACCGAGTGCCGCATACAGGCTACCGGCAGCGGCAACCGTGGAAGCCAGTGCTTCAGGCACACCAGCTGCCACCAGTTCCTGACGACGGGCTTCCCAGGCTTCCTGCTCTTCACCACGCAAGTGCTGGCCGATCTTTTCCTGCAGCTGGGCAATGCGTGGTGCGAAATAGGCAATACAATCTGTTGCCGACATGGCAGAGCGCAGACGCAGGAACCAGCGAGTAGCCCGACGAATCATGCGCATCAGGTCCAGCATCATGGAATACTGGATATCGGTCGGCACCTTGTTGTCCAGCGCTTCGATCTGATCCCACAGACGCGGCAGCTGGAAACACTCGCGAGCAATCACGTAGGCGCGCGCAACATCGGCACGCCCGACACCGGTGGAATCCACCAGGCGACGCACAAACACGATACCCATATGATCGACCAGGTCATTGGCCAGCTGAGTCGATACGATCTCGCGTTTCAAGCGGTGATGGTAGACTTGGTCGTGGTACTTCTCGAGCAGCACCTTGGGGAAGCCACGTTCGACATGCTGCGCCACAACCGTGTCATCCGGTACATCAGAGGCAATCAAGTCACCCTTGAGTGCGCTCTTGGCATAACTGATCAGCACTGACAGCTCGGGCAGTGTCATCCCCTGATCATTGGCTGCACGTTCCTGGAGGTCCTCATCCGAAGGCAGGAATTCCAGCTCCCGATCGATCTGACCTGCGGCTTCCAGCTCACTGATGAAACGACGATACGGTCCAATTCCCTGATGGGACAGCAGCTCGGACAAGTCCAGAGACTGACTCTGACGATAGTTGCTGATCAGTACCAACTTGCTGACTTCATCCGTCATTTCCGCCAGTAGCTGGTTGCGCTGTTTCTCGGTCATGTCGCCGTTGGCCACGACTTCATCGATGAGGATCTTGATGTTGACCTCATGGTCGGAGCAGTTGACGCCAGCCGCATTGTCGATGAAGTCGGTATTGACCCGGACCCCCTTGACCGCAGCTTCCATGCGTCCACGCTGGGTCAAGCCCAGATTGCCACCCTCACCCACCACGCGGCAGTTCAGCTCGCAGCCATTGATGCGCAGGGCATCATTGGCCTTGTCACCCACATCAGCATCGGTTTCCGCACTGCTCTTGACGTAAGTGCCGATACCGCCGTTCCACAACAGATCGACCTGTGAGCGCAGCAGTGCCTGAATCAGGTCATTGGGCGCCAGGCGATCCTCGCTGATACCAAAGCGCTCCTTCATCTGAGCAGAGATGGGAATCCACTTGGCGGCACGAGAGAACACGCCACCACCTTCAGAAATCAGTGACTTGTCGAAGTCTTCCCAGGTCGAGCGTGGCAGCTCGAACATACGCTTGCGCTCCTTGAAGGTCGCTGCAGCATCCGGGTTCGGATCAATGAAGATATGCAGGTGGTTGAAAGCGGCTACCAGACGGATGGTCTTGGACAGCAGCATGCCATTACCGAAGACATCACCGCCCATGTCACCGACACCCACCACGGTGAACTCATCCTTCTGGGTGTTCACGCCGAGGCCACGGAAATGACGCTTGACCGACTCCCAGGCCCCCTTGGCGGTAATCCCCATCTTCTTGTGGTCGTAGCCATTGGCGCCACCTGAGGCGAAGGCATCACCCAGCCAGTGGCCATACTCGATGGAGATGGCATTGGCGATATCGGAGAAGGTTGCTGTGCCCTTGTCCGCAGCCACCACCAGGTAGGGATCATCCTCATCATGACGCACGACATCCCTGGGAGGTACCACATCCCCACCGACCAGATTGTCAGTGACATCGAGCAGGGCGCGAATGAACGTCTGGTAGCAGGCGATGCCTTCCTTCTGCACCGTCTCACGATCGGCACCTTCCGGCATGCGCTTGCAGACGAAGCCGCCCTTGGCTCCCACTGGCACGATGACCGAGTTCTTGACCTGCTGAGCCTTGACCAGGCCCAGCACTTCTGTGCGGAAGTCCTCGTGACGATCGGACCAGCGCAGACCACCGCGAGCCACCTTGCCGCCACGCAGGTGCACACCTTCGACCCTGGGAGAGCAGACGAAGATCTCGAACATGGGGCGCGGCTTGGGCATTCCGGTGATTTTGGAAGGCTCCAGCTTGAAGGACATGTAGTCTTTGAAGGCGCCAGCCTCGGTGCGCTGGTAATAATTGGTACGCAGTGTGGCCTGGATCAGTTCCACGTAACGACGCAGCAGGCGGTCATCGTTGAGGCTGGCCACCTCATCGAGCATGCCGTTGATACGTTCGATGCAGGCATCGACCTCGCCTTCGGCTGGGCGCTCTTCCGGGTCGAAGCGCAACTCGAACAGCGTGACCAGCTCGCGGGTGATATGCGGATAGCTGGCCAGTGCATTGGCAATGAAGTCCTGAGAGATACCAAAGCGAATCTGCTTCAGATAGCGTGCATAGGCACGCAACATCGCGACTTCACGCCAATCCAGGTTGGCACCGATGATCAGGCGGTTGAAGCGATCATTATCTGCCTCACCCACCCAGATGCGCTGGAAAGCCTCAACGAAGGGCGCACGCATCTCCTGCAGATTGACCTCGGTCGCGGTGTGGTGCTCCAGGTCGAAGTCATGGATCCAGTACTCGGCATCCGTGGCATGCAGATCATAGGGACGCTCCCCAAGCACTCGCAGGCCCAGGTTTTCCATCATCGGCAGAACGTCGGACAGCGGGATCCGTGCGCCCTTGTGAAACAGTTTGAGATTGACGCCGCTGCCTTCTTCTTCGATCAGGCGATACAGCGACAGGGCCAGCGTATTGCCCTCATCCAACTCGCCGATATGCTGTAGATCATAGACGGCGGTGCGCGCGTTGAAGTCCTCGCGATAGCTGGCCGGGAAGGCATCGCGGAAGCGCTGCATGAGCTGGTTGGCCTGCTCCTCACCATAGCTATCGATGGCGGCATTGAGCAGATCATCGCGCCAATTGCGCGCCATCCGTGTCAGCTTGGCCTCCAGCGCCTTGAGGTCGTACTCCACCGGTGCATCGCCATTGAAACGCAGGATGAACTGAATACGCGCCAGCACCGACTCCGACAGATAGGTGTTGAAGTCACCGAAGGTGGCATCCAGTTCCTCACACAGGAATTCCTGCAGGCGGACACGCAATTCCGTGGAGAACACATCTCGAGGTACGAACACCAATACGGAATAAAAGCGACCGAAAAGCTCTTCACGGATGAACAGTCGGACCTTGCGACGCTCGCGGATATCGACGATGCCCAGAGCTGTCTGAGTCAACTCATCGGTATCGATAAGGAACAGGTCATCACGTGGATAGACTTCCAGGTTATGCAACAGCTGCTTGCCGGTGTGGCCCTTGGGATCGAAGCCGGCGATGTCCATGACCGCCTGAAGCTTGCGCCGCAGGATTGGGACATGTTGTGGAGATTCGTGATAGACGCTGGAGTCGAACAGGCCCAGGAAGCGGCGCTCGCCGATCACATTGCCCTTGGCGTCATAGCGATCGACGGTGACCTGATCCATGTATGCGGGACGATGCACTCGAGAGTGTTGGGAGCTCTTGGCGAAAGACACCAGTTCGGGCACCAGCACGAACTTGCCGTCCTCGACGCCCTGGTCGGTACGAATGCGCTGCCGATACGGAGAATCCTGCAGACGAAACAGCCCCATTTCACTGCCTTCAGTCTGCTTGAGCTGCTGGCTACCAGCCTGCCCGGTCACTTCGAACTCGTCATAACCCAGGAAGGTGAAGTGCTCATCCTGCATCCATTCCAGGAATGCTATGGCTTCCTTATGGTTGGCTGCATCGATCTGCTTTGGACACGAGGCCTTCAACTCATCCAGTGCTTCAGTGACCTTCGCTCTCATGGGAGCAAAATCGGCCACGGCAGTACGCACTTCCTTCAGCGCATCCTGAAGACTCTGTTCGATACTGGCCAGTTCCTCAGGATCGGAGTGCCGGTCCACCTCGATGGCAATCAGGGACTCACGGTGTCCAGGCTCACCATTCTTGGCCGAGGATAGTCCACTGACGCGATGATGGCGGTCACGCTCCACTGTCAATACAGCGTTATGAATCGCATGTACGGTCATGCCACGGCGGTTGAGCTCGATACGCACAGAGTCGACCAGGAACGGCATGTCCTCGTGCAGTACAGCAACGAAAGTATGGTTGGACTGCCAGCCATGCTCTTCGAACTCGGGGTTCAGTACGCGAACCTTGGGAGCACCGGGATCGAACTGCTGCAGAAAATGCCACAGCGATAGAGTGGCACCGTAGAAATCATCGAAGCGCCGGTCGATCATGTCCTCGACCGGCGCATTGGCGTAGAAGAGACGAGCAAAGGCGATGACGCGCTCTACTTTTTTCTTGTCGAGGCCGGCCGTGAGCCGTTCCTCAAGCTGCTTGAGCAGATCCTCGCGACTGTCATCCTGTGCGGTATGTTGCATCCTGACCTCAGCTGGCAGTGGCCACCCCTCGGTAGTGTGGCCTGGGAAATACGGTGCCCATGAAACAAGCCGCTCCCTTGCTAGAAGCGGCCCATGGTGACGTGGGCTCAGCTTACGCCAATCCTCTTCCCTTCCCTACCGACATGCCTGCCTTCTCATGCTGTATGTCGGTTGTGCATCGGGGCTTGACATACTGCTGAAACGCTTCTCCACTCCTGGTCAGCGGCGTTGCAGCAGTACCCCACACTCGCAATGATCGGTGAAGGGGAACTGATCGAACAGAGCAAAACGCATCACCTGGTGCGTTCTGGTCAACTGTTCGAGATTTTCGGCCAGGGTATCCGGATTGCATGACACATAGACAATGCGCTCATATCCACTTATCTGCGCACAACTCGACGCATCCAGCCCTGCCCGTGGTGGATCGACCAGCACTGTAGAGAAGTCATAGCTTTCCAGATCCATCTCGTCCACCCGCCGCCCTTTCTTGTCACCTTTCAGGGCAGCAGAGAAGTCTTCTGCTGACATACGGGCGACGTACACATTGTCAGTGCCGTTGCGCTCGATGTTCAGCCTCGCACTGGACACTGAGGTACGCGAAATTTCTGTGGCCAGGACCCGACGAAAGTTGTCCGCCAGGGCAATGGTGAAGTTGCCATTGCCACAATACAGCTCGACCAGATCACGCTCCTGGCTGCCTGTCGTGACATCCCTGGCCCAGCTCAGCATGGACATGCAGATACGTGCATTGGGTTGGGTAAAGCTGTTTTCCACCTGCTGGTAATGCAGGACTCGGCCGTCGACCTCCAGTTGCTCCCATACATGATCACGGGTCAGCACGATACGCTGCTTGCGTGACCGACCAATGATCATGACATCAAGCACGGCCTCCAGCTTACGCGCATCCCGCTCCCAGTCCTCATCCAACGGACGGTGATAGACCAGAGTCACCAATGCATCGCCGCTTAGCGTCGTGAGAAACTCGACCTGGAACAGCTTGCGGCGCAGCACGGGATTATCACGAATGGCGTCGAGCAATGCCGGCATCAGGTCATTGATACGCTGACTGGCCACCGCAAACTGATCGACCCGCACAGGCACCTTGCGGTTCGGATCTTGCGGATCGTTTTCGAACATCACGTAATAAAGGTCGTCGCCCTCATGCCAAAGACGAAACTCACAACGCTGGCGATAGTGGCTAGGCGGTGAAGGATAGACTTCCAGCTCAGGTACGGAGAATCGGGCGAACTGGGTTTCCAGGCGATCACGCTTGGCAGCGAGCTGCTCGTCATAGCGCTCAGGATCGACAACGGGAATGGCCACGGCGGCTCCTGTAGAAGACGGTAAAAATGAACGGAAATGCAGATTCGTGTAATCAGGCGCGAGGAACTGACAGCAATGTCGGGGAGTTGAAGCCAAAGGAGGCAAAACCTTGAGCCATGGCAAGTGTTCTTTCTGGCTCGAGTGCCGTAACCAACACCAGGCCAGGGGCATCACTCAACTCCGGTGTACCCGCCACCTGGGCAGTGCGTCGGGCAATGGCATCACCGGAATCGATCCAGGCGAACTCTCGGCCCAGATGCTCCTCGGCTGCCTTGGCCAGCAGATCGCGCAACAGGGGGAAATGCGTGCAACCTAGAACAATCGTGTCGATCTGGCGATCCTGCTGTAGAGGGCTTAGAGCCTGACACAATACATCCTGATCCGGAGAGCAACCCAGAATCCAGCGCTCAGCCTGAGTGACCAGAGGGTCAGCAGCAATGCGCATGACCTGACAGCCAGGGGCAAAGTCATCGATCAGGCGTTGGGTATAGGAACGCGCCACGGTCGCACTGGTGGCCAACAGGGCCAGGTGTCCGCTCCGGCTTTCCCGGGCGGCTGGCTTGATGGCGGGTACCGTTCCCACTACGGGAATTCGTAGATGCCCTCGCAAGGCATCCAGAGCCAACGTACTGGCAGTATTGCAGGCAACGACCAATGTTCCCGCTCCACTGGCCTCGACCGCTGCAGAGCATACCGCCAGGATACGCTCCACCAGCCAGGCGTCTTCCCGTATGCCATAGGGCAACATGGCATTATCGCAACAATAGGCCAGTGCCCCGCCCGGTATACGCTGACGTAACGCTGCCACCACCGACAGGCCGCCAACGCCTGAGTCAAAAACCAATACCGGCCCTGTCATCTACGCTCCTATTCCCTGCAGTGCGTCCCTGCAATGCGTCCCTGCTGTGCGTCTCTGAAGGCGTCCTTGAAGAGCACGTCCTCGAAGCGCACATCTTGGCAGTGAGCGATATCGAGCTGGGCGGTGATGAGTGATGCGGTGAGCCATGTCGCAACGCAGCAATAGCATATCGTCCCACCCGGCGGGGCAGGACGATATGCTATGAAAACTCGGGACAACGGGTCTAAAGAAAAGGTGGCAAATCATGAATGGTGCCGCTGAGAGTGTTCCGACAAACGGGGCGGCGCCATTCTACCCTACTCGAACCCTTAAGCCGAGATGCTATCGGGCTCTTCTCGTAGTTCTGCGTAAAGTTCGGGATAGGCGGCCTGCAAGCGTTCAAGCTCAGAAGCCGCCTTGGGCGGCAGTGCCGATGCCAGTCGTTCAAGATCCTCATCGGTAAAATGGTTGTCGATCAGAGGGAACAGCTGTTCGCGCTCGTCGCGCAGATAGGTGCGGTGACTATCGAGATAGTCGTGCAGATCCTCAGCAAACTTGTCCATTGGAATAGCGACATCCATCAGAATCATGTCGATATCCCGAGAGAGTCGAGATAGACGGGCCTTGAGCTTTCGATAGTCCCCTGACAGTTGTGCCGTCACCGCCTCGCTTTCAGGGGCGACGCTCTTGAGTCGTTCTGTGCAGATTTCTTCCAGCGGCAGCGTAAAACCAGCCATGTAGTCCAGAATATAGTCCACCACTTCCCTGATCAGCTGGAAATTGGGACGCTCTCCTCTGGCGAGGGTCTTCTGCTTGAGCTGAAGAACGTGCAGTATGCGTGCCATATTGGCATGATCCTGGCGCAGTTGTTTCAGCATGGGCATGGCGGAAACCTCCTCTGGCGCATAACAGGGCGGAAGGTACTCTAGGATTAGACCTGCCTTCGCGAGTCGGGTTCCGGCTCCTCCTGTCGTTTATAGCCATCAGATAAAGTTTGTTCCAGCATAAGCCGGAGCCCGGAATGTATCACCCTAGACGTAAATCGAGAATTCTGCCTGTCGTTATTTGCTGCAGGGAAAGTAATCTTTATCTTACACGCCAGCCCAGCTCTGGAGCTGTCGCGATTCACCCGGTGATTGCAGGAGAGCGTGATGGATTTGTTTGAACAGGCTCACCAGGATGCCAATGCCCCGTTGGCGTGGCGCATGCGCCCAAGGAGCCTGGATGACTACCTTGGCCAGCAGGCACTGGTCGGCCCTGGCAAGCCGCTTCGCCGCATGGTCGAGGAAGGCTTCGTACGCTCGATGATCCTGTGGGGGCCTCCTGGCGTCGGCAAGACCACCCTGGCCGAGATTCTGGCCAGTGCTTCACATGCCCGCCTGGAACACCTGTCTGCCGTGATGGCGGGGGTCAAGGATATTCGCGAGGTGGTGGAACGGGCCAGGGCCGCCCAAGCCCATAGCCAGCCTACCGTGTTGTTCCTCGATGAGATTCACCGCCTCAACAAGAGTCAGCAGGATGCCCTGTTACCCCATGTGGAATCCGGCCTGCTCACCCTGATTGGCGCGACAACCGAAAACCCATCCTTCGAGGTCAACTCTGCCCTGCTGTCCCGGGCCAGGGTGCATGTTCTCAAGTCGCTCGATGAAGGCGAGTTGATCGAAGTGATGCGGCAGGCGCTTGCCGACCCCGAACGGGGTCTCGGTCAGCGCCGGATTCTGGTTGACGAAGAAGTACTGTCGATTCTGGCTCGCGCGTCAGCCGGTGATGCCCGACGCGCCTTGGGGTTGCTGGAAACTGCCTGTGACTTCACTCAGCCGGAAGGTGGTGCGGAACGCCTTCCACAACAGGCCCTGGAAAATGTCATTGGCCATACGGCCAGTGCTTTCGATAAGCAGGGTGATCATTATTACGACCTGTTGTCGGCCATTCACAAATCGATACGCTCTTCACGCCCGGATGCTGCGCTGCTGTATATCGCCCGCTTCATCCAGGGAGGAGGCGATCCTCTCGACGTCGTCCGACGGCTAAGTGCCATTGCCTCAGAGGACGTGGGCAATGCCGATCCCCGAGCATTGCCTCTGGTCATGGCTGCCTGGGACGCTTATCTGCGCCTGGGGGATTACGAAGGCCAAAGAGCCATTGCTCATGCGGCCATTCATCTCGCCGTGGCCCCCAAGAGCAATGCCATAGACCAAGCCTGGAAGCACGCCCAGCAGTTCGTTGCCAGTCAACCAAGCCTGGAAGTTCCGATCTATCTGCGCAACGCCCCGACCAAGCTGATGGAATCCCTCGGCCATGGCGACGGTTATCGTTATGCACATAACGAGCCCAACGCCTATCCTGCCGGCAGCAGCCACGACTGCTGGCCCGATGGCATCTCCCCGCAACGCTTCTATCAGCCGACCCAATATGGTCAGGAAGAGCGCTTTGCTCGCATCATGACCTGGCGTGCCCAACTTGATGAGCAGGCCGATGACATGCCATGAAAGCTCTGTGAGTTCCTTGTCTTTCTCGCTGGCATGAAAAATGCCTCCCGGTAGCTCTGGGAGGCATTTTTCGTTCTTCGTTTCTCTCTGGCCTGCTCACCTGTAGCGAACACGGTGATGCCAGGCGTCACCCATTCAGGGCGACTGACGAATGATATCTGTATCGGACGGCAGCTCCAGACGGAAGCGACCGTTATCCATGGAAGCATTCTGCTCGACGTTCTTGAACTCGATCGCCGTACGCTGACCGGTGCTGTCAGTCATCTGCAGGAAGCCCAGTCGCTCGCTGCGGAATGTCAGCTTGAGTTCTTCAAACAGGGTATCTGCCGCCTTGGGTACCAGCGTAAAAGTCTCGTTCACACCCTGCTGGCTACTGGATACCTCGTAGTTCTCTACCAGATCGCTCGCACTACCGGAGAGCAGCAGAGCCGGTGTGTGCGTCACACGCTGGTCCAGCGGTTGAATCGTCGCCTGTTGCAGATCAGGATCGTACAGAGTGACTTCGTTGCCATCGGAAACCACTACCTGCTCATAGGGTGCATCGACTTCCCAGCGGAACTTGCCCGGACGGGACAGCCACATATGGCCTTGGGCATGCTGCAGGCGCTGACCACTACCATCCAGAATCTGCTGGTCAAAGTCCGCTGAATAGGTATTGAGCGGCTGGAGCATGCGAGTCAGGCGTTCGGCGCCATCCGCCAGAGCAGTGATGGGAACCAGCAGGGCCACCGCCATGGCAGCGAGGCTCGAAGTCAAAGTACGTCTCAGGGTCATGGGCTTCTCCTTGATGATCCTGGTGATGCCACACGAAAATGTCAGTGTGACGCGCTGTCTGGTATGACGTCAGTATGCCGGGCAAGTTGCCCGAATAAAGCGAAAATCATGGACTTCCATGGTCGTTACACGCTGAGTGGAGAGTGTCGCCATTTCACAACACCCTCCACTCATCTTGTCGCAGTCCAACTTGCCGAAACTTTACTTGTCGAAACTCAACTGCCAACGGGTGGCGGCGCCAATACCTCGCGCGCGCCGTTACTTCCCATCTGTGAGACCACTCCAGCCATCTCCATGGATTCAACCAGCCTTGCGGCACGGTTGTAACCTATCTTGAAGCGGCGCTGCACAGCCGAGATGGAAGCCCGACGGCTCTCTGTCACGAAGGCGACAGCCTCGTCATAGAGTGCATCCTGCTCAGCATCGCCATCATCGCCGGTGCCATCTGCCTCGAGGCCGGTCAAGGCATCAGCAGAAACGCCGCCGGACAGTATCTCATCGATATATTCCGGCTCACCACGGCGCTTCCAGTCTTCGACCACGCGATGCACTTCGTCATCATCGACGAAAGCGCCATGTACACGGGTCGGCTGGCCAGAGCCCGCCGGGAGATACAGCATATCGCCGTGCCCCAGCAGGTTCTCTGCTCCCCCCTGGTCGAGGATGGTACGGGAATCGACGCGGCTGGAGACCTGAAAGGCCATGCGCGTGGGAATGTTGGCCTTGATCAGGCCGGTGACTACATCAACGGAAGGACGCTGTGTTGCCAGCACCAGATGAATACCTGCTGCACGGGCCTTCTGCGCCAGACGTGCAATCAGCTCTTCCACCTTCTTGCCGACAATCATGAACATGTCGGCAAATTCATCAATCACCACCACAATGTAGGGCAGCTTTTCCAATACGGGCGGCGTCTGATGCATTTCCCATGGTTGAGGCTCCCATAACGGATCCGCCACCTGGGCGCCATGACGCTCGGCCTCATCCAGCTTGCTGTTGAAGCCGGCGATATTACGCACCCCCATCGCAGCCATCAGCTTGTAACGACGCTCCATTTCGGCGACACACCAGCGCAGGCTATTGGCGGCTTCCTTCATGTCCGTGACAACCGGCGCCAGCAGATGGGGAATGCCATCGTAGACCGACAGCTCCAGCATCTTGGGATCGACCATGATCAAGCGCAGCTCACTTGGCGTGGCCTTCAGCAGCATGGAGATCAGCATCGCGTTGACCCCCACCGACTTGCCTGAACCGGTTGTGCCAGCCACCAGCACATGGGGCATCTTGCCAAGGTTGGCGATCACCGCAGCACCACCAATGTCCTGTCCCAAGGCCAGTGTCAGGGGAGAAGCTTCCTGGAGGAAGCGCTCGGAGTCGATCACCTCGCGCAGGCGAATCATGGCGCGATTGGGGTTGGGTATCTCGATACCGACCGTGGGCCGGCCAGGGATGACCTCCACCACACGTACACTCTTGACCATCAGCGAACGAGCCAAGTCCTTGGCCAGATTGCTGATCTTCGACACTTTCACCCCGGCAGCAGGCTTGATCTCGAAGCGGGTGATCACCGGCCCCGGCCAGGTATCGACCACTTCTGCCTTGACCCCATATTCACGCAAACGCATCTCGAGCAGTTCCGCCATATCCTGCAACTGCTCTGGCGTGTAGTTGGGCTGGTGAGGCTCCGGTGGTGTCAGCAGCCTCATGCTCGGAACCTCGCCATCCGGCTCTGGCAGGTCATCCAGGCCCGGGCGCTGGCTCTGCAGGTGCTCTACCGTCCACAAGGTCGGACCACCGGCTTCTGCAGCTTCCCGCGCCTGTTCAGCAGTTGCCACACGGCCTGATACCGCCTGCTCATCGCCTTGTGCACCAGGCGGCTGAGAAGCTTCGGGGAACGACGTCCCAGGCGGCACCGAAGCCGGTAACGGTGTGGAAACGTGAGCCTTGTCGGCTCCCCCGCCATCGGCAGAATCTTCTTTCCTGACGTCGCCATGCAGGGGGGCTGATGGCGCACTGGCCACATAGTCCGAGGCAAAGTCATCATCAGGCAATACCGGCTCAGGAATGTCTTCTGCACGACGCTCGGCCTTGGGCGCTTCCGGTGTAGAGAAAGCATGCGAAGACTCAGGCGTCGACACCTCTCCTTCACGAGATGCCAGGACTGCTGCAGCTGCAACCGTGCCAGCAACACCTGCAGTAGCCATGGCAACATCCTTGGCACTGGACTCTGGACCGCTCAGAGGTTTTTCAACAGGCTGAAGCTCTTCAACTGGCTGAAGCGCCTCTACTGATTGAAGCGTTTCAACAGCCTGCGGCTCTTCGACAGACGGAAGCTTATCTGCAGGCTGAGGCTCCTCGACAAAAGGTACTTCGGCATGTGCCGGCTTGTATTCGCCAGGCTTGTTGACCAGTGCGTGCACAGAGATACGCGGTTTTGCCACCGGCTTTGACTCCGGTGTAACCGTTTCAGCAGCAGGCTCGGCTGTTGGCACGGGCTGAGATGTATCAGGAGAAGCATCATTGCTGGAGCTGACGGACGGCGGCTCTCCCGTGGCCCTGGCCATTCCCTCAGAGGCTATTTCAGGGGCTGTGCGAGGCGCTTGCTGAGGCTCTGTACGCTCAGCACGCAATGGCAGCGTCTCCCGTGGCTCGTCGCTGTCCGGCTCCTTGCCCTGTTCAGGTGTCGCGCTGGAAAAGGCACTGCCCAGCGTTGGCTCAAGAGCCTCTTTCTGGGACCCCGTACGGCTCTGCTGCTTGCGTTCAGTCTTGGCGTATTGCTCGGTATAGGCAGCACCAGGTTGCTTGGCGGAAGGCGTCTGCTCGGGGACATCCCACGGAATCTCACTGTTGCCATCATTGCCAAAAGCGGGCTCCTGACGCTTGCGGGAGTCACCCAGGTCTGGTGCCTGTGAATCACGCCTCTTTCGAAACGAAGGCAACAGGCGCTGCCACCAGTGCGGCTTGCCAGTCTCCTCGGCAGACTCAGGCGAAGGAACGTCATCGGTCTTCGCCTTACTCTGTTCAAGCTCAGGGCCGGCATCTCGGCGGAACCGCTGGATCAGCGACAGGGCACGGTGACCCATTTCATCAATCACATTGAACCAGGACAAGCCGGTGAAAAGCGGCAGGCCACACAGGATCCCGGCCACGGCCAACAGGCCCGTGCCACCGGTACCCACCAGCAAGCGCAAGGCCCCGGCCAGGCCTTCACCAAGAATTCCGCCGGTCGAATAGGGAAGAGGGCTATTCGGATCGTAGAAGTACAAAGCCCCCAATGTCGTGGACCCCAACAACAGCAAGACCAGCCCACCACAACGTACCGCCAGGGCGGTGGCATCCCAGTCGATGCGGACCTGACGCGAACGGATCAGCCACCAGGCTGCAAAGCCCAACATGCCCGGCCACCAGAGAGCACTGACACCAAATAGCGAATACAGCACATCGGCCAACCAGGCACCGACCGGCCCCATCCAGTTACTGACCTCGGTTTCAGGGCCACTACTGGACCAGCCCGGATCTGCCGAGTTGAAACTGAACAATGCAAGCAGCAAGAATACGCAGGCGGCCAGCAAGACAATGATCACACCTTCCGTAGCAGAGCCCTGAAGACGCAGGCCAACCTTCTTGGCAGTCTCCTTGGCGGCTGCCGCCGTCGCCAACGGCGACGTGGATTTCTTCTTGGCAGTCAAACGGCCTCCCTCGCGCCCCTGAGGGCGTCTCCAACGTTCTTTCTGGGGGCCATGATACCGAGCCAGAGCACAAGGTTATAGGCCTGAAGCACCTCCAGGTGGTTTTTATCGGATACGGAGGACAGGTTTCTCAGCTCCGGGGCTAGGCAGGAAAATCATCATGAGCGGATCACAGAGCGGCCGTCTTGGGCTGGCCGAAAAAAAACCGGCCCGAGCAGATTCAGAAATCTTCGCAAGGAAGCGGAAAAAATAGCTCTGGACGTAGGTGAGAAAGAACCTTGAGCATGATCGGCGCACAGGTCAAACTTGCATTTTCTCTCATATCAAGAGCCCCACCATGCTGCCCTGGCTCCCCGAGCACCCAGTTCAGTTCCCCCCTGTCAGTAACGCCCTGGATGATCCTGAGGGCCTGCTGGCTGCCGGAGGATCACTCACCTGCGATTGGCTGGTGAGCGCCTACCGCCGCGGTATTTTTCCATGGTACGGCGACGACCAGCCCATTCTCTGGTGGAGCCCCAATCCGCGAATGGTACTGTTCCCTGATCAGGTACGTGTCCGCCGCAGCTTGGCAAAACGCATTAGAAATGCCGGTTTTCAGGTAACTGCCAACCAGGCTTTTGATCATGTCGTTGCAGCCTGTGCAGCGCCGCGCAAAGGCGAACCAGGCACCTGGATCACTCCGGAAATGCAGGAAGCTTATGAAACCATGCATCGCCGCGGCATTGCACATTCCGTGGAAGTGTGGAAACAGGACGCCTTGGTAGGGGGCTTGTACGGTATTGCGCTGGGGCCGGTATTCTTCGGCGAATCCATGTTCTCTCTCGAGCCCGATGCCTCCAAGGTGGCTCTGGTCCACCTGGCCCGATGCATGGCACATGACGGCGGCAAGCTGATCGACTGCCAGATGCACACCACACACTTGCAAAGCATGGGAGCCAACAGCATCGCCCGAACAACCTTCATCAGCTATCTTGATAAGTGGTTGGGTGAGGATAAACCCGATGTGACGCGACCTGACTGGTCCTTTGAATCCATTGGATCTGCATTGTGAATCCACGTGCCATTTTCTGCGGCAAATTCTACGGAGAAGGCATACCTTGAGCAGCAATACTCCGCGGCAGCCAGTACGCGATCTGCGCTTCTTTCTCACAGTGCCCCATACCTGCAGCTACCTGCCGGATAAAGAAGCCACTACGCTGTTTCTCGACCCCAAGGAGTCACCTGGCCAGGCTGTCTATGACTCTCTTACCCTGCTCGGCTTTCGCCGCAGTGGCCAGCACCTCTATCGACCTCATTGTGAAGGCTGCAACGCCTGCATATCCGTACGCATTCCTGTTGCAGAGTTCACGCCAAATCGAACCCAACGTCGCTTGATGCGGCGCAATGCCGACCTACGGGTGACGAACTGCCAGGCCCAGTTCAAGCAGGAACATTACGACCTGTATGCACGCTATATCATTACGCGGCACCACGATGGGGACATGTTCCCTCCCAGTCATGAGCAGTACCGGACATTCCTCAGCCTGGATCAGCCATATGCACGAATGCTGGAATTCCATCTTGGTGACAAGCTGGTCGCTGTCGCTGCCTTCGATGAGCTTCGCCACGGATTATCGGCCATCTATACCTTCTTCGACCCGAGCGAAGCATTCGAACGGCGCTCTCTAGGCACCCAGGCGGTTCTGACATTGATCCAGAAAGCCAGACATCATGGCCTCCCACATCTCTATCTGGGCTATTGGATCGAAGAATGTCAAAAAATGAACTATAAAAGCACTTTTTCCCCTCTCGAACGGCTCGACGGTCGCCAATGGCGTCGCCTTATCCCTGTCTGACAAGCTAAACTTAATCAAAAGCCACCCTCGAGCATGGCTCGTGGAGGGCTCGTTTGCGCGCTATTTTTGCCATCTGCCGCGGCATACGGCAGAATACCGCGCTACCCGAACGCCAGGAGGAACTTTCATGTCTCCGGCGTTGTCCTGATCCATCAGCGAGGATTCGCCTATATGGCACGCGAAGACCATATCGAAATGGAAGGCGTCGTCGTCGATACCCTTCCCAACACCATGTTTCGTGTCGAGCTGGAAAACGGCCACGTCGTTACCGCTCACATCTCTGGCAAGATGCGCAAGAACTATATCCGCATCCTGACGGGCGACAAGGTCAAGGTAGAGCTGACACCTTACGATCTGTCCAAGGGCCGCATCGTCTACCGCTCCCGTTAAGCCCCATCGAGACGGAACACTTGGCGTGGGCAACGCAGCATGATGGCGCAGTATACGCTGCTCTCACCCTCGCCCCTGCTCTGTAAGCTTCACGCAGCTTGCCGCAGTTCTCTATAAGCTTGTCTGCTTACTGCGCCCCTATACAGCGACGCCCCGTCGCTGGACGGGGCGTCGGCAGTTATGCCAGAACTTCATGCTGAACATCGAGATCAGGGAGTGTCTGCTGCCAGCTCCACATCCGCAGACAGACTCAACTCTCCGTTCTCCAGCGTGACGTGGACGACACCACCATGCTCTGCCAGATCGCCGAACAGAATCATCTCGGCCAATGGTTTCTTGAGTTTTTCCTGAATCAGGCGAGCCATCGGGCGCGCGCCCATGTCGGGGTCATATCCTTGCTCCGCCAGCCAATCCCGGGCCTCATCGTCCACTTCCAGCTGAACACGCTTCTCATCCAGTTGCGCCTGTAGTTCGACAAGGAATTTGTCGACCACGTTGCGCACCACTTCCACAGGTAGAGCGTGGAACTGGATGATGCCATCCAGGCGGTTGCGGAATTCCGGCGAGAAGGTCTTGCGAATCACCTCCATGGCATCGGTAGAGTGGTCCTGGGTCTGGAACCCGATGGAACGACGCGTCGCCTGCTCCACCCCCGCATTGGAGGTCATGATCAGAATGACGTGACGGAAGTCGGCTTCACGTCCGTTGTTATCGGTCAGGCGGCCATGGTCCATGACCTGCAGCAGCAGATTGAAGACCTCAGGATGTGCCTTTTCAATCTCATCCAGCAGCAATACACAGTGAGGCTGCTTGGTAATGGCTTCGGTAAGCAGCCCGCCCTGGTCATAACCGACGTAGCCGGGAGGCGCACCGATCAGACGCGATACGGTATGACGCTCCATGTACTCGGACATATCGAAGCGTACCAGCTCCACGCCCATGATCGTGGCCAGCTGACGTGCCACTTCGGTCTTGCCGACCCCAGTAGGGCCTGCAAACAGGAAGCTGCCAACCGGCTTGTCCGGTGCCTTGAGCCCTGCGCGGGAAAGCTTGATCGCCGCGGCCAGGCTATCGATGGCCTCGTCTTGACCGAATACCAGCATCTTGAGATCACGATCCAGGTTCGCCAACAACTTGCGATCGGAACTGGACACACTCTTTGGCGGAATCCTGGCAATCGACGCCACCACGGCCTCAATCTGATCCACGTCGATGGTATCGATACGCATCTCAGGAGGCAGCAAGCGCTGATGGGCACCGGCCTCATCAATGACATCAATGGCCTTGTCCGGCAGATAGCGGTCATTGATATAGCGATCAGCAAGACGTGCTGCGCATTCCAATGCTGCATCGGTGTACTTGAGCTGGTGGTGCTCCTCGAAGCGTGAGCGCAATCCTTTGAGAATGCGGATGGAGTCCTCCACCGAAGGGGCCAGCACGTCCACCTTCTGGAAACGACGAGCCAGAGCACGGTCTTTCTCGAAAATACCGCGGAATTCCTGGAAGGTTGTGGAACCGATACAACGCAGCTCACCGGAAGACAGCAGCGGCTTGAGCAGGTTGGAAGCGTCCATCACCCCACCGGAGGCGGCACCGGCACCAATGACCGTATGGATCTCGTCGATGAACAGAACGGCATTGGGTTGCTTGCGCAGTTCACCGAGGAGACCCTTCAAGCGCTTCTCGAAGTCGCCGCGATATTTGGTGCCTGCCAGCAGCGCGCCCATGTCCAGGGAATACACTACGGCATCAGCGATGACATCAGGTACGTCTTCCTCAACGATACGCTTGGCCAGGCCTTCGGCAATGGCTGTCTTGCCGACACCCGCCTCACCTACCAACAGCGGATTGTTCTTGCGCCGACGAGCCAGAATCTGCACCACCCTCTCGAGCTCGTGATCACGCGCAATCAGAGGGTCGATCTTGCCCATGCGTGCCTGCTCATTGAGGTTCGTGGCAAACCCGGTCAACGGATTGCCACCAGACTCGCTGACGCCCTCCTCACCCTCTTCCGACTCAGGAGATGACGGCGCCGGGCTCTGGCCATGCCCTGCCACCTTGGAAATGCCGTGGGCGATGTAGTTGACGGCATCGACCCGGGCAACATTCTGCTGCTTGAGGAAATAAACCGCCTGGCTCTCCTGTTCGGAGAAGATGGCTACCAGCACATTCGCTCCGGTCACTTCACTCTTGCCGGATGACTGCACGTGAAATACCGCGCGTTGAAGCACCCTCTGGAAGCCCAGGGTAGGCTGGGTTTCACGTTCGCTCTGATCCTCAGGAATCAGAGGTGTGGTGGAATTGATGAAATCCTGCAGGTCGGACCGCAGCTTATCAAGATTGGCCCCGCAGGCACGTAGCACATCGGAGGCAGCTGCATTATCCAGCAGCGCCAGCAACAGGTGCTCCACGGTCATGAACTCATGGCGCTTCGAGCGCGCCACAGTGAAAGCCGTGTTCAGGGTCAGTTCAAGTTCTTTGCTCAGCATGGCAGTCCCCTTCTCGCCGCCTAGGGCTTGCGTCGGATCTTTTGTGGTCCGGCATCATCAACATCGGGCACAAACGCCGCCGTTGCAAGTTCTCCTTCAACGTTGCGGTTCTCGCTGCCCGCTAACCCATGCCGTGAGCCCGTCCCGTAAGTCAAGAGCATCGCTGGATAACGTGAAACGAACGACTGAGTCCATCGCGTGAAATCAGTCTGCTGACTCGATGTCACTCAGCAGCGGATGCTGACACTCTCTTGCATATTGATTGACCTGATGACTTTTGGTTTCCGCAATATCTCGAGTGAAGATACCGCAAGTTGCCTTGCCCTGGGTATGCACCGTCAACATGATCTGTACTGCGCTCTCGCTATCCAGATGAAAAAAAGTTCGCAGTACCTCAACGACAAACTCCATGGGGGTGAAGTCATCATTATGCAAGACCACCTTGTACATGGGTGGCCTGGCCAGTTCTGGATCAGCCGCCTGAGTGGCCAGATCCCCCTCTTCCTCCTCGGTCGGTTGCGGCGGTCGCGTCATGCCCGCCATCGTGCTCACTACTGCGGATGTCGGCCACCTGGCCCAGTTATCATCATACTGGTTGAACATAAGCCTCACATCATCGTATTCATGCACCGCTCACGACCCAACCTCCTACAGCTGGCCATCTCCCTGCAGACTATCATGACAAGCTCTCATGACAGATTCTCATGACAGATTCTCCTGCAGGATGGTAATACCTGAGAGATAGACACCCTGTCGAGCATTGGACGTCGGTCAAGCAGCTTGGTTCTCAACTTTATCTTCATTATCGGGCCAATCACTCACGCTTTCACGTAAAACCATACTCTCGACAGGCAATTTCTGATGCACTGCCCTTGAAAGCATGCGGGGGAAAACGTGTTGGTATAAACCTGCCTGTATCAACATAGCCCGGTCATGCGTCTGGCTCAGATATGAAAAGCCCCCACCTGTCGCCAGGCGGGGGCTTGCATCATGTCAGCTCGTCAGCACTTACATGTTGGCTGCAACAGCCTCTCCGAATTCGGAGCACTTCAGCAGCTTGGCATTGTCCATCAGGCGCTCGAAGTCATAGGTGACCTCGCCCTTGGAGATAGCCGATTCCATGCCCTTGATCACCAGATCGGCAGCTTCGACCCAACCCATGTGGCGCAGCATCATTTCTGCGGACAGGATCAGGGAGCCCGGGTTGACCTTGTCCTGACCGGCATACTTCGGAGCAGTACCGTGAGTAGCCTCGAACATGGCAACAGTGTCAGACAGGTTAGCACCCGGAGCGATACCGATACCGCCCACTTCAGCTGCCAGAGCGTCGGATAGGTAGTCACCGTTCAGGTTCAGCGTGGCGATGACATCGTACTCGGCCGGACGCAGCAGGATCTGCTGCAGCATGGCGTCAGCGATAACATCCTTGACCACGATGTCCTTGCCGTTCTTCGGGTTCTTGAAGGTCATCCAGGGGCCGCCGTCGAGAAGCTCGGCGCCGAACTCTTCCTTGGCCAGCTCGTAACCCCAGTCCTTGAAGGCACCTTCGGTGAATTTCATGATGTTGCCCTTGTGCACCAGGGTCAGCGACTCACGGTCGTTGTCGATGCAGTATTGCAGGGCCTGACGCACCAGACGCTTGGTACCTTCTTCGGAAACCGGCTTGACACCGATACCGCAACCTTCCGGGAAACGGATATTGGTGACGCCCATTTCTTCGCGCAGGAACTTGATGACCTTGTCGGCTTCGGCACTGCCAGCCTTCCACTCGATACCAGCATAGATATCTTCAGAGTTTTCGCGGAAGATGACCATGTCCACGTCACCCGGGTTCTTGACCGGGCTCGGCACGCCGGTGAACCAGCGAACCGGACGCTGGCAGACATACAGGTCGAGTTTCTGGCGTAGAGCCACGTTCAGAGAACGGATACCACCACCCACCGGCGTGGTCAGCGGACCCTTGATGGAAACGACATAATCCTTGACCACTTCCAGAGTTTCTTCTGGCAGCCAAGTATCAGCGTCGTAGACCTGAGTCGCCTTCTCACCGGCATAGACTTCCATCCAGTGGATCTTGCGCTCGCCGTTGTAGGCCTTCTGCACAGCGGCGTCGATTACAATCTTCATCGCCGGAGTCACGTCGATACCGATACCATCACCTTCGATGAACGGGATGATCGGATTATTCGGTACGTTCAGGGTGTTGTCGGCGTTGGCGGTAATCTTTTCGCCGCCCGCAGGGACGACAATTTTCTGGAAACCCATGGAGAACTCCCCTGTCTGGTCTTGTGAAGAAGGCCGTGGGAATGGCATCGAAGGTGCACTCCAGTTGCCGCTTCTCACAGCTCCCCCTGTTCAGTGGAGCGCGGAGTATAGCATTACCCCCCGCTCACGGAGTAGGCTTTGTCGACAATCTTTCTCTCTTTGCCCTGACGAGCCCCATCATCGCTTCATGAGCCAGCTTTATTTACTGCACAAACCCTATCGTATGCTGTCCCAGTTCACGGACAGTGAAGGCCGGGATACTCTTTCCGACGTGATCGACATACCTGGCATCTATCCTGCCGGGCGCCTGGACTATGACTCGGAGGGGCTGCTTCTGTTGAGCGATGACGGCGAATTGATTCACCGCATCAGCCATCCGCAACACAAGCAACCCAAGACCTATCGTGTCCAGGTCGAAGGTCAACCCAGCGATGACGCCTTGCAGGCTTTGCGTAAAGGGGTCACGCTCAAGGATGGACCAACATTGCCAGCCAAGGTTCGTCGACTCGCGGATTCCGGCCTGCCGGAGAGAGAGCCGCCATTGAACCCCAAGCGCCACCCGGATACATGCTGGCTTGAACTGACAATCACCGAGGGACGCAATCGCCAAGTGCGCAGGATGACAGCACACGTCGGCCATCCCACTTTACGCCTGGTCCGGGTCGCCATCGGCCCTTGGCGACTTGATGGTCTGACCCCAGGCCAGTGGCAATGCCAGACTCTGCATGCTCCAAAGCGACCTGCAGGCCACCCATCACCACGTTCAAGGAGGCACAAATGATGCGCTGGACACCCCATGTCACTGTGGCCACCGTGGTCGAGCGTGCAGGCCGCTTCCTGATGGTGGAGGAAAACCGCGGGGGCCCGCATACCCTGTTCAACCAGCCCGCGGGGCACCTTGAACCTGGAGAACGCATCCAGGACGGCGCCCTGCGAGAGGTTGCCGAGGAGACCGCATGGAGGGTCGGCATCACCGACTATCTTGGCATGTATGTCTACCATGCGCCGGACGGACAGACCTTCCATAGTCACGCCTTCTTCGGCATGGCCCTGGCCCACCTCGGCAACGAACTGGACCCAGGCATCCTCGACATTCACTGGCTGACCTTGGAGGAAGTCGAAGAGCTCGACCGGCAAGGCCGCCTGCGCAGCCCTCTGGTGCTGCGTCGTATTCGTGATGCCCTGGCCGGCAAGACCTATCCCATGGAGGTGCTTCACGAACGGTAAGCCGCTCGTCGCCTGGCCCCGCTTCGTGTATAATTTCGGCCCATTTACGACATCTCAGTATCAGCGCAGGCTTGCGACGCCCACAAGACTCGTGAATGCCCGCTCCTGTACGAGAAAGCGGTTATTGAGCTGCTCTGTTTTCGTAGAAACTGCTCTTTTTCTAGAAACCGCTTTATATAGAGGCAGTTATAGAGAATATAGAGGCAGTGATAGAGACAGTCTTTATAGAGACCGCTTATAAAGAATTGCTATTAGAGAATTGCTATGTCCGCGCCCACCGGCAAAGTCATCGTCGGCATGTCCGGCGGTGTCGACTCCTCCGTCTCGGCCCTGCGCCTGCTTGAACAAGGCTACGAAGTAGAAGGCCTGTTCATGAAGAACTGGGACGAGGACGACGGCACTGAATATTGTACCGCCAAGGAAGACCTGGCGGACGCTCAGGCTGTGTGCGACAAGCTCGGCATCAAACTGCATACGGCCAATTTCGCGGCTGAATACTGGGACAATGTCTTCGAACATTTCCTCGCTGAATACAAAGCGGGGCGCACGCCCAATCCCGACATCCTGTGCAACCGCGAAATCAAGTTCAAAGTCTTTCTCGACTACGCAGAGATGCTCGGTGCCGACCTGATCGCCACTGGTCATTATGTGCGTCGCGGTGAGCGCGACGGTCGTCCACGCCTGCTCAAGGGCCTGGATGCCAACAAGGACCAGAGCTACTTCCTGCATGCTGTACCGGAGGCCGCCATCGGTCGCACGCTGTTCCCTGTGGGCGAGATCGAAAAGCCTCAGGTCCGCGCCATTGCCGAACGCCACGGTCTTGTCACGGCGAAGAAAAAGGACTCCACCGGTATCTGCTTTATCGGGGAACGTCGTTTCTCCGACTTTCTCAAGCAATACCTGCCTGCTCAGCCAGGTGCTATCGAAACGCCGGACGGTGACAGAATCGGCGAACACATGGGGCTGATGTACTACACCTTGGGCCAGCGCCAAGGGCTGGGTATCGGCGGACTGGCCAGCTACCCCGAAGACCCCTGGTACGTGGCGGCCAAGGACCTCGAGCGCAATGTGCTGATTGCCGTACAAGGTAAGCACCACCCGCTTCTGTACACCGACAGCCTGTCCACCGAGGCCATGGACTGGGTGGCAGGTTCCGCACCCACCAGTGAAGGACGCTTCACCGCCAAGACACGTTATCGCCAGACAGATGTCCCCTGCACCATGCGCACACGTCCCGATGGCGGTGTCGATGTTCACTTCGACGAGGCGCAACGTGCCGTGACACCCGGCCAGTCTCTCGTACTCTACTCTGGCGATGTGTGCCTCGGTGGCGGTGTGATCAATGCAACTTGGAATGCGCAGGAGAAAGCGGCATGAACGAGTCCGTCCCGATTCACCGCGCCCCCGAGTCGCCCATCGCACGCCAGGTCATCGCCCTGGCAGGTGTGTTCCAGGCTGCTCACCTGGCCGACTCCCTGGCTCGCACTGGACAGGCTGATAGCCGCGCCTGGGAAACCCAGATCAATGCCACGCTGGAAACCCAGCCTCCGACCTTCGAGTCGATTTACGGTGGCCACCCCAACAACCTGCGTATCGGTCTCGAAACACTGGAGGCCGTTGTAGGTAAACGCCAGGTCAACCCTGTGGTACTGCGCTATGGCTTCAGCATCATGCTGCTGATGAACAGGCTACGCAGTGACAACGCCATGATGGATGACCTGGGGGGACGTCTGGAACGTATCCGGGCCCAGGCGGAACACTTCGGCAACACCCACGAGAATGTTGTTGCCAGCCTCGGTGAGGCTTACCAGCAGACCATTTCGACACTCAAGAACCGCATCGTCATCCAGGGTGATCCTAGCCTGCTGCAAAGCCCCATGATGCCGGAACGCATTCGTGCAACCTTGCTGTCAGGTATTCGCTTCGCCCTGCTGTGGCATCAACAAGGCGGGCGCCGCTGGAAACTGATGTTCCAGCGCAACTCTCTCAAACGTGCCCTGGACGAACTCTGAAGCTGCCTGATCGAACGCAACGACACTCTCGTGGCTCAGGACAGGCTCGCGGGAGCAGAACAAGCCTTCACCCCAATATCAACTGACTTTCTGAACAGCCGGAACCTCATCATGCAACTCTCCGCTCTTACCGCCCTTTCCCCCGTCGATGGCCGCTACGGCAGCAAGGCTGAGTCCCTGCGCGAGCACTTCAGCGAATTCGGCCTGATTCGTGCCCGAGTCACTGTCGAGATCCGCTGGCTGCAACGCCTGGCCGAGTTGCCCGGTATCAGTGAGGTTCCTGCGCTGTCTTCTGCCGCTTCTGATTTCCTCGATCGCCTGGTCAATGAGTTCAGCGAAGCCGATGCTCAGCGCATCAAGGAAATCGAGCGCACCACCAACCATGACGTCAAGGCGGTGGAGTACTTCATCAAGGAGAAGATCGAGGCCCAGCCCGAGCTGCACGCCATCACCGAATTCGTGCACTTCGCCTGCACCAGTGAGGACATCAACAACCTGTCCCATGGCCTGATGCTGCAAGGTGGCCTGTCCACCCTGCTGCCGGTCATGCACGAAGTGGCCGACTCCATCGCCCAGCTGGCCGAGCGTCATGCCGAGCTATCGATGCTGTCACGTACCCACGGCCAGACCGCCAGCCCCACTACTCTGGGCAAGGAAATGGCCAATGTTGCCTATCGCCTGCGCCGTCAGCTCAAGCAAATCGAAAGCGCCGAGATTCTGGGCAAGATCAATGGTGCAGTGGGCAACTACAACGCCCATCTGACTACCTATCCGGATGTGGATTGGGAGGCAAATGCCCAGACCTTCGTCGAGAGCCTGGGCCTGACCTTCAATCCTTATACGACCCAAATCGAGCCGCATGATTACATCGCAGAGCTGTTCGATGCGGTATGCCGCTTCAACACCATCCTGATCGATTTTGATCGTGATGTTTGGGGCTATATCTCGCTGGGCTATTTCAAGCAAAAGACAGTAGCTGGCGAAATCGGCTCTTCCACCATGCCGCACAAGGTCAACCCCATCGATTTCGAGAACTCCGAAGGCAACCTGGGACTGGCCAATGCCATCCTTGGCCATCTCGCTCAGAAACTGCCGATTTCGCGCTGGCAGCGGGACCTGACCGATTCCACCGTATTGCGTAACCTGGGTGTCGGCATGGCTTATGGCCTGATCGCCTACCAGGCCTCTCTCAAGGGCATCGGCAAGCTAGAGGCCAACCCCGAGCGTCTGGCAGAAGACCTCGACAGCAGCTGGGAAGTCCTGGCCGAACCGATTCAGACGGTGATGCGTCGCTACGGCATCGAGAAGCCCTACGAGAAGCTCAAGGAACTGACGCGCGGCAAGCGTATCGACCAGGCAGGTTTCGCTGCTTTCATCGACACTTTGGCCTTGCCGGACGAGGTCAAAGCAGAGCTCAAGGCACTGACTCCGGCGACCTATATCGGTAACGCCGTCGAACAGGCGCACAAGCTCTCTACCATGCGTTAAGGGAATACTTGCCGCCCTTCGGGCTCACGAGAGGCCAGGGCTTGCAATGATGAGGCTGCCGGTGCTGCTTTCGCACACCGGCAGCCTCTTGTACTTTATGGCTCAGCCACTTCTCTACAGGATGCGCTATGTCCGCCTACGACTCTCCTATCGCCCTGCTTGGTGGTCTGACCACCCATGATTTTCTGCGCGATGTCTGGCAGCAGAAACCGTTACTGATCCGGGGAGCTTTCCCTGACTTCGAAAGCCCACTATCCCCCGACGAGCTAGCAGGACTGGCCTGCGAAGACAATATCGAGGCTCGCCTGGTCGAGGAGCAAGGTCCCGATGGTCCATGGCAAGTCAGCCACGGCCCCTTCGACGATGCCACCTTCGCTCGACTGCCAGAACACGACTGGAGCCTTCTGGTCCAGGCAGTGGATCATTATGTACCGGACGTCGCGGCACTGTTGGAGCATTTCCACTTCCTGCCGCGTTGGCGTCTGGACGACATCATGATCAGTTACGCGCCGCCAGGGGGCAGTGTCGGTCCTCACGTCGACCAGTACGATGTATTCCTGCTGCAGGCCAGTGGCCAGCGCCGTTGGCAACTGGGCGGCAAAGTCGGCGATGATGCCCCCATCATCGCTGGCATTGATCTGCGCATTCTCGAAACCTTCGATATCGAACCTGAACATGACTGGGTGCTGGAGCCGGGTGACATGCTCTACCTGCCACCCGGCTGGGCTCACCATGGTGTCAGTCAGTCCGATGATTGCATGACAATTTCTGTGGGCTTTCGCGCGCCCTCTGCCGATGAGGCCATCACCTCCTTTGCCGACTATCTTGGCGAGCGCCAGCCGGCCTCTCATCGTTATGGCGACCCAGGCATGGCGCCTCCCCGGGATCCCGGAGAGCTGGACGATGAAGCCGTTCAGCGCATGCGCTCGTTGATTCTCGATACTCTGGATGACCCTGCGCAACTGGCCCAGTGGTTTGGCCGCGTCATGACCCAACCCAAGTATGTGGATCAACTGGTGCCCAGCGAGACACCTACCGAGGTGGACGATCTTGTTGCTGCACTACAGGAAGGCGAACAACTCGAGCGTTCACCTGGCTCTCGTTTTGCCTGGCGCGCGCTGGAGAATGGCCTGGCGACGCTGTTCGTCGACGGCGATGGACATGACTGCGACCTGAATCTGGCCCGCACCCTGGCAAGCCTCGACCCTGTCGATGCCGAACTGCTCAGTCATCCCGGAGCACCTCAGTTGCTGACCCAGTTGCTGGATGCCGGCAGCCTCACCTGGCTGGATGAAGATGACGTTGATGAAGAGAACGATCAGGACGACGACCATGAATGACACAGTACGTATTGAAAGCGGTTCCTGGGAACAGCTCGGCGAACCTGCCAGTCATATTCGTCAAGTCGTCTTCGTGGAAGAACAGAACGTGCCTCTCGACGAAGAATGGGATGGGCTCGACCCTCAGTGCCTTCACCTGCTGGCCTGGGTCGAGACAAGTGAAGGAGAAAAGGCCCTGGGTACTGCCCGACTGCTGCCCGATGGCCATATCGGCCGTGTTGCTGTACTCCAGGAAGCCAGAGGCCTAGGTGTCGGCGCCAGCCTGATGCGTGCCGCGATCGAAGCCGCACGCCAGAGAGGCCACGATCATGTGGCCTTGGCTGCCCAGACCCATGCCCTGCCTTTCTATGAACAGCTCGGCTTCAAGGCTGAAGGAGATATCTTTCTTGATGCTGGCATTCCGCATCGCAACATGACATTGAATTTCAGCAAATAAGTGCCCCCTCCGTTTCTCTTCTCCAGGGAACTCGACTACAAGAATGTGCTCTCCAAAGGCATTCTTGTAGTCATACTACAACCCCACCTACCCCCAAGTGACAATGGTCAAGCCCCGCCACAGTAGGACATAGTCGCTAACAAGACGGCATGCGCTGCACTGCAATGACAGCCAGATTGCTTATCTTGTAGTCACAACATGCCGCACCAATCAGATTCATGGCAGCCATGGAAAACATGGTGAGTACAGCAACAGAATCTGGCTATAGTTAGCAACGATTGTTAGCAACTGCAGCATTGAAGTTTCGCAGGTGTTCCCACTCCAGATACGAAAGGACGGCCCGACCATGACCTTCAATGACGACCTCAAGGCAATGACCCAGCTGCGCGAGGCCCACGCCAATCACTGGGCAAGCATCAGCCCCGAAAATGCCGCCCGCATGCGTGCCCAGAACCGGTTTCAGACGGGCCTGGACATCGCCCGCTACACCGCGAGAATCATGCGCGAAGACATGGCCGCCTACGATGGCGACAGCTCCCTCTACACCCAATCTCTGGGATGCTGGCACGGCTTCATCGGTCAACAGAAGCTGATTTCGATCAAGAAGCACTTCGGCAATACCAAGCGCCGCTATCTGTACCTGTCCGGCTGGATGGTTGCTGCTCTGCGTTCAGAGTTCGGTCCACTGCCTGACCAGTCCATGCATGAAAAGACCAGCGTGCCAGGTCTCATAGAAGAGCTTTACACTTTCCTGCGCCAGGCAGATGCCTGGGAGCTCAACCACCTCTTCCGGGATCAGGAAACCGCCCGTCAGGCCGGAAACAGCGACAAGGTTGCCGAGCTGCAAGCCAAAATCGATAACCACGAGACTCATGTGGTGCCGATTATCGCTGACATCGACGCCGGCTTTGGCAATGCCGAGGCCACCTACCTGCTGGCGAAGAAGATGATTGAAGCGGGAGCCTGCTGTATCCAGATCGAGAACCAGGTGTCCGACGAGAAACAGTGTGGCCACCAGGATGGAAAAGTGACCGTTCCCCACGAGGACTTCCTGGCCAAGATTAATGCCGTACGTTACGCCTTCCTTGAACTGGGAGTGGACGATGGCGTCATCGTCGCGCGTACCGACTCCCTGGGCGCAGGCCTGACCCAGAAGATTGCCGTTTCCCATGAGGCAGGTGATCTGGGCGATCAGTACAACAACTTCCTTGATGGCGACGAAATCACCTCCGCCGACGACATTGGCCCTGGCGATGTCGTGATCAAGCAGAACGGCAAGCTGATCAAGGTCAAGCGCTTGGCTTCTGGTCTGTTCCAGTTCAAGCCTGGCACTGGCGAAGATCGAGTGGTGCTGGATTGCATCACCAGCCTGCAGAACGGTGCCGACCTGATCTGGATCGAGACAGAGAAGCCTCACGTCGGCCAGATTGCAGGGATGGTCAACCGCATTCGAGAAGCCGTGCCAAATGCCAAGCTGGTCTACAACAACTCACCATCCTTCAACTGGACCCTGAACTTCCGCCAACAGGTATTCGATGCCTGGGAAGCTGAAGGCAAAGATATGTCCGCCTACGATCGTGCCAAATTGATGGGTGAAGAATATGACGCCACCCCGCTGGGCCAGTTGGCGGATGAATGGACTCAGAACTTCCAGCGCGATGCCGCTCGTGAAGCCGGTATCTTCCATCACCTGATTACGCTGCCGACCTATCATACCGCGGCCCTGTCCACCGACAGCCTGGCCAAGGGCTACTTCGGCGAAGAAGGCATGCTGGCCTACGTGGCGGGTGTCCAACGCCGTGAGATCCGGGAAGGTATTGCCACGGTCAAGCACCAGGACATGGCCGGCTCCAATATCGGTGATGATCACAAGGAATTCTTCCACGGGGACGCAGCACTCAAGGCCGGAGGCAAGGACAACACCATGAATCAATTCGGTTGAACATCACACCGCCATTCCTGCTGAAACCCGGGGAGGCCTACGGCCTCCCCGACTTGTTGCTTGCATGATCGCTGATTAAATGATTTTCTCGGGAAACCAAGGAACTAAAGCGATATGCTGAATTCTAATAATGAAAGATTAGAAAACCGCATTTCTCTTATTCAACCTTATTTCTTTTTCTTTAACGCAGTAGAGGGGTATACCCATCATGCAGGTCACCAAGACACGACTCGTTCCCGCTCTGGCCATTGCAGCCCTTGCTCTTACCGGTTGTGCCAATACTTCTGGCTACTCCGGCAATGTCTACTCTGGCAACCAGGCCAAGGCTGCTCAGAGCGTGGAATACGGTACCATCAGCTCCATGCGCCAGGTGCAGATTCAGGCCGAGAACAGTGGCATCCTGGGTAGTGGCGGTGGCGCTATCATCGGTGGTCTGCTCGGCAACCAGGTGGGTGGTGGCTCCGGTCGCACCTTGGCCACTGCCGCGGGCGCTATCGGTGGTGCCGTGGCCGGCAGCAAGATCGAACAGTCAGCCAACCGTGTCGCAGCATGGGAGCTGGAAGTCCGCAAGGATAACGGCCAGACAGTCGTCGTCGTGCAGAAAGCAGACCAGCCGTTCCAGGTCGGTCAGCGCGTTCGCCTGATTGGCAGTGGATCGAATCTCAGCGTAGCGCCTTATTGACGTGACGCCAGACCGACCAGTGTGACTCTTGTGTTTCAGGCAGGAGACACAAACGACATCGCCCCAGCCATCAGAAAAGCTGGGGCGATGTCGTTATGCCCCATCATGATGGGGCATAAGAAACTGCTCGTCAGTGCATCTTGACCTTGCTCATGATCCAGCAGCCTAGCTTGCCACCAACACCAACGATGATTGCCATGATCAACAGCGTCATCAGCATATCGATGGGAGACACAATAGCCGTCGCCACAATGGCGGCAAAGGCTGGGCACCAGATCCAGCGGTCATCCTCACTGCGCAGCACGGCAGGCAACAACCGATCTACCATAGAACCGAAGATCCCTGGCCAAGCCTTTATTGTCAGGGCCAGGATGACGGCAAATACGACCAGCCAGATCACGAATAGCATCATGTCAGACTCCACACGAGTGACGTTAATTAAAAGGATGGGGAAAAAACGTTCCCAGAGGGTATCCCCACCATCGGCACCGCGCAACTAACGACAGGAAAGTCATGCAACTACCGACAAGTTAAAGCATTAGTGCGTGAATCCTGTTCAGGATACGACAGCAACAAGCTGAAAAATGTCCCATCCACCTGACATCACCTTCCTCTGCACGTTACCATGAAGGCTTAAATGCACTCACCAAAGACCAAAGGTTCATCCATGCAGATTGCGCAAAACTCTGTCGTCGCGTTTCACTACACCTTGACCAATGACGCTGGTGAAGTGCTGGACAGCTCGGAAGGCCGTGAGCCGCTGACT
This sequence comes from Halomonas sp., assembly GCF_029263665.1. Taxonomy (GTDB): domain Bacteria; phylum Pseudomonadota; class Gammaproteobacteria; order Pseudomonadales; family Halomonadaceae; genus Halomonas. Next base: position 59,268 of record NZ_JAJUFQ010000009.1, read on the forward strand.
TACCTGCACGGTGCTGGCAACATCATTCCCGGGCTGGAAAAGGAGCTCGAAGGCAAGAGCACAGGCGATAAGCTTGTCGCCAAGGTAGCTCCTGCTGAAGGCTACGGCGAAGTCCAGGATCAACTGGTGCAAGAAGTTCCTCGTGATGCTTTCCAGGGCGTCGATAACATCGAAGCCGGAATGCAGTTCCAGGCCCAGACCCAGGGCGGCCCACTGATGGTCACCGTCACCAAGGTCGAAGGTGACACCGTCACTGTCGATGGCAATCACCCGCTGGCCGGCCAGACCCTGAACTTCGACGTCGAGATCACTGACGTGCGCGAAGCCAGTCAGGAAGAGATCGAACATGGCCATGTGCATGGCGAAGGCGGCCATCAGCACTAAGGCTTATTCCCCCCCCTCCATCGCCCTATGCCATCAAGTGTAGTGTCAGTGGGGGACAGGCATGAAAGGGCAGCTCTCGCCGGCTGCCCTTTTTGTGCCTTCCAGGCCTCTTCTACACTGCCAGGTGCCCGTCTTTCCCCTCCATGGTTCGTGTAGCATATGAACTGCCCGTTTATTGGAGTAGTGGTTCTCCTTATCTTGTCGATTATTGACAATTCAATAAATCGGCTTACACACATTAATACCGTCGCCTAGTCAATCGGGCGTGAGCTTTTCCGTGTCGGCGGCAGGCAGTCTCTTGAGCGTGCGATACCCCCCCCCACAACCGAGTGGCGGTCGTTATCAGGCAAGCAACAGCAAACAGTGATGCCAACAAGGGGAATTGTGCCGGCCAAAGACAGAAAGCCACCAAAGCCACTACGGTTTCGGTACCTTCTGTCAGGCCATGCAGGTAATAAAAGGCCTTGCTCTGGAAATTGGGACGCTGAAGGTCATGTCGTGAAGCCATGATGGCAAAGGCCAGAAAGGAAGATCCCGTGCCAATGAAGGCAAACAGCAACAACGCAGAGGGTAATGCATTACGCTCACTATCGGCCAAGGCAAACCCCAGCACCACAGCAGCATAGAAAACGAAATCCAGACCAATATCGAGAAATCCTCCGGCATCACTGGCCTTTCCGGAACAGCGCGCCAGCGCTCCATCCAGGCCATCCCCCAGGCGATTGAGCAGAATAGCCAGCAAGGCCCAGCCATAAAGCTCCATCGCCAGCAGGGGCAGAGACAGCATCCCCACCAGAAAGGCAAACACTGTCACGGCATCCGCTGTCACTCCCAGGTGCCACAAGCGTCGGGCCAGAGCCTGAAGCGGCCGTTGTGTCAGCGGCATGGTCCAGCGATCAAGCATATCAGTCCTTGAAGTATGCGTTACGGGGAACGGGAGCCTTCTGCATTGCGATCAGAAACGGCTGCCTTGTCCGCATCCATGGAAGATGCTTCGCTCCCTCCAGTTGAGGACTCTCCACGTCGCCAGGCAAAGTACCTCTCCAGCCAACGCAGTATTCGTGCTGGCTTATGCGCATTTTTCCACACTCCGGCAGTGGCTTTTGCTGCCTCAGAGTATGTCGGGTAAGGGTGAATAGTACCCAGCAGCTTGTTCAGGCCTATCCCCTGGGTCATGGCCAGGGTGAACTCGGCCAGCATCTCCCCCGCGCCATGCCCGACGATCGAAGCACCAAGGATACGGTCCTTGCCCGGTTCAGTCAGGATCTTGATGAAGCCACGAGTATCCCCCTCCGCAATCGCTCTATCCAGCTCGGAGAGCGCATAACGCGTCACTTCATACTCGATCGCCTGTTCCTGGGCTTCACGCTCATTGAGCCCCACCCGAGCCACTTCTGGATCAGTGAAGGTCACTGCGGGCAATGCCCGATAACTCACCTTGAAACGCTTGATCTCACCGAACAGAGCATTAACCGTGGCATGCCAGGCCTGGTGGGCGCTGGCATGGGTCAGTTGATAGGGCCCCACGACATCACCACAGGCCCACACGTTGGGCAACAACGACTGCAGTGCCTCATCGACATCCAGAGTTCCTCCGGGCCGAGTGGTGACACCAAGCGCTTCCAGCCCCAGGCCCTTTACATTCGCCTGCCGCCCTATCGCGACCAGAATCCGGTCGAACTCGAGTCGATCAAGACGTGTCTCTCCATTTTCCGTCACCTCGACTTCCAGATAATGACGACTTGTTTCCTCCCCAGTGACTACCGCCAGTGCTCGGCTGGAGAGCCGGACATTCACACCATTCTCTCTAAGCTCCCGGGTAACTTCCTCGGCCACATCCGGGTCTTCTCTCGGCAATAACTGGCTGCCCATTTCCACCAGGGTGACCCGGCTGCCCAGACGGGCAAAACTCTGTCCAAGCTCGCAGCCTATCGGACCACCACCCAGGATCAATAGCCGGTCCGGCAATGCATCCAGTTGCCACAGGTTGTCCGATGTCAGTATCTCGACGTGCTCAAGGCCAGGAATGGGAGGTACTCTTGGGTGAGCCCCGCTGGCGATGATCACATGCCGAGTCGACAGGACCTGGTCTCCGACACGCACCCGCCAAGGGTCCACCAATATAGCCTCACCCTGGATCACATCGACACCAAGCCCGCGATAGCGCTCAGGACTGTCATGGGGCTCGACTTCTCGAATCGCACGATGCACATGGCCCATGACAGCGGAGAAATCTACCTGGGGTTCCCCGGCGCTGACACCATATGATGATGCCCGCCGCACATCCTCTGCCGCCCGGGCCGCACGAATGAGCGCCTTGGATGGCACACAACCAGTATTGAGACAATCGCCCCCCATGCGATGACGCTCCACCAACGTCACCTTGGCCTTGAGCGCTGACGCAATGTAACTGGCAACCAGCCCCGCCGAACCAGCCCCAATCACCACGATATCCCGGTCAAACCGACTTGGGCGGTTGTACTCTCGGGCAAGACGACGCCGTTTGGCCAAGGCAACAAGCGCCCGGGCCATCCAGGGAAAGCCCCCTATCAGAATAAAGGACAGGAGCATCCCGGGAGACAGGATGCCAGACAGCGACTCAAGGTTGCCCAGCTCACGCCCGGCATTCACGAACACTGCCGTACCTGGCAACATGCCCACCTGGCTGATCCAATAGAAGGTGCGCAGACGCATGCGCGTCAGGCCCATCACCAGGTTGATGACGAAGAACGGAAATACCGGAACCAGTCGCAGCGTGAAAAGATAGAAGGCCCCTTCCCTGTTGATACCACTGTTGATCCGCACAAGCTGGCGTGCAAAGCGTCGTTCGAGACTGTCACGCAACAAGGTGCGAGCTATCAATGCAGCCAGTGTGGCACCCAGCGTACTCGCGAAGGAGACGATGCCCAGACCGGTCCAGAAGCCAAACAAGGCGCCTGCCAGCAAGGTCAACAACACGGCACCAGGTAATGACAGAGCCGCCATCAGAACGTAGATAATGAAAAAGCCACCAGCGACTTTCAGAGGTTCGTCCAACCACCAGGCGTGAAACTGAGCCTGCTGAGCCTTGATGGATTCCAGCGTGAGTTCATTCTGGGCTCCACTGATAAAGAAAGCAGCCACCGCCATGATGATGACTGCCACCAAGCCCCATTTCTTTATGTTCACTCATGCCTCCTGGGCAGTTTTCTCTCCCACGACCTGATGCCGCAGTGTCCAGTATGGTCGTAGATCTCTCGCACTACCTTACAGATCGAGGTGTATTCACTACCTGACAGTGTAAGGAAATGGCCATTACTGGAACTCAAGCTAGGACGGCTTCATCCAATCCTCTATCGGGGCATACGGAGAAATACCATGCAATCTTTTCAATTTGCTGGCGTGCAGTGCTCTCTTTTATCCTCAGCCGCTATGATGGCTGGTCTGGCTCTGGCGCTGACGGGTACTCCGGCAGAGGCCGAAACAGAGAAGGCCATCTTTGCTGGCGGCTGTTTCTGGTGCGTGGAGGAAGCTTTCGACAAGATCGATGGCGTGCAGGAAACCATCTCCGGCTATAGCGGTGGACATACCAAGAATCCAACCTACGAGCAGGTCGGTAGGGAAGGAACAGGTCATGCCGAGGCCGTAGAAGTGACATTCGACAATGACAAGGTGAGTTACAAGGATCTGCTGTATGTGTTCTGGCGCAACATTGACCCCTTCGTAGCCAATCGCCAGTTCTGTGATGAGGGAGAGTCATATCGCAGCGCGCTATTTCCTCTCAATGACCAACAGCAGGAGTTGGCGGAAGCCAGCAAGGCTGACATCGCCCAGCGCTTTGACCAGCCAATCGTCACCGAGATCACTTCTGCCGGCCCTTTCTACCCCGCCGAGGATTATCACCAGAACTATCACAACACGAACCCGATACGTTACACCTTCTACAAGAACGCCTGTGGTCGCCCAGAACGGCTGAAACAGATCTGGGGAGATGAAGCCATGCCACACGAAGTGCCTCATGCAGCCTCATGAATTCAGTGGGCCAATGCCTTCTGTTCTCGGCCAGCCTCTCTGCGCCCTAGCCACAGGGCCAGGAAAAAGGTCATGGCAAGCACCAACCAGGAAGCACCAACGATGCCTGGCCAGTGCGCCCACTGCCAGAACGGCTCAAACCACACGGGGCCGAGACTGGCGCCAAGATAATAGAAAGTCAGGTACAGGGCCGAGGCGCTGCCGCGCGCTTCGGTCGCACAGCGCCCCACCCAGCCAGAAGCCGTCGCATGGCAAAGGAAAAATCCAAAGGCTCCCACTGTCAGCCCGAGAACGATCAGGCCAAGAACAGGTATTAATGTCATGGCACTGCCACAAGCCAGGATCGCAATACCTAGTGCCATGGAATATGGCGCTGTCAGCCGAGTCACCACCTTTGCAGACAGGCTCGAACCCAGAGTCCCGCCCAGATAGGTCAGAAACAACAGACCAAGCCAGCTAGGTCCCAGCCCGAAAGGTTCCTCGGCAAGGCGGAAGGTCATGTAACTGTACTGATTGATGAAAATCAGGAAATTCAATCCACCGATCAGATAGGCCGTCAACAGCAAGGGATTGCGTAAATGGCCCAATAGCTGCCCAATGGCCCGGGATGGCCGAAAGGGTTGCGGCTTGAAGTCCGTCGATGCTGGCAGCAGGCGCCAGAACAATGCCACGCCGACCAGAGAAAGAATGCCGATGGAGAGAAACCCAACCTCAGCTCCTTGCCATTCACCAATGGCACCGCCAATCACTCGTCCCCCAATGCCACCGAGCGTGTTGGCTGCGATGTACAATCCCACTGCAGGTACCATAGCAGCAGGTTCGAACTCATCCCCCATCCATGCGATCGCAACCGCCGGCAACCCTCCCAGGGCAATGCCCTGCAAGGCACGTAACAACAACAGGCTAGTGATATTTGGAGCCAATGCCACCAACAGCGTGGCACAGGCAGCTGCCAGCAGAGAAAAGCGCATGATGGCCTGACGGCCAAAGGCATCGGACACCGGGCCATAAATCAGCAGCGACAAGGCCATGGTCAGGGTCGCCAGCGACATGACCAGGCCAATGGTCAACGTGGTGACATCATGGCTATGACGTAGTTCGGGCAATAGTGGTTGAGGAGCATACAGGTTGATGAATACCAGCATGGAACCCAGGCAAAGTGCCAGGGTTGCCCGCCACCAGGCGGCACTCTTGGCTTGAATCATGGCAATCTCTCATTGGCGGTTTCCCATGATCCATGTTTCACTTCCATCACACCAACGAAAGAAAAAGATGATTACCATCTAATTTCCTTATGGCCTTATCCTTCGACCTGCGCTCTCTGGCCGTCTTCGTGGCGGTGGTGGATCATGGAGGCTTCAGTGCGGCTGCCCGAGCCCGCCATGTGGCACAGTCTGCCGTCAGTCAGACCATTGCCAATCTGGAACGTCGCCTGGATACGCCCCTGTTTTACCGCCAGGACCGTCGTATTGACCTGACTCCGGAGGGAGAAGTACTGCTCCAGCATGCCCGACGCCTGCTGGAGCATGCTGAAGCTGCGGAACTGGCCGTGAGTGAGCTCAAGGGGCTGGTGAAGGGCGAGGTGCGTATCGGTATCCCATCAATGCTCGGTTCCTACTACCTGCCTCCATTATTGATGGGATTCAAGTCCAGCTATCCTGGTATTCGTCTTACCGTGATAGAGGCAGGGGCTCGCCGTCTGCAACGCTTGATCAGCGAGCGAGAACTGGACCTAGGCATTATTGTCGATGATCACACCAGCACCCCCATGGAAAGATATCCATTGTTGCGCGAGGAAATGGTGGTCTGCGTGCAAAGGGAACACCCATTTGCTGAAAGGGAGAGTATTCGCCCCGAGGACTTCTTTAATGAACCTCTCGTGCTCTTTCAGGAGGGTTATTTTCACCGTGAGTTCGTCGACACAATGGCGCGGCGTCTGGATGTCACCCCGGACATTGCTTTCCAGTCCAACCTGATTCCCTTGACCAAAGCCATCGTCCGTCAGGGCTTCGGGATCACGACTTTCCTGCGCCGAGTCGTCGATGAACCAGAGCTGACAGCGGTTCCCTTCTCCCCCTCTACCTGGCTGACTTTGTCCTTGGCCTGGCGACCCAGTGGCTACCTTTCGCGAGCAGAGCGTGCCTTCATCGATTACACCATTGGCCAACGCGATGCTCTGTAGCCTGCAAGGAATAGCCCAAATAGCAGGGTGGAAAATACGTGATCCTATGCAGTGCAATGCAAAAATCAAGTGCCGAAATACAAAAACCGGCTTCTAAAGAAGCCGGTTTTTTCGAATATCGAGCCTTGAACCACGTTGCTCTACTCATTTTATAGCATCATTACCGCATAGCGACTCTTGATACAACAGCGTGAGCGATCGACTTGCCTGCATTCCCCTATAATCAACTACCGAAACCATAACCGGAGGACAGCTGCAAAGATGCCAGATCAGTAGATTGGAGCGGCCTGCGCGCCTGCCAATAGTAACGAGACCAATAGCTGTTGCTGAGCTTGGAAATCATCACGCCACGAGAAGAGGAGGCATGCAGGAAACGTCCATCACCGACATAGATGCCAACATGCCGATTACCCGGCGGGCGGAAGAATACCAAGTCGCCCGGAGATAGCTCTGCACGGGCAATAGGTACACCGGTATGAATCTGACTGCCGGTCGTACGCGGCAAATCCACCTGGAAAGCTTCATTGAAAATATTCTGCACCAGTGCAGAACAATCAATGCCACTGAAGGAAGTGCCCCCGAGACGATAGGGTGTTCCGGCCCATTTTTCATGTTCTTCCATCAGAGTTGAGCGAACAAGCTCATCACCCACGGCTGCAAGGGATTCTCCAGCAGGAGACATCGATGGTGGTGTCTGAGATGCCATTCCTGGCAAATCCTGGGAGTAATAATCCTGGCTGGCAACATCCTTCTGGCTACTGGAAGCACATCCGGCCAACAGACCGAGTAAGACCAGAGCCGCAGCGGCGCGACACGACAGTGCGACACTCATTAGAATCGAACCTCATTCCCTGAACCCGTGGGAGTCATGAAAGACTTCCTGCTCGGTGTCCTGAGAGTCGCTCTGGAAGTGGCGCTTCAAACCAGAAATTCGTGCCACTGCCATAGCGCCCCATGACTCACTATGGTTAATGCCATTCCCCTAAAGTGGGGAAGCCTTAATTGTTGTTAGGCGATACTAGCCAATATCTCCAATCTTGGCGATAGGAAAAATCAATTTTTTCCCCTTTTTATCCGTAATGTGCGCAAATCAGTGCAAAGTCCTGCCATCACCGGGCAGGGTATCAATGTGCAACGGTGCCCAATGACGTGGTCGCGCACCAGGAAAGTCCAGGCTTGCCCAGCTACCGGCCAAAGGCGGAGCAGCGCTTAACCAGGCAGTAATGGCTTGGCGGAAACTGGCCAGAAAGGCTTCTCTATCCGGGGTCTCCCCCATGAAAAAGGAGAAGCCGGCATACAGGCCCTGGGCATAATCCTGCCACCCGGAATAGTGTTCGGAAGCCAATGCATAGGCTCTTTCCAGCACGGAGAGGAAGTCGGATCTGGCCAGCCATCCGAGCTGACGCCCTGCAATCGCCAGATCTACCGCTTGAGCTAGATCCCAGGCGCACATATCAACATCATTACAGCTCTCGGCATTGTCGCGAACCCGAATCAGCCGGGAAAGATGGTTACGCTCTTCTTCATTGCAATCGCCGGACTCAAGCGTCGCAATTTCGGAGCTCAGTCGCGCAGGATTGAGAGTATAAGGTGCATAGTTGATCTGATATTCCTGACGATCTCCCACATCGAGCAAGAAGCGCACGAAATCGATCAACTCGGTTGAACTGTGCAAACCATAATGGCTGTCAATCCAGTCGCGGATGGAAGCGCCTTCGCGATCACTCTCCTGTTGTGGCAGGTTCCAGACTGGCGTATTCAGCGGTCCTACCAGTGCCAGAGCCGTGAAGTGGCTCAACGACGGGCGCTCCCCCGGTTCATTCCAGGTATCACTGGCCCAGTCAAGCCAATGGAACAGGCTACCCGGGTCCTCCAGATGCCAACGAATCTCTACCGTCAAAGTCGGTTGTTCTGGCTCGGGTAGCAGGCTATCCCAAGTGGCCCAGGCTTCAAGAAGCTGCTTGGGCGAACTGTAGAAACGACACAGGACATCTCGCAGAGATGATGCCATTTCGATCAGTTCTCGTTCGCTGAATTGCTGGCTATCCATTGCCATCTGCAGATAGAAAGCATACTTCTCGGCCATGTGGATGGTCGCCGAATGGCGTGTCGCCTTGCTCAGGGAATCTCGATTGATCAAGTCCGCAGAAGCCGGGTCGCCAAATGGTGTGCGAGATGGCGGCAAAGCCCGATGTGCAGCATCAGCGGCCAACTGGTTGAGATGATGAGCCTGCGCCGGCAACCAATAGCGCATCAATGCTTTTGCTCCCTCATCCGCATATAGTTCCAGACTCTCAATGAGGTACTGACGTGCTTCCTCGACTCGGGACTCAGACAGAACAGGTTCTGCCCCTTGCCGTGTCGATAGCTCCGGATCACGCACTGAAGCCAGCGCCAACACCCAGTGACGCGGAGAGCTACGCCACTGACGTATGGAATGGCGTGCAGCCTCCACCACGTCGGCATTGAGCAGTTCTCCAAGGCTTCCACGCCAGGGGCTTGCTGGCGACGACATCAACAGGCGCCAGTCCATGCTCAGTTGCGGCAGGCGATCCTGCCCCTCGAACAGGCTACGGCCACGCTGATAGGCTCGGGCAAGAGCACTCCAGTCGCTGTAACGTCGAACCACCAGATCCCCCGCATGCGTGGCCAGCATGGTTCCTTCCTGCTGGGTCAACCAGCCACTACAGCAACCTGCCCATGCCAGATCGACAGCCCTCAGCCAGTCCCAAGCAGCCCATTCCAGAGGCTCACCTTTCGCGACGTATTGACTGAGCAGACGGCCATAGGCCACTACTTGAGGCTCCAGGCTTTCCAGCCATGTCTGGCACTCTTCCTGGCTTAGCATCATCAAGCGTGCCGCATCGATATCCCAGCCCTGCCGGTCTCCTTGGCTCGTCAACCACAGGATGGCCCGTATCAAGTCATCACGTCCGTGAATCTGCCAGACCTCGGACAGCCAGCGCTCACTACCAACCCAATCCAGCTCACAGGCAGGCGTTACCATGACCGGCGAGAATGCTGCACGTAATCGCCAGACCTGATCCTCTGCTTGCTGGGGCCAAAGCCGAGCCTTGCCTTTCTTTTCCAGGCAAGCCTCCAACAAGGCCCAGGTCACGCCATCGCCCTCAGCCTCCAATGTGGATAATGCCAGGCAAGCTTCGGGCAGGCCGTCATCACCTCGCATCCAATCTTCCGCCCCACGACAGGTGCGAACCGCTTCCAGCCATGCATCCAAGTCGGCATAGCGACTATGAATACTACGACAGGTATCCAGCCCCCACTGACACGCCTGTTCATGAGAAAGCCAGCCTGCGGCACCGGCCAATGCCGCCAGTTCCAGACTGGCCAGCAACCAGGAAGCCGGTACTTCAACAGCCCCTCTGAGCTCAAGCAATCGCCAGCCCAACTCGCCACGGTCGGCGATCTCGAGTGCCGCCAACCGTTCGCGTGCCGCCTCCTCGGGCAGCATCATGGGATCGGGCATGAAAGCCCAGTTGCACATCACCAACTGCTGGGCCCACCAGGCGTTCAAGGGGTCTACCAAGGCTCACCTCATCAAAGGGACTGTTGCTTCATCTAGCCTGCGCAAGCGAATCATCACCGGATGGCGCGAGAGCTTCGGGAATTCGGCGCAACAGTGTACCGGAAAGCAAGCGTCAGTCCGATGCTTGACCACTTTCTAGAGATAAAAAATTGTGCGGCATGAAAAGGCGCGATGAATAAAAACATCACTGTCAAAAAAATTTGGAACACCCTCTTGGCTCGATGTTTCAAATAATGCACACTCGTCAAACATTGACACACCCCCTACATTGTTCGTGGAGCGTCCCATGTCCAGTTATCAGGATCTGATCTTCGACAAGGCATATATCGGTGGCCAGTGGCGCGACTCTGAGCGCCATTTCGCCGTGACCAACCCTGCCACCGGTGAAGTGCTGGCCCAGGTGGCAGATCTCGGTGCCGATGACGTTCGCGAGGCCGTCTCAGCTGCCGAGTCCGCCTGGCACGGCTGGAAGCGCAAGACAGCCAAGGAGCGCTCCGCACTACTGCGCGCCTGGCATGACAGCATCATGGCACACCAGGAAGTCCTGGCTGAACTGATGACCCGCGAACAGGGCAAGCCTCTAGCCGAAGCACGAGGCGAAGTTGCCTATGGCGCGTCATTTGTCGAGTACTATGCCGAAGAAGCCAAGCGCATCGCCGGTGACACCTTGCCTGGCCATGGTCCCGACAAGCGCATCCTGGTGTTTCGCGAGCCAATCGGTGTTGTAGCAGCCATCACGCCATGGAACTTCCCTCTGGCGATGATCACGCGCAAGTGCGCGCCTGCCATGGCTGCCGGTTGCAGCGTGGTGATCAAGCCCGCAGAGGCCACTCCTCTGACAGCCTTGGCACTGGCCAAGCTGGCTGAAGATGTCGGCATTCCTTCCGGTGTACTCAATGTCGTGACAGCCAGTTCACCACGTGAAGTGGGGCCTGTGCTGACAGGAGACACCCGCGTACGAAAGGTGTCCTTCACAGGCTCCACCGCCGTGGGCAAGATCCTGCTTTCACAATGTGCTGCTACGGTAAAGAAAGCCTCCATGGAGCTGGGGGGCAACGCTCCCTTCATTGTCTTCGACGATGCTGACCTGGATGCTGCAGTGGAAGGCGCTGTCGCGTCCAAGTACCGCAATTCTGGCCAGACTTGCGTATGCACCAACCGTCTACTGGTTCAGGACGGTGTCTACGATGCCTTCGTCGAGAAGCTGGCAAAACGTGTGGCTGAGCTGAAGGTTGGTAATGGACTGGATGATGGTGTGCTTCAAGGCCCGCTGATCAACGCTGCCGCCGTAGACAAGGTGCAGTCTCATATCAGCGATGCACTTGGCAAGGGGGCTTCCCTGGTGTGTGGCGGCAAGCCCCATCAATTGGGTGGCACCTTCTTCGAACCTACTGTCCTGCGCGATGTCACCACAGACATGCAGGTAGCAAGGGAAGAAACCTTTGGCCCCCTGGCTCCGGTGTTCCGTTTCACCACGGATGAAGAAGCCATCGCCATGGCCAACGACACGGAATTCGGCCTGGCAGCCTACTTCTACGCCAGAGACTACCGTCGTATCTGGCATACCATGGAAAACCTTGAGTACGGCATGGTGGCCATCAACGAGGGCATCCTGTCCACAGAGCTGGCTCCTTTCGGGGGCATCAAGGAATCCGGGCTGGGCCGAGAAGGTTCTCGCTATGGATTGGATGAATACACTGAGTTGAAGTACGCCTGTCTTGGCGGCCTCTAATCATTCCTCATCTGGAGACTTCGTCATGAATAATGCACAACTGAATGAGCTGAAAGAACGCTACGTTGCCAAAGGCGCTGCCAGTCCTGCTACCGCTTTTGCAGACCGTGCCGAAAACGCTCTGATCTGGGATGCCGATGGAAACCGTCTGATCGACTTCGCCGGCGGCATTGGCGTGCTCAACATCGGCCACCGCCATCCCAAGGTCGTGCAGGCCGTCAAGGATCAGCTTGACCATGTCATGCACACCTGTCAGACCGTCATGCCATATGCTGGCTATGTCCAGGTGGCCGAAAAGCTCGCAGGCATTACCCCCGTGCGCGGCAATGCCAAGGTCATGCTGGTCAACTCCGGCGCCGAGGCACTGGAAAATGCCGTCAAGATTGCCCGCGCCGCCACTGGCCGCAATAACGTTATCTGCTTCGATGGCGGTTACCATGGACGGACGTTCATGACCATGGCCATGAACGGCAAGGTAGCGCCCTATGCCAGCGACTTCGGCACCATGCCGGGTTGTGTATTCCGCGCGGGCTACCCAGTACCCGAGCACGGCATCAGCGAAGAAGAATCCATTCGTCGCCTGAAGATGGTGCTCAAGACCGATGCCAATCCAAAGGACACGGCAGCCATCGTACTGGAACCGGTACTTGGTGAAGGAGGCTTCTATGCAGCCCCGGCCAGTTTCCTCAAGAAGATTCGCGAGATCTGCGATGAGCACGGCATCCTGATGATCATCGACGAAGTTCAGAGTGGCTTTGGACGGACAGGCAAGATGTTCGCCATTGAACACAGCGGCGTTCAGCCAGACCTGATGACCATGGCCAAGAGCATGGCGGCAGGCATGCCCATCTCCGCCGTGGTGGGGACGGCCGAGCACATGGATGCTTCATGTGTCGGCTCCCTGGGTGGCACCTACTCTGGCAGCCCTGTTTCCTGTGCTGCGACCCTTGCCGTGCTGGAAGTGTTCGAGGAAGACAATATCCTCGACAAGAGCCAGGCTCTGGGCGACAAGCTGGCCAAACGCTTCCAGCAATGGGAGCAACGCTTCGATGCTGTCGTCCATCCGCGCAACCTCGGCGCCATGGCGGCCTTCGAACTCGCTGACGGCAATGGCGAGCCCTCTCCCGCTCTGGCGGCAGAACTGTGCAAGCGAGCCCGTGAGAAGGGATTGATCCTGCTGTCCTGTGGCATGTTCGGCAATACCATTCGTTTCCTGATGCCTGTCACTATCGAAGATGACATCCTTGAAGAAGGCCTGAGCATCATCGAACAAGGTCTGGAAGCTTTGGTAGGCAGCAAGGCAGCTGCTACCGCCTGACACTGACACAACCAGCAGCATCACACTGACGACACCACCGGCCTTTGGCCGGTGGTGTCTTTTCAAGGAGCATGCTGACCCGCTATTTAACGTGTCACCAGCAAGAACGGCCAGGTTAAAAAGAAGAACCTGGCTGCGAAAGGAAAGCCAGCTCTTCCGCCGTCGAGGCACGCCCTAGCACTTCATTGCGATGAGGGTAGCGACCGAAGCGTGCAAGAATCTCCCGATGAAGATGTTCATAACGCAGGTTATCTTCTAACCCGGGCTGGTCGAACAGCCGCAAGGCTTCATCATGCACAACCAGAGACTCACTGTGCATGTAAGGCATATAAAGGAACGACCGCCCATGGACATCCAGCTTGCGATCAGCCTGTTGAGCCACTGCCTCCTGGGCCAGAACCAGTGCCTGGCCATCACAGGCAAAGGCCTGCGCCGAGCCCCGATGAATATTGCGTGAAAACTGGTCGAGCACGATGATTTCCGCCAACCGCCCACGTGCGGAGCGGCGCCACTGCCACAGCTCCCCTGCCGCTGCCGCTTCCAGGGTCATGCCAAAGTCCTGCTGAATACGTCGGTCGAGGTCATCATCCTTGGCAAACCACTGCTTCGGTGTCAGCACCTGAAACCAGAATCCCACCACCTCTTCAGCCGCCTTCACATCGGGCATGATCGTCTCCATTAATAGGGTGCCTGGGGGCAAGAAATCTCATCACAGCTTTCCCGTCACCAGGAATGCCGGCTGCGAATGCATTCTAGCCGCAAATGGGCAACAATACGCCCGTCTACGGCTATACGACAAAAGGCGTATAGCCGTAGTTTTCATAACGCCTAAACTCGCATGCTGTTCGTTTTATAACGTGTCTTAGCTGCTTTCTTAATCCTTTAAGATAAGCACCCAATGCGCAATGAACGTAAGTTTCCGAGCAGAACACTCCCAGATTTCACTACGAACCGAATGCCAAATGCGAAGTTTTTTGAGCCAGACGACTCAGTTACTGCCTAGGCTTATCAGCGATGTCCGGTTCAGCTTCGGCAGCCGAATTGGTTAGCGAACCTACTCCGCATTTTGACCGCAAGGAAGACAACATGCCCTTACTCACTTTCGCGTCATTCCTGTTCTTTACAGGATTGGTCGCCTTCATTACCTGGCGCATCACGCGCAAAGACGACCATTCCAGCAGCAACGGATTCTTCCTTGCTGGACGTAGCCTGACATTCCCGTTGATCGCAGGCTCACTACTGATGACCAACCTGTCCACCGAGCAGATGGTAGGCCTCAATGGTTCTGCCTTCACTGATGGCTTGAGTGTCATGGCATGGGAGGTGGTTGCCGTCATCGCGCTGGTCGCCCTGGGGCTGTTCTTCCTGCCGCGTTTCCTCAAGAGCGGCATCACTACCGTTCCTCAACTGCTGGAAATCCGCTTTGACCGCGGCACCCAACTGATCTGTAACATCATCTTCCTGATTGCCTACGCGGTAATTCTGCTACCAATCATTCTGTATTCCGGTGCCGTTGGTCTTCAGGGCATGCTCGACCTGCATTCCCTGACCGGTATTCAGTCTGATACCACCCTGCTGTGGTTAACGGTATGGATTGTCGGCATCATCGGCTCCATCTATGCCCTATTTGGTGGCCTGCGCACCGTTGCCGTATCCGACACCTTGAATGGCATCGGCCTGCTTGTCGGCGGCTTCGTCATCGTCTACTTCGGCCTGCAGGCCGTCAGCGACGATGGAGGCATCATGGCAGGCTGGGAACTTCTCAAGCAGAGCAACCCGGACAAGTTCAATTCCATGGGTACTGCTGAGCAGCAGGTTCCCTTCCTGACACTGTTCACCGGGGTCTTCCTGATCAACCTCTTCTACTGGACCACCAACCAACAGATCATCCAGCGTACCTTCGCCGCCAAGAACCTGGCTGAAGGCCAGAAAGGTGTGTTGCTGACAGGCCTGTTCAAACTGCTTGGCCCGCTCTACCTGGTACTCCCCGGGATCATTGCCTACCACCTCTATGCGGACCAAGGCGTTCGCGCCGACGAAGCCTACGGCCACCTGGTGTTCAACGTATTGCCTGCACCGCTCACGGGGTTCTTCGCAGCGGTCATGGTGGGTGCCATCCTGTCTTCCTTCAACTCAGCGCTTAACTCCACGACCACACTGTTCAGCCTGGGGTTGTACAAGGCAGTGCTGAAGAAGGATGCCTCTGACGAACAGGTGGTCAAAGCAAGCAAGGTATTCGGCTGGATCATGGCTATTGCCGCCATGACCATCGCTCCTCTGCTGGCCGGTCAGGAAAGCCTGTTCAGCTATCTGCAAAAGATGAATGCCATCTATTTCATCCCCATCCTGGCGGTGGTCATCGTCGGCCTGCTGACGCGGCGTGTTCCGGCCATGGCCGCCAAGATCGCCCTGGTCGGGGGGTGTCTGTTTATCTTTGCCGGCTACTTCATTCCGCCGTTCAACAAGCTACCGACCATCATGCATGAATTCCACTTCGTGGCCCTGGTCTTCGTTCTGCTGGTGGCAATGATGCTGTGGATCGGCAAGATTCGCCCCCGTGCCGAAGCCTGGGTGCATGAAGACGCTGGTGCCGTGGACCTGACGCCTTGGAAAGGCGCCATTCCCGCCGGTATCGTGCTGGTTGTCCTGGTCATTGCCATGTACATCTCTTTCGCCTGACATCGTCGCCAACCACGATTGACACCACAGCGCCCCGCTCACCGAGCGGGGCGCTGTGGTGTTGGCGTCGCACTTGAGTCCCTGCCACGCCCCGAATGTCCTTATTGGTGGGATATTGGTCATTGATGACATCCTCGTCATCCTCCAGACTCCAGAAACCCCGACATGCTGGAGTTTGCCATGCCTCCCTCTCCCTTACGCCGTGTTGCGATCGTTGCCTATCCCGATTGCCAGGTACTCGATGTCAGCGGCCCTTGGCAGGTATTTGCCAGTGCCAACCAGATGGCGAACCGTCTACTTTACGACCTGAGCCTGGTGGCCCGGGCCGCCGGCATGATAAAGACCAACGGCGGGCTGACACTATGCGCCGACCTGGATTGGCAGGGACTGGAAGCTCAAGGAGCCCCCGACACTCTGCTGGTAGCCGGCGGCAGTGGTGTCTTTTACCAGTGCCGCCAGCGTTTTCATGTCGATGGGCTGCGCAGGATGGCTCCTCACGTCAGGCGCCTGGGAGCCATTTGCTCAGGCGCCTTTCTGCTGGCCGAAGCAGGACTGCTGAATGGTCGCAAGGCCACCACGCACTGGCGCCATTGCACCGACCTGGCACGACATTACCCTGATATAGAGGTCCTGCCTGATGCCCTTTATGTAGAAGACAGAGGGTGCTTTACCAGCGCGGGAGTCACCGCGGGCATCGATCTCGCCTTGTCTCTGGTGGAAACCGACCATGGTACCGAACTGGCCAGCCGAGTTGCCCGAGAACTGGTCATGTTCCTGCATCGCCCAGGCGGACAATCCCAGTTCAGTGAAGTACTGCTGCATCAACAGCGCGCCGGCCCTCGGCTCAGGCCTCTGATAGAGGAGCTGCATGCTGCGCCTGGCAATGACCATGATATCCATTCCATGGCCGAGCGACTGGCGATCACGCCCCGCCATCTGTCGCGTCTTTTCCGGCGCCAGCTTGATACGTCACCGGGCGAGTATCTGACCCAATTGCGCCTGGAAGCCGCACGCAGCGACCTGCTAGGCGGAGAACCCTCCCTGGAACGCCTGGCATCGAGATGGCGGCTGGGCGGAGCCGAGCAGCTTCGCCGCCTGTTCCAGCGCCATTACGGCGTCTCGCCGTCTGTCTATCGCGCGCGCTTTGCAGCCCACCCACCACACACCGACTCTAGCGCTCTCTAAAAATGCTCTTTACCCAGCACACCACCCCTGTCCCACATAACCGACTTGCACTATCTTGCTGCTATTCCACTGGAGCTGCTCATGCCCTCATCCGCTAGTGAATCCCGTTCCTTGCCACTCAGTGTGGTCTTGCTGTCTCTATGCCAGGCACTACTGGTCAGCGGCAATATCCTGTTGATTGCTGTATCGCCCTTGATTGGAGACAAACTGGCGCCATCACCCTGGCTGGCAACCCTGCCCATCGCCAGTCAATGGCTGGGGCTGATGGGAGCCACCATTCCCGCGTCTCTCATCATGGGACGACTCGGTCGTCGGCAGGGCTTCACTCTGGGTAACGTGATTGGCCTGGGCGGCGCTCTCGCCGCAGCATGGGCCCTGATGGCAGGGAACTTCTGGGGCTTCACCTCCGCCACCTTCGCCATCGGTATCGGCATCGGATTCGGGCAACTCTATCGCTTCGCCGCCACTGAAGCCGCACCGGTGGCGGCCAGGGATCGTGCCATTGGCCTGGTCATGGGCGGTGGAGTACTGGCAGCGTTCTTCGGTCCCTGGCTGGCCCGTCATAGCCAGGACCTGGCCACAACGCCCTTTCTCGGCAGTTTCATCGGACTCGCTGTTCTCTATACCGTGGCTCTGGTGATTCTGCGCTTCACCTCGCTGCCCGCATCACATGCTCAGCATCAACAAGGGACTGCTCGACCACTGGGCACGCTATTGCGCCAACCACGCTTCGTACTGGCTGTCATTTCTGCCATGATTGGCTACGGTGTCATGACGCTGTCGATGACCGCGGCGCCCTTGGCCATGTCTCACTCAGGCCATCCTTTCAACCACGTCGCCACCACAATCCAGTGGCATGTACTGGCCATGTTCGTGCCTTCCTTCTTCACCGGCCGGTTGACCGAACGCTTCGGTCGTGAATGCATGATCATCATCGGATGTCTCTTGCTGGTTGCCAGCGCTCTGGCGGCGTTTTCTACGCTGGACAGCATTCGTTTCACAGCAGCCATGATATTGCTCGGATTGGGCTGGAACTTCACCTTCCTGCCCGCCACGGCCCTGTTGACGGAATGCCATCGTCCCGAGGAGAAAGCACGAGTACAGGCAGCCAACGAATTCCTGGTGTTTTCCACCGTCGCTTTCGCCTCATTGGCCGCTGGCCCCAGCGCGGTACTGCTAGGATGGTCCGGTCTCAACCTACTGCTGCTGCCCCTGGCATCGATTCCCCTTGTCGTCATTCTGCTGCAGCGTCTGATACCTCAGCGCCATCAGTTGCAATAGACAGGAGCTCAGTACTCGGCTTCACTTGTGTTTGCTCGCGGCAGGCCCCAGATTATGGGCTGATATTCTTGCATGGAGCCCTGAATGGCCCAGGACCTGACCCGTGATCTGATGGATTTGATCGAGCGCGGCCGTGACCGTCAGCTACGCCTGGCGGTCACGGGGCTTTCCCGTGCTGGCAAGACGGCCTTTCTCACTTCATTGGTGGATCAACTTCGCCACTCTGGCCTGGAAGCCCGTCTCGACCTGCTTTCTGCCGCCCGTGAAGGGCGCCTGCTCGGTGCTCAACGCGTCGCTCAGCAGGATCTTGGTGTGCCGCGTTTCCCGTTTGATCAGGCTCGCGCCACACTGGAAGAGACGCCTCCGCGCTGGCCAGAGCCGACTCGTGGCATCAGTGAATTGCGCCTCAAGATTCGTTATCGTCCAGCGCGCCAGGCCTGGCTGCGCCCGGAAACCACAGAGTTGACTTTGGATCTGTTCGACTACCCTGGCGAATGGCTGCTGGATCTCCCCTTGCTTGAGCACGACTATCTGAGCTGGAGCCAGGCTCAATTCGCAGAAGCCGGCCCTGCTCGCCAAAGCATGCTGGCCAGCTTTTACGCCGAGGTGGAGGATCTCACGCCCGACGCTGAAGTCGACGAGGCTCGCCTGGCCGCCATCAGCGAGCATTATGCTGAAGGGCTCAGGGCTGCGCGCGAAGCTGGCTTTTCCGACCTCCAGCCTGGACGCTTCCTGTTGCCAGGAGAACTCCAGGGCGCTCCTGTACTACAGTTTTTCCCCCTCCCCGGGCTCGCCGAGCAGGATGCGGAAACCCTGGACAGGCTCCCCGACGCCAGCGTCTATGCTCAACTGGCCAAACGTTTCGCCTATTACCAGAGCCATATCGTACGCCCCTTCTACCGGGAGCATTTTCGTCGCTTCGACCGCCAGATCGTCTTGGTGGATGTCCTTGGAGCACTCAACGCTGGCCCTGAACGCTTCGAAGACCTTTCCCGGGCCCTGACGCGACTGATGCAGAGTTTCAACTACGGTCAACGCAGTCTGTTCTCGCGCCTGTTCACACCGCGTATCGACCGCCTGGCCATCGCTGCCACCAAGGCTGACCATGTCACACCCGAACAGCACCAGCACCTGGTTGCTCTGCTTGAAGCCTTGCTGGCAGAGCCATTGAAGAACCTGAAATACGCCAACATCCCGGTCAAGGCGCTTTCTCTGGCATCTATCCGGGCAACCGAAGCGCGAGAAGTCTCCCATCAAGGACGCAATACGCCAGCCCTGAAAGGTACGACACTGGATGGCGAGCCCCTGCTGACCTTTCCCGGTGAAGTACCAGCGCGATTGCCTACAGCAGACTTCTGGACACGCCAGGGCTTCGACTTCATTGCCTTCCGCCCCCAGCAGACAGCACCCGGAGCCCTGCCTCACATTCGCATGGATGCCGCACTGGAGTGGCTGATCGGAGACAAACTCACATGACATCACCACAGGACGATCCGCGCCCGGGAATACGCTTCAGCGATGCCAAGCCCCGGTCACCCGAGGCTCCTCGTGTCGATCCGCAACCTGGACTGCGCTTCGATGCCGAGCAACCTAGCCGCCATCTGCCGGTCACCCCCGAGGCCGACAGTGTCTCAGCGAATGATCCAGCGCTGGAGCCTATCCTGCGTCCACGCAAGCGCCGCTGGGGACTGCTTGCCGTACTTGCTGGAACGATTGGCCTGGGTACGGCAGAGCTGATGACTGGGCTACCCGCCACGCTGGCTGGCGGCGACTGGCTCAATACTGGCTGGCAGATACTGGGATTGGGTGTCATTGGCCTGGGAACTGGCGCGCTCGGCCGGGAGCTGTTTCGTCTGCGCCGTCTCAAGCGCCACGACAACCTGCGCCAGGATCTCTCCGAGTTGCCCCAACTTCCCCCCAAAAACGCCAGTGCACTGGTCGAACGCCTGCGCCAGCAACTCTCTCTGAACGATGATCATCCTCACTGGCAGGCCTTCAACAATGCACGCGAGGCCCACCATGATGGTCGCGACCTTGCCGAGCTTGTCCAGCACCACCTGCTGGCTCCCCGTGACAGGGAAGCTCGACGGCTGATTTCCCGGATGAGCAGCGAAACGGCCGCCATGGTGGCAATCAGTCCTCTTACGCTGGTGGATATGGGACTAGTCGCCTGGCGCCACCTGGCCATGATCGATCGCATCTGCCGTATCTATGGCCTGGAACTTGGCTATGGTGCTCGTATTCGCTTATTACGCAGCGTGCTGTATCAAATGGCATTTGCCGGTGCCACGGAACTGGCCGCGGATGCCAGCATGCAGATGCTGACCCTGGACCTGGCCGGACGACTTTCCGCACGCGCTGCCCAGGGCCTGGGCGTCGGCCTGCTGGGCGCCCGCCTCGGACTGCGTACCCAGCAACTGGCTCGCCCTCTCGCCTTCAACCCGAATGAGCGCCCTCGCCTCACGGACCTGCGCAAGGAACTATGGCAACAGCTCAAGAGAATGGAGGCACCGAAGAAGGGACAGGACTGAAAGCACTGAATGGGAGTCTCGCACAGGAAAAGACATTCCCAAGACAAGGCAAAATTTCAACGCCGCATTGTCAAGTACAGGCATTTTGTAGATACCGCCAAGCAAGGAAGCAAAGAATGTCAGCGACTCTCTCCTGGGCCATTGGTACCGTTGCCTTTGGCCTCGTGATGCTTGCCCTGGCCATTTACCTGGGTACCCGAAGCGTCACTGGATCTCGCCCCCTGCGCCGTTCATCTGATAACAGTGCCCCCATTGTCGTCGATAATGGCACATCTTCGGTTTACGCCGTTGACGACAGTTTCAGCAACTGCAATACCGATACTTCCAACCGAATATCTTCAAGCAGCAGCTGCGATTCTGGAGGAAGCTTCAGTGGTGATTCTGGCGGTGGTGGTGGAGATGGCGGCGGCGGAGGTGACTAACCACTGACGACAAGCGCCGTCGTCAGCGCTTGCCGAAAAGGGCATCAGAACTTATGCCAGACGTACTTCGCGTTGCGGATCAAAAAGCACCGCGCGACGCATATCCACCTGCAGTTCCAGCCGTTCACCAGGGCGAGCGTGGCAGTCCGGCCCGACCCGGGCGGTCACCTCTCCCTCCCCCAGGGGGAGATTGATCAGCACATCGGCACCGGTTGGCTCCACGACCCCGATCACGGCTGCCATCGCTGTACCTGCCCCGGAATGTCCAACTGCTTCGCTGAAATGTTCCGGACGTAGACCCAGCAGCATCTTCTGCCCGACGCACGAAGCCAGTGCATCGGTGTCACGCTCGGCTGGCCATGGCAAGACCAGGTCTTCCTGTCCTGGCGTGCTGATGCGCAGAGCGTAGTTGCCTCTGCCACCTTCCAGGACAGCATCAACGAAGTTCATTGCCGGCGAGCCCATGAAACCGGCGACGAATACATTGACGGGGTTGTTGTAGATCTCGTCCGGCGTGCCAAGCTGCTGTACCTGTCCATCACGCATGACAGCGATACGATCCGCCAGTGTCATGGCCTCGATCTGGTCATGCGTCACATAGACGATGGTGGTGCCAAGACGCTGGTGCAGTTTCTTGATCTCGGTGCGCATCTCTACACGTAACTTGGCATCCAGGTTGGAAAGCGGTTCGTCGAACAGATAGATCTGCGGCTCTCGGGCCAAGGCTCGGCCCATGGCCACTCGCTGCCGCTGCCCTCCCGACAGCTGAGATGGCTTGCGATCCAGCAGATGCGATATCTGCAACAAGTCGGCAACCCGCTGCACCGCAGCTTCACGCTCGGCTTTGGGTATCTTGCGCATCTCGAGGCCGAAGGCAATATTTCCACGCACGGTCATGCTGGGATAGAGCGCGTAGGACTGGAATACCATGGCGATGTCTCTTTCTGCCGGCGTTCGCCAAGTGACATCCTCACCTCCGATACGAATCTCCCCGGAGGTGATCGGCTCCAGACCAGCAATGGCATTCATCAGGGTCGACTTGCCGCAGCCTGATGGCCCCACCAGAATCAGAAATTCTCCGGAAGCGATGGAAATATTGACGTCCTTGAGGACATGGGTCGAACCGAAGCTCTTGTGCAGCTGATGTATTTCCAGAGCGGACATGATGAATTCTCGTCACTGAATTGTCGTTGTAATGAACGTCAGCCCTTGACCGAACCAGCGGTAAGGCCCCGCACGAAGTACTTGCCGGCCAGTACATAGACCACCAGCGTTGGTAGTGCAGCAATCATCGCTGCCGCCATGTCGACGTTATATTCCTTGGCGCCGGTAGAGGTATTGACCAGGTTGTTGAGTGCTACCGTCACCGGTTGAGTGTCATGGCCCGAGAAAGCCACCCCGAACAGAAAGTCGTTCCAGATCTGGGTGAACTGCCAGATCACCGAGACCACGATGATCGGAGCCGACACCGGCAACAGAATGCGCCAGAAAATGCGGAAGAACCCTGCACCATCCAGCTTGGCCGCATTCACCAGTTCGTCGGGGATACCCACATAGAAGTTACGGAAGAACAAGGTGGTGAACGCGATGCCAAATACCACATGCACCAGCACCAGACCCGAGCGCGAGCTGGCCAACCCCAACCAACCCAACGTCTGGGCCATGGGCAGCAATACGACCTGAAAAGGGATGAAGCAGCCAAACAGCATCATCGCGAACACCAGGTTCGAGCCCTTGAAGCGCCACTTGGTCAGGGCATAGCCATTGAGCGCACCGACCAACGTCGAGATGATCACGGCAGGAATGACAATGGCAAAGGAGTTCCAGAAATAGCCCCCAACCCCTTCACAACGCATCCCCGTACAGGCCTCTCCCCAAGCCTTCGCCCAGGGTTCGACGGTCGGCGACCGGGGCAGCGCCAGCAGGTTGCCAGGAGTGATTTCGGCCAGCGGTTTGATGGAGGTCAGCAGCATGACCACCAGGGGCATCAGGTATGCCACTGCAGCAACGATCAGCACGGCATAAAGCAATCCACGCAGAGCCTTGGCTGCGGGTGTCTGGCGGCGAATCACCTGTCCCCGACTCATGGCATCAGACATCGCGCTTGCTCCTCAACTCGCTGTACAGGTACGGCACCAGAATCGCCAGCACACCACCCAACATCAACATGGCACTGGCAGACCCCAGGCCAATCTGCGCTCGGGTAAAGGCATGGGCGTACATGAACGTCGCGGGCAGATCCGAGGAATAACCGGGACCGCCACCGGTCAGCGCCACCACCAGGTCAAAGCTCTTGATGGCAATGTGCGACAGGATCATCACGGCACTGAACACCACCGGTCGTAGACAAGGCAGAATCACTCGCCGATAGATGCGCGGAAGACTGGCCCCATCGAGCTGGGCCGCCTTGATGATCTCGTCATCAATACCGCGCAACCCGGCCAGAAACAGTGCCATGACGAAGCCGGACGCTTGCCATACTGCCGCGATGACCAGGGTGTAGACCGCCATCTCCGGTTGTACCAGCCAGTCAAAGGTGAAGTTGTCGAATCCCCAACTGCGTACCATGGCCTGGATGCCCAGCCCGGGATTGAGCAGCCACTTCCACACCACCCCGGTGACAATGAAAGACAAGGCCATGGGATAGAGATAGAGCGTACGCAAGGTGCCTTCCTGGCGAATACGCTGATCAAGCAGGATGGCAAGCCCGGCTCCGATGACCAGGCAGATGGCAATGAACAGGCCGCCGAAGATGGCCAGATTGGAGGCGGCTACCCACCAACGCTCATTGGCCATCAGGCGGGCATACTGACCGAAACCGACAAAATGATAACTCGGTAACATGCGCGAGTTGGTCAGGGACAGGACAAACGTCCAGATCATGAAGCCATAGACGAAGAACAGGGATATGGCGACGGAGGGAGCCAACACCAGCCTGGGTAGCCAGGACTGCAGACTGGCAGAGGCGGAGTGGCCCCGGGCACCGGCATGAGCCGGAACCTGAGTTGTGTTGATGGGCATCGCAGAATTACCTCAACATGCCTCGGCAACCGCGGCCCTGGCCTGAGTTGCTCGACCAGGGTCGCGAATGAGGGAGTCGGTTTCCGATGGAGAACCGGGACCTAGAACGCCAGACTGGCAGCCTGCGCCAGACGCTCGGACGCCTGCTCGGCGGTCATCGACTCATCGTTGAAGTAGTTGGTAATGATATCGAAGAAGGCTCCCTGAACGTCGCTTTGCATCGCCATGCGATGAGCGACACTCGGTACCAGGGTGTCATTGGCCTGGGCCGCCTTGAAGTCCTCCATGGAGCGCTGGGCACAGCTGTCGAAATCGCTCATGTCGAGGTCTGGACGTGCCGGAATCGAGCCCTTGATCTTGTTGAAGGACGCCTGGAAGTCCGGTTCAAGAATCAGCCGTGCCAGTGTTTTCTGAGCCTCGGCGGAACGGTCATCTTCCAGCTGAAACATGGCGAAACTATCGATATTGAAGATGAAGTCGGCATCGGTACCAGGTACCGGCGCGCACACGTAGTCGCTGCCTGCCTCCATGCCTGCGGCGGAAAACTCGCCCTTGGCCCAGTCTCCCATGATCTGCATGGCCGCTTGACCGTCGATGACCATCTTGGTCGCCAGGTTCCAGTCTCGCCCGGGCATGCCTTCGTCCATCAGCTCGCGCAGACGCTTGAAGGTATCCAGCGCTTCGATCATGGTGTCGCTCTTCAGAGTATCCTCGTCCAGTTCCACAAAGGCGTCCCGATAGAAATCAGCGCCTCCCAGGCTCAGTACGACGGTCTCGAAAGTAGTGGTATCCTGCCACGGCTGACCGCCATGGGCCAAGGGAACGTAACCCGCCTCACGCAGCTTCTCGCCCGCGGCAAACAGCTCATCCCAGGTAGTAGGCACCTCCACTCCAGCATCCGCCAGCACTTCCGGATTGGCCCATAGCCAATTGACACGATGCACGTTGACCGGCACTGCCACATAGTGGCCGTCGTACTTCATCATGTTGGCCACAACGTCCGGCAGCAATTCGTCCCAGTCCCCCTCCTGCGCAACATCATCCAGATTGCCGAGCAGGCCAAGTTCTCCCCATTCCTGGATTTCTGGACCATTGATCTGGGCAGCGGACGGAGGATTACCGGACATGGCACGTGACTTGAGTACCGTCATGGCACTGTCACCGGCACCACCGGCAACGGCGAAGTCCTTCCAGGAATGCCCCTCCTGCTCCAGCAGATCGCGCAGTGTACCGACTGCCTCGGCCTCCCCTCCGGATGTCCACCAGTGCAGAACCTCTACCTCACCGGCCTCAACCGCCGTCGTTGTCAGGGCAGCGGCGGTGGCCACGGCCGCGCAGGTAAGACGCAGCATCGGGAAACGCAAGCGTGCGGGCATGATGTCACTCCTGTTTATTGTCTTGTTATGTAGCGGCACCCGAGGCACCGCCTGACAATACGCTAGCGCATCCCGTTTCCTTCTTGGGTTACGTAGTAATGGATAATCTTACGAGGCTGTAATATTTCGCCGCTTCAAGACTTCCATGACTTCCTGACAGGCCCCCATGGTGTGGTAATCCACCTTGCCAGCAGGACTCTTCTCATCGGAATAAGCCTGATTATCCGGGGTCAGGATGCGATACCAGGCGCCGTGACGATGATCGATCATATGAGTCCAGCTGAAATTCCACAGATGGCGATACCAACGCCAATACACGGCCTTGCCTGTCGCCTCGCCAAGACGAGCCGCAGCCGCAAGGCTCTCGGCCTGGACCCAGAAATACTTGTCGCCATCACAGACCTTTCCCTGCAGGTCCAGGCCATAGACCAGGCCGCCATGCGTGCTGTCCCAACCGGCCTCTACCGCCGAGACAAACAGGCGCTCGGCAGCGGGAATCAACCAGGCATCATCACGATGTCGCGCCAGAATGGCCAATAGCTTGGCCCACTCGGTCTGATGGCCAACCTGATAGCCCCAGGGGCGGAACAGATGCTTGGGGTCATCGCGGTTGTAATCGAGATCACGCCGCCATTGCCGATCGTAATGTTCCCAGATCCAGCCATTCGGGTTATCACGAGGATCACCAAGGTTGGCACGCACCAGGGCATTGGCAATCGCCATGGCCTGATCCAGAAAATGCACTTCGCCGGTGGCCTCATAAGCGGCAATCAACGCCTCGCAGCCATGCATGTTGGCGTTCTGCCCCCGGTAGTCCGAAAGCTGCCAATGGGCATCGGCTTCATCGGCGAAACGGTTCCACTGCGGCTCCCAGAAACGCCGCTGAAGCATGGCATGGACACGATCGATTTCCCGCCGGGCCTCTTCGACTCCCGCACGATATGCCTCGGCATAAGCCAGCAGCACAAACGCCAGGCCATAGCAGTGATGGGTACTGTCCTCGACAACGCCATCCTTCAGCGTCCAGGCATAGCCTTGCTGCTGAGACTGAAAGTGCTGGCTTTCGAGAAATTTCAGGCCATGGCGTACCCAACGCAGGTACTCGGCATTTCCTGTCTGGCGCGCAAAGCGTGCATAGGTGACAACGAAACGCGTACTGGAGACCAAGTGGCGATGGCCTTTTTCATAGATCTCGCCATCATCCCGGAAGTACTGATAGAAACCACCATGAGGATCAATGGCCCGAGGATGGTAGAAGGCCATCGTCTTGCGTACATGCTGATCGAGAAAAGCGGGATCGAAATAATTCATTACAGCATCCTCCTGTGATCACCACAGCCTACGTCAAGTCCTCTGCTGAATTCTTTTACCAAGTGTTGCAAAGGGCCTGGCACGACAAATTGGCTGCCACTCCGATTAATGTGCAAAAGGACCTGGGCGCGGCAAGCGGATGGACACTTCCAGCCCACCGCCCAGGCCGTTGGTCAGCCCCAGAGTCCCTGCGTGTGCTTGAATGATATGACGGGCGATGCTCAAGCCCAGCCCACTACCGCCTGTATGGCGACTGCGTGAAGGTTCCAGGCGTACGAATGGCTCGAAAACCCGATTCATCTGTTCCTCGGGAATGCCTGGACCATGATCATGTATCGTCAACGTCAGCACGTCCGGGCTGTCTTGCAGTGCCACTTCCGCACTCGTGCCGTAGAACACGGCATTTTCCAGCAGGTTGGCAAGTGCCCGCTTCAATGCCAGAGGCTTGATCAGCAGCGGTTCTGCCTTGCCTTTGATGCTGACCCGGCCTCCCAGCAGAGCGACTTCCGTGGAAAGGTGTTCCAGCAGAGGCCTGAGTTCACAAGGTTCAGCATGTTCATGCATATCCAACCCCTTGACCGAAGCCAGGGCACCGCGCACAAGTTGGTCCATTTCATCCAGTGACGCGGCGAAGCGTTCGCGCTGTACCGGATCATCCAGCATCTCGGCACGCAACCGCATACGGGTGATCGGAGTCTTGAGATCGTGAGAAATCGCTGAGAACAAGCGCTCACGCTCCTCCACCTGATGCTGCAGCTGTCTCTGCATGCGATTGAAGGCCGCTGCCGCCGTGGCCACTTCTTTGGGGCCGGTCTCGCGCAAGGGCAGCGCATCCAGGTCATTGCCCAGACGCTGTGCAGCCCTGGCCAGACGTCCCAAGGTGCGTGTCGCACTGCGAATCCCCAGTGCCGACAACCCAATGACCGTCACCAGCACAACCAGCAATACGAACAGTCGATCATGGGATAGCCAGAAATCATCATGGAAGATACCGGGCATCGGCATCAGGGTCGCCACATACAGCCACTGCCCTCCTCCCAGGGGCAACTGCACCACCAGGATCGGCTGATCTTGTGTGGCGCTCAACAAGGTGTGCTGCCCCCAGCGAGGAGGCATCTCGGTCAGCAGGACTTCTGTATTGAGCAAACGCAGATCATGAGGATGGGAAAACTCCACCGTCACCTGGGATACCCCAAGCTCTCGATGCAAGACTCGACGCATGGTATCGACGACCCGCTCCTTGGCCGGACCATCCCCAATATCCATGACCGGCAAGCGATGATCGTTGACGCTGACAAAGAAACGCGTGCCCCCCATGTCACGCAACTGGTCCAGGGCGACATGGCGATAGGCATGGGGCAAGGAGCGGAAGAAACGCACAGTGGAAGCCACACTGTAGGCCAGGTTCTTCGACACCTCATCCACGCGCGCGTTCTGCTCCTCACTCTCCTGGGCACTCCACCAGGCATAGCTCATCACTTGAGCCCCCAGGACACCAATGACCATGATCAACAGAAAGCGCCCGCGCAGAGTACGCGGCAGAATGCGCATCAGGCCAGCGCCTCGACCTGAGCGGCCAGCACATAGCCCGCGCCCCTCACCGTACGGATCAACTGAGAATGCTGGGCATCTTCACCCAATCGCTGACGCAAGCGACACACATGCACGTCCATGGAACGATCCAATGGCGGAGCCGGGCGCCCTCGTGTCAGTTGATACAGGTCCTCACGAGACAGGACTTGTTCCGGGCGATCCAGAAACACCTGCAGCAGTTGAAAGTCCGCGCCACTGAGAGGTAATCGTTCACCATCATGACCCATCAGCTCACGGCTTACCCTATCGAGACGCCAGTCACCAAACGCCAGCACCCGAGCCTTGTGTGGTATCAGGTTGGCGTCACGAGGCTGGCAACGACGCAGGACCGCCTTGACCCTGGCCAGCAACTCCCGGGGATCGAACGGCTTGCACAGATAATCATCAGCCCCGAATTCAAGCCCCAGAATGCGGTCAGTCTGATCATCGCTAGCCGTCAGCATGATGATGGGCAGGTCGCTCTGCTTGCGGAGATGCTGGCATACCGCGAATCCATCCTCTCCGGGCATCATCAGGTCGAGAATGACCAGAGCCGGTATTTCTTTCTCGAGTAGGCGATAAAGCGCTTGGGCATTTTCAGCAATGCGTGCCGAGTACCCATGACGACCCAGGTAATCGGCCAGCAGCTCACAAATTTCGGGATCGTCATCGACGACGACGATAGGCGCGCTAGGTGTGTTCATGGAAGTCTCTGAAAGCGCTTGGCTCAAGGCAAGATACCTTAGCCAGCGCCACGAGTTATCACGATTGCACCATGGTGGTAGAGGCTGCAGGTCTTGCGCCTGGTACCGGACCAGCTAGCTCACTGCTGACGCCAAACCAAACCGCTCACGTAGTTGTATCGCCACAGCATGCTCGGCGTGGTGGCCAATGACCCTGGCTCCTGGCACTTCCGTGGCCAGACTCGGATGAGCATTGGCCATCACATGACCTTCCCCTGCCAAGGCCAGCATTTCCATGTCATTGAGGTTGTCACCAAAGGCCAGGCAACGATCGGCAGGAATGCCAAGATCATCGAGCAATGCCGCAACCGCAGTTCCCTTATTGACACCTGCGGCCATGATCTCGAGGGAGTTGGCCATGGAATAGGTAATGTGCAGTGCCTCCCCCGCCACCTGCCTCACCGCAGACTCGAGCTCTGCTAATGCTTCGGGCTGACCGATATACAGTGCCTTGCCAATGCCTTCTGCGCTCATTTCCGGGCTGGCCTCCACGCGATAGCCAAACCCCGTAGCGTCGTGCAATGCGAGCAGCCCCGGGGCATGGTCGTCAATCACCCAGGCGTCATCGCGATAGATATTGAGACGCACACCATCCGGACGCGGCAATGCAATCAATGTCTGGGCAATTTCCGATGTCAGATAGTGCCGGCGCAGGCACAGGCCCTTAGGGTTCAATGTCCAGGCACCATTGCTGCTGATGATATGTGCATCGATACCAAGGCGGTCACGGAAAGCCAGCATGTCGAGATGATGCCGACCGGATGCCAGGGCGATATGGTGCCCTTGGCCAGCCAGCTCCCGGAGAGTGGCTATAGTGATCTCGGCCAGATCATGATCAGCACCGAGCAAGGTACCATCGAGATCGGAAACGATCAGGTGTGCATCCATGAAATGAAGAACCTCCATTACGCCCAGCCCTTGGCGGTATTGCCTGTGGCATTTGCCATGCCCAGACTACCGTGTCTCGACGCAAACGGCACGCCAAGAGGCGTGCCATTTGCATTATCGGGGCTTGTGTCCGCGTCAGTTCAGTCGCTTGCTGCCAGCCCCGCCCTTTTCAGACATCCGGCAAGTCCAGCCGCCCTGTCACCAACGATCAGGTGCCAGGTACTGTCACCAATACGCATCGCAGCGTGGCAACCAAGATGCGTCAATGCCTGCTCGTCGATATTGCCATTGCCCGCAACAGTGACACGCAGACGGGTAACGGCACAGGCTTCAAGCTCGCGTACATTACCCTGGCCGCCCAAGGCTTCTTGCCAGGCCGACAGGTCATCGGCGCTGAGCTCGAGTGCCGGAACCGCTGGTTCGTCGACCTGGTTGTCGGATGCACAGACCTCTGGAGCGGCTTGCCCCATGGCTGCCATGGCAGTGCGAATTTCATCTGCCACACTATCCGCAATCGGCCCCAGGATGACCTGAAGACCTCCGCCTGCCAGATGCAGGATACCGCGGGCTCCCAGTGCCTTCAGGGAAGCCTCGTCAATCCGCTCAGGCTCAGCCAGAACCAAGCGCAAGCGAGTCGTGCAGGCGCCCACGCTGGCCAGATTGTCAGCGCCACCCAGGGCGACGACAAAGGCCGGACCACGCTCGTCCATGGAGACTGTCGCAGCAGTACCGCCTCCGTCCACCAGCGGTTCACGCCCGGGGGTTGGCAGATTGAAGCGAACGATGGCCCAACGGAAGATAAAGTAGTAAACCGCCGCCATGGCCAGGCCCAACGGAATTGCCATCCAGCCGTTGGTCGACAGGCCATAGGACAAGGCGTAGTCGAACGCGCCTGCGGAAAAGGTGAAACCCAACTTGATATCGAGCCACTGGGAAATGGCCATGGCCACCCCCGTCATCACCGCATGGAAGGCATACAGCAACGGTGCCAGAAACATGAAGGTGAACTCGATCGGCTCGGTCACTCCCGTCAGGAAAGCGGTCAAGGCCAGAGACATCAACAGACCACCGACCTGGGCACGACGCCCCTTCTCGGCCGTGTGATACATCGCCAGGGCTGCAGCCGGGAGGCCAAACATCATCACCGGGAAGAAGCCGGTCATGAAGCCCCCGGCCGTCGGATCGCCGGCAAAGAAGCGATGCAGATCACCTGTTGCACCATCGTAGCTGCCGAACACAAACCACACGAAACTGTTGAGTACATGATGCAGCCCGGTAACGATCAACAGGCGATTGAGCGCACCGTAGACGAATTTGCCCAGGGCACCCGCATCGATCAACCAGTGGCCTAGGGTATCGATACCTTGCTGAATTGGTGGCCATCCCCAGCCAAGCGCAATCCCCAGCAAGACCCCCGCCAGACCAGTGGCAATGGGCACAAAACGACGGCCACCAAAGAACGCCAGATATTCCGGCATTCGAATGGCCTTGAAGCGATTGTAGAAAAGACCTGCGACAACCCCCATGAGGATACCGGCAAGGACACTCATGTTGATGCTCTCATCGATACTCTTGAGTACCGCATCGAGCACCAGATAACCGATGACACCCGCGAGCCCGGCCGCGCCGTTGCTGTCATTGGCTAGCCCGACGGCTACGCCAATGGCAAACACGAGCGGCAGGTTGGCGAAGATGGCATCACCTGCGCCGGCGATGAACGCAATATCCAGCAAGTCCGGCTGTCCCAGACGCAGCAACAGGCCAGCCACCGGCAACACTGCAATAGGAAGCATCAGTGAACGCCCGAGCAGCTGTAACGCGGCCATCAGGCGAGATCCAAGTGTTTTTATCATGATGGGATCCTCTCCGGGGTAACCTCAGAATTGAGCGCAGCGTCGACCAGCGGCGCCAGTTCGTGGCGTACCGCTGCGGCATCGGGCAGTGCCAGCAAACGCTCCAGCTCAGATGCAATGACCCGGCTATCCAGACGACGCACTCGTGCCTTGACCGCGGCAACACGCGACGGCTCCACTGACAGTTCATCGACGCCCATGGCCACCAGTAAGGGGCCCGCCAACGGATCACCCGCGGCAGCACCACATACCGCCACGGGACAGCGTCCTGCTGTGCCCTGCAGCGCGGCCTGGACCAAGCGCAGTATTCCCGGATGCAACACGTCGGCACGGGCGGCCAACAGAGGGTCTTCCCGATCCATGGCGAGGCCGTATTGAGTCAGGTCATTGGTGCCGATGGAAAGGAAGTCTGCCGCTCTTGACAGGCTACCTGCGCATAAGGCTGCACTAGGTACCTCGATCATGGCGCCAAGCAGTGGCAACTCGGTCAACTGCATCTCGGCGGCTGTGACTTCCATACGTTCGCGCACCCACTCCAACTCACTGGCATCCGCAATCATCGGCACCATGATGCGCAGATGGCGCAATGGCTTGACGCCCAGCAGTGCTCGCAATTGGGTATCCAGCAATTCAGGATTGCTCTGCCACAGGCGTGTACCACGGATTCCCATCGCAGGATTGGGGGCAGGAGGCAGACTGACATAAGACAGTTGCTTGTCAGCACCAATATCCAGGGTACGAATGACCAGAGGCTTGGAACCCAGAGCATCAATGGTCGCCTGATATTCAGCCAGTTGCTGAGCCTCACTTGGTGCCTGGTCACGCCCGAGGAAAAGAAACTCGCTGCGCATCAGACCAACACCATCGGCACCATTGGCATGCGCCTGACGAGCTTCCTCACTGGAGCCGATATTGGCCGCCACTTCGACAACGCGCCCATCACAGGTCACCGCTTCATGATGCGCTTGCGCTCTCTCGGCTTCCGCCTGGGCCCGGCGACTGGCAAGTGTCTTACTCACCTGCTCCAGGCGCGCGTGGTCTGGCGTGGTCTCCAGCTTGCCACTATCGGCATCCAGTACCGCGACACTTTCACACAGGTGACTGATGGCGTCGCCCATGGCTACCAGACAGGGCAGCTCTCTGGCGCGCGCCAGAATGGCCAGGTGGGATGTCACACCGCCCGCTTCCAGACACAGTCCAGCCGGATTCTGCTCACACAGTTCGACAAAAGCGGATGGCGTCAGGTCCTGAGCCAGAACAATGGCGCCCGAAGGAATATTGCCTACCAAAGACTCGGCATCTTTGATATTCGTGCAGAACTCCATCATCACATGGCGTTGCAGATCCTGGAGATCGGCCACACGCCCCGCCAGAATTTCGTTACCGCTGGTACGCAGCTTTTCCGCTTCTTCATCGAGCGCCTCTCGCCAGGCCTGCCCAGGACTCAGGCCTTGCTCCAGGCGGCTTACTGAGGCGGCAATCAGCCCCGGATCATCCAACAATGCCAGATGGGCATCGAAGACTTCTGCTTCGGCTGTCTTGCCAGCCTCTTCGGCTGCATGACGAGCCGTTTCCAGCTGTCCGCCGACCTTTTCCAGCGCGGCCATCAGTCGCGGTTTCTCGACATCGACACCCTGTCCCTTTTCGGGGACTTGCGGCAAGCACATGCTGAGTCTGGTCAACGGACCGCTGGCCAGGCCTGGGCTCGCTACCAGACCAGCCAACTCTCCATCCCTCAGCTCTGCCGCTACGGGAGTCGACGACTTCGCCACAGGGGCATGGCCTTCCGGTGTGGTCAACAGTGAGGTTGCCTGGATCAATGCCTGTTCGGCACCCTCACCTTCCACAACGAGAGTCACCTCGCTACCACATACCAGCCCCAGATTCATCAACCCACTGACACTGCTGGCACTGGAGGAACGGCCCTCTCCGTAGACCACGAGCGTAACGCCATGCTCCTTGGCAATGCCGCGTAGCCGCGCTGCCGGGCGTGCATGCAAGCCGGTTTCCAGCGCCAGCGTCAAGCGGCCCTCCTTGCGCGTCCCGGATACAGGGGCACTACTGCTGGCTTCCACTTGCGCATCGCTCAAAGTCAGCAGCGGCTCCCCCTGTGCAATCACCACACCCGGTTCTGCTTGCCCTTCCAGACACCAGCCAGCGCTATCCAGCACGACCATCGGTGTGATCAAGGAGGTGGCTTCACGGGCCAGCTTGTCGGGATCGAAGCGACACAGTGGTTGTCCAGACTCGACCTGCTGCCCCAACTTGACCAGAGCTTCTATGCCCTGCCCCTCCAGGGCCACGGTATCCAGGCCAAGATGGACCAGGACTTCTATGCCACTTGCATGACGCAAGGTAAATGCGTGCTGAGTCCTGGCACATTGAATGACTTCGCCATGACAGGGGGCGCACAAGCAATCACTTAGCGGGTCCAGGGCAATACCATCACCCAGGGCTCCCTCGGAAAAGACGGGATCCGGCACGCCCGCCAAGGGGACGACAACCCCCTTG
The DNA here is from genome assembly GCF_029263665.1 of Halomonas sp. GTDB lineage: Bacteria > Pseudomonadota > Gammaproteobacteria > Pseudomonadales > Halomonadaceae > Halomonas. The sequence continues at coordinate 93,815 of NZ_JAJUFQ010000009.1, forward strand.
AGCGGTGCAACCAGTGTGATTGTGGAGGATGACATGATCGGCTCCGTTACCTGGTAACAGGTAGGCTGGTTGGATTTATCGTTATTCGCTCAGAGCGTGCAGGTGACTTTCCTCAAATGACGCGGCTGGTCTGGGTCAATGCCCCGAACCTGTGCCAGGTGCGCCACCATGGGATAGAAGCTCTGGATGACCGACAACGGCTGCAGCGCTTCATGACCGGCATCGGCTAACGTGAGGTGACGTTGGGCAACGCGCTCATCCGCTGCCAGCAACACCCTGGCCCCCACGCTGCCCAACCATTCAGCCAGCTCCAGCAACCCTGCTTGTTCTGGTCCTGGCGGTGCGAACACCAGCACGGGATATCCGGGCTCGATCAATGCCATGGGGCCATGACGCACTTCCGCCCCACTGAACGGCTCGGCCTGGATGGCACAAGTTTCCTTGAACTTGAGGGCGGCCTCCTGGGCAATGGCCAGACCGGGTCCGCGTCCGATCACCATCAGACGTTCGCTGTTGCCCAGCACATCCAGCGCTGAACTCCAGTCCTGTACAGTCGCCTCGCCAAGGCGATCGGGCAGTTCCTCCAGCGCCCCCAGCAGCGTCTGGTCATCATTCCAGTAGGCCATCAGTTGCGCTGCCGCGGACAGAGTGGCCAGATAACTCTTGGTAGCTGCCACGCTGCGCTCTTCTCCGGCAAATAGCGGTATTTCAACATCACTGATCTTGCCCAAAGGAGATTCCGGCGTATTGACCAGAGCCAAGGTCAAGGCTCCTCCCTCTTTCAGAGCCTTCTGGCTAGCCACCAGGTCGGGGCTCTGGCCGGACTGGGAAATCGCTATGGCAAGTTGCCCTTCCAATTTCCAGGGGGCGTTGCTGAGCGTGGACAGGGACGGCGGTAATGAAGCAACCGGGATTCCCCGGCTCTGCATGCACAAGTAGGCCAGGTAGCTGGCGGCATGATCAGAGCTGCCTCGAGCCACGGTCATTGCGGCTCGGGGCGCTTCGGAGCGCAGACGCTCACCCAGCTCACTCAGTACTGACTGGTTACGTGCCAGTTGGCCACGCACGCGCTCTGGCGCATTCAGCGCTTCTTCAAGCATGAGAGACATAGGATTCTCCAGATACGAGACTACCGCCCACATGGACGGACAATAGATTGAGCTCAGCGTCGAACTCCACGACGTCGGCTTGTGCCCCCACACTCAGGCGACCGATATCGTGCCGCGCGAGGAAATCCGCGGGGTAGAGGGAGAGACGATGTGAGGCTTCTTCAAGCGTCAGACCCAGGCTGACGAAATTACGCAGTGCCTGGTCCATGGTCAGTGTGCTGCCTGCCAAGGTGCCATCTGCCAGCCGGACACCGCCAAGGCATTTGGTGACCGTCTGTGCACCCAGCTTGTAATCACCATCCGGCATGCCTGCTGCCGCCGTTGAATCCGTCACGGCATAGAGGCGAGGTATGCAGCGCAGGGCCGTACGAATGGCACCGGGGTGCACATGCAGCAGGTCAGGAATGAGTTCGGCATATTCGGCATGGGCCAAGGCCGCACCCACCATGCCCGGCTTACGGTGATGCAGCCCGGTCATGGCATTGAATAGATGCGCGAAGCCACAGGCGCCATGCGCCATGGCATCGACACCTTCCTCATAGCTACCGAGGGTATGACCGAGTTGAACACGCACCCCCTTCTCACTGAGGTAGCGAATCACATCGTGATGACCGGACAGCTCCGGTGCCAGGGTCACCAGTAGTATCGGTGCCAGTGCCAACAGCTCATCAAGCTCGGCAATGGTCGCCACCTGGGCCTCGGCGGGTTGTGCCCCAAGCTTGCCCGGGTTGATGTAGGGGCCTTCCAGATGTACACCGACCACTCTCGCAGCCTGTGGTTCGGGTGCTTCCATATAGTGGGCAATATCCCCGAGCACCTGGCGAATCTCTGACTGGGAAGCGGTCATGGTCGTCGCCAGCAGGCTGGTAGTGCCAAAGCGCACATGGGTGGCCGCCAAGGTGGCGACGGCATCGCCCCCTTCCATGGTGTCGGCTCCCCCGCCACCGTGGACATGCAAGTCGACGAAGCCAGGCAGGAGTCTTGGCAGGTCATTGTCGTCAGGATCCACCGGATGGCCTTCAATGGCAGCGATACGGCCATCCACCATCTTCAGTTCACCTAGTAGCCAACCCTCCGATGTCAGGATGTTGCCATGTAGCGTGGAGGAAGATTGGGACATGGAATTCTCCTAGCGCGCCAGTTCGACGCTGAAGTCGTAGTAATCGGTACGGCAGTAGGTCACCGTCAGTTCGGCCGGAGTGCCATCGGCCAGATATCCCAGACGCGTGACCTTGAGCAGCGCCTGGCCGATAGGTACCTCAGCCAACCGGGCCAGTTCCTCTCCTGCGTTCACTGCCGTTATCTGCTGCTGAGCGCGAACGATGGGCTGGCCGGCTTCTTCCAGGCAGCGGTACAACGAGGTCTCCACCACACGAGGGTCCGGCATGACGGTAATCGGCATGCAGGTTTCCTCGACCGCCATCACCACGTCATCCGCCAGGCGCAAGCGCTTGAGTCTGGCCACCTGAGCATTGGCAGGCAGGCCCAGACGCAGATTTTCCTCACTGCCCGGCTGGCACAGTTCCCGGACCAGCCACTCTGAACGTGGGGTAAACCCTCTTTGGGTCAGCATCTCGCTGAAACTGACCAAGCGGGCGAGCGACTGATTCATGCTGGGACGAATGAAGGTGCCGGACCCTCGATCACGGCGGATCAGGCCACTTTCCTCCAGCTGGTCCAGAGCGTTGCGTGCCGTGATTCGGGATACCGCCAGTGCCTCGGCCAGATTGCGTTCCGAAGGCAGGGCTTCTCCTGCCCGCCACTCCCCTGAGCGAATAGCGATTTCAAGCTGGCTGGCCAATTGGCGATATAGCGGTGTCGCCAGGGAAGCGTCGAGTTTCAGGCGTTCAAATCGTGAATCCATGCGGGCATCTCGATAGTCGTCAGGCGATGGCTGTATGAGCGTCAACTGCAAGGGCAACAGCTGTCAGGACATGATCCATTGATGGGTGAATGATCATGACCGGATCTGCATAGGACCAATATAGAACCAATGTGACATCCAGGACATACCACTTAAATACCAATTTAGTCGCATGGCCATCCAAACTTTGCCCTAGCGCACATTCATGTGCCTCAAGAGTGCTGCCCATGCGCCTAAGGGGGGTTACAGACGCGCGCAAACCGTTGATTTGGCGTAGTCGACCGGTTCAGGGTTTGGCCCCGGCTCGAACAATCCGTATAGTGGCCTCCTTACTTCTCGCCACTCGATCGTGACCATGCTGCAGAACAACGCCTTGCTGGCTCAGCTCAAGCAACAGATCCGCGAAAACACTCCACGTGTCAGCGGTGTCATCAAAGCAACGGAAAAGGGCTTCGGTTTTCTGGAAACCGATGATGGAGAGTCCTACTTCGTACCGCCCCCTGCCATGAAGCAGGTTCTGCACGGTGATCGTGTCGAAGCCGTCCTGCATGAAGATGGTGAGCGCAAGTCGGTAGAACCCGACACGTTGATCGAAACCAATATGGAGCGCTTCATCGCCCGGGTGCAGAAGCGTGATGGGCGCCTGGCCGTGGTGCCGGACCATCCGTCGATCAAGAATGTGCTCAAGGCACGCATCAAGCGTGGTATCGACGAAAACGACATCGGAAATGGTGATTGGGTCGTGGCACGTCTGGTGCGCCACCCGCTCAAGCCTGACGACCGTGCCTTCTTCACTCAGATCGATGAGCTGGTAGCCAAGGTCGATAACCCGGCAGTGCCGTGGCGCGTGACATTGGCCCGACATGCGCTGGAGCAGGAATGCCCGGATGCTGGCAGTGACTGGACGCTGCGTGATGAAGGTCTGACCCGAGAAGACCTGACAGCCGTGCCCTTTTTCACTATTGACGGCGAAAAAACCCGCGACATGGACGATGCCCTGAGCATCGAGCCCCGCGAACAGGGTGGCTGGACGCTGTCCGTGGCCATCGCTGATCCTACTGCCTACGTGGAAGAAGGCCACGCCGCCGATCTGGAAGCCCGTACCCGCGCCTTTACGGTCTACCTGCCGGGCCAGAACGTGACCATGCTGCCGGAGCAACTGGCCGATGACCTGTGCTCACTGCATCAGGACCAAGAGCGCCCGGTCCTTGCCTGCAGCCTGGAGATCAACGCCGATGGCAGCCTGGGTGGCTATCGCTTCTTTGCCGCCACCATGCGCTCGCATGCACGCTTGATCTACGATCAAGTCTCCAACTGGTTGGAAGATGAAGGCCAGAGTGAATACACCCCTGCAGACAACATTGCCGCGCAGCTCAAGCTGCTGCGCGACATGACAGAGGCGCGGAGCGCCTGGCGTGAACAGCATGCCCTGGTGTTCAAGGACCGCCCCGATTATGTCTTCGACCTGGATGAGGCCGGTAATGTGCTGGCCATCCGCACGGAAGAACGGCGCATTGCCAATCGCATGATCGAAGAGTCGATGATCGCTGCCAATGCTTGCTGTGCAGACCTGCTGGCTACCCACGTGGGGCACGGCATCTTCAATGTTCACCATGCTTTTGATAACGACAAGGCAGAAGCGGCGCAAAACTTCCTGGCAAGCCAGGAAATCGCTGTCGAGTGCGACGCGCTGACCGACCTGGCGCGTTACAAGGAACTCAAGCGTGCGTTGGAAAGCCGTGATGATGCCTGGCTCGACGCCCGTCTGCGCAAGTTCCAAGGCTTTACCAGCATGTCTGCTCAGCCAGGCCCTCACTTCGGTCTGGGTCTACCGGCTTACGCTACCTGGACGTCCCCGATCCGTAAATACGGCGACATGGTCAACCATCGCCTGATCAAGCGAGTCCTCAAAGGCGAACAGGCGCCCGCCGAAGCCAGTCAGCAGCTCACCGAGCAGTTGACCGAGCGTCGCCGCCTGAACCGCATGGCCGAACGCGATGTCAAGGACTGGCTGTACGTACGCTTCCTGGCTCCGTCTGCAGTTTCCGGCGAGGCCTTCGATGCCGAGATCATCGCCATCAATCGTGGTGGCATGCGTGTGCGCCTGACAGCCAATGGCGCCACGGCCTTCGTCCCAGCGCCGCTGATGCACGCCGATCGCGACAAGGTAGTAGTGGATGACAAGGAAGGCCGCATCCAGATCGAGGGGGAAGAACGCTTCAAGCTGGGCGACCAGATTCAGGTCGTCTTGACCGAAGCCCGCGAGGAGACCCGCTCCTTGGTGGCCCGCCCTGCTGCCTGATCCTCTCTTCTATGCTATACACACCTACGGCGCCCCATGGGGCGCCGTTTTTACGACGACCTTCTGCATGTCGATCGTACTCATCCATAGCATAGAGATAATAAGGAGTCTGGATGACATCCTCCCGCCTATGGGCCGCTATCATTGGCGCCTCCCTTGCACCTTCCTTTGCCTTTGCGCAATCATCGCCGGTCTCCATCGACAACACCCTCGCAGCCAAGGTCATAGAATGGCGACGCGATATTCATCAGCACCCAGAGTTGGGTAATCAGGAAACCCGTACCGCAGGCCTGGTGGCCGATCACCTGAAGTCACTGGGCATGGAAGTCAGGACAGGTATTGCTGTGACCGGCGTGGTCGGCTTCCTTGAAGGTGGCAAGCCAGGCCCTACCATTGCACTGCGTGCTGACATGGATGCACTGCCCGTCACGGAACAGGTCGACCTGCCTTTCAAGTCAGAAGCCACTGCCAGGCTTGATGGCAAGGAAGTCGGCGTGATGCACGCCTGCGGCCATGATGGCCACGTCGCCATGCTGATGGGCGCTGCCGAGCAGCTTGCTGCCATGCGCGATGAGTTACACGGTAATATCCTGTTCATCTTCCAGCCTGCTGAAGAAGGCATGTCCAATGTAGACAGTTGGGGGGCCAAACAGATGCTGGACGAAGGCATCTTCGATGACTATGCCCCGGAAGCCATCTTCGGCATTCATCTCGGAACCAACTTGCATACCGGCACAGTCGCCTACCGCAGCGGTCCAATACTTGCCTCTTCAGATAGCTTCGAAATTCGGGTCAAAGGACGGCAGACCCACGGTGGTCTGCCCTGGAATGGCATCGACCCTATCGTGACAGCATCCCAGATCGTGACCAATTCACAATCCATTGTCTCCCGCCAGGTCGATCTGAGCAGTGCGCCCGCCGTGATTTCCTATGGCATCATCGATGGCGGCCTGCGCCAGAACATTATTCCGGATGAAGTCAGGATGGAAGGGACCATCCGAAATTTCGACATGGACATTCGCAGCCAGGTACTGGAAAGTCTGACACGTGTGGCCGAGTCCACTGCCCAGGCTCAGGGGGCCGAGGCTGAAGTCCACATTCATGAGGGCTATCCCGTGACTGTCAACGATCCACAGCTAACCGAGAAGATGCTGACCGTACTTCGCGAGGTTGTCGGTGATGACAAGGTCATCGAAACCGCTCTACGCATGCCGTCAGAGGACTTTTCCTACTATGCCCAGGAAGTCCCTGGAATGTTCGTGATGCTCGGAGCCACACCTGCGGATACGCCTCTCAGTGAAGCAGCACCGAATCATTCTCCTCACTTCAACATTGATGAAGAGGCATTGGAAACCGGCACCAATCTGCTGGTCAATTGGGCAATGCGCTATTCCGAGAGCGAAACCTAGCCACGAATTACAAAAAAACAAGCGCCCTCAAGGGGCGCTTGTGTCGGTGAACTGGCGCTCAGTGCGTCACGCTTTCCAGACTTCCCCTGCCACCAACCGGCCATCATGGAACGTCGCCTGGCGGGGCGAGACCCTCGCTACCTGTTCAGCAGAGCAACTGGCATCGGTCAGCACGAAGCGGGCATCATTACCCACGGCCGGCCACTGACGTTGCCCATGCTCATCCAGAGGCAGTATGTCTCCGGTGGCAATCGCCAGCGAACGCGATAGTGCAAACTCATCTATGGCGCCATACAACTGAGCAAAGAGGTTGGCCTTGGTCATGACGTCGCCCGTACCGAAGGGGGACCAATGGTCGATCACACTGTCGGTGCCGGTCATCACTTTGACACCCTTGGCATACAGCGCCGGCAGTGGCATGACCAGTTCACCGATCGGCACTGTGGAGGCAATGCTGATCTGCTGCTGGGCAAAGCGGGTCGCAAGCTCGTCAACCGCTGCTGCATCCAAAGTGCCAAGGGCAAAGGCATGACTGAGCGTCAGCTTGCCATGCAGCTCAGGCGTCGCCTCAACCGTGTCCGTCATGTAGCGGATCGCAGCAGCCCCCGAGGGCCCCGTCTCATGAAGATGGATATCGACCTTGGCATCATAGTCGATGGCGATCTGGAACATCGCATCCAGTGAGGCCTCCATGTTTCCATCCACATTGGTAGGATCCAGGCCTCCAACGTACTGAACGCCCATCTGCATGGCCTCGCGCATCAAGCCATCGACATTGGAACGCAGTAAGCCGTGCTGTGGAAAGGCCACGATCTCGCAAGAGAAACTGTCACGATGGTTGTCCAGGGCCTTTTGCAAATGTTCCAGGCTTTTCAATCCGCTGACCGGATCGATATTGCAGTGACTTCTGGCCTGAGTACTGCCGTGGGCCTGGAGCAGTGCAATCAATGCCTCGGCCCGCTGCTGCGATGTCGGTAGCAGTTCAGGCAACAGCTGCTGTTCCAGTGCGATCATGTCCGCAATGTTTTTGCCCTGGCGTGAGCGAGGAGCCCGCCATGGCCCGCCATAGAATGTCTTGTCCAGATGAATGTGCATGTCACGGGTTGCCGGCAGGGCCAGACGGCCTTGGGCACTGTAGCGCGGCAAACTGGCATCCAGGGGGGCACCGGCAGGGAGAATACTGGCGATCTTGCCATCCTTGAGTTCAAGAGTGTACAAGACTGTCCGAGTGCCTATGACGGTATCGCCGTCATATTCGAACCCCTCCTCTAGCCGGACATCTCCCAGATAGTAATGGCGGTCGGCAATCACCTTCTGGCGCTCATCGCTGCCCTCTCCCTGCTGGCCAGAGATATCGCCCGCCTGAACGCTTCCGTTCCCTGCTCCCACCAGAGCGCATGCTGCCGTCAGCTTACCGGTCGTATTGAGAAAATCTCGCCGGCTTACCTTGCCTCTTTCATTCCTTTCGCTCATGTCACTCACTCGCGCATCCTTCCTGTCTTGTCATTGTTCCAGGCATGCAACTCCACCTAACTCCTTGTCAAAACTAAGGAATCATTAACAGCACTGCCAAGGATATTTTCGAATGCCTGGCATTTGATTTGTTAATACCGCAAACCGGACATGCACCATGCTCCGGGCTGTCGCAAAACTGTCGTATCAACGCCATAGGCTGGGAGGCATCTTCAAGGCGGGTTCAGGAGGAACCTATGCACATTGCTGACGTGACCATGTTCCATGCTCCCGCCAGTGGCGGGGTCAGAACCTACCTTCAGGCCAAGCACCGTATATTCAACCGCGACGCGGATCTGCGCACCAGCCTCCTGGTTCCTGGCGCAGAACACGACAGCCTGGGCGACCACCACTACCTGCCGGCCATGAAACTACCGCTGGGTCAGAGCTATCGCTTTCCCTTGCGTACCCGCCCTTGGCGTGATGCCCTTGTGGACCTGGCTCCCGACCTGATCGAAGCCGGGGACCCTTATGTCACTGCCTGGGCAGCCCTGAATGCAGGCAGGCACCTGGGGGTACCGGTGGTGGGCTTTTACCACTCCGATCTACCACGCTTGATGGGAGATCGCTTTGGCAATACCGTGCGTCGCCGCCTGGAGCGCTATGTGGTCAACCTTTACTCGCGCTTCGACAGCGTCCTGGCGCCCAGCCAATCCATGGCCGATCGTCTCTATTCCCTGGGCCTGGAGCGCGTTAGAGTCCAGCCATTGGGTGTCGACCTGGACACTTTCCACCCCTGCAAGCGCCATCCAGAGCTGCGCCAGCGGCTGGGTCTGGACGATCATTCCCGGCTGTTGATCTTCGTCGGACGCTATTCTCGAGAAAAGAACATCGACGTGCTGCTGGCCACCATGGAGCGATTGGGCTCTCCGTATCACATGCTATTGATGGGACCCGGCATGCCCCAAAAGGTGCCGAGCAATGTCACTGTGGTCGACCGCTGCGTCGGTACTCACGAGGTTGCTCGTGCCCTGGCCAGCAGTGATGCGATGTTGCATGCAGGGACTCGAGAAACATTTGGCCTGGTCGCTCAGGAGGCCATGGCTTCTGGCATTCCCGTGATTGGCGCCAGGGCGGGAGCATTGATCGAGAACATCCCGCTCGGTGCCGGTATTCTTTGCACCCCTCTCGATCCACGAGCCATGGCAGATGCCACCGAAGCACTGTTCGCCAACGATGCCGCAGCCAGTGGACGCTACGCCCGTCGTTATGTGGAACGACACTTCGATTGGGACAATGTCATGAGCAAGCTGCTCAATCACTATGAAGAACTCATTGATATAGGGCACGGGACCCGGCGCCGCTATGGCTGAAAGTCTTGCTATTTTTCCCAGGTCAGCCCATCGGTACTACCTGCACGGCACGCTTCTCACCCTTGCCCTGCTCGTGACGCTGATCGTACCTTGGTGGCTGGGAGGTCAAGGCACTTTCCTGGCGATTGCGGCATTTCCACTGCCCATCTTCGCTCTGATGACTGTCTTGGCCGTGGTGTGCTGGAACATCAATGCGGCTCGTCTGCGCCTGATGCTGGCTGGCCGCGCAGGACGTCTGGGGCAAGCTGGAGCCTTGTCCATTGAAATGGCCAGCAAGTTCGCCATCTGTGCTACCCCAGGGGGTGCGGGAGGCCCGCCCACCTTTCTCGCCTTGTTGACCAGGCGCGGCTATTCCCCCTCCCAGGGAGCAGCTATCTATCTGGTTGACCAGAGCTGCGACATGCTGTTCTTCACGCTCATGCTCAGCATCATTGTCACCATGACCCTGACCACCGCCACAGACTGGCCATATCAGGCGCTGGTCGAGTCAGCCTTGCTGGGCCTGATAATGACCATCCTGCTCCTCTGTCTGTCGCTGTATTTTCTGCCCAGGCTACTGCGTGCTCGCCCACTGTCGGTGCCACTTCTTGGCCACAGACACTGGTTCAAGGCATCACGACGCCGCTGGCTGGCCCGCAGGTTACTTCGCTGTCGGCGCGCGGCCATCATGACTTTGCAGCTACCTCCCGCTAAACTGGTGGCCATCTTCGCGTTATGCAGCCTCCACTGGGTACTGCGCTACAGCCTGCTTTTCCTGGCTGTCGTCGGCGTCAGCAGTATCACAGCCAATAGTGACAATGCCCTTGGAGGGATGAGTGATGGCATGGCCACCTGGGCATGGTGCTTCCTCACTCAGATGTTGTCCATGGCCACTGGGCAGTTCAGTATGCTGCCTGGCGGCGCCGGTGCTGCCGAAGTGAGTGTCGGCGCCCTGTTGCTGCCGTTGATGGATCGAGAACAGGCCGCTGCGGCCGTCGTTGTCTGGCGCCTGGTCAGTTATCACCTTTACCTGCTTGCCGGAGCGCCTTTCTTCATGACTCATGCCCTGCGCTGGCTCAAGGGGCGCAAAGTGCGATCCAAGCTCACTGCGAACTGACCAGAAGGACCCCGATGGCGATATCGGTTCAGCGGAAACACAAAAGGCCACCCGAAGGTGGCCTTTTGCATGACACGATACTGCCAGGACGAAACGGGCTTACCAGCCGGTCACGTCCTTCAGTGCTTCACCGATCTCGGCGAGAGAACGCACAGTGCGCACACCGGCATCTTCCAGAGCAGCGAACTTCTCATCCGCAGTACCCTTGCCGCCAGAGATGATGGCACCAGCGTGGCCCATACGCTTGCCGGGAGGCGCAGTGACACCAGCGATGTAAGACACCACCGGCTTGGACACGTTGGCCTTGATGTAGGCTGCAGCCTCTTCCTCGGCAGTACCGCCGATCTCACCGATCATGACGATGGCTTCGGTCTGCGGATCCTTCTCGAACATCTCGAGGATGTCGATGAAGTTGGAACCGGGGATGGGGTCACCACCGATACCTACGCAGGTGGACTGGCCGAAACCGTAATCAGTGGTCTGCTTGACGGCTTCATAGGTCAGGGTACCGGAACGAGATACGATACCGACCTTGCCCGGCTTGTGGATATGGCCAGGCATGATGCCGATCTTGCTCTCGCCCGGAGTGATGACACCGGGGCAGTTCGGGCCGATCAGACGTACACCCAGCTCATCACACTTGACCTTGACGTCGAGCATGTCGAGCGTCGGGATACCTTCAGTGATGCACACGATCAGCTTGATGCCTGCATTGGCGGCTTCCAGGATGGAGTCCTTGCAGAACGGAGCTGGCACGTAGATCACGCTGGCTTCGGCGCCAGTCTGCTCAACCGCTTCCTTGACGGTGTTGAACACCGGCAGGCCCAGGTGAGTCTGGCCACCCTTGCCTGGCGTCACACCACCGACCATCTGAGTACCATAGGCAATGGCCTGTTCAGAATGGAAGGTACCTTGGCCGCCAGTGAAACCCTGGCAGATAACCTTGGTGTTCTTGTCGATCAGGATGCTCATTACTTGCCCTCCGCTGCTTTAACTACCTGCTGAGCGGCATCGGTGAGGCTCTGGGCAGCGATGATGTTCAGACCACTGGAAGCCAGTTTCTCGGCACCCAGCTCGGCATTGGTACCTTCCAGACGCACCACGACCGGCACATTGACACCGACCTGCTCGACGGCACCGATGATGCCTTCGGCAATCATGTCACAGCGCACGATACCGCCGAAGATGTTGACCAGGACAGCCTGGACATTGTCGTCGGAGAGAATCAGCTTGAAGGCTTCAGCCACACGCTCCTTGGTGGCGCCACCGCCCACATCAAGGAAGTTGGCCGGCTTGCCGCCGTGCAGGTTGACGATGTCCATGGTGCCCATGGCCAGACCAGCACCATTGACCATGCAGCCGATGTTGCCGTCCAGAGCAACATAGTTCAGCTCCCAGCGGGCAGCTTCGGCTTCACGCTCGTCTTCCTGGGACGGGTCACGCATTTCCTGCAGATCCGGATGACGGTGCAGAGCGTTGCTGTCCAGGTTGATCTTGGCGTCGAGGCAGTGCAGGTTGCCTTCGTCGGTGATCACCAGCGGGTTGATCTCGAGCAGTGCCAGGTCCTTGTCATGGAACATCTTTGACAGACCCAGGAAGATCTTGGTGAACTGCTTGACCTGAACGCCTTCGAGGCCCAGAGCAAAGGCCAGCTCACGGGCCTGGTACGGCTGGGCACCGACCAGCGGGTCAATCTCGGCCTTGAGGATCTTCTCGGGAGTCTCTTCAGCGACCTTCTCGATCTCGACACCACCTTCGGTGGAAGCCATGAAGACCACACGGCGTGTGGAGCGATCGACTACGGCACCCAGATACAGCTCATTGGCAATATCAGTGCAGTTCTCGACCAGGATCTTGGCAACCGGCTGACCATTCTCATCCGTCTGATAGGTCACCAGGTTCTTGCCCAGCCACTGCTCAGCAAAGGCCTTGGCCTCTTCCGGGCTCTTGATCAGCTTGACGCCACCAGCCTTGCCGCGGCCACCAGCGTGGACCTGAGCCTTGACCACCCACATGTCGCCACCGATCTTGCGACAGGCCTCAGCGGCCTCTTCAGGGGTGTCGACGGCGAAGCCCTTGGAAACGGGCAGACCATAATCGGCAAACAGCTGCTTACCTTGATACTCGTGAAGGTTCATCGATTCATGCCATTGGTTGCATGTGACTCGAACGGCAACATGCTGCATTCATGAGAATGTCATTTCATGTCGCCACCGACCGCCTCCGATACATAGCCAGAGGCGATACGCCAGACCTGCTAAACAAGCTTCTGAATATCACTGAAGCTTGTTTAGCCTTGATGCCTGACGCTTGTTGTCTCGGGAAGGACCGATCCGAGACGGCGAGAGAACCTCACCACATCGATACCACCTTCCCAGAACTGGCGCGTTACTTGCGCTTCTTGCGATCAGCCATGTGGATGGCATGACCGTCCACTGCCAGGGCTGCTTCATGCACCGCTTCCGACATGGTCGGGTGAGCGAAGCAGGTCAGCGCCAGGTCTTCGGCACTGGAGCCGAATTCCATGGCAATGACGCCCTGAGCAATCATCTCGCCAGCTCCCATGCCGAGAATATGCAGACCGAGTACACGGTCAGTCTCTTCATCGGCAATGATCTTGGCCATACCTTCGGTGGCATTGTTGGCCATTGCACGACCGTTGGCAGCGAACGGGAAGCTACCGGTCTTGACCTTGATGCCACGGGCCTTGGCTTCCTGCTCGGACAGGCCAACCCAGGCGACTTCAGGGAAGGTGTAGATAACGCTCGGGATGGTGTCGTAATTCATCTGGGCCTTATGGCCGGCGATGATGTCCGCCACCATGACACCTTCCTCGGATGCCTTGTGGGCCAGCATGGGGCCGCGTACACAGTCACCGATGGCATATACGCCCGGTACGCTGGTACGGCACTGATCATCGACATGGATGAAGCCACGCTGGTCGAGCTCGATGCCCAGACCATCAGCAACAACGCCCTTGGTGTAGGGACGACGGCCCACACACACGATCAGCTTGTCGAAGGTGATTTCCTGCGCACCTTCACCGTCCTCGTACTTGACGACGACTTCGTTACCCTTGACCTCAGAACCGGTCACTCGGGCGTTAAGACGGATATCCAGCCCTTGCTTCTTGAGCAGTTTCTGGGCTTCCTTTGCGATGGCAGCATCCGCCATCGGCAGGAATGCATCCAGCGCCTCGAGTACGACGACTTCGCTGCCCAGGCGGTTCCAAACACTGCCCAGCTCCAGACCGATGACACCGGCCCCGATCACGCCAAGACGCTTCGGCACTTCCTGGAATTCCAGCGCACCGGTAGAGTCGACGATAATGCCGTCGGTCATCGGGGTCGGCGGAATTTCAACCGGAACAGAGCCTGCAGCGATGACGATATGGCTGGCTTCATAGGTGGTGGCGTTGCCATCAAGGCCAGTCACTTCCACCTTATCCTTGGCCACCACCTTGCCGGTACCATCGATGGCTGTCACGCCATTGGCCTTGAACAGGCCCGAGATGCCACCTGTCAGGTTCTTGACGATCTGTTCCTTGCGGCCGATCATCTTGGAGACGTCCATACTGACGTCACCCGTCTGAATGCCCAGGCTATCAAACTCATGCTTGGCTTCGACGTACTTGTGAGACGCTTCGAGCAGCGCCTTGGACGGAATACAGCCGACGTTCAGGCAGGTACCGCCGTGAACAACCTTGCCTTCCTTTCCAATCCATTTCTCGACACAGGCGGTCTTCAGACCCAGCTGGGCAGCGCGAATAGCGGCCACGTATCCACCGGGGCCTGCACCAATAACGATCACATCAAACTTGTCGGCCATTTTGGCTCCTGTATGTATTCAGCTGTCTGCAACGCTTCCTTGGGGAAACACTGCATAAGGACCTGAGCGTGCAGACCATCAGGTCAACACCATCACGGCGTACTGAATGCCTTGCATCTTGTGGCCATGTCGCTCGGTCGATTTATTCAGCGTTTCCTCGAGAGACTGCCTGAACACCTTCTGACTGCATGGGGCTTCAGGTCAGTCTCAATCGATGCGGGGATCAGATTTCCAGCAACAGACGCGCCGGATCCTCAAGCAGCTCCTTGATAGTCACCAGGAACTGGACTGCGTCCTTACCATCGATCATTCGGTGATCGTAGGACAGTGCCAGATACATCATCGGACGGATCTCGACTTTGCCGTTCACCGCCATCGGGCGCTCCTGAATCTTGTGCATGCCCAAGATAGCGGTCTGCGGCGGGTTCAGGATCGGAGTGGACATCAGAGAACCGAAGATGCCTCCGTTAGTGATGGTAAAGGTACCACCCTGCATCTCATCGATGCCCAGCTTGCCAGCGCGAGCACGCTGACCGAAGTCGACAATGCCCTTCTCGACATCAGCGATCTTCATGCTGTCAGTATCACGCAGTACCGGTACCACCAGGCCACGCTCAGTGGAGACGGCAACGCCGATATCCTGATAGCCGTGATAGACGATATCACTGCCGTCGATAGAGGCATTGACGTCCGGGAAGCGCTTGAGTGCTTCGGAAGCCGCCTTGACGAAGAAGCCCATGAAGCCAAGCTTGACATCATGCGCTTTCAGGAAGGTGTCCTTGTACTGCTTGCGCAATTCCATCACGGCGCCCATGTCCACCTCGTTGTAGGTGGTGAGCATGGCAGCAGTCTGCTGAGCCTGGACCAGACGCTTGGCGATGGTCTGACGCAGACGGCTCATCGGCACACGCTTCTCAGGACGCTCTCCTTCCACCACCGGAGCAGCAGCGGCAGCCGGAGCGGCAGCTTTCTTGGCAGAGCCGGACTTGACGGCCTTGAGCACGTCTTCCTTGAGCACGCGACCATCCTTGCCTGTACCGTTGATGGCAGCAACGTCGAGGCCATGTTCGGCGATCAGCTTGCGAGCGGCAGGCGCCACGATCTTGTCACCCACCTGCTCGAAGACTTCCTCTTCAGCTGTTTCCGCTGCTGGCTCTGCAGCCGCCGCCGCGCCACCTGCACCTGCCTGGAAGACGGCCAGCAAGGCTTCGGAAGCCACCTGAGAGCCCTCTTCCGTCTTGATTTCCACCAGAGCGCCGTCTGCCGGAGCAACAACTTCGAGCACGACTTTATCGGTCTCGATATCGGCCAGCACCTCATCACGCTTGACCGGCTCACCTACCTGCTTGTGCCAAGCAGCAACGGTGCCTTCCTGGATGGACTCAGGGAAGGTCGGCGCCTTGACTTCGAACTTCTCGCCACCGGCATCCGCTGCGGCAGGAGCCGCTGCAGGTGCAGACGCTTCAGCCTGAGGAGCCTCAGACTTAGGTGCAGCAGCTCCTTCACCAATACGCCCCAGTATCTGCTCGGAAGCAACGGTATCGCCTTCCGCCACCAGGGACTCGGACAGAGTGCCCGCTTCTGGAGCCAGAACTTCCAGCACGACCTTGTCGGTCTCGATCTCGACGATCAGCTCGTCACGCTCCACGCTGTCGCCAGGCTGCTTGTGCCACGCAGCAACGGTACCTTCGGCAACGGATTCCGGAAAGGTTGGTGCCTTGATCTCGGTAGCCATGTGATTTCCTTAGTCTCTCTTCTCTCGTTCCGGGTCGTTGCCTTAAAGGTTGAAGGCGTCTTCGACCAACTGGCGCTGCTGTTCGATGTGGACGGACATGTAGCCTGCTGCAGGTGCAGCGGATGCTGGGCGTCCGGCAAACTTGAGTGTGGCTCCGAAACCCGCCTTGAGCTCTTCCGCCACGCTACGCAGATTATGCTGCATGGAGTACCAGGCCCCCTGGTTGAGCGGCTCTTCCTGGCACCAGACGATATCGGTGGTATTGGTATACTGAGAAATCGTCTCGAACAGCTCTTCTTTCGGGAACGGATAGAGTTGCTCAACCCGAATGATTGCCACATCATCGAGCAGGTTTTCCTCACGCCAGTTGTCCAGGTCATAGTAAACCTTGCCTGAACACATGATGACGCGCTTGACCTGACTGGCATCTCGCTTGCCTTGATCCGGAAGCACCATCTGGAAGCTGCCATGAGCCAGCTCTTCGAGACTGGATACCGCTTCCTTATGACGCAACAGGCTCTTCGGTGACATGATCACCAACGGCTTGCGAAGCGGACGAATCACCTGGCGCCGCAACAAGTGGAAGATCTGAGCCGGAGTAGTCGGTACACAGACCTGCATATTGTACTCGGCGCACAATTGCAGGAAGCGTTCCAGACGTGCTGATGAGTGCTCAGGCCCCTGCCCCTCGAAACCGTGCGGCAACAGCATGGTCAGTCCACACAGTCGGCCCCATTTGGTTTCCCCGGAAGAGATGAACTGGTCAACCACCACCTGGGCGCCATTGAAGAAGTCACCGAACTGGGCTTCCCAGATCACCAGCGCATTAGGCATGGTGGTGGCATAGCCGTATTCAAAGGCCAGCACCGCTTCTTCCGAAAGGAAGGAGTCATGGATGGTGAAGTCTGGTTGCCCCGGTGCCAGATGCTGCAGCGGAACATGCAGAGAAGCGTCCTTCTGGTTATGCAATACCGCATGACGGTGGGAGAAGGTACCGCGCCCCACATCCTGTCCGGTCAAGCGGATAGGATGTCCCTGATCCAGCAGAGTGGCGTAAGCAAGGGTCTCGGCAAAGCCCCAGTTCAGCGCCAGACCGCCGCCTTGCATCTTGCGTCGATCTTCATAGATCTTGGCGACCTGACGCTGAACGGCAAAGCCCTCCGGAACCTCGCACATCTTGGCAGCAAGCTGCTGCAGACGCTTGAGATCAAAGGAGGTATCTGCATAACCGGTCCATTCATGGCCCAGATATGGCTTCCAGTCGACGAACAG
The DNA here is from genome assembly GCF_029263665.1 of Halomonas sp. GTDB lineage: Bacteria > Pseudomonadota > Gammaproteobacteria > Pseudomonadales > Halomonadaceae > Halomonas. The sequence continues at coordinate 111,255 of NZ_JAJUFQ010000009.1, forward strand.
GGAAGTGTTCGGTTCCTGTACCAAGGCATTGGCCACATGGTTGCCAGCGACCAGGTCGTCACGGTACTTCTCGACCAACGCCTTGGCTTCATCTTCGCTGACCACGCCTTCCTGAACCAGACGCGTGGCATAGATGGCGCGGGAAGACGGATGATCCTTGATCTTCTGGTACATCAACGGCTGTGTACCAGACGGCTCATCGGCCTCATTGTGACCACGACGACGATAGCAGACCAGGTCAATTACCACGTCCTTGCTGAACTGCTGGCGATAATCCAGTGCTACCTGAGTGACGTGAAGCACAGCGTCAGGGTCATCACCATTGACGTGGAAGATCGGCGCCTGAACCATCTTGGCAATGTCGGTGCAATACTCAGTGGAGCGTGCATCGAGCGGGTTCGACGTGGTGAAGCCAACCTGGTTGTTGATGACGATGTGGACAGTGCCGCCTGTCTTGTAGGCACGGGTCTGAGACATCTGGAATGTCTCCATGACCACGCCCTGGCCAGCAAAGGCCGCGTCACCATGGACATTGATCGGCAGAACCTTGCCGCCATCACCATCATTACGGCGATCCTGGCGGGCGCGCACGGAGCCTTCGACGACCGGAGCCACGATTTCGAGATGCGATGGGTTGAACGACATGGCCAGGTGGACTTCCCCGCCCGGTGTCATGACGTTCGAGCTGAAGCCCTGATGGTATTTGACGTCACCAGATCCACGCTCGATCAACTTCTTGCCGTCGAATTCATCGATCAATTCGGACGGGTTCTTACCGAGAATATTGACCAGCACGTTGAGGCGGCCACGGTGGGCCATGCCAATGACGACTTCCTTGGTACCATAGCTACCAGCGCGCTGGATCAGCTCGTCCATCATCGGAATGAAGGACTCACCGCCCTCAAGGCCAAAGCGCTTGGTGCCCGGATACTTGGAGGCCAGATAGCTCTCCAGCCCCTCGGCGGCAGTCAGGCGTTCCAGAACATGCTTGCGCATACCCTCGGTATAGGGCGGCTTCGAACGCACCGACTCAAAACGCTGCTGCAGCCAACGTTTTTCTTCGGTATCGACGATATGCATGAACTCACAACCAATGGAACGGCAGTAAGTCTGCTCCAGAGCGTCGACGATCACTCGCAGCGGAGCCTGATCCTGGCCCAGGAAGAATGAGCCTGTCTGGAATTCAGTATCCAGGTCGGCCTTGGACAGCTGATGGAAAGCCAGATCCAGATCAGGAACCGAACTCGGGTCACGCAGGCCCAGCGGATCGATATTGGCATGCTGGTGACCGCGGAAGCGGTAAGCATTGATCAGCTGGAGAACGCGAACCTGTTTACGGCTGTCTTCGCTGTCGGAACTCGGAGCGGTGGCATAGGCGGCACGGTGCTGTTGCTTGCCTAGCTGATAGAACTGCTCGCGAATCGGCGTGAGGGGGATATCGTGGGACGTTGCGCTACCGGAACCCTGTCCATCGGGGTTAGGCAGCTGGTCGAAGTAGTCGCGCCATTCTTGGGGAACGGCAGCGGGGTCGTCGAGGTACTGCTCGTAGAGCGCTTCCACGTAGTGGACGTTACTGCCCGTTACGTGAGAGGAGCGCCACATCAACTCCATTATGCCTTCTTGCATCTCTCGGTCACCCTGCACTGATGGGGTGGTATTGGGCTCAGCACCTTGGCCTGCCTCGGGAGTAACGCCAGGCAGAAAGTATTCTGCCTGTTTGTCACCCCTTGGCACCGACCTATGCCGAGCGCCCTGTGGTTCTGCTACTGACAACAGTGTCAGCCAGCCATGACTTGCTCCATGTTCAAAAGCCGGTGCCCAAGGCACCGGCTTTCGACACTTCTGCCGAAGCGAAGTTCTTCGCAGCCCTGACGCGACAGATTGTCGCGCCCAGGACCGACATATGATAGCAAGCTCAGCGCCACGATTTAAGTGGCATTTGCCAGCAACATCTCACGAATTTTGCCAATCGCACGTGTCGGGTTGAGTCCTTTCGGACATACCGCGACACAGTTCATGATTCCGCGGCAACGGAAGACCGAAAACGGGTCTTCCAGATCAGACAAACGCTCATTGGTTGCCGTATCGCGAGAATCAGCCAGGAAGCGATAGGACTTCAGCAGACCAGCCGGACCAACGAACTTGTCCGGATTCCACCAGAAGGACGGACAAGCCGTGGAGCAACAGGCACACAGAATGCACTCGTAGAGCCCATCCAGCTTGTCACGGTCTTCCGGAGACTGCAGACGCTCGATGGCTGGCACTGGCGAATCGTTCTTCAAGTACGGCTGAATACGCTCGTACTGCTGATAGAACAGACTCATGTCGACCACCAGGTCCCGAACGACCGGCAGGCCAGGCAGCGGACGCAGCACCAGCTTGTTGTTCTTCACCACCTGAGACAGCGGTGTAATACAAGCCAGACCGTTGGTGCCGTTCATGTTCATGCCGTCGGAGCCACACACACCCTCACGGCAGCTGCGACGATAGGCGACGGTCGTATCGTCCTGCTTGATCAGTTCAAGCAGGTTGAGGACCATGAGGTCACGCCCCTGAGTATCAACCTCGAACTCCTGCATATAAGGTGCGGAGTCAGTTTCCGGATTGTAGCGATACAGGGATACCTGAAGCTTGGACATCGTGACTCCTCCTTAGTATGTGCGGATTTTCGGCTCGAACTTATCCATGGTCTTCGGCGCGAAGTTGACATCACGTTGGCCAACACGCTTCTCACCAGGGAAGAACATCGAGTGCTTGAGCCAGTTGACGTCGTCACGGTCCGGATAATCGTAGCGACAATGCGCACCACGACTTTCCTTGCGCTCGAGAGCGGCGATAGCAGTGGCTTCGGCCACTTCCATCAGGTTATCCAGCTCAAGGGCTTCGACACGGGCAGTATTGAAGGCCAGGGACTTGTCAGACAGATGAGCTTCAGCAATACGACCGCGCAGCTCAGCCAGCTTCTCGACGCCATCCTTCATGTTCTTCTCTTCGCGGAATACACCGAAAGAGTTCTGCATGATGCTCTGCAGTTCACGCTTGAGGTCAGCCACGCTCTCGCCGCCACTTGACTCGTTCCAGCGGTTGATACGCTGCATGGCCGTTTCAACATCGGAATCACGAGCATCGAGGTAGTCGACACCTTCATTCAGCGCGCTCTCGATGAACATGCCGGCAGCACGGCCGAAGACCACCAGGTCAAGCAGAGAGTTGCCACCCAGACGGTTGGCACCATGCACAGAAACACAAGCGGCCTCACCGCATGCGTACAGACCATTGATGATGTAGTCGTTGCCGTCCTTGTCCTGACCGATGGCCTGGCCATGGATGTTGGTAGCCACACCCCCCATCATGTAGTGGCAGGTCGGAACCACGGGAATCGGCTCCTTGGCCGGATCCACATGAGCGAAGGTCTTGGACAGTTCCACGATCCCCGGGAGACGCTTGCTGAGAACTTCTTCACCCAGGTGGTCGAGCTTGAGATAGACATGGTCGCCATTCTCGCCGCAACCACGTCCTTCCAGAATTTCCATCACCATGGAACGAGCCACGACATCACGACCGGCCAGGTCCTTGGCATTCGGAGCATAACGCTCCATGAAGCGCTCGCCATCCTTGTTGATCAGGTAGCCACCTTCGCCGCGACAACCTTCTGTCACCAGCACGCCAGCACCGTGAATACCGGTCGGGTGGAACTGCCACATTTCGATATCCTGGATAGGCACACCAGCTCGCAGCGCCATGCCGATACCATCACCCGTGTTGATCAGGGCATTGGTGGTAGAGGCATAGATACGGCCGGAGCCGCCAGTCGCCAGCACGGTAGCCTTGGACTTGATGTGAACCACTTCGCCAGTTTCGATATCCATGGCGATACAGCCGACAACATCGCCGTTGGCATTCTTCACCAGGTCGATGGCATACCACTCGTTAAGGAAAGTGGTGTCGTGCTTGACGTTGTTTTCATACAGGGTGTGCAGCAGCGCATGACCGGTACGGTCAGCGGCAGCACAGGTACGGGCGGCCTGGCCACCTTCACCGAAGTTCTTGGACTGACCACCGAACGGACGCTGATAGATGCGGCCATTGTCGAAACGAGAAAACGGCAGTCCCATGTGCTCAAGTTCGAACACCGCCTTCGGGCCTTCGGAACACATGTATTCCGCAGCATCCTGGTCAGTGATGTAGTCACCGCCCTTGACCGTGTCATACATATGCCAGCGCCAGTCATCATTGGGATCGGCAGAAGCAATGGCACAAGTGATACCGCCCTGGGCAGACACTGTGTGCGAGCGAGTCGGAAAGACTTTGGACAGCACAGCCGTATTCTTGCCGGACTTGGCCAGTTCCAGTGCAGCACGCAGGCCTGCGCCACCGCCACCGATGATGATGGCGTCAAAAGTCATACTACGCATGTTTGACATGAATCAGGCTCCCCACAGTACTTGGATGCCCCAGACCAGGAACACGAAGATGGCAAGAATGATGACGGACTGGGTAGCGACACGGATGCAGGTCGGCTTGATATAATCAGTCGTCACGGTCCACAGGCCTACCCAGGCATGGGCAGCCAGTGACACGAAGGCCAGTACCGAGAAGATGCGCATCCAGGTCTGCTGGAAGAGACCGCTCCAGGTGGCATAATCGAGCTGCGGGTGAAACAGCACATAGCCGACAAGGAAGACTGTGTAGACAGCCATCACTACAGCGCTGGCGCGCTGGATGATCCAGTCAGACAGTCCGCTACGGCTGAAACTTGTGATATTGGTTACCATACCCAGACCCCCGCCAGAATGATCAGCACGACACTTACCACGATAGTGATCTGCGCTTTCTTCACAGCCCCTTCGATAGTGACGCCAATGTTGGCGTCCATAATGAAGTGCTTGATGCCTGCCACGAAGTGGTAAGCCAGCGCGGACAACAGCCCCCACGCCACAAGCTTGGCGAAGAAATTATGTGCCAGTGCATCACGTACGGCTTCAAAACCCTCTTCAGACGACAATGAAGCGTCCAGGGCCCAGAAGGCGAAGATCAGACCGATAAAGAGAATGACGCCGGTGATACGGTGCGTAATCGACGTCAACGCGGGGAGGGGGAAGTGGATCGTATTGAGATCCAGGTTTACGGGTCGTTTGCTTTTCACGGCTCTCTACACACTCTCATGGCCCACTCTACGACATTTGGGCCAGAGGCCCGAGCGGGCGGTGGTTTCGGGAAGGGTGTCATCGTGACCAACAATTGGACACGACCTCCTGTTCCTGCCAGTCGCGGCGTGAATTATAGGGACTCCCCCACCCTATGACAAATACCTGTGAGTTCGATTTTGACGTCGCAGAAATGAAAAAACCATGACGAAACTGCTTAAAATCGCAGGATCGTCAAGCATGTTGCAGTGCAAAATGCCTTACAATGGTGCAAAGCACCATAAGCTATACAGAACTTATGCAAGAAACAGCTTATAGTACAACTTAGCAGGTCCAATGGAAGAATTGACAATATCTGGAACGCTTCTATAGTGGGCACACCTTTTTGGCAGTGCGGCATGATTTTCGCCGACACGATAGCGAGAAATAACGACTTATCGCTTCATATCGCATACAAAGGAGGCCAATCATGGCTGACAGAAAAGCAACCCTGACGGTGGATGGACTGGAGAAGCCGATTGAACTCCCGATCTATTCAGGCTCTCTGGGCCCCGATGTTGTCGATGTGCGCGGACTGGGTTCTGAAGGTCTGTTCACATTCGACCCAGGCTTCATGGCCACCTCCTCCTGCGAATCCGGCATTACTTACATCGACGGTGGCAAGGGTGTCCTCCTGCACCGCGGCTATCCCATCGAGCAACTGGCCAAGAATTCCAACTTCGTGGAAATGAGCTATCTGCTTCTGTTCGGCGAACTACCTACCGAAGAGCAGTACAAAGAATTCGAAAGCCGTGTTCGTTCGCACACCATGGTCCATGAGCAACTGGCCAACTTCTATCGCGGCTTCCGCCGCGACGCTCACCCCATGGCAATTCTCTGCGGTGTGGTCGGTGGCCTGGCCGCCTTCTATCACGACCATCTGGACATCACCCAGAAAGAAGATCGCGAAATCAGCGCTATCCGCCTGATCGCCAAGATGCCGACTCTGGCCGCGATGTCACACAAGTACAACATCGGCCAGCCGTTCAACTATCCTCGCAACGACCTGAATTATGCAGAGAACTTCCTCTACATGATGTTCAGCAACCCGTGCGAGCCCTACGAAATCAACCCGGTCTACGCCAAGGCCATGGACCGCATCTTCATGCTCCATGCCGACCACGAGCAGAACGCCTCCACTTCTACCGTGCGACTGGCTGGCTCCACTGGCGCTAACCCCTTTGCCTGCATCAGCTCCGGCATCGCCGCCCTGTGGGGCCCGGCGCACGGCGGTGCCAACGAAGCCGTCCTCAAGATGCTGGACGAGATCGGTGACGATTCTGAAGAGAACATCCAGCGTTTCATCGACAAGGCCAAGGACAAGGATGACCCCTTCAAGTTGATGGGCTTCGGTCATCGTGTCTACCGCAACTTTGACCCGCGCGCCAAGGTCATGAAGGAAACCTGCGACGAGGTTCTGGCTCAGCTCGGCATCGATGATCCGCAGTTGAAGATCGCCAAGCGCCTGGAGCAGATTGCCCTGGAAGATGAGTACTTCATCGAGCGCAAGCTGTACCCGAATGTTGACTTCTACTCCGGTATCATTCTCAAGGCCATGGGCATTCCGACCAACATGTTCACGGTCATCTTTGCGGTATCCCGCACCATTGGCTGGATCTCCCACTGGAACGAGATGATCAGCGAGAGCTACAAGATTGGCCGCCCGCGCCAGCTCTATACCGGCCACACCGAGCGCGACTATCCAGCCAAGTGAGTTCCACTCACTCACGCCATAGACGCACCAAAGAGCCGCCCTTCGGGCGGCTCTTTGCGTTTCTACACTCATGTGCAGCTCAAGTGCAATTGCTGAGGAAGATCACGAAGCAGTGATGGTCGAGCACAGCCGTCTCATCGCGTTATGCTGAATACACGGAACACTCACAAGGAAGAAACGATGAACCGAAATATCACCACCGTTGCCTTCATTGGACTCGGCGTGATGGGCTACCCAATGGCTGGTCACCTGGCCCGCTCAGGCTTGAACGTGCGGGTTTACAACCGAACGACCGCCAAGGCGGAGGCCTGGAGCAAAGCATTTGGCGGCAGCTATCACCCCACTCCCGCCGCTGCAGCCAAAGGAGCCGACGTGGCATTGATGTGCGTCGGCAACGACGACGATGTACGATCCGTCAGCACCGGACCCGATGGGGTTCTTGCCTCTCTTGCGCCAGGAAGCCTGCTGGTGGACCACACCACCGCTTCATCCAGCCTCGCAGAAGAGCTTGACCAGGCCTGTCGTGAACATGAAGTCAGCTTCATCGATGCTCCTGTATCCGGAGGCCAGCAAGGTGCAGAGAATGGCGTACTGACCATCATGTGCGGCGGGGAGCAGACTGCCTTCGAGCACATTCAACCCGTACTCCGGCACTATGGCCGCGCAGTCAACCTGATGGGCCCTGCCGGAAGCGGACAACTGACCAAGATGGTCAATCAGATCTGCATTGCCGGACTGGTTCAAGGGCTGGCGGAAGGCCTGCATTTTGCCGAGCAGGCCGGTCTCGACCGCAAGCACGTAGTGGAAGTGATACGCCAAGGCGCTGCCGGTTCCTGGCAGATGGAAAATCGTCACGCCAGCATGATCGACGATCATTACGACCATGGCTTCGCCGTGGATTGGATGCGCAAGGATCTGGGGATCTGCCTGGAGCAGGCTCGCACGCTCCAGGCCCGACTTCCGGTCACCGCCCTGGTGGATCAATTCTATGCCGATGTACAGGCCATGGGAGGCGGCAGATGGGATACCTCCTCCCTATTGAAACGGCTACGAGACATTTCCAGATAGTCTTCGGAGCTATTCTCCAGAACTGCTCTCTGGAATTGCCTAGAACGTTAGAACACCAATAATTCAGCCGCATACTATCTGCCTATTTATCTGCAAATTGCAATGTCTGTATATTGCGCCCATCAGATGTCTGCATTAAGAGACATCATGCACCACAAGAGGGCGGATGAATGATTTCGCCGCCCTCTTTCGGAGCATCTCCACTCCCCCTAGCGCCTCCTTTCTGTCCTCGTATTATGTTTTCCACACATTCTGTGGATAACCCTGTTCACAACCATTAGAAACCGCCCCAGAATCGCCATGAACAGGGGGGAGCTGTTAGATTGGTTAATTTTTAACCCGTTCTAACCAATTGATATATAAGGGAAAAATAGAATAACAGCGCAACCGTGCGGACCGGATGGCAGAAGAGCAAAAAGAACAACCACAGGTGGATAGCTTTGTCGCCTGTCAATAGAAAAAAGGCAAAACTACCTATGAAGGCATAGAAAATTCATACGCATGAAGGCTTACCAAGGCAACCAGTCCACATGACACGCGAAGCACTCTCATTTCTTTTTATTGAAATGATCAGTATATTTTGTTGCCAGGAAGAGACACCATCTGCAAGAAAAAACCCAGCAAATGATCGGCATGCAAGCAAGCATGGAAAAAGAAGTGGCGTCCCATAGGGGGTTCGAACCCCTGTTCCCGCCGTGAAAGGGCGGTGTCCTAGACCACTAGACGAATGGGACGCATCGTACGAGAAAGTTGGTGGAGCCTAGCGGGATCGAACCGCTGACCTCGACACTGCCAGTGTCGCGCTCTCCCAGCTGAGCTAAGGCCCCGTATCTCTCGAAGACGGGGCGCATGTTACTGATAAGACCGGCGAAAGTCAACTCTTATTAAGCAGCATTACTGCGAGATAGCTGTAAGCCGTAAGTTTTCAGCTGTAAGCCTCTCCTCCACTGGAACTGCCTGATGATAGGGCGCCCCATGGAAAGATGGATGGACACCCAGACAATGGCATTTCACCACTTACAGCTTACTCGCTTAAAGCTGAGGTAACTCCCGATATTCCTTTTCGAGCCGCTTGCCTTGCTTCTTGGACACACCACCGAGCACTTCAATGGCGTGACGCAAGCGCGCACGCGTCATGTCCGAGCCAATAATGGCCATTCCATCCATCACTGAAGTACTGGAAGACGAGCCAGTAATGGCAATGAACACCGGCGCCAGGAATGCTTTCATCTTCAGATCAAAGTGCTCACATAGCGCCTTGACTTCGACAAGTAGACTGTCCTTGTTCCAACTGGAAACGGATTCAAAGCGCCACACCAGGAACTGCAGCAGCTTGACCAGGTCCTCACGTTCCATCTTCACATCAGAGAAGCTAGCTTCTGTGATGGCAGGCATGCCCGAGAAGAAGTGTGCAGCCAATGGCGCTACATCGGACAAGGTATCCACCCGAGTACGAACCTGAGGCAGGATATCCTTCAGGTATTCCTCGTTGAAGGCCCAGTTCATCAATGCCTGAAGGAAGCCACGGTCATCCAGGTCTTCTCTCAGGTACACGCCGTTGAGCCAGGTCAGCTTGTCCAGGTCAAATACCGGACCTCCCAGAGAAACACGCTGGATATCGAAGTTCGCCATCATTTCCTCAAGGGAGAACTTCTCGCGCTCATCGGGCATCGACCAGCCCATTCGTCCCAGATAATTCGTCACGGCCTGAGGCAGGAACCCCATACGCCGATAGTAATTGATAGACGTAGGATTCTTGCGCTTGGACAGCTTGGACTTGTCCGGATTGCGCAACAGGGGCATATGGCACAGCCTAGGCATGTCCCAGCCAAAATACTCATACAGAAGTTGATGCTTGGGAGCGGAATTGATCCATTCCTCACCACGCAACACATGCGTGATACCCATCAAGTGATCGTCGACCACATTGGCCAGGTGGTATGTCGGCATGCCATCTGACTTGAGCAGGATCTGTGCATCAACCTGCCCCCAGTCCACTTCGATAGTGCCACGCAGCATATCTTCGACAACGCAGGTCCCATTGTCCGGCACCATCATGCGCACGACATAGGGCATTCCCTCACGCTCACGACGCTCCTGTTCCTGTGGTTCCAGAGCCAGGTCGGCAGGCTTGAGTGCCAGATGCTGGCCTTCTGCCTTGCGCGCTTCTCGCAGTTCATCCAGCTCTTCACTGGTGCGGTAGCACTTGAAGGCATGTCCAGCCTCAATGAGACGCTGGGCATGTTCTGCATAGATATCACCACGCTCGCTCTGGCGATAGGGACCATGTGGCCCACCCACATCAGGCCCTTCATTCCACTCCAGGCCGAGCCAGCGCAGTGAGTCGAGAATCATCTGCTCCGATTCAGCTGTCGAGCGAACCCTGTCGGTATCCTCGATGCGCAGAATGAACTCACCGCCATGCTGGCGAGCGAAGCACAGATTGAACAGTGCGATATAGGCAGTGCCTACGTGAGGGTCACCCGTGGGTGAAGGCGCGATTCGCGTGCGAACAGTCATAGGGTCCTGCATCCTGGAAAAAGAAAGCTACATCCTGGTTCAGCGCAAGCACCGGTAGCAGGTGCCGGCCCGCCTCGTACAGGCCATTGCAGCAGAATGGACGACATTATACGCACCTCTGCCGTCCATCGCAGCCAGACGTACCGAGGAGCACTTAGTTGACGTTGGATATTGCATGCGCAGGCCGAATCCATGAGTATTCCAGTTTCGTTTAACGAGTCGAAGGAAGGTTTCATGGACGCGCTGGGTCCGCGCATCAAGCAACTTCGCATAGCCGCAGGTCTGAACAAGGCTGCGCTTGCACGTCAGGTGGGGGTCTCGGATGTCACCATCTCCTACTGGGAGTCCGGTGCTATCAAGCAGATCGGACACGAACGGCTGGTAGCCCTATCCCAGGCCCTGAACTGCCCTCTATCTCATCTGCTGGAGGGTGAACCCAACCGGCCTTCTCCGCTATACCTTCGCTCCCACTTGCCACTGCCCTGGAACGAAGCGGCGCATAAAGGCATCGATCTGCCTCTGGAACTGATTCCCGGACAACGCTGGGACGGTGATTGCCACCTACTGACACCAGGGCCCGGTGAAGAATTTGACTTTCTACGCCAGATGGATCTGGCAGCCGTTGCCCCCACTGAAATCTTTCGTCAGCCAGGCCTCTATCTCGTTGCCGAAAACGACAAGCTGTGTATTCGCCACGTGGCCCAGGACCCCACTGGCCAATTGATCTTTCAGCAGGAAGGCCAACAGGATGTCACTCGTTATCATAGTGGCATGCGCTTGACGGCCAAGATTGTCGCCCTGTGGCGCCACGAGCCTGTATAGCAAGCACTCACATCAACTTGACAGCCTTCAACGGATGGCCTGCTGCCCTTCGATGCACAGGGCTGCAAAGGCTTCGTCATCATTGTCTTTCGCAGGGCTACCGTGGCAATGATGGCAGCAGCGCTGCATAAACGGTACCTGGAGCGCGCGTGGTCATGATCAGGCAAGACCACCCTACTGCCTTTCCTGAACCTGTACATCATCGATGGTTCGTCGAACTTCCTGACCGACCAGTACACGCTGACCGGCATTGATGACCTTTCCCAGCCCGTGAGGTGAATCCTGCACAAGAGAGCCTCTCAGGTGTTCTCCCTTTTCTCCCAGGCGTTGCTGCACCGAACGAGGCTGGACACTCGAGGGCTCCGTCTGGACCCGCAAACGATAACCACCATCTGGCAGTCCACTGCCAGGCCCAAGAGGCCCCACTTCAAAGCGCCCTTCGACAACCGTGGTCCGCTCCTGCCAATGCACACCACTGGCTTCACGCTCAACCAGAACTGACAGTCGTGTGCCATCAGGCAGGTTGGTATTCCCTGTCACCAGCATTCGGCGATCACTCTGCAACCGGGCATCAAGCGAGACCGTTACTGGATCTGCCATGGCAACATCCGGCGGCGGTTCCGTCGGCTCATCTGAAGGCTGCCCTGCGCTATTCTGTGCCGGACTTGCATTCTCCGGCACTTCCTGGACATCACCAGAGGGTCGCGGTGATGCATTATCTGCTTCGCCCCTGTCACTGCCGTCACATCCTGCCAGCACCAAACATAGGGCCAGAAACAGGACTCGGTATCTGCTCTCGTGCATTGTCCGTGCTCCCGATCTATTCCCTTTTGCATCAGATTAGGCGCTACTTGTGAAAGGCGCGCGAGCTATTCTCTCCCCTGCCAGGAGGCAGATATGGTGCCGATAAACACCAGGCCCCCATTCTGTTCTTCAGAATGGGGGCCTGCACACACAACGCGGCTGATGAGACGTCAGACCTTCTTGACGAACTGCGACTTCAGCTTCATCGCACCAATGCCATCAATCTTGCAGTCAATATCATGATCACCATCCACCAGGCGGATGTTCTTGACCTTGGTACCTACCTTGACCACGGACGAAGAGCCCTTGACCTTGAGGTCCTTGATCACGGTAACGGTATCGCCATCCGCCAATTCGTTGCCGTTGGCATCTCGTACCGTTTTTGCATCGTTTTCCTGGACCTCTCCCGGGACCCATTCATGACCACATTCGGGGCAGATCAACTGAGCACCGTCCTCATATGCATATGGAGACTGGCAGCTAGGACAGGGAGGCAGTTCACTCATGACACTATCACCTAGTATGACGGGCGCCCAAGCCTACTCCGTGATAACGTTAAAAGCCAGTGATGCAGATAGTCTCAAGGCTCTCGGCGATACGTGCCAATGATCCTGTTCATGCCTAGGACATGAGGTTCCACCTTGCCAAGAAAATCTGCCAACGTCAGCCCCTCTGGATAGTCTGTCTCTGTATCCAGCGCCAGCACCCAGAAGTAATATCGATGCAAGCCGTGGCCCTGGGGCGGCATTGGTCCACAATAACCTAGAGAGCCGCCATCATTGACACCTGCAGTACCCAACTTGCTGCCTTCCTCCAGCTCGGTCACCGAGGCAGGAAGGTTATACAGCACCCAATGTACATAACCGTAACCGCCATTGTTGACCACGGGAGCATCCGGATCGTGACATATCACCGCAATACCGCGAGTGCCATCAGGCACCTCTCTCCAGCTGAGCGCCGGTGACAGATCATCTGCTTCCTGGCTGTGACGAGCCGACAAAGGAGCGTCATCAGCAAAGTCTGGGCTGGAAACGCGAAGAGAAGAAAGTGCGAATTTCATCTTTGGTTCTCCTGGAGTTACACATGGGAATGGGGGCGTCAGCAGGAAACGCGGTCCTGCAAGTCATCCTGCTACCATCCTCTGACATCGTAGCGAGAACTGATGCTTCCCGGTCAAGGGCAGCCGTGCAATGAAGAGTCATGCTGAATGAAACGCCTGCTGATCGTCGCCCATGCCCCTTCACCCAATACCCTGAAGCTGCGCGACGCCGCTTGCCGGGGCGCAGGCCACCCGGATATCGACGCTGTGGAGGTAACCTGCAAGGCTCCTCTGGAGTGCGGACCAGAGGACGTGCTTCAGGCGGATGCCATCCTGCTCGGTACTACCGAGAACCTCGGCTACATGAGCGGCGCCCTGAAGGACTTCTTCGATCGAAGCTACTATCCACTTCTCGACCACACTCAAGGCCTGCCCTGCGCCCTGTACATTCGCGCCGGTCATGACGGCACCGGCACTCGACGTGCCGTGGAAGGCATCATCACCGGGTTACGCTGGCGGTGGGTACAGGAACCACTGATCCTGCGTGGAGACTGGCAGGACGCCTTCGAGCAGCAGGTCGAGGAACTGGCCATGGCCATGGCTGCCGGCCTCGACAGCGGTATTCTCTAGCTTTTTCTGCTGGCCATCATGACCCATGATCACTCACTGCAACGCAAAGAGCGGTGGCTGCAAGCAGCCACCGCTCTTCTTCCTGACTGACGGTCACACATCAACACCCGCGACCGTCAAAACCATCAGTTGAGGCGTTCAAACACCGTGGCCACGCCCTGGCCCATGCCGATGCACATGGTGGCGAGCCCCAGCCGGGTGTCCTGCTGCTTCATGACATTCAGCAGCGTGGTGCAGATGCGCGCACCGGAGCAACCCAGCGGGTGACCCAGAGCAATAGCGCCGCCATGCAGGTTGACCTTTTCGTCCATGCTGTCGCGCAGACCGAGATCCTTGAGCACCGGCAGTGCCTGAGCAGCAAAGGCTTCATTCAATTCGACGGTATCGATGTCTCCAATGGTCAGGCCGGCTGCCTTGAGCGCCTTCTGGGATGCCGGTACCGGGCCATAGCCCATGATCGAGGCATCACACCCCGCCACACCGGTCGACAGCACACGAGCGATGGGCTCAAGCCCCAGCGCCTGGGCACGCTCGTAGCTCATCACAGCCATCGCGCTGGCACCCACCGACAACGCCGAGGAAGTGCCGGCGGTCACCGTGCCACTACGCGGGTCGAACACCGGCTTGAGCCCCCCCAGCGACTCGAGGGTAGTTTCGGGGCGAATCACTTCATCCTTGTTGACCAGGATGCGACGCCCCTCGCTGTCGTGTCCCTCGACACCGACGATCTCGTTGTCGAAGCCACCGGATTGCTGAGCCTGCCAGGCACGCTGGTGGGAGCGCACACCGAAGGCATCCTGGTCCTCGCGGCTGATGCCGTGCAGCTTGCCCAGCAGTTCTGCGGTCAGTCCCATCATCATTGCTGCCTTGGCGGCGTACTTGCTGGCCGCCGGGTTGACATCGACACCATGTGTCATGGGCACATGCTCCATGTGCTCGACGCCACCAATGACGTAGAAGTCACCCATGCCGGCCTTGATGTTGGCAGCAGCAATATGCAGTGCACTCATTGACGAGCCACACAGGCGATTGACCGTCTGCGCCGGCACAGAGCGCGGCATGCCGGTCATGATCTGGGCGTTGCGTGCGATGTTCATCGATTGCTCGAGGGTCTGGTTGACACAGCCCCAGATCACATCGTCGACACTGCTCGGGTCGAGGCCAGAATTACGTTTGAACAACGCATTCATGACCTCGGCGGATAGATTCTCGGCGCGCACATGACGGAAGGCACCATTCTTCGCTCGGGCCATGGCGGTACGAACGCCGTCGACCACCACGATATCTCTCGGATTCAAACTCATGGATATTCTCCTGTGTGGTGGTGTTATCGGGCGTAGAAGGTTTCGCCATTATTGGCCATCTGGCGCAGACGTTCGGTCGGTGCGTACAGCGCGCCAAGTTCATCGGCCAGTCCATCGGCCAGTGCCACGAATTCGGGGAGCCCCATGGCATCGATGTAGCGCAGCGCACCACCCCGGAAGGGCGGGAAGCCAATGCCGTAGATCAGCGCCATGTCCGCTTCAGCGGCACTCCCGACAATATCGTCTTCCAGGCAACGTACCGTCTCGAGACACAGCGGTACCATCATGCGTGCAATGATGTCTTCGTCGCTGAACTCACGGGGGTTGGCTGCCAACGACTTGACCAGCGCGATGGCCTGTTCATCGCTGACCTTCTTCGGCTTGCCCTTGCGATCTTCCTCATAGGCGTAGAAACCCTTGTCATTCTTCTGACCGAGACGATCATTCTCGAACATCACCTGAATCGCGGTCTTGCCGCCATTCATGCCACCCTGAGCCATGCGGTCCGGGAAGCCTTCCGCCATCACTTCGTTGGCATGCACTGCGGTGTCCATACCCACCACATCCAGCAGGTAAGCCGGGCCCATCGGCCAGCCGAACTTCTCCATGACCTTGTCGACACGCTGGAAATCGGCGCCCTGCTCAACCAGCAGGCTGAAGCCACCGAAATAGGGGAACAGCACACGGTTGACCAGGAATCCGGGGCAATCATTGACCACAATCGGTGTCTTGCCCATGGCGCGGGCGTAGGCCACGGTTGCAGCGACCGCGGCATCGCTGGTCCTTTCACCGCGAATGACTTCAACCAGCGGCATGCGATGCACTGGGTTGAAGAAGTGCATGCCGCAGAAGTTCTCGGGGCGCTTGAGGTTCTCAGCCAGACGGGTAATGGAAATGGTCGAGGTATTGGACGCCAGGATGGTGGTCTCGGGCACCTGAGCTTCGACTTCCGCCAGGACCTCAGCCTTGACCTTGGGATTCTCGACCACCGCCTCGACCACCAGGTCGACGTGCTCGAAGTCGCCATAGGACAGGGTCGGGCGAATATTGGAAAGCTTCTGTGCCATCCCATCCGTGGTCAGACGACCACGCTCGACCTGCTTGCCGAACAGCTTGCGTGCCTCCTTCAGCCCCAGCTCGATGGCCTCTTCCTTGATGTCCTTCATCAGAATGGGGGTGCCTTTCGAGGCGCTCTGATAGGCAATGCCGCCACCCATGATGCCAGCACCCAGCACGGCGGTCTGCTTCACCGACTGGGCCTGCTTCATGTATTCATTGCCCTTCTTCTTGACCACCTGGTCATTCATGAACAGGCCGACCAGATTGAAGCAGACATCGGTCTGCGTCAGCTTGCCGAAACTCTTTGCTTCGATGGCCTGGGCACGCTCACGACCTTCACCGGCTCCCTTCTGAATGACCTTGATCGATTCCACCGGTGCCGGGTAGTGCGGACCGGCCTTGCCAGCAACATAGCCCTTGGCGGTCTCGAAGGCCATCATCTGTTCAATGGAGTTGAGCTTCAGCGGACTGGTCTTTTCGCGACGTCGCGCTTCGAAATCCAACTCACCAGCATTGGCGCGCGCCAGAATGTCCAATGCAGCCGCCTCGAGCTGGTCCCCGGGCACCACCGCATCAACGGCACCAACCTTGAGGCAGGCGTCGGCACGATTTTCCGTGCCACCGGCAATCCATTCGATGGCGTTGTCGGCACCGATCAGGCGTGGCAGACGGACACAACCGCCCCAGCCGGGAAGAATGCCAAGTTTGGTCTCTGGCAGCCCGATCTTTGCTGTATCGCTCATTACCCGAAAATCGGTACAGAGCACCACTTCACAACCTCCGCCCAACGCCAGGCCATTGATCGCCGTGACCGTCGGGAACGGCATGTCCTCGAGACCATTGAAGATTCCGTGCACACGCTCGAGCATGGCCTGGATCGCGGCTTCGCCTTCCTCAAACATGCCATGAAACTCGGTGATATCCGCACCGACAATGAAGGCTTCCTTGGCACTTCTGAGCATCAGGCCCTTGATACTGCTCTCAGAGCGCACTGCCTCGAGTGCCTCGCCCAATTCCGCGACCACCGCCGCAGACAGCTTGTTCACTGACCCGTCCTTGAGGTCGAAGGTCAGTATGGCGATATCATCGCCATTGCGTGCCACCGTGATGGCATTGCCTTGATAGATCATCCAGGGGTCTCCGCTTGTTGTACTGAAGGAAGCGTTGGTTCACAGCCTTCACGACATCAACCAACCATTTCCGAATGCGAGCGATGAAGACAACACATTGAATCCCAGCGCTGTGAAACCATCAATTCATACGGCCGTTTGATTCATTGCAGCTTGGTGCAAAGCAGGAATGACGTCAACCCCTACCAAGGAACATATGCACGGAGTCGGCAGAGCGTTAATGCAGGTCATTGATGAGATATCCTCCGGATCTTCCTGCACCTGGCGTCAGGTCTGATAAAATGCTCACTTTCGCACAGAACATTGGCACGCCCTTGACACCATCACCCTCTTCCCCAAGTCCTCTGGTCCGCCTGCATCTCATTATCGAGCGCTGGGCGGAGCGGCTGCGTCCTTGGCATTGGGTATGGCCACCCGTGGCCTTCGCTACAGGTGTCGCCAGTTTCTTTCTGGTCCAACGGCAGCAATGGCTAGGCATCCTGCTTGCTGCAGGCATGATACTGACCTGGCTCCTGCTACTGTCGGAAAGCCTCATTGAACGTCGCCTGCAACAACGTGGCCTGCCAGTATCTCCCCGCGGCCTGATGACGTTCATTACGCAGATGGTCCATCAGGAGACCCTGTTCTTTACTCTGCCTTTCCTACTGGCAACAACCGTCTGGACCAGTGGCCAGGCGCTGTTCACCCTGGCCATGCTGTGCATGGCCGTACTATCGATTCTGGACCCGCTGTATTACCGCCTGGCTGAGCATAAACGCTGGTTGTACATCGTCTTCCACGCCCAGTGCGTCTTCCTGATCGTGCTGGTCACTCTTCCGCTGATACTGCAACTGACGACCACTCAGAGTTTGGTCCTGGCCTCTCTGTGCATGGTCGTGTTCAGCCTGCCTAGCCTGCTTCAACTGCTGAGTCCCATGACACCCGGGCGCTGGCTGGCCATGTTCGCGCTATTGCCATTGTTGGCATCGCTTGCCTGGTTCGGGCGTTATTGGGTTCCGCCGGCAACGCTGTGGTTATCGGGCAGTGCCTTGTCACCATCCTTCGATGTTGAGGCAAGGCAACCCAAAGGTAGTATCGCCCTGACCCCCGAAGCTCTGAAAGCACAAGGGCTCTATGCCTACACCGCGATCCACGCCCCTCGTGGTTTGCGTGAAGACATTGTTCATGAGTGGTATCGCGACGGTAAGCTGGTCGATCGCATCCCCCTGGAAATCCATGGCGGTCGGGCCAAGGGCTATCGTGCCTGGACCCATAAGACGCGCTTCCCCGATGACAGCAAGGGCCGCTGGCGTATTGATGTCATGACCAGCGGCGGTCAGCGTATTGGCGAGATCCATTTCAACGTCAGCGATAATCCAGATAACGCCACTCTCGCCAACGGAAATATCACGCCCCAGGTTGGTATACCTGGACTGAATTTGCATTGGCGCAGCACTGCACCGGAACCAACAGCCGGCCAACAGACTCCGATAGAAAAGGAGCCAGCACGACCGTCCCCACAGGCCGGAGCGGACGATGCTACGCCCCAGGCAAGCAAAGCGTCCTCAGGGACCTCGGCAGATAACGATGCCAAGGACAAAGAACAGCAGGAGAACAAGGAACACTCCTCAGGGAAAGACAATGACGATTCCTGGGAGGAGTGACACTTGCAATACGCCACAAGCATTCCGACAATCTAATTATTTGCAGACTTCCTAATTGCGAACCGACATGAATGAGAATATTGGCTTACAGCTGTCCCGCGCCCCACGCATCTGGCGTGCCGTTCTGGACCAGCGCCTGGCACCACTGGGATTGACTCAAACGCGCTGGGTCACGCTTTATCATCTGTGGCAAATGCCTGAAGGCCAGCCTCAATGCGACCTGGCTCGTGCCATTGGCGTCGAAGCCCCTTCACTGGTACGTACGCTGGATCAATTATGTGAACAGGGGCTTGTCGAGCGACACCCTTGCGACCAGGACCGCCGAACCAAGCGCATTCATCTTACCGAGCAGGCCTCTCCTCTGCTGGAAAAGATTGACGCTATCGTCAAGCAGGCCCGAGCCGAAATGCTGGCAGGGCTGGAGGATGATGATCAGCAGAAGCTCAGCGAAATTCTTGGCCGTATCGAGGCCAACGGCATGGCGCTGCTCAACCCTGATGGAAGCAAGGGCGACGACTGCTGATCTCCCCGTCATCAGTCCCTCTGAAACCAGACCTCCCCTCCACCTCAGGGAGGTCTGGCAGCCTCAATTCAGATCGGCGCTCCAGGCACACCGCCACTGGGTTGGTCCGGCCGCCCCTGCAAGGCATCCCTGAGTGCCGCAGCAGGAGCCGCCAAGGAACAGAAATCCTCAGCATCCAGAGACTCGTCCCACCATAGGGTCAGTGCCTTGGCGTTGGATTCCACAACACAGGCATCTACCGGCAACTTCGACAACAATCGCAGGAAGCTGGTGTTGACCGAGGGAGGCATAGGCCGCAACGGCTCAATCCGCCAACGCCATCCAGGCTCGCAGAGCTTCAACGCTTGACTGGCATGCGCTTCGCGAACCAGCATAAAGACAGGCCCCGGGCGCTGTGCAGGATAAGGCCAACGATAGGCCGCCATCTTGTCGTTATCGCCATGCAAAGGCGACGTCTCCAACTTGACACTGACGTGAGAATGAACCGCCGCATCTCGCAGCTTGCCTAGATGGCGCTCTCTGGCAGTAGGCCTGAGCCACATGGCCGGCGCGAACGCCATGCCTACCACCACCAGGATGATCACCCATAACATAAGCCTTCCTCTGGTAAAAGGTTGATCAATAACGTTGTCTTGGTCACACGAGCGTCCTAGAGTTGAACACAGGATTTCTCTCATCGACTGCCGCTGGAGGCATTACCCCATGAGCAACGAGTATCGTCATGTGCTGGTCGCTGTTGATCTGACCAAGGATTCCCACAAGATCCTTGAGCGCGCCTTGCAGATTGCCGACCGTAACCACGCCAAACTCTCCATCATCCACACGCTGGAGCCGCTCGGCTTTGCCTATGGCGGCGACATTCCAATGGACCTGACCAGTATTCAGGATCAACTGGACGAGCATGCCAAGCAGCGCCTGGGCGAAATCGCCGATGCCCACGTTGCCAAGGATGACCAGCACGTTGTTGTCGGCATGCCAGATACAGAGATCCATCGCTTTGCCGAGGATAATGGTGTCGATCTGATCGTCGTTGGTTCTCACGGCCGCCATGGCTTCGCCCTGTTGCTTGGCTCCACGTCCACTGGCGTGTTGCATGGTGCGCAATGTGACGTGCTCGCGGTGCGCGTCGGCAAGGAAAGCGAAGAGTAAACCAACTTTCTGGCCACGGACGCCGTGTCCGTGGCCCTCGCGCAGGTCCTTAGCTCTCGCCGCTGGCCATGGCTTCCAGTTCCATCCAACGCTCCATGGCAACTTCGAGACTCTCTTGGGTTGCCTGTAGCACCCCAAGGCGTTCATTGATGGAACCGGAGTCCTGCTGATAAAAGGCAGGATTCCCCACTTCCGCTTCCAATGTGGCGATCTCGCCTTCAAGCCGCTCGATCTCGGCAGGCAAAGCATCGAGTTCCCGTTGCAGCTTGTAGGATAGCTTGGCAGGTCGCGCTGGCACGGCCTTCTTCTCTACTTGCCTCACTTGTTCAAGCTTGCCTTTCTCAACGCCGCCAACTTCGGTGTTCTCGACATCCGCTTTCTCGGCCCTGCCATTCACTCCCTTGCTGCCCGAACGTGAACCACCTTCCCAGGGTGCAGGTGGCAGTTTGCCGCCCTGGCGGACCCAGTCACTGTATCCCCCCACGTACTCGCGCACCGCCCCGCCGCCTTCGAAAGCCAGAACGCTGGTCACTACGTTATCCATGAAAGCGCGGTCATGGGATACCAGCAACAGGGTGCCATCGAAGTCCAGCAGCAGTTCCTCGAGCAGTTCCAGCGTTTCCACATCCAGGTCGTTGGTTGGCTCATCGAGCACCAGGACATTGGCAGGCTGGGTAAACAGCTTGGCCAACAGCAAGCGGTTGGATTCGCCACCAGACAGCGCCTTGACCGGCTGACGAGCTCGCTCAGGGGAGAACAGGAAATCCTGCAGGTAGCTCATCACATGGCGGTCTCGCCCACCGACCACGACCCTGTCACTCCCCTGGGCCACGTTGTCGTAGACATTCTTCTCCAGCTCCAGGCCGGCACGCAGCTGATCGAAGTAAGCGACTTGCAGCTTGGTGCCGAGACGAACTTCTCCTTCACTAGGTTCCAGTTCCCCCAGCAGAATCTTGAGCAACGTCGTCTTGCCTGCGCCATTACGACCAATCAAGCCAATACGATCACCTCGCTGAATCTCGATGCTGAGATCACGAATCACCGTGGATGATTCGAAGTGCTGAGTGACATTGGTCAGTTCCACCACACGCTTGCCACTGCGCTCCCCGCTATCTACCGATAGTGTGGCGGTACCCTGGCGTTCACGGCGCTGGCTACGTTCACGGCGCAGTTGTTCAAGCGCTCTTACCCGGCCCTCGTTACGGGTGCGCCGGGCCTTGATACCCTGGCGAATCCACGTTTCTTCCTGAGCCAGCTTCTTGTCGAACTCGGCATTCTCTTTGGCTTCGACTTCCAGTTCATGCTGCTTCTGAGCCTGGTAGGCAGAGTAATCACCGGGATAACGTCCCAGACGCCCACGGTCCAGTTCCAGAATGCCGGTCGCCAGGCGCGAAAGGAAAGCCCTGTCGTGGGTGATGAACAGCACGGCTCCCGGGAAGGAAGCGACCTGTTCTTCGAGCCAGGTGATGGTGTCCAGATCCAGGTGGTTGGTCGGCTCATCCAGCAGCAGCAGATCGGGCTCGGCCACCAGAGCCCTGGCCAATGCCACACGCCGGCGCCAGCCACCCGACAGGGATGACATTGCGGCATCCTCAGGCAAGCCCAGACGGCTCAACACCACCCCTATGCGCTGATGAAAGGACCAACCATCAATGGCCTCCAATCGGGTCTGCAGCGATGCCACCCGGGCCATGTCCGGTTCGTCGGACTGTATCAACCGATGGTACTCAGATAACAGGCTTCCCGCCTCGGGAAGCCCCTGGGCCACTACATCGAAAATACTCTCGTCACTGGCTTCCGGAAGATCCTGGGCGAGCACGCCGATCTTGAGGCCCGGAGCACGCCAGATAACGCCTGAATCCGCTTGATTCTCTCCGGACACCAGTCGCAACAAGGTCGACTTGCCGGTCCCATTGCGCCCTACCAGCGCCAGCCGCTCTCCCTTTTCCAGGGTCAGGTCGGCATTGTCGAGCAAAATATGATGGCCATAGGCCAGTTGCAGCTGCTCCAGTCGTAGCAGGGTCACACGTCACCTCTCCATTGCTTGATCACGCAAGTGTAACTCATGCACCCATCGTCAGGTGCATGCCGTGAGGTGCTACAGGTACAATTCTCGTCTTGAACGAAAAGTGCCATGTCGCTGCCAGTTTTCGTGTGAGAAATCATCCAAGGAGCCGTCACTTGCCCACTGTCCATTCCTCGTCATCCATCGACAAAGGGCTTCCCGAAGCATTGCGCTTCCGCTCGCCGACACCTTTGGTCGATATCGGTGCAAACCTGACTCACGAGAGCTTTGCCCGCGACCTGGAAGCCACCCTGCAGCGGGCACATGTAGCTGGTGTCCAGACATTGGTACTCACCGGTACCGAACTGCACAATGCTGAACAGGCAGTGGCACTATGCCAACGCTACCCCGGCCTCTACGCAACCGCTGGCGTGCATCCACATCACGCGAGTGACTGGACGCCCCAACTGCACAATGCCATGGCCGACCTGCATCGCCTGCCTGAAGTCGTTGCTGTTGGCGAATGCGGCCTGGACTTCAATCGCAACTTTTCCACCCCCAGTGAACAGGAACGAGCTTTCGAAGCCCAACTCGGCCTGGCTGTAGAAAGCGGCTTACCGTTGTTTCTTCATGAGCGCGATGCCGGCGCACGAATGTGCGACATCCTCAAGTCCTGGAGGGATGATATCCGGCATGCCGTCGTGCACTGTTTCACGGCAGACAAGGACACGTTATACGGCTACCTGGATCAGGACCTGCATATTGGCCTGACTGGATGGATCTGCGATGAACGGCGCGGCCACCACCTGCGCGAGTTGGTAGCGGATATCCCTGCTGATCGTCTGATGGTAGAAACAGACTGCCCTTATTTGCTGCCTCGCAATCTTCCGGCCAAGCTAAAGGGACGGCGCCATGAGCCCGCACTACTGCCATGGATTGTTCGGGAAATTGCCCACTGGCGAGGCGAAAGCGAAGCCCAATTGGCTGCCAGCACCACCACCACAGCCTTGGCGTTCTTTGGTATCGCAGCACCATCAGCAAGTTCGAATAACGGACCCAACACAGGTCCAGGTGATACGCCAGGAGAGGAGTCCTGATTATGGCCACGGAGAGTATGCCTGAAATACCTGCCTTCATCGCAGTGGAAACTGGCGAAGATGGTGGTTTACCCCTGGCGATTGCCTGGAGCCTGCAAGATGGCCGAATCAAGCACACGCTGATTCAGCCCGATGATGATTGGCTCGACAGTGAAACACTGTCCCTGGGCGACTACAGTCTGGAGGAACTTTCCAGTATGGGCGTCAGCCCCCTGGACGTCATTCGCGAACTGGAGAGTGATCACTTCAACGCCACTCTCTACACCGCTGGTGTATTCGATGACGAAGCCGCCCTGTCACGCCTTTTCGATGTCTATGGTATAGACCCGTTCGTCGAACTGGCACCGGCAGACAGTCTCTACCATGACCTTCCTGCAGGAGAATGGTCTCAGGCACGTAACGAACTCTTTGGCGAGTTGGGAATGGAACCCATGCGCCCCGAACAGGAAGTCGAGGTCATGCTGCATCTACATCGTCGCCTGAACGGCAGCGAATGGAGCGAAGAGTAGAGACCCTCGCGTTATTCCTGGGTTTCCATAAGGGGCTCACGAGTGTCTTCATGCGAGCCTGAAAGGCACTCAAGCCCAGCAACAATGGCCAACGACATGTCCTGGCCATCCTGGTAAAAACTGCGCAATGCCTGCTCAAAGGCCTGGGCCCTACACGGCAATCCTTCGCTGCGATAGCGTCCGGCTCTTTCCTGGACTTGGCTGGCAAAGGCTTCCCGGTCGACTTCCACCTCTCCCAGGTTGTCAACGCTGACATGAAACGGCAGGCCACAGGCTTCACTGAACAACATCTCTAGAGCCTGGGGGGCAACCTCAACCTTTTCAAAGGCACGCTGCTGCTCGGCATCACGCCCATCTGGCGTATACCAGTAACCGTAGTCTTCCAATTGGCGCCGGGCAGCACCAGCAATACACCAGTGGCTGATTTCATGCAGTGCGCTGGAATAGAAGCCCCGAGCAAAGATGACACGATGCCAGGGTGAGTCATCATCTGCGGGCAGGTACAACGGCTCATCGCCACCACGCACCAGACGAGTGCGGAAAGTCTTCTGAAACACCCCATCAAATAACGCGATAACATCGTCAAGACAGTGGGACACTCGAATACCTATACAGGAACAGCCATGAATTAAGCCCTCTAGGATACCAAGCCTGCGGGTCGCTGCGTAGCAAAGCTCCAAAATGGTGCAGGCACTGATACACTAGATTGATACCGGACATGATGTCCGGCCCTTCTGCATGGAGCATGAAAACCTTGCGCGTTCTACCCACTGACTTTCTCGCGACCAGTCGTCGTGAGACTTGGCCACTGATCCGACTTGCCTTGCCGATCTGTGGTGCTCAACTCGCCCAGGCAGGCATGAGCGTCGTCGACATCATGATGACCGGACGTCTGAGCGCTTCCGACCTTGCTGCCGTTTCTGTCGGAGCCAGTCTGTGGGTGCCGCTGATGCTGCTGATGACTGGCACCCTGATGGGACTGACGCCAATTGTCGCTCAATTGTCTGGCGGCAACCGGCTGGAGCGCATTCGCCCTAACGTCCACCAGGCCATGTGGGTGGGCCTTGTCATGGGCCTGTTGTCGGCTCTGGCTCTGAGCCTATGGGTCGACCCCATCTTTCGTTTGATGGATGTGCCTCCGGCGGTGGCCACGAAAGCCTCCGACTATGTCGGAGCAGTGGCCTTTGGTATGCCTGGTGTGGCTATTTTCATGACATTGCGCGCCTTCTCTGATGGACTCAATCACACTCGTCCGTCGCTGTGGATCAGCCTGATCGGCCTGGCAGTCAACATTCCGGCCAACTACTTGCTGATCTATGGCGGCACGGGTATTCAGGCGCTGCTCGGTGATGCGACTCCCGACTTTGTGTTGGAACTCCCTGCCCTTGGCGCCTTTGGCTGCGGTATCGCTACCGCCTTCGCCATGTGGGTAATGGCGCTATCCATGGTGCTCTATACTCGCAAGAGTCGCGCCTACCGTGATATTGATCTATGGCACTCACCCGCCATGCCTTCGCCACGGGCAATCGGAGAGCTGCTCTATGTGGGGGTGCCCATCGGCATCGCGATCTTTGTCGAAGTCACGCTTTTCACCCTGATCGCCCTGTTTGTTGCCAGCCTCGGGGAAGTCGTAGTTGCCGCTCATCAGGTAGCCCTTAATTACACTTCCCTGCTGTTCATGATGCCGCTCTCCCTGGGCATGGCTCTGACCGTACGAGTAGGCAATGCCCTGGGGCGGGGCGATGCACGTCTGGCCCGATTGGTAGCCTGGAACGGTGTGCTGATCGCAGCGGCGGTTGCACTGCTCAACGACCTCATACTGTGGCTGACTGCACGCCCCGTGATTGCCCTCTACACTCACGATCAGGCCGTCCAGGTCCTGACACTCAGCCTATTGGGCCTGGCCATGCTGTACCAGCTCTCCGATGCGCTGCAAGTTGCTCTTGCAGGCGCTCTACGCGGCTACAAGGATACACGTGTCATCATGCTATTTACCCTGCTGTCCTATTGGCTGATAGGCCTCGGCGGTGGTCACTGGCTAGGTGAGTACGGGCTAGGCACCTGGATACCGCCAATGGGGGTTCACGGCTATTGGATCGGGCTAGTCGCAGGCCTGACCATGGCAGCCATACTGCTCAGTGCACGCTTACGCCAATGCAGCAATCGTGCCCGACAGGCAGAAGGATGCACTACCTGATCATACCCAAAGGGCCTAGGCAAAAGAGATTTAGGCGAGGGAGACTTGGGCGAGCCTGCCTGAGTCTCGGGCTAGCCCTGTCACTGATCTTGTCTTTGACCAGTTGTGGAGACAACCGGACTGAGGATGCCTTGACGCGTTACTATCAGGCTCTGGAGAAAGCTCTCGGTCAACCCACCTCCGATCCTCCTGCGCCTCCCAACATCGACGCTTTCCCGCGTAAACGTGACTTGCTGCTGGAGACCACAGAAATACGTTCAGGCCTGCTCGACGTCTATGCGCTGCGTGGCTGCCATATCACGAACCTGGTAGCAGGGCACAACAATCAGCTCGGTAAGGTTGCACCACTCAGCCAGCAATGGTTGTACGAACTGAAACTATGGCGGCTTCTGAGTGAGTGCTGGCAAGGTGAACCGTCACAGAAGCTGGCCAAGGAGGACCGTAACCGCCTCTCCCACCTGCTGGAATTCAAGACCCGACAACTTCCGACCATCAGCTACAATGCCCTGGTCGGCTCCGACGAGTGGCGAAGCAATTTCTCCCGCGCCAGCACACCATTGCCTCCAGGTGATTTCTCGGCTATCGATGAACAGCTACCCGCACTCCACTATCTAACCGCAGCCGTTCAGCAGCAGTATGACCCAAACTGGCAGCCGGAGTCGGCCACTCTGGAAAGTCACTTCGAGCGCCTCCAGCAAAGGCCTCTCAGTGCTGAACTATTACGCACACTGATGCTGGCTACGACAGTTCTGGCGGACAGCAACACCTTGCTTAAAGGAGTCACCGCCCCCTCATCCTGCCCTTCAGACAGACCTTTGGCATTACCCAAACCACCCGACTGGCTAGAACCATTGCGTGAGCAAGCCGGCACCTGGTTCAACGCTATGGAAACGCTTCTGGATGCCCATGTCGCTGGCACGCCAGACTTTGTCCTTTACCGCCGGACCTGGCTCTCTCCGGGCAGCGCCACATCCCCACTGACACGCTATCAAACGGCTCTCGACGAACACTTTCAGCTTCGCCAGCAAGTCACACGAATATGCCAACCTACTTTCCCATAGCAACGGGGCTTACGTTATGTCCCCAGTCTGTGCTATTGATGGGAGAGTGACGCCAAGCGCAACATCCGGCCTTGGTCGGCCGTGATGATGATGCAGTAACCACGCAGCCGCTGGAGGGACATCATGGGAATCCCGTTGTCACCCCGCCCCGCCCAGGTCATCGACCTGGAGAGTATGCGCCAACGCCACCAGGCTCGTCGGCGTTTCGTCCGGCTTTCTCCCGAGCTTGATGGCCTGGAAATGGTCTATTGTCTCGCCTCTCAGCCAGAAACCCTTTATGGCATGCCTGTTCTGGCCTGGGGATTGAGAGAAAACGGTGACATCGTCGGCCTTGTGCCCTGGATGGAGTCACTGGCCCCCTGCGAACAGCTCAATGATCCCGACTATGGTCATTTCATCGGCTATCGCGACCCAGAGACCGAAGAGCTGCTGGAATCCCCTCCTGAGCACAAGGAAGTCGAGCTACATCATGCAGCTGCGTATTTCGACTACGAAGCCACCGAAGAGACCACCCTCATCCAGACCTTGCCCGAACATCAAGGAACACATGCACTGTGCATGGATGACGATAACTCGCCCTGGCAGCTCAAGCAGGTGTTCGGTTGGCGCCTTTACAGTGATGGCAGCATCGAGGCCCTGCTGGCCGACGAAAGCCTGATCGATAGCGTGCCGATACTGCCCAGCGATAACTGCCTGTATCCTGGACACAGTCGCCACCAGGTGGTGTATTTCTTCCAGCGCCAGATTGCCAATCGTATTCGGCAAGAAGACCCATCGACATTGGAGGCGCTGGCCATGATGGTGATTCCAGAGGCAAGCCAACCGTCATGATCCACATCACCCTTCATGCACCTGATGCCCTCATGCACTTGAAGACGACGACTGCCTATATCGCTCGACCTGAAAGGACGTACGGCGGCAGGCATACGCCTGCCGCACTTCATCCCAAACGGATAAAATACAGATAAGATCCGCTTTCCGTTTCTTGCTGGGTCACCAGCTCATGCCCCAGAAACTGACAGAACTTGGGCACATCACGAGTGGTAGCAGGGTCGGTGGCAATTACCTTGAGCACTTGTCCTGTATTCATGTCGCGCACAGCGTTGTGCATCATCATGATCGGCTCAGGACAGAATAGCCCTGTGGTGTCCAGTTCCCTGTCGCTGATGGGTAGCGAATCGGCAAAATCCACTATCAATACCTCGGAGTCGGAGTATAAGAATGATCAAAATCATCATTGAGCGACGCATCATGCCAGGCCTGGAAGAAGAATATGAACAGGCCGCACGCGAAGCTCTGCGTGAATCGCTTGGCGCCAGTGGCTTCTTCGGCGGCGAAAGCCTGGTTGAGCAAGGCCATTCTGATCGCCGAGTGATGATCACCAAGTGGCGGGATCTCCGCGCCTGGAAAGAATGGTACACCAGCGAAGCTCGCTTGCGCGCCATGCAATACCTGCAACCCCTGCTCACCGAAGAAGAGAAAATACGCATCTATGAACCTGCCTTCCCAGGCTTATAGCCAGAAAAGGCAAGACCAGGTGCTACTGCAACTGAACGTGAACAGTGACCTCCTCGCGGTCATGATAAAGGTGGCGGCAACGAATGCTTGCCGTCACTCCTGCCTCATCCAAGCGTCGCTTTAGCCCTTCCAGACAGTGGTCAACTTCCTGCCAGCGCTTCTTCATTGGCAATTTCAGATTGAAGACCGATTCCCTGCACCAGCGATTGAGCAACCAACGCTCGACCATGACAATCACGCGAGCTGGTTTATCGACGATATCGCATACCAGCCAGTCCAGGCGTGCAGGAGGCTCCCAGACAAAGCCATCTTCACGCAGGTGCTCCACCATTCCCGTCGCCATCAGTCCTTTGTCCATCGGGCCATTGTCGATGGCATAGACATGCATCCCACGCTTCACCAATTGCCAGGTCCAACCTCCAGGCGCAGCCCCCAGGTCGGCAGCTTGCATACCTTCAGAAATACGGCTTTCCCACTGATCCCGAGGAACGAACTCGTGCCATGCCTCTTCGAGCTTCAGCGTCGAGCGGCTCGGTGCGCCATGAGGAAAGCGCAGGCGACGAATGCCGCCGGGAAATTCACTGCGATTGCCCGGAAAGCTTATGCCCAGCTGCACCTGTTCTCCATCACGCCAGACCAGATGCAGGCGCCTTCCGCCTGCCTTGCGCCGCAGCGCACCACGCTTCTTCAGGTGACTCGACAATGGACGCTCAAGTGCCTTCAGCAGCCCGGAAAGTGCCTTGGCCTCGTTGGTATCCGGTGTTTCCTGCCAGATCTCCTCGAAGCTCCAGCCACTGGCCTTGACTTGATCGACTATCGCCGACAGGCGATCATCGCGTGACAATTGCAATGGCGCTAATGCCACCAGTGTCTGACGCGCAAACACCAATTTTTCGAGCTTCAACCGCCGATGAAGCTCATTGGCCGGTCGTCCATCAACGAGGATCACCCGTACCAGCCCTTCACTCATCCAGGGCTCGATCTCGGCCTGCTCTCCCAATGCCTGAATACGATCCTGCAACTCCGCTGCAAGATCTGCTTCAAAGCCAGGCCGGCATAGCATCAATAGTTCATTCGGCTGCATTCTAATCCTCTTCAGCACGACTTCCCGAGCGCTGCTGGCACGCCCGCGCATATCCTTCCAGATCCTGCAGTTGCACATTGAGCGCATTGATCGAGATCAGCACTTCCCAAAGCGAGAACACCAGTGAAATGAACAGTGCAAACATCAACCAAGGTCTTGCATCATACCTTTTATCGCTCGCCCACCAACCACTCCAATGGCACTTCGTGCTGCCCCTGCTCGTCAGTGATGAACAACTCACCGTCACTGATCATTACCGCCCAGTTCAGAGAGCGCGGCATATCGCGCGCCAACTCTTCCAGCGCTTCTGGAGATACTGCGACCACATTGAGGTTCTTCAGTTGGCGAACGGGGTCCAGCTCCTTGCCCTGCCAGACCCGGAGGCTGCCATAGACCACCAGGCTGAAGCGTTCCGTTCGTCGAGAGCACCAGGTCATGCGCTCGCTGGTCGGCTGTCCAACCTCGATCCAGTGCAGCACCCTGCCATCGAGGCTCTTCTCCCACAAGGCTGGCTCGTCCACATCCGAAAGCCCACGGCCAAAGGCCAACTGCTCGTGATAGAACAGTACGTAAGCAATCAAGCGGGCAGCCAGGCGTTCTTCGGTTTCCGATGGGTGGCGCGCAACAGTGAAGCGCAACGTCTCGTAGACATTGCGATCCATGTCGGAGAAATTCAATTCAATCTTGTAGGGCGTGGCTTGCAGGGCCATGAGTCGACATCCGGGTTGAGCCAGGGGCTGCAGTCTACCTTGGATTCCCGGCCATGTATTGTCTCGGTACAGGACTGCTGTCAGCCCCTGAAAGGGAACTCTGTACGAGGCCGGGACCTCGCACACGGTCATCGCTATGCAACCCCCTGCTCACGTGCCATCGCCCTTGCTGCACGCGGCCCGGTCCATAGCGTCGGCAACATGACCAGAGAGACCGGGATGGCGGTAATGACGATGAACTGCTGCAGCGCACTGATCTGCCCGGCTCCCATGCGCAGCAGAATGCCTGCCATCAGCGCCATGGTGATCCCCCAGAAGGCCCTGATCAGTGGGCTGGGCTCATCATGGCCACTACCGACCACGGAAATCGCATAACTCATGGAGTCGCCAGTGGTAGCAACGAAGATCGTCGTCAACAGCAGGATCGCCAACACCATGATGGAACCACCGGGCAGAGACTCGGCGACGGTCAAGGTCGCGACATCAAACTGGAAGTTGTTCAGTGCCTCGCTGAGATCAAAGACACCGGTCAACTGATAGTAGATGCCCGAACCACCCAGTAGCGTGAACCAGATGGCCGTTGCCACCGGGGCCATGATCGCAACCGCGACGATGACCTGTCGGATGGTACGACCGCGTGAAATCCGTGCTACGAAGATGGCCATCAAGGGACCATAGCCGATGAACCAGGCAAAGAAGAATACCGTCCACCACTGCATCCACCAGTCAGGAGCCGTCTGTGCCGTCATGGTGGCCATCGCGAAGAACGAGCCCAGATAAGTGCCGAATCCCTGAAAAAAGGCATTGGCCAGGAACAGAGTTGGCCCGAACAGGAAGATGACCGCCGCAATTGCCAATGCCAGCAACACATTGAAGCGACTCAGCAGTTGAATACCTCGATGAATTCCGCTCACTGCAGAGGAGACATAGACCAACCCCAGCATAGCCAGTACCGCCAGTTGTGTGACGTATCCATCCGTCACACCGAATACACGGTGCAGTCCAAAGCTCACCTGAGTGGCAAGGAAACCAATAGGTCCCACGGTACCAGCTACAACAGCAATCACGCATAGTGCGTCGACAACGCCCCCCAGTGGTCCCTTCATCCAGCGTTCACCTAGCACGGGAGTCAGCAAGGTGCGCGGCTGGAGCGGCAGTCCCTTATCGTAATGCGCGTGCGCTAACGCGATGGCGGCCATGGTACCCAGTACCGCCCAGCCCAGAAATCCCCAGTGCATGAAGGCCTGCGCCAATGCACCAGCGATGGCATCCGGCGTGCCAGGTTCGGTCGTAAAGGCCGGGGGCGTCACGATGAAGTGATATATCGGTTCCCCGGCGGCAAAGAACACTCCCCCACCGGCCAGCAGAGTACACATGATCATCGACAGCCACTTGAAGGTGCTGATCTCAGGCGTATCGAGATTGCCGATACGTGCCAACGCATTTGGGCTGATGGCAACGCCAATGGCAATGAAGAACGTCAGCAACAGCAGTAATTGAAAATAACTGCCCATCGTCTTCGCCGTCCATGCAAAGCCCGTGGCAATACCACTCGCGACCATATCGATATCGTACACAGAGAGAGCAATGAACCCTGCAATGAAGCCGATGGTAAGAATCAGTACAAGAGGGTCGCCTAGACGATCGCGTGATGAATCAGCACCACCGACAAGGGCAGGATTGGAATCAGTCATATCAAGATGTGCGGCAGTATGGCACGCCAGAGGGCATACCGGATTACCGGAAACTCCTGTTGAAGGGAATGGGAAAGTTGTAAGCGGCGGATTTCGAGCTACGAGCTACGAGCTACGAGCTACGAGCTACGAGCTACGAGCTACGAGCTACGAGCTACGAGCTACGAGCTACGAGCTACGAGCAGCATGATGGTCTCACTAAGGGCTGTGCCAACCTCCAGAAACGTCAAACTCCAACCATCCTGGCGACCGGAGTTGGCAAGCAACGAGCTTCAAGCTTCGAGCAACATAGAGGTCCGGAACCGCTCGCGGCCCGAGCGTAGCGTGCTCGTCGCTCGACGCAAAAAAAATCCCCCGGACGTATCCGGGGGATTTTTTCGAATAGATGCCTGACGATGACCTACTCTCACATGGGGAGACCCCACACTACCATCGGCGCTGAGCGGTTTCACTGCTGAGTTCGGCAAGGGATCA